>NZ_BQYK01000004.1:209738-246160 GCF_023168145.1 Sporosarcina sp. NCCP-2222
ACAAACGATGAAGGAGCTGCGGCTTTCCTTCCTTCAAAAGCAAAAAGAGGCGGGCATTGACGTCATTCCCGTTGGAGATTTCACGTTCTACGATCGCGTGCTTGATACGGCCGTCATGTTCGGCATGGTTCCTGATCGATACAACTGGCAAGGCGGCCAGGTACCGCTTACAACCTACTTCTCGATGGCCAGAGGAAATAAAGAAGCGGTCGCCTGTGAAATGACGAAGTGGTTTGATACAAACTATCACTATATCGTGCCGGAATATGGGCAGCGGAAACTCACCTTGACGGAAAATAAGCCCCTATCCGCATATCGGGAAGCAAAGGAAGTTTTCGGAATTAACGGCAAGCCTGTCTTGATTGGCCCCTATACATTCTTAAAACTCTCTAAAGGTTATGAAGATCACGAGATTCCGGCATTTCTTCTTCAGTTGCTTCCGCTGTACGAGCAAATTGTAAAGGAACTTGCTGCAGAAGGCGTGCATTGGGTGCAAATTGAAGAACCAATTTTATCTACCAGCATTACTCGCGATGAAATGAAGACAGTGCAAGAAATTTATTCCCAGCTAAAGAAAGCCGTTCCGGAAGTAAAAATCATGCTGCAAACGTATTTCGATGCCGTTGAGTGGTACGAGGAGACAATCGCCCTTCCTGTAGATGGCATCGGTCTCGATTTTGTGCATGGCGGAGAGGCAAACTTGAAGAACTTGCGGACGTTTGGCTTTCCGGCAGATAAATTTTTAGGAGCCGGCCTCGTTGACGGACGTAATATTTGGCGGGCAGATCTTGGAGCGAAATTGGATATAGCAGATGAGCTGTTGCAATTCGTATCAGCTGATAAACTTTGCATCCAGCCTTCCTGCAACTTGCAGCATGTGCCCGTCTCACTAAAGTCCGAAACACAGCTAGAAGAGGCACTTCAGGGAGCACTCGCCTTTGCTGACGAGAAACTGTCCGAAATCCAGATAATCACTAAAGGCATCAATGAATCACGTGCCTCTGTACGGGACGAAATCGAAGAAAGTGCCGCCGCATGTAAACGTCTCGCTGATTTATCCGAGCGGAACCGGGCGGATGTGGAATCGGAAATAGGAGCACTTGGCGATGGAGACAGCAGCCGTAATCTTCCTTACGCAGAGCGCCGGATTGCCCAACAAGCCGCTTTCTCACTGCCCCTTCTGCCAACGACAACGATCGGCAGCTTTCCGCAGACGCCCGAAGTGCGCAAGACGCGGACCAAGTGGAGAAAAGGCGAGCTGACAGATGTGCAATATGAGGAATTTATTAATGAAAACATACGGGAGTGGGTTGGGATCCAGGAAGAGATCGGCCTGGATGTTTTCGTTCACGGCGAGTTCGAACGGACGGATATGGTCGAGTACTTCGGAGAGAAATTGGACGGATTTGTATTTACCGAAAAGGCATGGGTCGTCTCGTATGGGTCGCGTTGCGTGAAACCGCCGATCATCTATGGCGATGTCGCATTCGTTGAACCGATGACCGTGAAGGAATCCGTCTATGCACAATCGCTTACGGACAAGCCGATGAAAGGCATGTTGACAGGACCAGTGACGATTCTCAACTGGTCATTTGTCAGAGATGACGTGAGCTGGGAAACTGTCGCCAATCAGCTGGCTCTTGCAATTCGTAAAGAAGTGGAAGCGCTCGAAGCGGCCGGCATCACGATGATTCAAGTGGACGAGCCCGCATTGCGCGAAGGCCTGCCGCTAAAGCGGAATGAATGGAACAATTACTTGGATTGGGCTGTTAAAGCATTCCGTATCGCGACTGCGTCAGTCAAGGAAACGACGCAGATCCATACCCATATGTGCTATTGTGATTTCAATCAATTCATTGACTCCATCAGCGCATTGGATGCGGATGTCATTTCAATTGAAACATCACGCAGTCACGGTGAACTCGTTCACGCCTTCAATGATTATCATTACGACAAAGGAATCGGGCTCGGCGTCTATGACATCCACAGTCCACGCGTCCCATCCGTAGACGAGATGGCCGCCATCATTGAAAAAGGACTTGAGGTTCTGTCCCCTGAACAGTTCTGGGTCAACCCGGATTGCGGGTTAAAAACGAGAAAGCACGCCGAAACCGTCGCTTCGCTGACGAATATGACGGCAGCCGCAAAGCGTGTGAGAGAACAACTCTCTGTAGCCCAAAATTGATGAACTAAAAGACTTTCCCGCCTGGTTTGGGACATAGCCAGGCGGGATCTTTTGTCGTTGTCTCAAAGCTCTTTGTAATCAATCAACGGGTAAAACTGGGTTATCACCGCTTTATTTGTGTCTATCACCGGCTGAAACAGTTCTATCACCGGGTAAACCAGCTCTATCACCGCCTAAAATGAGTCTATCACCGGGTAAACTACTTCTATCACCGGCTAAAGTGAATTGATCACAATTTGACTACAATTCATACTTCTAGAAACGACTTTTAGGTACGCCCGCAGGAGATTCACTCGACCAGTCTCCTATCACCGGTTAATCCAGTCCTATCACCTGCTAAAATGAATTAATCACCGCTTGCCCCCACTCAGAACAGCCCTGCTACCACTTAGAAGCATATTATTACCTCTCTTCACAGTCCAATCACCACACAGCTGCCCATTATCCCCACTTCGCAGGATTGGAGTGTCTCCCTGTTCCGATCCATCAACCGATCATTCGGCCGTTTGTCCATATGCGACAGTAGACAACTCCACTTCCACTTGTTCCCCGCCGCGAATCATTCGTAGTAAAATATGTTCGCCGACTTCCGCCTCAGAGATGGCAATTTCCACCTCATCATAGGTTGCTGTTGCGGTGCCATTGACGTGGGTCACGACATCCCCGACTTTCACCAATCCTTCTGCCGGTGTATTCGGCCGAACTACAACGACTTTGGCTCCCGGCTGATCGCCTGGATTCGTCCGATGCAGCACACCGATCCAGCTTTTCCAGAAACGCCCCCGTAAGTCTGTGTCCTCCTCATAAACACTCTTTAGATTTCGCATGAACTGATACGTGCCAAAGGCCATATTGTCAGCTTCCATCATCTCAATATCTCCACACCAAGAGCCGATATATTCAATCCCAACTAGAGAGCCCCCTTCTTGTGGCGTGATCGTCCATATCGTCACATGACCGTCTGCATCCTCGAGCGTGATTTTTTCAAATTCCACAAGCTCCTTGATGGTGCCAACATAACTGACACCCCACCCATAATCAAGGCTCATCGTGCCACCCACGCAAACATCGAGCTCGCATTCTCGCGTCTCCCAGCGATTCCGCTCTTTGGGAACGGTCAATGCTTTCCACACCTTGTCAGGCGATGCCTTGACAAAAATCTCCCGTTTCACCGATTCAATTGTCTTCTCCATCTTGCTCCCCCTCCACATACGCTTTTAATTTCAATAATTTGTCTTCCAACAGACTTCCGATTTCCAGCTGAAGCTTTTGGTATCCATCCGAAAGGGCTTCCTCGTTCAGCCGATACACCCGAAACCGTCCTTCCTTCCGCTCGCTCACTACATTTTCTTCTAGTAAGATCGCGATATGCTTCTTCACAGCGGGTTGGGAAATGGTAAATTGGTCAACTAGCTCCGACTGCGTATATTCATGGCGAGACAACAATGAGAGTATTTTCCTGCGCGTTGGGTCTGCGATTGCCCGATAAATATCCGTCATATCAAAGCCTCCAATATATAACCTTTTGGTTATATATAAAATATAGCAAGTTAACTGACAACTAGTCAAGTGAAATTCAAACTATTAGGAGGGTTGATTAAAAATCCCCTCAAGCGGCTCCCAAGGATAAATGGCCGCTTCAAATTTCTTTTCAATTACAGCAGGATCATTGTCTGCAAAATCCTGTGCTTCAGCCATATTATCTACTTCCAGTATAATTAAACCGCCTGTATGATCCATAAACGGACCGCCCGCAATCAAAATCCCTCTCGCCAATGCTTCTCTTACATATTCCCGATGAGGAACAAGCCCTTGTTTCCAATGCGGCTGTCCCTGCTCCCATGCCGATCCTGTTGTAAAATGAATGACAAATTTCATTCCATACACCCCTTTGGTTATTTGGTAACCTCCATCAGCACTTCTTTCGCAAAATAATAGAAAGAAGAATATGGCATATGATGCAGCTGCTCGACTGTCGATCTGGCCAGTTCCACCGCTTTGTCTTTATTCCCCAGATGATCATGACAAAGTGCTTCATAGCTATTGGATAAAATACGAATTTCGAAATCGAGCGGGTTTAACTGGACCTGCTCGTTTATCGTAATTTGATTGTCCGTAAACAGCTGCAGCGCTTCTTCATACCGTTCTAGCTGAGTCAGTGCCCTTGCTTGGAAATTCTTCACAGCGAAGAGATATTCCTTCTTCACCTCATCCTGCATGTGGCTCGAAGCTTCCGTCTTGGCCACCAGCTGTTCCGCTATGGAAATCGCCTTTTCATAATGACTCTCAAAAAATTCTTCCAGAAAAATCAATGTCAATTCATGTTCAAACTGCAAACTGACATTCTTGACCGCCTGGACAAACAGACGGCAGTCTTCCACATACTCCCGAGCTGCTTCCATTTTCTGTTCATCATAGTAAAGCCACGCTTTCGCATTGAGCACATTGTAATAAAGATCAAGCACCAGATGTTTCCGGGTAAATTGAATTGCCTCATCCAACTGTTTATGTGCTTCCTTGTTCCGTCCTAAGGAGACAAAGGCCATTGCTTTCTGAGAAATCAACTGGACATAAAGTGACTTTGTTTCGACGCTGTCCATCACCGTTAGCCTCTCGAGCGCTCGGTCGATAATCTGGATCGCCTCTTGATAACGAGCCTGATCAAATTCAATATCCGATAAAAAGGCATAGCACCTGACTGCTCGCCACTCCATTTCCAGCTCCCCGTACAATTCAATCGCCTTCATTACATACGGTTCCCAGTTGTTAGGATTTAGCCGGTTATATTGTTCCACCGCAAGTACGTAGAGATAGTACAAGCCTCTCGCATACATCTCATTCATTCTTGCGGCTTCATAACCTGAAGAATAGTTTTCTACAACCGGCTTCATTAATTCAAGCGCCTTGGCCACGCCTTCCCACCCCGGTTGATAGTACAGCGCAAGCGCATCATGAAGCACCTGTCTCATTTTGCTCCGCGGTACTTCCTCCACTAGCTCTGAGATCTCGACGCCCAGCTGCCGGGCAATATGCTGCAACCGCTCAATGGAAGGCTGCGTTTTCCCATTTTCAATTAAACTGATCATGCCACGGGATACATGCTCATTCGCCACATCTGAGATGGTCATCTTTTTTTCGGTTCGGATTCTTTTAATATTTTCTCCGACATGCGTCAACACGCTCTCCCCCTCGTCTAATCTACTGTTATTACCAGTATATCATGTTTAGCAAATAAAATATTTTTGTTTAATATATTGAACAATCGTTCTTTATTGTGCTATGTTTAATATATTAAACAAAGAGAGGTTGAGAGATTTGATTAAACGAAACATGTCACTTATCGTGACCAATCAATTTTTAACGGCTTTGGCGGACAGCATATTCTCCATCTCCATCATGTGGTATATATATGAAATTACACAGTCCCCGCTTTCATCCGCACTTCTTGCGGCAGTTAATGCGCTGACCAGCATCGTAATCGCCCCTTTTATTGGAGTGCTCGTTGACCGGCGGGAACCGAAAACCTCCATGCAAATCGGATATATTGTTATGGTGTCAATTGGAGTGGCTCTCGCCTTGCTCTATCTATTTTGGTTAGATGGTATCGCCTTTTCCATCTATGTCATGCTGATTATCCATAATACTTGCATGTTTTTCATTGGACCCGCGAAAAACAAGCTCCTGCCCCGCATCGTTGGCGTACAACGGATTGTAAAAGTGAATGGATACATTTCCTCCACAAGTCAGACGGCTAGTTTAATCGGGCAAGGAATCAGTGGGTTCCTTATCACTTTGATCGGATTTGTCGGAGTCATGCTGTTTCATTCAGGTGTATATATTATCGCTAGTGTTCTTCTAATTTATGTGATTAACATTTCATTACCGAAAGTGGAGGTAGAGGAGAGCACGGAGACACCAAAAACGAAATCCATGCTTCTTGAGTTGAAAGAGGGCTGGTCCATACTGAAGGGAAATAAGCCAATATTAAAGCTGACGTTGCTTGCTTCCCTGATGAATGCGACAACGATAGCAGGCTCTTTAGTGGTAGTGCTCATATCTGACTATTACGGCGGAACAGCAATCGACTTTGGACTGTTTGGCGCTTTCGCAGCGATTGGGGGTATCTTGATTGGACTTGTCGCAACTAAAGTGACCTCGTTCGCAAAACCCGGATTAGTCATGTTCCTCATGGTGTCAATTGCCGGCTTCGCCTTTCTTGGCATGGGCATCACGACTGCCTTGTTCATGGGCATTCTCTTATATGTCATCATGAGTATGCTCATGACCGTCTTCGGCATTTTATATAACTCTTTGCTGATTGTCCTCGTCGAAGACAAATTTCGCGGTCGGGTCTATACGCTAAACGGAGCCATTTCCTCCTTCCTCATGCCAGCATTCGCCATTGCGGGCGGCATTGTTGCAGAAAAAGGTTTTCCGGTGAATCAATTATTTATTGGCGCGGGAGCTTGGGTTATCCTGTTGTCGCTATTTTTGTTGATTGATTCAGACATCCGTTCTATTAAAAAGGTCTCTGGGAATATCGCAGAGAGATAAAAGCGGTCCTGTCTTAATTGATTGCTTAGGTTCTCTCGCTCTTTCCATAAATCAAAACCACCAAACCAACAATAGAGCTGCAGCACATTCTAATAAGTTATATAGTGCCCACCAAGTTGCGGTGGGCATTACAGGTTTAGAAATCTCATGATAAAAGTTTATTTATTATCGATTGAATTGGAAACGCCTACACTTTAAGCAAGGTTTAACCTCTTCACTTGCCGGAAGGCATGCGAGATTAGCTACTTTGAAAGGACCGAATGTGCGGCATTCATTGAGAGCAATCTCATTGACTGGTTCAGCGGCGCATTCGGCAATACGCCCACATCCTCCGTTTTTACGACAGACCATCATAACACCTCCTTTTTCCGTATAGTATTCAGACACGAAAAGAGGGACAAGGCTATGCACTCTGATAATGAGATGTTATTCAGCAGCAACGCTAGGGTAAAAGACCAAGAACCGTTGGTAACGCGAGACACGTCGTTGGAATAAAAAAATGAATCCAAATTAACATGTGTGCGTCAGAGAGCCGGATGACGTACAAAAAAGGCCCACCAACAAAACGGTGGGCATTGTGTTGTTTTACATTTATACTTCTGCAATTGCCATTCCAGCACTAGCTGAACCTGTTACTGCAGTAATAAGTGATGTTCCACCTATTGAATAGACGAGTAGCAGGCGTTCTCCGGCTACTACTGGAAGATTCGCTCCAGTGCTGCCGCTCAAAACAGTGCCGATTGCGATTAGTCCAGGTACTTCCGGCGCAAGGCTTACTCTTACACCTGTTGGGCTGAATATATCGCTGCCTTCAGGTGCACGGTATACTTCAGCAATGATTGCGTCTTCTGCACCAAGAGTAACTGCAGCCAAAATTGTAAATGACGCATACAACGAAGTGATTGTGCCATCTCTCGGCACTACGAATGCCTCGTTATTCAGTGCAGCTACTGCATCCGATAAATCAATTGTGCCATTTGCCAGAAGAACACCAGGGAATGCTGTTCCGAAGCCTATTAAAAATGGAACTGCCAGAGTAGTACCTACCGCGGCTGCTAATGCTACCGGTGTAGCACCGGATGCATACGGTATAATAGTGCCCCTGCCCAAACCGGCTGGCGGTAAACATTCTTCATCCACCGCCCGGATCGGACCCAACAGCCGGCACCTATTCCGTCCATTGTCCATATTTCCACAGCATCCTACAAAACTATTACCTCCACACCCGCAACTTTCTCTTTGAAACCTGACCATAGTAACACCTCCTTTCTTCGCTATACTATTCATCCATAAGGTGAAGGTCGGGGCTATGAACTATCAGTTTTTTGTCTATTTCTTCAAAAAAATGGCCTTCCGACTTATTCGGAAGGCTAAATTCATTAAGTCTTTTTAAACTTTTTCCAAAATGGATATGTCACATTTGCATTACCATCGTAGACAGCTTCCGCTGTTTTGGCTTTTTCCTGAATAGGATTTACTTTTGCTTTCGACTGTTCCCCGACTGTTTCTGAACCCTCCTCTTGCATAGCAGAGGAGTTTTTCTTTAGTGGGGGCTCGGAGGCATTTTCCTTACGTTTTGTATCAATCAAGGCAGGAACTTGATATCTCGGGGCATTCTTTTCAGATGGCTTGTTCATATCTACCGTTGTTTGCTCGGCAATACTTCGTAAGCGACTAAAAGCAGGAATATTTTGTTGTCCACCATTAATATTCCTGCTGGATCCATTTCGTAGCTGTGCAGGTGACTGTGTGCGCTCATAAGCATTAGAATGTCTTACATCCGTTGTATTCTTCTCTTTATTTTGCTGGTGCTCAAATACTATCGCTTTTAGCTTTTCGATTTCCCTAAAAAATTGGCCCATTCCTTCTTCTAAAATATCTGTCAACTCTTTCAGTCTCTGTTCTCCTTCAGCCATACGTTGTTCTATAGAATCTACCCTGGCTCTCCATTGAAAATCCTCCGCTGCGTTTTCCGCCTTAATAGAAGATATAGCCTCTCTATATCTTTCTACTTTCGCTTTCAATCGTTCCATTTCTATTTCATAATCCGATTGTTCCATCACTTCACCTCATTTCACCTTAATCATTCATCTATATCCTATTGTGAAAGAGCGGTACAGGTGATTCAGGAAGCTTGCCCATCCGCAAAAAAACTGCTATCACTTTAAACCGGAGAGCTACCCTTTGCCCATGCAACCTTAGCAACACTACATATGATACGAATGCAAGGCCAATAAAAAATATGGAGGTGACAACGACTATGCAAAATAATTTTCAGAACCCAGAGCAGGAACTGATTTGCATTAACGTTGATAAAGTTTACGATTGGGTCCTTAAAGAGAATACATTTGATTTCTTTCCTACAGGTCCAATCACTTTTCCAGGAATCCCAACTACAGGGTTAGGGGGGGCAGTTGTTACATGTGAGGTAACTCCTGCAACGACAAATCCAGTTGTCATTGTACGCCGGGAAAATCGTCAATTTACGATTGACGGGGACATCGTCTGCTTGCAACAACTTACAATCCGTAAAAACTTCACATTAGTACTTGTTCTGACATTGCCAACTGGCACTGTTATTCGCAGTGCAGCAATCCCTGTCTCTCGATCCGAACAAGTAATCATGTGTGCACCTGAAGGCACTGACGTTACGGTGACTTTCACAGACCTTGACTGCTTCATCAGCTCCCAAGGAACGTTCGTACCTGGAGCTGCAGGCACTTTGGTGTTTACTGGACTTGTCGTTACAGTTTCAACATGCCAAAGCATTCAAGCAACATTCCCTGTAACTGTCGAATTCTTAGCTGACTTCTGTCAGCCACGAGCAGAGCTAGCGATTGGAGCATGTCCTCTACCAGCTATGCCGCCACAATGTCCGGTACTTTATCCAGACTGATGTCTATTTTCACAATAGTACTAAGTGTACAAGTAGGCACATACAATGAAGAGAGGGGAAATGCTCCCCTCTCTTTATTATTTGTAAGGAGGTAAATGGAATGAATTCTTATGATATTGAGGGGAAGTTAAAAGAATTACAACGCGAGACACAATTTTATTTAAATGAACTAAAAGAAGCTGTAGCAAAGCAAAGGACCAGAGTAGACTACTTTAGTTTCTTTACATATGCTTTACATGTTTCACATACTACCAAGGAGGAGAGCTTCTGCCTTGGCTCCTATCATATTCATAACAGTGGTGTCTCGCCGCTTGTCAATCCAATCGTTCAACTTACTCTTTCCGCAGATGCGCCCTTTACGCTGCACGGTAAATTTAGTAAACCCAATACGACTCTGCCAACAAGGCTCGCAAATGCTTGGGAACGCTTAGATGATGTTAGTGATCCTTCCATTTTTAGGTTAAAACCCATTGGGCAGACTATCATTCAACCAGGGGAAACAGTATCATTTTCTAATTTCCAATTAACTTGGCTTCCTTCAAGCTCTTATGCCGGAAGTGTCACCGGGATCAGTTTTACCGACCGGCAGCCAAACGGCATTCCAGCATTAAATTCCATTAATATTAATGGCACACTCAGAGTAAAGGAGGAAGAAGAATATGTCTGAATCCCTTAATAGTTCCGTTCAGGAAGCGTTCCAACAAATCATGTCTGAGCTAACTGGTGAATCTCATGCCAACGCAGTGAAATTGGAAGATTTATCCTCCAAAAGCTTTGTATTCTTAGATTCAAAAACAATAAATCTTATTTTACTTTACATTTTAATGAATAAGGAACTCCAGCTAACAAGACTGACAAACCGCACAATGCCTAGTGTCCTTCAAAAAAACATGGTAGAGGAAATTGATAAAATGATGAAAGAAAACAAACTACTTTTCGAGGAAATTTTAGGTGATTGGAATAATAAACAGAATTAAATGGTAAGGAGGTGGGCAGATGTCTCTACATGAGGTCAAAAGCAACGATCCAGTTCAATTAAAACAGACAATAATTTATTTACGAGCTGAATTGAATAAGTATAGGATGAAAGAAACGGATTCCGCCTCCACTTCCATACAAGAGTTACAAAAGCATAATAGCCAACTGCAAGAGGACTTTCAAAACCTTACGCATACAAAACTCAAACTTGAAAAAAGACTGGCCATTTATGAAAAGAGAATCAGAACCCTAGAAAGACGGCTCCGTATACTAGAGGAAGAACGCAGGCTACTCGTTAAGATCCCTTATGCAAGTGATGGTACAAATACGATTTGGGAACAATGGGAAGAAAGACTAGAAGACTTTCAAACAACTCTAATTAAATTAAACAGACAGATCATTTTGTTAACCCAAGGTATTACGTTATTATCTTCTCAGGAAAATCAAATCGTTGAACTGAAGTCTACATTGGAGTACAAACAAAAGTTAATTCAAACACAACAGGAATTAATTGCTGTTCTGGAGAAATATGTAGAACAGTTGACAAGCGAAACGAACGAAATTCCAATTGATTATATTCTACAGCAAATAGAGATATTAGCAGATGCCTATGAAAAAAGCCGTCAGCAAAACAGCCAAACATGACATAAAAATTTATAAAGAGGTATGATATGAAAAGAAAGGAACTTCACGGAGGTGCAAACATGAACATCATACCGATCGGCATATGGGGAGGCTATCCAAAAGCGAATGGCGCCACCTCTTCTTTTTTAATCGAACAGGATGGGTACAACCTGCTGTTCGACTGCGGTAGCGGCGTACTCGCCTCCCTGCAAAATTACATTCCACTGGAGAAGCTCGATGCTGTCGTCATCAGCCATTATCACGCAGATCATATCGCGGATATCGGCAGTCTCCAATACAGCCGGCTCATCAACTATTACACGGGAAATCCGATGCCTCCTTTGCCGATTTACGGACACACTCAAGACAAAGAGGGGTTTGCGAAGCTGTCGTATAAAGAGCAAACGGTTGGAATCGAGATTTCCGACAGGACAAGTTATACAGTCGGGCCTTTTACATTGTCCTTCTGCCCGACGGTTCACCCTGTTTATTGCTTGGCTATGAAGGTCACTGCAGCTGGTAAAACAGCCGTATTCACTGGGGATACCGAGTGGACGGAGCCCCTTGTCGAATTTTCAAAAGGCGCCGATTTATTGATTAGCGAGGCCAATTTATACGAGGAATACCTCGGCAAATCTCCAGGGCATATGGCAGGAAGCGAAGCGGGCACCCTGGCAAGACTTGCAGAAGCGAAACAGTTGATCCTGACTCACCTGCCGCAATACGGCGAGCTTGAAAACATTGCAGAGGCAGCGCGAGGTCAATATGACGGGGAAGTGGAGCTTGCTGTTGTTGGTAAAAAATATACATTAATATAAACGAAAAAGGCGAGGAGGCATAAGCTTCCATTCGCCTTATTTGTCATTTTGTGTACGTTTCATGAAACTCTCCACAACCGCCGCTGTTTTATCCCGAAGCAGCCGGAACGATTGGGACATCGCTATTTCGGAGTTGATTCCAGAATCCGTCAGGCCATGCACTTCAGTAAAAACAGCTTGCAGCATCTCACGAGAAGCCTCTTCGATAGCCCCTGAAATGAGAAGAACAGGAATCTGATGGCGTTCCGCCAGGCTCTCTACACCTGATGGCGCTTTCCCGGTTATGGTCTGCCCGTCCGAGCACCCTTCTCCGGTAATCAGTAAATCGGCCCCCGCTGCAATCCTTTCGAAATCCATCGCTTCCATAACCACTTCAATCCCGGGTTTCATGGTGCCATTAAAAAATGCCAGCAAGGCGCCGCCTGCTCCTCCAGCCGCTCCTGTTCCTTCCATGTTGTGAAGGGCAATCCCAGTCTCCGCTTCGATACAATCAGCCAGCCGTTTTAAGTTTTGATCTAGCAAGGCAACCTCTGCCTCGGATGCTCCTTTTTGAGGGCCAAACACAGCGGAAGCCCCAGCCGGCCCGATGAAAGGCGCACGTACATCACATGCAATCGTAAACGAACTTTCCATGATTCTCTGATCAAATTGGGATAAATCAATCCGATGCAGTTTACGCAAGGCACCGCCCCCCGCCGCAAGCTCCTCCCCTTTGGCATCTAAAAAGCGGCAACCGAGTGCCTGGAGAATACCCGTGCCGCCGTCATTTGTTGCACTTCCACCCAGGCCAATGACAAATTTCCGGCAGCCGGCATCCAGCGCGTGCCGGATCAATTGGCCGGTACCATAGGACGTCGCAATCAGTGGATCCCTTTCCTCTTCCTTTAATAATGTCAGGCCGGACGCTTCCGCTATCTCAATTACACACGTCGACCCGTCGCCCAATATGCCGTATCGGGCGGCCACTTCCCGCAGGAGCGGATCTTTCACTTGGACAGAAACCGTGTGACCTCCTGTCGCGTCGACAAGACAATCCATCGTGCCTTCGCCGCCATCTGCGAGTGGCAACGAGATTACTTTCGCTGAAGGAACAGCTTCGAGTATACCTTCCCCCATGGCAAGGGCAGCCTCGCGGGCTTTCAAACTTCCTTTAAAGGAATCGGGTGCTACAATGATTTTCAACATGTCACCCTCCATTCCTCAATCGTCCCACGTAACTGACATGATTGCTCCGGAAATCGCATGAATTTGGTACGTCACTTCGTCGAGATCATCGTCTGTATCGAGTTCGATGTTGACTAGGTAATATCCGCCTTCATCTGTTTTCACGAAATCCACGTCATCCACTTCATAAGGAGCGGATGTCTTTAATTGGGCAATCGCAATTTGCCGAGCCTGTTTTTCGGTAACTAACACGGATTTTTTCTGTTGCTGTTTCGCAGGCTTGGAAGATTGTGAAGCCGGCTTCTTGTCTGGTGTCGTTTTGGCAGGGGGTTGCCCAGCTCCGCCTGATGTCGCAGGCTTTGTCGGTTTCGTTCCCACTGACGACGGAGACTCTGTTTTGCCATCCGACTGACTTGCAGTTCCGGAAGATGGCTCCTCTACATCCTCCTTGCCCGTATTTTCCTCCTGTGGTTTACCTTTTTCCTCATCCTTGGCGGGAGGTGCTTTCGCCACTTCCTTCGTTTGGATCAAGGCAAGTACCTGGCCGGTTTCCGCATCGACAGTCGCCTCATATTCTGACCCGCCCCGCGCCAGTGTGATTTCATACTCATCATCGTTCTCGGAAACATTTACGATATCGGCATTGTACATCTCTTTCAACTGTTCCCGGACTTCCTCTTCGGACAAGGTTTGCGCTTTCGTGACGACTTGTCTTGAATAAAATTCACTGACGGCCAAAATAAGTATTGTTAAGAGGATCGGAATAAACCAAGGTTTACGAATCCATTTCTTCATGCTTCATCCTCTCCCTTTCTTGCCGGAAACACAATACGGAAAGTAGTTCCAAGGCCTTCAATGCTCTCCACCTGCAAGTGAACCCCGAGTGAATCGGCAATTTCCTTTGCAATGGCTAAGCCCAGTCCTGTACCGCCTGTTTTCCGGTTTCGATCCGTTTCCACCCGATAAAAACGATTGAATAAATTAGGCAAATGCTCTTTCGGAATGCCTCTTCCGTAATCCGTTACGTAGATCTCCGCACCTTCTGCACCATTTCGCACACCCGTCTTAATTTCACGATCACTATATTTCCGAGCATTATCCAGCAAAATGAACAAAAGCTGCCGCAAATGCTTCTCATCCGTTTCGACGATGACGTCCCCGTCCGTCTCTATTTGAATATCACGCCGGAACGTTTGCCGCAGCGGCGGAACAACCGCATGAAGAACATTCGGCAAATGGAGAGGCATGATTTCATAAGTGCGCTCTTGATGGCTTTTCGCAAGTTCGAGCATTTGTGCAATCATTTCTTTCATTCGCACAGACTCGGTTAAAATAGCATTTGTTGCTTCCTCAGCCACGGCCCGATTATCGTACCCTTGGCGTTTCAAAAGCCGAGCATAGCTTTCGATAACCGTTAGCGGCGTCTTTAATTCATGAGACGCATCCGATACGAACTGTTCCTGATGCATATAGTTCTCTTCGAGACGCTCCATCATGTCATTGTAGGACCGCTCCATTTCAGCCAGCTCATCTTTGCCTTTGGCGAAGGTGTTGATTTTCTCATACGTCCCTTCCCTCCGGCTTTCAGACATAGCTGCAAGCAGCTTCTCTATCGGCTGTGTCAAAAGACGGCCGAGTGTCATACTGGATAAGATGATCGGAATCATGGCCAAAATGGTGACGCCGAATAGGACGTATTTCAGTATTTTTAAATTGGCCGCCACATCCGTCAAGAGCTGGGTCATTTCGAGAGTCACAACCTCGCCCGATGGCCAGATGATCGGAACGGATATTGTTAATGCCTCTACTCCTTCATATTCTCCAATGGCATATTTTTCGTCCGGTTTAGGAGAGGGATGAAATTTTGCCAAGCTCTCTACTGATTCTGTTGAAACTGTCGATTCTCCTGATGCGTCAATGATCCGGATCGCACCATTTGCGGGCACGTATGCACGAAGCACGATGCGTACTTCCTCTTCTTGGTCAATTTCACTTAGTGCCGCCATCAATTCCTTGGACCGGCTTAACAATTGCTTGTATTCCGTTGTATTAGACATCTTCCCAAAGAGAAAATAAATCCCTGTGTTCGCCAATATGAGAATGACGAGCATGAGCAATGTAGAAGATAAATGGATTTTTGTTTTCAGCTTCATGATCCAGAGGAAGCTCCCTTCAATACGTAGCCGACTCCTCTGACCGTTTGGATCATGGACGTGTCATCGCCATTATCGATTTTCTTCCTGACATAGCGGATGTATACATCGACAACATTCGTATCGCCGTAATAATCGTATCCCCACACCGCATCGAGCAGCTGCTCGCGTGTCAGAACTTGATTTGGATGCTTCAATAAATGCAACAGCAAATCATATTCGCGCGGGGTCAGATCAATCAGTTTGCCATCCCGTTTTACCTCGCGGGTTTGATCGTGAATGGAGAGGCCTCCATAGGAAAAGAGATGTTCCTCTTTTTCAGGTACCGTTCGTTTCGACATACGGAGAGCCGAGCGAATGCGAGCCAGCAGTTCATCAATCTCAAACGGCTTTGTCACGTAATCGTTCGCACCCAGATCCAGGCCCGCCACTTTATCCGACACATCACTTTTCGCCGTCAATAAAATAACAGGTGTATCCATCTCTGTCGCCCGGATGCGCCGGAGTACATCCAGCCCATTCAAGCCCGGCAGCATCAAATCGAGCAGCACCAAATCCCAATTATTCTCCCGGTAGGTTATTAGCCCATCCGTTCCGGTATAGGCAATCCCCACCTCATACCCTTCAAACTCCAGCTCTAATTGAAGGACCCGTGCGATACTTTCCTCGTCCTCTATGACCAAAATCTTCTCACTCATGTTCGATCACCTATCTGTTTTCCTTTTATTCTATCGAAATCAGCCTCTATCGTCTATTTGTCGCCCTACTTAAAAAATACATGCCCGGCGGCTAAGGGGCCTGGCATGTACTTGTGTGTTTTTATGTTTTTATGCTTAATTCATTTATTCGTCTTTTTCAAATGAAACAAGGGTACCTGTCGCCGCATCGATTTCCAATTCGTATTCGACATCGCCATCTTCCATTTCAATTTCCCAAACACCGTCATCCAGTTCAATTTCCGTTACTACACCACTTGCATGGCGCTTTGCAATCGCAATCGCTTCCTCTTTCGACAAACCTGACTTTTTCACAGATTGTTTAGGGGACTGTTGTGTAGCTGTAGCTACCTTCGTTTCCACCTTTTGAGTTGTCGCTTGTGCTGCCGGCTCACCCACTTTTAATGTGTGATTAGAGGAAACCGGCTTTGTTGCAGCTTGCTGTGACTTTTTCGCACTTACTTTTTTATACTGCTCTTTTTCAAATGAAATTAATTCGCCTGTAACTGCATCCAAGGTAAGCTCATACTTGAATCGATCATCCTTCATCTCGATCTCATACACACGGTTGCCGTCTTCGCGGTCCAGTTCGATCTTTTTCACATTTCCAACCGCATGTTTCTTCGCGAATGCGAGGGCTTCCTCTTTCTTCAAGAGCTGACCGGATTGGTTATTGTTCTTTCCGGATTTGAGCTCCTTCTCGAATTTAACGATTTCACCTGTGATCGCATGCACTTTTACGTCATATTCATAGTTGTCATCGCGAAGTTCAATGTCATAATAGTACTGTTTGTTATCTTCGTCCAACTCGATATCCACGACCTTGCCAGATGCCAGCTTCTTGGCAGCCGCAATCGCCTGATCCTCCGATAACAACTGGCCCGAAACTGCTGCCGGAACATTGGATTCTTGCTTACGAACCGCAACCGCGCCAGTCAACGCATCAATGTCCAGCTCATACTCAATTCCTTTCGACTCCACTTCGACCTCATAGACAGGTCCCGATTTCTTTTTCTCCAGCTCGATCTCGGTCACATGCCCGCCTACCTGCTGTACCGCCAACTCTTTCGCTTGCTGCAGCGTCAACATCTGTTTAGCTGTCGCACTCGAACTTGAAACAGAATCATCAGCCAGGGCTACGCTACCGACGGCAACGACTCCCGCCAATGCAGGAATCAACATCCACTTCTTCAAAATGATCTCCTCCTTTATTCTGCACTCTTAGCATACCCCGTCAATATGAGAGGATAGGGAGAGGATTATTAGAAATTGATGAGAATGATAGATTTCATAAAAGAGAATGGCAAATTGCCGATTTACGGGTGAAATGGACAGAGAACGACATCCAGAAACCTGACGTGCAGAAAGAATACTCGCTTATGAATACTCGTATTATGAAACGGAAGGAGATATGATTTAAATCATCTACCAACGGATGTAACTGTTCAAAAACTAGGGAAACAGAACAAGCCCCCCTGACAAGAATATAGGCGATGATAAAGGAGAATATCATGTACACAATAGGACAAGTAGCGAAATTTTTAGGTGTATCGAGAGACACTTTAAAATATTACGAGGAAAAGGAATTAGTAAAGCCTAAGCAAAATATGGAGAATGGCTATAGAAGTTATAATCGTTTTGATATATACGATATAGCCACAGTTAATTTCTATAGAGAAATGGATATAGAAATAAAGAAAATCCAGGAGTTGCGAAAAAGTAAAAGTGTAGAAGGGATAAAATCATTACTTGAAGAGAAAGAACAAGAGGTAATAGAAGAAATAGAATATAAAAAGCTAGTGTTAAAAAAGCTGCAAATCATTAAGGAGGACTGCGAAAAAATCGATCAATTCTCAGGTACATATACGATAAGGGAAATGAAACCTTTAGTGATAAAAGGTGAAATAGAACATATCGATTCTTATGATGAATATGAAACGCTTAAAGAGAATATGGACAGCTTGAAAAGTGCAGTGACTCTCACCTCCTTGCGAAGAGTCATAAGGTTTAATGACGAAGGCATCTTTGATGAAAAGGTTGTCATTGTAAAAAGAGCAGAAGATGCACCGAACGAAATGGAAGGTGAAATTCTGTCGCATCCAAAATGCATGTATACCATTATCGAAGATGGCAGATGGTCAACTGGTGGAAAGAATATAGACCAGAACGTGGAAGCGAATGTAAGAAAAGCGGCATTAGAAAATGGATACGAGCTTTCAGGACTGGTTTATATAAATCAATTACTGACCACCTACGAAGATGGGCTAGAACGAGTTTTCTTAGAAATGTATGTCCCAATTAAATAAGTATAGTGTTGTATTGACCTGGGAGTAACCCCCGGGTTTACGCTAAAGATATTCGAAAATAGATGCACCATTCTATTTACGAAATACTTATAAAGCGAGGATTACACATGAATGAAAAGAAACTAAGAAAACCAGTAGTACAATTTATTCTGTTAACCAATCTCATTTTCCTTCCTCTTTTTTGTCTTGTAGGGGCCGTAAAGTTGTTAGGATATCCGACATGGATCTTTGATGTCGTGCTCGGTATATCAGCTTGGTCCTCAACATTCGCTTTTGCAGCGTTATTCAAAAAAATCTATCCCGGGCAGAGTTTTATACAATTTATAAAGAATAAATTTAAGAATAGACTAAAGCTTTCTGCGCTACTTACGGCTAGTATGATTCAAATCTTCATATTTTTGATGATTCTTATTTTCATATCCACTAGAAGTGAAGCAGACTCCCTTTTCACTAAAACCTCATGGGGTGTATTGGTCTATTACTTCTTTAAAACGCTTCTGTCCGGTCCATTAGGAGAAGAACTAGGATGGAGAGGTTTCGCACTACTAGAGCTCCAAAAGAAATATCCGCCGTTACTAGCCTCCATCATTATTGGATTTTGGTGGGGATTATGGCATCTCCCTATCTGGTTTACTACTGGTTATATGGGGATGGATTTCCTCAAATATAGCTTCTTCTTTATGATTGCTATCATTTCCACTACGATTCTTATGACAGCATTTTATAACTTAAATCGTAATTTAACGATTCCTATCACCATCCACTTTTTCTTCAACTTTTTTATTGGCCTCATTAAGGGGAACTTAATTGATTTAATTATGTACAACGCATTTTTATATGGAATCGCTGCCTTTTTAATCATCGTCATCAATCCAAAGAAAGTTCTATATGGCAATAAAAACATAATTCCTATGAACGGAAACAATTCCATTGCGTAACCTTGTCCACTCGCAGATGCCTTCATTTGCGAGTGGTTCTTAAAAGCAACCTCCCTCTACTCCGCAAAGATTTTTTATCCAATTTCAGGTTCGCGCTCTCGAAGACAAATTCGTTCTCTCAGTCCCCTTTTATGCTAAGAGAGTAAATACATAACATAACATACCCTCCTTCTGTCCCAAGGCATCTGGAGTAAGTTCATTCTTTCGACTAATAATAGCGACTCACAACACAAAGAGATGGAATCGTCCATTCCAGTGCATGGAACTCAGAGCAGAAAAATACTGTATACTGTATCTATCTAGAATAAAAATCTTTTTTAGGAGATTAACGATGAAAGTAGATTGTTTAATTGTTGATGATGAGATTGCATTAGCTGAAACAACTAGTGAATACTTTAATATGTTTGAAGTGAAAACAGCATTTGTCACAAGTGCCGAGGAATGCGAACGTTTTTTGGAGAAGAATGAACCCTCTATAATTCTTCTCGACATTAATCTTGGTCAGGAATCCGGGTTTGATTTGTGCAAGAAATTGCGCCAAACGATGCAAATACCGATATTATTTGTCAGTGCACGATCTAGCAATGATGATGTTTTAATCGCGCTTAATATTGGTGGTGATGATTACATTCAAAAACCCTATACGCTAAGCATCTTACTGGCTAAAGTTAAAGCAGTTCTAAAAAGATATGGGAACGTGTCTAGCAATCAACAAGATGTTTTAGAGTTTGGACAGATTCAAATAGATACCAAACTCCAACGTGTGCGAGTAAATGGCAACGAAATTCAATTAAAAACGATGGAATATAAACTTCTTTCGTATTTAGTGAAAAACAAAAATCGTATTATTACTAAAAACGAATTATTTACAAAGGTATGGGGAGATTCATTTGTAGGCGATGGAACCCTAAATGTGCATATACGACATTTACGAGAGAAGATCGAAAGCAATCCTACTAAACCGCAGTTTATAAAAACAATATGGGGAACGGGCTATGTATTAGAGGATCCTACACAATGAAAATTAAGTTATTAGGTGTCATGATTTTAATTATTTTTTGTATCGGGATCTCCGTTTCCATAATTATCATCAACAATAAAACGATACCCAAAGTAAATCTTGTCGATATCAATGATGTCTCCAAGCTTGCTGAAAAAAATTGGGGTCAAATTCGTGATATTACATTTCTGCATCGTGACATAGAACAACCCTTCTCTATTATAGATAAGGGAGAAAATATTATTTATCAAACGCCGAGTAATTATTTCAACGGTGTAAATGAAGCCATAAAAAATAAAGATACAATTGTCGATCTAAAGCAAAACAACGAGATTGTCGGGAAATTGATAATTCACAATAACGAACAGGAAGTCATTCAACAACTGAAGAGTGAACTAATTACTTTTATCGTTTTGATGTTTGTTCTGCTTTTGACAATCAGCCTTGTATATGTTGCCTATATTTACAAAGTGTTATTAAAACCATTCCAACATTTACAGGTTTTCGCTGCGAATGTAGCGAATGGCCATCTAGACTTCCCCTTACATATGGACAAGAATAACTACTTCGGTGCGTTTACGGAGAGCTTTGATATAATGCGCGAGGAACTGGCAACGGCTCGCCACAAAGAGTATGAAGCCAACCGCAGTAAGAAAGAGCTTGTTGCCACATTAAGCCATGATATTAAGACGCCTGTCGCTTCCATCAAGGCGATCAGTGAACTGATGCTCGTCCAGGCAAACGATGAAAAAATATTGAAGCATGTGAATACGATCTATTCAAAAGCGGATCAAATTAATTTACTCGTAACAGATATGTTTCACTCTACATTGGAAGAGCTCCAACAACTAAATTTAACAATAACCGAACAATCAAGTGAAGTACTCGTTACTATGATTGAGGATGTTAATTACCATCATAAAATCCAATATGACCCTATTCCACAATGCATCATTTTAACGGATGCAATACGTATGCAACAGGTAATTGACAATATTATTAGCAACTCCTATAAATATGCAGGCACAAGCATTTCAATTCAATCTCAAATTAACGAAGGATATCTTGAGCTTCATATACATGATTTTGGCCCCGGGATGCGAGAAGAAGAATTACCACTCCTGTACAATAAATATTATCGAGGAACCAATGTCGCAGGTAAAAATGGCTCTGGGCTAGGTCTCTATATATCGAAATACTTCATAGAAAACACATTAGGGCAAATTGACTGCTACAATCGGAAGGATGGATTCACAGTCATTTTGAAAATAAAACTTGCTTAAATATTTAAGGGTTAGTTAAGAAATGCACAAAGATTGGCTAAGGACTTCTTTTGTATGATAAGACTGTAATCTTCATTACGGTCTTTTTATTTGGGCTAAAAAAGGAGAGGGTCAATAAATGATGACAAAGACAATTATTAAAACGGAAAAGTTGTGTAAAACCTTTTCAAGCGGCGGCGTCCAACAGCATGTACTAAAAAACTTGGATCTCAATTTAATGGAAGGAGATTTTACCATCATCATGGGAAGTTCGGGATCTGGGAAATCGACTCTGCTATACGCAATTAGCGGTATGGATAAACCGACATTAGGTGAAATAGAATTTGCCGGAAAGAACATCTCCAAATTAAACAACGATCAACTGGCCATTTTCAGAAGGAAACATTGCGGGTTTGTTTTTCAACAAATCTATTTACTAGATAATATGAGCGTACTCGATAATGTACTGGCAAGCGGCCTTTTAGTAAACAAAGATAAGCGTGGCATTGTTAAAAGAGCGAAGGAGCTATTAACACAAGTAGGGATTGATGAGAAATCATGGTCTAAATTCCCGACTCAGCTTTCAGGAGGAGAAGCACAGCGAGTAGGAATTGTGAGAGCCATCATTAATAGTCCTGAAATATTATTTGCTGATGAACCAACAGGTGCATTAAACTCCACTTCCAGTGATCGTGTTTTAGATGTGTTCATGAATGTGAACCGGAATGGGCAATCCATTGTATTAGTAACACATGATGTGAAAACAGCATTGCGCGGAAACCGAATTATTTATTTGCGAGATGGGGTCATTTGCGGTGACTTGAATCTTGGCCCATACAGTGAGGATAAGAATATAGAGCGTCATGAAAAGCTTAAACATTTCTTAGCAGAAATGGGGTGGTAAGATGAAGATTATGAATCTAGCCATCGCAAATATTAAAAAAAGCAAATCCGCTACGACTTCTTTATTCCTATTTATTTTGGTCGCGGCCCTACTTTTGAATGTCGGTCTTATGGTTAGCACCCAAATTAGTGACTTTTTTGACCATAAAAATGAACAACTAAAAGAACCTCAAGTCGCTTTTGTCATGAATCAAGCGATGTACCAATCGGCATACGGCGATTATTTAGATAACTATCCAGGGATACAAGAGATGGAAATAGAAAATATACTCAATATGGACGCTGCCAAATTTATGTTTGGCGGTGGGGAATTAACGATTAGTGCGGTTCTATTTAATGCGGATGATAAACGGAACATTGGATCGCTGCAGTTGATTGAAAAACTGAATACATCGAGTCCAAGCGATATTTATGTCCCTTATAGTTTTAAAACAAATGGAGGATATAAATTAGGTGATCCCTTTAGCATCACCTATCAAGCGAAAGAATATGAGTATCAAATCGCTGGATTCTTTGAAACGGTCATGATGGGGTCAAGCAATTTAGGTGTCATGAAATTCATGTTGCCAAATGAACCGTATCGACAACTCGCAAATGAACTGAATGATCGCTCCGATGCTCTAATGTTTTCTGCCGTAATGGAAGATAAAACACAGGCTTCAGTGTTAAATCAGGATTTCATTCAAGAAATCGAGCAATCAATACAGGATGAAATAGATTCCTATTATTGGGGTCTCGACATTGGGCTAGTCAAGTCAGTAAACGGCATGACTGTTAATATCATCGCTACAATTTTAATTGCTTTTGCAGCAATAATTGTACTTATTTCACTAATTGTCATACGCTTCCGCGTATCAATTAGCATTGAAGACGGGATGACCAATATAGGTGTACTGAAAGCAATTGGCTATACAAGTAAACAAATTCTCTCTTCCATGATTCTTCAGTTCGTGCTCATTACATTTTGCGCCAGTATAGCCGGGATTGCATTGTCCTACTTATTGATGCCATTTTTCGGACGTGTAATTTCCACATTATCTGGGTTGATATGGATTCAAAGCTTTGATCTACCCCTAAATGTCATCAGTGTTTTCTTTGTTGTTTTGAGTGTTGTCATCGTTACATTATTATCTGCCTTTCGTGTCCGCAAAATTTTGCCTGTTGCAGCCCTGCGAGGGGGGATTCAAACCCATAGTTTTAGAAGAAATCACTTCCCTTTAGAGAAGATAAAAGGCGGCCTACACTTCTTGCTCGCCATTAAATTGATGCTGGCAAATGCTAAACAAAATGTAATGATCCTCTTAATCATGACTGCATTAACCTTTGCCACTGTCTTTTCGGCAGTTCTGTATTACAATATCGCTTCTGACAAAACCGCATTTATTAATTTGTTCGGGGCTGAGCCAGCAAATGTGTTGGTTACGGTAAAGCCAGATGCGAACACAGATGAGCTTTTGAGTAACATAGAACAGATGGACCATGTAAGGAAAGTAACTATCTTCGACTTAATTACAACGAAAATTGATAATCAGACAGTCTATACAAATGTTACGAAGCAATATAGCGATTTAGAGAACAACGTGGTTTACGAAGGAAGACAGCCCATTCATGAAAATGAAATATCCATCTCTTGGGTCGTGTCCAATCAAATTAACAAAGGAATAGGCGATACCGTTGAATTGAGAGTTGGGAATGAGGCGAAAAATTATTTGGTAACGGGCCTCAGCCAATCAATCGGAAATTTAGGCCAGGTGGCTGCCATAACAATGGACGGAATCCAGCAGTTGCATTCAGACTATCAAGGTACGAGTCTTTATGTTTATCTAAACGGAATATCGAACAAGGACTTCATGAAAACGGTCGAAGCCCAGTACGGAGATCAACTCGTTGAAACATTAGATATCGATGAAAACGTCGAGAGTCAAACGGGCATGTATACGGACGCCATGTTTGCTGTCATGCTAATGGTTTTAGTGATAACTGTACTAGTCGTTACAATGATTCTGTATATGGTTATCAAAACGATGATTATCAAACGTAAGAAAGAGCTTGGTATCATGAAATCTATCGGCTATTCAACAATCCAATTGATGAATCAAATTGCTGTCAGCCTGCTGCCTATTATCTTTACTGGTGCTGTTCTAGGCGGTTTGCTAGGCTTTTACTTCACCAATCCAATGCTCTCTGTATTACTGTCCAGTGCTGGGGTGAAGCGTTTGGATTTCATCATATATTTACCCATTATATTCATGATTTGTGCAGGTATTTTTATACTAGCTTATCTTGTCTCCATGCTAGTAGCTCGAAGAATCAAGAAAATTTCTGCGTATGAATTGATTACAGAGTAGAGTATAAACTGGCTAATCCACAAAAAAACCTTCGCACATGAAAAGTGCGAAGGTCTATTTGTTATTAAGCAAACACGATGATTGCCAAGATAACAGCCAAAATAATACGGTAAATTGCGAATGGAACGAGTTTGATCTTGGAAATCAGCTTCAAGAAGAAGCGAATGGAAATGAGTGAGAATACAAACGCACTCAGGAAGCCGACAATGTAGAAGGAAATATGGTCCATCGACATGTACTCCCAGTTTTTCATGACGGATACTAAGCTCGCCCCCGCCATAATTGGCACTGCCATGATGAATGTAAAATCTGCTGCCGTCCGGTGATTTAATCCGAACAGGACACCGCCTGAAATCGTAGCACCGGAGCGTGAAAACCCTGGCCATAATGACAGACATTGGACCAGGCCGACTGTGAAGGCCTGAACATACGTAATTTGATCTAACGATTGAACGCGTGGCCGTTTCGGTCCGAATTTATCTGCGACAATCATCAGGATAGCTCCCGCCACAAGGGCAAAAATTACGGTCTTAACGCCAAACAAGTAATCATCAATCAAGTCCTTGAATGCAAACCCCAACACAACAGCTGGCAGCATTCCGATAATGACGTGCAATAGATTGAAGCTCTTGCTCATTTTCTTACCATTCACATTGTAAAGGCCGACCAAGCTGAACAAGCGTTTCCAGAACACCACAACGACGGCCAGTATCGAACCTAACTGGATGACGATTTTAAATGTGATTGCGGGATATTTTCCAAGAAACTCTTCTGTTTTCAACCACATATCGTCCACGATGATTAAATGACCTGTTGAAGAAACGGGCGCGAACTCTGTCATACCCTCCACAAAACCAAGTATTAGTGCTTTTAGCAATTCGAATAAATCCATAGTTAATTAAGCTCTCTTTCTGCGGAAGCGGATATACCAAAGAACTACCGCGATCCCGCCAATTCCTAATAAAATATAAACTACTGTCGAGTAGATGTCCATGTATTCCAGGACAGCCTCCCAGTTCTCACCCAACTTAGCGCCGACTAGGACAAGAATTGTATTCCATGCCAGACTGCCAATCGCAGTCAGCAAAATGAACAGCGGAAAGTTCATTCGCGCCATTCCTGCCGGTACCGAAATGAGGCTTCTCACTAACGGAATCAGGCGACATAGCAAAACCGCCCACACTCCGAATTTGCGGAACCAAGCATCGACCCGGTGGATATCTTTGCGGGTAATCCGCAAGATCCCTCCCCATCTGTCGACTAACTTTTCCAGCCGTTCCACGTCAAACAGCATGCCGATGCTAAACAGAATCATCGCGCCCACGACCGAACCCGCCGTTGCAGCTAAAATGACGCCTACAACTGTCATGCCGGAATACGTCGTCATAAAACCGCCAAACGTCAGGATGACTTCGGAAGGGATGGGAGGAAACACATTTTCAAATAAAATTAAAAGACAAATGCCAATGTACCCAAAGTTGGACATGAAATCCGTAATCCAGTTTTCCATAATACCTCCTGCGCTCTTTTAACTTTACTAAATCAACCAATCGAGCGCAATACTAATAGGACGGACTCCTTTTCGAATGGTTGCCTTCTTCCTTACCAACATACGCAAGTCCATGAATCATTATGTAATGACTTACTCGATTTGTGGATAACTCTCTCGATTACTACTTTATCCACGATAATATGTTAATAAGTACAGCAAAGTGTTAATAATTTCCGAATTTTCATTACTGATTGAAAAAGTTATGCACAGTTTAATAAAATTCGGGTGTTGATTATTAAACATCTTACCTTCAGTTCGGCATTGGAAAAGCACCATCCCGCTTCAACAGGATGGTGCCTGCAACTTATTTGAATGCAGAAGTCTTAGAATCCGATGGTCCGGCGTGCAGAACGATCATGTCGAATCGTAAATTTCACGGTCTCTTCCTGATCAACCGCAACATTGACTGGCAGCAAAATATTATTTTGTTTCTTTTCCCACTCATGGGATGATTCATCTACCGTCCAAAGACGTCCAGGCACTTGCTGACGAATCAACGCCTCGATCGGTTCACCTTTTGTATTGACAATTTTATACTGGTATTCCGTGTATTCATAGCCGCCTTCTTTGTACTTGCCACTTTCCTTGCTCTCCACTTTAATATCGCATGCCTCACCGGATTTCAATCGGACCTTTTTATTCACTTCCGTATGCTTAATTCGATCTTCTCCAATAAACTCGGCACTTCCATCCACCGGGTTCGTCCGGTACATTTTGAAAGTCCCTTCAGGCAATGGAAAGCCGAGACCGTTCTCCTCTGTATTCTCAAATTCAATATAGATGTCGGGGTTGGACGATTGGTTATTCACTTCATAAATTGTTTGCGCCTTAGAACCTGCTGACGAGAGCAGCCGCAGCAATTTCTGCTGGCGGTTTTCCAAAGTGATGGGTGTAGGGAATGTATACGTATGAAAATCCGAAAAGGAGTCGCTCTGTTTGCCTCCGCCTTTTGGGGACAGCTCTTGATTTCCCGTTTTTTGATCTTCATTCCCCGCCTTGTTCAGCGTGCCGGAAATCAAACGTAAATTTGCGTCCTTAAACGCAACGCCCGAAACATTTGTCATCGTCAGCCAAGCGGATAAGTCAAACTTGTCTCCATGCAAGGAGATGACATAGTCCGCCTCCCATTTGACGCCATCTGTTAAGTAAGACACACACACTTCACTTTCCCGTTTTTCAGCAACTTTCCAGACGAGCGTCGGTTTGGCATGCAATCCATCGGGATTTTCCGGAAACCGAATCTCCCCGCGTGGATCCAACACAATCTCTCCTGTTTCCACATCTTGCAGAACAAGAGGATTCCCCGGACGCAGTAGCATATAAAGTCGTCCATCCCGATCCAGGCTACCGTAAACTTTCACTTCACGGCCGACATATTTTTCGAGCAAGCTTTGTTGATCAAGCAAATCAAAAGAATACTCGAGTTCCGACACATCCATCCCTTCGATAATGATGGAGTCGGTCTCAATACGCCTTGCCACCTCCGTGAAATGAACCATGTCATCCTCACTGATTTCAGGAACTTTCCGTGTATCTTTGACTAACGCAAAACCATCATTATATACAGTTAGCGAGCAAGCAGTAGCATTCGCTGTTGTAATGGGTGTTGGCATCCTATGACCTCCAATTTCCTCACAATTTTTCTCTTCATAGTATTAACCCCAACGCCGATTTGAGTCCCACTACCGCTATTCCCTTTTTTCAAAAAACAAAGCGCATTTTTTCCATTTTAAAGAGGGTGTTATTCATTAATAATTCAATGCGAAAAAATCTCCCCTGTTGTTACGGATGAATTGACAAATATATTTAATTGTAGTTGGAGCATCTTGTTTAAATCTGCTATACAAAGGTTTAATAGATGTAGATAGCTCTGTATTCCGTTCTAGATCCTCCCGAGAAATTGAGAATCCATCTAAAGTTGCAGGACAATTATTTTTCCTTAAAACTTTCTCTGTTTCTTCTAAAAGCAGGTGCATCGATGGATCTTCAAAATGCTTTATTCCAACTTTAATCGATGACCATATTTTAGTTTGAGCCAAGTAATAGCTACTCCACCAATAAAATTCACTTTCCGATTCAATCGCATGATCGTAATAGACACGAAATACAAATAGTGCTTTCTGCCCAGTCGTGAGCTCCTGATAGAAAATTTCTTTTAAACCAGAACTATTCCCTGCTTGTTTTGACATTCTTTTTTTATACTCCATAATTAATGGGTTAAAACAAGCCGACAGCAATGCTTCATCTGTTAAGGTATCCAGGTCTTTTTGTTTTAATTGTACTAACAACTAGCAACACTCCTTCAGTAGGTAAATTCTATAGTCCACAATAAAATATTTTTTATTAGGCAACAGTAAATAGCCGTTAGGCATACGAATTCTTGACAACGTAATTAATTTAGTAAATAATCCATTATTATATATACGGAGGTAATTGGGATGTCTGCAGACAATAACCATTCAGATAAAAATATAGATGCGATTACAAAAGAACTCGCTTTCACATTTGGCCAGTTAAAACGGATAGGCCATGTTTTTAGTCCTTCAAAGGATTTACGGCAAAGCGAATCAAATCTGCTTGTTCACCTGACCTATTTATGTCCACCAGGCACAACTGGCATCAAAGTTTCAGAGCTGAGCAAGCAGCTTAAAATCACCTCAGCTGCAGTAACACACGTTATCCAATCGCTTGAAAAGATTGGTTACATTACACGCACCACTGATCCAAACGATCGTCGTTCCATTCTCGTATCAGCAACCGAAAGTGGACATCAGTTTGTCGCAGAGAGAGAGCAGGAACTATTTGACCGCTTTCATGATTTGCGACAACATCTTGGCACGGAAGATACGCAGCAACTTATACATATTTTAACTAAATCCATCAGATTTCTAAGCTCTTACCGATAATGAAACATAACTGTAGTCCCACTATGGACTATGGTTTTTTTCGTTTTGCTAGCAGTCGTAAACCTGCAATGACTTGCTCACTAAATCAATCAAAAAATTCCTCCCTTCGCTATTATAGTTTAGTTAGTAACTAATTTATATTATTAAGTAAATTAAATTTGTTGTCAACAGTTGAGATAAGTAAACTGTGTTTCTCCTTACATATTTAGCTGTTTACAATTGTATGGGTGTGTTGCATTAACTAAGGAGGCTTCTATGTAATCCCCTGCCAAACAAGCGGGCGGGCGTGCCTGCCGAGCCCCGCGCATAACACCACCGCATCCGAGCATAAACTCCCACACCCGCGCAGACGCCCCTCACCAACCTCTATCCCTCTCCTCTTCCACATAAAAAAGCCACCCGACACCGGATGGCCCTCTCTTCTTTTACACTTCCACCTGATATTCCTTCAATTGATCACGCAAAGCCGCTTTTAAGAATTTCCCGACGGAGGTCTTCGGAATTTCATTCAAGAAAACGACATCGTCCGGAACCCACCATTTTGCGAACTGCCCTTCCATGTACGAGAGGAGTTCTTTCTTTTTCTCCTCGTCTGCTGTACGTCCTTCTTTCAGCACGACACAGGCGAGTGGCCGTTCTTGCCATTTTTCATGCGGCACGGCGATGACGGCCGCTTCGAATACGTCTTCGTGGGTCATCAAGGCATTTTCCAAGTCTACAGAGGAAATCCATTCGCCGCCGCTCTTGATCAAATCCTTCGTTCGATCCGTTAGCTTCAAGTAGCCGAATTCTGTCATGACGGCGATGTCTCCCGTATACAGCCAGCCATCTTTAAACGCTTCTTCAGTGCGATCGTCTTTATAATATTCACTTGCAATCCACGGCCCTCGGACCGTTAGCTCGCCCATTGTCTTGCCATCCCATGGCACTTCGCCGTTTTCATTGACGACGCGGACTTCGAGCCCCGGCATGATAAGTCCTTGTAGGGCCCGGATATCGATTTTCTCGTCCATCGTAAGGTCTTCCATGCCAGAGGTGTACACAGACAAGCTGACGAGCGGCGACGTTTCGGTCATGCCATATCCGACGATGAAAGGCACGCCATACCGCTCTTCAAACGCACGGACTAATCCTTTTGGCGATGCCGAACCGCCGCAGACGATAGCACGCAAGGAGGACAAGTCTCTCGGGTTTTCGTCCTGCTCCTTTAACACCGCTAACCAAATGGTTGGCACGCCGGCTGTAATCGTCACCTCTTCCTGTTCAATCAAGTCGAGAAGCAGCTGCGGCGCGAATCCAGGTCCCGGCAACACTTGTGTCGATCCGAAGAAGACAGCCGCAAACGGCATTCCCCATGCATTCACATGAAACATTGGCACGACCGGCATAATGACATCGTTTTCTTTCATCCCCATCGCATCGGCAAGACCCAGTGCGTAGCTATGGAGTACAATGCCACGGTGTGTATACACGACGCCTTTCGGATTGCCTGTTGTTGCGGAAGTATAGCACATGCCCGCAGGTGTATTTTCATCAAGGTCTTCCGGGTAGACATATTGATCCGATGCTTCTTCGAGCAGGGCTTCATAGGAGTGAACATTTTCAAGCGATGTTTCCGGCACATCCTTGCTGTCCCCCATGATGATGTAATGCTTAACCGTTTTCAGCAATGGCGCTAGTTTTGCTAGATGCGGAAACAAATTGTCATCGACGAGGAGAATTTCATCCTCGGCATGATTAATGACATAGGCGATATGTTCCGGCGCCAGCCGGATATTCACCATATGCAGGATCGCCCCAGTGCTCGGCACGCCAAAATAGGCTTCGAGGTGTCGATGATGATTCCAGCCGAACGTTCCCACTTTCGTTCCTCTTGTCATCCCTAGTTTTTCGAGTGCATTGGATAATTTCCGCGTTCGTTTTGCGAAATCCCGATACGGAATCCGGTGAATTGTATCCGGTCCTGTGCGTGAAATGATCAGCTTGTCCGGAAAAAACTGCTCCGCCCTTTTAATAAATGACGATAGTAATAATGGTGTTTGCATCATGTGAAACGCTCCCCTTTTCCATTCCATATTTTTTGATGCTTGTACAACCTGATCCTGGCCGGGCACAGTACACCCCACAGTACGTTATGTGCCCAGCGCTCTCTGTATTCATTTCAAGCCGAGATTTTTGGCGATGATCATCTTCATAATTTCATTCGTCCCCGCGTAGATGGAAGCGACCGGGATATCTCGGAATCTGCGCGCAATTTTATATTCTTCCATATAGCCGTATCCTCCGTGCAACTGCATGCATTCTGTCGCAATGTCACGCGCCGTCTCGGTAATCCAATACTTTGCCATCGATACTTTCGTAACGACATCCTTGCCAGCCATATGATCTTCGATGAGCGATTCAAGGAACGCTTTTCCCAGTTCTATTTTCGTCGCCACCTCGGCGAGTTTGAACTGCGTATTTTGGAAAGAGCCGATCGATTGGCCAAATGCCTGCCGCGACTTTACGTAGTCGAGCGTCATTTCCAACATATCTTCGGAAGCGGTCTGCGCGGCAATCGCCACAATAAGGCGTTCCTGTTGCAGTTTTTCCATTAAATACGTAAAGCCTTTCCCTTCTTCTCCAATCAAATTACCGGCCGGAACACGGCAGTCTTCAAAGTAGAGCTCTGCTGTGTCCTGCGAGTGCATGCCGACTTTATCCAACTTCCGCCCTTTCGAGAAACCGGGCATCCCTTCCTCGATCATAAGCAGACTGATACCACGGTGTTTCGGCTGGGCTTGCGGATCAGATTTCACTACGACAAGAAAAAGGTTGCCGTTAATGCCGTTCGTAATAAAGGTCTTCTGTCCATTTACTACAAAATGATCGCCATCCCGGATTGCCGTCGTTCGAATGTTCGCCAGGTCGGAGCCTGTTCCCGGCTCTGTCATGGCGACCCCCGTAATATAGTCGCCGCTAATACAGCCAGGAAGCCAGCGTTGCTTCTGCTCTTCCGTACCGTACGCTTCTATATAAGGCACAACAATATCATTATGCAGACCGACACCCGTCAACCCCGCTCCAACCCGCTCCATTTCTTCACCGATGATGACGCCATAGCTGAAATCGAGACCGAGCCCGCCATAAGCTTCCTCTACTTGTGGACAGAGGAAGCCCATTTCGCCGAGCTTCTTCCAAAAGGCGGTCGGTATGAGACGGTTCCTTTCCCATTCCTCAAAATGAGGAACTGCCTCTTTTGCGAGAAATTTACGGAGCGTCTCCCGAAACATTACGTGTTCATCCGTCTCAAAACGGTATTTTGCCATTCCTATCCCCCTCACTTCGCCTGCATTCGAATTGCTCCATCTAACCGGATCACTTCGCCATTTAATAGCGGATTGCTCAAAATGCTTTCGACAAGCATCGCGTATTCTGCAGGACGGCCAAGCCGTTTTGGAAACAGCGTCAGCTCCTCAAGTGATTTGCGTGCAGGTTCCGGCAATCCTGCAAATAAAGGCGTTTCGACGAGTCCTGGCGCAATCGTCATGACCCGGATACCGCTTGCCGCCAGCTCTCTAGCAATCGGCAATGTCATGGAAACGACACCTCCCTTTGAAGCGCTATAGGCTGCCTGCCCAATTTGCCCCTCAAAAGCCGCAACCGAAGCCGTGTTAATGATGACACCTCTTTCACCATGCTCATTTGGTTCATTGGCTAGCATCGCGGCAGCTGCGACACGCAGCACATTGAACGTGCCGATCAAATTGACCTGAATCACTTTTTCAAAACGGTCAAGTGCCATCGGGCCGCCTTTTGAAACGACCTTCCCCGGCGTTGCAATGCCTGCGCAATTTACGGCTGCATTGATCAACCCGAACGCTTTGACTGCTTCCGCAACATTTGCTTCTACCTCATCCGGACTGGACACATCCGTTTTTCTGAATAAAACCCGGTCATCCCCGAGCTCCTGGACGAGTTTTGTACCCAATTCTTCATTCACATCAAAAACGGCCGCTTTTCCGCCAACCTCCACAATTCGACGGACTGTCGCCTCACCCAGCCCCGAGGCGCCACCCGTAACAACGGCACATATCGACTTCATATCCATTTTTAACTCCCCCTATCACAGCCGTTCGATAATCGTCGCGTTCGCCATGCCCATCCCTTCACAAATTGCAAGCAGCCCATACCTTCCACCCGTCCGCTTTAATTCATTCATCATGGAAATGAGCAATTTAGTTCCCGTTGCGCCAAGTGGATGGCCTAACGCAATGGCGCCTCCGTTTGGATTCAATTTTTCGGGATCGGCTCCGGTCTCCATTAACCATGCAAGCGGAACGGGGGCAAACGCTTCATTCACCTCATACGTATCCATATCATCAATCGTCAATCCGGCTTTCTTCAACACTTTTCGAGTCGCTTCGATTGGACCTGTAAGCATCAGCGTCGGATCCGAACCAACAACAGATCTCTCCACAATTCGAGCCATCGGTTTCACGCCAAGTTCTTCCGCTTTCTCCTTCGACATGAGCAATACGGCTGAAGCGCCATCGCTCATCTGGCTGGCATTCCCTGCTGTAATGACTCCCTGCTCCTCGAATACGGTTTTCAAACCGGCAAGCGATTCCATCGTCGAATCAGGTCGTGGCCCTTCATCTTCCACAACAAGAGCCGTCGAACCATCATCCCGCTCCAATTCCACAGGGACGATCTCAGCAGAAAACTTCCCTTCCCTGATGGCATCTAATGCCTTTTGATGGCTCTCTAGCGCATAAGCGTCCAGTGCTTCGCGGGATAAACCCCATTTTTCTGCAATTCGCTCAGCTGAAAGCCCTTGATTGATAATTTCATGCTTGCTTGTCAGCAACGCACTAGGCTTCGCTTCCCCTATATTTGAAAACATCGGGACCCGCGTCATGCTTTCCACTCCTCCAGCAATGACGATATCCATATCTCCAGACGCAATTGCCTGGGACGCGAAATGAACGGCTTGCTGGCTCGATCCGCATTGCCGGTCAATCGTCACACCAGGCACATGGATAGGAAAATCTGCAATCAGTGCAGCAGTCCTCGCGATGTTTCCCCCTTGTTCGCCAGATTGCGTCACACATCCTAAAATGACATCATCGACAAGCCCTTTGTCAATACCGGCTCGATACACCAATTCATCGAGCACTTTGGCTGCCAGTTCATCCGGGCGGTAGTGAGAAAAACCGCCTTTTCTTCGGCCGACAGCTGTGCGCACCCCTTCTACAATGACCACTTCACGCATGCCTATCCCCCATTTCTCTGAATTAAACAACTTTTCATATATTTCAAGTTTACATGAAAGGGCTTTCTTTTTCCAATCTGACCTAGGATGAATCGGTCTCAAGTCGTAGGTGCAAATCCGTTTCACGCCCGTATGGATTTCTTTCGAATCGGAGTACGATATGAATATAACGAAGGGAGGAACAACAACATGAAGAAATTTGGTCTCGCGTTACTTGGCATTACGGCAGCGATCGTTGTCCTCGCAAATGTAGGATCGCTAATCGGACTTGCGGTCTCGGCCGCCATTGCATTTGCCGGTGTACATTATTATAGGAAGACAGATTCGACCTTCCTAAAGCTGTTTTGGGGATTCGTCCTAGTCATTGGTTTATTGACAGCAATCTCCAATATTCCAGCCTTTATTGCCATCATCGCAATGCTTGCCGTGTACTGGGTATGGCGCCAATGGGATGGTAAGAAAAAAGACGACATTATCACACAGAGTGACGATCCATTCGTCAACTTTGAACGCCAATGGAACGAAATCACAAAATAAGGAGGAACTACAGATGAACTCATTATGGAACCGATTCAAATACACAGTCCAAGCTGATTTACACACATTGCTCGATAAAAAGGAAAACAAAAACCCGATTGCGATGTTGAACCAATACATTCGCGAAGCGGAAAAGCAAACCGACTCCGTCGGAAAATTGCTGGATCGTCAAGCAAAGTTGAAAGAAGAGCTGGAAAAAGAACTGGCAGCAGCGGAAGCAATGGCTGAAAAGCGGCGCGGGCAGCTTGAACTTGCTAACGCGACAGGTGAAGAAGACCTGGTTGCCTTTGCCGAGCAAGAAGTAGGCTCCTACGAAAAACGGGCAGCGGAGCTGTCCGGCAGCGTAACGGAAGCCGCCTATGAATTGATGTCATTGGAACGGAAATTCGAAGAAATGAAACATAAAGTGAAGGATATGAAAGTCCGCCAGCTTCAGCTGATGGGCAAGGAAAATGTCACACGCGCGCATCGCCGTATGGATCAGATCATTTCCCCTGAAAACAAAGACATGTCCAATATGGATGAAATGAAAGCGTACATTGACAACCTCGGCGGGAAAATCCAGAAGGACTACGAATCATCGTCCATGGAGCGCAGACTTGAATTACTCGAGAAAAATGCTCCAAAACGCGAGGAAATTGTGTAAACTATAGAAGATGAGGAAGGATGATCCTGAATGGGGTCATCCTGTTCCGATTCAGTTGGGAATGACGGCGTGATTTCCGCGGAATCAACGCAGTTGGCGCAGACTCACGGTTTCCATCTAGCCATAGTAAATCCGTCCTTTCTTTTAAGGACCATCCGACAACAAGAAGGGGGCATCACAAATGAGAGCATTCGATACAAATAAGATGACATTTTGGATTGCCGCTTTTGGTCTTCTCGTATTTGTGGAGGCCGCTTTTCTCGGAAACGGAAATATCATCTTCCTCCTTCTTGGAGCCGGATTGCTTTATTTCGGTGTGAAAAAGCGTTCCAAATGGATCTCTTTCACCGGCATCTTCTTTGTCGTATTGGCACTTCTTAATTTATGGAGCTTACGACTGCTCATTTTCGCAAGTCTGGCATATATTCTCTATAAGTTATGGAAGGGTGTTCCCGCAGAGACAATAGTTCGGCCATTGAAAGATTTTCAAAATGTCACACCTAACGGCATTTGGAAGAATAAATTATTTTCAGTGCAAACCTCGCCCTTCTCATCGTATGAATGGGAAGACGTCCATATCCAAGGTTTCTTCGGCGATATTAATGTGGATGTAACCGACACCGTTCTGCCGAAAAGGACGTCATTCATCGCCATTAGACAAGGACTTGGCCGGGTGAAGGTC
>NZ_BQYK01000004.1:246265-251711 GCF_023168145.1 Sporosarcina sp. NCCP-2222
CCAGGATGGATATGAAATGGAACGCGGCGATGCGGCTGAACTGATCATTTCCGTTACGACTTGGATTGGTGATATCGAGGTGATACGCAAATGACAGCTTTTATCGGACGCAGTTTGTATCTCATCCTGCTGTTCATTACCATCACGGTCGCCTATTTTTATCTGTTCCTCGGCTTGCCTTTAAAGGATGGCTGGCGGATTTTTGTGGAAGCGACCTATTCAGAAGTGCCCTTGGGCATTTGGATTTTGGCAAGCTGTATATTGCTTAGCGGCTATCTTTCCTTTTGGATGGGTTCTATTGCGAAAGCCAAAGAGAAAGCGATTGAAAAACGCTTAAGGGATGTCGTGGACAGCGAAGACATCGTCAAAGCAAAAAAACGGTTCTCCCCGCGAATCGACCGAACGCTCGAGGATATTTCCAACGTCCTTGTAACGCAGCGGAAAAGCTTACAGCGCATCACCGATGAACGGGCCGAAGCGCAAGATAAACTGATTCAAGAGCGGATTGTCCAGGAACGGCAGCGATTGGCTCGCGAGCTTCATGATTCTGTTTCACAGCAACTATTTGCTGCATCTATGCTACTCTCTGCCATTACGGAGCAAGGAGACCCAGACAATCCGAAGCAAAAGCCGCTCCTTCAAGTCGAACGGATGGTGCAGCAGGCTCAATTGGAAATGCGGGCCCTTCTGCTTCACTTGCGCCCCGCTGCATTAAACAATAAATCATTGAAAGAAGGATTAGAGGATTTATTGCTTGAATTAAAAGAGAAAGTCACCTTTGACATTCGTTTTCGCCTGGAAGAAGTTTCCCTTTCCAAAGGTGCAGAGGACCATCTGTTCCGCATCGCCCAGGAAACGCTGTCCAATACGCTCCGGCATGCCCAGGCAACTGAAGTGGATGTGCTTTTCGTCCAGCGGGATGGCCTCGTCATCTTCCGGGTTCAGGACAATGGAGTGGGCTTCAAGGAGAACGAAGACGGAAAAGGCGGCTCCTATGGACTGCAAAATGTGAAGGAGCGTGCCATCGAAGTTGGCGGCACATGTAAAATTGTATCGGTCCCTTCCCAAGGTACGATTGTTGAAGTAAAACTGCCAGCTCGGAAAGGAGAAGAACGGAATGATACGGATTCTATTAGTGGATGACCACGAAATGGTGCGCATCGGCGTATCGGCGTATTTACAGACACAACCCGACATGGAAGTGGTCGGAGAAGCGGCAAATGGCCGAGAAGCAGCCGAAAAAGCACTGGAATTGCGTCCGGATATTATCTTAATGGACATGGTCATGCCCGAAATGAATGGCGCCGAAGCCACCGCTGCTATCATCAAGCAATGGCCGGAAGCGAAAATTGTCATTGTCACGAGTTTTTTGGATGATGATAAGGTCTACCCTGCCCTGGAGGCCGGTGCCATCAGTTACATATTGAAGACATCCAACGCCAAACGGATTGCAGAAGCCATCCGCGATACGTTAAAAGGCCAAACCGTACTGGAGCCCGAAGTAACAACAAAAATGATGCAAAAAATGCGCTCAGGAAACGAAAGACGGCTGCATGACGAGCTGACAGAGCGGGAAATGGAAATCCTGCTTCTACTAGCGCAAGGCAAAACGAATCAGGACATTGCGGATGAACTATTCATCGCTTTGAAAACTGTGAAAACCCACGTCAGCAACTTGCTCTCCAAACTCGAAGTGCAAGACCGGACCCAGGCGGTCATTTACGCATTCAAACATGAACTTGTAAAATAAAAAAACCTGCACTCACGCCTCGTTTGGCATGAATGCAGTTTTTTCGTTTACGGTCGATACGGAGGATTTTCCGGATCTTCCCCGCGATTTGGATCAAAAGGATATTCTTCACCTGGATTCGTCGTATTAAAACCGTCCGGATTGGTTTGATTAAACTGAGTCGGATCGGCAGGATTGATCGGATTCGTCCTATCAGCATCCGCTGGGTCGGATAAAGGAAGCTCATCCGATTGTGTGATGCCATGATTCGGTTCAAAATCCTGCGCATTCGGATAGTCATGAGAGCCGTGATTGCGTGCCATGCGGCTACGACTTTGTTGAGCTGTTTCATCCACCGCTTGTTGTGCACGGTCGACGTTTTGCTTCGCCTGGCTCTTCATCTCACGTTTCTCCTGCTCCCACTTCTCTTTGGAAACATCAGCTTGTTGCAGGCTTGTCTCCATTTTCGATAAATAACGAGATGCATGTTCTCTTCCACCTAGGCCAAATGCGAGACCGAATGCCAAGGCAACACCGCCCAAAATGAGGATGAACGCCGCATTAATAATAGCTGGCGCAATGCCCAATTGGCTAAGTGCCATGAAGAAAGCAAAAGCAAGAATAGCATACTTTGCGACATAACGAAGAACATGAGGTGCACCTGCTTTGGTCGTCATAATGCTGCCGACGAATTTCTCCGCAAGATTCGCAAGCCAGAAGCCGACTGCCAAAATGACAAGCGCAGCGATGACCATCGGCAAGTAAGCAAAAATACCAGTCGCCAGCGTCACCATGAACTTCAACTTCAGAATTTGCAATGCTTCGACAACAAATAGCAGAATAACAACGATTTGGACAATCGTTCCGATAATTTGAGAGAGAGACGGAACGGTCGTGCCCGTCGTCCGGACACCCATTTTACCAAAGAGTGAATTGATACCGAGGTTGTCCAATAGTACGACGACAATGCCTTTAATCCAGCGGGCCAGGATAATTCCGACGAGTACAAGGAACACGGCGACCGCGATTTTCGGAATCATTGTCAAAATATCATTCAACATGGCAATAGCCGGTTGAGAGATTCCTTCCAGATCAAGCACTTCCAGCGCGGAGATTGTCACTGGAATCATAATAAGAATAAACACGATTGTGCCAATTACGGCAGAAACACTTGTCCCTTTTACATAAGAAGACAGTTTCAGTTTGTGTGCGACTTTGTCTACACCGACCGACTCAAGCAGCTTCGTCACGAGCGTACGAACAATTTTTGCTACAAGCCATCCAACTAGGAAAATGAGTGTAGCTCCGACCAGCTTAGGAAGGAAGTTCATAATGCTCGTCAGCATACCTTCAAATGGTCCGCTAATACCGCTTAATCCAAGTGCATGCAGCACAGCCGGGATGAACATGAGCAAGATAAGATAGAAGGCAATATTAGCAGCCGTCTCCACCCATTTGGTCTTGTTGACATCTTCCGGTGAACCGCCTGCTTTACTCACATACTTGTTCAAATTCAGCTTTGTTCCTGCAGCCAAGATGACTTTCTTGACGACGAGTGCAAGAACCCAGGCCAATAATAGGATCAAACCTGCTTTCAAAATGCTTAAAACAGCACCGCCAATGCCTGAATACATCGTCATGAATGGAGTGGCGATCATGGACGCATTCATAATATTAAAGAACAGAAGGAAGGCGAGCAGCAAAATGATGAAAAAGATAACCTTGCTAATGATCTTTTCCATGTTCCACTTGGAATCCTTGACATCTAGCCTCTCGTTCAGACGGGACTTCTTCATTCGTTTATAAACTGCGTTTTCCACTGCTTTTGCTATGAAAAAGCCAACAAGAAGTACAATGAGCCCCATAATTAATTCAGGAAGCCATCTCAACATGCTAGTAAAATAGAAATCCCTGTACATATCATTCAATCGATTGTCCTCCATTCCTTTGAATAATCTACTTGGACTATTCCTATAAATGGAGATGACTAAACCTATTTATCTTGGAAACTGGAAACCGGTGATAGGGAGTACGTTTTCCTGACTCGTTTTAATACAAACAGAAACCAAATTCTGGTTTTCAGTGGAATAAATTTGAGGGTTTTCATATAATATAATTAATGTCTTTCAATTCTGTAAAATTGTTAAATATAATTATTGAGGAAGGAGGATGCGAAGTGAGTAAATATAAAAAACGTACTGTTTACATTTCCATTGTAACACTTGCTTTCTTTTTAACATTATCACTTGTCTTGCAACAATGGGGTTTCTTCTTATGGAGTTTATTGCCTGTTTTTATCGTTATGATGACTGCGTTTTCCACCAATTTCGAGAGGAAAAGTAGTGAGGAATGAAAAGGTCTATTTAATTTATCAAGTTGAGGCGGGGTAGAAAATGAGCCATTTTAAACGTATACTTTTTGCATCCATTTTAGCCATGCTATTCGTTTCAATTCTGATTAGTGTAACAAACAATCGAATCGTAACTTTTTTAGGTACTTTCTTCATTATTTTTTTCTCAGTGCTCATCACAGGTTCGGTGACGAAAAGGAAAATAAAGAGGAACTAAAAAATGCCCGGCAGCAGAATCCGCGCACCGGGCAACCGTGAAAATTATTATTATTTTTTAGTAATCCGGCTTAATGCATCAATAACTCCTGCATGTAAACCTTCATGCCAGACGATAAATTCCACAGTTTCTCCGACAGTTTCCATGGACAGCGCACCAATTGTAATAGGTTTGGCTGCTGGGACATCCAGCTTTCCTTCCAGCGCAGCACGAATTCTGCCAGGCTGTTCTTTCAATGCCTCAAGCAGTTCCTCTTGGCTAGGTGGATTCCCGCTCCACTCGCCCGGGCGGGTTCCTGTGCCGAAGAATGTGCCCCATTCTGGATGGTGAGCCGTATATTCGGGGCAAACTAAGGTGATGAAATACTCCATGGACGAATAGATATGCCCGGCATTCCAGCGAATGGTATTGTTAAATCCTTCCGGCTGGTCGTCCCAAGCTGCTGCTTCCACCTTCTCCAGACGCCCTAAGGTGTAGTTGCGGGCAAATTCCAATTGTGACAGTGTGCTCATTTATCTCTCTCCCTTCCTTTTCAGTTTAATCCATTCCATTAAAAAACGGCAATTCCTAATGAGGATGCCGTTCAAGCGTTTTGGTCCGCCGGTTTCTTTTTATGTTCATTCCATTTTTCATGGGCTTTATGATTAAATTCTCGATTGTATTCTTCCTGATCTCCATATGGGAAGCGTTCCCCAGGTTTTAATACATGGTAATTGGGATTTCCGCCTTTTTTGTTTTCACTGTATGCAGAAGGACTGTCTTTCCCTGTTTTGTCTTCGGCGTTTTTTCGGAATTCCTTCGTCCAATTGGAGTCGGCCGGATCAGATAATGGCAGTTCATCGTAGGTTGTCGGTTTTTTTCCATGGTATAAAATCTTCGGTTCAATGTCCTTTTTATTTGGGTACGTACCATCTTTGATTGTCATTACGGATTCCTCCTTTTCCCCTCAAGCAGTAGTTTTCTTCTTTTCCCTCTTTTGTTTCTCACTAAACCTGTTTTCGGAAACTTGTTACTTTTTTTTACGTCTGAATTCATAAAGACGACGAGGTGTTTCATGAAAAAAGGATTTGGCATTCTGTTTCCGTTATTAAGCATGCTTCTTTTGCTTTGGATCGAGCAAGGCATCGGAGTCACTTATATTTGGAAAACC
>NZ_BQYK01000004.1:251853-297609 GCF_023168145.1 Sporosarcina sp. NCCP-2222
GCGCTTTCCTTTTACTTCGCTCCTACATTGACCTGCATGCATTAAAAATGGATCTTGCGGATTCGGGCATTACACCATTAGTCTTCCCTGCCATCGCCCTTTACATCCTCATCGGAAATTCCCTGCTGGAGGAGTTCTTTTTCCGCGGGCTGTTGCCGGATGTATTGGGACAATCCAAACTGCGCCTGCTGTTGCCGCCGTTTTTCTTTGCGATCTATCACGTCGCCATCTTTTTACCTTGGTTTACCGCGCCCATCCTGCTACTTGCGATTGCCGGACTGTGGACTGGCGGTTTTATTTTTCAGCTTGCGAATGAAAAAAGCGGCACCATCCTGCCCTCCTGGATCATACATATGAGCGCGGATTTGGGCATCCTATTGATTGGGGTCTACCTTTTGTATTTTTATTGATCCACCTCAACGCCTAATTCCTTCCGCAGCTTTTCGACACCTTCTGGATCGCCAATTGCGATGAGCGTGTCGTTAGGGCGGAAGACTTCCTCAAAATCTGGGTTGCTAATCAGTTTGCCATTACGCATGATGGCGACGAGGGTGATGCCAAACGTTTTGCGGATGTTGACTTGTTCCACGGTTTTTCCGATTAATGGGGAGTCCTCTTCCAAGATGACTTCCTCCACCATCAGCTCTTTTTTCTCCGACCGGATTAAGTCATTAATGTAATCCGTCCCTTTCGGCTTGATGACCGACATGGCCAGCTCCCGGCCGCCGATTACTGTGGGGTTGATCACCCGAGAGGCACCTGCCCTTTTCAACACCTCTTCCGAATCCTCCCGTTCCGACCGGGCGGCGATTTCAAGATCTTCGTTAAGGCTTTTCGCAGTAAGTGTGATAAATACATTATCCGCGTCATTTGGGAGAGCTGCTATCAGCGCCCGCGCTTTATCTACTCGTGCTTTCACTAGCATCTCCTTGTCTGTCGGGTCCCCGATTAACCGCAATGTGCCCTGTTCCACGACAGCTAACAGCGCATCCTCATCATCACAAATATATAAAACGGGCACATCCCGTTCCTCTTCCTTCAATTGCCGGTATACTTGCTGGGCGACACGGCCGAAGCCGCAAACGATAATATGTCCAGTCAACTTGTTGATTTCCTGTTGCATTCTCCGATTCCACACTTTCTTCGATAATTGATTTTCAATTAAAAAGGAAAAGCCGACACCAAGTGCATAGGTGATAATTCCAACTCCCAGCGGAATGAGAAGCAGGGCAAACCAACGGCCTTCCTGCGTGGTCGGATATATATCGCCATAGCCAATCGTCATAATGGAAACGATGGTCATCCAAAAAGCATTAAATGGTGAGATATCCTCAATATAGACAAACCCTACCGTGGAAATGGTCAGAAGCATGGCAGTCATTCCAATAATAATGAGCAATCTTCGATAACGAAGTTGTATATCAAGCCAACGTTTCAGCATGTGGCGCCTCCTGGACATATTGAATAGTAAATATGTATTCCCTGTAAGCAAGTAACCGCAAACCTTTTGATAAATCAGTATGTACGCCAATATAACCGGGTGAACGCCAATAACTCTGGATGAACGCCAGATAATCGAAACGAACGCCAGATAAACAAAACGAACGCTAGATAAACAAAACGAACGCCAGATACTCTAAACGAACGCCAGATAAACAAAACGAACGCCAGATAATCGAAACGAACGCCAGATATTCGAAATGAACGCCAGATAATCGAAACGAACGCCAATAAACAACAAAACCTAAAAAAGCCACACGCATGCTTTTCAGCATACATGCAGCCAGATATCTCAATAGCCCGCAGGAACGACGACCGTCACTTTAAATAGATCCCCGTCTAATTCAATTTTCATCGTACCTTGGTGCATATCAACAATCGATTGGGCAATCGCTAGTCCGAGACCCGATCCATCGGTATGCCTTGCCGTATCTGCCCGCTTGAATCGTTCAAACAGCTCCTCGACATTTGCACCCAGCTCATATTTCGTAATATTTTTCACAACGAACTCCGCAGTATCTCCCATTTTGCGAAGTGTGATGTACACCCGTGTGCCTGGCAATGAATACTTAATGGCATTGACGATTAAATTATCCAGCACTCGCCACCAGCGCTGCCCATCCACGTACGAAACGAGCGGCTCCTCCGGCATATCCGTTCTGAAATCGAGCCCCGATTTTGCGATGTCCTCCGCATGTTCTGCGAGAGCCTGCTGTAACAGTTGCGTCAAATCGACACGCTGCTTATTCAGCTCCAAATTGCCGCTCGCCATCTTGGACACTTCGAATAAATCCTCGATTAACGTCTTCAAGCGCTGCGATTTTTTATCCAGAATATCAACGTACTGCGCTCTTTCTTCTGGAGTCAAACCTTCCTTCTTCAAAAGATCAGTATACGTAATGATGGATGTCAACGGCGTACGAAGATCGTGACTTACGTTCGTAATCAATTCCGTCTTCAGCCGTTCACTTTTCGCCTGCTCGCTCATCGAATTACGCACGCCTTCTCGGAGATTGTTGAGGTTACGCGCATGCTCGGCAAGTGGCGATTTTCCTTGTATTGCAATATCCTGCTGCAGCCGGCCAGCCGCCATTGCGTCAGTCGCAATTATGATTTTATTTAAATAAGCCATCCTGCGAACAAAAATATAAAGCGCCGGAATTCCCAGGAAAAGGACACAAGGAAAATAAATAATAACTAGGGTTGGTTCCAAACCTACAACTACTAATCCAATTCCGGCAAGAAAAAATCCGACCAGGAGAATGAAAGTCTGAACACCAATCGATTTCTTTAAGAATAGCTCGGGCAGTGCCTTTAAAAATCGCATGGAATAACTTTCTTGCAAATCTTTCATAAACACTCCAGGCCGTTTCCATCGGTCCCATGCATTTACAAGTTGGAAGGCAAGAATGGCAACCATCAGAATACCGCCTATCGCAAACGAGAAAGCTTCTATGACCCATCTTTCCAGCCTAGGATAAGTAAAGAAATTCAAGAGAGTGTACGACATACTTTCACTGTATGAGGTTAAGATAAAGCCGGCTATCAGGAATAAAGCGACCTTTCCATCTATTTTCAGCTGATCATATCGGTCGACTAACTTCGACTCCCTGACCCATTCCTTTTTAAACTTCAGTACGGTGCACAATAAAATAATGGATACTAAACCGATTGCCCAGAATAGATATGCCGCATACTTCGATTTATTAAAATGAGAGTATTCCTGATGCAGCAATCCCCCTTCGGCAAAAACTGATTTTGGTACGATAACTGTACCTTCAAATTGACGAACCGGATTCTGCATGCTCATCATGTCATAGTCGGATACTTCAACAGCACTATCTCCAGGACGAGCAAAGGTCTTTGTATCCTGATCGGAAGTTGGCAAGGAACGCGCCTTAAAATATCCTGACGATGAGTCGAACGTCTTTTCATACCCCGCCAGCACGTGCGGGTCACCCGAAGAAAATTCCTCACCCGTGTCGACATCCTTTAATTGATAGACAATCGGGAGCGAAAACGTATAGTTTTCTTTCAACTCTTTCAAATAATTTTTTAAGTACTTGGCCTTTTCTTTCCGTATCTTCTCTTCCACATGCGCATCGCTCTCAAAGTTTTGCTGAATGTCTTCCATTTTAGCATCCCGTTCTTTTACGAGAGCAGTGAGTACCTTGTCATTTCCAGCTTCTTTCGCTTCAGCGATTTGGTCTTCGTATTGCGCTTGTATATTTGAGAGTTGCTCCGGCAACGTTCCATATCGATTTCGATGCTCCTCAATTTCCTCCGACGATACGGTAATATGTTTTACCGCCTCTTCAGGATCAATTGGATTCAAGACAGCAGCCCCTAATGTGTCATATACTTCGTCCATCCGCCACTTAAACTCCTGCGAATTCGTAAAGTCCTTTCCGAACAACTGCGGGCTCAGACGAATAATGGACGGAAGAGCAATCAGCAGCAACACTACGAGAGCTGACCATATGAATAATAATCCATTCTTCTTCATTAAACATTCCCCCCAGTAATGATTCTGGCAAAGAATGCCACGGTGCGTGTCGAACGTTCCCAGCCATTGCCGATCATTTCAAGGATGGAAGGAAAGCAGTATCCGATACTAATAAAAGCCAAAACGATGGATAGAAGCGAGCCAATTAATCCCCACTTATTTTTCGATTTTGTAGCCAATGCCCCACACCACCTTCAAATACCTCGGATTTTTCGGATCCGCCTCGATTTTTTCACGGATTTTCCGGATGTGGACGGCGACAATATTTTCTGCATTGTACGCTTCCTCATTCCAAACACGCTCATAAATTTCATTAATGGAAAAGACCCGTCCCGCATTTTTCATAAGCAATTCCGTAATTTTATACTCGATCGGCGTCAGTTTGACCGGGTTCCCATCCACCGTCAATTCCTTCGCCTCTTCATCCAACGACAGGCCGTCCACTTCGATTTTCTTCTGCCCGTCATACGTTCCGAGCTGCACATAGCGCCGAAGCTGCGACTTCACCCGCGCCATCAACTCCAGCGGATGGAACGGCTTCGTTACATAATCATCCGCTCCAACAGAAAGACCATGAATCTTATCAGAGTCCTCCGCCTTCGCACTCAGCATAATAATCGGCACATTTTGTGCCTCCCGTATTTTAAACGTCGCCGCGATGCCATCCATATTCGGCATCATAATATCGAGAATGAGCAGATGGACTTCATTGGATCGCAATAAATCAAGTGCCTCCTGCCCATCCGCCGCCTTCAACACATCGTACCCTTCATTCTTCAAATAAATTTCAATCCCATCGCGGATCTCTTTATCGTCATCCGCCACGAGAACTGTAAATTTTGCCATCCGCCCCACCTGCCTTCTTCTTATGATACCAATTCTAATGCCTAAATCTTAACATTCCAGAAGGGGAATTATGAAGAAATTCTTAAGATGGTCTATAGATTGAAGGCACATTGATAGTAATCCTGTATGTACTCACTACATTTTCTGATGGTGAATCAATACTGCAAGTGCTAAACTAGTGTCAATGGGTAAATTTAACATGTAATAATTTTAGGAGAGGATTGATTTCAATAAAAAAGATATGCTTTTTCCCTATCCTGCTTTTTTGTTTTTTGTTAAGCGCTTGTACAGAAGATAATAGAGTAGAAACGCCAGATAAAGAGAAACCCGGAATTTCTGAAACCATACTCCTAAAACCGGAGATCTATCTGACGATTGGAAATGCAGCGTTAAGCACGATTTATGATAAGCATTGCTGGGAGGACGCAGAAACATCCTGTGCTCTTACCCCAACACCTGCTCAGGAACTTTTAAAATATGAACCTGCAAACAAATTGGATGCCAATGACAAGTTCAGTATTTCATTTATTCGTTCCGTCGAGTACGGGAACTTTCCACAGCCAAGCTCCTATGAAGTGGATATCCATAAGGACGGAGAAATAATCCCGGTCGACATGAATTACGACACATTAAATGAGACACTGCCTACCGGTAGATATAATATGTCCGTTAGAGCAATATGGGAAGGTGAAGTCAACGGAGAAGCGATATATGCATTTCTTCTTTCCGTTAAATAGGAATGTGTGGAATTATGCTAGGTCTACTTCCTGCATAATTCTTTTTGCTTGATTTTTTGACACATTTTTTCGAATTTACTAATAGGATTGAGATACCTGTCGGCGAATAGTATAGAAAGAATAACGGGTATTGGAGAGAATACAATGGAGCGTAATAAAAAAGAGTGGACGGGCTGGCGTTTTCCCATACTTTTGTTAAGCGCGATGGGATTATCAACAATCGGCGACTTCGTTTACCTTGTTGCTATCAACTTGCTTGTCTACAATATGACTGATTCTGCTGCGGCTGTGGCAGGTCTTTGGGTTGTCGGACCGGCAGCCGCTATTCTTACCCGTTTTTGGGCAGGCAGCGTAATCGACCGTGCGAATAAACGGCGCATGATGATTTGGACGGATATCATTCGGGGCATCCTTGTGGCGCTCGTCCCTTTTATGACATCGGTATGGGGCGTATACCTATTACTCTGGTTCATTAGCATGGCGAAATCCTTCTTCGCCCCAGCGTCTCTTACCTACACCACAACACTCGTTCCGGAAGCAAAACGAAAACGATTCAACGCGTTTTATTCGTTGACGACATCCGGCGCGTTTATTATCGGACCCGCCATCGCAGGAGCTCTCGTGATCGTTGGATCTGTTAACATTGCCATTTGGATCAATGCCGCCTCTTTCTTCGTCTCCGCCCTCATTTTAGGCTGGCTGCCGAATGTGGATGCAGAGAAAACCGCCGGACTCAATCCGTTGTCCGTTAAAGCGATTTCTCAAGATTTCAAGGTCGTCATGGAATTCGGCAAATCGAAAAAGTTGTTTATCGTAATCCTTGGCATCTATCTGGTTTTCACCCTCATGACCTTTGCGATGGATGCGCAAGAAGTCGTCTTTACCCAGCGAGTCGTCGGATTGAGCGAAGTGGAATACAGCTTGCTCATTAGCATCACAGGCGTCGGAGCGCTCCTCGGAGCGGGTGCTGTAGCGTTACTGGCTGAGAAGCTGTCCATCCGAATGTTATTCGGCGGCGGCCTCTTCCTCGTATCAATCGGCTATTTAATGTACGCATTCAGCCAGTCATTTGCGATGATTTCGGCAGGGTTTATTCTCCTCGGCTTCTTTAATGCGTTCGCTAATACGGGTTACACAACATGGTATCAATACCAAGTGCCACTCGAATTGATGGGCCGCGTGACCAGCTTGTACGGAGTCGTTCTAAGTGGATTCCAAATCTTATTTGTCCTCGGCATGGGCTGGATGGCGGATATCGTCTCCTTGCGGCTCACCATCATTATCCTGGCTGCGCTCAGTCTGCTCAGCGTATTATGGATGATCGCATTCATGTGGATGCCTAGACAACGAAATATTTTTCTGGAAGCGGACACTAAAAAAGCGTAATTCCATTGCATAACCTTTCCGTACTGGAACACCCTTCCGAAGAGGAGGTGATTCCATTGGCGAAAGAAAAGAAGATAAAAAAGGGCAACACCTTGGACCGCGAAGAGTTCGGCTATGGATTTGACATCAGCCCCGACGATATGGACGTGATCGGGAAAAATGATCAAGCAAAAAAGCAGAAGAAACAACAAAAAGAGAACACTGATCCACAGCGTCCTCCAGTTAATGGTTGACCATTAGGTAGTGAAACCGTAAACTCCGGATTGCCATTTTGGCAATTCCGGGGTTTTAATTTAATAGTTCTAAAAGTTAATGAATCCTCCTAGAAGTATGGCTTCATTCCCTCCAAAAAATGTAGCGACTTTGTTTTGTTCCGAACTTGTGATGGAAAAAATAATTTGAATCCACGTCCCCGATACAGGGAGCGACTCAAAGATGCTTTGAAGGCATAATATATAAATATTTCAATCCACACTCCCAATACAGGGAGCGACAAATGTTGACGATGTGCGGATGAAAAGCTGCAATTTCAATCCACGCTCTTAATACAGGGAGCGACCATGAGTTCCATTGCTGCGTATGTCAACAATGACGATATTTCAATCCACGCTCCCAATACAGGGAGCGACTTCTTGATTACACCCTACGGCATCCACCATCAATAATTTCAATCCACGCTCCCAATACAGGGAGCGACTACGGCGTTGAGCGCTGGTAGGTCGAGGCGCTAATGATTTCAATCCACGCTCCCAATACAGGGAGCGACCATTTCGATTTTTTGCGTAGACTCGTCATAATATGATTTCAATCCACGCTCCCAATACAGGGAGCGACGTCGGAATCCACAAACTGCATGTCCTTGATATTGCCATTTCAATCCACGCTCCCAATACAGGGAGCGACCCAATTTGTTAGGCTCACCATCAAACATATCCGCATTTCAATCCACGCTCCCAATACAGGGAGCGACGCACTTGCAGATGCACGTGATCAATACATTCAAATTTCAATCCACGCTCCCAATACAGGGAGCGACATGAATTGGATAGACCACTGACAACCATCACCACATTTCAATCCACGCTCCCAATACAGGGAGCGACCAGTACGACTATCGTACAAAAGAGCTCACTATACAATTTCAATCCACGCTCCCAATACAGGGAGCGACTCCCTTTGAAGTGACGGAATCTCAAATTGAGTAATTATTTCAATCCACGCTCCCAATACAGGGAGCGACAAGCAGGATACAGTCCGGACAGGGCGCATGTGACAGATTTCAATCCACGCTCCCAATACAGGGAGCGACCAAGTTTGTCATGGATACGTTTGAGCACACTTGCATTTCAATCCACGCTCCCAATACAGGGAGCGACGGAAATGGGGGACTGAATTAAAGCTAGTGAATGGGATTTCAATCCACGCTCCCAATACAGGGAGCGACCGTGCGGAATGTGCCGGTGACTGGGTACGGGACTGGATTTCAATCCACGCTCCCAATACAGGGAGCGACAAAAAAGTTTGAGACCATACCGTTTGGCAATGTCAATTTCAATCCACGCTCCCAATACAGGGAGCGACAGTCATGGCCATGTCCATGCTCGGCAACTTTAATATTTCAATCCACGCTCCCAATACAGGGAGCGACAGCAGAGGCGCAAGGTTCTATTGTTTGCTGGGATATTTCAATCCACGCTCCCAATACAGGGAGCGACAGAGGCTGGGGTTTGGGGCTTAGCCCCAAGGTCTGATTTCAATCCACGCTCCCAATACAGGGAGCGACCTTGCTATCGTCGCCCTATGGTTTTTCGTATTAAGATTTCAATCCACGCTCCCAATACAGGGAGCGACTTGAAACCGATGAACAGCTTGTTCCGCTCGGTATATTTCAATCCACGCTCCCAATACAGGGAGCGACCGTTGAAGAAATTGTTCCTCCTTCGGGAGTAGAATTTCAATCCACGCTCCCAATACAGGGAGCGACGCAACCGTGGCACCGTTCAAGATCACGCATATGGATTTCAATCCACGCTCCCAATACAGGGAGCGACGGAGTTCATTTCCTCATTCACCAAGACGTTGGAGATTTCAATCCACGCTCCCAATACAGGGAGCGACCCTAGTGGTAGCGTTGTTTTATGCGAGATTACGGGAATTTCAATCCACGCTCCCAATACAGGGAGCGACCAGGAACCAACCATATTGGTAGTGTGGATATAGCATTTCAATCCACGCTCCCAATACAGGGAGCGACCTTTCTTGATACTATACGTAACTATTTCCGCAGGATTTCAATCCACGCTCCCAATACAGGGAGCGACCGCAAAATATTGTTTAGATGTCTTTCTTTCAACTACATATTGTGCCGGACCATCTGTAAAACAGTAATCACAACAAATTATAAACCCTAAAATAGATAATTTAGCAAAAAAATATACGCGAACCTCCCAGGATTTTTATGTGCACTTAGGGTTCGCACCTTAGAAAATTAATGGCTCTTCCACTTGAATGGCTGGCTTGGCTCCAATATGCCGCACTTTTGTTTTATGGCTTTTTCCAAGACGGTAATAACGCAAGCTGTCGACTTCCGGGTCAATAATTCTCTCTAGGGCAATTTCCAACTGTCGTAATTGAGTGCTGTCGACAATACATTCAAACACTGAGTTTTGCACTCGAACCCCATATTCTTCACATTTTTTAGCAACTTTCCGCAAGCGCCTCTTGCCCCCGTCTGTGGAGGTTTGCACATCATACGTAACTAGAATGAGCATTTTCGCACCTACCTTATCAGTATTGGTGGATAAGCTTCCAAATCTCCCCGCAAATATCGGGCAAGCAATAAGGATTGTACATGAGGTGCTAACCCCCATGGCATTTTTTCTTTTAAAAACGGATGAGTAAAGGTATCTTGCTTTTCTTTTTGCCATAATTGCAGAAAGGTTTTCCTGGCTTGATCTGTGAGTAAAACAGCTCCATTTTCTTTCACGACAAAGTCTTTTCTGTTCACTTGCTGACGGTTGATCAGCTTCAGCACAAACCGATCTGCAATAAGTGGTCTCATTTCTTCCATGACATCAAGAGCAAGTGAAATGCGCCCCGGTCGATCTCTGTGCATGAAACCAACATATGAATCAAGCCCCACTCCCTCTAGCGCAGCGGCAGTCTCGGATGCTAGAAGCGAATAACTGAATGACAAAAGCGCATTAACTGGATCTAGGGGCGGTCTACGACTTCTTGAAGAGAACGAAAAGCTTTCTTTCTGCTGAATGATACATTCATTGAATACTGAAAAATAAGCACTTGCGGCATTGCCCTCAATCCCACGCAAACTTTCCAAGTCTTGAGTACCTGCAGCTAATTTCCTAGATTCTTTGAGTCTCTCAATCGCTTGCATAAGCTTTTTCGAATCAACTCGCAACTCGTGATCCCTTACTATCCTTTTTAACACTTGTTCACTGTTAAACAACTTGCCAATCACTATATGTTTGGCAATATCCGCACACTCCAGCTCGTCTTCCGAAACTTTGTATTGTTTTTTCCGAAGCGTCACATTACCGTTCATCTCACCAGTTACCCTTCCACGAAAACGTCCGCCGCTTGAGAAAAATGTGATACTGATCTGTCTGTCCATGCATTCATGTATCAAAGCTGGGCTGGCTCCTTGATGTCCGAATGTACAAATGGCTTCAATATTGTGTAGCGGCACACGTGCAATCGAATCATTTTCTTTTATCAGATTCAAATTACTTCCTTTTAATGCTAGATAAACTTCCGGGTCTGAGACATACACCGTATTTAACAGTTGTTTCAATCTGCTAACATCCTCTTCATGTAGGTTGAAACGCTTTCTCTTCCAACCAATTCAGGCAGGCATTTATGCCGCAACGAACAGCTGTCACAATGTTTGCCCGTCTTTACTTTTGGTGTGTAGCGCCTCTCATAATACACATGCATTTCTTTCGTTAAATCAGCCACTTTCCTCCTCAACTCCGAGGTGATGACATGGTTATCGCGTCGCCTAATTTCTTGATAATAAAATGCCGCCTCTTTAATATCCGTTCCTAGCATCTCTTCCAGACACATCACCTGAGCCGTAAGCTGGATCAAATCGGCATCATGTTTCTTCGGTTTCCCCCGTTTATATTCTATCGGTTTTGGAACATACTTGGCTTCTTCACCATGAAGAAACACACCTTGGTCATTTCTGGTAAATTCGACAAGATCACATATTCCAGAAATTCCGAGAATTCTAGAGTGGACTGGAAGCGCCCGGACGTAGAGTGTATTTCCTCTTTTCTCCCGTATATATGGATCGTCTGCCTTTTCATGCAAAAGGTTCCCTTCCACGGTCAGCACATTCTCTTCCCATTCCTGCTCAATGTGTATCAATGCCCACTGTCTCCTGCAGAATACAAAGTGCTGGAGGCCAGATAACATCAAGTACTCTTCCTCTTTATATTCCGTCATATTCTTCCAACTCAAGTCCCTCTAGCGGCTGCGCGGAGATAGAATAGTTTTCGATGCTCATCGGATAACCATCTTTAACTCTTTGAACGCTTATCGAGCGATGGACAGCCGCTGATGAATACTGACCTAGCTTTGAGTTATGCTCCCACCAAAACACTTTGTTCACTTCCATGCTGCCGTCTGGACGTGCAGAGGATGCATCGTTTGCAAATAGTGATGTTAAGGCTTTTCTCAATTTCTCAGCATCTTCTTTCGTAAACCCAGTACGCTCTGCCAGCTGGGGGTTAATACTACCAAAGAATACGTAGACTCCAAAATCGACACGATGCTTCATCCCCATCGTATCAGATGTTTTCTGGCTTGGGTCCTTCTCATTGGTAACGGAATTGACGCTTTTGGTAATTTGCATACTCGTGACATCGACAGGTTCGATACTGGTAGCGGTATGAATAGAGACAGGTCCACGGACGCCAATGGACATCTTGGCACCTTTAAAAGCGAAGACTTGCCCAAATGCTCTGACGTCATACCATGTAGAACACGCAATCGCTTCCGCTGACTGCTCGTCTGCACCTGTCGCTTTCGATTTCGATAACAATTTCTTCAATTCGTCAATTGACTCAACCCGGTCTTTGATACTTCGATAGGCGTCCGATCTTCTTTCATCCGACTGAACTAGAATGGCTTCCCCTTCGTCTTGAAGACGGTTGCGCAATTTACGTTTAATGGCAACATCCGATATTTCTCCGTGCCCATTAAAATCTTGGCGCGGCCGATTTCCATTTAACGGATCTCCATTCGGATTGGCCTTATTCACTGTAAAAACGACTGCAAAATCAATCTTGTTCTGTAACACTGTCATGCTTTTTTTCCTCCCTTTTCGTATACATATCTTGTACTTGACTGCTATACCCGAGCAAAAACACCGGACCAAGCGGATCATCCGTCATCTGTTCCACAGCTAGACGATCTTCGAGCTGTTGAATGATTTTCGCATAGCTGGTCGACCCAATTCCCAGACGTTCAAAGTATGGCGTCAACTGTTTGCGAATGACCATCCATGTACGAGCCGGATGTTGCGAAAAAGCATTGAAGTAGCGCGTTGCATTCGTCGCCCTTTTCTCGTCACGTTCTTTTAGTACCCTTCTCTCCATCACTTCCGCCACTCCGAGCAACCGTCCGAATAAATAGTCCCGGGAATTGTTTTCTTCTTGTAACGCCACGGTATAGCCCTCCTTTTCATATAATTTGCTGATCAAAGCGCACGCGACATTCATTGTACCTTCCCATGATTCCATCGAACTAGAAAAACTGAATGGGTTCTTAATACGATTAACTATGGTCGCCACGATATCCTTAGGAATCGGTTTTTGCTCCACAATGCATGGCAGCAACCGAGTGTAGAGCTCTTTTTTAACACGGCTGTCCGCTTTGCTCCCATAGACGGCTTCTGCAATCCGGTATGTGGATGGTGTTCCGACAAATCTCCTTGTTCGGAAAGTGTCCAGATCTTTCACCAGTTGCAACCAGCGACATGTCCTATGCCAATGTTCAATGGAAGCAAAGAACCTGGACGCTTTAATTGATTGGTAATATACAACCGCAAGCCTGCCTGTAGTCGCCGCGTCAAGTGCCATGACGACCACATTTTCAAGCCCCTCTTTCTCCAACTGATGACGCATTCCATGAAGGGAACGGTTTAGTTCATTGGCAATCAACTCTTCCGTCCTTGCCATGTCTTCTGCCAATGCTTGTTCCTTTTGCAGCAACTGATTTAGCAAAGCATTACCACCTGTAAGCTCCACTGTACTTTCGAAAGGTACAGGCACTTCTGGCTGTTCCAATCCAAACGCAACAAAATAACGGGAATCCACATAAGTTCCTTGCCGTTGGATGAGCCAGCGCAAAGCATGATGAGCTTTTTGTGAAGTTTCATAACCTATTTGGACTGCATCTGACGGACTCCCAAATCGGCCACGATATGTAAAACCTATATCGTCATTTGCGGATATCAGCTTTGACATATCCCCGGCATTCCGTATCCGGGAGCCATGCTGGGAAGTTAATTTTTCTCGAAGTCCTGTTACATAACAATGACCCTCTACCAACTCATTTTCATTGCCAAAGAAATCAATATAGGCTTTGAATAGACTCTTATCCTCCCAGACCACCGGGTCCTCATAGCTCTCATGAACCACGTCAAAACGAACAAACGCGGAACTAACCTCTGCACTTACAACTCTGTAGATGGCTGGTTTCTCTCCTTCTGTATCTTTTGACCACTTTTCTAGTATTTGATTTCTAGTATCTACTGGAAAAATATTTTGCTCAATTAAGTCTTTAATCAAAGTGCCTTTTGAAAGATACTTGTAGATTGCTTCTGCTTTATGATGATTAAAGGGTGATTTCACCCATTGTTTCATTTGGTCAAGAAATAATTGATGATGCCCCGCTTGCTTTATATTCCCACTGTAGTTCACATAATCTCCGGCAACATACTGCAGCTTATCATGCAAAAAATGAGGGGCCGGGGCATTACTTCGGTTAGCCGAACTGGGTGTAGCCGGAACGATGGTACGAGCATTCTCCTTCTCAACCACTTTTGCACTGTGGAAGTCTCCCCCCTTCGTAACCAGCACTTCAACCTGCGCACTTTGCATAACATGCGAGACAGGTAGAAGCGTAATGCGTTGCTTCCGTTTCTCTTCGAACGTCCCGACTAACGAGCGGTTATGCTCATACACCCGAGACAGTTCTTCCATCCAGCTCATTGCTCTCCCTCCTCCATAATCAAACTGTATTCTTCCTCGACCGATGTAAAATTAACACCTTGTTTGAATTCCTTCATTGAATCCGAACGGATGGTACGTATGATGTCACAGTCTTCAGGACGTTTGAACTGAATAACACCTTCTTTCATGACAGGCGTCCAAAGACGCGCCTGGAAAGACTCGGAATCACCCTCATCCGGATACGTAAAACCATGGAACATATGTCCAAAACTCAATTCACCATAGTGATCGTAAAAGCCCTCGCCACTTCCAAATACACAAGCTTCGACATATCCCTGACATTCCCTCGTTCCTAAGTAGATGTCGCGGCGTCCCCCTCGTTCGACTGCTCGTTTTGCGATATTGTGATGCTTGTGTTCGTTTCGGTCGTAAGCGAGATCAGGTCGGTTTTCGTTGAACTCAAAATGAGCCCGCACCTGATAAGCGGGATTGCGCAAATACGTATAGTACATCAAATCATTTGTTTCATTTTGGTATTTGGTCGGCCGCATCGCTTTCACTTCTGTTTGGATAGGATTCATAATACGAACTTCATCGATTACCCAGACAAGAGTCGGCTTCCAATAGATAGATTCTACAACACCTTTCAGCGCCTGATAGGTTGGCACTTGGTAGGTGAACTTTTCACCGCCGATCCGACTAATTGGATCTGTAAACAACGCATATTTTCCATGTACAATAAATTCAATCTGGTTTCTCATGCCCCTCACCTCCTTAAAATGTTAAGCTTTCTTGTTCTGCATTTCCCGATAGCGTCACGCCATATAACGGGTCATATGCCGCTTCGGTCAAGCAGAGAACCGAACCGTCATAAAGCGGTTGAATTAACCCCTTCTTATTCAAGTCCAGCAATTCATGTTGGTATAAACTTACACTGTATTGTTGGGCTTGTTTCATTACCCTTTGGAATGTCGATAAGTCCATGAATCCGTCATTCAGATCGGCAATTAGCTGTTTTCCTCCTTGTTCATATGGAACAATCACAGCTGTCGTCGGAGAATTGATCGCCTCGAAATATCGTTCGATCGTTTTCCACACACCTTTTGATATCGTACGTGCTTTCTGCTGTGAAGGCGTTGTTCCACACAGCAACTTGAACAGCGGAAAGTCTAAACCAGTTGGTGCAATTTGAATTTCCCTTTGCGCCTGCTTAAAGAAATGGGAGAAGTAGGTATGGATCGCTTGCGGGCTCAGCAGGTTTTCAGCAAACATAGGGTTAGCCAGAATGTAATTGGCTGTTACCTCCGCCCCTATTCTAATTTCCGGCAACTTCGACAGATTCTCATCCTTCGCTTTAATAATGTACACATTTCCCACATCATGCTCGGCATTGCGATTACATCTCCCAGCTGCTTGCGCTATTGAATCCAGTCCCGCAAGAGAACGGACAACAGCTTCGAAACTGATATCCACACCTGCCTCGATTAGCTGGGTGCTGATGCAGATAACCTTTCCTTTACCAATCCTTGATTTGACAAATGCCAATCTTTCCTTACGATGGGCAGGACACATGGACGTACTTAAATGCACCGCTTCCACTGAATCATTTTCTTTTATATACTCATATACTTTCCGTACGGCTGTCTTCGTATTTAAAATGATTAATACGGAATCATTATTTTCAAGAAGCCGTGTTACAAATTCAACAATCTGCTCTGTATTCCAGCCATCTGGATGAATGTTCGAAGTAATGTGCACACGTTTAAATGCTTCAACAGTTTTGTCTAGATCAGTTACCATCTCAGCATCTTCTTTCAGTAGCAACGGCGGCTCCAGACAGTTGACAGCAGGTTGTGTCGCTGTACAAAGGACGATGGTGCTTTTGCCAAAGTGATGCAAGTAGTGGATTGCCGCATTGAACAGAGAGTGATGCTGATATGGGACGGACTGCACTTCGTCAAAAATCAGAATTGCATTTGTCAGGTTGTGTAAACGCCTGCTTTTTCTTGTCCCTTTTTGATAGAATGCATCCAGAAACTGTACCATTGTTGTGAAGATGATGGGGTGATCCCAATTGTCTCGACTCAGCTGCACGTTTTTATGGAACGGCGTATCATAAAAGTCTGTGTCATCATCTAGCGGAGCATCGTCAACTACATTTGCATGATGCTCCAGAACAGCATCAGGCTGCTGAATAATGGTTCGTACTTCTTCAGCATTTTGTTCTAGAATTGTCGTAAAAGGAACGATATAAATAATTCTGGATTTCTTATGCCGAATCGCATGCTTCAATGCATAACGCAGACTAGCATACGTTTTTCCACCGCCAGTCGGTATACTTAGCGTACGGATTGCCGATTTCTCATCTGCTGCCACATCACAGTTCTTCGACATGCGATTGCGTAATTGATTAAGAGGGTGATGACTTTCTTCCCACTTTTCTACTGTTTCCATCAATGTTTTGTAAGCTTTTTTAAAGAGGAGCTGATAGCAAGCTAACGGATTGTCCTCTCCCTCTTCAAAGCAGCGGGTATTCGTCCGGTCTGCATCGATTATGCAACTGAAAACCAATTTTTGCAGTAATGACAAAGAGGTGTTAAGATTGCCTTGCATCTGTACAATCTTTAGAAACTGCTCCATTTCGTCCTTGGCTTCTTTTAATAGCTCTACAACCTTTTCTTTATTGCCCGTATGCAACTCAAAGTTTCTGACAACCTCGTCATAGTATGGGAGCGCTTCATTAGTTACTCTTCTTATATAATCAGAGGGTTTCGTATCAAGTTGGACAAAATTTTGCATGCCCGAATGATGGGATAGCACAGCCATTCCCACCGTTTCCACCACTAGATTTAGCAACGGATCCTGATTATAGTACTTGTCAAATAAATACTTGGCTCCCGCTGTCGAGTGGTCAATTCTATCAGTCGCCACTTTTTGCTCAAGTACGGCATTTTTAAGATACACTGAAAAATGTTGAGTAAATTTCCCCATATCATGCAAGAAACCTGCTAATTCAGCAAGTGCTCCAACATTAGCGGGCGAACCATATTGCCGCGCCAAACAGGCTACCTCTTCTAAGTGCTGCTGAACGGATTGTTCGACATGATCTGCATTACGTATATGCGCAATTAACACCAGTTCTCAACCCCTATATATAACACAATTTTTACCTATTACACGCTACTATAGCATATTTTGTTGAAATAAACTGAAAAATTATTATAATTCTTTATTAAAAGGAAATTCTCCACAAAATTTATCACTATTATTTCACCATTTTATAAATTCTGCTACATGGAATGAGTTTTGCTAGAAAATTTAACCAACTTTATTGAGATATGCTTAAATATTATCAAAGTATGTTACAAAGGATCCGCATGGAGAGGAGGAGTTTTCCATCACTAAATTTCTGATGGCCATTACGCTGCTATGCGTCAGTATTGTATGTGTGTTCGATTTCATCCCCTGGCTTTTAAGCCTCATCGATTACCACGATTTCTATAATTCACAAGGAAGGGACATCTATAACCGTTCCAACTTGTATGTCCTCGCCCCCATCGTTGGCACACTCACGTTACTTCCTGTATTAATTCGCCAGCCAAAAAAGTGGTATCTTTGGCTGCTGCTTAGTTTGCTATGGTCCATGTTTTTAATGATTCTCCTGTCCTCCATTTTCATCATGCTGCGGCTGACTCCCGGCGCTCCGTGACCTCCATAGGATTGACGAAATCAAGCAAATGATTTACAATCATCAAAATTGTATTTTTTATAGGCTGTGAGAGGGAAAAGTAAAAAGAGGATGTCGCATAGAGAGCTTCTGTCGGTGGGAATGAAGCGGACGAATCTTTTGAACATGATCCTGGAGCCGCGCACTGAACATCTTTGGATCAGTAGGATGCGACGAGGGTTGGCGCTCGTTATCTACGTCAGCGTATACGCTTTTTTCGGCATGTACGTCTTGAGGTGGCAGGCACAAGCCGGCTGCAAACTAAGGTGGTACCACGGGCATTCAACCCCGTCCTTATCGTTTTTTAACGATAGGGGCGGGGTTTTTTATTTTGGCGGGAAATGAAGGGAGTTATTTTTAGCAGGCGAATCCCTGTTATGGCTGCCTCTATTCAGGGGAAATCTGCTATCACCGGGTAAATCCTGTCTATCACCGGATAACTCATGCCTACCACCGCCTAAACCGAGTTTATCACCGGCTGAACCCGTCCTATCACCGCCTAAATTACATTGATCACCGCTTGACTACAATTTAAGGTAATCAATTATGCAAACAAGACGAACTTATCAAATCTATTACCCATAGGAGGAAATGAAATGAGTATTTTTATTGGAGGAGCTTGGCCATACGCAAATGGGTCATTACATTTAGGACATATCGCGGCACTTTTGCCAGGGGATGTGTTGGCGAGATATTACCGGCTAAAGGGAGAAAAGGTTTTGTATGTATCGGGCAGTGATTGCAATGGCACGCCCATTTCCATACGCGCGAATGCAGAAGGGGTGCCGGTTCAGAACATTGCGGACCGGTATCACACCGAGTTTGTTGAATGCTTTTCAAAGCTTGGATTCACCTACGACCTCTACACCCGGACGGACGGGGCATTTCATCATCAAGTGGTGCAAGATGTATTTCTTAAGCTGCTGGAGAATGGCTATATTTTCAAACAAGATGTCGAGCAAGCCTATTGTGAGACGGATGAGCGGTTCCTCCCCGACCGTTTTGTCGAGGGCACTTGCCCAAACTGTGGCAGCCGGGCTCGCGGTGACCAGTGTGATGCTTGTGGAGCCATTTTAGATCCGCTCGATTTGATTAATCCGACTTGCAAGCTTTGTGGCAATGAACCCGTTGTCCGCAAGACGGAGCATTTTTATTTTAAATTAAGTGCTTTTCAAGAGCTTCTTTCCTCTTATGTAGCGGAAGCCAAAGAAGCCAAGAGGTGGCGAGAAAACGCGATTCACCAATCCGAACGCTATTTGGAGGAAGGTCTGCATGACCGGGCGGCTTCCCGTGATTTGCCGAACGGGGTGAGCATTCCCGTAGCCGGCTATGAAGAAAAGAAGGTGTACGTCTGGATCGAGGCAGTAACGGGTTATTTGTCGGCGAGCCACGAATGGGCGGAGCGATGCGGATTGTCCGACGGCGATTTTTGGAATGACGAGACGGTTTCTTATTACGTGCATGGCAAAGACAATATTCCCTTCCATACGATTATCTGGCCTGCCATCTTAGCCGGGATTGGAAAAGAGAATGCCTTGCCGAAGCATATCATCTCTAATGAGTACCTGACACTGGAAAAACAGAAATTGTCGACGAGCCGGAATTGGGCCGTTTGGGTGCCTGATGTACTGGAACGGTATCATCCTGATTCGCTTCGCTATTTTTTGACGGCCAATGCGCCTGAAAACAGGGACGCCGATTTTTCTTGGCGTGAATTTATTTATAGCCATAATGCAGAGTTGCTTGGTGCGTATGGAAATTTTGTTAATCGAACCTTGAAGTTTATTGAGAAATCGTTTAATAGCATTGTTCCCAACGCCGAAGTAAATCCAGCAATCCAACATGCTGTAACCGACCTTTACCCAATTGTCGGCTCACTCATTGAGAAAGGGAGCTGCAAGGAAGCGCTGGAGGCTGTCTTCCGTTTCGTGCGCCAGGCGAATAAATACTTTGATGACGAACAGCCTTGGAAACAAATAAAGGAATCACCTGAAGCATGTAATCGCACTATGGCTACTTGTGTTTATATCATTGCGAACTTATCTCAGTTGCTTTCTCCATTCCTGCCGTTCTCAAGCGAAGCCGTGAAACAAATGTTGAATCTGCCACCATTAACTTGGCAGGTCATGAATCCGCAGATCGGAAATTTACAGACCATCTCACCGCTTTTTGAGCGGATTGCCATCGAGAGAATAGATGAAGAAGTGTCACAGTTACATCAAAATGCTCGTTAATTCGCCCCAAAACAACCCGTGCAATTCCTTCCATTCTTTGAGACAATTAGTTATAAGGAAATGTTTGGGAAAGGAATGTGCGAATGAAAGAGCGAGTCTTTTGGATCCTCCTCAGCATCATCGGATTAAGTTGGATTGCAAATTATTTATACGCTGATGCCAAGCGGCTGGAAGTGCCTGTTTTCCTCGACCATTTTGTTGATACGACCATGAACGACGAAAATTATTTGACGTTCTATTATCTGACCAATAAAGATGACTTGTCCCAGGTGAATTATGTTCATATAAATAAGGCGATGGGATATGTGGAGCGTGATATAGGCTTTTCTACGGGAATGCCAACTGATATCCAGTCATTCCGCCATTCTGTATTGCGTAAGATAACTGTGCTGGTAAATAATGCAGCACTTGAATACCATGCAGGCGACGGGGATTTCAAATTCAACGAGATGGAAGTCTTTTTTTCAGATTACAGAGATGTGAAAGCTGATATCGGGGAAGTCATTCTAAAGCAGCCGCCGCCCTCTTCGGAAAGCGACGATCCATTGAATGCTGTTTCATGGGGTGGCAGCACTCGAGGGGATAGCTTTACTGGCTTCAATGTGTATGAACCGTTGCAAGTGGAAGCGATCACGCTGGCGATCCCTCAGTTGAATGACCGGCTCACTTTCAAATTGTCCGGTGGAGATCCTGCCCAGCAGACAAAGGACGGTAAAGGCCTGCCGCTTAAGGAACTTCAATTCCCGATCCGGCTGAAACAAGGCCAGCAGTTCAACGTCACGACCTATTTTGGCGACTCTACGGACTACGTGGAAAGCAGCTATGCTGTATCTGGAAGAACCGATAGCGGAGAAACGTTCCAAACCATCGGAACTTTTTTGCATGAACCCTATTTGACGCAGGCGGATGTACAGGAAATTAGTAAGCGGAAAAGGATGGATGGCCAATGAGCCAGGCGGTCAAATGGATTTTCATCGGTTACCTCTTCGTCTGGTTCCGTATCGATATCGTCATCGACTGGCTGCCCGACCCCCTTGGCTATTTCCTGATCTACCTCGGGGCATCAAAGCTGAGCACCGAGTATTCCGTCTCTCCAAATGCAAGCAGGTTCGCTGCAGCTGGTATCATCCTTTCGCTTCCCTCCGTCTTCATAAGCCTTCTGCCGTCTGGCGTTTTGACGGGCAACTATTATATTTTGCTGCTACTCGTCAAATTAGTAGTCGCCTTCTATTTGTTCAGCCTCTTGAAAGCGATGACGGCCAAGTTCAACCAAAGCGAATGGACTCGCCGGACAGAGTTACGGAGCAAGTACTATGTTTTCATTCACCTCACAGCCCTTTTTATCATGACGCTCACGCCGAACTTGTTAAGTGATGAAGCGGCTTGGCTGATGGGGGCAGCCAGTCTTGCGTTGTTAGTGATGGATCTCAGCTTCCTGCTCCTGTTGAATCAAATCCGGAACTTGGAGCCAAGGCAGATAATGGATATCACCGTATAAAGGAGGATGTATTTTGTTTAAAAACGACAAGGGGCAAGTTCGCGCCGGGTGGTTTATTGTACCCGCATTTATTGCCATGGTAGTCGCACAACAGGTTTTTGCCCTGCCAGGTATATTTTTACTACTCTCTAGCGAGATGCCTCAACTGGGAAGTTCAGTTGACGTGAATGTGATGGAGATGCTCGACAACCATCCATGGTTTTTCCTTATCATGCAAGGCGGCGGCGTTCTAGGGAGTATCCTAATCACCTACATTTTTTGGCGTTTTATTAATAAAGGCACGTTACGAACACTAGGTTTAAAGTTTTCGAACGCCGATTTTCTCTATGGTCTTTTTCTTGGGGCGGTTTCTATCAGTATTATTTTCATTCTTTTACTGTCAACCGGCAACGTTACCTTGCTGAATTCGTTTGGAAGTCCGGAATTCTCAACCTACACTGTAGCATTTCTCATTCTTTTCATTCTCGTCGGCTTGTCCGAAGAAATGTTTTTCCGCGGTTATGTCATGTCAACTCTGGCCAGCCGAAACAACCCTAAATGGGTCATTTATGTCGTTTCTGCTGTCATCTTCAGCATTGCACACGGTATGAACCCGAATGTCAGTCTGCTCGGACTGCTAAACATTTTGTTAGTCGGTTTGCTTTTCGCCTACATGTTCGACGTGACGAAAAGTTTGTGGCTACCGATCGGCTATCATATGACATGGAACTATTTTCAAGGGAATGTCTTTGGGTTTCCGGTGAGCGGTACAACCCCGCATGGTCTTTACAATGTATCTGTGGATACCGGAAATGATTGGCTAACTGGTGGAGCATTCGGATTGGAAGGTGGATTGCTTGCAACATTGCTGATCATCCTCGGCTTTTTCGCCACTCGCCTTTACGTACGATGGAAAAATTAAAAACTTTGCAATTGCACCTCAGACTGTAAACGAAAGCACTTTTATATTGCAAGAAAGATAAAAATAAAATTAGATCAACATCCCCTCATGGAAACGAGGGGATTTTTTGTTGCCTTGGCTATGTGCGTTCGCGTTTCTTTTTCAATAAATTATGTACTTGAAACTTGTACAAAATCCATGTGCCATTGTATAGAGGCCCGACCAAGGAACCGTTTATTGCGTATACATACTAGTAAGTGCAATAGGAGGTGAAAGGATTGGAAAAAAAGGAGACCCGCAAAAATTTGTATGGACTATCTAGCCAGCTGATGGAGCTGTTTGTATCCGACTTATTCACAAAAAACGAAGTGAATATTAAAGATGCCAAGCAACGTCTGACATCTGAACAAAAAGAGCAGTTAAAACAAACGGTCGAACAGTTGAAAACTCAAGTAGAGAGCTTTTTAGAGTCTAAAACAGTACGTAAAGTCGGTTCCTCGAAAGAAAAGACAGAAGAGCCGGCAGTAAACCCTCTGCGTCAAGCAATAATCCAAAAGAAACAAAAAAAAGAGAGTGACAAAAATTAAAAGAATAGATGGTTTGTCCAACTCAAACAATTTCTTGAGCATGTAATAGAAGAGAGAGGAGGGAAGTAACAATGGAATTTTATTCACATCGAGATGAGGAATGGTCTGCATTAGACCGATCCGCCGAACACCCAATCGCTTCTTGTTCACGTGAATCATCCAACACTGGTGCAGATGCAGATTTGATATCTGACATTGACCAGCTTTCCAATGAGCTAATTGTTATCCGGGATTCATGCAACGTTACGGTTAGCACGACAGATACACAAATCGCTGCATCTCTGCAAGTTGCTCTCCAAGTCGCTATTGCGATAGTGGTCAACATTTCTATTGCAGATGGCACCCGTGCTGAACGAGTCACAGCAGAATTGTTAGAACGGGCACAGATACGCCAGACAAACCGTCAACGTCTGATTATCATTAATTCCCGCGATGTAGATGTAACAACAGAAGATACGGATGTAGCTATTTCGTTACAGCTGCTACTGCAAATCCTTCTGGCGTTGATCGTCCAGTTGGATATTCTGTAATACTATTTGGGTCTCGTGAATAACCTCCTCTTGTACTTTATCCCCAGTTGGAGGTTATTTTCCCCTTTTTATAGCTTGTTGGATTTTGTATAGTAAACCAGGGGAAAGAAAAAATTAAGCAGGAGAAAGACAGGAAGCGACATATGGTGTGTTTATCACGTCTTTGCTTTTATCGTATGCATTTTAGTTCGAGTTTGTTCCTCCGGAAAACTGTATTACGCGCCATTCCTCTGTGAGAAGTAGCATCAAGATGAAAGCAAGTGTCTTTACATAGAACAAGTATACATACTAGCGTACCCGGATCCTGCGATCTGCAGATAAATACAGGAATTTTATCCATAGCTATTCGTGTAGCTTTCTTCTGGATTATAAGGACTACAAACAAATATGCTTTTGTCACACTCTAAGGCGCAGCATTTCGCAGCTGCGCCTTTTCTATGTCACACTTTCTACAACCTTCTCATTACGCCTGCCACTGACCGTCAAGACCAGAATACCTCCGACCAATAAAACGATCCCGCCCCAAGAAATGATATCCAGTCTTTCACCAACAACTACCACACTTAAAATAGCCGCAGTAAGCGGTTCTCCTAAAGATAGCGTAACGGCAGAAGATGAAGGGATGTGCCGCAATCCTGCGGAGAATAAAATATACGCTATACTCGTTGTCGCCAATCCTAAATAGAGAACCGTCGAAATGCCTGATGCCGTTAGCAGTCCCTCTGTTTCAAACAGAAATAAAAACGGCATGAGCATGACTGCGCTCACCGAGAAAATGACAGCCACCGAAGGAACCGCATCCGCTCGCTCCAACACGCTTTTATTGAATAATGTGTAGAAAGCAAAAAGCAATCCGGCGCATAGAGAGAGCGAAACACCAATCGGATTAACGACCACCCCTTCTTTATTTGAAAATAAAAGGACGCAGCCGACAATCGCAAACGACGTGGCCATGAGCCATACCTTCATCGGGCGCCGCTTTAGGTAAAGCCATTCGACAACACCTGAAAACATCGGCGCACTCCCGATCGCTACTACCGTGCCAATGGCAATTCCCGTCAACCGAATGGACGTGAAAAAGCAATATTGGAAAATAGCCATGGCAAGTGCCGCGAGCAAGGTCGCTTTCCATGGCCAAGTACGAAAATGGACTTTCCTCATAACAATCATGAGTATAAGCAGCGAAAAACCGCCGACCGCAAGCCGCGAAGCACCCACCGCCAATGGATGGACCGTCTGGGGCATGAAGGTCTGCGCTGTGCCCGTCGTGCCCCATAACATAGCACCTAGCAAGACGATAATAAATGCGATTCGTTGTGACATCCCGAACCCTCCCTCTCTATTGAATATATCACGAGGGACGGCATTGGGATAGAACATAAAACAGAATCGACAGAAAAATCACTCGACCGCTTCTGCCACTTGCTTCAACTTCTGAACGAGGCCCGTCCAACCGCCATCCATTCTTGGTTGCACAACGTCATGCGGCTCGCCAAACTCCGTCGCGACGCCTTCCTGCCAGCCTCCATGAATGAAAGTCAAATGAGTTTGTTCTCCCCGACCCTCTAGTTCAAATGAAAGATGCCAATCCTTTCCCCAATCAAAAGCTAACGCATGAGGCTCCTTCACACGAGTCACCCGGCAAACTGAAGTACCCCACGGTCCAGCCTGCAGCTCAAACGACTCGCCCTCCACCGGTTTCATATCATTCGGCATGAACCATGCAGAAAGCCCCTCCGCCGTTCCGATCAACTGCCATACCTTCTCAATTGGCGCCTCGATGACAACCTCTTTTCGAATATCATTCATTCCTCTGCCTCTCCTTCCAAAGCAATTCCTATTTTTATTGATACATATTTCATTCTTTCTTATTCTATCCTGCAAATCCCGAAACCATAAAGTATATTTTAGTAAACAATATAAAAAAAGGCCACCCATGGGCAGCCTGACTTTCATTACATTCCGATTTCCGCTTTCATCTCCATTTCTTTTTCCTCTGTACTTCCTCCGAAGGTTAATACAATTATTCCGCCGAGCAACAAAGCAACGCCAATCCAGGAGACAAATGCCAGCCTTTCACCGACAACAAAAAAGCTAAGTACAGCAGCTGTCAGTGGCTCGGCCAAAGACAAGGTGACAGCCGAAGAAGAGGAAATCCGCTGCAGTCCAAACGAGAAAACAATATAGGCAATGGACGTAGCAGCAAGACCGAGGTAAAGCGTGCCAACAATGCCCGGAACTGTTAGTATACCCTCCTTGCTAGACGTAAATAGAAATGGAAGCAATACGGCGGCACTAATGGAAAACGTAATAGCAACAGCTGGAACTGCATCGACTTGTTTCAACATTTTTTTATTAAATAGCGTATATACCGCAAACATGAGCCCCGCTCCAAGAGATAGAACTACACCAAGTGGATTGACAACCATCCCCTCTTTGTCGGAAAACAGTAATATGCATCCTACAATAGATAAGACTGTTGCAATCATCCAGTTTTTTGTAGGTTTCTTTTTTAATAATACCCATTCCAATATTCCCGAAAAGATAGGGGCACTTCCGATAGCAACCACAGTCCCAATTGCCACGCCGGTTAGACGGACAGATGAAAAGAAGCAAAACTGGAATAGCGCCATGGCCAAACCTGCAATAATAGTCAACTTCCAGGGCCATCCCCGGACACTGATTTTCTTCATCAGTAGCAAAGCGAGCAACAGCGTAAACCCTCCAACTGCCAGGCGAGTGGATGCAATGGTAAGCGGAGCAATCGTACTCGGCATAAAGGTTTGCGCAGTCCCAGTTGTGCCCCATAAAACGGCCCCGATCAAAACTGCTACATAAGCAAGCTTCTTCGACATAACGTACCCCTCCCTAGTTCAAGTAGATAACTAGTGAATACCCACAATTCACCAATAGCAATCAGAACAAGATAAATAGAAGATAAACGACTTCTCTTCAGAAAGATTACCGGTTTGAAAAGGAAGGTGGTAAACGATTACATATTTACGGATAGATTCTACTATGTTAGACTGACAGATAGGCTTTTCGCCTCGTGGTTCGTAACCATCCCACGATAAAAAACTAAGGAGAAATGAATATGAAAGTCAAAACAATGGCAACGAGCGGGATTATCGCTGCGTTGTATGTCGCTGTGACGTTTTTGATTGCCCCTTTCGGCTTCACAAACATCCAGTTTCGTTTGTCAGAGATGTTTAACCATCTCGTCGTCTTCAACAAGAAGTATATAATCGGAGTTGTACTTGGGGTATTTATATCCAATTTGCTCTTCTCCGAGCTAGGGCCGATTGATTTAGTGTTCGGCGTTGGGCAATCTGTCATTGCACTCTCAATCACCATTCTTTCTGCAAAATTCATTCAGGGATTATACAAGCGGATGATATTTAACACCCTTGTATTCACCTTCACCATGTTCCTCATTGCATGGGAATTGAATATTGCTCTCGGTTTCCCGTTTTGGATTACTTGGGGGTTCGTCGCAGTTGGCGAGTTCGCTGTCATGGCGGTAGGAATTCCTATTATGAAGGCTTTGAATGACCGGTTACGGCTGGATAAGCTCATATAAAAAAGCAGGCTCCCTCTGAGGAACCTGCTTTTTTCATTGATTAATCCAACAATCGGTTGTTGTGATCTACATCTAAAACCCGCACTTCCTTTTGTGCTGTCATGGTATTCTGAATAAATCCATTGCCGTGACAGACACTACAGCCATATTGCCATCCTTCGTCATCCGCCAGCATTCCAGTTCCTTCGCACGCTCTGCAAGTACCCTCGCGGTCGATCATAATTATCTCCTCCTTTTTTTTATTGCATTTGCGCTTGCTTCCCTTTTGCCCAATTGATCATGCCGCCGGCTAGCATCACTTCAATTTGACGCTCTGACAGCGTATGTTGAACAAGAATTTGTTTATCCTTCCCTTTAACCGATACACCAAATTCGTTGACCGATTGAATTGCTTCTCGCAGGTTCGTCAGTTGAAGCACATCTCCTTGTTCTAAGGAATCGTAATCTTCTGGATTCACAAATGTCAGTGGCAAAATGCCGAAATTAACAAGGTTTTGCCAATGAATGCGGGCAAAATCTCTTGCTAAAGCGACGCGCAAGCCTAAGTACCTCGGTGCAAGTGCTGCATGTTCACGACTGGACCCCTGACCATAGTTGCTTCCGCCGACTATCGCATGCCCGCCGGTAGCTGTGCTGGCCATCGCGCGTGCGTAATAGGTACGATCAATGATCTCAAAAGCGAATTTACTGATTTCCGGCAAATTGCTTCGATAAGGAAGCACACGGGCGCCGCCTGCCAGAATCTCATCTGTGGAAATATTATCCCCCATTTTCAATAGAATTGGCAGTTCCATTGAGTCGTGGAGTTCGTCCATTTCTGGTATCAACGCGATATTCGGTCCTTTATACAATTCAACCTTTTGCGCCTCCTCAAATGGCAATGGCTCCGCAAGCAGTTTCGTATCAATCGTGGGTTGTTCAGGATCAGACACTTTTGGATACGGCATGTCCAGTGTTCTCGGATCCGTGATGACACCTGTCAAAGCAGACGCGGCTGCTGTTTCGGGGCTGCATAAGAAAACACTATCTTCGAGTGTACCCGACCGGCCCGGGAAATTCCGCGGCGTTGTACGTAAACTATTCCGGCCTGTTGCTGGCGCTTGCCCCATGCCGATGCATCCATTGCAGCCGGCTTGATGCAAACGGGCTCCCGCCTGAAGAAGACTAGCAATATGCCCATCCTTCACAAGGTCTGTCAACAACTGCCGAGACGTCGGGTTGATGTCGAATGAAATACCTTCTTTAATCTTTTTGCCATCCACGATTTGGGCCACTACTGCAAAATCCCGAAAGCCCGGATTTGCAGACGATCCGACATATGATTGATAAATCGGCGTTCCTGCCACTTCAGACACCGGAACTACTTTTCCCGGACTGGATGGTTTGGCAATGAGAGGCTCCAATTCGGACAGGTTAATCTCCTCATACAAATCATAAGTGGCCCCCTCATCTGCCAAGAGTTCTGTCCAATCTTCCTCACGCCCTTGCTGTTTCAAGAAATGACGCACTTCTTCGTCAGAAGGGAAGACACTTGTTGTAGCACCTAATTCCGCTCCCATGTTCGCAATAACGTGCCGGTCCATGGCACTGAGACTTTTCAAGCCCGGGCCATAGTATTCAATGATCTTCCCGACCCCACCTTTCACATCAAAACGGCGCAGCATCTCTAGAATGACATCTTTTGCACTTACCCAATCCGGCAACTCACCCGTCAATTTGACGCCCCACACTTTCGGCATCTTGATATAAACCGGCTCACCGGCTATCGCAAGCGCTACATCGAGACCACCCGCTCCCATGGCCAGCATTCCCATACAACCATTCGCACAAGTATGACTATCAGACCCGAGCAATGTCTTGCCCGGTTTGGCGAGCCGTTGCATATGGACCGGGTGACTTACACCATTTCCCGGCTGACTATAATAAAGGCCGAAACGTCTTGTGGCACTTTGTAAGAAAAGGTGATCATCTGCATTTTTGTTGTCGACTTGTATGACGTTGTGATCCACATACTGCGCGGATGCCTCGGTCTGCGCCCGCTTGACACCCATTGCCTCCAACTCTAGCATGACCATAGTTCCAGTAGCGTCCTGTGTCAGCGTCTGATCAATTTTCAGACCAATTTCTGAACCAGGTTCCATCTTGCCTGATACTAGATGGGTCCGAATCAATTTTTGTGTAATATTCAGCGGCAATGAACTTCCTCCTTTTATTGAATCTCATTCAATTCATACCCTAGAATCCATTGGATTAACGGATATCTAAACAAAAAGGCCTCTTCCATCTAATTGACGAAGAGGCTTGTTCATTAGACATGCATGTTAGTGTACTGCGTTTTCAATAGCCAGGCATGAAAGAAATATTCTCCAATTGCAATCACGACACCTGTGAGTAGCGCTTCTCCTAAAGAATTATTATATCCAAAGAGAAGCAGCCCTCCCCATATAATCAGAAAACCGAGGATTAGATCGCCGGTAGTCGCCGCCATGTTACCCATTTTGGGTAGAATCATCAGATCCCCAGCAACATAGGAAACCAATAGCAGGACTATCCCTATAATTGTTGAATGCACAAACGAGACATTGTAAATTGCCGATAATACAATCCAAAGGACAAGAAAAGTCAAGGCAGCTTTCATCATAATCGCCAATCCATGATTCACGTGAGTTTCTTCATTCACTTGGATCTCTCCATTTCTTTTTTGGTACAATTAAAGTACCCCATTTTTTGGTTCCTTACCGTAGAAAAGAATGGGAGTCTCACTGATGAATAAAATTCCGAAGGAGCAACATCCTATGTATATGACAATAGAACAGACCGCTGAATATATCGGCATGCCAGTGGAGCAAGTCCGCCAATACGTATTGGCCGGGAGAATACGTGCCGTCCACGACGGGGAGCAGTATTTAGTGAATCAAGATCAATTCACGCTGTATTTTTCTCAACTAGAAACAGCCAAACGGTTAATTGAGGAGTATTGGAATGACCCCATCCCGCCCGACCGTGATATTAAAGACGAGGACTGAAACTAACTAGGTAAAAAGACTCAATTTATTTATTTAGTAGGCTCCAAACAGTATAAACCTCAAACCGGAAGATACTTTCCTCAGGCCATACTACGACTAGATTAAACACGTTTTATAAAAAAATAAAATTTGACTTCTTTTCTTTTTAACCTCTTCGCCCCCTTTTGCATTCCGTCATAAGGGTTGGTATAGTTGATAGTCGTTTTAACAATACGAAATGTCATAGGGGGCAACATGAAAAAAATATCAAATGTCTTTTATATAACGATCGGATTGATCGTCTTAGCTGTCGGATACGGCGTCCTAGCTTCCGATAGCTTTGAAACCGTTACTACTAACATCAAGAGCTTTGTCTCTTCATCATTCGGCTGGTATTACATGATGCTGCTGTCTGTACTGCTTGTCCTTAGCATCTTCTTCATCGTAAGTCCATTTGGCAAAATCAGATTAGGCAAGGATGAAGATCGACCACAGTTTTCAACCGTAACGTGGATTGCCATGCTGTTCTCAGCCGGAATGGGTATCGGCTTGGTTTTCTATGGGGCTGCTGAGCCATTGTCCCATTACGCTGTCAGTCCGGCGACTGCTGCACCGAATACGGATGCCGCGTTTAAGGAATCCTTGCGTCAATCGTTCTTCCACTGGGGTCTCCATGTCTGGGCTATGTATGGAGTTGTCGCACTGTCGTTAGCCTTCTTCCAGTTCCGTAAAAACGAACCGGGATTAATTTCAGCAACATTGAAGCCGATCTTCGGCAAAAAGATGGAGGGGCCTTGGGGTATTCTCGTCGATGTCCTTGCCGTCTTCGCAACCGCTTTTGGTGTCGCTACATCTCTCGGCTTCGGTGCTGTTCAAATTAATGCAGGGCTAAACTATTTATTCGGCGTGACTATTGGCATCGAAGTACAATTTATCATCATCGCCATTGTAACCGTCCTTTTCATCATGTCGGCTTGGACGGGACTCAGCAAAGGAATTAAATATCTTTCGAACACCAACCTGGTGCTGGCACTGGTACTTTTGGCATTCGTCGTCATATTGGGACCGACACTACTCATTTTTAATATGTTCACCGATTCAATTGGCGGCTATTTGGCTAATTTAGTACAAATGAGCTTCCGGACCGCACCACTTAATGCAGAAAATCGGGAGTGGCTGGATAGCTGGACAATCTTTTACTGGGCTTGGTGGATTTCTTGGGCACCGTTCGTCAGCATGTTTATCGCACGTGTTTCTAAAGGAAGAACCATCCGGGAATTTATGGTCGGCGTACTATTGGCCCCAACACTCTTAAGCGCCTTTTGGTTCTCGGCGTTCGGTACAACCGCAATAAATATCCAGCGGGAAGGACTCGCAGATTTGGCAAAGGAATCAACGGAACTGGTTATCTTTGAAATGTTCCATAACATGCCATGGTCCTTCGTCATCTCGCTCATCGCCGTATTGCTGATCGCCTCCTTCTTCATTACGTCTGCCGATTCGGCTACGTTTGTACTAGGGATGCAATCAACATACGGTTCCCTGACACCACCAAATAACATTAAAATCATATGGGGCGTCATCCAATCGGCCATCGCGCTCATCTTGCTGTCCGTCAATGGCCTGACTGCCCTGCAAAACACAATTATTATTGCAGCATTGCCATTCTCTTTTATCATGCTCCTGATGATTATCTCGCTGATTAAGGCGCTCAATAAAGAAATGAAGAGCATACAACGGAAGAAGAATAGTCGATAAAAATTATAAAAGCAGTATTCCCGCTATCATGGGATACTGCTTTTTATTAGGTGGAGACTATAGTTTCCGCCTGACAAACTATGTCAATTAATTCCTCAATGGTTCCCATACATTTCTCAACTCCTGGCAGATGATAAAAAGTACTGGTCGTTTCTACATCATCAGCTTCGCCATTGGGTGAATGAAGATAAATCGTCTTATTCTGACCTAACGCAATTCCAAATTCAATATGACTCCCTTTACCAGCAGGCAATAAGACGACGATGAAATCAGCTTCCATGATGGCATCTTTCTCTTTTTGACCAATCTCTCTCAACTGATCAATCGTTGCGCCCCTTTCATTTTGCGTCCAATCATAGGTATGGCGGAATCCTAAATTTTTGAGCCTTCCGCTCACAATTCGAACCGTTTCGATATTAGAGAAGCTGGATGCAATATAAAAATTCATATTTTCACGTCCTTTCATTCAGCAGCGCTGAATTGATATATTCACTACAATAGTTTTTTAATTATTTGAACTAAATATTTCGCAGCAAAGAATGATAAAGGAATTCCAAATATCAAGAGAAACAAGCCCATAGAAGGACTATTGAAAAAGTATTCATTTTCCAAGTAAGCAGCTAGTTTAAAGTATTGTAGATAAATTATTATTACTAAAGCTACAAAGCCTGCTTCTCTTATCATTAATTTATTTTCGTTAACTTTTCCCTTTCTATTCCAATTTTCTTCCATAACAAAATCCCCCCCTTATCCACTGCTTTGTTAGTCCAAAAATTTATTTCATAATCTTTAAGGTATTTTAACGAGATTACTGGGATCTTCCTTCTATATTTTCTTTCCAATATCCAATCAGCAAGTGTTTTAACAAGCAAATTAGCAAAGGCACAGTTTTTATATGATCCGTTGGTGATTCGAATGGCAATCGTCCCAAAGTTCTGCCTCCTAAGATAAGAATTAGATTTTCCTTAACATAAATTGTACATAAAAGCATTTAAACTTCCAGCGGGATTCCAATTTCTTATTTAACTAAACTTCTTCATTAGTCTAGAAAATAAATTCATAATACTCATTATATTTTAACATATATTCTCCTTCTTCCTTCTAATTTTCGGCACACAAATTCAGTTCCTGTGTTAATTCTTGTTCTAATTGAAGTTCCAGTTCGTCTATATAAATCATATAAACGTTGATATAACAACAAAAACGGGGACACAATCCACATATGAATTGTGTCCCCAAATGCTATGTTTATTATTATTTTCTCCCTATCAACCGAACCCGTTAGGAAATATAGCAATCCTTTTTTCATTACTATTTACAAACACCATTTTTATTGATTCACTAACACTTTGCTCGGCTGACCTAGAATATGAAGCAAATCGCTGACCATAGCACTGCCGGTCGGATACATGCCTGCGCCCGGCCCGACAAGTGTAAGTTGGCCAAGGTATTCAGTGTTGACAATGACAGCGTTGTTCACTCCGTCGATGCTGTGAAGAGGATGATCAGCTCCGACTAGCACCGGACCCACTGTTGCCTGCAAAACGCCTTTTTCATCGAGCCAGACATCGGCCACATGTCGATAGCGAAGATTGTTATTTGAGGCCTCTTGCACGTGGGAAAGCTCGATATGATCCACTCCCACGACAGGAACGTGATCCCAATCCGGCTGCCGGTCAAAAGCCAAGGAGCTCAAAATCATCAATTTCCGGAAGGCATCCCCGCCGCTTACGTCATCGGTTGGATCTGCTTCGGCGTAGCCAAGAGCTTGCGCTTGCTGCAAGACTTGCTGGAATGGAAGATGGTCCTCCCTCATCTTCGTTAAGATGTAGTTCGAAGTCCCATTTAATATCCCTTGAACGCGCCGAACCCGATCGCCTTTAATTAGATTGCTCACCGTCCGAATAATGGGAACGCCACCTGCCGTTGTCGCTTCAAAACCGACTTGGACGCCACGAAACTCGGCATGCTTTACCAAAGCCGGACCATGCTTAGCAAACATCTTTTTATTCGCTGTAATAATATGAGTTCCCTTTTCAATTGCCTCGGACAGATAAGTATAGGCCGGTTCCTCACCGACAATCGCTTCAAAGACAACATCAATCGAAGGACCTGACCAAATATCGCGAATGTCATCCGTTATCACAACACCTGGTGTCGCCAGACGCTTTTTCGACGCGTCCTTTACCAAAATGGCGACAATGTCGATTGAATAACCCGTCTGCTCCTGAATCTGTTCCCTTTTCTCCTTCAATATACGATAGATGCCTTCCCCTACCGTTCCAAAGCCAAGAATGGCCGCTTTAATGGATGGCACAAGACCACTTCCTTTCACACGACTCTACAAAATGAAAAATTCGCACCAAATGAGGTGCCAATTTCTCCAAATCTATGGAAGGCCGTCAAATGAGACAACCTTTTCTTCTATACATAGGACCCGGGCATCGAATGGGACGCCCCGATACGCTACATTTATTATGGCGGGTGCCGAATGAGACACTCCTTATGCCAAATCCACGCTGGTTGGCGCCAAATAACACACTCTACACGCCAAATCCACACCGGCGGGCGCCAAATAACACACTCCACACGCCAAATCCATAACGTCAAGTGCCAAATGAGACACTGTTTACTCCAAATCTTCTCCGTCGAGTGCCAAATGAGGCACCTAAACCACATGTTCACCGGCAAGTGTCAAATGAGACACCTAAATCGCCCGTTTCATATCAGCAGCCACCAAATGAGGTTGACTCTTTGCCGATTCCTTCCAAAAATCTATCTATTAGCTTTTTATTTTACTTTTCAACTGCAACAGGAACTGCTTTTTCGATCGCTTGCGCAAGGTCTGCGATAATATCCTCAGCGGATTCCAAGCCGACTGACAAACGGATCAATTCTTCTGTAACACCAGAGTTCTTCAGATCTTCTGCTGACAGTTGCTGATGCGTTGTCGATGCCGGATGGATGATCAATGATTTAGCATCCCCGACATTCGCGACGTGCGACCAGATCTTTACACCATCGATCACCTTCCGTCCTGCTTCGCGTCCGCCTTTGATGCCGAATACAAGGATGGAACCGAATCCATTCTTCAAGTACACTTTCGCATTAGCATGCGATGGATGGTCTTCCGATCCTGCATAAGTTACCCACTCAACAGAAGGATGATTTTTTAAGAATTCCGCTACTTTGCGTGCATTTTCGTTATGGCGTGTCACGCGCAGGTGAAGCGTTTCTAAACCTTGCAAGAAGTTGAAGGCACTGTCTGGATCCAGACATGGACCGAAGTCACGCAGCAATTGGACACGTAGTTTCGTAGCAAATGCCGCGCCCGCTGTATCGATGCCGTAGCGCAAGCCGTGGTATGTTTCATCCGGCTCTGTGAAACCAGGGAATTTCCCTTTCGTCCAGTCGAATTTACCGCCATCGACGACCACTCCGCCGATTGTTGTGCCATGTCCGCCAATCCATTTCGTTGCTGAATGAATGACCACGTCTGCTCCATGTTCGATTGGGTTTGCACCATATGGAGAAGCAAATGTGCTATCGATCAATAATGGAATATCATTTTCATGAGCTACCTTCGCCACTGCCGCGATATCAAGAACGTGCAAGCTTGGATTGCCGATCGTTTCAGCAAACAGCGCTTTCGTTTTATCAGTGATCGCCGCACGGAAATTTTCAGGATCTGTAGCATCTACGAATTTTACTGTAATTCCGTAGCGTGGTAGTGTCGTTGCGAATAGATTGTACGTACCGCCGTATAAGTTGCTGGCAGCCACGATTTCATCACCGGCGCCTGCAATGTTCAATATGGAGAAAGCAATTGCTGCCATACCGGATGAAAGGGCTACTGCAGCAGTTCCGCCTTCCAACAATGCAATTCTTTCTTCAAAAACAGCAACAGTCGGGTTCGTAATGCGTGTATAAATATTCCCTGCCTCTTGAAGGGCAAATAGGTTTTGGGCATGTTCTGTATCACGGAAAACAAAAGAAGTGGTGCGATGGATCGGCACTGCTCGAGACCCAGTAACAGGATCAGGCTTTTGGCCGCCGTGCAAGAGTAGAGTTTCGGGTTGAAGTTGGTTGTTTGTCATTTGAATTACCTCCAGTGGTTGTAGTAGTTTAAGATGAAAATGCAACAGGGATGATGCAGTGCGGAGGCGTTGGGGGTTTTTTAGGAATAAAAAAATAACCCCTTTCGCTAAGAAGAGGGTTACGCTTTCGCTTATTCCTCCCCTTATCTTTCAGACCGTTCGCACGTTCTGTAGGAAGTAGCACCTTTGCAAGTTCGTCACTTGCCGGTTGCCGGGCATCGCAGGGCCTAGTCCCTCCGCCGCTCTTGATAAGAGTATGGGTGATTCAGTTTTTCATCTTGTTGAACAGTATAGAGACTCCTATTTTCAAAGTCAAGGGGTAAGTTAAAAATTGTTCTGAACGTTTTGTATCATCAGGGATTTTTCTTTATTGCACCAATAAATTATTTTTACATTAAACTTGAAGAATCGACTCTTTCCCCTACCATTCGGCTATCTTTGAAAAATTCATTGAACGGTCCATTCAGACATCGTATGATAAAACCATATTGAATGTGGGGGAATTTTATGATCTTTTGGATCATTGGTATTGCCATAATAGGATATGCCATCGGCTGTTTGCATGGTTCTGTCGTGGCGCAATGGATTTCTGGGGTGAACTTGAAAGAGACCGGGGTAAAAAATGCGGGTGCTTCGAACGCCCTCATCGTTCTCGGAAAACGATACGGGGCACTTGTTGCCATTATTGATATCGGAAAAGGGATTCTGGCAGTCCTGGCAGTCCGTCTTCTTTCCTATCAGTTTGACTTGAATCCAGAATATAGTACATTGCTTCTTTTCACAGTGGGAGCGGCTGTCATTTTCGGGCATAACTTTCCGTTTTACATGAAATTTAACGGGGGAAAAGGGACAGCAACGGTCATCGGGGTGTTATTTGCCATCGATTGGCGATTCGGTTTGGCTGGCCTTGTCCTTTTCATTGCAGTCGCGCTGTTGACGGATATTCTTGTAATTGGCGTCTTCATGTTGTACGTCACCTTGATGGCAATGGCCATTTGGCTGGATGGCTACTGGCCGATCCTGATTGCCGCCTTGCTTTTCATCATGGCTGTTTGGAAGCATACTGAAAATATAAAACGAATTCGCGCGGGAACTGAAACCCGCATCCGGGCATCATTCAGTAAGAAAAAGGAGAAGTCCTCTTGATTTAACGAGTGCAGTTGCAAAGAAAGCAAATTAACATCGTAAATTATAGGCAAATCAGCATATCTTTCAACGGTGCAATAGCCATACAAAACAAGTAAGAGCGCTCAGAAATTTGAGCGCTTTTTAGCATATTGTTGTGGAGAAGAGCGTCCCACCACGTACTATCTTGGATTTTCAGCATGTCAGCCAAATCACTAGAGCCATAAACTGCTTAAACTGCTTGTTTTTTTATCTCACATTACACTCACCTTAAAGTAAGCAATTCTATATAAAACATCAAGAATATGCAGGATTTCATTCAATAACCCCCATAACACAGCGATCCCCTAAAATCGTTTAAATACTTACTAGAACTAACTTTTTAGGAACAGGCATTAAAACCTGTATAAACAACATTACAAAGAAAACCCCACAAACATTTATTTAACAATGTTTGCGAGGTTCCGGTGTAATCCCAAACTTTCATTTGAAAAACGTTATTTATGTTTGTTTATATGCTCACACCTATTTTTCTACTATGTACAATCGCATATAAAGATAACCATTCTCTATATTGTCCGATGGCTCAAATCCTAGTCTACTCCAAAATTTTATTGCGGTTTTATTTTCTAAATTAACTGGCAAGGAAACTCTACGTGCATTGAATTCTTTACACAAATATTCAATACAAAGCTTAGCGGCTAATGTTCCATAGCCTCTTTTTTGAAAACGGCTGTCTATCATAAAATTTATGATTTGGGGGTTATTATCAGCAATAGACATTGAAACAAAGCCTACCATCACATTATCAGCATAAATTGCAAAAGGGTGTGACTCCTCATAAAACACCCACGATTCGGCTAATGAAAACACTACAGGATCTACAAATTCCACACTTGTATCAGTTGCACGCAAGTTTAAACATTCTTCATAATTGTCACTATTAATTTTTCTTAATTCTAGCAAAGCAATCATACCTTCCAAATATAGTTATGACTTTTTAATATGTATAATGCAACCCCATCAACCGAACCTGTTAGACGATAATTGATACTCTTATAATTATTATATTTCTAATCCCAACCATGTTCTAAATCTTTTTGCCTCCAGGCCATCGGGGTTTATTCCACTGATAGAACTTGTGGTAAAAGGCAGCCATTGCCAATCCTCACACCCTACGAAACCTATTCTGGACCAATTCTCAATGAATTCAATGAAGTTATTTGCGAGCTTATATCCATGACCTTTTCCATCATCGTGGCTAAGGTAAACGATTGGAGCGTCGGTATCGTCTTTCATATCAAAAGCTAAATAGTCACCATTTCCAACTTCACAAAACACTAATTTGTTATGCCACACAACGTCATACTCATTTTCTGGGTTCGGGAACACATTGGTAATCCAACCTATTCGGGCTTCTTCGAATTGAGGAAGGAGTTTCAATCCCCAATGTGGTGTACCGCAAAAAACACCTCTAAATTCATCCGGCTGCTCGCTGTCATCAGGTAAAAACCAACGCAAACTGAAATTCCCTGAAAACTCTTGGAGTACCTTTTTAAAACTTTTAGGCAACTCTATTCCAAGCTTTTCTTCCGTCTGAAGTATTTGTTCTGTTGAGACCGGGTCATCTATTACAACTTCCTGAACATCTCCACCTATTTGTTGAATTCTAGCAGAGATGGTAGCTATTCTTTCTCTTATTGACTCGTAGTCCATTTTCTTACACCTTTTTCTCATATCAGATCACTTAATAGGATTCATTTATAGCACATAACTTTGAACATCGCTTTTAAATAGTGAGTCAATGCCTTTAAACTTACTTTTGGCTTCGTAGGAAATGTCGATAAATAAATTTGTAGAGAATCCAATATTATTGATTTAATATCCCGCTAATTAAATTGAGCCAGCAAATATTGTAAATCATCCGGATAGGCATGATTAATAGTTTGTAGTTCATGGAACGGCTTCCACTCGGATTCTGCAATAATTCCATCAGGATCATTGATTCCGCTACTTTCACCAATCTTTTCTACACGAAAGTAATATATTTTTACCTGTATTCCTTTAATTGTTGTCTCTTTAACTCTTAATTGCTCAACGACTTTCACGTCATATCCCGTTTCTTCTTTAACTTCTCTAACACAACATTCCTCAGGGCTTTCGCCCTCCTCAATCCCACCTGAAGGTACTGCCCAACCTTCTGACTCGAAACTTTTAACCATTAATATTTCCATATGTTCATTAATACAAATACCAGCTGAACCTATCCATCTGTCCATATTGATATCCCTCTACTCTCCAATAAAGTAATTTTTGCATTAAATTTTCATTTGCAAATTATTAACATTGAGTAAAGAAAACAGGTTTTCACTTGAGAAAGAAAGTACATCACAAAGACAACCAAAATAGCTACATAGATTTTCTTTCACCTTTGGGAAATCAAACCCATCATAAGTCAGGGGATTTCTATTAAAAGTTTCTCTAATTCATCATCCACAGAAAAAGTTGAACTAACACTCATAAAAAGCTCTTTCAATTTCCCAGCCGATATCCTTATATTTTCAACAGTAACTTCTGTTGGAACTGTCGATAAGTAGTCTTGGATAAAATGGGGATCTAACGTTTCATATTCCTTGAACTGATGAAGTTTTTTATCTTCATTCATTGCTTGAACTAGTAAGGTAAAGCCCCTCATGTCCTCCAGCATTTTAAGTGCATAAATCATGTTATTTCGCTTCAATTCTTTCTCTAAAGCCAAAGAACAATAAACAAATTCAAATGGTACATCCATACCGACATTATATTTTACAGGACGATTTAAAAAGTGTTCATTTTCAGCATCCATCTTCTCTTTAACAACACCTGTTTTATCAATAATCACCTTCCATAAAGGAGATTGCACGGATAGAAGAACTCTTGGAACAACAGAGACATTGAACTCAAGTCCATTGTCCAATATTGCAATAAGTAGAAAAATATCTTTACTAAACTGCTTTTCTTTGACATAGAGAGGATTGAAAATCTCTAATGTCTCTCTAATAAAATCCTTCGTTCTTTCCGCATCTTCTATATCTGAAACCGCAACCATTAAATCAATATCAGAAAATTCGTCTTTGTACCCAATTACTCCTGAACCTAATTGGACAACCCCTTCCACTAATTTAGAAGAGTCGAGTGCTGTAATAACATTATCAAAATATGTCTGTCTTTCTTCAAAAGAATACATTTTTTCTCTCCCCCAATTCGATCAAGACTGCCACATCTATCTAAGCACTTCATTTAAAATAATTGTGTTCAAATAGGAATACTTTTTTCCTTACCATGTAATCTTAATCACTTTCACCACAAACTTCGCAGATAAATAAGACAGCGGAATCACGCCGAAGATTAAAATGAAAATGCTGATTGAATCGCTATATCCGTTCCAAAAATATTGGTTCCAGACGTACGCAAGTATCCGGAAGTACACAACAAAAAATCCGATTGCGATGGCGACAAGGCCAATCTCGCCCAATACAGATTGCAGCGAATCGGCCTGTTTTTTTCTGTTCAAGTAATCCTGTTTGTTCAAATGCTCCTGGTCCTCCATGAACTCCCCCCAGTTTAGAAAATAGGAAGCCAATTCATATTTGAATTGGCTCCGCGTTTCCCATTTAATCACTCAATCATTCGCCGGATGGCAGCATAAATTTCCTTCCCCTTTTTCGAGTGCCGCCTGTAAACTGGAAAGAACGTCGCCCCACGCCATTTGATGCCACTCGATCGCTTCCTTCCATTCATTCTTGTCCTGGAAGCCGATATGCTCAACCGTCACTTTTGTTATTTCTTCCTCCATTGATTCAAATCGCACAAAAACTGTTGTCAGGTCATCTTCTTTGTTCATGATCGCTTTAAATTGATCGGGACCTTGCCAGGTGAATGCCAATTCCTTCTGCGGCACTAGAGATACAATTTTGCACCCCACTGTATTCATGCCTTCTCGGTTGCCAGGAATGAAATATAATTCATATGCCCCGCCGACTTCGGCTTCTACTACCGCCTCCGGTGCGAACCACTGCGATACGCGATCCGAAATAGTCCAAGCCAGCCACACCAAATCAATTGGTGCTTGGATGGTGACTTCATTAATAACCCCTTTGCTTGCTACTTCCATTTCTCTATCCCCTTATTGATCCGTAGTTGTTTTCTTTCTAGAAAATCGAACGAAATAGTAAACTGCGCTTGCCATGAAAATAATTGAAATTACGATGAATAATGTCACAGACACCGGGTCACCCGAGGCATTATACCGGTCAGCCAATAACCCTTCTTGAAAGAGCATTTGCGAGAAAATGAACAGCAAAAATAAGGAACTGAACAATAGATACAGCACCGTTTTCATTCTCTCCTTAAAGAAAAAGATGGCGACAGAGTTGATTAGAATAAGAACAAACAAATAGTAATAGATGCTCCCAAACATATTACTCGCCTCCAAATCAGCAACCGCCTTTCAACCGCTTACATAGATCTTGCAATCTTGACGATTTCTTCCTCCGTCAAGTTGCCCTCAATGCTGAAGTAATGGCTTTCTGTCATCCAAATTAATTGGCGGAGATTGTTTTTGTACGTGATTAAGCTCCCTTTATGGGCTCCGATAATCCATTCTTCTACTTTGGAATCATCTCGGTCTGCCACGATGCCAAAGCTGAAGGATTCTGTACTGCTGAGTTGCGTAATGGTGAACTCCCGATCCTTACCGGTATAATTCAAATAGATTTCGTTGCTCATCTCATTCTGTTTTCGTATTACATCCACATGCGATAATTCAAAGTCAACAGGAACTACAGGGAGGATGATCGGGAAGTCCGTTACCGACTGTGCTTCTTCTACACTCAGCTGCTCTGCTTCATATTCGGGGGTCTCAATGACTTGAAACGCAGTGGCATCCAGCACGTCCAAACCGATAGTTTCCGCCTCCTCCGAATTTCCGCCCATCAGTTGAATGACCGAACCTTGAATCTGTTGAAACCATACAACTATGTTTCCATAAGCAATTCCGTTTCCAGGCGACCAAATGAAAAAAAGCACCATACAAGCGGCCGCTAAAGACAGTAGCATGCCCCAGCCTTTCATTTTCCGGCGAGGAGGGCTTGGATTTCTTCCGCCTTCCAGCCGCTTCCAAGCCTCCTCGATGGTCACCTTCGAAAAGGGCTGTCGATGGACTTGCTCTTGCAGTGCTTCCCGAATGAGGTCATCGAAATCCCGATCTTCATTTTCCGACATCCAGAATCGCCTCCATCAATTCTTCTTTCTTTTCGATCGCCGCTCTCAGTTTTAGTTTCGCACGGTGCACCCTTGTCTTAACAGTTGCAATGTTGACATCTAAAGCTTCTGAAATCTCTTCATATGTCAAGTCATCGAAGTAATAAAGAAAAAGGACAACTCGGTGATTTGCTTTTAATTTATCAATCTCTTCCTGTAAAAGGGAACGTATTAGTTTTCGTTCCGCTGCCGTTTCAACAGAAGAGATCGGGATGTGCTCCACTTGCAGGAGTTCTCTGTTAATAAAGACGTCGTCTGCGGCAAAATCATTCCATCTTTTCATTTTCCTCAAATAATCGATGGCCGTCCGGGTTGTAATCGTTGTCAGCCAGGCACCAATTTTCTCGATTTCATGAATGAGATGTATATTGCGGAAAGCCTTCAGGTAGCTCTCCTGGAGAATGTCCTGTGCCAATTCAGGATCTTTTACAATAAAATAAGCTGTATGATAAACACGGTCATAATACTTTTCGAAAATAATTTTCTCTACTTCAGGCGTCGTTTTTTCCTCTTCGGCGAGCACCTTTTTCAACAAGTCGACCACCTCTCACCTCGTCAGAATACAGTAAGAACTATTCCTTATATTTCCTTCACTATACCGCAAAATCTTGGTATAGAGTAGAGTATTTGGAATGATTTTCTAATGTTAAATTCTTGAACCGAGATGATCTCATTTTGGATTGAATCACCCTATCTACACATCAAAAAAGCCGGCAGTTTTTTTGCCGACTTTTCATTTCCAGGTGTATGACTAGTTAAAAATCCATCCAGACTTTAATTGCCGTTCCAAGAATCAAGACGGCCAAAATAGCTTGCAGAACTTTTGTATTCACTTTTTGCCCCATCTTCGCACCCAAAGGAGCCGCCAATAGTCCTGCGAGGATCATGACGGCTGCCGGCCCGTACAATACTTGCCCGGTTGCAACTTTCCCTATCGTGGAACCAATCGAGGAAATGAAGGTAATGGCAAGGGACGTGGCGATCGTCACCCGGGTTGGAATCCGTAAGACAACAAGCATGATCGGAACGAGGATGAAAGCCCCTCCTGCCCCGACAATTCCTGCGGCCATTCCTACTAGGAGGGAGAGGAAAGCCGCGAGCCATCGGTTAAACTCCAACTTGTCAGCCGGTATCTCATCGACATTTTTCTTTGGGATGAACATCAGAATAGCGGCCAGAGTCGCCAATATGCCATAAACCAAATTAATGGATCCTGCTGTCAGCAAATTTGAACCGAAGCCGCCGATAAAACTGCCGAGTAAAATAGCAGTTCCCATATAGGCGATCAGTTTCTTATTCAAATAACCACTTTTCCGGTATGCCCACACGCCCGACATGGTTGTAAACACTACTTCTACTGCAGTTATCCCTGAAACCTCATGGGACGTTAATGCAGTCATGCCAAAAAGAGGCGGAATAAAAAGCAACATCGGATATTTAACAATGGCACCGCCGACCCCAACCATACCTGAAATAAAAGATCCGATGAATCCAATAAAAAATAAAGTTATCATGAATTCAAATTCCACCTAGCCTCCTCCTTCCATGTATTCAAAAAAGAACAAGCGCGGAAAAGAACACTTATCCGCACTCGTATTAGCAAAGTTTCCACATTCAAAAGCTTCACCCTTTTTTAATCCAGAATGTAAAGACGCCTGCCTCTTCTTTCTGGTCAATCATTTCGTGGCCGCCAGACTTTGCCCATGCGGACAAATCAGCTACTGATCCTTTATCCGTCGTTTGGATTTCCAGAACCTCTCCCGCTTCCATTTCTTTAATCGTCTTTCTAGCCCGTACAACTGGCATCGGGCAGGCTAACCCTTTTGCGTCCAATACTTTTGCAATGTTCATTCGTCTCTCTCCTGTCTCTTTTTTATTTTTAATTAGCGTACCGCACAACGGTTCGGTCCAATTTCCATTTCACGCTGTGCATCAATGTCCGGGGTGATTTTCCCCATATTCGTTTGACGGATCTCTTGATAGGCATTCGGTTGTGGCGGAAGATTATCGGTCACCAATTTCCTGAATTCCTTCTCATCCGCAATGTTCAATCCATGGTTTTTCGCAAACAATGTGCCTAGTTTTTCAGACACGCTGCCGTCTTCGTTTAATTCCTCAATAATCATGAAGTGAGCCGGCAGAACGATCAATTCTTCAGCGAGTGCGCGGTATCTTTCATAAAGCGTCACCCGCAGGTCACCGACCCAGTCCTCCGCAAGACCCGCCAAATCCGGTCTTCCGATGGAATCGATGAACAGAATATCTCCAGATAACAGATAAGCGCCGTCCACGATGAATGATGTCGATCCGATCGTATGTCCAGGCGAGTAGATCGGCTGGATATCAATTTTCGATTTACCGACCGTAATGACGCGCCCTTCCTCAAGCGGCTCGTAAGCAAACGTCACTTCTGCTGCATCTTTTGGCGGCAACCAATATGTGCCTCCTGCTTGCTCGGCAATTTGACGGCCACCGGAAATATGATCCGCATGCAGATGCGTATCCAACACGTTCGTAATCTTCACGCCCAGTTCGTCTGCGAACGAAGTAAACACATCCGTCATGCGTGTTGCATCAACAATGGCAGCTTCACCTTCCGAGACGATCATATAGGACAAGCATCCTTTGCCGATCCGGACGAATTGATAGATAGCGCCGCCTTCTTTCAAATCGCCTACCTTAACAGGCTCAAGATGTTCACTCCAAGCCTTCATGCCGCCTTTCAAATAATGCACATCGCGGCCTTCTTCTGAAAGCATATCCGCGACCATGATCGAAGAACCTTCCTTTGCACAAACGACGACAACCGGACGATCTGTCGGCAATTGCTCGAGAATATGTTCCACACCATCTAACAGATCGAAGTAAGGAATATTTAAATGCTGCACTGATTCCCCTTCAATCTTCCAATCTTTAAACGCATCTTCATTCCTGACATCCAGAATGAAAAACGGTTCTTTCCTGATTACTTTTTTAGCGATATCGCCTGCTGTCAATGGAGTTACTGCCATTTCTTTTCTACCTCCTAATTAGTTCATAGATTTTTGAATAGATCCATTCCATCCGCTCATACCTGGAACAACATTTTTCACATTGCGGAAGCCAGCATCGGCGAATTTTTGCGCGGCCATGTCACTGCGGTTTCCTGTACGGCAAATGACATAAAGGCTCATTTCCTTATCTAAACTGTTCATGGCAGTTTCCAAGTCGCCGAACGGAGCGGATATTGCTCCTGGTATATGGCTAAATGCGTACTCAGC
>NZ_BQYK01000004.1:297722-405084 GCF_023168145.1 Sporosarcina sp. NCCP-2222
TTTCGCAAATAGTGCGTAATGACTCCATCTTCTTCGTGAACGCCTATATATTGATGCCCTACACTCTCTGCCCAGGCCTTAATATCTGCAATCGATCCTTTATCCGTCGCTTCCACTTCCAGCACTTTTCCCGGAGCCAGCTCCTGCATGACCTTTTTAGTCTTCACGACAGGCATCGGGCAAGCAAGTCCTCTCGCATCTAACTTCATATCTGTCTGTATCATTTCATCTCTCCTTTATGCCTATAGGGGTATACTTATCAATAAAAATTTTTATTCAACCGGACCATCCCACGCAAGCATACCCCCGGCCATATTCACCACTTTGTATCCGTGGCTCTCCAATAGTTGCGCCGCTCTCCCGCTTCGGCCGCCAGAACGGCAAACCAACGTGTACTCTATGTTCTTATCTAACTCCTGCATCCGAAATTCCAACAAGCCGAGCGGAATATGAATTGCTCCTGGAATTTTGCCTTCCGCCACTTCGTCTACTTCTCGGACATCAATAATATGTTTTACTGGCAACGTTTCTTTTACTTCTGCCGCTGTCATTTCCTTCATTCCACTCACTCCTCTTCTTAAATAAATAGATTGACGTTCCCATCTTGAGCATCTGCCAAGTAGGCAGCAACGCCCGCATATTCGATGCCATCCAACAGCTCTTCCTGTTTCAGCCCAAGCAGATCCATCGTCATCGTACATGCGACAAGTTTAATATCTTGCTCCTGAGCCAATTCAATTAATTGGGGCAACGTCATCGCATTATGCTTTGACATCACTTGTTTAATCATCTTCGGCCCCATGCCGGCAAAATTCATTTTGGAAAGGCCCATCTTATCCGCGCCGCGCGGCATCATCTTAGAGAACATGCCCTCAAGAAAACCTTTTTTGACAGGTACCTGTTCCTCTTTCCGAAGTGCGTTCAAGCCCCAAAATGTATGGAATATCGTCACTTCATGATCATAAGCGGCCGCTCCATTCGCGATAATATAGGCGGCCATCGCTTTATCGTAATCGCCACTGAATAACACAATGGTCGTCTTTTTTGTTTCTGACAAATTCATCTTCCTTCCTCTTTTTGATTACCCCTACCCCATGGGGTATTATATGTTGTAAAAAGAAAAGAGTCCATCTTACCGACTCTTCACTAGCAGTTCGACTGCTTCTTTCACAATCTCTTCTTGTGTACGGTGATCGTTTTCATCTTTATTTTGTATACACTCGATGAGATTGGAACTGACAATGACACCGATTGTCCGATCAATAGCCGTCCGGGAAGCCGACAATTGGGTAATGACATCTTTACAGTTCTGCTCTTCTTCCATCATCCGCAGAATGCCTTTTATCTGGCCTTCAATCCGCCGCAATCTGTTTTTGATTTTATCATCATACTCCACGTCGCAACCTCCTTTCTGTTCAGCTCTACGCTTATATTATACCCCAATAGGTATTTTGTCAACACACCAATTTTAATAAAATCTCCGCTTCTGCAATCTTCGACAAATTATGGTATACTAGTACTAGACAACTCGAAATAGATCGGCTTCGACTAGTTGTTTTTCCATCTTCTACTGCCCAGTCTGCTAAAGACTGCCGGCCTGCTAGAAAGATGAAAATCACAATGGGAGGGTTTCGATTGGCATTTCCACGCAAGGAAAAAGACATTTCAGATTTTGTCGCAGCTCGTCATATTGACGAAGAGATTTCATTTGTCCGTAATGATTACGAGGTAAACGGAACGATCCACAAGATTCTCGAGAACTCTGTCATCGTGAAGATTTCCGAAGAGGATGCAGAACGGATTGGCGCTGCCTCCGATCTTACGGTTGTTTCACATAAGAACTACTCTGTCTGCTAAGGCAGGCGATTGAAAAGGACTGTCCCGTCAGCCGAAATGGCAACGGAGGCAGTCCTTCTTTTTTCTTTAAATAATGAAATACGCCACAATGGAAAGCGCAATAGATGCTATCGTCATAGCGAGTAGCGGTTTCATTGCACGTTCACGAAGATCCCGCAAACTGACATTAAGACCGAGACCGACCATGGCAGCTGTCAATAACCAAGTGGTAATCGTGCTGATACTAGCCATTACGCTGTCCGACACGGGAATAGAATGGCCAAGTACATAGCTTCCGAACAAGCTAAGCACAATGAAACCGACCAAAAACCATGGGAACTCGATTTTGCTTTGTTCTTCCTCGGGATTTCCTTTGCTTTTACGCTTCATAAAATAAATGAAAATGAAACAGAGAGGAACGAGCAGGAATACCCTGCCGAGTTTCGCCAGCAATGCAATAGCCAGCGCATCTTCTCCTGCGGGTGCCGCTGCAATTGCTACATGGGCAAGCTCGTGCAGGCTCATGCCAGACCAAATTCCATAGTCTGTCGGAATGAGTGGTAATATCGGTCGTAAAATCGTATACCCGATGGCAAATACAGTTCCCATCATGGCGATGATTCCCACGCCAATAGCCGTATCCTCATCTTTCGTCTTTAAAATTGGCGCCACCGCGGCAATCGCGGCTGCCCCGCATACCCCGGTACCTACCCCTAATAGAAGAGAAATGTTTCTATCCGCTTTTAACCATTTCGCCAGAAGTACCGTAAAGCCGATGGCGAATGCAATGATAAACGCATCGCGCACAAGCAAGCCGAGCCCGTCACGGAAAACGACATCTATGTTTAATTTCAATCCGTACAAAATAATTGCAAGCCGCAAGAGTTTTTTTGAAGAAAAAGTAATGCCCGGCCGCAAAATTTCCGGATAACCGAAAAACTGCCGGTAGGCGACAGCAATAATAATGGCGCTCGCCAATTGGCCAATATGATCGAACCCCGGTACCTTTGCTAATAAAAATCCTAAAAATGCAATAAAGAATGTAAAAGCGATTCCCGCAATCCAAAGACCCGTTTTGTTTTTTGATTGTCCGTTCATTGGTACACCTCCTAGTCTTAGGATAATATCCGTATTTATATAAGTAAAATAAATTATAATAATGATTATGATAAGTAAAAACTTATGATAGAACATCGGGGGGATGGGAATGGATACGCAATTACAGATTTTTATTACGGTTGCCGAGAAACAGAGCTTCTCGCGCGCAGCCGAAATCCATCATATGACGCAGCCTGCTGTGAGCCAATATATCCGCTCACTAGAAGAGGAGATCGGCGTCCGGCTGCTTGAACGGACAAATAAATATGTACGTCTCAATACAGCAGGAGACATCGTCTATCATCATGCCAAGGAAATCATGGCACTCTATGGAAAGATGCAACATCTCGTCGACGACCTTACGAATAAAGCGAGCGGTGCATTGTCAATTGGCGCGAGCTACACATTCGGCGAGTATGTCTTGCCCCATATTCTTGCGGAATTAAAGGCGCGCTACCCTGCTATCATACCCACCGTCACAATCGGCAATACATCCACCATTGCGCAGCTTGTCGCAAGACATAAACTCGACGTCGGCGTCGTGGAAGGACAGTTTCAAGAATCCAAATTGATTGCGGAAGAGTTGGCGGAAGACACGATGGTCGTGGTCTGTTCCCCTTCCAGCCCACTTGCCGAGTTCCGGAAGGAAACAGAATCGATAGATATGAAACGCTTGGAGAATGAAACGTGGATTATTCGAGAAGCCGGCTCTGGGACGCGCGAAGCAATCGATACTGTGTTTGCCCAACACGGATTAAGCCCCGCTTCCGTCATGCACTTCAGCAGCACCCAGCCGATCAAAGAATCCGTCGAGGCTGGACTCGGCATCAGTCTGCTTTCCTATTGGTCCATACAAAAGGAATTGAAGCACGGGGAATTATGCGTCTTGAATGTGAAAGGGCTGCCGTACGTAAGAACATTCTCCGCCGTAACTGGTACACCTTTTCAAACCAAAGCGCTTGAAGTATTTATCGATTTGTTGTGGGAGAGTAAGCTGTTGGCTCCGTTTGGCGGGAATACGGATGGGATTTGAGTTGGAGATCCTATGAAATACTGTTTGCATACTGAAGCTAAGAAAGAGGAGTAACTTGGCTACTCTTCTTTCTTGGCTTCTTCGTATAGGCAAGCTCTGTGATTAATTCATTCTAGTAGTTAGTCAGTGTATACCATACTTTTTAAGAACTCAATTTTTCTACTATCTTTATTATTATTTTTATTCGCCCGGTAACTATCTTTTGAGGAAGACTCGTATATAGAAAGATATTGCTCAGGAGTTAGCAAATAATATGTTATTTCTTCTATTTGATGCAATTCTAATTCATCCAGTTGTATTCCTGCAAAGTCTGGAAGGGTGTCTATAATACCAAATGCAACGGATAAGCCTTCTTTAGAAAACTCATGTTCATGCAAATTAATTAAGTTATATCCCATTGATTCCATGATATTTATTACTTTGTCCCAGTTATATATAGATAATTCCGGCGGGACTTCCCAACCTCTCTTATCTCCAGGTACAAGAATGTCTACATCTTGTGCATCCCAACTCGTTTCAGTTACAATTTCCAAACCCACCGATCCGATTAATAAAGGAACTATATTAATGTCGTTTAGTTTTCTTGAAATGCTAATAAACTCATCAAATTTTGCATTGCTCATTTGGCTCCTTCCTTCCCCAATCATATCTTTTTTCAAAGTGACCTGCTCATTAAATGAAAGCAAAAGCAGAATCAGTGTGATGCTGATTAATATTTTATTTTAATAGTTAATTTGCCTATCACATAAGATGTCGATGCTATTTATTTATGCTGTGTACTTTATTTACTTCTTCTTTGGTTAGCTGTTTAATTTACTATTCAAATCTCCGTTTTTATCTCACTTCAAATTCTCTTTCGCGAAGAAAACTGCTTATCCTTCATCTCAATAAGCACATCATGTTGAAATGGCTAACTTTTTTTCGTAAATTCTCCTTCACCTATTTGACACATTAAAGTTAATAGGATAATTTACATTCATGTATTTTAGGTCTAAACTAACTAGCAGTCATTACTATTTTACTATTTTATTTGAGGTGTCTACTGTGAAAAAAATAATTCATTTCAAAACTCTGCGAATGCGAATATTATCCGGATTTGCGATTGTCTTTTTGCTCACCAGCATGTATAGCGGGTACATTTATTTTGTTAACAAGGAGGCTATTCAGCGAACTGAACAGATTGTGACGAAGCAAGTTGCACTTCTTGATGCTTATCAAAATATGTCTACTTCTATGTCTGTTCGTGTCGCTGCGGCTCGCGGGTATCTCCTTTCCGGCGAACAAAGGCTGCTAGATACATTCCAGGAATACATCGACTTTGGTATCGAAAACGAGAAGATTATCCATGAACTGCAAGATAGTGAGGAATTCGATGCATTGATTGAACGGACTGTCGCATGGCGTTCCTACCTTTCAAAAAACGTATTCGACGTTTATGCCAAAGGAAATAAAGATCAAGCGATTGCCAATATGACAACCAAAGATCAAGAATCGACTGACATTCGACTCGCATATGAACAGTTCGCGAAAGATAGTCGAACTGAAATTGAAGAAATTGGAGCCAATATGATTGCAATGACCAAAAAGAACATGATGATCAGCATCATACTTGCAATTAGCATAAGCTTGCTTTCTATTACGATTGCTTTGTTGACAGCTCAATCCATTTCCAAACCAATCAAACGTTTAGCCGGAAGAATGGTTAATATTGCTGAAGGGGATATCAGCCAGGAACCCCTCCCTGTCACGACAGAAGACGAAGTAGGCCAATTAACAAAAGCGACAAATCATATGGCTGCACGTCTAAATGATTTGCTTCAGCAGATTAATACAGTGGCCGGTACTGTAGCCGCGCATAGTGAAGAATTGACACAGTCCGCTTCAGAAGTGAAAGCAGGAACATCCCAAGTCGCAATGACAATGCAAGAGTTGGCTGTTGGTTCTGAAACACAAGCAAACAGCGCGAGCGACCTAGCTTCTATCATGAGTGACTTTGCAATGAAGGTAGACGAATCAAGTGAAAATGGGGAAATTGTTAAAAGGGATTCCAATACAGTATTGGAAATGACCGCGGATGGCCGGCAATTAATGGCTACTTCAACAGAACAGATGGCTCGGATCCATACACTTGTTCAAGATTCCGTGCAAAAAGTAGAAGGGCTTGCCATTCAATCACAAGAAATCTCTAAACTTGTTACCGTCATTAATGACATCGCGGCTCAAACAAATTTGCTTGCCTTAAATGCAGCAATTGAAGCGGCACGGGCAGGAGAGCAAGGCAGAGGCTTTGCTGTTGTAGCGGATGAAGTGAGGAAACTCGCAGAACAAGTAACAAACTCTGTCTCTGATATTTCAACAATCGTCGAAGGAATTCAAAATGAAACAAAAGTAGTCAGCCAATCCTTAGTCGCCGGTTATAAGGAAGTAGAGCTTGGCACGAATCAGATTCGCACCACTGGAGAAACTTTCGAAAAGATTAGCACTACGGTATCTCATATGGATCAGAACATCAAACACGTCACCAATAATTTACTTGATATTGTGGAGAGTACAAAGCGTATTAATAATACGATTGATGATATTGCCTCCGTTGCTGAGGAAGCGGCAGCCGGAGTGGAGCAGACTTCTGCTTCTGTCCAGCAATCCTCCAGCTCAATGGATGAAGTGGCAGCAAGCTCCGAACAGCTCGCAACACTTTCGGAAGAATTGAATGGATTGGTACAACAATTTAAAATCTAAAGGTTTAGTACACATGGGGTTGGATCGAAACGGTATCCAACCCCTTTTGTTTAACCTTCAACGCCCTAATCCAGGCTTTAATTCATAAAAAGAAACGCCATCTTCCTGAGGAGACATGAAATAAATTCTTTGATTCTCCACCCGGATTGGATGCTCTGCAAAGTAAATGGATTGTTCGTAAGGAACCTGGACACTGCCTATTTCCTTCCCCTTTTTATCCGTTACATAGATACGTGAAACGGTGGAGATTGGGCTTTCGTCCTTTACTTCCAGCTTTTCATAAATGATTTGGTTTGCCTGTACATCGTGAATGGTGAGGGCTCCATACGTTTCTTCGAATGGTATGTCGATAACTGATTCATGTTCTGATTCAGTTACAATGAGCTGCCCGTTCTTTTCATCCACTCGCCTTGGTGCAACTGTCAAATCACCAAAGGACTTAACGAATGGCTCAATTTGATTGTCAGCTACTGAAAGCGTTCGACTTCCCCCTTGATGGACGAAGATGTCTCCCTTCGAATTTACCGTTAGACCTGTGGGAATAAATTTGTGTTGCTGCAACGGAAGGTTATTTACTAATACGCCTTCCTTGTCATAAATTAAGACGCCTTGTCTTTCATCCAATACATAGATTGTTCCTTCTTGGTCGACATAAATGTCTTTTAGCGAAGCATCATCATCTAGTCTGAAATTGATTATTTTCTCTTCCCCATCCGTTACCACCACTTGCTTGGCCGCATTGTCTAATATATAAAAGACATCCTCTTTCACAAAAAAACTCACGGGCGCAAGGTCAGTTCCTTCTAGGATCCTCTGGGGCTTCCCGATTTGCCCATCGTCCATTCCGTACTCAAGCGAAAAGAGCTTCTCTATCTGCTCGGCCGCACCCCAATCCGGCTCGACCTCTTGCCTTGCTTCTCGCTGAACGTTTGATTTGCTCAAAACGATAGTAATCAGCACACCCGCGATGAGCACAGCGACCACAACTATCCACTGCCATTTTTTCATTACAAACCGCCTCCACTTACTGTGAATCCTTCATTCCACAAGAGGTTTGCAGCTAGTTACATAGAAGTGATGAACAACAGAAGAAGCATAAAAGCCGCCATAAACATACTAATTACAATAAGGAGCATGGCTGCGAGAACATTGTTTCGAAACTCCTTGATTCCAGAAATAAAACCAAAGATCACGACGCCCCACCAGAGAATGTCTAATAATAGATCCGAACTATTGGCGAAACTTCCCGTGACAAAGGCAATGAAGATGCCGACTTGAAGCAAAAAAGCGATCCATGCTGTTATCGAGGGCTTTCTTTGAGCCTCTCGATGTCGGAAAAATAACGTTATGCCCAAGCCAGCAGTAATGAGAAAGAGGGTTAGCATAATGAGCATGAATAAAATTGAGAAAGACATAATATAATCTTGCTTACCCCCTATCTGTCAGCAATCGTATCAAACAGCTCGACATCAACGCTGTCACGGTCTGCCCAGCTATGAAACTTCTCCAAATGCCAAGCATCCAGACGTCTCGAATACTGGTTCTCTTCCATCCAGGCATGCAAATCGGAATAGGCCTCCCTGATTTTGTCGTTTGGACCTTTGTATCTCACGACGGCGTATGATTGCGGAGGAATCGTCAGCTGGACGAGATCTTCTGGCAAATCCCCGAATCCCCTTACTTCCACACAAATCCAGTAGCCGTCATTTTCCGGTACCCCATCCACAACAAATCCCCCGATCTGCTGGGACGGATTGATAACATGCGGGATATCTTCCTGCTTATCTTGCAAACGAAGGGATGCTTTCGGTATTTCGGTTATGTATTGATCCCCTTCGCATAAAATCCTATAGCCGACCAATTTCAGCTCTCCCCATTTCTTAACTTGCTTCTCTCTACCCATACACCCTACCCCTTCCATGTTTGCGTTCTAATCAAGACGATACCATTATGCAGGAGTTCCCTATATTTCACAATATTTCGTTAGCCTCATGAAAATTTGTCCATTGAATATAAAAAAGAGAAGGAATTCCCTCCCTTTCTATTGAAGGGTAACAGAATGGAAGGAGCTGGACATCAATGCGGAAATTTTTGCTTGCCTCAATTATTTTAACCGGACTTATTTATCTCTTTTTTGGCCCTGACGAAATCGTGGATGTGAAGATTGCCATGAAACTTCTGCCCATGGCCCTCATCCTCATTTATGGATTTGCCACGCCTTCGCTCGTATCCACTTCATACAAGCGGATGATCTTGGCGGGTTTATTTGTCTGCATGGTAGCAGATGGAGTCATTTATTGGTTTATGGCTGGACTTGTGACCTTTTTCTTCGGCCATCTTTTTTACATCGCGGCATTCCGCCAAGCAAGCCAGAAGCCGGTGCCTCTTTGGGCGGGCATCCCCCTTGTCGCCTACGGATTGTTTATGGCTGCATGGATTGCGGGAGCTCAATATTCAGCAGGTCAAACAATAGTAGGCACGGCAATCATCGCCTATATTGCTGTCATATTAGTAATGGGCTGGATGGCCATACGGACACTGTTGCCTTTCGCCATTTTGGGCGCACTCCTCTTCATCTGTTCGGATTCCTTGTTGGCAATCGACCGTTTCGTAACAGCTCTCCCGTATCGTGATGCATTGGTCATGGTCACCTATTATGCCGCACAGGTCCTGATCGCTTCGAGCATCGGGAACCGCTTCGTGAAGTATTCCGTAAATCCAAACAATCTGATAAGATGAAAGAATCGTACCACTATTTTGAGGAGGGTTTTGGAATGAAAGAAAAATTGATCGAACGGTTAACCCGTTATGCAAAAATAGATACACAATCGGATGCAGAAAGCGCAACGACGCCTTCTACGCCAGGGCAATGGGACTTGCTTCATGAGCTTGAAAAAGAGTTGGCTGCTATCGGGATGGAAGACATCACACTGGACGACAATGGCTATTTATTCGCCACACTTCCGGCTAATACCGACAAAGACATTCCGGTCATCGGATTTTTGGCGCACGTCGATACAGCGACTGATTACACAGGTAAAAACGTCAATCCACAGCTTGTCCATGATTATGACGGTAACGACATTCAACTGAATAGCAATACTGTCATGCGGGTAGAAACGTTTCCTGAATTGAAAAATTACGTAGGGCACACGCTCATGACAACAGATGGAACGACGTTGCTCGGGGCGGACAATAAAGCCGGGATTGCAGAAATCATGACGGCTATGGAATATTTGATTGCCCATCCGGAAATTCAACATGGCAAGCTCCGCGTCGCGTTTACACCAGACGAGGAAATCGGGCGCGGGCCACATAAATTTGACGTGGAAGCATTTGGCGCGAAATACGCCTATACGATGGACGGCGGACCAATCGGTGAACTTCAATATGAAAGCTTCAACGCAGCGGGAGCAAAAGTAACGTTCCATGGAACAAACGTCCATCCAGGTTCCGCAAAGGATAAGATGATCAATTCCATTTTGATTGCGAATGAATTCCAAGCAGCAATGCCAGCAGATGAAGTTCCACAAAAAACGGACGGCTACGAAGGATTTATTCACTTAATGGATGTCGATGGGTCCGTCGAAAAGACGACATTGAGCTATATCATCCGGTATTTCGACCGCGAGCAATTCGAAGCGCGGAAGCAATTGATGGTCGATACGGCTGCGAAGTTAAAAGAGAAGCATGGCGAAGAAGCGGTCGTGTTAGAACTGGAAGATCAATACTACAACATGCGTGAAAAGATCGAACCGGTAATGGAAATCGTCGATATTATCGGGGATGCTTTTAAGGTACTTAGTATTGAGCCTAACATCGTCCCTGTACGTGGCGGAACGGATGGCTCGCAGTTATCTTACATGGGCATGCCGACTCCAAACATTTTCACAGGCGGCGAAAACTACCACGGCAAGTATGAATATATCTCTGTTGACAACATGGTGAAAGCAACGGAAGTCATTATCGAGGCAGTGAAGCTTTACGAACAACGGGCATAAGGAGGAATTTTGATGAAAGCGATTTGGCTTGGAATCCTCTCATCCCTCTTTTTTGCGGTGACGTTTGTTTTGAATCGATCAATGGAAATGTCAGGGGGAAGCTGGCTTTGGAGCGCTTCCCTCCGTTATTTTTTCATGGTGCCGTTTTTAATCGCGATTGTCGCTTGGCGCGGCGGGCTCCGTGATATGAAAGATGCCATGACAGCGCGCCCTGCGCCTTTTTTTGTATGGAGCGTCGTGGCATTCGTCCTATTTTATGCCCCGCTCACTTTCTCGGCAGCGTACAGTCCGGGCTGGCTGCTGGCCGGTACATGGCAATTAACGATTGTGGCAGGAGTATTGCTCGCTCCATTCTTTGTCATTGTTGTGAAGACATCCACTGGTGTTAAAAAGGTGAGGCAGCAAGTCCCGTTGATTTCCCTCGGCATCTCGTTGATCATCTTTGCGGGAGTCGTCTTGATTCAAATACCGAACGCGAAAAGTGTTGAGCTGCAAACGCTGCTGCTCGGCATTTTACCAGTCATCATCGCAGCTTTCGCCTACCCGCTCGGTAATCGGAAGATGATGGATTTATTGCAAGGCCGGCTGGATACATTTCAACGGGTGCTCGCAATGACACTCATGACCCTTCCCGTCTGGGCATTGTTTGCGGTTTATGCCGTCATGACCGTTGGACTTCCATCGATGAGTCAAGTCGTTCAGTCATTAATTGTCGCGGTCAGTTCAGGCGTCATCGCCACTTCCCTGTTCTTCATGGCGACAGACTTGGTGCAAGGCGACCAGGGAAAACTGGCAGCCGTTGAAGCAACCCAATCGACAGAACTGATCTTTGCGATGATCGGTGAAATCATTATTTTACATATCGCTTTGCCTGGCGCCCTCTCGCTTGCCGGGATTGGGGTCATCATCATTGGGATGGCGCTTCATAGCTATCAGACAGCCGTTGCGGGGAAGAAGCGATTGAAGGCGAGTAATGCATGATTTTTATACATCCAGACCTGCATATCAGCTAAACAGTAGATAGGGAGGAGGATTTTCATGAGCTCGGATTTTTATTGTGATGAAGTGTTGAGTGGCAATACAGAAGTAACTAGGGTGTTAGAAACCGAAAACGCCCTGGCGTTTTATCATACAAAGCCGTCTTATCCTGTCCACATTGTGGCGATCCCCAAAAAGCATATCCCTTCACTCCTGACATTAGAGGAAGGCGATAACGAACTCTTGCTTGAGCTAATGCATGTAGTGAAAACAGTGGCAGCAAAGGTGACAGAAGAACATGGAGCCTGCCGGGTGATTACCAATCTCGGCAATTATCAAGATTCCAAACATCTTCATTGGCATATCATCTCTGGAAAACCGTTGGATTCTTAAGTTTTTTCATGTGAAATAGTAAATTAGCGATGAAAGGGAGAGAAAAAACATGTTGCAAATACCGGGGAAATTAAAAAGCGGCGATGAAATAAGGATTATTGCGCCGAGCCGCAGTGCGTGCATTTTATCCGAGGAAGGCATACAAATGGCGAAAGAAAGGCTTCAGCAGTTAGGATTTACCGTCTCTTTCGGCCGCCATGTATTTGAAAAAGACCTTCAAAATTCCACAAGCATTGAACAAAGAGTGGAAGACTTGCATGATGCGTTCAGTGACAAGCAGGTAAAAGGGATTCTATCCGTTATCGGCGGTTTTAATTCCAATGAACTTCTGCCCTATATTGATTATGAATTAATTAAAAAGAACCCGAAAATATTTTGCGGCTTCAGCGATATTACAGCCACCGCAAATGCCATTACGGCTAAAACGGGAATGGTTACGTACTCGGGACCTCATTTCTCCAGTTTTCAAATGGTGAAGGGACAGGAATACCAAACCCATTTCTTTACGCAATGCCTTATGCAGGACACCCCTTTTGAACTGAAACCGTCCAGTCAGTGGAGCGACGATGCTTGGTATTTGGATCAAGAAAATCGAAACTTTGAAGAAACTTCCTGGAAAACCTATCAGGCAGGGACGGCCGCCGGCACACTGTGGGGCGGCAATCTATGTACACTGAACTTGCTGCAAGGAACGGACTACATGCCAAATCTTGAGAATGCCGTACTCTTCGTTGAGGATGATGAGATGACCATCCCCGAGACCTTTGCAAGGGATTTAACGTCTTTATTGCAAACTGTAAAATCCCTGAAAGCTCTTGTGATTGGGAGATTTCAACGAACATCGAATATCTCCGAGGAACAACTGCTGTTCATTCTTGATAAACATCCGATCTTAAAAGGAATTCCTGTACTATATGATGTCGATTTCGGACATACGCAGCCAATGTTCACCTTCCCGATTGGCGGAGAAGTACTGGTGGATGCTTCGGCAGAAGAACTGAAACTTGTGAGGTTTTAAGTTTTTTCAAATATGTAATGCGCACGGACTTTCCGTGCGTATTTTTGTGTTCTTGTGTTCAATTTGGGATTTGTTTTAGGACTTTTCCTTGGTATGCGGGTTTCCCGATTTATGCGCGGGTACGGACTGCGTATGCGTGAGTGTCAGACTTTATGCGCGGGTGTGATCTGCGTATGCGCGGGTGCCAGACTTTATGCGCGGGTGTGGACTTGATATGCGCGGGTGGCTCGCTTTATGCGCGGCTACGGGCCGGGTATGCGCGGCTGGCTCGCTTTATGCGCGGCTGCGACCTGCCTATGCGCGGGTGTGGGCCGGGTATGCGCGGCTAACTGTAATGGGCGTACACTAAACTCCTGAAAAACAACAATTCAAAAGCCCGCGACAACTCGCGGGCTTCTATTTATTCGTATTCACCTAGTATTTCCACCGCTTTATCCGCGAGTGATGTATCAATCGCGATATTGAAGTCGATGTCACCTAGGATGGCGCCATTTGCTTTGTAGGAATCGAACTGTTTTTTAATATCGTCCACATACATGTCGCCGTTCGGGTTTAGCCCGGTGACATGGACTTTATCCCATAATGCAGGATCTTTCAGTGCTGTATGTTTCACCATGATGTCGATGACTTCCGCTTTGCCGATATCCTTGAAGAAGGCGTCATTGTAATCATGTAATCCTTTCAGGTAGGCAAGCATGAATCGGAGTGACAGTTCATCATCCGCCATAAATTTCGGTGAGGCGAGTACCATGGCAATTTGTGATTCTGGCGCGTAATCGGTCGCGTCGCCAAATCGTACATGGAATCCTTTTTCGACGCCTTGGGTAATGAGCGGCTCGATGTTCAGCGCTGCGTCGATTGTTCCAGAATCAATGGCGCCTAGCATCGCACCGAAATCAGCGATGTGGACATACTCGACATCGTCTTCTGTTAAGCCGGCATGCTTCAGCATCTCTTCATAAATATAGCCATCAATCGAATTACGGGATGAAACCCCAATCTTCTTCCCTTTAAAGTCGCTGTATTCCTTAATTTCATCGACCATATGATTGCCGATGACGAAAGTGAAATAGGAATTGCCTGGTACGTTATGGCCTTTATCCGCAATAATTCGTACATCTATGCCTTGTGCGATAGCGTTGAAGAACGACGCTGTCGATACACCGCCTGCTATATCCACTTCTCCTGCGGCAAGGGCTGGCAGCATATCATCGCTATTCGCAAAATCTGCGAATTCCACTTCGATGTTATAGTCCTCAAAGTATCCTTTTTCTTTCGCGATATAAAATCCTGCTCCCGACGCCGCCCCATCTTCGGCAATCAATACTTTCGTTCGTTTTTCAAGTGGTGCCAAGTCGCCAGACGGCGCTTCTGCGGCAGCTTCACCCGGTGGTTTGGTTTCGGATGCCGGCGGGGCGGCCGGCTCTGTCTTGCCGCATGCCCCAAGCACCCATATACAACTTAGCAGGAGTATCCATCCTGCTTTCAGCCGCTTCTTCATATGTTTTCCCCTTTTCATGCTTTTTGTTCTCTCGATTGTTGAACTTCCCTTTGAAGATGCTTCCATACCTCAATGAATTGCTGTGCCATGTCCGGATCTTTTCGGATATCTTCTATGGTTCTCGGGCGCGGAGTTGTCACTTTGATTTCTTTGATGATTTTGCCCGGCTGCGAGCTCATCAAAAGGATTCGGTCGCTTAGCAGCAATGCTTCGTCGATGCTGTGGGTAATGAAAAGTACTGTTTTCTTCGTCTCCGACCAGATGGACAATAATTCTTCCTGCAAGATGAATTTATTCTGCTCATCCAGTGCTGCAAAAGGTTCATCCATCAGCAGGATTTCCGGATCGTTCGCAAATGCCCGCGCGATGCTGACCCTCTGTTTCATGCCGCCCGATAATTCCCTTGGATATAGCTTCGAAAATTTTTCAAGCCCTGTCTTCTCCAAGTAATATTTCGTCCGTTCCTCGATCAATTTCTTCGGCAGCCGCCTCATTTTTAAACCGAAAGCGACGTTTTCTTCAACTGTCAGCCAAGGGATGACGCCCCGTTCTTGAAAGACCATTGATTGGAGCGGACGGTCCTCATGATCGGTCGCGATATTAAATTCACCGACACTTGGTTGCTCCAAGCCTGCCAAGATACGGAGCAGCGTTGTTTTTCCACAGCCACTCGGACCGACAATGCACACAAACTCTCCTTCATTGATTGTCATGGAGATATCGTCAAGAGCGGTAACACTGCCTTGTTTTTTATAAAATGCCTTCGTCAAATGTTCAATCGCAATTTTCCCTTTCATCCGATCACCTCCATGGCAGCAATTTTTTCTGGAATCCCCGCAGCAGTACAGAGAACAAATAGCCGAAGAAGGAAATGAGAATGAGCCCGACATACATTTCTTGCAGCAGGAATGCCTTATACGACGTCCATATCAAGTAGCCGATCCCCGAGGTCGCACCCATCATTTCCGCAGCGACAATTGTTAATAGCGCAATTGCCTGCCCCATTTGGATCCCTTCCAGCATAACGGGCAAGGCTCCGGGCAAAGCAATCTTATAAAAGAACTGCAGCTTTCCGGCTCCGTAGTTATTCGCAACATCCAAATAGATTTGATCGATGTTCATTACACCGGCTGCCGTATTGATGACGACCGGAAAGAACACACTCCCTGCAATTGTGACAACTTTTGATAAATCACCGATTCCGAACAAAATAATTATCATTGGAAGTAACGCAAGCGTCGGAATCGGCATCAGCGCCATAACAATCGGCTGCATGAGATGCCGGATCGGCGAATAAAGACCCATTAAAAGGCCGATGATGACACCCGGGATGACCCCTGCCAGAAAACCTACAAAAATCCGATACAATGAAACCCCGACATGTTTTACTAGTGATCCATTTGCCACCATATCAAAGAGAGTCCCTATGATCGCGGAAGGCGGAGGAAAGAAACGGGTATCGATCATCCCTGTTCTCGACAACACTTCCCACAGCAACAATAGGAAGATGGGCGATACAATGGTCAACAGTTGCTTATACCGTTCCTTCGACTGTCTCCGCTTCCACTCTTGTTGCTCGATTTCAAACGGATCATGTTTTTCAATGGTTCCTCTTCTATCCAATGTCCACCACCTCTTCATCTAAATGATATGTTTATGCCTATGGGTCGACATAGGCAAACGTCGAGATATCGGGAATTATGGGGATGTGCTATTGCCCTGCGAATGATCTGTACAAAAAAAAACATCGTTCAGCCGATTTCGACTGTAACGATGCTTTGTTTTCCTTCTGAAATGAAATCTCTGGTCTAACGCACTGGGCAGAACTGCTGCTCAGCGCCAGGCGCTCATCCCGCCTCTGACATTCAATACATTGGAAAAACCCGATTTCTTCAGCAAAGCTGCCGCCTTTGAACTGCGCATGCCGCTTTGGCAAATGACGACGACTTCTTTCGATTTATCCAATTGATCCAATTTCGCATGTAACCCTTGAAGAGGAATATTCTTGAACTCCTTAATATGCCGACCCTTGTACTCTGCAGGCGTCCGGACATCCACAAATTGCTTTGTTTTGTCCTGCAGCATCCCTTTCAACTCTTCTGTTGAAATTGAACGCACTCCTTTGGCAGGCATCATTCGCCATACGAGGAAAGCAACAACTAAGAGAAATAGTATCCAGCCCATCTATATCATCCTTTGTTTTCGTATTTATTACCCCTGTAGGTATCAATATACCATAAGGGGTATTAAAAAAACAACATAAAAGAGAGAAGCGAGGTTGCTTCTCTCAATGCAAGATACCGAATCGTTTTGCTTCAAATGTAAGTTCTTCCCGGAAGGACGGATGAGCGATTTGAATTAATGCTTTTGCTCGTTGCGACAATGATTTGCCGTGAAGGCGTGCGATTCCATATTCCGTTACGATGTTATCGACATCATTTTTAGATGTCGTCACGACGGATCCCGGTGTCAAATGAAGTTTAATTCGTGAGATCGTATCGTCTTTTGCAGTGGAATGCATGCAGACATATCCTTTTCCATGCTTCGCCAAGCGAACTCCGCGGGCAAAATCCGCTTGTCCGCCTGTTGATGAATAATAACTGCCCCCGACCGTTTCTGAAGCGCACTGTCCGTATAAATCCACTTCCGTTGTGGCATTGATGGAAACGATATGAGGTTCCTTCGCAATTTCATATGGATCATTTACCATACGAACCGGTAAAAATTCCACAGATGAATTGTCATGCAGAAAATCATAGAGACGCTGCGACCCGAAGGCGAACGTCGTAACAATTTTGCCTTGATGGGTTGATTTCCGCATGCCATCCACTGCACCCGCCTCGACGAGATCCACAATGCCATCCGTCAGCATTTCGGTATGAATTCCGAGATGACGGCGGTCTTTCAGCATTTTCATAACAGCGTTCGGAATGGCCCCAATTCCTATCTGCAAGGTGTCGCCGTCCTTTATATCATCCGTAATGTACTGGGCAATTTTTATGTCTTTCTCCGTAACAACAGGAATCCGCTCTTCCGTCAACGGCCGATTGTTTTCAATATATCCGGCCACTTGGCTGATATGAATCTGGTTACGTCCGAATGTGCGGGGCATGTATTGGTTCACTTCCAGCACAATGGGCACTTTCCCGATGAAATCAGCGACATAATCCGCTTGTGTGCCGAGGGAGAAATAGCCATGCCGGTCCATCGGGGAGGCGGTCGCCAACACCATCGGACGCTTGGCGGTCTTCTCCAGCAAGCGGGACACTTCCTGAAAAACGTTTGGGATCAACTCGACATGTCCTTCCCTGAATGCTTTGCGTGTCGCACCGCTAAGAAAATAGGAAATATGCGATACATGCCCTTTCATTTCTCCATTGATGTATGGGCGCTCCTGCAAGGCGAGCATCTGGTGCACGGTTACATGGTCCAATGATTTATTATTCTCTTCCACTATATCTAAAAGTCGAAACGGCTCGCCATTCGCTAAAGGCAAGATCAGGTCGGTATGTGGTTCAATTAAACGAATAAATTCTTTCTCCTGTAAAATACGGGTCATCGTGTACACTTCCTGGCCTGTTTTCCCCTAGTATAACGTAGCCAGAGTGCCCACTCAACTTGTTGTAAAGTTCCTCGAAATATATAATGAAATTATGAAAAATTTATCAAACGACCAAATTATCCAATTAAATCAGTACAGTGTGTATGCCGAGAAGCCAGACCATCCTGTATTTACATTAGAGGATATCATGGATACCGCTAAAACCGCAGACTGCTTAAAAACCGTGGAAGTTATTAGCGGTAGTCCTAATAGCGTAGTTGCCGCCTCTTTCTTTATGAGAAGATATGGAATGTTTGCCGCGATGCAGCTGACCAACCTGACGATGTATGATGAGATGTGGCAAGGAACGCCGGGCTGTCTAACATTTGGCGCAAAAGTGGAATACGGGAACCGAACGGTCAGCACATATACAGATGAGGCCGATTGGAAGCTGGTGGATCATCGGGAAGAGGCCATTCGTTTTCTTCTTGTTCAAGCCAATGACTTAATTCAGCAAATCCGTGAAGCCGTGGCCGTTTCACCACTCACCTTATGGGAGAACATCTTCGGTTTCCTTTTGTGGCAATATCACGTCATGTTAAATCATCCTGCAACCGCATCAGAGGCACGTCATGACTTGAACATCTTAAAAGACGATCAAACCTGGGCAGGCATCGCACCCTTCTCACGCTTTGCAAAATACTTAAACGGCAGCGAACCGTCTGCCCTGTTGAATACAACTGTCCGGACGACCTGTTGCTTCTCTAAAGATGTCCCCGGCCTCATTCAATGTGGGTTTTGCCCGTTAAAATGAAAAATGGAGACTCCTCAAGAGAAGAAGAGTCTCCAATCTAATCAAGTTTGCCGATATGCTGAATAACTATGCTTCAAAGAATATAGAAGACCGAGCGTGGCGGCACTATAAAAGAAGCCCATAAAAATACCAGCAGACAAATTGCCACGATGACTTATAAAAATAGAGAGGATCAAGGCAGACACGGTAGCAACTGTAGATAACCATGAAGAAGGCACTTTAAAGAACCACTTGGCTGCGAGCACAACGAGTAAAATAACCGGTACTGCCCATATGGCGTCCCAAATATTCGTATGGATGATCGGATATTCGTTCATCATTTGTCATCAGTCCTTTTTTATCCATAGGATAGCCGAGTCGACTCACTTTATGCATGAAGGAGGAAATAAAATGATGTGCCACGGACATGTTGTAAAAGGAAATGGTATCGATTCGGAAACACGCTGTATCCATTATCATTCCCCGCTCGACATCATCGCCATAAAATTTTATTGCTGTGATACGTATTACCCTTGTTTTGATTGCCATGAAGAGTCAGGCTGCGGCAATCCAGCTGTATGGCCAGCTGACCAGTTCGATGAGAAGGCTGTTCTGTGCGGCGAGTGTGGGTATGAATTGACAGTAAATGAATATAAAGTCTGCCTATCGATGTGTCCAAACTGCGCAGCAAAGTTCAACCCTGGCTGCGGACTGCATTGGGAACTGTATTTTGAATAAAACGTTCGGAGGAGCAGCATTTAGTCACTGCTCCTCCTCATGCACTTTTACAAATACCGTGCCAAATAACTGTTCTCCAATGTACGCATCCAACTTCCACATGCCACTTTTCGGCAGTGACATATTCGATGGAGCATGCCGGTCCGCTCCATTGTTCGGTCCACCAAGACCTGTTTCCAATACAACGATGGCATCTTGATCCTTTTCATGTGTACCGATTACTTTCAAATCTCCATCCAGTTCATCATCCGCACCCCAAAAATGCCACATATACTTTTGGACTTTATCCGGATAAAAACGTAATAATTCAGAGTCGTCATATATGAAACCTATGCGTCCTTCTTCACCGATCAGGGTAAAATTATCGCTCGTAAACAAAGCACTCTCTTCCCAAGCATCTTCACTATTCTCTGCCTCGTCGGTCACCCCATCATTTTTGGTTTCACCAGATGATTTCGTGCAGCCGGCTATGATAAAGGCAAGGAGAAGAGAAATCAATAGTAGATTGGTTTTTTTATTCATACTAAATACCTCCGTTTCATTTAAACTTCTATTTTCACGTCAATGAATCGGTTCTTCTGTTTCCCTTGTTATCATCCATCTTTCGTTGATGAGCTCCCAATTTTCGATGGTAAAAAGCCTCGCTGTGACTTCTTCATCTTTAACAAGTAGCATTTCATAGAAAACGACGGCTTGCTCGGCATCCCTCAGTCGGATGACCCGGTTTTCAAACTTCTTTGTTGCACCGATAAAGTGGCTGACGGACTGCTTCATGCCATCAATGGACTGTTGTTTAGAAAATATTATTGGTTGACTCGTGCCGGGTTGAAAGAAAGCCACATAATAGTCATCGGTCATTCTATCAAGCCGAGAGGTGTCACCCGTTTTCATTGCGTCGTTCCAAGAAACAATGAAGTCATCATGCATTTTTGTAAACTCACTCAATCGTTTTTGTAATTGTTCCATTTCCCATTCCCCTTTATTTTCCCGTTACAAGTCTCTTATATTTCACTTATTCGCCACTCTCTCTTGAAAACCTTTTTAACTAGGCACGCACTTGGGAAGAGCGCCGGTTTTGCTTCCGCTCATAAAAGTGGTGAACACTTATGGAGACAAGCAACAAGCTGATCAACGCGGAATCGATTATTCGTACAATAATAATGCCAAAGGACTCAATTGAAACCGCGTCAATGAGATACCATAAACCAAACAAAAGTAGTGATAACAACGCGATTTGACCCCAATATAGCCATTTTTGTTTTGGTTCTGTGTCAAGGCTCCTCCCATACTTCGCTGTCCGAATGTACAGATAGCTGATAATCGCAAAGATGCCAACCAGCGTGCCCCCGTGTTGAAGGAACTTAAAGACTGGAATTTCAAAATCTAAAACAGGAACCCGATACGTGAGGATTGAAAAGTTCCTCACCATAAAGCCGCCTGCATGGGTGAAAGAATCCCACACCACATGAGTGAGCATTCCAAATAAGGCAGAATAGAAAAAGACGCAAATCTTCAAGAAACGAGTCGAGCTAGTTTTTGGAGAATAGGTGTCCTGCAAAGCCGAAGGCAGATGCCTAAATAACGTTTCGTGTATACATGCCTGGTAAATCAAATAAACGATCATCACAATGGGTAGATTAAAAACTAGAAATCCCCATAAAGTATGGCCAATCTCACCATACGGCCTGCCACGCAAAAAATACTCAAAATCCGGCGACATGCTCCCCAAAACCATCGCTAAAAAATTCACATATTGACTCTTTCTCGAAAAAGGCAAGATGACTGCAGGATGAGCGAAGGTCAGCGGCATTTATTTCACTCCTAAATGGTAATAGCGATAAACAATTTCTTACTTTTATTGTAGCATAATCCTTCAATGCGACTCTGATGAGCAATAGTATTAGTGATTATTCGTTGAGAACATAGCATTTATAGCAGCTCTCAACGAGTAACTCTATCTTACCAACGTACAAAAACAAGCCGCCATAAAATCAGTAATACTGATCCTATGACGGCTCTTACGTTTTAAGCTATGTTTGCAAAGATTGGTCTATCTTCGAGACAGTATTCGTTCAATGTAATAGGTTGAAGCATCTACCTAAACCCTGTCTACACATTCTTCGTAGCCGCCCGTCGGATTTCCTTCCGCCGTTCGTAGATGTTCAATACGATCACTTTGATGACGGCGTAAACCGGAATGGCAACGATAATGCCGACAAAACCTGCGATGTTACCAGCCGCCAATATGATAGTGATAACAGTGAGTGGATGGATGTCGAGTGTTTTGCCCATGACATTCGGCGTAATAAGATTGCTGTCGATCTGCTGGGCGATAAGTGTAACGAGCCCCACCCAGATCACCATTTTAGGATCATCCAAGTAGCCGATCACAAGAGCCGGTGCTACGGCAATCCAAGGCCCAATAAATGGAATCAAATTCATGAAGAGCGCAAACATGGCCAGCAAGAGTGCATATTCCAATCCAATCAGCTTATAGCCGATAAAGATAAGCGTCGCCAAGATAGCACTAATCAAAAATTGGCCTTGGATATACGAACGCAATACGTTGTCAATATCGCTCAATGTCTTTTTAATCCACTCACGGCGCTCACCGGAGAACAAATTGTAAATCCGCGGCGCAAATTTCTCGTGGTCCTTCAGCATGAAAATGAAGAAGAATGGCACTAGGATTAACAGGAAGACCGCTTGGAAGAAGGACTGCAGGAATTGGACAATCCATTTTCCGAACTTCACAGCAATCGATTGCAAGGAATTGACCGCACTTTCAAGTGAGGTTTTCAACTGTGGTGGTAATTCATCCCGTTGATCCCAGATCGTTTCCCCAATTTCATTGATCTCTTTTGTCAATGCCGGTGCATTTTCAACCAGCGTATTCACCTGTTTCGTCACAACCGGCCCGACAATGGAGACGAATACCCAAAGTAGCAATACCAATCCGACAATGATAATAAGGATACTTCCCCACCGGGGCACCTTTCGTTCCTCCAGCTTGCGCTGAATCGGTTCCGTCATGTAATACAGGACGCCGCCGAGCAGCAGGGGCAGGATGATCGCTTTAATAATAATGACGATCGGTGCAAAGATAAAGCTAATTTCCATGAAGTATTTGATAATCAGTATGGCGAGCAGCGTGCCCACTCCTACTTGGAACCATAATTTTTTCGTCAATGTCTCACTTCCTTTACCGTCTATTTCTTTTGTTTAAGTATACGGTTTAATACGTCTACTGTCGAAAAGAAGTTTCATTTCCAATCAAAAACGGGAACAAAGCATCTCCTTGAGATCGCTTTGCTCCCGTTTACTATATTACTTGTTTAGTTCCACGACAATCTCTTCAAGCGTGAACTCTTCCCGGCCTTTTCCTTCCTTCGTCGGAATGCTGATTGTCGTTTCTCCGTCTTTCGTAATTTCAACGCCACCATGATTTTCAGGCGTATATTCCCATAGATTGACGGTAGGTGTGATGTATAGTTTCGTTGCCTTCGGATCCAATTTTTTGAATGTTTTACTCCAGCTCATATTCCCTTCGATATCTCCAGAGCCGCCATTTATGTCGCCCGGATACATATTGCCCAAATCATCCTTTATTTCAATGTCAGCATCCATGCCGTGCCATTTTTCACTTACTTCTTTCGATACTAGCTGATCATAATAAACGATGAAGGACATTGGCGTCACGGTGATCTTTTCAATTTCCACCTCGACACCACCCTGCTGTACGCTTTGATTGACGACCTGCACATTGTTGTCTGATGCCTGAAGGGTGAGTGCAAAATTCCAATGCCCTTTTATTTTCTCATCCGACTGTTCCGTTGTAATTCCGTCCACTTTCCATTTCACCTTGACCGTATCAAGTTCATTCGTCCCGAGGTTGCTGCCCGTTATTAATCCGACATACTGGCGATCTCCCACTTTCGCCAGTTGATTGGAGCCTCCCATCCCTTCGGCTCCCTTTATATCTAGAAAGTCATTAATCCACGGATCGTCCCCTAAGTCTTTCTCCGATTCAATCGTGTATGTTAACGAGACCGTTTTCCCATCGTAAATTGCATCATTCAATGTAATCTTTACGCCATTGCTTTCCCTCGTCATGTTGATCGCCCTAGAATAGGCCTGATAGTCATCATATAAACCGGTTTTCCCATTGTCCAAAAACCGGAAAATATCGCCGATAACCGGAATATTCCCTGCATAGGCTGGAAATGCCAAGCCAATCGTCTTAACGGAAAGCCCGCATACCGCAACCGCTGCCGCCGCTTTCATCTTCCAGCTTTTCCTTTTTCTTTTTCCAATCAATCGATTCACCTCTTTTTTCACTTTCGCCCTGTCGAATTCCGTCACGTCCACCTCTTCAAATTCGGTATCATCCAGATCTAGTTCATATAACAACTCATAAATCGATTTATTTTTCACAATGCATGGCCTCCTGGATTCAATTTCAACGCTTTTTCCGAAAGCTTCTTTTTGCCGCGGTATACCCGGTTGTCGATGGCGGTCCTGCTTAATCCAAGCTTTTCGGAGATCGCATCCGTCTTGTATCCTAAAAAGAACTTCATAATGAAAATCTGCCGATCGATCGGCTCAAGCTGGTTGATGAGCCGAATCAAATCCTTCTCGTCTTCCTTGTCCATCAGTTGCTCTTCGACAGACCGCTCTGCGTTCATCTCCATCTGGTCCGAAGAAATTTCCTTTTGGTTCGTTGCTTTCCGGTAATAGTCAATCGCCCTGAACTTTGCGACTGCGCAAATCCATTTCCTGAAATCAATTCCGTCCCCTTCAAACTTTTTTGCATTATGCCAAACAGAAAGAAAAATATCATTGACGCACTCATCGATCATGCCCTGATTCCCCACTGGGCCAAGCACCTTCTGTGCAACCCCTTTTACCAAAGGCAAATACTGATCAATGACAAATTCCAGCGCATCCTCTTTCCCTTTTTTCAGTCGCCTAATAAAATTGTCACTCGTAGATTTCATATGCAATCTCCTTCAACGTCGTAAAAGCCTTTACACTCTATACAACGTACCAGAAATTTTTTTCTCGCGCGCTTTTTGATTTTAAGCAAAATTGAACTAGAAAAGACGACTAACCTGCATTCTCTTACACCACTTTCGTACCGTTCGGTTAACTGATTCATAAAGCAGGATACTACAGCAGGATATCCATCTGGTCGGATGCCTTGCCACAGACATGGATCGGACACTTCGTCTGCTTCGCTCCCTAAGAGTAATAAGACATTGAACCTTCACTCTGACATAAAAACTGCACCTCCAATTAATGACTAATTAGAGGTGCAGTTTTTATAGCATCTTATACAATTAATTCGGTCTAAAAACTTTGTCCCACAATTAATTTCCACTTATTTTTTTCCTTCTTAACAGGAAATTTCAACTCTAGTTCCCCATCAACATCTACCACTGAAATTGTTGCTTCAAATTCAGTTGGACTTATGGCTGAAATTCCAATAATTCGTGTTTCCGAGATTTCAGAATTAATATCCAGGTATTCTTTCATCTGTTCTTTTTTGTCAGGGAACCTTATGTCATCCGACAGTTTAACTAAGGTTGACAAATCATTATTTTCCAAGGCTTTCAGGTAATTTTGTAATAGTTTCTCCACCTCCATTTCTGGAGTAAATGTTGCTTTCGTTGAACAGCCGATTAGGAGTAATAGAAGTAGTAATCCTATTAAGGATTTTTTACCCACTCGTTTTCACCTCTCCATCCAAAATATAATACAATTTTCTAACTATTATAATACCATAAATTTGGAATAAACCCCATGCTAGCCGTACATAAAAACTCCCGACGTAATCAAAAGTCGGGAGCTTGGTATTAAAGATACGATAATGATACTTTCAAATTAGCATTCCGCTCACGAATCGCATCGAGCAGCACTTGGTCACGCGTATCCACTTTGCTGCGGATGGAAAATGTATAAAGGATCATTGTGCCAAGATTCGTCGTTTCCACTTGGCGCAGTTGATGGAACTCTGTCATGTCGTTCAAGATATCCTCAAACAGCTCCTCATGATTCAGGTTCTCCGGAACGGTCACTTTCAAGATTTGCGTGTCCTTCCCTTTTCCATAATCAAACTTGAATAGCAAGTAAAAGACGAGACTTGCAAAGAAAGTAAGGACGATTGCCAGTTCGAATTGATACAAGCCGGCAGTCATACCGACGCATAATCCAAAAAATATGTATGCGATGTCTTTAGCGTTCGTGACAGCACTACGAAAACGGATTAAGGAAAAAATGGCGAATAACCCGAAGGCAACCCCTGCATTGTCACTGACGACGTTCATGACAACTGAGACGACAACGCTCATCATGACAATTGTATGGACGAACGACTGAGAATACCGTTCTCCGTTAAATGTTGCCTTGTAAACTTGAGTGATGACCAAGCTAAGAATTGTGGCTAATACCATGGCGACAAGGCTCATCCAGATGGAATGATCGCCTGCCATTCCGTTAAATGAAAACAAGTTGTTGATCTGATTCATCTTCCATTCCTCCAATAGTTGTCTGTTCTTTTGTTGTTTGCGGTACTACTACCTCATGCAGCATCTCGGTACTCGTGCAAAACTTCGAAGCGCTCCGCTGCTCACATTCGAGCCCCTGCAAAATACGCGCCAGCCAAAGCGGCACACTATGCTCCACCTTCACTTCAAGTACGACGAGATCCGGATCAATAAAATGATCGCCGTACGGTCCATGCTCCAGGGCTAAATCCTCTTTCCGGCAACGCAAATTAAAATCGAATGTCATTCTCAAATCTGCGTTGTCAACTCCATGTAGCGCATGCCGATCGTAACTGACGACCATTTCCGGTTCTAGATGATAGAAACGCCGGAAATAATCAATTTCCTTTAGCACTTGGCCATTCGTCGATTCATAATCGGCCGGATCTGGGTCCTTCTCGCCCAAATAACGGTATGCTTCCTGAAGAGGCATGAGCAAGCGTCTTTTATTCACAACCTTGTTGTGCTTCTGCTTCACTTCAAAAAACGCAGTGCTCGACAGCGTTGCGTCGTCATACACCCGCAGCCGAAGCTTTTGACGATATTTCAGCTTGTTCTTCGTCTCGTAATAAATGGAATGCTCCCGGTTGTCGAAATACAAGCTCGTCACCGTATATCGCCCGTCCGTTCCATTCTTGTCATTCCGCATACGAGGACCCATCTCCTCAATGAGCTGCTCATACTGCTTGCGGGTAATCAAATACTTCTGTTCCTTGCGGCAGAAAATCTCAATTGCCATGGAACCGCCTCCTTCTTTCAACAACCTCTCTTTTAAGTTCTTTTATCCTAATCCTTTCAAATTGGATCTTGCTGTGAACTAGATTAGAGATTGGTGAGAAAGGTTGGGCGAAATAAAAAAACGATTGCTGGTGAGCAATCGCCTTTCCTCTATTTATTTTAATCGAAGAATCATCCCTGTTCCCGATGGATCAGCTGTCACGTAATGAGAGCCTGCTTGTTTGACTTCCTTATTCAACCCACGAATTTGATTCACCGCGTCATTCAAAGTCTGGTCGTCCGGATAGATGAGCGTAAACGAATGCAAGCCCGCACTGTTTTTTGAAGGCTGCGGCGCCCCCTTGCCATTCCACGTGTTCAGGGCGATATGATGGTGATAGTTGCCCGTCGACATGAACACGGCATTCGGGTAATGGCTGACAGTCGCGAAGCCGAGCGCCCGGTAGAACGCTTCCGCCTCCTCTACGTCCGCAACATGCAGGTGAATATGCCCCATGACAGTTCCAGCAGGAAGCCCCTCCCAAGGACCGTCCACTTCTGCCACAATGCTTTGAGCGTCGAGTGGATCTGTCGTCATGGAGACGAGTCCGTTGCCCCATTCCCATTCTGCCGGATCCCGGTCACAATAGATTTCGATGCCATTGCCATCCGGGTCGGATAAATAGAGAGCTTCACTCACTTTATGGTCAGACGCGCCAAGCGGGATGCCGCAGTTAGATAAATGAATCAGTACTTTGCCAAGATCTGCACGCGTCGGTAGCAGGAGTGCAAAATGGTACAACCCCGATTTGCGGGATTCCTTCGGCTTTACGCCTTCAGGTTGCTCAATGATCAACAGCGGTGTCGTTCCATCTGCTGTGAGGATAATGCTTGTTGGCCCCTGTTCCAAGACGTTGAACCCAATGACCTCCGTATAAAACTTGAGAGAGCGTTCCAAATCCGTTACGAATAAATGCACTTCGCCTGTATATGTGAAAGGTGATATATGAAAGTTCATTGTCAATTCCTCCAGGTAAGTTACTTACTTTATGTAACTAACTTTATATGATATACTTATTATTGTCAACAAGATAAGAACTTATAGGAAAGGAACATACCTATGAATGAATTTGAATTATGCCCTCGATTCGAAAAAGCAGTCGGGCTGTTGAGCCAGCGGTGGACAGCCTTAATTTTATACCAGCTGATGGCCGGTCCCCAGCGCTTCTGTACGATGACCGAGAAACTCGGCGTAAACGGCAAAACATTAACCGAGCGATTAAAAGAATTGGAGCAGCAAGGGTTTGTCATTCGCGCAGTCTATCCGGAGACTCCGGTACGGATTGAATATTCATTAACAGAAAAAGGGATGGCTTTGACGCCGATTATGAAGGCAATTGAAGAATGGTCGCAGCAGTGGATGTAACTTTGATAATTAAACTGAAGTACCCGAAATGGCCGCAATCGTTTGTTTCGGGTACTTGCCCACCAGAAACTGCTCTCAGTCTGCTCATTGAAGAAATTAAAAAGACACATAAAAAAAAGACTCCACTAGTGAAGTCTCGTAAGCGTGAAGCAATTAAAGAAATTGCAATTCTTTTTGGATATAGGCCGATCGAGCTTCGATAAATTTTAGAATATAGTCCGGCTCTTGATCAAAGCGATTCAAGCCTCTTTTTTTATAGGGGTCGAGTTGAACATGCGGCCGAATCTGCTCATGCATCGTTTGTATTTTAGGTTTTAAATAATCTACTGTAAATTGATTCTGTAAGATATTCACCATCAAGTCCTTATATTGGGTACGAAAAGTTTTACAATCGAGGATGCGGGCTGTCAATGTATTAAAACCTTCAATACGTAAATAATCACTTTCCATCTCTTCCCCATTCACATCCCTGCCCCATGTTGCATCGTAATCCCAAGGAATGATTTCATATTGACCCGTCTGTCTGCGCTGATACAGCGCATAGTTATGAACAAAACCATCAAAGTTTTGTGTACATACAACCCCCGCAAGCCAGCGCAAATAAGCATCGATATTCACATACTTCATGATAGTCCCTTCAAACTCATCCCGTGGAATGGTATTGATATGAATAATCGTTTCTCGCAAACAATCCTCATCTTCCTTTGTCCCGTGTATTTGCTCATATCCTTTTAATAGCGATTTTTTTACTTGCTTATCCAGGTCACTCACTAATGAAAAATTAGCATCCCCGTCCACCGCATAAAATATTGGCCCTTCCGGCAACTTTCGATTAGCGAGAAAGTTTTCGTCCACTGATTCCAATTCCAAATAGACACCTTCGTTTTTCCCATTTAGTTTTAAGGAAACAAAACGAGCTTGAGGCGCCAAGCAGCCGATGTCATGAAAGAAGTCGAATGATAGTTTATTTCTTAACAACGAGGGATCCTTAAATTCCGCATTCAAATGAATAACTTTTGCGTTTCGAAACTTGGGAGGGCTGTAGAAGGATACTTGATAAGATTTCTTTTTGAAATCACGGATGTGGGATCCGCGATACGCAATATCCACTTCATACTTTTTCCCATTAATCGTTAGCTTGGCAGGGACAGAATCATCTATCCAAATATCTCTCCTCAATTCCATGATGTCTAGAGGGTGAATAAATAGCTGGTATTCCTGTAACTTCTCGATCTACACCACTCCTTTGCTCGTTATTCCATTTCTATGCTGAATTGATGATAAGGTGTGCACTTCACTCTGTTCCCTCCAAAAAACGAGCGTATGGTAGATAGGAGGGCGGAATGCGTTCAAAGCTATAGTTTTTGCGTGTTTCACCTCAGCCAAGCGGGAAGGGGGTGTTGATATATGTCACTCTTTTTTGAGGAAGAAATTCGAAGAGCCATGGGAAGAGCAAATCAACTGGGATTGAATGACTTTATGTTTCAGGATCCTACGAGTAACCGGCACCGTACAAGCAGACGACGTCGCACGTCTCGAAAAAATCGCAGAACAAGCCGAGTTCGTCGCACATCTCGATTTGGATGCTGTGGGCAAAGAGTAAGAGCTACATCCAGGAATCAACGGCGCACAAGCAGAATGCGTGTCACTTCACGGAACCGTCGCCGCACGAGCAGAATGCGCGTCACTTCTCGGAACCGTCGCCGCACAAGCAGAATGCGCGTCACTTCTCGGAACCGCCGCCGCACAAGCAGAATGCGCGTCAATTCACGGAACCGTCGCCGCACGAGCAGGATGCGCGTCACTTCTCGAAACCGTCGCCGCACAAGCAGAATGCGCGTCACTTCTCGAAACCGTCGCCGCACAAGCAGGATGAATGTCACATCTCGAGCAAGATGTTGCGGACAAAGAAGAAGAGTCAGAGTTACATCAAGAAGGCGTATAACCTCTAGTAATCATCAACTTACAAACAGAAGTAATGAAAACTTCAACATACGACCTAATTGCAGAAACCGAGCCACTTGTCGCAATCGATGGTTTTAATCATTATATAGTTTTAAAGCATAGCAATAATAAGTTGCTTAGCCCCCCCAATCCGGATATTGGACAAATGAGTGAAACATTGTCCTTTCCGGTTTTTTTGTGTGTTTAATCATCTCAAAGACAATATGGAAAATATAGTATATAATCATATGTAGTGATATAGGACGAAATGAATACGAAGAAAACTGCTACTATATGGAGTGAGTAGATTGAATAGCCAATCGTTTTTAATCGGTTTTATTCTTGCTTATGTATGTCTCTGTATTCCATCTATGTTAGGCATAATTATTTGCTGGGCTCCAGAAGTTACGTTTTTGCAGAAAATCAAAGGGTATGTGGTTACGATGCTCCTTGATAATTTTGTGAATAAATTTTCCTTTTCTATCCTCTGGGGTATGATTTGCAGTTTTATATTTTCACGCTACAGGCGCAATCAGTTGAGTTATTAGAAAAAGACCGATCACGCAATCGGTCTTTTTCTCTTTTACGATTTTACTTGGAAGTACCCTCTGCAAAAAACGGAGTTCTTTGGTTTAATTGCAATCAAAACGGAATTATAAATGTCTGCAGCGGAAATGATGGCGTTGATCCAGCTAACAAATAATAGGATGGATTTCAAATCCTCCGATACATAGAACGACAAAACGGCAGGCACGATCGTCAATCCAATAAAGGGCAAGGTCATAAATATCCAAAATCTCGGCTTGGATAGAACGGCATTGGTATGCAGCCAAAAAAATATGCCGCTAAATGTTAAGCTTATGTCCCCTTCTTTGTATACGACCAAGATGTGCAGACATTCGTGGATGATGAAGACAAGGATGCTTATGGCAATGAGAAAGTAGATCTTCTGATGAGTGAATTGTGCTCCAAAAAAATTCGGTAATAAAAATAGGATGACCTGAAGCAGATAGACAAACTTCATATAATGTTTTCGATACCAATCGTTTTGAATGAAAGGAGTCCATTCTGCCAAATTCATATGTATGTGTGGTAAGTGACGAAACCATATGATGAAAGCAATCTTCCCCTCTCTTTAGTGTACAGTCGCGTTTTTCAAGTATTCCTCAATTTGCTTGGAGGAATGTAGATAATAGACTGTTTTCCCCTCGGCTGTATAACGCTCCAAGCGCTCTTTCATTTTCTTTTTCCGCCTGCTGTAGGTCGTTAGGATAAAGCGGAGAAAAGGCCAGTCAATCTTTTCTGGACAACCCTCCGTCAAATCATCGCGTGTTTTGCCATGAAATTGAATACGTCGCTTGAGGACTCTATACAGGCATACATATAGTGGAAGTTCTAAATATATGACCGTGTCTGCATGTGGCTCACGAATAGAAAACGTGGAAGTGTAGTTTCCTTCGATGATCCACCGTTCCCTTTGGACAACTTGCTCTTGAGCTTGCGAAAATTCTGCGGCCGGAGTTTCCTTCCATCCCGGCTGCCAATAAAGACGATCCAGATGCGTCACTTCAATCCCCAACTTTTCGCTGATCCTTCTGGCAAAAGTGGATTTACCGACACCCGCTGAAACACCGATTACCATGACACGCTTCATTTTATTTCCCCTTCCATTCGGGAAATCCATTCATGGCCTGGCGTATGGGTTTGCAAAGCGTCATACAGCCACTTTTTATCCTGCTCTCCCAGCAAAGGGTAGGCATTTTGAAAATCCAATGTATCTTTTGGCCTTGTCCCTTTCGCTTTGTAGAGTAGCACAATTGCCGGATGTAAATAGGGCAGGCCTTCTTTTGTCTTTAGAAACAAGGAAGACGCCGGAAAGGTAATTGTCGGATCTCTGCGAAACACCCACTCTTCAGCGATAATTTCATTTAAGAGAATCTCCAGTTCAGCATTCGTATCCCTACGTACTGCATGCAATTCATGGATTGGAAGTTCGAGCTGTTCCCCCTCCCATTCTTGAAATTTTCCCTTTACCACTTTTCGGAACGACCAGTCGGCAAGTACAGTTTTCAGTGCGTGTTGATCCGACCGTAGAACTGCCACTTCGACGTCCGAATGATCTCTCGTATTTCTGCCGACAAATAGGTCAATCGCCCACCCGCCTGCAATTCCCCAAGGTCGATTGTACCTCTGGAACCATTTTTTATTTTCTTCAATAAATTGCACAGTCTCCCCCCTCAAACCAGCCAACTAAGGGGCGACAGCTTGCCACCCCTTTCTATCGGAATCATCATTGTACTGAATTTTTCGTCTCTCAACAACCAGATATCATACTGTAACAGGCTTCATTACAAAAGATTTCACATCAATAGTTACAAATCAAACCGGATTCCACACTTCGATAAGCGTTGAAATAACCTAGCACTATAATATAAAAAGATGATTCATCAAAAAATTGTTGGGAGACGAACGAATGAAAACAATCAAATTTACAGTGCTAACTATTTTTACAACCTTTTTAATGGGTTCTTCTTTTGCTGTCGTTAAATTAGGATTGCCTTACTCCTCACCATTGCTGCTGGCAGCACTCCGCTTTATACTGGCCGGGATCCTCATGGGTGCAATAGTGATAAAGTTGAAGAGGCCCCATCCAACATCCGGAATAAACTGGCTCAAATTGTTCTGTATTGGTTCACTTCAAACAGCAGGCGTAATGGGATGCATCTTCCTAAGTTTGCGCACCATCTCAGCAAGTGAATCTTCCATTCTTACATTCACCAATCCATTACTTGTTGTAGTGTTCGGCACCCTATTTTTTAAAACGCGCTACAAATTTTATCAGTGGATTGGCGTTCTTCTAGGGATGATAGGTGTCATCATCACCATGGGAGCCCAAATTAAATTTGAGGTTGGAATAGTCTTCGGTTTTCTTTCAGCTGTATTTTGGGCATTAGCGACATTATTAGTGAAACAGTGGGGTGACGTTTTCGATACGTGGGTCTTATCCGCTTATCAAATGCTGTTCGGTGGTGTGCTGCTTTTAGTTGGCAGTTTTCTATTTGAGCAACCATTTTTCCATTTGAATGCTCATTCCATCCTCCTCTTGTTATGGTTAAGTATCATGTCATCTATCTTGCAATTTGCTGTGTGGTATTATTTGTTGTCAACGAGTGATCCCGGAAAAACAAGCGCCTACTTGTTTCTAGCTCCTTTCTTCGGCGTCATATCCGGTTGGTTTTTACTGGGTGAACGTTTATACCCTTCACTCCTAGCGGGTGGCCTGTTTATCATAGTCGGCATTTATCTTGTCAATCGAACTTTCCAGACGAAACGTGAATATCAAGGGATAGTAAATAAAAGTTAAATGACGAAAAAAGAAGCCTTCTTTATGGGAACGGCTTCTTTCGTGTTTATTCGTTTGGGTAATCAAAGAATTGTTTAAATCCCTTTTTTCCTGTTTCTGTTATGTTAACAGCACGAATCGCAGGGGCTTGCGTAATCCACCCTAATTCCAAAAATCTAACCATCAGTCCATTGCCCAAAGAGCCACCAAGATGATGATGTCGCTCGCTCCAATCAATGCAAGCATGAGAAAACGAACGCCGTTTCTTTTTCAATACATCCAAATCCACACCAAAGTCTGCAAGAAATTGGTTTCCCAATAGAGTCACTCTAAACTCTTTCTCTTCTTTCTCCAAATAACCTGCAGAAACCATGGATTCCGTCAATCCCACGCCCAATTTTCCAGCTAAATGATCATAACAGGTTCTCGCGTCTTGAAGCAGCTTTAATTGATTTGACTGTTTTAACGAACGAATTTCAGGTGGAGGCGAGATGGCCAGCAACGATTCTAAAAGGGCGGCAACTTCCATGTTAGCCAGTTGAAAATAACGATGCCGCCCCTGTTTCTCCGCCTTCACAAGATTCCCTTCAACCAATTTCGATAAGTGAAAGCTGGCTGTTTGGGGTTTGATCCCTGCCATATAAGCTAATTCAGTGGCTGTGTGAAAACGACCATCCATTAAACTCGTTAAAATAGATGCGCGAGAGGCTTCTCCAAGAAGAGAGACAACTTGAGCCACATTTGCATTGATACTCATTTCAATCAACCTTTCTTCATTCAACACTTCGATTATAGTTGAAGTGTGGATGACGAACAAGAAGGAGTTCAACTGTGGTTACTTACTTCTCTTGTATTTTTACCAACGTTCCCACCGGCACCATGGCTGCTAATTCGAGCACATCTTTGTTATACATCCGGATACAGCCATGAGACACAGCTTTTCCAATGGAGGATGGATTGTTGGTCCCGTGAATTCCATAATGGGGCCGTGACAACCCCATCCAGAACGCTCCGAAGGGCCCACCGGGATTCCATTGTTTATTAATAATTTTATACGTCCCAATCGGAGTAGCGGTTACCATTTTTCCGATAGCCACCGGATATGTTTTAACAAGCCGATCATTTTCATAGAGTCTTAATTGCCTCTTAGACACGGATACTTCTATTCGATACAAGCTCCTGTCCCCTTTCCCTTATCGTTCTTCCAGTATATGAATATCTTTATGAAAGGGCGAAGGGTATGCGAGTTTAGGCATCTATAAATCGGGAAAACAAAAAGCAGAACAAAATTGAATTTCGATAAGGAGGAGCATTTCATGAAAAAGAAAATGGCACTCGCTGCACTCGGACTAGGGGCTGCGTACCTCATGCGAAATAAAGATGCCCGGGAGAAACTTTCAAACCAATTTGACTTATTCGGTTCCACACCAATGCGAGGCGAGAAATCGAGTACAACAGCAAAAACACAAAATACCGGTCGCCGCAAAGGGTTGCTCGGCAATCTGCTGGGCTGACCGCAACATCGTGAGATTAGGGTTAGTCCTAGAGACTAACCCTTTTTTATTTTTATGTATGCTCTGATGCTTCCGCACATAGAATGGAATAATTAAAGACTTTTATCTGGTAAAAGATCGGACTGGTGATTACGTTTGATTCCACGCAAACTTGTTGCCAACTGCATTCAGATCATGTACGAGACGTGCCAAATAATTGCTGGACCACGCCAAATCATCGTGGATGGCGCCAAATAAATTGATAATTCGCCAAATCCTAAGCAAGGGGCGCCAAATTACTCCTGATTTGCGCCAAATCATGTGCGAGACGCGCCATATAAATCGATAATTCGCCAAATCCCATGTGTGGAGCGCCAAATCATTTCTGACTTGAGCCAATCATGGATGAATGCTAGTAGCCTGATTGCCATTAAACCGGGATAACGTCAGTATAATGGCTTGAACGCCAGATTATCCGAACGAACGCCAGGATAACGAGCTGTACGCCAGATTATCCGTACGAACGCCAGTATAACGAGCTGTACGCCAGATTATCCGTACGAACGCCAGAATAATGATCTGAACGCCAGATTATCCAAACGAACGCCAGGATAACGAGCTGTACGCCAGATTATCCAAACGAACGCCAGTAACGAGCTGTACGCCAGATTATCCAAACGAACGCCAGTATAACGAGCTGTACGCCAGATTATCCAAACGAACGCCAGTATAACGAGCTGTACGCCAGATTATCCGAATGAACGCCAGTATAACGATTTGAACGCCAGATTATCCGAACGAACGCCAGTATAACGATTTGAACGCCAGATTATCCGAATGAACGCCAGTATAACGATTTGAACGCCAGATTATCCGAGTGCCCAAATACTGCAGGACTGGCTCCAAAATCATCTTATCACACGCCAAATCCCTACTCTTCTTCTGTCAGTCACCTCTCGTCGAACCCCCTAACGAGCCCAAATCACAAAGTATCGACCATTCTATAAGAAGCGACAATTTTCCACAGATTCTCCTATCTAACTTGTCTAATTATTCGTTTATTAGTATACTCATAGAAATCACCAAGGCTCCATTTATTTGGAAAGGAGCCATTACTTTTTTGAAGGAGGAGAACATGATGTTTTCGACTGCTTGGCAGCGCATGTGGGATATGCACGATCAGGTGAAGGATCTTTTCCGATTCTTCTTTCATCCGAACAGCTCGGAAATGGCTTCGGGTGGCGGTGGTGGGCAGCCGGTCGGAGTTAATAATGAGGGTGGGGGACGTGAGCCTCGGAGTTATTCACCCGCTCAATTAATTGGACTTATTTTAGGACCGCTTTTATTTTTCCTAACGCTTTTCTTTTTTCATCCGGCGGACCTTTCTCCAGAAGGAGTGGCTATTTTAGCGAGTACCCTTTGGATCGCCACATGGTGGATTACGGAAGCGATTCCGATTCCGGTTACTTCTTTATTGCCGCTTGTGCTCTTTCCTTTATCGGGTGGCATGGAAGTGAAGCCGACTGCTTCCGCTTATGGGGATGAAACTATCTTCCTTTTCATGGGAGGTTTCATGATCGCGTTGGCGATGGAGAAATGGAATTTGCACCGCAGAATTGCCTTGACGATCATTTCTCTAATCGGTACAAATATGGACCGCATTGTGCTCGGGTTCATGGTAGCAACCGGTTTCTTATCGATGTGGATTTCCAATACGGCGACAGCCATGATGATGGTGCCGATTGGACTTGCGATTATTTATCAAGTCTCGGATGCCTTAAAGGATGATCCGTCCATTGATACCTCCAAAGAGAATTTTGGCTTTGGGAAAGCGCTCATGCTCGGCATTGCCTATTCAGCTTCACTTGGTGGTATCGCCACCTTAATCGGAACACCACCTAATACGTTGCTCGCAGGAGCAATTGATAAAATGTACGGCATTGAGCTCTCATTTGCGAAATGGATGTTGTTTGGTGTCCCTCTCGCTTGGACTTTCATTTTGATTGCTTGGTTTTATCTCGTTAAATTTGCGTATCCTTCCAAACTGAAGACACTCCCTGGAGGCAGGGCTGTTATCAACTCAGAAAGAAGTAAACTTGGAAGCGCTTCCGTCGAGGAAGTTCTGGTCTTCATTATTTTTGTTTTAGCAGCTTTGTCATGGATCACTCGGACTTTCCTGATTGCAAAGGTAATCCCTGGCGTTTCAGACGGCGTCATCGCTATGACCTTTGCCATCCTCTTATTCATTATCCCCTCCGTCAAGAAAAAAGGGGATCATCTGCTGGACTGGAATACGGCCGTGAAATTGCCGTGGGGCATCCTGCTTTTATTCGGAGGCGGGCTGGCCATTGCGGCGGGCTTCGTCAGTTCCGAACTGTCTGTATGGATTGGTTCTCAGTTGTCAGGGTTGCAAGGTGTTAATATACTGGTTGTCATCATAATCGTTACAACGCTAGTCATTTTCCTGACTGAGATTACGTCAAATACGGCAACCGCCTCCATGATGTATCCGATCATGGCTTCGCTTGCAGTTGCTCTCGGTTTCCATCCTTACGCATTAATGATTGCCGCAGGTGTTGCCGCTTCTTGCGCCTTCATGCTTCCGGTCGCCACACCGCCAAACGCTGTTGTTTTCGGCTCTGGCTACTTGCGGATTCCGGATATGGCGAAAGCAGGATTTGCGCTCAATATCATTGGCATCATTCTCGTGACGGTAGCCATTTATGTTCTGTTGCCGCTCGTATGGGGAATTGACCTAACGTCCATTCCGGATTCATTTAAATAAAAGAAGGAAGTGCGGTCATTAGACTGCGCTTCCTTTTTGTTTGCCTTGACGGCTTTGAATAAAAACCACATAGAGAACCGGCAAAATAGCGGTCAATGCGACGAGGCCACTCCAGCCAAACGCGCCCCACCATGGACTGAGCAGCGTGCTTCCGAGTGTCACGCCAATATAATAAGAGACTAAGTAAAGACTGGAAGCACTGCCTTTATGATGGGTTGCCTCCTTGCTGACTGAGGCGGCCGTCAAGGAATGGGCCGTGAAAAATCCGAGACAGATCAAACAGAAACCGACGACTAGCAGCCATGTGGCGGATGTCAGCGTCAACAAAATTCCAATCGAAAATATAAGGATTGCGACAAGGCGGACACTGCGCAAACCGAATCTTCCAGAAAGCCAGCCGCCAATCGGACCGCCTACTACACCGAAACTATAGACAAGATACAAATAAGAGATTGTTTCAAGTGACAGTGAAAACGGAGGGGCCATTAAATGAAATGGCGCATACGTCCAGATACCGGTAAACGATAATTGCAACACCACTCCTAAACCGAAAACGAGTAGCAGCGAAGGATTTTTCAAATGAAAGAAGAATCCCTCTAAGTCTTCGGCAAAACGGACGGTACTCGATGTAAAGTTTTTCGATTTCGGCAACAAGAAACAGATGAAGCCAAAAAGCACTGCTCCGAAAGCGGCCAAAATATATAAAGAAAACTGCCAGGAAACCTGTTCCGCCATATAGCCAGTCAGGAAGCGGCCAATCATTCCGCCGAGGCTGTTGCAAGAAATATATAAAGCGGTCGCCAAATTGGCATACCGTCTGTCCACCTCTTCGCTAATGTAAGCGAGCGCCGCTGCCGGTACGCCTGCCAATGCAAATCCTTGGATAAATCGCAATACGACGATCAGCCAGAATGCGTCTACCGACGGGATAATTAAAAACGGAAGAACAGAACATAATAAGGATAACTTTACAAATATACTTCGGCCCCTCCGGTCTGACATGAAACCTAATACGACCAGGCCGAGAATTAAACCGATTGTCGTGGCGGACATCGCCATACTTGCATAGGAAACGGAAATAGAAAATTCCTCTGTAAAAACGGGGAGAAGAGGCTGCATGGCATACATCGCTGCGAAGATGAAGACCGAGGACATTCCGGTGCCCAAGATAATTCTCCAAAACGCAGTATCCCGAGCCGTATACCCTTTCAGTTTTTCCATAAAAAAACACCCCCTCATGCACCTATTATAATAGGTAATGAGAGGATGATGTCCAATTTTGTTTTTATAACCGAAACGCCCGGACCGATTCTTGGAGTTCTTCTGCCATCTTCGCCAGTGTGTCGGAGGCAGCTGCGATTTCCTCCATGGAAGCCGTTTGCTCTTCTGCCGCGGCAGCAATATTTTGTGTATGGGCCGCCGAGTCAACTGAAATCTTGGAAGCTTCCTTTATTGAAATGGATACATTTTCAAATTCTTGGACATTCGTATGCAATGACTTGGATACGTCCTCCATTTGCATAAGCACCTCTTCGACACCTGTAGAAATGTTGCGGAAAGCATCCCCCGCTCCGTTGACCAAGTCAATTCCCTCATTTACAGAAGAATGTCCTCGGTTAATCGCAATGACCGATTGGTCGATGTCCTGTTGAATCGCTTCAATGAGATGGCCGACCTGGCTCGCTGAATTTGCGGACTGCTCCGCCAATTTTTTTACTTCGTCCGCCACTACTGCAAAGCCTCTGCCGTGTTCTCCCGCCCGTGCTGCTTCGATTGCTGCATTGAGAGCAAGTAAGTTTGTCTGTTCGGCAACATCGGTAATCATAGAGAGAATCTTAGTTATCTCTAAGGATTTATTGCCAAGCTCGTTAATCAAGTCAGCCGTGGATGCTGTTTCCTGTTGAATGGTCTGCATATGGTTAATGGTTCGGGAGATGACTTCCCCGCCATTACCCGCTATATCCGCTGTTTTCTTGGACGTCTCATTCGCTTTCCCCATGGCCGCCGACAGCTCTTTCATTTCATCGGTCATTTGATGGATTGCCTCGTTGGATTGTTCCATTTTTTCCATTTGGGCATCCGTCCCGTAGGCCAAATCCTGAATGGCTCCTGAGACCTGCTCAACGGAGCGGCTTGTCTGCTCGCTGCTCGCGGATAGTTCCTCTGATGTTGCAGCCACTTGCATGGATGCCGTCGATACTTGCTCAATCATCTGCTTCAGATTTCCTGACATCCGGTTCACATAACGAGCCAGTTCACCAATTTCATCTTTATTTTTAATTACCATTTGCTCAGACGACAAGTCGCCATCCGCCACCTTGCCGACCTGTTCCGTCACCATCCGGATCGGCTTAGATAAATGGCCGGAGAACCAAATAATAAGAACTGTACCTAAAATGATTGAAACGGCCAATACTATTGCCAACGTAATTAGCAAATCATTCGCGCCGCTATTGAAGTCACTCAAGTATGTACCTGAAATAACAATCCATCCCCATGCAGGATCCGTTTCGGCGTAAACGATTTTCGGCGCTACCCTTTCTTCACCGGGCACTTTGAAATCGAATGTGACAAAACCGCCTCCATCCTCCGCGGCTTTGAGCATTTCACGTGTTGTATAACGCCCATCGTTCGATTGGGAATCATATAAGTTTTTCCCTTCCATCGTCGGGTGGACAAGTGCGTTTCCTTCCTTATCCAAAACGAAGTAGTACCCATACTTACCCATATCCACCTTATTCTCTATAGAGCGCGTTCCATCAGCTTGTAGAGGACCGATCAATGTCTCCTTCGCCTTGTTTTGCGCTTCCTCAAGCGTCATGGAACCGTTTTCGACTTGTTCATTCAGCCTGGCAATCAAATCGAGAGCCGACATTACATTATTTTCAAGTCCTGTAGATCCAAGCTCATCCAAGTTGGTTTTGGCTGTCCAGTAACCTGATATGCCTATAGTCACACTCGGTAAAATCAAAAGAGCCAACGTAATGACTATTAATTTTATACGAATTGAAGTCTTCATAATAAACCCTCCTTACTATATACATCGGAGGTAAATGACATTTTATAAGACTATTTGATTAATTTTCTTACTGATCATGTATAATTTATATAATTCCGGTGAATATAAGGCGATTCAAAAAATCATGAAGCGAAAGGGTGTATGTCCCATGAACAAAATGGCCATAGCCGCTATAGGATTGGGTGCTGCGTATTTAATGCGTAATAAAGAAGCCCGTGACAAGCTAATGAAACAATTTGGATCGCTTACGGGCGCAATGGGCATGATGAAAAACAGCTAACGTCCGTAAAATGAAAAATCGGGGTCCTAATTAGGACTCCGATTTTTTCGCTTTGTTAATCCACGCTCACTTCTTCCATCTTCTTTGCCCGCCGTTCCCCTTGCATGACAATGAAGATGCTCGCCTCATACAATAAAATCATCGGAATGAGGACAATCAATTGACTTACAAAATCAGGTGGCGTGATGAGAGCCGAGACAACCGCCAGCACCACATACGACCATTTGCGGATTTTTTTCATTGCATCTGCAGTCAACAGGCCAATTGCCGAAAGAAACATCGCAACAATGGGCAATTCGAAAAGAAGTCCGACCGGCATCGTTGTCATGAGAAGAAATCTTACGTATTCCTGTGCGGAAATTAATACTGAAAAATTCACTTTACCGATTGAGACTAAAAACTCATAACTAAGCGGGTTGACGATAAAATAGCCGAAAGAAAGACCCCCGATAAACAAAAGGAACATCACAGGGGAATAGAGACTGAGGAACTGGCTCTCCCTTTCAAGCAAACCTGGCTTCACAAATTGCCAAAGAAAATGGCAGAGGAAAGGCAACGATAAACCGAAAGCCAATGCCGTCGAAATGGACATATAAAATGTCACCACTTCTAGCGGACCAAGAACGATCAATTCATGTCCCCTCGTCACAAACGGAAACCAGAAATTAATTGTTGAGAAAACGACGATAAAGAAAAAGAGGAATACAAATGCACTCTTGATGAGCTGCTTTCGTAAATCAGTAAGATGATCAACAAGCGACGGATTCGGTTCCTTTTTCTCTTTCGAATTAGGCAGCTTTTCCACCAATTCTTCGACCTGCTCTCTTGGCGTTTCCTGTTTTTTATCTAATGGACTTAAGATTTTGCGATGATGATGCTCGTAAGGATCCATTCCATTCACCTGCTCATGAAGGATCTTTTTTCTTAGGGGTGTCCGGTTTATCCTCTTCATCTAAAATATCCCTGGCTGATTTTTTAAATTCAGCCAACGTTTTTCCGACTGCGGATCCGACCTCAGGCAATTTCCGAGGACCGAACAAAATTAGCACAATGACTAGGATGATTATTAACCCCGGAACGCCGATGCTTGCTAAACTCATGCTGTCATCCTCCTTTTATTCACACTAGTGAACCTCCGCTTTTGCTGTACTTGATGATGCCTTCCGCCGCGCGATACGCAAGCGCTCCGACTGTGGCCGTCGGGTTATACCCTCCATTGTGTGCGAAATTTCCGGCTCCTACTACAAATAAATTCTCCGCATCCCAATGTTGCAAGTAATTATTGACAACACTTGTTGCAGGGTCATCGCCCATCGTCGTTCCGCCTGTATTATGCGTAGATTGATACGGCACAATGTCATAATCACTGATCGGGCCTCCAGGCACTACCGTTTTGGCACCCATCTCCTTCATGATCTCTGCCGTGCGGTCTGTGATGTACTTATGCAGATTGCGATCCTGATCGGTGAAGTTATACGTCATCTGTAGTAGCGGTAAGCCATATGCATCCCGATAATCAGGATCAAGCGATAAGAAATTTTCCCGATGCGGCATAGAAGCACCTTGCCCATATACCGATAGTGTTCTCGGATAATTAAGAATCGATTCCTTTTTAAATTCCGCGCCCCATACCGGCACATCCGGCGGAACCGGGTTTGTCTGGATCGGCCGTACCCCAGTCTGGGATAATGTAATGCTGGCACCATGAATAAAATCGACATCTGAATGGTCGAAACTGTCGCCATTGAAATCATCGATTGTCATCCCAAGAGCTCCTGCTCCCATGAATACATTCATCGGCTCTTCAAAGAATCCAGTAGTACCCGGTTCAATTTGATAGCCATAGTTTTTGCCCAATGTCCCTCGTCCTGTGTCCGGATTATACTGTTCTCCAATTTTAGATACCATAAGCAGCTTCGCATTATTTAATACATAACTTGTTAAAATGACCATTTCAGCAGGCTGGATATATTCCGCCCCGGATTGTGTGTCGATATAACGGACGCCCGTCACTTTATTGCCAGACTTCATGATTTCAACAACATTAGCATGGACGGTCAGTTCGAAGTTATTTGTTTTCATCGCAGTTGGTACGACTGTCACTTCCGGCGATGATTTGGCTCCATATTCACAGCCGAATCTTTCACAAAAACCGCAGTACTGACAAGCGCCAATTGACTCACCATCTGGATTTTCGTATGGCTGAGACAAGTTAGCCGACGGAACCATGTATGGATGATAACCAAGAGATGTCGTGGCATCCTCGAATTTTTTTAAAATCGGGGTCCGTTTCATTGGAGGCGTCGGGAATTCTTCAGATCGTTTGCCCCAAAACGGATTTTTGTCTTCACCGGAAAGTCCAATAGTCTTGTCGAACTTCGTAAAGTAGGGTTCCAGTTCCTCGTACGTAATGCCCCAATCCTGGATCAGGTATTCGGCTGGCAGTTTATTTTTACCGTACTTTTTATCTGTCATCGTTTTAATTTGAAAATCGTACGGCAGGAAACGATAGGTCATGCCGTTCCAGTGCGTACCCGAACCGCCAAGTCCTTCGCCGAGCAGGAATGAACCCATCTGGCGCATCGGCAGCGCCCTCATTTTACGATTATTGCGGAAGGTGATCGTCTCCCTAGAAAGGTCCTGCATAAGTTCATAGCGAATCGCATAACGATATTCATCATGGACCATAACGTAGTCAGCAGTGCTTCTGGCACCGCCCCTCTCCAGCCCTCGCACTTTCAAGCCTGCCTTTGCGCATTCTGCCGCAATGATGCCGCCTGTCCAACCGACTCCAATTACTACCACGTCTACTTTATCCATCGTAATTGCCATTGTTCTTCTCTCCCTTAATGTTGCATACTGCTAATCGATTTTGGTTCGATCTTTTGAAACTTCTCTTCTTCTATGACATTGATATACGCCATCTGATGGCCCGGGAATCCTTTCATCCGCCACCCATCCATATTGTTGTTGCCGTTATAGATCGGGTCGGCATAGGCTCCCTCCAATGTGGCCTGTCGTAGAAGCCGGAAGAAGAACTCAGAGGATACCCCTTTCATTTCCACTTCATTTTTCTGGAAGGCCGTGATGATTTCATCCATCTGTCCTCCATCTAGATCGACAAAGCTCTTTTGGAAGCGTTTATTCGCTTCTTCATCCATTTTTGCAATCCCTTGCGAGAAAATTTCTGCTCGGGTTAAACGGCTTTGATAGCCCTGTGTCACTTCTCCCGCAAAAAATGGTCCTTGCATATACTCTCTGGCATTACTGCCGTAGTTCCCTGCCAATTGATTGTCAATAAAGTAAGCAACCCCAAGCTTAATAGCACCTGGACCTAAATCATCTTCAGGGAAAATTCTTTCGACAGCCTGCGACAGCACTTGGAAATCATGCGGATTCCTGAAAAACATTAAACCGCGTACGCTGGTCGCATCTGTATGGGTACCGCCTTGTTCCGTTCCTTGCAATGCTTTATCTTCTTTTTTGACGTTATATCCAACTAATCCGCCAATAATTCCTCCGCCAACCAAGGCGCCGGTCGCAATACCCGTTGTTTTCAGGAAATCACGCCTGGATAACCCTTTCTGTTCTTCTGCCATGCTATTTCCTCCTTTATTATGTTTCAAATTACGTAACTACCTATCAGCATGTCCGTGACTCTCCTCTTTTCATACAGAGAAAACATCTTTTTACCAAAATTAATGGAACGTTTCGTCATTATTGTTTTGTTTAGGCAGCTAAAATAGTTACGATAGAGTTACCAATGCATGGAGGCGATACAATTGAAACGCTTACACAACCTTTTTCTCGTTTTCTTATTATTCGGCTGTAGTCAAGATTTTTCTGAAGAAAACCAAGCAGAGATTGTAGCGACTGGCTTGGAGGCCCCATGGTCTATTACATCTGACGGCAATAAGATATTCATAAGTGAACGAGCAGGAACCATTACAAGTGTTGATAAGGATGGGAGCACCAAAAGAGAAGCAGTAAGGTTATCCAAACCATTGTCTACCGTTGCAGAAGCAGGTTTGTTAGGCTTCATCCTGTCACCTGATTTTGAATCGTCCCATTTGGCATACGCCTTTTACACGGCCGATCTGGATGGGGCGCCTAGCAGCAGAATCGTTACTCTTTCCTACGATGGAGCCATGTGGAACGAGCAAGACGTATTGCTTGATGGCATTGAATCTGGCCCGGTTCATCACGGCGGCCGTCTTGCCATCTCTCCAGACGGTATCCTGTTCGCGACTGTAGGGGACGGGGCAAAACCTGAAACAGCACAACATCCTTCGGCATATAATGGAAAAATTTTAGAACGGCAGCCGGACGGCTCATTTCGAATTTTCTCGTTAGGACACCGGAATCCTCAAGGACTTGCATGGGATAAGAAAGGGACACTATATTCGTCAGAACATGGACCATCGGCAAATGATGAAATTAATCTGATTCAAGAAGGATTCAACTATGGGTGGCCGCTTATCGAGGGAGCAGAAACAGCTACAGGCTTGCAGCCGCCGCTGCTTACTTCAGGGAGCGATGAGACATGGGCTCCGTCCGGTATGACGTTTCACCAAAATCTTTTATACGTGGCCACCTTGCGCGGAGAAAAAATTCTTGTTATTGATCTGGAAAAAGAAGAAATTGTTCATTCCATCGAAGGATATGGTCGAATCCGTGATATATATTCGGACGGGGAATATCTATATTTCATTACAAACAACACGGATGGGAGAGGAAATCCGAAGCAGGATGATGACAAGCTGTACAGATTTAAGCCAGATTAAATCCCGCCATAGGTAACCGGAAAATAATCGGCGAGTGCAATCTCGGCGCTTTTGGAGAAATCAGTAAAATTTACTGGAAACAAGTTCACAAATCTTCCAGATGGACGATAGTAAAGTAAAGGAGGGGGAGCGAATTGCTGGGTAAATGGAATGCCACCGGGTTGAACATCATCCGCAACATGTCGATGCATAATAATCAAGTGATGTTATCCATGGAACGGCTTTCAACAGGAAAACGGATCAACCGGGCTGCAGATGATCCGGCTGGACTTGCCATTTCTGAAAGAATGAGAGCCCAGATACGAGGTCTTCAAGTAGCACAACGGAATATCCAAGACGGCATTTCCATGGTGCAAACCGCGGAAGGCGTATTGAATGAAACGCATGCCGTCTTACAAAGGATGCGTGAATTAAGTGTGCAGGCATCAAATGGGACATTATCTGACAAAGACCGCGAGCTGCTCAATCAGGAGTTCCAGCAGTTGAAAGATGAAATTACACGACAGGCAACGCAATCGGAGTTTAATACGAAGCCTTTATTGGATGGCAGCCAAAAATCCATCAAAATTCAGGTAGGGGCGAATGCGGGGCAAACGATCGATTTGGAAATTGGGAATTTAAATAATTTGGGCTTGGACGATGTCTCCATTGCTACCCAAGAAGGAGCAAATAACGCCATTTCCAAGCTGGATAAAGCCATTGACAATGTATCCTCCGAGCGTTCTAAACTGGGAGCCTACGCGAACCGGCTGGAGCATGCATACAACAATGCTATGACCATGGAGGAGAATTTGACAGCCGCCGAATCACGCATACGGGACGTGGATATCGCAAAAGAAATGATGGCTCTGACGAAAGCGAATATTCTGCTCCAGGCGGGACAATATGTATTATCCCTTCATATGCAGCAAGCCCAATCGGTTCTTCAACTTTTAAAGACATAAGAAAAAAGATCAACAGGTTGTCCTTGTTTGACAGCACGTTGATCTTTTGTATTTTTACGCATTACATTCCGTAAAGCGGAAAACGTTCTTCTAAAACGTCCACTTGATCGACCGGCATCTCGATAATATACTCCAGGCTGCCATATGGCTGAACGTCGACTTTTCCTTGTACAAATGGATTATTTGTCACGAGCGCGACCTTTCCATTCGCATGGTTAATTCCTTCCACTGCAAAGCGATACCCTTCGAGCATTGTATACGGAATTACCTCATAGGCCTCTTGCAACTCTTTCAACGATACAGAACGAATTAGTACATGCTCTTTTCCGTTCATCCGTTCAAACCCATTACTTTCCTCAGCAACTTCCTCAGTCTGCAAATAATACTGTCGTTGATAGGATACGAGTGCATATTCTTTTCCATTCCAAATGGCAAAGCGTCCTTTCCGAATCATTCCGTCACCCCCGAATTATTGATTACGTTCATTATACGAATGTACCGATAATTTAGATAGATGATTTAGATGCATTTTACCAAAGTTAACCAGTTAATTGTACCTAAAAAAATGATAGTAATTATAAATTTTACCCTTTTTTCATCTCGTTTAAACATATTTGATGAAGGGTATATAGTAATAACCACAAAAAATGGAGGGATTGCTTATGAAAGACAATGGATTTTCAGATAAGATGAAAGGCGCTGTCAGCAAAGCGAAAGGCGAAGTGAAGGACCAGGTCGGTAATGCTTCGGATGATCCGATGCTCCAAGCAGAAGGAAAATTGGATAAGATGAAAGGCGAAGTGCAAAAGCAGGTCGGCAACATGAAAGACCGTGCAAACAATGATGATAAATGGTAACAACAGGCTGCTGTAAGGCACCTATTGATAAACAACACAAATTGGCTTTGGCCACTTTAATAGATCAGCCGCCAAGACTTCCCTCGGCAAGATAGCCGTTCGAAGCCAAGGCGGCTGTATTTACGCAGTAGAAGTTCCGGTGCCATTGCCAATTTACACGATACTAGCCATAAGAATGCGGCTTTTTTACAATCCCTCTGTATTAAGCCTCGGTACGGTTCCTTCATTATCGTTTCTTGGCTGATAATCCGCATCGTTTTGCAACGACTCACCGCTCTCAGACAATGCCGCCTGGCTGTCGTGTTCCATTTGGACTTTCGCTAATGGATCGCTGTCTATGAATAGGGCAATACCGCCATTTCGGATGTCTTCCTCCACTCGCGCACTCACTTTTTTTGCATCTTCTATCCCAGAGTTGCTTAACAATTGATTATTTTCTTGGCTAATCACCCTCACATAGGACTGACTACGCAACCGCTCTAGCTCATCCTCCCTTTGGGCGACTACATGAATAGCAGATTCCTCATAGCCTTCCGACTTGAGCTGGGTGATCTTATCTAAAGCGACATCAACCGAATGAAATGTCCCGACATATTTCATTTCCATCCTGACACTCTCCTTTTCCTTTTTATTCACTGTACCCCAGTAAAATGGAATTCACACACCGGCATTTCGTCCCGTTGAAATGAAGTTTTCGTACCTCTCGTATATCCTGGTTACCGCTCATTTCTGTGTCTAAACCGATCGTATTTCACAGCAACCGCTTCCATCGCATCGCGGATTCCAGCCACTCGCTTCTGTCCTCCATCGTTCCATTCGATTCCTCTACTCTTGGCAAAGCAAGTCGAAATTAAATGTTTAGACATGATCTGAAAGGTCAATACTTGGAGTATCACCTAAGAGGAGTGTGGATAGATGGACGCGAAAGATCGTGTGGCTAAGGAATTGAATCAAATGGACGCGGAGAAGAAAGAAGATATTCTGGAAAACTTCAATCGCTTTAAAATGTATCTGTCGGATAAAGTAAGCAAAGGCGAGAGCTTAGGCTTGAACGAGGAACAGCTTGCCAAGACGACAGAATTTGTAGCCAATTATTTATCCAAGCACGAAGAACCGCGTAACCGTGAGCAGTATCTTTTGCAGGAATTATGGAATGCCGGCGATAAGGAAGAGCAACATGCGCTTGCGCATATGCTGTTAAAATTAGTTCGCCAAGCATAACATCGAAAGGATGTGGTTTTCATGAATCGAAAGAGAGTTTTTACGGAGCACGACCGGAAGGATGCGGAAGGACCGTATATGGACAATCCGGAAAACATGAAGACGGACAAGGAAAGTATTTACGATATGCATGAAGATATGCAGACGGTCGACACAGTCCCTCTCGAAGATGCCAAAATGGAATGGAACGAAGAAAAGCAGGAGAATCACCATAAGACAAAAAGTGATTCCTCTACTGAAGAAAAATTTCCTGGATAATACAACTAACATAAGAAAGAGCGGCGGATATCCCATTCCGTCGCTCTTTTCTATTCTTTATACTGTTGTCTTGGCCGCATTCCGCCCGGACATGTAGGAGCCGAATAGGACGAGCAAAATGATCAAGAACACTGTCAGTCCCGCCGCCTTCCAAAATGTCGGGTAATCCATGCTTCCCATCAAGATATAAGAGGCATACGTAGAAATCTTCCAAGGCGTCACCGTCCAGTAGGCACCGATGACGGAGTCTAATATCGCCATGATCAATGTCAAGAATAAGCCAAGTGCCGCCACTCCGCCCGTCGGCAGCCAAGCGCTGAGGGCTAACACGATTGACACGACGAAGATGATCCATAAACTGTAGGCGGCGAGAAAGGCGAATACGTCCGCGGCAGGTATGGAACCGAATAATTGGGCCGTATAATACCACCCTGCTAAAAAGCCGACCCAAACACTGGCCAACACGAGGATATTGATCATCGTCCATTTGCTTAGAAAATAGCTTGCATATGAAATAGGCCGTACATATAACAACGTCGCTGTTCCGTTTTTCCGTTCACTCGAAATCGCCCCCATGAATGCAAGCACGATGATCAACAATCCGATTGACTGATATTGTCCCATTAGGGAGACGAGGATCTCTTTTGGCGCGAATTCCGGCCATGGAAAATCCATTCCGTCCGGCATATTCCCAACACTTTTCATGATTTGAGGCAAGAAATGATTGGTCACCGGCTCTATAATTCCGAAGATGATGAAGACGAGAGGAATCCAAAGCAACTTAAAATTCCGGACCTGTTCGCGCCATTCTTTATGAAGCAACACACTAAATCCCTTCATTATTGCACCACCTTCATAAAGATTTCTTCCAGGCTCGCGGACTGTTTCTCCACCTTGCGAACGCCATAACGCCCGCTGCTCAGTAACGCCAGCACGTCCGACATTGAGACTTGCTTCCCAGTCAGATCAATCCAGCCAATCGCACCTGCCAGCTCCACTTTCCACGGAGATGCCTGCTCAAAGCGCTGCGTTTCCTCCGCCCCTTCAAATTCAATACGGATTTTTGGTTCCGCATAACGCTGCCTAAACTCATTGAGAGAACCTTGCTCAATCAACTTTCCATGCTGCATGAACAGGAGCTGATCCGTCATTTCTTCCGCATCGTTCAGAATATGAGTGGAATAAAGGATGGTCGTCTGATGCTGCAATTCCTTCAATAAATTCATGATTTGCCGTCTCCCTACCGGATCAAGGGCGGAAACTGGCTCATCCAGCAACAGGAGTTTTGGTTTGTGAACGATGGCTTGCGCCAAGCCAAGCCGCTGTTTCATCCCACCGGAAAAGGTACCCGTCCGCTTATTCAATGCCTTCCCAAGACCAACGAACTCAAGCGTTTTTTGTGCCTCAGCCCGGGCTTCTCGCGCTCCTAAACCACTGAGCTTGGCCGCCATTTCGGTAAATTCAATTGCTGATAACCAGGGGAAAAACTTTGGATATTGCGGGAGGAAACCAATGTGGGAACGAATTTCCTGATCCGCTGATCCTTCGAATGAAATGCTTCCTTCCGTCTGCGTGACTAAGCCCGCCAGCATCGACAGCGTTGTCGTCTTGCCGGCTCCATTCGGCCCAATCAACGCTGTCGCCGTAAAGGCATCCAATGTAAAACTGACAGCATCGACCGCCTTTTGCTCACCATACCGTTTCGATAAACCCGTTGCTTCTAACAGGACATTCATGCTTGTCGCCTCCCGAATATGAAATATAGAATAGGACCGACAAGATTCAGCAGGAGGATGATGAAAATCCACATGATAAACGGCCCGTTCGTCCGTTGGTTCCGGATTAGGTCAATTAACGCAACAATCATTAGAATCAACTGCAAGCCAAGTATCGGCAAGATGAGATTCCACGGGATATTAGCCAATTCAGCCATTCCCTCACAACCTTTCCTCTATTCTGTATTGTCTTAAGTATAATACGACTGTTCTATTCTGTATATAACAAAATAAAAAAATAAAAAAGAGAGTGACGACAATCCGTCTCTCTCCTGCTTCTTAAAGTTCATGTAATCTCGGCAAAGCGGTCAATGCCCCTTGCTTTGTCGTTGCCAATGCCCCCATTCGATTGGCGAAGCGAATGAATTCTATCCATCCCTTTGGATCTTCCGGTATCCCTTTTGTATAGAGTTCGCGAAGGATGCCTGCCATAAATGCATCTCCCGCTCCTGTCGTATCCACAACTTTGACAGGTTCTACGCCAACGCGATGCTGTTCACCGTCGATGACACCGATCGTGCCCCGTTCGCCTGCTGTGACGAGAATAACAGGAATTTCATAACCGGAAAGCCGCCGGATTCCGCCCTCCACTGTATGGGAACCTGTTAAAAAGGACAGTTCCTCTTCTGTCACTTTCAACAAATCCACATCCGGGAGGAAAGAAGTAATTGTCTCCCTGCACTCCATCTCGCTTTTCCAGCGCTTCAGCCGGATATTGGCATCAAAGGAAAGGAAAAGCCCTCTTTGCTTTGCCATCTTGACGGCTTCCCGAGACGTTCGGAGCGCTGTAGGATGAAACATGGTGCCCGATGCAAAGTGAAAGATAGACGCCTGATCAAATATCTCTTCCTGCAAGTCTTCCGGCTGCACTTGAATATCAGGCGTCTCATCGATATACGAATGGAAAATCCGCTCAAATCCTTCTGTTAAATGAACAATCACACCACTTACCCGCTTGTCCGGAACCCGTTTAGCGAAAGACAAGTCGACGCCTTCTTCTTCTATCTTCTTCCTGACATCGGATGAGGTATCATCATCCCCAGTCACCGTTATATAAGATGCCGGAACGCCGAGCCTTGATATTCCAACTGCCACGTTGACAGTCGTTCCGCCCACATGCGTCGTAAAGGTTCGATTTGTTGCGTCATCTGCTACATAATCAACGAACGCATCACCATACACTACTACTCGTTTCATGCCACAATAACTCCCTTTCTTTTCATTTTCATTATACAAAATAAGTACCTGACTCATCACCTGAAATCCATACCAGTGCTGTGACATTCTTCGCGCCTTTGAATAAACTAAAATAACTATTTTTTTGAGTCTATGCATACTTGCAAGTCAGTTAGGGTATAGATTGATATGTATTATGCATTCCGCTATCTTGGCGGGAACTTCATCATGACAAGGAGGTACAATCGATGGATATCATCCTCGCGGCTTTCGATACGCTCATTATCCTGTTGTACATCACATTGATCGCATTTATTACGCCCATCTTAATGAAAGTCTTGCAAAAAAGGAACTACGATATATTTTTTCAATTGATTCCTGTCTTTATTCTCACATTCGTTACGAGTCTTGCCATCTTTCTTGGAACAGGCGGATTCGAAGAGTCGCTCCTATTTTTCCAGCTGACGACCATTATCTCGCTCGTCCTGATCGGCATTCTTTTATTCGTAACGCTCGCCATGAAGAAGTTATGGCACCAGCAGTATGAAAAAATGTTGGATTGGATTATTACATTCAAGACAGAACGAAGCTTCTCGCTAAAATAAGCGGGGAGTTTTTTAGTTTGATTCCATCTTCTGCCGCGTTACAATATTTGTATTACATAACGGAAAGAAGCGTGGTCAGATGGCACTTCATGAACGGTTTTATTACCAAGACGCATATCAGAAGGAATTTACAGCGGAAGTTTTGCGGCAAGCGGAGGACGAGAATGGCCGGCCTTATGTCGTCCTTTCCAATACGGCCTTCTATCCGACCGGCGGCGGGCAGCCTCATGACACGGGCTCAATCCAGAGGATAGCCGTTGTGGATGTGGAAGAAGTCGACAGCGAGATCCGTCATTACCTGGCCGAACCACTTCAAGAAGCTGTTCAGGTGGAAGGGGTTATCGATTGGGAGCGACGCTTTGATCATATGCAACAGCATGCGGGCCAGCATATTTTAACCGCCTCCTTCGTAGAATTGTTCGGATTCCCTACAGTCAGTTTCCACCTAGGAAAAGAGCTTGTCAGCATCGATCTGGATGTTGAAGAGGTAACGGAGGAACAATTGCGTGCAGCAGAACGGCTGGCCAACGACATCCTGCTAAACAACCGGCCGATCGAAACGAAATGGGTAACGGAGGAAGAACTGGACCAATACGCTTTGCGCAAACAACTGGCTGTCACCGATGAGATCCGTCTCGTCATCATCCCTGATTTTGATTATAACGGCTGTGGGGGAACTCATCCGAAATCGACAGGAGAAGTCGGTCTCATTTCGATTCTTGGCACAGAAAAACAAAAACGGAAAACCCGAGTCCATTTCGTTTGCGGCGGACGGGTGCTTAAACAGCTTCATAAGAAAAATGCGGAGCTGCGGGAGGCATCCCAGTTATTAAGTGCCCCAGAGGATGGTGTCAGCGAAGCCATTGCAAAACTGCAATCCTCCCATCACATTCTCGAAAAATCATTGGAAGATGCGAACGAGACGTTATTAGCTGTCGAAGCGAAAGAGCTGGCGGATTCCAAAGAGGAGACATCTGTCATCAAGGCGGCTTTCACTAACCGGACCGTTCAGGAATTGCAAAAACTGGCGCGGCTCATCGCCCAGGAAGATGAATCTGCAATTGTTTTCCTCGTGGCAAAAAATGATACGAAGCTTCAATTCGTTGCAGCACGAGGTGCGGCTGTTTCGACTAGCATGAAACAAGTCGCTTCCGGCGTACTTCCTCTCCTAAATGGAAAAGGGGGCGGCAACGATGCATTCGTCCAAGGCGGCGGCGAGCGCACAATGCTGGCGGATGAACTGCTTGAAGCTATGGAGAAGACAATCTTGCAATAAATCCCTAAAACAGGCGGCCTGGATATCCAGGACCGCCTTTTTTTACTCTTTTCCTAACACTTCGTTCCAGTCAATTGTGCCGTCTTTGATCTGATCGCGTCGTTCTTTATTCATAATATCAGTCGGCCGATCGCCTTTTGGCCAATCTTTGTCATGATTCTTCCATTCCGGGCGATCCTTTGACAGTATAAAAGCTGCCAAGTCACTCGCCTCTTGGTCTGTCAAAGTGCCTGCCTGGCCTACAGGCATGTTATTTTGAATATATCCGGCCATTTTGGACATACGCGCAATTCCTGCTCCATCATTGAATGAACCATCTCCCCAAAGGGCAGGACCTGTATTCGAGCCTGTACCTGTGCCATCCCCTGCATGGCAGGCGATTCAAGAACATTTTCAGTATTCTTCTCCATTTTTCCAATTCACTTGATACCACTCGGCTCTTTCCAAACTTCACAGAGACGTAATGTTACTGTCACAAACAACAGGGTATAGATATAGTGATAGACGTTCACTAGAATCCAATTTGGAAAGGGGAATCTTTATGCGGAAAAAGCTATTATTCATTTCCGATCATGGCGATCCGCTGGCAGCCCTAGGTGGTGAACAAGCAGGCGGACAAAACAACTATGTAAAACAACTGGCCCTGGCACTTGATCAAACAGGACATCAAGTCGATGTAATTACACATTGGGCAGATGAATCAAAACCACATACTGAATCATTTGGCAATCGATGCCGTGTCATTCGCATCGCTGGTGGCAAGAAAGGATACGTGCCAAAAAGCGATTTGTATGACTTGCTTCCTGACTTTTACGCAGAAATGTGTGAGACGATCGATCCGTCGTCATATGACGCCATGCATACCCATTATTGGCTTTCCGGCCTGCTCGGCTTAAACATGGTCAAAGATTACGGGTTGCCGTGGATCCATACGTCCCACTCACTCGGAATTGCGAAAGCGCAAGCGACAGGTCAGCGCGAGCAAGAGCGCCTTCAGGCGGAACGTGTCATCTTGGAGCATGCAGACACAATTGTCGCTACTACTAAAACGGAGCGGAATCTAATCCAAGGATTTGTGACGGACCCCGCACCAATCCAAGTGATTCCGATCGGGGTTGATAAAAGCTTTGAATCAAAAGCTTTTTCTACACAAAGCGACTCCCCCTATTTCGCTTTTGCCGGTCGCTTGGAATCGACAAAAGGGATCTTCACACTTATCCGCGCTTTTCGTTTATTAAAAGAAAAAAACGAACTTTCTACATCTACAAAGCTCGTGATTGCGGGAGGCGACACGAACAAAGTGGATCCACAGAACAAAACACCCATCTGCCCTAAATTAAAAAAAGCAGTCAATGGAGTGGAAGATCATATCCTATTCGTAGGCGCACGCACCCAATCCCAATTGGCTCAATTGTTTAATGGAGCAACGGCTGTTGTCGTTCCTTCCACATACGAATCCTTCGGCATGGTTGCTGCGGAAGCGCAAGCGTGCGGCTGTCCTGTCATCGCATCAGCTGTTGGCGGATTAAAAGACGTCGTACAACATCGGGAAACAGGCCTCCATGTGGAACGGGAAAACCCCTTGCAACTGGCTCGCGCGATGAAGTTCTTAGCAGCCAATCAAGAGTTCGCCCGCCTGCTTGGACGAAAAGCCGCTTCTTTTGCTAGGCGGGAGTTTAATTGGCCAACCGTTGCCAAGAAGATGGACAACATTTATGAGGTGGTCATACGTGAAACAGAAAAAATTTATGCTGGCGACTGATTTGGATGGAACGCTTGTCGGAAACGAGGAGGGGCTTGCAGATTTGCTTGCTTATTACGACGGAGCACCTTATGAGGTGGCCCTTGTATATGTAACGGGGCGACATCTCGACTCTGCCAAATCGTTGATCAAAGAAGTATCCTTGCCTATCCCGGACCTGCTCATTACAGATGTCGGGACTGCTATCTACCATCACGATGGCGAAGACTCCGATTGGAAGCAGAAAATGAATGAGCATTGGCTGCCTGATCGGATTGTCGAGATTGCCACTGACTTCCCGGAGCTAAAGCGGCAGCAGCTTCCGAACGATTACCGCGTATCCTATACGGTAGATAGCAATCCTAGCGCGGCAGGGAAGTTTAAGAAGAGACTAGAACAGGAGGGAATCCCCCATACGTTCATCTTCAGCTCCAATCGGGACATCGATGTGCTGCCGCCTTCTTCCGGGAAAGGACGGGCACTGAAGTATGTCATCGAGCGCTATGCGGCTCCAGATGTCAAGCTGCTCATCGCAGGCGATTCAGGAAATGACATTGACATGTTGTCGCTCGGACACCCTGCTGTTATTGTCGGAAACGCCCAGCCGGAGTTGCTTGATATGGTCGATCATCCCAATCTGTTCCGTGCCAAAACCCATTGCGCCGCCGGTATCCATGAGGCATGGGTGCATTTTTATGATAAAAAAGACAAGCACGCATAGGGAAACCTATACATGCTTGTCTCTTTTGATTAATACGCTCTTGCAAACCAAACCGTATGCTTCGCTTCTTTACCACAGTTAATACATACATGTTTTTCTGCAGGCGGGTTGAATGGAATATTGCGCGTCGTGAATTTTGTTTCTTCTTTCACATGCTCTTCACACGCATCATCTCCACACCAGCCGGCAAGGATCCATCCAGGGATCTCCCCTTTTTCTTGAGAGCTGGCAATATGCTCTTTTAGCTCCGACAATTTGTCGATATGCGTGTGGGAGTGCTCTTCCCGGAATTTCCGTGCTTTTTCAAGCAGGCGCGTTTGCATCGTTTCGAGTTCTTGTTCGATGCGTTCTACGACATTCGCAAGATCGACTGCTACTTTATCCGCTTCATCACGAGCCTTCATCAATGCCTGGTTATTCTCCAGGTCACGCGGACCAAGCTCCAGACGGACCGGTACTCCTTTTAATTCCCACTCATTGAACTTGAAGCCAGGAGATTGATCGGAATCATCCAGACGGACGCGGATGCCTTTCGCTTTCAGTGCCGCGTAAACCTCATCCAGCTTCTCCATGATCGCCGGATTTTTCTTCCACGGACCGACCGGAATCAAAATAACCTGCGTTGGTGCAATGCGCGGCGGCAAGACTAATCCTTGCTCATCCCCATGCACCATGATGACCGATCCGATGAGACGAGTGGACGTTCCCCATGATGTCGTATGAACGTACTCATGACGATTTTCTTTCGTTAAATACTTAATATCAAATGCTTCCGCGAATTTTGTGCCTAAGTAATGGGAAGTCCCGGCTTGAACTGCCTTGCCGTCCTTCATCATTGCTTCAATGGAATACGTATCGACTGCTCCCGCAAAACGCTCGGATGGCGTCTTTTGACCATCATAAACAGGAATAGCAAGAAGTCCTTCGACTACTTCCTTATAGATGTTCAGCATTTGCATCGTCTCTTGGCGTGCTTCCTCTTCATCCACATGAGCTGTGTGCCCTTCCTGCCATAGGAATTCAGACGTCCGGATGAACGGCAGCGTCTTTTTCTCCCAACGGAAGACGTTCGCCCACTGGTTGATCAAAACCGGAAGATCGCGGTAGCTCTTAATCCAATCGGAATACAAATGACCGATCATCGTCTCGGACGTCGGACGGAGTGCCAGCCGCTCCTCCAATTTCTCACCTGCCGCCTCAGTTACCCAAGGAAGCTCTGGCGAGAAGCCTTCGATATGGTCCTTCTCTTTTTGGAAAAACGATTCAGGAATCAACATCGGGAAATACGCATTGCGATGACCCGTTTCCTTGAAACGGCGGTTCATCTCTTCCTGAATATGCTCCCAAATCTCAAAGCCATCCGGTTTGAATGCGATACATCCACGAACTGGTGTATAGTCCATCAAATCTGCCTTTTGGATCGTATCAATGTACCATTTTGAAAAATCATTTTGTTGATTGCTCAAAAGTATAACCTCCTTCTGCATAATAAAAAGCGCAAAGACGTCCTATAAAAAAGGACGTCTTTGCGCTGGGTCGACGTGGTACCACCTTTGTTCGGCCTATGGTTGCCATAAGCCCTCAAACGTTTCGTAACGGAACGACCCGGTCATGTTTGCATGACATCTCCGTGGTAGGTTTCAATGAAAAGCGGTGGCATAACTCTCAGCAATCGCTATGCTTTCTGTATCACAATTTCCATCTACTCGGCCACTTCATGGATTTCATATTGACTCTACTATACCAAATAGGATTGTCATATACAATCGCGTTTATACAGTTGTGCAAATATCGTCAAAATAGGCAGACAGTGATTGATTGCGCCCCGCCTCATGCCACTCGTGATAAAGTCGGAACACCTGCTGGACATCCCCATGATGAAACTCAACGATGTCTTTCACCTTCAAAAAGCTGCGCCAGTAATCGAACATAATGCTTGATATCGATCCTGCATATGTACCCGCTCCGAAGTCATCCAATGAATGACCGCCATACTGTTCCTGAAAAGTTTTTACAAGAGTACCTTCCACTTTCGTCAATTCATTGAAATAGTCTTCGCCAAGAAAACGTCGCGGCAAATAAAAGCACATGCCCTCCTCAAACCAGATCGAATCTTCCCGGTCATCATCAAATTCGTCCAAAAACAGCTCACTATGATGAGTCAATTCATGTGCCAGAATTTCAAACAGATGATCCTCGCCAAATTTCTCATAATAAGACTTGATCCCAGGCAACTCGTTCCCATCCAATTGAAGCAACATCAAGTCCCGCCATTGCTCAAGCTCCGGTGATAGGTAAATGAACTCCTCATTCGTATATGCTGGAATCGGAAGAGCGGAAAAAACAGTCGTCGCCAGTTCTGCGGATGTCCACATAACAGCTTTCGGTGTTTCCTCCAGTTGATAGGAGGACCGCAGTACTTCCTCGTATTTCCCCAGCCTTTCCATTTGGCGTTTGATCAGAGCTGCATGCTGTTCGCATTCCTCCGCAGTTTCAAAGCATAAGATAGATTTCATGAAACATTCCCCCTCTTTATACAAACATTCTAGCAGACGGATTCACATTAATTCATACAGTTGCTTTTCCGATGCCGCTCTTCTATACTTTTTACACAAAATGTTTTTTCGTTACTTATTAATGGGAGGTTTTATATATGTTGAAAACTACAGTATTTGAACAGTTGAAAACGGCTATGAGAGAGAAAGATACGTTATCAAAAGGCGTGCTCACTTTATTGAAATCGGCGCTTGACCTGACTGAGAAAGAAAAAGGGGCTCCGCTCACAGAGGAAGAAGAAACAGCGATCGTCAATCGGGAAATCAAACAAACTAACCAGGCGCTTGAAGGAGCACAAAGTGCACAGCGGGATGATTTGATCGAACAGGAAAAAGCAAAATTGACCCTGTTGAAATCATTTTTGCCAAAGCAATTAACTGAGGAAGAAGTCGCAGCTTTATTGACAGAAGCGGGTGTTTCCCAAGGAATGAATATGGGCGATGCGATGAAAATCGCCAAACCATTGCTCGCGGGCAAGACAGATGGCGCCACCATGTCAAAAGTGGTGAAGAGCTTAATTCAATAAGAAGTTGAAGTCCCCTGCTGTAGGCAGGGGATTTTTTGTATAAAAAAAGGGAACTGAAGCTGCTCCCTTTTCATCGCCGGCTTTCCGTCCTGATTCCGGCGACCGAGCAGCAGGACGAGGAAATTGTCCCCATGTCAGTCAGCTGCAGAAACAGGTGTCCTCCTTCTCTTACCAAACAACGTAGTCAGAAATAAAACACCAAGGAACAAAGCGTACAAGAAGAGATAACTTACTTCCGTATCGAGCTCCAAGAAAAAGCCGCCTAATATTGGGCCTGATAAACTGCCAATGCTAAAGAAGATGCCACACAGCAAGTTGCCTGTAGGCAGGAGCGATTTTGGCGTCAAATCGGACATGTAGGAAACACCTAGCGAAAAGACAGAACCTGCGAACAAGCCCGCCATGAAAAACATGACCATGACGAGGACCGCATGATCTCCTACCAAGCCGGCTCCCAGAAAAGACAAGCTGCCGCCGCCAAATGCCACTAATAAAACGGGCTTCCGTCCAATTTTATCCGACAACATACCAAGTGGAATCTGCGTCAGTATGCCGCCGAGCGCAAAAGCAGGAATGATCAGGGAGACCATCGAAAGAGGAATTCCATTGCGCAGAGCGTAAACGGGATACATCGCATTGAGCGAGGATTCCAAAAAGCCGAAGCCAAACGGCCCAAGAAAAGCAATGCCTGAGATCAGGATTGTCGCCTTAAATTGGGAACCGGGATGTCCCTTCGCAACCTCTCCAGGCAATACGTCCGGAAAATCATTGGGCAAGAGGAAAACAGAAGACCACACTAGAACGCTCAAACCGGCCGACACAATGAACGGCAAACCTTCAAAAATATCAACGAGCGGTACAAACATAGGTCCGATTGCAAAACCAAGCCCGACTGATAGGCCATAGATGGATATGCTCCGGCCTAATTTATGCTGGGGTACGGTGCTGGTCAACCACGTCTGCGTCGCAAAGTGGAGAGAATGGTCCCCAATTCCGACTAGCATGCGGAGGACAAACCAAAAGACAACATTCTTCCACAGTGGAAACGCCAGCAACGATACCAGCAAGCAAAGACCGCCAAAAATGATAATTGGCTTATACCCATATTTCCTCAGCGGCGCCTCCATGAACGGGGAGACGAGCAGCGTCCCTATGTACAATCCGGTCGCATTCAGACCGTTCAACGTACTCGAGATCCCTTCCCTTTCAAAGATGGTCGAAATCAGCGGAAGCAGCATGCCCTGCGAAAAACCCGCGACCGACACGATGAGAACAAGCACCCAGAAGCGATGCCGTTCAACCATTTGATGAATATGTATGACAGACTCCCCCCTGCTACCGAAACGCTATACCACATCGTACCATAAGTCAGGTACGTCAAAAAGACGGCGCTGGGTAACGAATCTATGAATCGGTTTGCTTATTCTATCTTTTTGTAAAATGAAACAGGAGATTCGCCAAATCCATTGGGTTTGACGCCAAATTAACCGGCAAACGCGCCAAATCCGGCCATCCATGCGCCAAATTAACTCGCAGCCCCGCCAAATCCGACCACCTACACGCCAAATAACCCCGCAAATCCGCCAAATCCACACGACAAACCCATAAAATGAACAATGGTGAGCGCTCAATTTAGGCGCTCACCATTGTTAAAGCTCCAAGGGGAAATTTCCTGGAACTTCGGTTTCATATTATGCACTTGAATAATGTACATATTAAAATATAAAAATACAATTTTCTATTATGCAGAAAATCCCACGCAAAAAAGCCACCATACGGCGGCTTTTGTTTTGGGCGAATCATCTTCTCTGAAATTCAATGTCATTATTAGTCAGTTTCTCTCTAATTGCATTATGCAGTAGCCGGACATGCTCGGTCTCCGGGAGCGAAATGACATCTCCATCGATAAAATGGAAATCGAACTTCGGGAAACCTCCTTCTTTTGGAAATTCCCGGTATGTTACCACTTCCACCTCACTCCATGGATACCGTTGTTCAGACGCAAACATTCCACGCTTAAAGGATACATCATCCGTTGACACGCCCACATAATGCTGGGTCCCCTCGGCCATGAATAGAATGCATAATAACACACTGACGACACTGATCCACTTTGAAGTTTTATTTAGGCGCAATAAAAATAGTATGAAACAAGCAATGAATAAGAACAGAAGGCCAATTCCGTAGAATAGATAGGCTTTCGCTGGTGGAAGCACTACCCATGAGTCTGATACCCCATGCATGGAAATGGCGATAAATATAGGGGCCGCTATTAGAAATATGGGTGATAACAGAAAAACTCCGAACGTAATAGCCATCATTACATGGCGGGGCTCATTCTGATCCAACATATCCTCACCTCCCTGTAATGATACGGATGAAAAGTGAAATAGTTACAATTCATTTTAAATTTAATTAATTGAATACGAAGTTAGAAAGTAAGTATTACTTGTGTTATATTGTTATTGATAATGATTTTCATTTTCAATAAAAGATAGGGGTATGAGAAGTGAAAGGGAAGAATCCAGTAGAGCAAGCCATTATCAGCCGTAGAACGATTAAAGCATTCAAACCAGACCCGGTCGACGTTGAAGAAATTATAGAATTACTGAACGTTGCAAAGTGGGCACCAAACCATAAGCTGACGGAGCCATGGCGTTTTCAATTGTATACGGGAGAAGGAAAAGATAAATTCGTCCAAGCCTATGTTGATTCACAAACTAAAGCAGATGGAGACATTCCAGAGAAAGTGCAGCGAAAATCCGAGTACTTCCGCAATATCCCCCTCCATCTCGTTGTCATTATGCCCGAAGACCCGCGGCAAAGAAGATGGGATGAAGATTATGGCGCCGTCTCTACCATGATCCAAAACTTCCAGCTTGCAGCATGGGAACGTGGTATTGGCATGATCTGGCGCTCCAATGATTGGATTTACGATCCTGTCTTCCGAGAAGCGATCGGTGTCCAGCCGGGCGAAAAAGTTGTAGCGACACTGATGATCGGCTATCCAAAGCATATTCCGAACCCGCAAGAACGGACTGACATTCGTGAACGGCTAATGATTATCGACAATTGACAAGAAACCGCGTCTTCGAACAATCGCGCCCTACCAGACGATTGTTTCAGTAATATTATTAAAGAACATTTACTTATAATTAAAGGTGTGTTTCCAAATTAGAAACACACCTATTTTAAAAAAAATATTTAGACCTGTTTATTTACCTTCGTATATACAACAACTTTATATTCAAGTCTTGTTTTATTCACTTTATTACCCTGTTCTCCAAAATAGAATGTGAGAAGCTTTTTTGCTTCTTCAACAGTATCAAAAACAAATTCCGTATCTATTATCTCGTATTTAAACCCTCGCTCTACCCACTTAGATACAGGGTTTGAAATATCATTTGGTGAAAAACTACAAAACTCATCGTTACCGTAATTATCCACTATGATAATAAGCCCTTCGTTTTTGACAACTCTTTCAATTTCGTTTAATCCTTCATCAATATCTGTAATTCCATCGAAAAAGAATGCCCAAGTAGAATACATCGCATCAAAGGTATTTGAATGAAATGGTATCGACTGAGCAACACCATTAGACCAAGCCAAATCCTTACTTAGATCAATCATCTTTTCATCTGGTTCCATAGGAATTACAATACGATTTTCGTGTACTAACTTTTCTGCAGTATATCCATTTCCTGCACCAATGTCTATAACTATACCATTAGGTAAAAATGAATCTAAATACTGAATAACCTTTCCGTCTCTATCCATACATCTTCTTTCTATTTCAAATAGATCAGGTTTTATTCCACCATAAAAGGGAATTATTTTTGTGTTTATATCATTTATCATTGTTAGCCTCCTAATATTTAATTATTTCTGGAAGGCTAAATCCCATAGTTTCTCCACTGTTTTGAACCTCCTTCAAATTTCTATGCAAGGTATTTTTACTCCTACAGTATTTGTATTTTAAGAATTATCTTGGAGGATCTTAAATATATTTATCTTTTAGTTTAACATATATTTCCTGATTAATAAGCTATTTACACACTTTCAGCTACAATATTATTCAACACTTTGGCTCATCATAATAAGTGCATTTTTCTTGTTCTAGAATTTGGCCCGTTTGTTGAATATCAAGAACCATCATTTTTTATATAGTAATTTTGCCTATTCCAGTTCCACATTGCTGTGACTGTGTAGGCTTCATCTTCTTTTTCCTCATCATCTTCATCAATCACTTTTATCAAATCACCATCTTCTGCATCATCTAAATTTACTTCTTTGTGTATCTCTTTCAGCAATCCACCGTATGAAATTAACCTTTCACGGAACAAACCCTCTTCCAAATCCTTAACGACAGCCTTTATCGATTTCTTCCAAAGAGTCCCAAACCCTTGATTTCTATTGAATTAGGAATACAATAGAAAAGTACTTTACGGAAGGGACCCACAACATGAAAAAACATACTCTATTTATGCGCTACTGGAATCCTTACGTCGTCCTTGTGATTGCGGGAATCCTGAGCGCTTTCTATTTCGGTCTCACGTCAACTGTCTGGGCGGTAACCGGTGAATTCACACGCCTTGGAGGCGATCTTCTAAACTTATTAGGAGTCGATATAACAGGCTGGGCCTATTATGACAAGGTGCATTTGCAAGGTACGACGTGGAGTCGCCCTGATGGCTGGATGGTATGGGGCATGTTTATAGGTGCTTTAATTATGGTACTGCTGAGCAATAATTTTAAAATCCGCAAACCACAGCAGAAACGCCGTTATGTACAAGGGCTGATCGGCGGCATCATTGCAGGATTCGGCGCCCGGCTGGCACTCGGCTGTAATTTAGCTGCTTTCTTTACAGGCGTGCCACAGTTTTCGCTTCACTCCTGGATTTTTATTGTGGCAACAGGCATTGGTACCTTCTTCGGAACCAAATTGACCAAAACACGCTGGTGGAAAGGACGCCCCACACTCACAAAAGGGGCTGCGAAGCCGTCGACGGTAAAAAAACGTGTAATCCAGCCTTATGTAGGCAGCGTCATTGCCGTTCTCTATATCGGATTGATCGTTTACTTCTTTGCAACCGGGCAGAAATTGCTTGGACTTGGTGCGTTGTTTGGCCTGGCCTTTGGCATTCTTATTGAACGCGGACAAATCTGTTTTACCTCCGCCTTCCGCGATCTATTTCTCGTCGGACGGAGCCTTATGGCAAAAGCGATCATCCTTGGGATGGCCGTCAGCTCTGTGTTGACGATCATCATCATTTCCGTTTACGATTTAACGCCAATTACGCAGATTGCCGCGCCTAGCACGTTTATTGGCGGCATTTTGTTTGGCCTCGGTATTGTGATGGCATCCGGCTGCGAAACCGGCATGATGTATCGGCTGATGGAAGGACAGGTTCTTTTTTTGCCCGTCTTTGCAGGCAACATTATCGGTGCCACATTACTTGCCTGCGCGTGGGATCATCTCGGCATCTATTCGACGCTCGTTCAAAGCGGAGCACCCATCAACCTCTTGGATTCGCTCCACCCAGTCGGAGCCATCCTCGCCACCTTGGCCATGCTCGGCTTGCTGTATGCACTGACAATCTATCGAGAAAAACGATACCATCAAAAACGGACAATGAAGAAAGGAGCGACAGACTATGCAGGCTGAATTAGAACCCAACTTCACACTAGACCTTCGGGGAGAATCCTGCCCGTACCCCGTCATCTATACGTTGGAGGCACTCGAAGGCATGAATAAAGGCGAGCTGCTACTCGTCATTACCGATTGCCCCGGCTCGTTCCGCAATGTGCCCGAGGAAGCCAAGGCACATGGTTATACATTTGCCCAGGAACCCGTAAAGAATGGTCAGGAATATTTGTTTTATATATATGCGTAAAATAGCAAAAGCCAGAGCCCTCTGTAGTGGGGTTCTGGCTTTTGTGTGTTTTGTAATTATGCATTTAGCAAGATTATATACGATTAATTCAACAAAGCAAATGCTACCAATGTTCCTTGATCGCAAGATTGGAAGCTATTCTTTTCATAAAAGTGCCTGACATCCGGTGCTTCTTCTGTTAAAAGAACTTTTTGCCGAACGTCTTTATATTTATTCAAAGCCTGCTGCATGAGTTGAGTCGCGATTCCTTGATTTTGATATGCATTCAGGACAAGGATGTCTTGGATATATATAATGGTTAACCCATCGCCAACAATCCGTATGAGTCCCACTAGCTCATCTCCGTCCCAAGCTGAAATAACATCTAATGATTGGCATAGCGCTTGCTGCAGAACAGCTAAATCTTTTGTATACGCATACCATTTCACATCATTATATAACTTTTCCAATTGATTCACATTTATCTCTTTACTGCTTTGTAAACTGATCGCCATTTATTTTTCCTCCTCAAATTTTTAGTTTGAAGAGTTATTCCATAATTTATCCACTGTCTGATGCCTCCTTTACTGTCTGGATAATTATTTCTATTTTACGCTCAGAATGGATTTATTATTTCCATCATACTGAATTTCAACAGTTTGCACAATACACAGTTCTTCAAATATAAAAGTGGAGCAATAGAAATCTTACCTCTGGTGTTTCAACTTTGTATTGCTTGCAAAATGCATTAACTGATTCTTATTCAAAAACTATACGTGCAAAAAATTCATTCTTTAAACTCTCAAGATGATGCAATTCTATATCATTAACAGATAAGTTTTGTTCTTCTAATGGCCGATACCCATCTCCCGCCCAAAATCGAAGCAGTTCTACCTTCTGCTCTTGTGTAATATGACTTCTCAAGTAACTCCGTAAATCCATAATGAATTGTGTATCCCAATTTCCTTCGACACCGTATATGTAAGCTTTCTGGTTGTAATCGTCCAATTCACAAGGAGGATTATCCCATTCAAATATGTTCAGCCTGCCAAATGCTAATTCATCCGCTGCATGTAAGATTCGCACATCATCATCCATTGAATGCCAAGGCTGCTCAACTGTCGTTTCAGTAATGGGATATAGTTTTTTCAACTCCCTAACTGTCAGTTCCTTAATTCCAGAACAATCCATTTCCTTCAAAGGCTCATTTGCTACAAGGACGCTATATTGAGTCATGTAAATGCCACTCTCCTTTTGGTGATCAACAATATGTCATCTCATTAAATACATTCATCAATCAATGCATCCTTACTTTTTCTTTTTTTATCCCCTAAATAAGTCCAGATATAATATAGTAACCAAAATGCAGCCCCATAAAAGAGTATGAATAACAGCCCATTCCAATTCTTTTCGAAAAATCCACTCGGGACAAAGACAATAAAACCTACTAAAAAGATCAAGAATGTAATTAGCAGAATCCAATAACGCTTATCTTTATAGGGTTTAAAAATAAACATGCAATCCCCCTAGCAGTGCTGAAATTAGCTACCTCCCGATTCCAAAGGATCTTATTTCTCCTCTTTCAAATAAATTCTTTTCAAAGTCGTGTTAATATTAACAAGCGCAATTAATATAAAACCGAGCATGATAAACGTAACCATTTCACCCGTAAAAAAAGATACGACACCTAGAATCAAGGCATACAACGAATACATGTAGTTATTCAAATAGACCCCCTCCTCCCCAAACTATTATCTACTTATATCTTTTACCAATATTATACCATTTAAAAACGGAATAATCTTCCTCTATGGCATTTAACGTATTCTCACTCTTCATCTCATCTGCAAAACAATTTTTTTAAAAGGGAACTTTTCTCCATTGTCGTTACTCTAATTGGAAAAGGGCCACTCGGAAAGGAGAGAGCACCATTTGTGAAAACATCGACGGCAGGGTCAATTTATTTAAAACGAATTAAAAAGCAAGATATGCAAGCCATATTAGATTGGTTTGAGGAGCGTCAATCAAAGTTCTATAAGATCGGATGGAGCTACTTGAAAGATTATCACGACGTTGAAGATGTATTTCATAATACCGTTTTAAAAATTCATGAGAATATCGGTCAGTTGAAGCAGGATCACTACTTTGAAACATGGGTAACGTCCATTTTTATCAATGAATGTCGGGCGATTTATCGAAGAAAAAATAAGCAAGTGGTCGAAAGCCCGCCGGAGAGAGCAGATGAGCGCCCGATTGAGCATCGGCTGGAACTGATGGAAAGCTTGGACCAGCTCGATAGCCAGCATAAGGAAGTTATCCTCTTGAAATACATACAGGGTTATTCGCAAAAAGAAATTGCAGACATCATAAACGTGCCTGTAGGGACAGTAAAATCGAGGCTTTATAGAGGGTTGACGTTGCTTCGGAAACTATTTGAAGGCGGTGAAAAGCATGGAGTGTAAAAATGCACAGGACCACATGATAGATTATCTTGAAGGCAACTTGAATGAATGGGAAAGAAAAGAGTTTGAACTTCATATAGAGGAATGCGCTGCGTGCAAAGAGGAATTGGTAAAGCTGAAACAGCTGATCACCTCACTGGAGGAAGAGAGTGAGGCCATTCATGTGCCGGAGAGTCTTATGAAGAACGTGCGGGCTTCTGTTGCAAGCATGCAATGGAGTAAACGAAAGACCGTTAAGCGCACGACCTTAATTGGCGCCGCCGCGGCTCTCTTTCTAACCGTCTTCGTCGGTACAGCGATTGCGACGAATGGGTTTGCTACTTTTGCGGACTGGTGGAAAGACTTTGGCAACAAGCAGGAAGAGCAGGTGGAGAATTTCGTGCAGAAAGGCTTGGGCGACAAAGTGAATGCTGTAGCCGAGAGCAATGGCATCAAAATCACGATTACCAATGTCGTAGCAGATGAAATGCAAACGCTTGTTTATTATGAAATAGAAGATCAGAAAAGAGAAAACGAATATTTGATTGACTTTACGAAAGGACTCAAGGTAGACAATCAGGAGGAAATTTTCAACTCAAAAGATGAACCGCATTATTCTCCTGTCAGTAACCATCTGCGGTTGCCTTCCGAGAATCCCCATATTTCCAAAGGCAGATTGGGGATGGGACCTTTATCGAAAGAAGAAGGAACCATTCAGCTGACTTTGAATAAAGTCCAAAGTCTGGACGGAACTGATGGAGTAGATTCAAGCATAAGAGTACCTGAATATATTGAAGGGGACTGGCATTTTGAGATACCCGTCAAAAAACACCCGGCCATTATCCATGATCTTAACGTGGAGACAGAGTATGAGGGGAATCCGGTGATTATCGACAAACTGACAATCGCTCCAACCGTGACAGTTCTTTCCTATCGTTATCGCAACGAGAATGAAGAGCGTAAGCTAGATGGCTTATCCATCTCGATTGCCGGGATCGAAAGCAAAGAAAACTATGTAACCGGAAGCACGTTCGATTTTGCGGGGGTCGGCGGGTCCACATATCGTAGCAATGGATGGCAAGAGGAAAATGCAACATTTGAATCCCTTTATTTTGAGAATCCGACCCATGTAAAAGTCCACTTTGGAAAGATGGAATTTAACGTCACGGAGAAAGCCGATTTCCCAATCGAACCTTCTAAACCGTTCCCGCAAACCTTTACTTATTTAGGTACGAAAATTTCCATCGATAAGGTAGAGATTGGACAACCAACTTTGATCACGATGAGTGAAGAGCTGAATGCGAATCGTATGTACCAATCTCTCGACTATCATTTCTCAGATGCAGAGGGACATAATAAATCCACTGTTATTAACGCGGACGGTTATATCATTGATAAAAACGGCAAGCAATACAAAGCATATGAAAATTTTTATCGCCTCCATGAACTGAAAGAACCGATCCTCTATCCAACCGAGCATGAAATCCAAATTTCTAGGGAAGATGGAGAAGACTTCATTCCAGCCAAACTGTCAATCGACGGGTACCGGATGATCGAGTATAACGAAAAAGTTGTGGATATTCCTTTGGATTGAAGGAAACGAGAGCCTATTATGCGGCTCTCGTTTTTCTCTTTCCCTTCAAAACTTAGGCATCTCGTCTTCGGTAAAGTATGATAGCTACTGTAATAAAGAGCAGTGTCCATAACAGTAAAATACCTGTCCCCTGCATCACTGTCAGAGCATTTATCTCGTCAGTGGAAAGCGGCATGTACATATAAGATCCTGCCGTATCGGGAGAATAATTTTTAATCCGTGGCAAATAATTTCTCATCAACGGACTGACAATGAAATAGTAACCAAGCAATACCACTAACGCAGGAGTGGTTCGTTTGAATAAAGCCCCTACAGCGGCACTGAGAAGTGTAGTTAATGTTAAGTAGCCTGTTGCACCAATTACCGTTCTTATAACGGTGCCTGTTTCAATCCCTGCTGCTGTGTCTTTCATCATAATAAAAGCATAGAGTACACCTGATGCAGCCATGATGAACGCCATAGGCACCGTTATAACTGCCAATGCCAAATGCTTTGTTGATAATTGAAATCCCCGCCAAGGTATCACAATTAAAGTAGTTCGGATCTGTCCTCCCGTATACTCCGAACAAGTGGCCAAGATGCCAAGAATAATGAACCCTGCTTGAAGATAACCCATAGAAGCAAGTCCTGTATCCAGTATACTTTGCGCACCTGTTGTCCCTTGGAGGTTGGCAGAAGTAAAAGCTGCGGTTAACACTACATTCACAATGAATGTAGCCATCAAAGTGCGCAAAATCAATGGCAGTGTTACTAACTTATCCAGTTCGGAGCCAAGGATCGATGTTATTTTTCTACTAGAAGAGACCATCATGATGCAACGTCCCTCCTATGAAATACAATGGCTGCTACTATGAAAAGAACGGTTACCCAAGCAAACATAATGAACCCGCCTGTAATTGGGGTGTGATATCCGTCGCTCATAAACATATCCATCCCAGCTCGATCCGGTAAGTAAAACGCTAACTTTGTAACCTTCGTTAATAGGTACGAGATTGTTACAACAGATGAATTGATAATGAGTACAGCAAGCGGAATAATACCATTCTTTGTCAGGACAGTCATTCCAAATGCTAGTAGAGCAGTAAATGTCCAGTAGCAACCAACTCCGACTAGTTTCGATGCTTCAAATACAGGGGCATATTCACCCAAAATAAGCTTTGTTGCTGACATAGTTGTTACAATAGCAACAACGAAAAGGAGTATGCTGATCACTGCCACAGCACCTGCTTTTGCGAGCAAAAATTGGAGACGGGATGAAACGGCGGTTAAACTCGTTGTAATCTGGTTCCCTCCGCCAGATTCACTGCTCTCTGTCAAATACTCACTGCTGACAGCAAGCACTCCAAGAATAATAATCCCTTGCACACCAGCACCTAATCCTATAAGACCTACTTCCGATAGCCGCGTGCTGACTCCAGCTAGAATATCGTCTTTTTCTGCCATGCTGTCAAGCGCAGCAATGATTGCGGGGGCACAAGCGCCAATGAGAAAGGCAAGCCATATGCCCGGCAGGGAGAATAATTTTGATAGTTCCGCGTTAAATGCTCTCATACAACAGCACCTGCATGTTCAGTAGTCAGGGCAAAAAAGGCTTCCTCCAGTGTGGAATGGCTACCGATCACTTCTTCCAAAGTTCCATTTGCCACGACTTTCCCACGATTAATGATCACCACATCATCCACAGTCTCTGCAAGCTCGCCCATTAAATGACTGGATAGCAAGACGGTTTTTCCAGATGCAGCACGTTCACGTAAAAATGTCCGAATCCAGCGAATTCCTTCTGGATCGAGTCCGTTTACGGGTTCATCCAAAATCAATATTTCAGGATCTCCAAGTAATGCAGCCGCCATTCCAAGTCTTCTTCCCATACCAAGGGAATAAGTGCCGACCCGTTTCCCCGCTGCGTCTGTCAAACCTACTATTTCCAGAACTTCCTCGACACGCGATCGAGGCAATCCTGCAGCTCGGGCAATCCATCGCAAGTGTGCACGTCCTGTTCGCATACGATGCGCTCCAAATCCATCAAGTGCAGCACCTACCGTTGAAAGTGGATTCTGCAATTCTGCAAATGGCTTTCCATCAATTAGTGCGCTTCCAGAGGTTGCACGATCCAATCCAAGCAATATGCGAAGTGTAGAACTTTTCCCTGCCCCGTTTGGACCTAAAAAACCAGTTACTCTGCCTGGCCTGGCTTTAAAACTGATACCTGATAAGATTTCATGATTTCCTCGCTGTTTGACTAAGTTATTAATTGTAAGCAACCATAACACGCCCTTTCTGTTATGGCTCTCATTATAAGGAAGCAATGTTACATCTCGGTTATCATGTTGTTTACTTCTGGGTTAACTTTAGGTAAAGCCCTGCCAATCACGACTCTTGTGCCTTTTTCACTTGATATAAATTCCGCTTTCAGATCCATTTTCTTCAACATATAATTAGAAGCCGATAAACCAATTCCCGCCCCTTGCTCATAAGAAGAATGCTCCATACCTGGCCCTCTGTCTGCCACAATGATCTGTTCTTTTTCTACATTCACTGCAATATTTGCATATTTCCCATCGGCTGCATGGCGAAGAATGTTTTGAAATAAATTATCCAAAACCCTTGCGATCCATACAGGATCTGCCTCCCAATAAAATGTTTCTTCTGCTGGTAAATCAACATCCACCTGAATTTCTTTTTCTTCAAAAACGGGATACCACGAAGCAACAGATGCTCGTACCAAACGCCCAATGTCTGTTGAATTAGGGTGAAATGGATGTTTCCCCGAAGTAAGCAATGTATAAGAAAGTAAATCATCCATGAGTTCTCCGATTCTTGAAATCGTATAGTTCATTTCTGTCAATGAATTATGACCTTCTAAACTCATTGATTCTTTATTTAATTTCGTGACATGCCCTCTCAAAATGGTAAGGGGCGTTCGCAAGTCGTGAGATAAATTTGCGATGAGCCGATGTCGTAATAATTCCTCTTCATATTCGCGTTTTTGACTGTCTTCAAGCTGCTGAATCATCCAATTAAATGAACTTCCTAACTGATCGATTTCATCCATCCGACCCGATTGAACAGATATTGGTTTAGGAAATGAGGTAGTTGCAGCTGAAAATGACATGGCTTCCTGCAAGTAGGTAAGACGCTTGCGAAGTCTTAAAAAGAAAATCCAAGATATTACAACAAACGCGATCATAATAAAACCAAACAAAAGCAGGATAAAGTAAAATTGGTTTACCGTATTCAGATCTTCTTCATTAATACCCGAAAACCCAATGGGCATAAGGAGAATAATGAGCACAATGGGAGGAAAAAAGATGAATAGAAAATGACCCATTAGAAAACGATGAAATAATGATCTAGTCTGTTTCATAGTTTCACCCGATAGCCAATTCCCTTCAACGTTTCAATAATCTCCGAGGAATCGGGATACCGTTCCAGCTTTTGGCGCAATCGGCTGATATGGACCAATACTGTTTTATCGCCAGTCATATAAGGTTCGTTCCAAATCGCTTCATAAATTTGTTCTTTCGGCAACACTTGATTCGGATGGCGTAAGAAATACATTAAGATTTGATGTTGTTTCCCTGTTAAAATAATTTCTTCTCCTGTACGTTTGTCATAGACCATTTGAATCTCTGGATCTACTTCAATATGATTTCCTAATGAAATACGTTCGGAATGGTTTCCACCACTTCGACGGATTAACACTTCTATTCTTGCCACTAATTCATCTGTGTGGAATGGTTTCGTAACGTAGTCATCGGCAAATTGTAAACCATCTACCTTATCATGGATCGATGTTCGAGCGGATAACAGCAAGATAGGAACAGCAGGAGCTGCCTTTTTTAGCCGTTTACCTATAGTAAATCCGTCCAAGCCAGGCAACATGATATCCAAAATAACAATTTCATGCTGTTTTACTTGTTCTTCGGCTCCTTCTCCAGTCAGCAGCCATTGAACGGAAAATCCTCGCTGTTCTAATTCTTCTTTCACCCAACTGCCTATCTTCTCATTATCTTCAATATATAATACGCTTCTTTTCAAGCAGCATCCCTCACTCTAAGTTTCGAAATTGTCCTATATTATAACATTAACATAGGAATCTAATTTCCAATCAGCTTAATCAGCTTGCTTCTTCAATTAGATTTGTAACTATGGAGCGATTATCTCACGGTGGATAAGAATATAAGAATATATAAAGAACAAGTATCTTGAATTCGAGATAAAAACCTTGCAAGACCATCACTTGAGTAGTAAAGTGAATAGTAGGAAAGGGAGTGAGGAACAATATGCAAAGGAATACGCGCGGATCATTAATTTGGCTGAGACTGACTCGATTCACCCATCAGAGCAATTTGCTATCCAATGAATTTTTAAAGCCTTATGATTTAACGACAGCCCAGTTTGATGTATTGATGCAGATTTCGACGTACGAACCTTTAACACAAAGTGAATTAGCCGAGAAGGTAACCGTAACGCAAGGCGGTATTTCGCGTATGCTCGCTCGCCTTGAAAAAGACGGACTCATTGAACGCAAGCAGGATTGGAAGACTAAAACGATCTCATTAACAAATAAAGGCCGAAACAAATTAGAGAATGCCTTTGACGCTCAACTTGCATTCCAATCTTCGTTTTTCGATGAATGTTTATCGGAGGAAGAGAAAAAGACGTTATATACGCTCATGTCACGTGTCCATAAAAACAGTGAACAAAAGAAATTGCCGGATCGGTAATTTTTTTACCTGGTCACTTGATTAGTCAAATGAAAAAGGAGGAACATACAATGCATCCAATACCAGGCCATCATCACATTTCAATGATTACGAAAAACGCCAAGCAAAATAATCGTTTTTACCGCGACATACTTGGGTTGCGACGGGTGAAGCTGACGGTGAATCAAGATGATCCGTCGATGTATCACTTATTCTACGGAGACAAAACAGGCAGTCCGGGCACGGAGTTATCCTTTTTTGAAATGCCGTTTGTCGGGAGCACACACCGAGGTACAAATGCCATTACACAAATCGGCTTGCTTGTTCCCTCTGAAGCGAGTTTAGCTTTTTGGAAATCCCGTTTTAAAGAATTTAGTGTACAACATAGCGACATCACAACATACACCGACCGACCTGCCCTACACTTTGAAGACGCAGAAGGCTTGCGGATGGTGCTGTTACCGTCGTATGGACAAAAAATCGACCACTGGGAAACTTGGGAACAATCATCCGTCCCTGCTGAACATCAAATCCAAGGCATGGGTCCCGTTGAAATCACAGTGCGCCGGCTCGAGAAGATAGGACGCACGCTTACGGACATATTCGGCTATACCGAAGTATCGCGTTCGGAAAAAGAAGCTATTTACCAATCAATTAACGGGGAACTATTTGGTGAAATCGTCGTGAAAGCAATGGATGGACCTGCCGAAAAACCAGGGCGAGGCAGTATTCATCATCTGGCGATTCGTGTAAAAGATGAAGATGCGCTCGCCTACTATGACGAGCAAGTGCGCGCACGCGGCTTTCATTCTTCCGGCATCGTGGATCGATTTTATTTCAAAAGCTTGTACTTCCGCGAGTCAAACGGAATTTTATTTGAAATTGCTACGGACGGACCGGGGTTCACAATCGACGGGCCGATCGAAACACTCGGTGAAAAACTGGACTTGCCTCCATTTTTAGAGGAACGCCGCCACGAAATCGAACAAAAACTTCAACCTATTGAGGAGGAATAGGAATGGAACAATATCGTATAAATCCCTCAAAGGGGATGGAATTTGGCCTCTATTCTCTAGGTGATCACATTCCTAACCCGCTAACGGGCGACCGGGTGTCCGCCCAGCAGCGAATCCATGAATTAATCGAGGCAGCCAAGCTTGCTGAACAAGCTGGAATCGATGTGTTCGGCGTTGGCGAGAGTCATCAGACGTACTTTACAACGCAAGCCCATACGGTCGTGCTCGGGGCTATCGCACAAGCTACAAATGACATTAAAATTACGAGCTCCGCAACCGTCTTAAGTGTGTCGGACCCCGTTCGTGTTTATGAGGATTTTGCCACGATCGACTTGATTTCAGGGGGACGAGCAGAAATCGTTGCTGGACGTGGCTCCCGTGTCGGTGCCTACCACTTGCTCGGAGTTGATTTACAGGACTACGAGGAAATTTTTGAAGAGAAATTAGAGCTTCTTAAGAAAATTAATGAAGAGGAACGGGTGACATGGCAAGGCGAATTCCGTCCTCCCCTTGAAAACGCCCAGATCCTGCCGCAGCCTGTAAACGGGACAATTCCTATCTGGCGCGCAGTCGGCGGACCGCCCGCAAGTGCCATTAAAGCGGGATACATGGGGATTCCAATGATGCTGACGACTTTAGGTGGACCAGCCATCAATTTCAAACACTCTGTTGATGCCTACCGTGAGGCGTTAGAACAAAGCGGTTTTGATCCCGCAACATTGCCAATCGCCACAACAAGCTTGTTCTATGTGGCGGATACAACAAAGGAAGCGTTGCAAGGCATGTATCCTCATATTAATGGCGGATTCATCGCCATTCGCGGCGGGGGCTATCCAAAACAGCAATTCGCTCAAGCTCCTGATACCCGCGATGCCTTAATGGTTGGCAGCACGCAGCAAATCATCGAAAAGCTTCTATACCAACATGAACTGTATGGCATGCAACGATTTATGGCACAAATTGATTTTGGCGGGGTGCCGTTCGAAAAGATTATGAAAAACATTGAAATCATCGGAAGGGATATTATACCGGCGATTAAAAAATATACTGCCAAATAACGAGGGGGATTCAAAATGAAAATTGTTGTTTTGGCTGGCTCTATTGTAGGCTCAAAAACGAGGACAGCCGCTGTAACGGCCATCGAGATGCTTCAAAATAAATACCCTCAGCATGACGTTACCTTACTTGATTTAGCCGACTATACAGTCGAGTTCAGTGATGGTCGCAATTACTTTGAGTACGACGGGGATACCAAGTTGGTTGCTGAGACAGTTATGGGGGCTGACGCCATTATTCTCGGCACGCCTACGTTCCAAGCATCCATTCCCGCCACTCTAAAGAATATTTTTGACCTGCTGCCTGTCAATGCCTTCAGGGACAAAGTCATTAGCATGATCGTCACGGCAGGCACATCCAAGCACTACTTGATGGTCGAGCAACAGTTAAAACCGATCTTAGCCTATATGAAAGCGCACATTGTCCCCACCTATGTCTTTATTGAAGAAAAAGACTTTTTACGCAAGGAAATCGTCAACGACGATGTCCTGTTTCGTTTAGAACGCTTAGTGGAGGATACCGTATTGACGGTGGAAGCCTACGAAGGCATTCGCAAGAAACAAGATGAGGAATATGATTTCTAATTAACATAACAAAAGGGAATTGATAAGGATTTTCTCCTTACAATTCCCTTTTTTCATCTAACTGTATGATTAATTCGTATTGTCAGTACTCCCTAGCTTATTACATTTAAATAGCATCCACTTTGTCTACATTCCTAATTGTCCAAAATGCGATGAAGACGCCTATTGTAGCAGCAACTAAAGAGATATAGATATTGTCAGCAAGTGAAAACCATGGGTTGCTTTGAGTAATTACAGTCACAATAAGTATAGAGGAAAGTAATGTTGCCGGGACTGACTGTTTTCGCAAACCAAAGTATAAGGGAATTAAACTTGCACCCGCCGCTGCTATGGCAAACTTGAGCATACTCACGATTTCTACAATTAATCGCTGAGCAGGTATGGTATCCGGGGAGATTTGAAACATGTTATGAATTATAAAATAACCCACAGCAACTAAAGCACTGGAAATGGAGATGGTAATAAAAGTAAGTATACCTATAAGCAGTAGCTTAGCAGTAATTAACTTCTTCCGTTGAATTGGATAGGTATACATAAGAAATATTGTTTTATTTTTATACTCATCTATGATTAATTTGGAAAGTAACACAGCACCAAATATTATGAACACGGCTCTTATTAATGCGCCCATAATCATAAACATTTCATCTGTCTCTATTTTTTCTACATATTGAATTGGAATGATGAGAGCAAGTATCAGCAAATTAGCAATAACTGTTCCGATGCCATACCATTTAAAGCTTTCCTTCTTTAACTCTAGCCTAATTAAATTGAACATATGCTTCACCTCCACTAATAGTAAACCGTGAAAAAATTGCTACAAATATGAAGTTGCCTTTAAAGATAATGTACAGGCTGCTGCCCTTTTTTACGGATATTAGTGGATGAAGGCTCACCAACAAGATCTAAAAAATATTCCTCTAGATTTTTCACCTTTTTATTAATCGAATCTATTTCTATGTCGTTTAAAATTAACTCTTTTGAAATGGCTGTTTGGGTGACATTCGAATCGTAAATCCTGATGGTCGATTCATCGACAACTTTATAATTAGAGATATTGAGCTCTTCTATTATAAAACAAGCTTTTCTTTGTTGAGGTGTTACTAATTCAATATACTCAGTATTTTGCTCACGTATTTTGTCCATAGTAATTTCTTTAATTAATTGCCCCTTGTTGATAATGCCAATCGTATCTGCAAGTTGTTCAATCTCCCCTAAAATGTGACTTGAAATGAGCAGCGTTATTCCGTACTGCTTAGTTAGCATTTGAAATAAGTTCCTCATTTCTTTTATCCCAGCAGGGTCCAGCCCATTAATCGGCTCATCTAAAACCAACAGTTCCGGCCGCGTCAAAATGGCTCTACCAATCCCTAAACGTTGCTTCATTCCGAGAGAAAATTCTTTTACAAGCTTGTTATCAATGTTCTTTAACCCGACTAATTCAATTGTCTCGCGGATGGCATCTTGATTATAAAAGCCCATATATTCACAATGGAGCACTAAGTTATCAAATGCGCTTAACTTTTCGTAAAAAATGGGATATTCAATAATGTTCCCCATCCTTTTTAACAACTCAAAGGATGAAGGCGTTAGTGTTTCACCTAAAATTTGTATTTCTCCTGCTGTTGGCTTAACCAGGTTTAACAGCATTTTCATTAACGTTGTTTTCCCTGCCCCATTAGGGCCGAGCAATCCATAAATCTCACCCTTTTTCACAGTCATATTAAGGTTTGATATAATTTCATTTCCGTGAAGCGTTTTGGTTAAGCCCGTTGTTTGAATGGCAATGTCCATTTGTTTCCCCCCTCTCCTACTACTTATTCTACAATCCAATACTTTCTTTCCTCTTTCACAATTCTTAAGAAAACCTTACGAAATTAAAAAAACACTCGTTTCAGCTGGATAGAAAATGTGGTTCTATGAAAGGGTGTACTCTTTACAAAAATGTCTCCTCCCATGGAATCCACCAACTTTTTCGTAATGGTTAATCCCAGGCCGCTTCCTTGGAACGCCTTATTTCTCGATTCCTCCACTGTAAAGGACCTTTCAAATACATGTTCCTGATGGTGTTCCTCAATACCTTTTCCTTTATCCCATACACTTAGGAAGACATGATGCTCATCATACTCCAAACTAAAACCTACCGTTTTCCCTGCTTCTCCGTGATAGAGTGCATTGGAGAATAAATTGTTTAAAACTCGTCCAAGCGCTTCCTCGTTTGCCAATGCATAAACCGGTGTTTCCGGAATATTGATAACAGCTTCAAATTCTTTCAATTGTACTAAATCATAGAAACCTAAAATATTTTTCCGGCAAACTTCATTAATGTGGACGCCTGTTAAATCAATACGTTGGTCATTTGCCTCTAGTTTTGCTAGGTCAAAAAAAGAATTGATTAAATGGATAATCTCCAACGTTTTGTGGTGGATTTTATTCAGCAGTCTATTTCGCTCCTCCGCCGGCCTTCTTGAATCCTGCTGAATGGTTTCAATATAGCCTAATACAACTGTTAAGGGAGTTTTTAAATCATGGGACACATTCGAAAGCATTTTTTTGATGGACTGTTCTGTTTTTTTTAACTGGGCACTGGATTGTTTGTAGCGGTCGAAGAACTCATTCATCTGGACTAATAAATTTTGTATTGCTTTATCATCAGTACTAAGAAGGATTTGATCCAAAGTAGACGTTTCTTTACTCATTTCTTTTAATCGAATTGCCAAGTATTCTAATTCTTTATCTCTTTGTTTCGCTCGATAGTACTGAAGTAAATTGAGGGCGACTAGCAAAAGAATAATTCCAATTAATAATAGATCCATCTTAAAATTCTCCCAGGCGATAGCCCATACCCCATAACGTTTTAAGATAGATCGGTTTGGAGGGATCATCCTCAATTTTTTCCCGTAATCTCCTCATGTGCACATTAATAATATTTTCGTCTCCGTAGTAGACATCCTGCCAAACCTTTTCATAGATTTGTTCTTTCGTAAAGACTCTTTTCGGATTTGTAAAAAACAGCTTTACTAATTCCCATTCCTTTACTGTTAGTTTGATTCGTTTTCCATTCTTTTCAATTAGCATGTTTTCAATGTCCAACGTAATTTCATGGACACGAATGATATTGGAATAGTTATTCTCATGTCCCGAATACTTTGTCGCTCTGCGAATGGACGCATGAATTCTAGCAACAAGCTCGATCATCGAAAAAGGCTTCGTAATATAATCATCAGCTCCAAAACCAAGTCCAAGCGCTTTATCGATTTCTCCGTCCTTGGCAGAGAGAATCAAGATTGGAATGCTGCTTTCTTCGCGGATCTGTTTTAAAAAATCCATTCCGTTTAATTTAGGCAGCATTAGATCCAATAAAATCAAATCAAATGAACCTGCTCTGAATTTCTGTTGAGCTTCCTCGCCATCATATGCACAAACTACTTGGAAACCTTCAATTTCCAAGTAATTAACAAGCATTTCACTAATTGATTTATCATCTTCTACAAGCAGAATTACATGCCCCATTTTCCTTTCCACCTCTCATAATCCCGTTTTTGTATCTCAATTTTCTCATTATAGAAGGCAAGGTATAGCATCCCAATCTTACAAATAGCAATTTAATCTGGATAAAAAATCGTCATGCTTAGTCGAACTAAACGGTCTCCCGAATTACTATACATATGAGGTCGATCCGCTTTAAATCTTATGGAATCTCCATTACTCAATGTATGTTCGCAGTCATTCACTAAAATGGTAAGCTCTCCATCAAAAACCGTAATAAATTCCTCGGTACCCTGTTTATGCGCAGCAGAGCTCATCTTCCCTCCCTCGTCAATTTCAACTGAATAGATTTCAAAACGTCTATCTTCTTGAAAAGGGAAAGAAGGGTAGACTCTATACTTCCCTTCATCTTCAGATATCACCTGCATCCTATTTCTCAAAATTATCTTAGTGTCAGGCTGCGGGTTATGAATGAGCGACGTAAAAGAGATTTTCAGACCATTGGCTATCTTCCAGATTGTTGTCAGCGTGGGGCTCGATTCCCCTCTCTCGATTTGTCCGATCATCGTCTTACTGACCCCAGTTAACTCAGAGACTTTTTCCAAACTGAGTTTTTCCTTCTCCCGAATCGCCTTCAAATTTCTTGCAAGAATGCGTTGAATGTCCTCCATCAAACTCACTCCTCCTCTATTTACAATATAGCGTCTTTTCTGTACAATAAAACGAATACGTTATAAAGTCCATTATAGACGTTATATAAAACTAATTACAGGGGGATTTTTGATGCCAGTCCTATCGTTTTTACTGTTTGTAGTGGTTACCAGTTTTACGCCCGGTCCTAATAATTTGATGGCCATGGCGTTTGCTAACAAGCATGGATTTAAAAAAACGACAACCTTTTGTGTCGGCGTCGGTTTCGGGTTTTTTATCATTATCCTGTGTTGTTTACTGTTTAATCGTTTGCTGTTGAACCTCATGCCTGCGATCGAACTGCCATTATCCCTCTTTGGCGTAGGCTACATGTTATATTTAGCTTATAAAATCTTGACGAGCAAAGACACGGGCAACAATATCTACGGCAAGGATCATACGAATTTTTTTCTAATCGGTGCGCTGCTGCAATTTATTAATCCGAAAGCCATTCTATACGGTGTTGCGGTCGTCTCTACATATATTCTTCCCTACTATTCGTCAATGAGCAGCTATCTAATGCTCTCTGCTTTTTTAGGTATCGTCGGTATTTTAAGCACATTTACATGGAGTTTACTTGGCTCCCTTTTACAAACAGTCGTAAAGCAATACCAAAAACCGTTTAACATCCTCATGGCATTATTACTTGTATACAGTGCATTTTCTATTTTGTTAAGATAGCGCAGGGACGCTGCAGCGACAAGCGTTCTGTAATTCTAAAACTCTTTAAAGTCCATTCCTTTCCAACAAATACTGGAACCTATCCTATCTACATCCGTACAAATACATAAGAGACTATTTGGAAGGAGGCAAATGATGCTCATCGAAAAAGCAGTCAATCAACTCTACACAGATAGAGTTTCTATTGACGAATTTGTAGATCAGTTGTGGGATGAAGCCGAGATCCGGATTGGTGATATCCACGCTGAAGAGGAGTGAAGTTTCCTGTGACAAATTTAGATGCAAGCTCTCAATACATCCGGTCCGTCCGCTTGCGGCAGGAACAGCTGCCCCATGGCACATTTCCCTTTACCCTTCCCTTTGTCCGAGACTTGGATGAACTGCGGCTCCACCCGAACATTACGTATGTTATCGGGGAGAATGGGATGGGAAAATCAACTTTGTTAGAAGGGATCGCGGTTGCCTATGGGTTTAATCCGGAAGGCGGTACGTTGAATTTCAATTTCTCGAGTTTTGATTCCCATTCGCCATTAGATCAATACTTGCGTTTAGTGAAAGGAACAGACCGACCGACGGATCATTTCTTTTTCCGTGCCGAAAGTTATTACAACGTCGCGACCAATATAGAGGAGTTGGATCGGGAGTTCCCTCGTCTTCCACGGATTATCGATTCATATGGGGGCATTTCATTGCACGAACAATCGCATGGCGAATCCTTTTTCTCCGCTTTTATGAAACGCTTCAGCGGAAACGGTTTGTATATCCTGGATGAGCCGGAGGCCGCCTTGTCTCCCCTTCGGCAAATTTCTTTGCTGGCCCGGATCAATGAACTCGTTCAGGATAGGTCTCAGTTTATCATCTCCACTCACTCCCCTATCGTCATGGCGCATCCGCTCTCCAAAATACTTCAAATAACAGAAGACGGGATGCATGAGACGACATTAGAGGAAACTGAACACTATTCAATTATGAAACAGTTTTTTGATGACAAAGATCGATTGCTGCACCATCTTTTTCAATAGGCATGAAGTTCGCAATAGAACATTGGGACAACCTTCTATACAAGGTTGTCCTTTTTATGGTTTTCAGAATTAGAATGAAGTGTGTGACAATTGAATTTGGACCGGAAAAATTGCCGAGTCGGTGGTAATGGAGTGAGAAACGGTGGTAATCGTGTGAGAAGCGGTGGTAACGGGGTGCAAGTCGGTGGTTATGTACCTAGAAACGGTGGTAACGCCATCCAACTCGGTGGTAACACAATGGCCGCTCTGTTCTTATATGAACCGTTCGTGTTTCCCAGCGAATTTGCCAAGTGCTATCACCGGGTAAATGGGTTCTATCACCGGTTAACATAGGTCTATCACTGGCTAAATCGATTCTATCACCGCTTGAAACAAATCTATCACCGGGTAAACCACTTCTATCACCGCTTGACTACAATTTCCCCACCCAAGTTGACTCCCCAGGAACCACTCAAACGGCTGCCCTGTTCGTATTCATCTGACTTTCAATAAAGTACGAACCCCCAGCTAATTGTCCCTAGTCGCAGCTCAACCTTCATAAAAAGATGCCCGCAAAAAAGACCAGGTGCAGGACCACCCAGTCTAAGTTGCAACTACCCTGTTGAATTATGAATGCCACATTGCAGAAACTATTAAATGTAATGGTCAAACTTCTTTACCTTTCCTACAACGGCACTCATGTCCACATCCATTTCCATATCTCTTTCGGCGTAGCATTCTTTCCATACATCAAAATACCGATTTTGAAGATTTTCCCCGCAGCTTTCATTGCAAGCCAAATAGATAGAATTAATACGGCGATGGAAATTATGATTTCCATCCAAGGCCATTGTTCCAGCTGAGCCAGCCGGAATAGCAATACACTTGGTGCCGTAATGGGAACAAAGGTTAGCACTTTGGCGATTAACCCATTCGCATCATTAAGGAGTGGTCCTAAAAAGGCTATCGGGAAAAACGGAATCATCATAATGATTCCTTGAAAATTGCTTGTCGATGTCATATCTTCTACAGTGGCCCCGATGCTGACAAAAATGGCAGCGAAGAGAAGGTAACCTGTTAAAGCAATAAACAACAAAACAAGCATCTCGGGAACAAGTAGATATTCCAGTAGTGGGAAATCCATCTTCCACAAAGCAATCGGAATTAAAAAGAGCATCCAAACCGTCACTTGCGTAATTCCGAGGACAAAGTAACCGATAATTTTCCCTTGCATTAGTTCCGTTGTCGTAACTGATGAGAGTACGATTTCTGCAACTTTCTCTTTCTTTTCCTGCGATGCTGACGTGAAAATCATCATACCTGTCATGACGATTGAAAAGAGAACCATTCCTGCTACTACTCCTGGAATCAGGTGTTTCATCCGATCTGTATTGCCTGGTCCAGTTGCCGCTTCCTCTCCGGAAGAAACAGCTTCCACTTGAATCCCCTTTCCGACAACTGCGATTTGTTTATCGGTCAGCTCCAGCTGAGCCAACTGCTGTTGACGGAGCGGCTCTTGCAACACTCTCGTTTCGAGTAGAAAACGATCATTGATGTCTTTACTCATATAAACATGAATCGTACCGTTCTCCAGTCCTTCTTGTGTCAACGCTATATAGGCTGTATGTTCATGTTCCTTAACAAGCTTCGGGAATTCCGACTCATTTGCATCTGTTCTCAGCACATTCCAATTCGCTTCATTTTCGGTTGCTATTTGTACGATTTGTTCATAAACACCGATTTCATCTAATACGTTTACCGTAACCTTCTCATTCGACTCTTTATTAAAAAAGGAAGGAACGAATGCAAACAGCATAAAAATAATCGGTGTGCTAATTAAGGAAATCAAGAAAGATTTATTTTTTAAATTCCGCCTGATTTCCCAACGGGCTACTTTCCAACTATTACGCATATACGCCCTCTCCCTTCTCGATTAACAGCTGCGAGTGGTTGTCTGTTGCAACATCAATGAAAATTTCATGCAATGAAATCCGATCGATCGACAGTTCTTGAATAGCGAGAGTCTCAGGCAGCGTGTGTAGCCAAGCAGCCGGCTGGATATCTGGTTCGAGATACAAAACGGCTGCTTCTTCTCTGTTTTCGACTCGCTGCACTTGCGGGATTGATTCCAATACTTGAAGATCATTTTTCCCTCTGATTGTGCATTTAAAGTTAGCATACTGATTTTTCACATCTTCCAACGTCCCATAAATGACCTTCTTGCCTCGATTGATCATAAATAAGCGGTCACATACTTGTTCCACCATGTTCATCTGATGCGAAGACAACAAGATGGCTGTACCATTGTTGGCCAAGTTCTGAATTTCTGTCTTAAACACTTCTTGACTGACCGGGTCCAAACCGGAAAATGGCTCATCCAAAATTAGCAGTTCGGGTTCATGTATAATCGAGCCGATAAATTGCACTTTTTGCCCCATTCCTTTGGAGAGCTCTTCAACCGAGACATTTCCCTTCCCTTCCAGCCCAAGCCTCTTCAAATAGTCAAGCGCCCGTTGCTTCGCCTTCTTTAGCGGATAATCCTTAAGCTCCGCCAAATATAAAATCATATCCATTACTTTTACGTTTTTATAAAGGCCCCGTTCCTCCGGCAAGTATCCGATTTTATGGCGGGGAATATCACCTGGCTGGCAGCCATGAAAATGAACTGTTCCTTCATCTGGATACATGATCCCCATTATATTTCGTATGGTTGTCGATTTTCCGGCTCCATTCGGCCCTAAAACCGCCATAATCTCCCCTTTTTTCACCTCAAAGGTGATATCTTCGATTACTTTTTTATTCTTAAATGATTTGCCTAAGCCTGTCACTGTTAATACAGTATCCACTTTGAACCTCTCCCTTTCCCTTTGTTTATTCATTAACCCTTTCGCAGTCTGCTTAGTTTATAGCTATATCCGATGTAAGGCATCCCCGTGAAAATTAATACCATGGAGGATAGATAGCTCAATATTCCGCACGCATTCCCCATCCCTTTAGGCACCCAGATGTAATTACTCAGCATGGCGACCGAGGATAACAAAATTGTAATCACCAAAGTCGGCAACGCAATGTTTCCCATATATTGTTTTTGCGTCTCGTATTTATCAATTGCGGTCAGTCGATCCGTATGAATCGGAGTAGTCCCCGCCGGTGCACTAAAAATATGAATCTCCTTTCCAACTGAACAAACATGTGTCCAGCCAGACATTTCAAAGAAAGAAAAGTACTCCTCATCCGGCCTCTTTTGATAATCAAGCGAGTACTCGATATCTTGCGGTTTTCCTCTCCGTAACACATATCCAAGGCAATGCATCTTTTCCAGCAGCCACCCCTCACTGGCAAGCTCCCGTAATCGTTCCATGTCGCTCTGTTCTGTAAATGCCAAGCCGCCGCTAAAAATATATTTAGTTTCTGTCATTTACAATTCACCCGCGCTCTTCAAAATTTCCTCAGCATGTTGCACCATATCCCGTCTGCGCTCCACTTCCTGCTTTAGCAGCTCGATCCCTTTTCCCGTCGCCCGATAGGTCTTCTTCTTTTTATCCCCCAGTTCTGTAATTTCAATTAAGTCGGCGGACTGCAGCTTCTGAATAGTGGAATACAAAGAGGCCGGTCCAATGGAGAATTGGCCATTTGTCATCTCTTCCACTGCCTGCATGACGACATATCCATGATTCTCTTGCACAAAGCACAAGAGAATGTAATAAGCCGTATCTGTAAGCTCTCCCATCTCTAATGAACGATTTCTAGCCATATTTTCCTCCTGCTCACATATATCACTTAATGATATATCAATAAACGAAATATATCATTAAGTGATATATGTGTCAACTTAATAAAAGCAAACCTATTACCCAATTGCGGATAAAAAGAAATTTGAATAAATGAAAAGCACCAGTATCCAAACAAATTTGGACACCGGCACCTATGTTCTAGTTAGTATGTTTCTAATAGTCAACATTTCACTTAACAACAATTCACCCTGCTTTAGAGGACAAACCAGTACTGCTTTCCAACCAGCGAAGAAGGCTGAGCCGGGCGAATGGCTGTAGTAGCCACAGCATCAGAAACAGGATAGCCCACAGTATGATCATGCCGACAAATACGATACCGCTGTTGAAGAATATGAACAGGAACAGCGTAAAAAAAACATTCAGCACTAAAAAACCTATCAACAGCATCACCTGCGACATCAGCCAGCGCCGGCCGTTGCGGACCAGGCCATGCAGTTCCACCGGAGATGGTACTGGTACATATTCCCACGTGCGCCTGCTCTTCTCCGAGATATACCAGCAAAGCCAGATCAAACTGATGGTCAGAAGCAATGTCAGGATGGCGGCGACCAACATCATGGTAAGCCGGCTGTCCGTGAATGAAAGAGTCCAGCTGCTCAGATACGAATACAGGACGACGCCCGCGGTTCCTGATAACAGGCCGAGCAGCGAATTCTGCTGGCCGCCGGAACTCTCGAAGAACCGCCGCTCTTTGCTATCATAATACAATGTCCGGAAGATGGATTTATCGAAATGGACCGGGATGTATGTGCGTCGCATGAACTCACCTCACTTCTAATCTTACGCAAACTCATCTCCAATTCGCCACAAACTAGAATTCACGTAGCAAACTTCCTCATTCTAAAGAAGAATAAAAGTGATGAATTGCGATTAAAGGGAGTTGTTAGTGACTAAAACTGCCATAGATATCTGCTATTTCTTCATTTGCACGTAAATAAAAATGCACATCATCAGATGTAACATCATCTGGATTTATGTGCATTTTGAAATTTCTTTTATCTTATTTGTACGGTTGCCATGCATGTATTTATATAGATTCAACAAATTTCAAATCAAAAAGTTCCGATATCTTTAAAAAGATGAATGGAACGAATATAGATATTTTTAGTCACTGTTCAATTCCCTCGAAAAGTGGTTGGCTTAAATCATACTTAAGTGGATGGTTCTCGGAAACGTTATATATTTTAAAATTATAACGTATAGAATAAAAAAAATTTTTATAAAAAGGAGTAAGGCATGAAGGTAGCTCTTATCGTTTCAGCCATTTTTGTATTCATTGTTTTAGCTATCGGACTAATTGTGACCATATCCGTAGCTAACTCTATGAATAGAGATTACAACGGGGGAAAAAGTTTTTCCAGTCTACTATGGGTTTATGTTTTAACAATTCCATTTATTATTATAGTGACTTTTATAGCTATAGCTATATTTTATTAACAACGAAAGACGGTTCGTGACCAGTGAAAAAGCACTTTTTTCCGTGTCCCCAGAGCCGTCTAAAATTGCTTACAACGTTCTTATTACAATATTATATTTATCAGATCCCCTTAAACCCTTATAACAGGCACTCGTTCCCTGAAATATGTACCACAGCAACTCAGTTCTAGGGAATAATGTAGATACTTTTCAAACATTAAACCCCATAACTTCTTAGCGCGGTGGCAAACCTTGAAATGCCTTCTTGTATTGAAGCTCCGTTACCTTTGCCATAAGTAAATCGGGCGTATCCACTTTTTGAGCCCATTATTCTCCCAGGTACAAATGAAACGCCATTTTTCATGGATTCTTCAAGTAATTTAAATTCATCAATTTCGTCAGTTATTTTACACCATAAATGAATTCCGCCTTGTGGCACTAAATATGTAACCTCATTCGATAAGCTGTCCAATGCTAGAATTAACGCATTCCTACGCTCCCTCAATTGAATCCTTAAATTTGAAACATGTTTTTCAAATTGGGGGGAATCTAGAAATCGATTCGCTATCCATTGAGGAAAAACACTATGGCCAAAGTCGATTTGCTGTCTGCCATCAGACAAACGCTTGATCACCTTTTCGGGACCAATAATCCAGCCAATGCGTAGTCCTGATGCAACAACTTTTGATAACGAACTAATATATAAAACATTTTCATTACCGTCCATTGACTTTAACGTAGGTCCAATGCATCCGGCGAATGAAGTCAAATTATAGGGATCATCCTCAATTATAGGAATACCGTACTTGGAGGATAATTCAAGTATTCTCTTTCGGCGTTCCAGAGACATTTTTGTGCCCGTAGGATTTTGATAATCAGGGTTTAAAAAAAGCATACGAATTCGATATTTTCGTTGTAAAGCTTCAATATCATCAGGATTTACGCCATATTGATCAACTGGGAGTAATAGAGTTCTAACACCAAATGATTGAAAGATCGGTAAAGAGAATGCATAGGATGGGTCTTCAATCGCTACAGTATCCCCTGGTTTTAACAAGCATTGAACGATGAGGTGGATTGCTTGCTGAGCACCCGATGTAATCAATACGGAATTCGGCTCAACATCCATATTTTTATATGTTTTCACATGCTTACAAATGGTCTCCCGTAATCCTTCATCGCCTAAAGGATGATCGTAACCTAAATGCTCATCAAACACATGCTCCTTAAAAATCCTAGCGAATTGGACATTAGGCAGTAAATCAGCCGCAAGTTCCCCGCTTGATAGGTTAATCATTCCTTTTTGATCCGTTTCATTACGAAGTTTCTGTACCAAAGGAAGATTCGGAAGAAATGAGCCATCCTCTACATATCTCCCCCAATTGGGGACCCTTTTATGAGTTAGTCCCCATATATCCGTATTTATATAAGTGCCGCTTCCTTTTTTTCTGACAATTAATCCGATCGCCTCTAGCTCATCATAAGCAGTCACAACTGTACTCCTATTTATCTGTAACTTTTTTGCTAACTCACGTTCAGATGGCAATGGCTGGTCCTGAGATAAATCTCCAGATATAATCCCATTCTCTATTTGTTCTACGAGTTGCCTATACATAGGTTTTTTTATTGAACGGTCCAGCATAAATCGCAATATACTCCACCCTTTATTTATAAGTTTTCAATTATTTTCAAAACGATATAATTAAGGCTATTATATCACCTCCTGGACATCCGGATCCCATAGAAGTGTTAAAGATGGCCTAGAGCAGGAATCGAGTGACAGTCACCCAAACAATCATGACAAATATGAATTTCTAATTTTTTCCTCCATGAAAACTATTCTTACTTCAGATTCTTGCCCTGCCCTCAACTCGAAAACTTCTTCCATATATGCGATAATAATAGAACTAACGTTTCATCGTAGAAAGAAAAGAGGGCCTATTGTGAAACCAGTTATTCTATCGGAAAAACCGTCCCAAGCCAAAGCATATGCAGACGCTTTTTCCACACGCCGACACGAAGGTTACTTAGAAATTAACCCATGTCCCATTTTCCCAGAAGGCGCGTATATTACATGGGGTGTCGGCCACCTCGTCGAACTGAAGGAGCCTCATGCATATAACCCATCCTGGAAGCGTTGGTCGCTCGGCAGCTTGCCAGTCTTGCCGGACCGTTATGAGTTTCAAGTGGCAAAGGGAAGTTCAAGCAGATTCAAGTGGTGAAGAAATTTGAAGAAATTGATTCGTGGGACGGATACCGAGCAAGACTAGTCCAATCAGTTGAGATATTGTTTATTATTACTTATAATGTACATATAATAAAAAAGACCGGGTGCTCGAACACCCAGTCAGTTGCAGCTGACATCCGCTTGAAGAGCGGTTGGCTAGGAATAAGAATGTTAACAAGAAAAAGTAACTATCTCACCTATTAGCTGATAGCGGAGGATGGTTACTTTTTTCTATTGGTGTAGAGAGCAACTATCGCAACGATAGCTGTTGTCATCATCGCGAGGAACATTCCAAATTGCATTAGCATGTCCATTGCTTCGTAAGTCACCATGTAAACACCCCCTTTCACAAAGGGAGTGCCACCGCCCATCCGCTATAAATGTAGCTGCATCTATAATTATATCATTAATATATTCTTTCTAGAAGCTAATCAACACTTCTATTAACCCTCGCCAAACCTCCTCCTCATAGCAATCTCCCACCTACTATGAGATAATATAAGAACAAACGTACCAATTCATAAATCGAGGTGTCCGCCATGAAACCCGTTATCCTAGCCGAAAAGCCTTCCCAAGCGAAAGCGTATGCAGACGCTTTTTCCGTGCGCAAACATGAAGGCTATTTGGAAGTGAACCCATGTCCGCTCTTCCCGGAAGGCGCGTATATTACATGGGGTGTCGGCCACCTCGTCGAACTGAAGGAGCCGCATGCATACAATCCATCCTGGAAACGCTGGTCGCTCGGCAGCTTGCCAATCTTGCCAGACCATTATGAGTTTCAAGTGGCAAAAGGGAAGTTCAAGCAGTTCCAAGTGGTGAAGAAATTAATTCGTGGGACGGATACCGTTATTAATGCTTGTGACGTGGATCGGGAAGGGTCGAACATATTCTATAGCATTTACAACCAGACGGGCGCCCGCAATCAGAGGATTTTGCGTCTCTGGATCAATTCGTTGGAAGTCGACGAAGTCCGTAAAGGGTTTGCCAATTTGCGGGACAACCGCAAGGACTTGATGATGTATGAGGAAGCGAAAGCCCGGCAGATTAGCGACTGGCTTGTCGGAATGAACGGCTCCCGGCTGTATACGTTGCTCTTAAAGGCAAAAGGAGTGCAGGAAGTGTTCCCGATCGGCCGGGTGCAATCGCCGACGGTTTATCTGATTTATCAACGCGAACGGGAAATCGAGACGTTTGTATCGGAGCCGTTTTTTGAGGTGGAAGCGGAATTTAAGGCGGAGCATGGCATGTACAAAGGCAAGGCGAAGGTGAAAGAGCCGAAGCGGGAAATTGTACAGGAATTGCTCGCGAAGCATGGCATCCGGCCGGATTCACCCGGCACTATCATGTCCGTCACTCATGCGGATAAACGGACGCCTCCACCGCAGCTCCACTCGCTTTCCACCTTGCAGGCGACGGCCAATCGCAGGTGGAAGACGAGCCCGGCGAATGTCTTGAAAATAATGCAGGGGCTGTACGAGAAAAAGCTCGTCACCTACCCCCGAACTGATACCCGGCATATTACGCCGAATGAGTTTGCTTATTTGAAAGACCAGGTCGGGGCCTATCAACAACTGATTAACGAACCATTTCAAGTCGCTTCCCTGTCGCCAAGTAAGCGTTATGTGGACAGCTCCAAAGTTCAGGAGCACTACGCAATCATCCCGACGAAAAAGGTGCCGACTCAGGCTGTCCTTGGCCGCTTGTCGCCGCTCGAGCGGAATTTATACGAAGAAATTGTGCGGACCACGCTCGCCATGTTCCACCGTGATTACCTCTATACGGAGACGAAGGTGACGACCGATGTGAACGGCCTGCCTTTCTTTACGACCGGAAAGACCGAGCGTGACATTGGTTGGAAGGCTTTATTCAAAAGCTCGAAAGACGATAAGGATGAACCTGCTTTGCCGCCGCTTAGCCAAGGGGAAGCCGTCTCGAGTAAAATCGGCATCAAAGAAGGCAAGACGATGCCGCCAAAGCCGTACACGGAAGGCCAGCTCATTACGATGATGAAAACATGCGGGAAGCTCGTCGAAGATAAGGAAGAAACCGATATCCTGAAAGAAATTGAGGGGCTCGGGACCGAAGCCACACGAAGCAGCATTATCGAAACGATAAAAAAGCACGGCTATATTTCTGTAACGAAAAATATTGTCTCCTTGACGGCTAAAGGACGAGTCCTCTGCCAAGCGATAGAAGGCAACTTGCTGGCGAGTCCATCGATGACCGCAAAATGGGAAGCGTATTTGCGAAAAATCGGGAATGGCGAAGGGACGAGCCAGCATTTTCTCGATAATATTGCGAAGTTCATTGCCAAATTATTAGAGGAAGTGCCAAGGCAATTGGAGGCGAAGCCAATAGATGCAACAGCAGTGCCGCCCCGCCCATCCAAATCCCGCGGCTCCTATCAAACGGTCGAAGTGGCCCCGTGCCCAGCCTGCAAAACCGGCATGATTTTAGCTCGTAAAGGCTTTTATGGTTGCAGCAATTATAAAAATGGCTGCAAGCAAACATTCCCTGGCCTTTATTTAAAGAAAAAGCTGACGCCCGCTCAAGTGAAACTGCTCTGCACCAAAGGTAAAACAAACGTGATCAAAGGTTTTACCGCCAACAATGGAAATCAATTCGATGCCAGTCTGTCGCTTGAAAACGGTAAATTGAATTTAGTGTTCCAATAAATAAAACGACGGACCCCCTGTATTAGGGCTCCGTCGTTTTTGTTTTTATTCTACTTTGGCATCGCTGTCCGTTTCCGCCACAACAGCCGTTTCAACTGGTTTCTTTGAAAAGATCGCGTGCAAGATCAATCCTGCAATAAATCCGACAAGCGCCGGCACGAGCCAAGCAAATCCATTTTCACTGAACGGTAATCTGCCCACCGCTTCGCTAATGAAAGGAATGTGAATTTGGTGTGCTGTGATCGTTTCAAACGTACTCACAAATATGGTAAAGAGGATGGCTCCCCGGTAGCCCCCGGCATTGGGAATGAATTTATTGAAGACACCTAAGAACACTAATACGATCGCCACAGGATACAGCACTGTGAAAATCGGCATTGCATAGTCCACAATTTTGCCCACTCCCATGGAGCCGACTCCGGCTCCGACTACGCTGATAATGAACACCCATACCCGATAACTGATTTTTTCTTTCGATAATTTATGCAAGAAGTCAGCAATCACGGCCATCACGCCGATGGTAGATGTTAAGCATGCCAGCGCAACGGCAATGGCTAATGCTATCGAACCGAAGTTTCCAAGCAGGTGTTGTACGATTTCCGAAACAAGCGCTGTACTTTCAATATCAGAAGGGAAGATAGCACTTCCGCTCGCACCGATAAATAATAAACCGCCGTAAACGATCAGAAGACCTAGGCCTGCAATGCCTGTTCCGATCAAAGCAATCTTACGAACTTGTCTTCCTTTATATCCATAACCGACAATTGCCGCAATAAAGATTGGCGCACATAAAATACCTGTTACGACATCACCTGTTTGGTAGGCGCTGATGAAGGCATCTGAAAACGGAGCCTTTGAACCCGTGTTAATCGGCGTTCCGATTGGCGAGAAAATGCCTTTTCCAACGATGAACAAGAGGATGATCACCAAAAGCGGCGTAAGGATTTTCCCTATTTTATCGATGACATTCGATTTATCCATTGCAAAATAAAAACTGATGGCAAAGAATAAGACAATCGTGACAATTTGGGGTACTTGGGGAAATAAAATGCCCACTCCTAGCTCATGCGTGGTTGCCGCCATTCTAGGAATTGTGACAAACATTCCAATGCCCACCATCAGGGCCAGATTGAATACAGCATAGAACCATGGACTGATCGGCCTAGTCAGCTCTTCAAATTTTCCGTTTGCGTTTAAGATGGCAATGACCGCAAGCAATGGCAGGACGATGCCCGTAATACTAAATCCGACTAATGCCGGAATCCAATCCGTTCCGGTCATATTCCCAATGCTCGGCGGAAATATGAGATTGCCCGCACCAAAGTAAAGTGCAAATAAGGCAAAACCTAAAATGATGCTGTGTCGTATTGTTTGTCCCATTCTTTTCACCTCTTCGTTGTATCTGTCTTGGATGGAACCGTTTTCAATTCTTTCATTAACGACCGTTCCATCATTTGTTGTTCATGTAATAAGAATGTTTTCTATTCTTTCACTATACCGAACGTCTCCATAAAAAAAAGAGGGGAAGTTTTTTCCCTCTCTCGTCAAAAAATTTTTACCTTAATTCATATTTCGTTAACTTGTATTTCAATGTCTGCTTGGAAACACCAAGACGTCGCGCCGTTTCTGCAATTATGCCATTTGCCTTGCTCAATTCCTCTGCAATAATCGCTCTTTCATACTCATCGACTTTCTCTTTCAAGTCCATTATTTTCCGTTCTCCCGGTACGTCCCGACGGTTTTCATGCTGCCGAATTTTCCTTGGCAGATCACCTACGGTTATGACGCCTGCCTGCATTTGATTGATCGCTGTCTCCACGGCGTTTTTCAGTTCCCTTACGTTGCCCGGCCACGAATAATGATGGAACAATTGCATAACCTCGGGCTCCACTGTCTCAATTGCCACATTCATATGTTGCTGATAAAAACGAATAAAATGCCAGACGAGCTGTTCAATATCCTCTTTCCGTTCCTTCAATTCTGGCAGGTCAATTTGAATGACACCGACCCGATAATAGAAGTCCTCACGCATTCGCTTCTCTTGTAATAATGTTTCCGGGTCCTCATTGGTCGAAGAAATGAGGTGGACATCCAAATGGATATCCGTTGTTCCACCTAGGCGGCGTATCGTCTTTTCTTCGATTACCTGCAATAGCTTAGCTTGGAGCTGGGGGCTTAGTTCATTGATACCGTCAAGGAATAATGTACCGCCGTTCGCCTGTTCAACGATTCCGAACTGCGTTTCGCCGTCATGCTCTGTTCCCCATAACACCTGATCCGCCCGATCTTCAGATAAGGCACGGCAATTCAGCGTGATAAACGGCTGGCCAAAACGGTTGCTTCGATTATGGATCGCCTGTGCCACGATCTCTTTTCCCGTTCCTGTCTTTCCATAGATCAGGATAGTGGAATCGTGCTGAGCAATGCGCTCCATTTTTTCTTTGATCGCTTTCATTCCCTCATTCTGCGTAATGAGATCGTCTATCGTATAAATAGTATTGTTTTTGCGGTAAATTTTATGGGAGGAGTAGTGATCCAAGTATTGCATATGCTCTTTCGAATAAAAATGCTTGGAAAATTCTATGGCGCCCACTATAACACCATTCTCCTCAATCGGATACGTGGAACTGAGCGAATCATAGGTTTGTCCCGTTTTCGTGACGAGTTTCTGGTGGACCATCGTCATTGCTTCACCTGTATGTAATACAGTCATAACGGTACTGTTGTCATCTGTTAAATTCGTATAAAACGAAGTAACTTTCCTGCCTAAGAAATCCTCTGGGCGATGGCCTAATTTAGACAACACATTCAAGTCAGCCAGATCATAATAAAGCGTCGTCCCTTCATCATCTACGACCAGGACATTGTCGAAATCCGCTAACCGTTTGAAGCTTTCCAAGTCTGGTATCATCTAACCCCCCCTTACTCCACGCTGTATAATTCACTGCTTACCCATTTCGAAAGAATAGAAGCAGTGCAATGATAATGGCCAGTATAACGATATAAAACATAATTTTCTTCAACACAAGCAATCCCTCCTTGCCTTGTTTCTTCCACAAGACACGGCAGATACCCTTTTACTATTCGCTTCCTTCTTACGATGAATTCATTTCATTTTATCAGTCTTCTTCTGACGGAAAAAGCGGATTGCTTTTGGAATGTTTTATCAAATGGATGAAACTGATATCCTGAAAGAAATTGAGGGGTCGTGCAAGATCAACCCTGCTATAAATCCGACGAGCGACGGCACGAGCCATGCAAATTCATTTTCACTGAACGGCAATCTGGCGACCACTAAGGGAAAGTGAATACTTCAAATATACTCACAAAAATGGCAGATAAGATGGCTTCCCGGTAACCCCGGCATTGGGAATGAAATTATTGAAGACACTATCATACCCTAACTCTCTAATATCCTTCATTCTTTTGCCAGGGTTCAAAATATCATCTTTTTTTCATTAAATATATTTTTAAATAACATATTAATTTAATTAATTTTATAAAATAATGTTAACAACATAGTTAAATCTATTCGTATATCCATTTTATTGTCTTTGATCAAAACATAAAAATATATAAACAACTCTTCGCATTAAAAAGTGCTAAATATTTGTCGGCACACAAATTATTTTAGCTTACTTTAATATGATATAGTAGTGATATAGTTGATATAGTAGTGATATAGTTGATATAGTAGTGATATAGTTGATATAGTTATACAACGAAATAGTGATTCTCCCCTTTGATAACCCTTTCAAAATTTGTCACTTATCCACTTGAGAATATACTGAAATTCCCCAGAGGAAGAAAGCATCAAGACGTTCTATTAAAATAAACAATCTTTTGGTTTGTATATAATGTAAATTAAAAGCCTTTAAAATAAAAGGCTTTTAATTTACATACAACAAGAACTTGTGTTCCCAAAAGTATTGCTACATATAAAAAAGGAGGGTATTGATATGCTTGAAGATATCGAAGTATTGGAAATGCTGCAGCCTAAGATTCAAAGTGTCTTGTCAAAAACTAACTTCCAGGAAAGAAATGATCTCGAACAAGAACTAAAATTAAAAGTACTATCCAAATTACCGGATATCAACAAAGTAAATATCCCCAATTTTTTCGAGCTTCTTGATAAAGAGATTATCCCAAAATAAATCAAAACAGAGAGCTATTCACAACCGAATAGCTCGTTTTTGTGGATTTTTATATTACTGGTTGTAGTTTTCTTTATTTTTATCCCTTTACATTAAAACGAAGCCAATGTCAGTTCCTTCATAACAAAAACAGAACTAGTGAAACTAATACGTACATTAGAGGAGGATGTAAAATGAGTGACGTCGATTTATTTCAAATGATAGGCAATTTCGGTTTTCCGATTGTGATGACGATTTACTTATTACACCGGTTCGAAAAGAAAATAGAAAGATTAGAAGAAGTTGTACAAGAATTAGCTAAAATCATATCCTTCAATAGAAAATGACTACCTGTTCGCCTATTACCGCCGCCCGGGTGACAGAATTCATAACGAAAACCATAATAAACTAAAAAAGCTCAACCTTTGACAGCACCCTTTTTTTCATTCGGAGGAACTATCTTTCACCACGATTATCGAAACGGGGTCTGTGTAACTCCTCTAGAGAACAGGACATATCCGCTAGCCTATTAAAAACCCAATCACGGTATGGGGAATGAAAAGAAAAGCGCTGCTGTAGAGGAGAGAGAGCACTAGATCATGCCCAGTGTCCTCTTCTCCTTTCTATAAGAATGTAGCTTTCACCCATAGCCAATTAACGTTAGTCCCTCATTGAGATCTCATAGCTCTTAATTAAACAGACTACGGGTTAATTTTCCGTAGTCTGTTTTATCGTTACTATAGATTTGTTATTGAACTCAGTCCGGGTAAAGTTTAGCGAATACAGCATTACGAATACCATGTATTCTGCTATAAACATTTTTACCTGGACATAATGTTGCAGATATATCCTTGTGACCAACAATTTTAGATGGTTCTATGTTGAAATCATAGCAAAGCCATGCTAATAAATTTACTAATCTAGATTCTTGGGTTGCAGTAAAAGACCGATCTTCGTAGTTACCATGAACGGAAACACCAATAGAATAACTATTGGCATTACCTGCATGATAACCCATTCTATTAATAGGATTGCCTTCAAGGATAGTACCGTTTTTCCCAATAGTAAAATGATAAGCCAAGTCACAGTAATTAATGCTTTTAAAATAATCTTGCAACCATTTCTGATGCTGATTTTCTGTCCGGTTAGAAACAGTGGTGTTATTAGAAGCACAGTGATGAACTACGATTTGAGTAACAGAACTCTTTGCTAAATTAGGAAGAGTACAACTAGGTGCTGTTGACCCCCATTGGCTTCTAGTAGTCATAGAAGGTTTTGGTTGATAAGTTTTAGCCATGGGTTTTCCCCTCTTTCAAATTATTTCAAGTATATCGCTGGCTGATACACTTGTTATTACTTAAAGGGGAGTTACGAGTAAATTTACAACCTATGTTTAATTTTTTTATGCCTCTTCTTTGAGATTTTCAAAGTGGGACGTTTTCTTTTCCTTTTTCCCACAAAAAATACCCAGAAAGAACACGTAAAACGTGCCCAATCCAGGTTTCCTGTTATGTTAAAGTATAATTTTTCACATTATTGCTGTTAGACGCTTACTCAGTGAGATTATCAAGGTTTTTGTCTTGAGGGGTTCCTGAGTAATTAATTTCTTTGCTTAACAATTGCTTCGTTGTAGAGCAGGCCTCGATTAAATATACTTTACTCCTCACCTTTTTATAATCCAAGCTGTGGCTTAGTATCTCTTCGTCACATCTATTGCATTTGATCAACTCATGTATGGCCAATTCAAGTTTATTTATCTTTTTTTCAAATCGTTGTAACAAATATATTGTAATTAGAATAGGAAAAGCACCATTACCTATCATTTGAATAATCGTAATTTCATCTAGCATCCAATTCACCTCTAATTCTGCGCAATGCAGTTTTTTTGGTTTTACTAATCGATTGTTGGGAGACTAATAATAATTTCGATATCTCCGTGTCCTTCAAATCCTTAATATAGGCTAAATACAATATTTGTTTCTGCCTTTCCGTTAAAATTTTGACAGCGTTAAGCAGTCTAGAGTCGTTTATATAATCTTCAATATTGTTACTCTCCAGAGAATATTTATTGATACTCTCATCTTTTATTTGTTCAATTAAACACGAATTTCCGTCACTGATTGGCTTGTCCAGGATTAAAAGAGTATTCTCCGAGAATTTTCGAATCTTTTTATCATAATTGATTGCTTCAAAATAAATCGTTTTGGAGAAATATGATACTAACCTGGCCTTATAACAATAAATATAGAATCTTTTATTGATTTTTTCTTCTAACTCTATTGAATTGCTCAAGAGATACTCATTATACAATTGTCGATTACTATCAATGCTTAAAAATCCAATTATTAAAGGGTTTTTTATACTACGGCCATTAATTAACATGAATACACCCCCATTAATAGAGTCGGCGTTCTTAATTATAACTATTAAAGGTGGAAGAAAAGGACTAAATACAACCCTTTTGAAATAAAACCCAAAAGACCTATTACTTTTTAGATTAAAGTTATCAATTAAAAAGACAAACAGGAAGTATTCCACTCCACCACTTTCAACAGATCCATCCGCTTGTTTAAACATTTCCGTCCTCTCACTGGATCAATTTAATCATTAGACGGAAGGAAACTTTTTTTGTTTCAACCCTCTGAAAAGTGTTCTTATTATATAAAGGTTCCAGTGGGGTAGAGTTAGGCAGAGGACTTCATTTGATTAGTCTTCTTCTAATGGTAAAGGCGGATTGTTTTTGGAATGTTTTATCAAAAGGAAAGGCACCCCTGTTGTCCTTCCAACAGAGATGCCTTTCATATTAACCTTTACATTTTCTTCGGCCAGAAACTCCACTTGCCTAATTTGACGAGGATTGCCGGGATGAGTAGAGGACGGACGATAAACGTATCAATCAGGATACCAAGTGCCATGATGAACCCGAACAACTTCAATTCATAAATAGGCATCGTCGCTAAGACGAGGAAAGTCGCTGCCAGAATCAACCCGGCCGAACTGATGACGCCACCCGTCCGTTCCAGTCCTCTCCGGACCGCTTCATCAAACGGCAATGCTTTCATTTCCTCCCGGATTCGTGCAATCAACATAATCGAATAATCGACGCCAAGCGCCACGAGGAAAACAAATGCATAGAGTGGTATTCGATAACTAATGCCATCCAGATCCAGAAAAATGCTAAACAGGAAGTACGATAGCCCGAGCGTTGCTGCAAATGATAGAAGAATGCTTCCCATCATATAGATCGGGGCCACAACCGACTTTGTTTGCAAGCCAAGCATGATGGAAATCAGAATCGTCATCAAAATTATGACAACCCATGTATCCCGACCATTGAAATCCCGTACGTCAGCGTTGATTGCGGACTCTCCCGCAATATGAAGCTCAGCGCCAGCCAGCCCAGCTTCCTTCAATATAGAATCTGCCTTCTCGCGAAGCGTAAGCACTGTATCCAACGCTTGCGCATCGTATGGATTCCCTTTGAATGTAACTGAGAATTTTGCCGCATTCCCATCCGCATTGAGCGGATTGCCTTGCGCCGTCACATTTGCAACGCCTGGCGTTTCTTTGATGTCGCTGACGACGGACTGGAGACCCTCTTGACTCAGCTCCTTGTCAGAAACGATGAGGAGTGAACCTGGAGCCAAGCTGCCTTCAGAAAACGCGTCACCGAGCCGTTCATATCCGACCCGGGAAGATAGATCTTCAGGGAAGGAAGCGATCAAATCATAGGACTCCTTCATATTCGTGACATTCCAAGCTCCTAGGATAAGAAGAAGGATGATAGGAATCATGAAACGGAGCGGTTTTTCTGTCACTACGCGCGCCACTTTGCCCCAGACTGTTTTCTTCTCGATCGTTTCCTCTCCAAACTTCGGAATGACCGGCCAAAATGCTTTCCTGCCAATCAAAGCGAACAACGCAGGCAGCAGTGTCAATCCTGCTATCAACATGGCAGCGGCAGCAATCGCGAAGACTGGTGCAAAATTGCGATATGGTTCATAAAGTGCGAAGAAGAGCGTCGCCACTCCTAAGACGATCGTGCTGCCGCTGAAGAAAATCGGCTCCCGTACATGGCGCATTGTCTCGCGCATGGCCGCACTGGCATTTTCATGCCGTTTCAGCTCTTCCCGATACCGGGAGAAAATGAGCAAGGAGTAATCCGTCACGACCGCAAACAGCAAAATCGTCATAATGGACAGCGCTTGGCTGTCGACTCCGAACCATGCCTCTTTCGTCGCAAATCCGATGATGCGATCCACCACGGCATAGACGATGCCTGCGCCAACGAGCGGAATGAGCGTCAGCAATGGAGAACGGTAGATGACGAGCAGCAACACAAGGATCAAACCGACTGTCGACAAAAGCAACACCAGGTCCGCGCGGCTGAATAACTCAACAGCATCTGATGCAATCCCTGCCGGCCCCGTCCAGGACGCCTCGATTCGATCATTCAAATCGGCTTCCGAAGCCGTTTTCACATCACTTACCAGCACATTCAACTGCTTCCCTTCCAATGTTTCAGGCAAGGAGAGCGGGATGAAAAACGTTTTCTCATCCTCTGAAACAAACGATTGCCGTTGCTCCTTCTGCAGCATGGAAAGCGGCAGCACTTCAATATCTTTGAATTGTTCATTGCTAGCCAAGGCAGATTCAACTGCTTTGGCAGTCTCTGTTATCTCCTCTTCTGAAAACCCTTGGTCCGTATGGAACACAGCGAATAATGGCAATCCACCGTTATTCGGGAAATACTTTTCCACTTCGTGAGCGGCAATGATAGATGCGGCGTCAGAAGGCAGCCCGCCGTCTTTATTGGCAACGACAAACTCTTTTCCTCCTGGAGCTAAGGCAGACAGCACGCCTGCCAGAAGGATCCAAACCGCGACGGAGATCCACCAGAACCGTTTCCTCGTATTCACTTTTGTCATTTATCTCCATCCTTTTGGACAAACAAGGTCACAAGGACAAAGAGCGCAAAGCTTAGCAAGAGAATGCTTCCGCCGACGATATAGAAAATGAGAGAGAAGGTTTCATTCACACCGAATGGCTGGATGAATTGGAACCACATTCCCGCAGTCAACCCGATCGATCCTAAAATAGCAGACCAGCCGTGAACGGTCACCAGCTTTTTCGCACGCACTTTATAAATCTTATAAAATACGCCCCATGCAAAGACAGACAACCAGCCGACTACGAGAATATGAGCGTGGATCGGCCGGAATGCATAGGAACCCGAACCTGCCATATGGGAACCTAAAAAAGCACCGATCACACCAAAAATCGCCGCCACTCGAATTAACCGTAAACTCCATTTTTCTTGCATTCTATTTTCCTCCTATTCCGTTCATGTTATATGGCTATCTTAAAATCTCAACATGAACGGAACATGAACAAGACATTACAATTTTGGAATGGTGATGGTGAACGTCGTTCCTTCTCCTTCTACACTAGCCACTTCAATCGTTCCTTTATGTAGCGTGACGACCTGTTGGACGATGGAGAGCCCAAGCCCGGTCCCTTCGATATTCCGCGTGCGGGAATCATCGACCCGGTAAAATCGTTCGTACAGCTTATCCAAATGGGACGCAGGAATGCCAATGCCTGTATCTCGCACCGTCACAATGGCGCAGTCCTCCTCATTCACTGCCGCCACTTCAATTTCCCCGCCTTCTTCTGTGTATTTTACCGCGTTGGAAAGCAGATTCTCCCACACTTTTTCGAGGAATGCGGGATCCCCCTCCACTTCGATCTTCTCAATATCCATGGATAAGGACAGCACTTTATCCTCCAGCGCCCATCGATATTTACGGACAATGTCTTTTAATTGCTCATCCAAGCGGAACCTTTTGTAGCGCAACGGGGATTCCAATTGGTCCAGTGACGTAAGGAGAAGCAGCTGCTTCGTAAGTGTTGACAGCCGGTCTGTTTCGGAATTAATGATGCTCACGTAGTTCGTCCGTTCTTCTTCCCGGACAGCCGGGTCCAGCAGCAACGTCGCATACCCTTTAATGTTTAAGAGCGGCGACTGGAAATCATGCGACACGTCACTGATGAATTGTTTTCTCATCCGGTCACTCTGCTGAAGCCGATCGACCATCTTTTGAAAACTGCTCGCCAGCTGGCCAATTTCATCCCGCCGCTGAATGTCGATCGGCTCATCGAAACGCTCCTGCGCTACCTTTTTCGTAGCTGCTGTCAGCTTTGTAATCGGTTCGATCAGTTTCTTCGCGACAATCAGCATCGACAGCAAACTGAAAATCGCCATGACAATGACCATGCCGCCCAGCAAATAATGGACCTCTGTGAACAGGAACTTGATATCCGGCCGCATGAACAACGCATAATTTTTCCCGCCATGCGCGAACGGCACGCCGACCGTGTTCGCCAGCTGATCGGAGAAGAATCCAGTCATGAACGTCTCTGTCTTCAAGTCTCGCATCCCGTGGTAGGAATCACCTGCAAGAACTTCGTCCAATGTAGCAGCCGAAAGATCCATTTTTCTAAAAGGTGCGCCGTACAGAACAGCCTCCCGATCTTCATTCACTACATACAGCTTGTACCCGATCGCTGCCTGCGTCTGCAAATACAGATTTAGGTCAAGTTCCTCGTCGTTCTCGATGAATGACGCAATCTGCTCTGCTATGTTCATATTCTTCGCATCATTTTTCCCTTTAAGCTGCTGGTGGTAATATGTATTGACAACGAGAAAGGCAACCAGGGCACTCGTCATCATTATGCCGACCGTGAAAGACAGAAACCTTCCATATAACGACTTCATACTTCATCCGTCTCCAGCTTATAGCCAACGCCGCGCACAGTCGTGATCCGGACAGGATCTCCAAGGCTTCCAAGCTTGTCACGGAGCCGTTTCACATGAACATTGAGTGTCTGCTCGTCCCCTGCGTAATCGTATCCCCAGACGCGCTCGATCAGGAAGTCGCGTTCAAACACATGATTCGGTTTGGAGGCAAGCACCGACAACAGCTCAAATTCCTTGAGCGGCAGGAGCAGCACTTTATTGCCAACTGTAACTTCATAGCTCTGTCGATTGATTTGCAATGGGCCGGCTTCGATCTGCACACCGACCGCTTTATCGTAACGACGTAGAATGGCATTGATCCGGAACAGCAGCTCCTTCGGCTCGAACGGCTTAACGACATAATCATCAGACCCGGCTAGAAAGCCCTTTTCCTTATCCTCCAGTTCCCCTTTCGCCGTCAACAATAAAACCGGTACATCCGCCTCACGCAGCTTTTTCGTTAGGGTGAAGCCGTCCATCCCGGGCATCATGACATCGACAACTGCGAGATCAGGCACATTCTTTTCAAGCATGGCAAGCGCCTCCATGCCATTCAATGCTTTTTGCACGGTATACCTCGCCTGCGTCAAGTGAATCGCCACCAGTTCCAAAATATGCAGATCGTCATCCACAACTAATATATTCATCCAGACCTCCCCTTCCTTTTCAATGCTTTGCGCCATTCCGCATTCAGCAGCCCGGAAACCAGGATGATAACCGCCGTCATATAAAACCAGAGGACAAGCAGAATGACACCCGATATTTGGCCATATAATCGATTATACTCCACCTTTTGCACATACCCGTCAAATACGAGCGAGAACAATTGCCAGCCAAGTGCCGAAAACACCGCACCGGGCAGCACTTCCATCAATGTCATTCTCCCCGTCGGGACTACCTTGTAAAAGAGAAGAAAAAAGTTGAACAGGAACAACGTCCCAATTCCCCATTTCAACAAAGGCCATACATAGAGCCAGCCTTGCCAATCCTCCAAGGTATCGTAATAGGACACGACCTCATGCAAGGACCGTTCGATCAAAGGCAGAAATAAGGATAACGAAATGACAGCCATGAACAGCAGCGTTACCCCGAGGTCCCGGATAATCGCCTGCAGAATGCCGTATTTCCGGATGTAGCCGTTCGCCAGGTCAAGTGACCGGGCAAGCGACTGGACGGCCACAGAAGACAGCCAGAATGCCACAGCAAGACTCGTATAGAGGACATTGCCTTGCACTTTATAGAGCAGGCCTTTGACATTCTGTTCAATGATGACATACGCCTCTTCTGGCGCGAATGGTCGGATGAATGCAAGCAGCCATTGTTCATTCACCGGCAAATAGCTGAGCAGTGAAAAGAGGAAAATAAGGAACGGAAACATCGAAAGCAACAGGTAATAGGCCGTTTGGGCGGCCTGGTCGAAAAATCGCTCCTTGAAAAAGCGGACCGCTACGTTTCGGATGATGGTCATCGTCTCCTTTTCTTATGAAAAAGCCTTGAAACAAGTGTACGCATTCACTCCATTGAACATTCACTATCCGCTTCGTCCGCAAAACCTTATGTCAGTTTTCGTGACTCCCCGAGTTGCAACACATGCAGATGAGACGGATCCATCTTCAGCCTGTCCCACTCCGCATGCATCCGGTCGAGCGCTTCTTTCGGCGTATCATCAGCCAGCATGAAGGCGCCAAAATGGATTGGAACCATGTGGCCCGCTTTCGCATCAAGGAACGCTTGAATGGCTTCCTCGGGATTCACATGCTGTTCCTTCATGAACCACTCGGGCTCATACGCCCCGATCGGCATAAGGCAGTAATCGATGGTGAACCGATCTCCGATCTCCTTGAAACCTCGGAAATACCCGCTGTCTCCAGCGAAATAGACCGTCGGCCCGTTATCCGGCTCAATCACCCAGCCGCCCCAATGGGACCGATTCGTATCAAACAGCGTACGCTTGGTCCAATGCTGTGCGGGTACAAATGTGAGCAAGAGCGATTTAAATTGAACATGCTCCCACCATTGGAACTCCTGCACATCGTAAAGACCATACCGCTCAAATGTACGCTTCAATCCAGCCGGCACAAAGAACTTTGGCTTACCGGGCAGCCGCTTGATCGACTGATAATGGAGATGATCATAATGACTATGGGACAGCAGCACAATGTCAATGTCCGGCAATTCATCAAGACGCAGTCCAGGCTCAGTCAGCCGCCGGTACATGCCCAGCCATTTCGCCCATACCGGATCTGTGATTAGGTTCACACCATCCAGTTGGATCAATAGCGTGGAATGTCCAATGAACGTGATGGTCGGTACATCCCGATTCTCCTTCAGCCAGCCGACCTCTTTGATCTTTGCCTGTGGATGATGATAGGACAAATCTTTATGTTTTTTTCGGCGCTCCCGTTGCCATTGCAGCAAATCTTTGAACGAACCTGTTACATCCACATCATCCAAATTAGAATAACGCATCTTGATTAATCCCCCTTTTCCCTATTTTATGAAATTAAGATTCATCTCTTCAATGAAAAACCCTTTCTGCAGTAACCATGGCAACTCGAGGATGGAGACCGACTCTACATAATGCCATTGGCTTGGTGAGTGGATGGTGTGGGGTTATCTCTGAGTGGACTCTTAGGTTGATGGAGATTTTCTGGCGTTCATCCGTGTTTTCTGGCGTTCACGTCGATTTTCTGGCGTGCGCACCGGTTATCTGGCGTTCACCTCGTTTTTCTGGCGTGCGCGCCGGTTATCTAGTGCTCTACTGCAAAATATCTTTCATTGCTACAAGTGACAGATGTCTTACCAACTCATATCATCTCGGGTCTGCCGATCGTCAACCTCATCGGCTTCTACCCCACTCAAGAAACATTGATTGGCCAATCACTCCTGCTGCTCGTCATTGCAGGAACGATGGTTTACAAAAGAAAGCAAGAGCTTTCAACAATTTGAGATCCTCTAAAGATTTAGGCTGCAGCCTTATCAGATTTCTGATGAGACTGCGGCTTTTTTTGTGATGGGGGCATTTATTCTGGTAAGGCTCGGTATGCTGTGATAGGATTGCCTGCCTTAATAGGTGTGGTTAATAAGTTGTACTTTTGTAGTTTTGCTGACTACACGTTGCTGGATGTGACTAACGAGGAGAGGCATGGCCTAGTTATATGGAGATCTCTAGCTGAAGAAGAATTAACTTGTTAGATCCGTTAGAATTGTAGTCAAGCGGTGATCAATTTGGGTTAGACGGTGATAGAAAGGAATTCAAGGAGATTGGCGATTTGATCATCTCTCAGGATCTCGCTCCAAAGGGAAGCTCTTGCGGCAAAGCCGCTTTACTAGCCTTCGGTTCCTGCTTGCAATAAGTGTTTCTTATAAGATCTTTAAAGATACCTTACGGTATCTATTAGATTCAAGCACAAAAAAACCATCCCCCACAGGGGATGGCCTTTGCCCGGCGACGTCCTACTCTCACAGGGGGAAGCCCCCTACTACCATCGGCGCTGAAGAACTTAACTTCCGTGTTCGGTATGGG
>NZ_BQYK01000005.1:0-50149 GCF_023168145.1 Sporosarcina sp. NCCP-2222
TCGACTTGCATGTATTAGGCACGCCGCCAGCGTTCGTCCTGAGCCAGGATCAAACTCTCCATAAAAGAGAAATTCGTATAGCTCGAGTTTCTTGCTAGCATCATTTAAGATGTCAATTTCGAATCCGAAGATTCATGTTTGTCTTCTTCCCGACAGGGTCGGGTTCCGACTTTATTGTTGACGTTTTGCTGTTCAGTTTTCAAGGTTCATTTGCTGTCGGTTGCTGTTGTTTCTTGTTGCTGTTCCCGACTGCTTTATTACTATACCAAATTGTTTTCACATCGTCAACACTTTAAACATCTTTTTTAAATTTATTTTTAAAATCTTGATGAAAAGCGGCTATTTACTAGTATAAACAGCTGAAATCTGCTTAGAAAGCAGCAATTAACATTCCAACACTTAAACTAAGTTCAATCATTTAAGTAATTCGGATTCCCTTTTCAGATCGATATGCTGTTTTTTCTAAAACGAGCAACTCACTTTCCCAAATGCTCTTTCTAAGTGACAGCTTACCATCCTCAACTCAATATGTTCTCACTAGAGTCTTGAACTTACCCGTTAGGGCCCAAACTAGTAGTTGAAATGAACGCACAGTAATAATTAATTCAAACCCTTTGCTATTCGGTTGTTTTACGCACCTTTTTTGCCCATCCATTCTGAATTCTAAAACGGCTGCCCAATTGAATCCAGGCAGCCGTTTGGTGGTTTTCTTCTATTTAATAAAGATAAAATACAAGATGAACAGTACCGCAAGTCCATACATGATTGGATGAATTTCTTTTCGTCGCCCACTTAGCAACATGGTAATCGGATAAAAAACAAATCCAATTGCGATACCCGTCGCAATACTATACGTCAAAGGCATGGCAACGATGGTGAAAAATGCAGGAACCGCAATTTCAAACTTGGTCCACTCAATATTCCCTAGTGTCGATACCATTAACACACCAACGATAATTAATGCTGGGGCTGTTACTTCAGGTGTAATGACGAACAAGAGCGGCGAGAAGAAAAGTGATAGTAAGAACAGGATCCCAATTATAATAGAAGAAAATCCTGTTTTCGCTCCTGCTGCTACACCAGCTGTAGATTCAATGTAAGAAGTTGTTGTGGAGGTTCCGAAAATAGCACCCGTCACTGTTGCCAATGAATCAGCAAGTAATGCTCTGCCAGCACGAGGGAGTTTATCATTTTTCATTAAACCTGCTTGATTCGCTACTGCTACTAATGTGCCCGCAGTATCGAAAAAGTCGACAAACAGGAATGTTATGACCACAACTAAAAACTGAGTCGTCATTAATGAAGAAGGATCTTCAAAAATAGTATGGAAAGCCGCACCGAAAGTTGGACTGACACTAGGTACTTTGGAGACGATTTGATGAGGTACCTCTATGAGGTTAACTGCCATTCCCACTAAAGTAGTAGCAATCATTCCATAAAAAATCGCGCCTTTGATTTTACGTACCATCATGATAACAGTAATAACCAATCCGAATATAGCCAGCAGTGTAGGGCCAGACGATAGCTTTCCTAATGTCACTAAAGTATTTGGATCGCCGACTATAATTTTTGCATTCTGCATTCCTAGAAACGTAATGAACAATCCGATACCGGCTCCAACGGCAAACTTTAATTGGGCTGGTATGGCATTGATAATCAGTTCACGCAAGCCAGAAAGTGATAAGACAATAAAAATTAGACCAGAGAATAATACACCTGTCAAAGCCGTTTGCCATGGAATTCCGTATGTCAGCACAACTGTGAAAGCAAAAAATGCATTTAACCCCATTCCTGGAGCCAAACCGATCGGATATCTTGCAATAAGCCCCATGAATAGTGAACCGACTGCCGCCGCTAATGCTGTTGCGACAAAAACAGCTCCCTTATCCATTCGCATTGCATCCGGCAAATCTGGAACAGCTTCCAATGACAAAGTAATTGGATTGACAGCTAAAATATATGCCATTGCTAAAAACGTTGTAAGACCCCCGACGATTTCACGACGGTAATTCGTACCCAACTTGTCAAACTCAAAATATTTCTTCATCCCATACCCTCCTGATGGTAAAACATAAAAGAGAGCATACGTATTCAATCGTATGCTCTCTCCATTACCCCTCTTGAAAAAGCGGATGCCTTACAAGAGGGATATCGTAGTCGGATCATTTACGGTGTTCCGGTAGAAACTTCTGGGCCCTATCCCCAAATTTATACGATTATGCTATTTAATTTTATTCCCACTCAATTGTGCCTGGTGGTTTTGGTGTAATATCATACACTACGCGGTTTACATGGTCTACTTCCGCTGTAATCCGGTTACTGATTTTTTCAAGTACATCCCAAGGGATTCGTGCCCAATCTGCAGTCATTCCATCTACAGAATGAACAGCACGCAGACCGACAGCATAGTCATAAGAACGTTTTTCGTCTCTTACACCAACGCTGCGGATATCAGGAAGAATCGCAAAGTATTGCCAGATACTCTTATCTAGGCCAGCTTTGGCGATTTCATCGCGCAAAATCCAATCCGCTTCACGAACGATTGCCAACTTGTCCTCTGTTACTTCACCAAGGACACGAACGCCAAGACCTGGGCCAGGGAATGGCTGTCTGCGAACGATATCTTCCGGCAAGCCAAGCTCAGCACCTACAGCACGGACTTCATCTTTGAAAAGTGCTTTCAATGGTTCGATTAATTCAAACTCCAAATCCTCAGGTAGGCCACCGACGTTGTGATGCGATTTGATCACTTCGTTTGTTGCTGTACCGCTTTCGATGATGTCTGCGTAAATTGTGCCTTGAGCAAGGTACTCAATACCGTCTAATTTAGCTGCTTCTTCATCAAAGACATAAATAAATTCGTTTCCGATCGTTTTCCGTTTCACTTCAGGATCTGTTACACCCTTCAGCTTGTCCAAGAAACGTTTGCGAGCATCCACTTTAATAAAGTTCATATTGAATTTATTGCTGAATGTATCCACAACGCTTTCAACTTCACCTTTACGAAGCAAACCGTGGTCAACAAAAATACAAGTCAACTGGTCACCGATCGCGCGGTGAATCAATGTGGCAACAACGGAGGAATCAACCCCTCCACTTAATGCGCAAAGTACTTTTTTATCTCCGACTTGAGAACGGATCTTCTCTACTTCAATGTCAATGAACGCTTTCATTGTCCAATCTTTTTTCGCTCCACAGATTGAAACGAATTGACTAAGCATGTCACGGCCGTTTTCAGTCTGCTCTACTTCTGGATGGAACATGAAGCCATAAATGCGCTTCTCATCGTTAGCAATCGCAGCAATTTCAATTTCCTTGCCAGAAGCAATTGTTTTGAAGCCAGCAGGTGATTGAGTAACCATCGTGCCTTGGCTTGCAAATACTGTTTGCTCTCCAGCTAATCCGGAAAAGATGGAAGAGGATTGATCAACCGTTACCACTTCGGATTCGTTATTATTTTTAGAACCAAGTGAACCACCGAATTCCTTAGCAATCAATTGCATACCATATGAAATTCCAAGGATCGGAATATCTAAAGAGAAAATTTCAGGATCAATCGACAAAGCATTTGCATCTTCAACTGACTTGTCGCCGCCTGAAAGAATAATGCCGACAGCATTCATTTTCTTGATGTCCTCTGCAGTGACAGTGTGCGGATACAATTCACTATAAACACCCAACTCACGAATTGTGCGTGTAATTAGTTGGTTGTAGGAGCTACCGTAATCAAGTACCACGATTTTTTCTTGTTCGACTAATAAAGGAGCTGTTGACAATTGATCCACCTCTTCCAAAGTATTGTACGATGCTAAATAATTGAAAAGACGCGTTAGAAAGATTCTTTCTACGCGTCTCTACAACTACAAAAAGCAGGAATAGCAAAATAACCATTCCCACCTTCATAGACAAGCCGTTTAAGGTGGCTTGGTAGAGACGTCCGAACCGTATTATCAGACTTATATGAGGGCTGCATCGTTTTGTTCTTTTGTCATATCATACTCTCACGCATATCAAAAATCAACCGGCTGACCTAATGATTAAATCTTCCCATATTTCCTGCAAAACGGGCCAGTTATGCGTTTCGATATGTCCGCCATATACACCCTGTTCATAGACAGCAGTTAAATCCCTCATCCGTCTGCCGCCAAAATGACGATCGACTTTCAATGCATATTCAGAGAGTGTCATGCCGCCTGAACGTTTAATGCCAAAACGATCTAATTGACGCAAAAGACTCTTATATTGTTTATCGAATGTTTCCCAATCACCGCTCGTCTTCTGATGCATGCGAATGAGCAACTTAGGCATCCATTTATGGCGAATGAAGTAGATTCTCCATGTAATGCCTGTTAAGACAAGAACTACGAACACCAATGTCCACACATTCGACTTTACCCATGCGAACGCCTTTTGAAAACCTGTTGGTCCACCCGAATTATTTTCAGGTTTCGCAGCTGGAGTTTGCTTTTCTTTCTCTTCCCTCTCTTTTTCCTGCATTTCTGGTGATTGAGGATCGTCCAGACTCGTTTCGATATCATAATCTATACCAGCCATGTTCGTAAACCCGATAGTCGGTTCAAACGGCATCCACCCGATGCCTGGCAGATATGCTTCCACCCAGGAATGAGCCTCATTGTTTGTGACTTCGTAAATTCTTTCTCGCTTGTCATTCAGTTTTGATTCACCTGGTGCAAACCCTTTTACCCAACGCGCAGGGATATCCACCGAACGCAGCAGTACAACCATTGATGAGGAAAAATTGTCGCAGTACCCGCGTTTCGTATCAAACAAGAATTGATCGACATAATCCTCACCCTCACGAGGGACTGGAACATTTTGCTGGTCATACGTAAACCCATTATTCCGGAAATATCTTTCAATTGCTTTCGCTTTATCATAAACGCTTTCTTCATTTTCCGTAATGGAGTTGGCCAACTCTCTTACCCGATCAGGAACCTGCTCCGGCAGCTGTAAGTACGGTGAAAAGTCAATGCTTGCATCATAATCATCCATCGATGTCGCCCGCAAAGCTTTCATACTATATTTTGGCTCAACAAACTCAATTTCATACGAATCAAGTTCCAGCTCCGAGCCATTCTTGGTCGCCCAAATCTGTTCCGAATCAAACCGTCGATTCAAAACGATGTCTGGTCTCGTATTTATTTTCGCAGCACCATACGGATAAGCAACATAAGGCAAGCTCTCGATGATCTGCAAACTTGCGCTAACCTGTTCAGATTCATTGCCATCTAAAGACGTTTGATCTTCTGCTATTGGGTCGCCAGGGGAAAAGCTCTGTTTCTCGCTTTCTGCAGGATGCTTTTCCCAGCCCTTTGAAGTATACGTGCTCTTCGTTTCAATTTTCCAATATTGCTTACTTGGCACCTTGGCTTCAAAAACAACCGTATGGTCAGGTGTGAAAGGCCCTCCCAATACGGAATCGTCAGGATCATATCCACTCGTAGCCGTCATAGTGCCTAGCCCTTGACCGCCTTGAACTACGGACTTAAAGAATGGCACGGGATCCGGCCAAGCGGGATCCTTCTCAGGAATAATGCTCGCAAAAGCGGAACTGGCAACGACTACGAATAATAAGGGAAGTGAGATTGCCGCATAAACGCCTGTTTTCAATGGCCTATGGTGTTTTTCAGAGAGCCGTAAAATATATAGAAGACCGACCAGCAGCAAACCACTCACCATGATTCGAAAAATAGCATTTTCAGCAGAGTACGGGCTAAACGTGTCAATAAAGGCAATAAAGACAACCGTCATTACATAGAACAACAGAATGCTTCTACGGACTTCAATCCAGTGGCGTATCAAATAGGTCGTCATCCATAACAGAACGAAAAAGAGAATGGTTCGAAACGGGTTTGTAATACCCTCCCAATCACCAGTTTCAAGTATGGATAAATTACTCATAATATCGGTCATGAGCAAAGACAGCGAATCTCTCGTAAAGAATATGAGATTCAAAAAGACAAAGTGAACAGCCCAGAAAATGTATAGTATTTTAACAGGTAAGGTAATCCACCATTTGAAACTGAGTAAAGATGTAAGGAAAGACAGACCGATGAAAACCATGAAGAGACCTAGATAATTCGTGTCCGTTAATGCCATTACCGGCAGAAGCCATTCGCGCAATAAAACGAATGCCAGCGAATATAGGATGATTAGCAATTTCCTGTCCATTTTCGTTTCTTTCATCAGGATGCCACCTCCCGAAATGCTTCTGCAAACTCTGTTTTCCCAAGAACGTGCACCGTAATTCCCTTCGTCCGTAAATATTGGATTCGTTCCAGTTGTATGTCTGTCAGCGGTTGTTGGCGGTCAACCACCGCAAAGCAGATAACAGCTTGGACATTTCGCAAGGTCGTTACAATCGGCTGAATAAATGACCAATCTGGTTCACTTGAAATGAGAATAACACTACCCCCACTCGCCATCGTCATACTAAAATCGATGGCTTCGGGCAGAACATCCACATCGGGCTTCAGTTTTGCTAAATGGACGAGGGTATTGCGGAGGTGTTCAGCAGATTGAAGTAACGGGAAATGATGTACTTTCTCTCCAACTGAGAGAAAACTGACATTGGCCTGTTTCGAAGTAGCTTCTTTCAATATGGAAGCCGCCAATTCAATTTCTTCTTCAAAGAGTTTTGATTTTCTGCCATCCAGGATTATCGTCAACTCTTCAGATTGGCGATCCTCAAATTCTTTGGTCATCAATGTTTGCGTCCTCGCAAACGATTTCCAATGAATCCATGTGACACGGTCTCCTGATTGATAATCACGAACACCTGTAGCCATGGTCGTATCTTTAACGAGCGAAAAAGGAGACGCCAGCGTTCCACGATCATATTGTGCTTTGATCGGCACATAATGAATTTCTTTCATTTTCGGGAAAACCAATACAGCGTCTTTCATATCAATGATTCTGGATTTACGGATCCATCCAAAAAAATCAGAGACCTCAATTTCAATTCCACTTAAAACATGTTCCCCCCGGGGCATGTCTTCTAATACATAAGACCACTCTACTTTTTTACGGAAACCAAAAAGGAATAGCCTCTTCCCTTTTTCCCCCATTAGCTTGGCAATCGCTGGATCCTCCCATTTTTCCGATGCAACTGTATAGAGCAGCGGAAATGGGAGATGACGCTCGATTTCAAGTCGAACCTCCAGCTTCCCACCTCTTTCTAGCGTCCGGGCGGTCAGCTTTCGCCCCGCTTTCATATCACGCAGTGGATAGAAGAACAGCAGACAGGAATAGAGGACGAAAGGCAACAAAATATAAAAAATGCTCCAACTCACTTTCCCGCCTTGAAACATGGCAAATATATAGGTGATGGCAAGCAGAAGGAGGACGAAAACAAACCGGCCAGATTCTGAAAGGAAACGAAGACGCTGCTTCATCTCACCCGGATCCTTTCAATCGGCACATTCACTTTCGTCAAAATACGATCCATAATTTCCTCTGTTGTTATCCCTTCATACTTTGCTTCAGGTTTTAAAATAATTCGATGGCCAAAAGCGAACGGTGCTAAATATTTCACATCATCCGGTGTAACATAATCCCGTCCTCGCATAAGGGCAAACGCCTGGCAAGCTTTCATTAAAGCTAACGATCCCCTTGGACTGACGCCTAAATAGACATAAGGATTTGTCCGTGTCTCCGCAGCGCAATCGACAATGTACTTCTTAATCGTATCGTCCACATTCACATTGGACACACCCTGTTGCAGTTCCCTAAGCTCTTCCAGTGTAATGACCGGCTCCAATTGTTCAATCGGCACTGCCTTCTCAGCACGTTGCAGCATCTCCACCTCAGCAAGCCGCTCTGGATACCCCATTTTGAGTTTGAATAAGAATCGGTCCAGCTGGGCTTCCGGAAGAGAATACGTCCCCTCATATTCGATCGGGTTCTGTGTCGCCATGACGAAGAAAGGCTGCGGAATTCGAAGCGTTTCCCCATCGACCGTGACAGAAGATTCCTCCATACTTTCAAGCAAAGCAGACTGCGTTTTCGGGGAGGTCCGGTTAATTTCATCAGCCAATACAATGTTGCCGACAATTGGCCCCGGCCTGAACTCAAACTCCATATCCCGCGGGTTGTATATCGAAACGCCTAGCACATCCGAAGGCAATAGATCCGGTGTAAACTGAATCCGCTTAAAGGAAGCGCCTATCGATTTCGCCAACGATTTGACCATCATCGTCTTGCCGACACCCGGCACATCCTCCAGCAAGACATGGCCGCCTGCAAGCAGTGCCGTCAAGCTCAGCTCAGCGATGTTCCGTTTACCGATCATCACTTTATCAATATTCGCTAATACCTTGTCGATCGTCTGTGCATGAGTCATAATGAATCCTCCATTTTAGCTGATACAAACAACTATAGTTATCTTACTAACAAGCAAGCCAGTTAGCCTACTTCCACAAAAAACCATATCACTGTCCGAAAATTAACAAAATGTAACTTAATAATACATCACATCCAATTTCCCTACAACCTTTTCACCACTGGTGACGATGTTGCCAATAACCTGGCAGCAGGAGAATTCCCCCTCCAAAGTGACCTTTGTGCAAAAGAGTAGAGTAAGAATAATGCCGTATATTTGTTCGGTTATTCGATCTCTCTCAAATAAACAGGATCTCATGCAAGGGAGTTGAGAAATCTTCTGGACTTACGAGCACTCTCTCAATGAATTCAAATACTCTTCCACTATGTGAGGACTGCCACAGTAAATTTATGCACTTCAGTAGATATACGAAACAAATCCGCCAAAGACTCCAGCTTTATGCACTACATGAATAAATCGGACAGTCAGAAGGTGCAAAAGAAAGTGGTTACTATTTACATTCTACCCAATATCCTCGTCTCACATAAAAAAAGCACCCCAATTAATACCTTTTGGGGTGCTTCTTTTCACTTCCAGAAGTCATCGAATACTGTGATGGGCATATGCCTTTTATGGGCCGAGCGCAAGTAGAGTTTTTCAATTTGCTCTTGCGACTTTACGGAGACTTCTTTTCCTTCGAGATAGTCGTCGATCTCTCCGTAGCTGACGCCTAATGCGACCTCATCCGGGAGCGCCGGACGATTTTCTTCCAAATCGGCTGTCGGGACTTTGTTGTATAGATGCTCTGGACAATTTAATGCTTTCAAAATCTCACGGCCTTGGCGCTTGTTCAAGCGGAAAATTGGCATTAAATCGGCTCCGCCATCTCCAAATTTAGTATAGAATCCGGTTAATGCTTCAGCGGCTTGATCCGTGCCAAGGACGATGCAGCTATGGGCCGCAGCGATTGAGTATTGGACTTTCATCCGTTCCCGAGCCTTTTCGTTCCCTTTTGTATAATCAGAAATGATGACACCTGCTTTGGCGAGAGACTTCTCACTCGCATCGACAGCATTTTTAATATCTACCGTGTAAATGGTGGAAGGCTGGATGTAATCAAGGGCATCTTGACAGTCATCCTCATCAAATTGTGTACCATAAGGCAGTCGGACCGCGATGAATTTGAAATGGTCGGTGTTTTGCTCTTCGTTTAATTCATCGACGGCCATCTGGGCCAGTTTTCCTACAAGGGTGGAATCCTGTCCTCCTGAAATGCCGAGTACAAAGCCATTCAGAAATGTATTTTTCTCAATGTATTCCTTCATGAAGTCGATCGATTTGCGTATTTCAGCCTGTGGGTCAATCGACGGCTGCACTTTTAATGCTTCAATAATCTGTTGTTGAAGTGACATATCTGTTCCTCCTCACCGTAATGAATAGGCATCCACTTTCTCCCGCACTTCGCGGATATTGCGCATTTTATTATCCCAGCACTTCTGGCTTAGATCGACTGGGTATTCTTCTGGATTGAGGGAGCGTTTGTATTCCTCCCATAATAGATCCAAATTGGCATGTGCATACTTTTGCATTTCCTGCAAAGTAGGGTTCGTGTAGATGACGTTCCCTTTCTCCATTACTTTCGCATGGAGATTCACCGCTTTAAAGTTCGTCACAAACTTCGAAATGAAGGTATGGACTGGGTGGAACATTTTAATCCGTTCCTCTGATGCCGGCTCTTCATCATACATCGTAATGTAATCACCTTGCGCTTTGCCGTTTTCCTTGTCGATAATCCGGTACAGTTTCTTGAGCCCAGGCGTGGTGACTTTTTCTGCATTGGAAGAAATTTTAATTGTATCTTCCATTTCGCCTTGCTCATTTTCAATGGATACCATTTTATAAACAGCACCGAGAGCAGGCTGGTCGTAGGCTGTAATCAGCTTTGTGCCGATTCCCCATACGTCTACTCTTGCCCCTTGCGCTTTCAAGTTCAAGATCGTATATTCATCCAAATCGTTTGAAACCACGACTTTTGCATTCGGGAAGCCGGCTTCATCCAGCATGCGGCGTGCTTCTTTTGATAAAAACGCAATATCCCCGCTATCGAGCCGGATGCCAAGGAAATTGATTTGATCGCCAAGTTCCTTTGCGACTTGAATGGCAGTCGGCACTCCGATTTTCAGGGTATTGTACGTATCCACTAGGAAAATACAATCTTTGTGGCGCTTCGCATACGAGTGAAATGCTTCATATTCACTCTTATACGCTTGCACAAGCGAGTGGGCATGTGTACCCGCGACCGGAATGCCGAAGCGTTTTCCGGCTCTTACGTTACTTGTCGCCTCGACTCCGCCGATGAACGCCGCACGTGCGCCCCATACAGCTGCATCCATCTCATGGGCACGGCGGCTGCCGAATTCCATTACCACTTCGTCTTTGACGACCTGCTTAATACGGCTTGCTTTCGTCGCAATCAACGTCTGGAAATTAACGATATTCAAGATTGCCGTTTCTACGAGCTGCGCTTCCGCAAGTGTCGCTTCAACTCGGACGATCGGTTCGTTTGCAAATACAAGTTCTCCTTCGACCATTGAGTAAACATCACCCGTAAACCGGACGCCCTTCAAATAGTCGAGGAAATCCTCCCGGTACCCGACTTCATCACGCAAATAAGCGATATCGCTCTCGCTGAAATGAAAACCCTTCAAGTAGTCAAGAATCCGTTCCAGTCCTGCAAAAATTGCGTATCCATTGCCGAATGGCAAATGCCTGAAGTAAACCTCAAACACCGCTTTCCTTTCATGTATGCCGTCTGCCCAATAGGACTCGGTCATATTGATCTGATAAAGATCGGTATGTAAAGCCAAACTGTCATCTGCATATTGCGAACTCATGCAATTCCCTTCTTCCACAATCACTATTTGGATTTAGTATACACCATTTACCCGGAAATCGAACGGAATTAACATAAATTGTGGCAGATGCGGGTTGCAGGCCAGTCGTTCGATGTGGTACACCGCCAAAAGTAGGTTTTTCTATTTATCTATGGTAAAGTAGCAAACGAAAATACGATTTATCGAAGGAGGGATTCAAGTGTCATCCCACCAATCCCCTGCACTGCAGTTTAGCAACGTCCATTACACCATAGATGATATCGCTATTTTACATAATGTATCCGGCTGCTTTCCAAAAGGAAAAATCACTGCATTGGTCGGGCCGTCAGGAGCAGGCAAAACAACCTTGCTAAAGCTTTGCAATGGTCTTTTATCACCAACATCCGGTTCCATTTGTGTCAACAGCCAACCAATTGATCAGTTTGAACCACCCCAATTGCGGAGGCATATCGGAATGGTTTTACAAAATTCTCCTATGCTTAAGGGCTCCGTATATGATAACCTTGCACTTCCCTTTCGCCTGAAAGGCGAGCAATTGACAAAAGAGGAAGCAGTCAACCTTCTGGAACAAACAGGACTTCAACGTTCTTTTCTTGAGGCGGATGCCCTTAATTTATCCGGCGGTCAGCGACAAAAGGTTTCAATCGCCAGAACTTTGGGAAACCAGTCTTCCGTTTTATTGCTGGACGAAATCACTTCGTCACTGGACCGCACTTCAGTGCAAGAAATCGAAACATTGATTCTTAGGCTGAATAAAGACAACGGCACCTCCGTCATCTGGATCACCCATAATTTAGAACAAGCCATGAGAGTAAGTGATTACTTATGGGTCATGATGAACGGGCAAGTTGTTGAAACAGGAGATCCCTCACTATTAGACTCGCCTGCCAATGAACAAGTCGCAAAATTTGTGAAGGGGGAACAGTCATGAGTTATTTGACTTTGGCACTCACTCTAGTCTTTGTACTCATTCCTCTTCTGTTATCCAAGTCTCTTGGGTTAGGACTTGAAAAGGACACGGTAATCGCCACCGTTCGATCGATTATCCAGCTTCTAGCTGTAGGCTACGTATTAAATTTTGTCTTTGATTCGGAAAGCTTTCTATTCATCTTCTTGATGGTCGCTTTAATGATCGCAGCAGCGACGCAAAACGCCCGCAAAAAAGGGACTGGAATACGTGGTGTAACATGGAAGCTAACATTGACCTTTGTAAGCATTGAACTGTTAACTCAAAGTATTCTCATCGGCTTTAATATCGTTCCGGCAACAGCCCAATATATCATTTCACTCAGCGGTATGGTTGTCGGCAATTCGATGGTGCTGGCCATCCTGTTCTTGAACCGCTTTTCTGCCGAGGTGGAATCAAACCGGGACATTGGGGAATTGATTCTTTCACTTGGCGGGACTCCTAAGCAGGCAATCCATCAGCAACTGATCACATCCATCAAAGCAAGTATGATTCCAACGATCGAAAGCCAGAAAACGATCGGACTGGTTCAACTTCCAGGAATGATGAGCGGCCAGATCATTGCAGGCGCCGATCCAATCCAAGCGGTGCAATTCCAGCTGCTTGTTCTTTTTCTTCTTCTATCAACAGCTGCTTTGACAAGCGTTCTGCTTGGATTTCTTGTGTACCCAACTCTTTTCAATGAACGCATGCAGCAAATACCATGGAAATAGCCAGCTAACAATCCGGCAATCTCCTGCCGGACAAAAAAGCCCCCTGTCAACGAACATACTATCGACAGGGGAATGGCTCATTTATCATATACATTTCTTCCGCCTACACTTGGGCTTGTTCCTCATTCAAATCAAAATTGCATGTTAAATTCATCCGAACAGTTTCAACCCGACTGCACCACCGATAATCAACATTAAAAACAGCATCCGCTTCCAGCCTGTCGGTTCGTTAAAAAATAAGATCCCCACAGTCACAGCACCAGCCGCTCCAAGACCTGTCCAGACCGCATACGCCGTCCCCATTGGTATTACGCGCATAGCTAATGAAAGGAAGAAAAAGCCGCCCGAAAATACAGCAGCTAACAGGATCAACCGAGGGAGCGTTTTCTTTTGAAGAAATAAATTAATGAAATACACGCCAAAGATTTCACCGAAGCTCGCAATGATCAAGTAGAGCCACGCCATTACCCCACTCCCCCTTCCGATTCTTGAGGTTTCTCATCAGTCGTTGTCATCTTGATACCGATAACTCCTATCAAAATCATTCCAATGAATAATACTTTCACGAAAGAAAAATCGGCATGGAAAAGGATAAAGTCGATCAGGACGATTGCTGCCGCCCCGGAACCTGTAAACACGGCATATACAGTCCCGCTCGGCAATTTCTCGCAAGCTTTTATTATGAAAAAGAAACTGAACAATATGGCCACAATAGTGCCCGTCCATTCCAGCAGTGAATCTGAATACCGAAGGCCGACCACCCAAAATATCTCAACAATTGCTGCAAAGACAACATATAACCAAGCCATCGGAAACTACCTCCTGTCATCCTGGATCATTCGCCAGGCAATGTACTGTTATCTAGTAAACAGAATCGAGCTAATCACCAATTAGTATAACAAAAATACCAGCTTGCAAATGCCACTCTTTCATGCTATCTTTAGATAAACTATTTTTAAACAATTCCATATTTTTATTCTTATCAAGAGAGACGGAGGGATTTGGCCCGACGAAGTCTCAGCAACCAGCCCGATTTTGGTATGGTGCTAATTCCAAGTGACGTGCGCGTCATGAAGATGAGAAGATTGATTTCAACACTTGAATGTTGAGGGCCCTCTTCTTGCAGGGTCCTTTTTTATTTTTCACACAGAGGAGATGCAACGATGAAAAAACGATGTTTAGACACGAAATTTGTTCAGCTAGGGAATCAGAGTGATCCAAGTACAGGTGCCGTCAACCCGCCTATTTACCTGTCCACCGCATATAAGCATGACGGACTCGGTAAATCAACGGGATACGATTATACTCGTACAAAAAATCCAACCCGAACGATTCTAGAAGAAGGGATTGCAGAATTAGAAGGAGGAGATCAAGGCTATGCCTGCAGTTCTGGAATGGCAGCGATTCAACTGGTTCTCTCTTTGTTCCGTTCAGGCGATGAATTGATTGCCCCTGAGGATCTTTATGGTGGTACTTACCGGCTGTTTGACCAATACGAAGATCTTTATGGCATCCGGACATCTTACGCTTCCTTTGAAACGGTAGAAGAAATTGAACAATTGCTTACCGATAAGACCAAAGCGTTGTTTCTTGAGACACCAACAAATCCGCTCATGCAGCAAATTGACGTTGCTGCCTTTGCCGAATTGGCAAAGAAACACGATCTCTATCTCATCGTTGACAATACATTCTTGACACCTTTTTATCAAAGGCCGATTGAGGATGGAGCAGACATTGTCATTCACAGTGCTACAAAATATATAGGCGGACACAACGATGTGCTCGCAGGACTCGTCGTTGCCAAGGGAGAGTCATTATGCGAACAGCTCGGTAAAAATCATAATGCCATCGGCGCGACATTGTCCCCATTTGATTCTTGGCTTGTTGTCCGTGGGTTAAAGACGCTGCACGTACGGATGCGCGCCCATGATGCGAATGCCAAGGAGATTGTCGCCTATTTAGAAAAAGAACCGCTTATTGATAGCGTCTTGTACGCTGGGCAAGGCGGCATGGTATCCTTCCGTCTTCAAAAGAGCGAATGGATCGGTCCCTTCCTAGAAAATCTAAAGCTGATTACGTTTGCTGAAAGTCTTGGCGGAGTCGAAAGCTTCATTACATATCCGACGACACAAACTCATATGGATATCCCGCTGGAGGAGCGCCTGCGCCGTGGGATTGACGACCGGCTTCTGCGGTTTTCAGTTGGCCTGGAGGATGCAGACGATTTAATTGAAGATGTTCAGCAAGCGTTGAAAGCCGCCAGCAGAACGACCGAGCAAGTGTCCACCTTATCGTAAAGCGCCGCCGGAGTTACATGAAATTGCTCATTTACTATAGAAAACACGCGTAGAAAGAGGGATGGAAATGACGATTAAAACTAGTACAGAAATACAAGAGGCTCTGCAGCTCCTGAAATCGAAAGAGTGGATTGATCTTACCCATACGTTCGGCCCGGATTCTCCACACTTTTTCATGTTTGAGGACGCGAAATTTGAGACGCTTTTTAACCATGATGATGGTTTTCTAGCTCAACAATTCACGTTTCCCGGGCAATACGGAACACATATCGATGCACCTATTCACTTTGTCCGTGATACCCGCTATCTAGAAGAACTGCAGTTAAAAGAGTTAGTTCTGCCACTTGTCGTGATCGATAAATCAAAAGAAGCAGCGGAAGATAACGATTTCACACTTGGCGTTCATCATATTCTTGAATTCGAAGAGATTCATGGAACGATCGAAGAAGGAACGTTTGTAGCGCTTCGTACAGATTGGAGTAAACGATGGCCGGATGCAGAGGCCTTCAATAATAAAGACAACGAGGGCAACAATAGGATTCCAGGTTGGGGGCTTGACGCTCTCCAATTCCTCTTCGAGCAGCGCCAAGTGAAAGCAGTCGGACACGAAACGTATGATACGGATTCGTCCGCAGATTTCCGTGCCAAAGGAAAATTGGAAGGAGAGTATTATGTACTCGATCAGGATACGTATCAAATTGAGTTGATGACAAACTTGGATAAGTGCCCTGCCAAAGGAGCCATCATTTTCAATATTGTTCCGAAACCAGAAAAGGCATCTGGCTTCCCAGTTCGCTCTTTTGCAATACTGCCCGAATCTATTAAATAATTGTTTGAAATCTCGGCAAAGGGAACTACTTCCCTTTGCTTTTTTTATTACTTTCTATTATTCCCTCTCCTTTCGCATCAGTCTTAGATGGATGAAAAACTGAATATTTTGTAGAATTTCCCCCCTATAAACCCTTCTACTTTTATCATAACTTGTCGAAACCTGTGCTATCTTGTCTAATAAACTGATTTTTCTTAATTTTATATTGACACTCTCTTCATTAGTCATTAGTATCATAGATAATTGTCAGGACAATCTCCTATACGGGCGGCTCTGGCCGTATAAGGAAGTGTCAACACATTGAAATGGAGTGACCCTATGAGCAATCAACCTGTTTTGGATGTCAGTAACCTGAAGACATATTTTTATTTGGAAAAGGATGTTGTGGCAAAAGCAGTGGATGATATATCTTTTTCCGTCTATCCCGGTGAAACAGTTGCAATCGTTGGTGAGTCCGGCAGCGGAAAGAGCATTACAGCACTTTCTATCATGCAGTTGATTAACAAACCAGGGCAAATCGTCGACGGTTCGATCCGATTGAAGGAACGCAATTTGGCCACCTTAAAATCAAAACAGATGACATCCGTCCGCGGCAATCATATCGGGATGATCTTCCAAGAACCGATGACCGCACTCAATCCTGTTTTCACGATTGGAAGCCAAATGACGGAAACGCTTCGCAAACATAAGAAACTCTCGAAAAAGCAAGCACATGAAAAAGCAATTGAATTACTGCGTATCGTCGGCATCCCAAGACCCGAACAAATCATCCACGAATTCCCTCACCAACTATCGGGCGGCATGCGCCAGCGTGTCATGATTGCTATGGCCATTTCCTGCGAACCAGAGCTGCTGATCGCTGATGAACCGACAACCGCCTTAGATGTAACGATTCAAGCCCAAATACTGGATCTGCTTTTAGAAATGCAAAAAAGGTACAATATGGCGCTTTTACTCATCACGCATGATCTTGGTGTTGTCTATGAATACACAGATCGCGTCATGGTGATGTATGGCGGTCAAATTGTTGAACAAGCCCCGACAAAACAACTTTTGAAACTGACTAAACACCCATATACACAAGGGTTGCTCAGCAGCCTGCCAAGCATCGATCAAGACGTTGAACGGCTTGGCACCATTAAGGGCACTGTTCCACCAGCGTACAACTTTCCGAAAGGATGCCGATTTTCTACCCGTTGCCCTTTTGCCATGGAACGTTGCAAAGAATCAAACCCCGTACTGACTGAACTGGAGAAAGATCATTACGTGCGTTGTTTTCTCTACGATGGGGGTGAAACGTCATGACTCTGAAAACCACCGAGTCCAGTCACTATCAAACATCTGAAGAGAAGAAAGAAGTATTGATTGATGTAAAGAACGTCAAAAAATATTTCCCTATCAAAGGCGGCGTGTTGAAGCGTACAATCGGCCAATTAAAAGCGGTTGATGATGTTTCTTTTACTATTTATAAAGGCGAAACATTAGGGATTGTTGGGGAATCCGGTTCTGGCAAGTCAACATTGGGAAGGTTGTTGATTCGTCTGCTGGACCCGACCGAGGGCAAGATCATGTTCCAGAACGCGGATATCACCCATTTGAAACAGCGGCAGGTACGTCCGTATCGGCAGGATATGCAAATTGTATTTCAAGATCCTTTTGCCTCGCTGAATTCCAAAATGAGTGTCGAGCAGCTGATTGAGGAGCCCCTCATTGTCCAAGGACTTTTGAACAAAAAAGAACGCAAAGCGAGGATTTTGGAAATAATCGAGAAGGTCGGCTTGCGGCCAAGTGACCGGCAAAAGTATCCGCATGAGTTTTCCGGTGGCCAACGACAACGAATCAGCATCGCCCGAGCTTTGGTCTTAAAGCCTAAATTTGTCATTTGTGACGAACCCGTATCCGCGCTCGATGTTTCTATTCAAGCACAAGTACTCAATCTCATGAAAGATCTACAAGATGAGTTTGGCTTGACGTATCTTTTTATCGCACATGATTTGAGCGTTGTTAAACATATTAGCGAACGGGTAGCGGTCATGTATTTGGGACGTCTTGCCGAAATTGCGCCAAAGAACCGGTTATACGAAAATCCGTTGCATCCCTATACGAAAGCGTTGCTGTCATCGATTCCAATTATCGATTTGGATGAAGAGGTTGGCAAAATGAAACGGGAAAAAATTAAATTATCCGGGGATCTTCCAAGCCCCGCCAATCCACCATCGGGGTGTACGTTCCGGACAAGATGTCCTCAGGCACACGATCGATGCGCAATTGACCGGCCTGAGCTGATAGAGATTGAGGAAGACCATTTTGTTGCTTGTCATTTATATGACAGCAACTAAATATACTCTAGGAAGCCTTCGTCCGTCCGCATAACAATAGGGATTTCCTTGTAGGGGGTGATGCAGCGAGTTGAGATGTCTGGCTTTCATACGAACTTCAGTTTTTCATCAAACAAAATATAAAGGGGGATTTCAATTGGTAAAACGAAGTAAACAGTACGTATTCCTTCTTCTTTTGCTATTGGTTTTCGGCATGGTGCTGGCAGCCTGCAATAAGGAAGAAGGCGAAGAGAAACCTGCCGAAGCAGAAAAGCCTACTGAAGAGACAAATACAGAAGAAGAGGCTGGCGCTTCTTCCGGCCCTAAGGAAGGCGGAACAATTACTGGAGCTATGTACTCCGCTCCTACTGGTATGTTTAACCCTATATTTTATCAAGAAGCCTATGAAGCAAATATCCTTAATTTCACACATGAAGGCTTAGTTTCACAAGACGAGAATTTAGAGTTCACTCCGAGTCTTGCAAAGGAATGGAAAGTGAATGATGACCAAACCGAGATTACATTTACATTGGAAGAAGGCGTCAAGTGGCACGATGGAGAAGAATTTACTGCGCATGACGTAGTGTATACGTACAAAGCAATATCCGATCCGGATTATGTCAATGCCGGCGGGGTTCGTACGAACTATGTAACACCACTGTTAGGGTATGACGAGTATGTGTCCGGTGAAACAGATGAGTTCATTGGCGTCGTTGCCGATAGCGACTACCAAGTTACTTTTAAATTCAAAGAACCTAACGTCACACCACTCTACACAGCAAGCTTCTCCATCATTCCTGAACATATCTTCAAGGACATCCCAGTTGCTGAAATCCCTGAAGCCGAAGCATCCTTGCAGCCAGGGAAAGTGATTGGAACAGGTCCTTTCAAATTTACAGATATGGTCGAGCGTGAACAATATGTTCTTGAGAAACATGGTGACTACTGGCAAGGCGCTCCACACTTAGACAAAATTGTGTGGAAAGTGATCGCCCAATCGGTCATGACGGGCCTACTTGAAAAAGGCGAAATTGATTTCATTGCTAGCCCAGGCGGTATTGCCCCGGCTGATTATGAAATGGTCAGCGAGTATGGCAATGTAACAATTATCGAACAGCCGGACTTCGGCTATCAGTTAATGGGCTTTAAACTTAACCACCGCACGACAGAGGATGTTGAATCCGGAGCTATTAATCCAGACAATTGGGTTCCGAATAAAAAATTGTCTAATCAGAAAGTCCGTCAAGCGATCGCTTACTCTGTAAATCGCCCAGGACTTGTAGGGGAAGGTCACGGGCAAGGATTGCTGCATGGCCGCGGCCAGCCAATTAATTCTCCAATTGCGACCCAATTCTGGGTGTACGACGATAATGCAGCCGTTAACTACACGTACGATCCTGAAAAGGCGATGCAGATGCTAGATGAAGAAGGATATGTCGATAAGGATGGAGACGGATTCCGTGAAGATCCGGAAGGAAATAAGTGGGTTCTTAATCTTGACTATCCGACTGGAAATGAATTACGCGAAAGATCAGCTCCATTATTGAAGAATGATCTTGAAAAGGTCGGAATCCAAGTGAACATGCGACAGCCGAAGGAAATGTCTGCGTATGTACCAGATTTGACGAACGACAATACAGACTTCGACCTTTATTTGATCGGCTGGACTCTCGGCAGTACCGACCCGGACCCATCCGGCCTATGGGGCACAAAGGTAGGCTATAACTTCTCCCGCTGGAATAATCCGAAGTCTGAAGAGCTACTGCAGAAAGGCTTAAAAGCGCCTGAAGCATTCGACAAAGATTTCCGCGCAGAAGTTTACAAAGAATGGCAAAAGCTTTACTCTGAAGATTTGCCGGCATTGTTATTATATGCACAAAACGCACTTTGGGCTTACAATGACCGAATTCAAGGAATTAAGCCAATGCCGCATACTATGTATCAGGATGCTCACGAATGGTGGGTTGAGGACGCTAAGTAATTGAAGACACTGTGGGAGTATGCCGGCTGGATGCGGCATACTCTCCCTCTTCATGGGAGGATAAAAAATGTACCAGTATATCATACGTAGAATTTTAGTATTCATCCCCATGCTGCTAGCCCTTTCCATCATCGTATTCGGACTGGCAAAAGCTGCTCCCGGCGATCCGTTCTCAGGCAAGATTCTTGATCCGAATGTTGACCCGATCGTATACGAACAGCAACGCGCAGCACTTGGCCTTGATAAATCGATTCCGGAACAATATTTGACGTGGGTCTCTTCCGTGGCCAAAGGCAATTTCGGGAAATCAATTACGTATAACGGCCGCTCAGTTGAAAGCCTGATTAAAGAGCGCGTTAAAAATACCGTTTACCTAGGATTGTTCTCTCTTGGCATAACCTTGATCGTAGCCATTCCAATCGGCATCTATTCCGCCCGTCATCCTTATTCGATTCTTGACTATGGGGCAACGACTTTCGGTTTCTTCGGTTTGGCAGTACCCAATTTCTTTTTCGGTCTGGTAGCCATCTATTTGCTCTCTATCAATCTTGGCTGGTTTCCCGCACAAGGCACCGTTTCAAGCAACGACTTGTCCGGTTTCGCGGAGTTCAAAGACCGAATTCATCATATGGTCCTCCCTGGCCTAACTTTGGGACTGGCAGGAACCGCCACCTATATGCGGTATATGCGCTCTGAAGTAATGGACGTGCTCGGCAGCGATTATATACGGACCGCAAAAGCAAAAGGAATGAGCGACCGGAACGTTTTGTATAAGCATACGCTCCGGAATGCCATGATTCCAATCATCACGTTAATGGGATTTGAATTCGGGGCTCTCTTGGGCGGCGCTATCATTACCGAACAGGTTTTTAATTTTCCTGGTCTCGGAACACTGTTCATCGGCTCTGTCGTGAATCGTGATTATCCCGTCATTATGGCAATTGCCCTTCTGCTTGGAGTCGCCATACTTGTCGGAAATCTATTAGCAGATATTTTCTACAGCATTGTCGATCCGAGGATCCGCTATGATTGAGGTGAATACTAATGCAATCCATATCTAATAATGAACGTCCCACAGAAGAACTAACGCTTGACATGGACCGGAAACATAGAAGCCCCTTCCAATTATCAATGCGTCGCTTCATGCGGAACAAACTCGCCATTGCGGGACTCGTGGTTCTGACACTTATCGTCTGCGCGTCTGTCTTTGCACCTTTGCTGACAGAATATGACCCAGAGGAAGCAAACTTGTTAATGGTTGAGCAAAAACCGAGCAGTGACCATATTCTAGGAACGGACAGCTCTGGACGAGATAATTTTGCCCGGCTGCTCTACGGTTCCCGCATCTCTTTGACCATAGGATTCAGTGCGATGCTCTTTACCGTATTAATCGGGCTCATTATGGGAGCGGTTAGCGGCTACTACGGCGGAATTATCGACAACATCGTCATGCGCATTACCGATTTGATCCTGGCTCTCCCTTTCATCGTCTTGGCGATGACCATCATGGCACTCCTCGAAAAAGTGACGATTGGGCTCTTCATCGTCATTATTGCAGTGACCGCCTGGCCTTCCCTCGCCCGAATTGTTCGAGGGACATTCCTCTCACTGCGTGAACAAGAATTTGTGTTAGGAGCCAGGGCAATTGGTGCCAGGGATTCACGAATCATTTTCAGGCACTTCATACCGAACGCCATAGGTCCTATCATCGTTAACGCTACATTAATGATGGCTTCCATGATTTTGTTTGAATCAGGCTTAAGCTTCATTGGGATGGGCATACCGCAACCGACACCGACTTGGGGCAACATGATTTCAGAAGCTCAAAACATCCGGGTTCTCCGGTACCATCCTGAAGCATGGATTCCACCTGGACTCAGCATTCTAATCACAGTACTGGCGATCAATTTTATTGGAGATGGATTGCGAGATGCATTCGATCCGAAAAGCGACAGAAGATAAGGAGAGCATCCCAAAAACAATCGATCAGTTTTTCAAAAAATGAAGAGGCCTATTCTGTTTCGTATTAACAGAATAGGCCTCTTTTCCTCTGTTAATTTCCGAATCGGTCCTGGATATTGGGACCACCTTATGAAGTCATCTGTCACAAAAGAAAAATCCCTTGGTTTCACTTGGAAAGAACGGTACTCCAAATATCGTTGATGGAAGATAATTTTAATATCCAACAAAAACACAAAAAAATTCCACATGGACTTCCACACCTTAAAAACATGGTGAAAACAGCTTTTCAAGCAAGCAAGCATTGATTCTTACATCATATTTTTTCTAACACAATGTTTAATATAAAGTACTTCAGGGAACTAAAACAATAGCAACACGATACTACTATTTTCAAAGGAGGACTTTACAAATGGCTAACAACGACAACAACAAAGACAACAAAATGACGGTGGAAGAAGCAGGACGTAAAGGCGGAGAAGCAACTTCCGAGAAACATGGTAGAGACTTCTACGAGGAAATCGGCAAAAAAGGCGGAGAAGCAACAGCCCGCAATCATGATAAGGAATTTTACCAAGAAATCGGTAAAAAAGGTGGAGAAGCCCGTGCCCAACAGCATGATGGCAACACCGAAGACGGCAAAATGAGCTTGGAAGAAGCCGGTGAAAAAGGCGGAGAAGCTCGCGCTAAACAGCGTAAAAACGATTAATAACAGATGTTATGGGAAGCCCCGATTAACGGGGCTTCTTTTTTTTGCAGTTCTCATTCATTTTTTCATGCCCTTTATATATGAATCAAAACCTGTCAATTTATAGTATCAAATTTCGAAAACATGCATTATTTTCCGTACGAATAAATTTTGCTCAACCGTCCATATTAACTTTGGAGGTGAAAACCAATGACAAACAATAATAACAACCGCGAAAATAACCGTAACAACCGCAATCAAAATCAAGATCAAAATCAAAACCGCGACCGTGTTGAGTTTGGTACTGAATTTGACAACAACAACAACAACAACAACAACAACAACAACCGCGAAAACAACCGTAACAACAAAAACAACCGCAATAACCAAAACAAATAATTAAGCGACAAAAACCGCCGGGAAATAATCCAGGCGGTTTTTGTTGTATTACAGGAAGAAAGCCCAGATGGCAGACAACTTCCACTTCTTTTCACTTTTCTGGCGGATTTCAGTTCCACGATGATTACGTGCTCTCTGTTGCAAATCCTCCATATGGCGTAATATAACTTCTCTATCGATATGTTGTTGCATAATATTTTATTCTCCTCTTTGACGGAGAAGGAACTTCAATTATTTTCTGGGCAATGGTATCCCAAAATCCTCGGGTGAAGAATCCCACTCCGTTTTCACATTTGTATTTTTTCGTTTGTTTGACTCATTTGACGTCCATAACTTAATCATTTCATTTTCCTCCTTTTTTTATTCATTCCATTTCGTTGACTTGCGGTTTTCACTAACCGTCTTCTACATATTCCTTGATCGCAAACTTGATATTACATACCTTTTCCATGTTGATGCACTCCTTTAATTTATTTATGTCACACGCTTTTGCGTGGGGACACCCTCATTTTTAGACACAAAAAAGCACACGCCTTTTGCATAAGCGTGTGCTCATAGTAAAAGAACGGCAAATCCTGCCATTCCAAGTGTCAAAATTAATTGATTACCAAGCGGAACGGCACGAATACAATATGGAAATGGTGTTGGAAAAAATAACATTAGTCATGATAATCGTACCTCCCTTTCTTGATTTGGTGGATCTAACTTCTTGAGGATAGCATTTCCAGTTACTCATTGTCAATACTTTTCATATATTTTTTTAAGATAATGAATTCGATCTATTCATTATTCCTTTCCTCTAGACCAAATTAGGATTGCTCCAAATGCAGTTTCTGGATTGGCATGTGTCCACTTAAATAGTGTATGATGGATAGTATGTAAATGTGATTTTTGAACGTGTTTAGTTAAAGGAGGGAGTTTACTTGATTACCGATACAAAATTGCAAAAAGAAGCGATGCGCGTATTGAAACAAACGAGCAGAACCTTTTATATACCGATTAAACTTCTAAACCCGACATTGCGGATGGCAGTTGGATCAGCCTACCTATGCATGCGCGCCATTGATGAAATCGAAGACCATGAACAGCTGGATGCTGGCGTGAAACAGCAGTTGCTTGAGGAAACCGGAGCAATGCTGGCGAATGGATTTGACAAAGAAGCCTACCTTCAACTTCTCTCCCCTTATGCAGAGCTGCTGCCTGAAGTGACGTTGCGTTTGGACGATTGGCTCACAGTCTGCCCTGCAGATTACGTCGATAAAGTTAAAGACTCGACAAGCATCATGGCAGCAGGAATGGCCAAATGGGTCGGAAAAGCATTCTTAGTCCAAACGAAAGAGGACTTGGATGAATATACATATTATGTGGCAGGACTCGTCGGTGTCATGTTGTCGGATATTTGGAAGCAGTATGATGGCACAGAAACCGATCAGGAACTTGCCATTGGATATGGACGCGGCCTACAGGCAGTAAACATCTTACGGAACCAAGAAGAAGATTCGGAACGCGGTGTCCGGTTCTTCCCTGCCGGATGGACAAGAGCAGACATGTTTGCTTACGCGGAAGCCAACTTGCGGATGGCAGATGAATATATTGAATCCATTTCGACAAAAAACATTTTACTCTTCTGCAATATTCCTCTTGCTCTGGCAAAACGAACTTTGCATGCTTTGAAGAGCGGTGAAGACAAGATGAAACGGGATGAAGTCGTGTCGACAGTCGATGAGATATTAAAAGAATATGAGGCATAATTCGGGAATGCAGGCGCTCCAACTGGTGCTTGCATTCTTTTTCGTGTTCCCTAACAATAAACAACATCCACGCATAAAATAATGGAGATGAGATGAAGCGGGGGGTGGAATCGTGAATAAAGACGGGCTGTTTTATCAAGCTGATAACGGATCAACATACGACGAGGTGCTCATAGCGAAACTCGCATTCATCGGAAGTCTGCTTGCAACAATCGGCGATGGGATTACTACTATTTCGGCTGCGATGGCGCTTGAGAATTTAGCGAACAGCAATGCGAAGTCTTCAGGGAACGGGAATTCCTCAGGGAATGACTCTAACCGGGGCAACGACTTGGAAAAGATGCAGCAACAATTGGACGCATTAACTAAAGAAATGGCTCAAATGAAGCGTTCATCCAATCCGAGAAGATGGTAACCGGTAGAGACTCCCAAAAAAAGAACGCTTCGGAACATACTGCTTCCTAGCGTTCATTAAAAGGCGCGATACTTATAAGGCAATCATTTGGAATTCAAGCAGATGACCGGCAACATTTGATGGTTCTTTTCAAATATGCACAAATGATTGCCACCCCCCAAACACTCATTTTAAATCATTAGAATACCTTTGTTGTCCATGTTTCCCCATTCCATACATCGGTCACAACATCCTCGTAAAAATGAGGTTCATGCGATATGAGAAGGACGCTTCCTTTGTATTCCTGTAAGGCGCGTTTTAACTCATCTTTCGCGTCTTGATCGAGATGGTTGGTCGGCTCATCAAGGACAAGCAAATTGGTTTCTCGGTTAATTAATTTACATAGCCGTACCTTTGCACGCTCTCCCCCGCTTAACACCTTCATCTTGCTCTCAATATGCTTTGTCGTCAGCCCACATCTTGCAAGCGCAGCCCGTACTTCATACTGCGTGAAGTGAGGAAATTCCTCCCATATCTCTTCTAAACAAGTCCGGTTATTCTCCGATTTGATTTCTTGTTCAAAATACCCGATATGTAGATGCTCTCCCAGCTCCACTGAGCCAGATAGTGCTGGAATTTCACCAAGGATACTCTTCAAAAGCGTCGTTTTTCCGATACCGTTAGCGCCGGAAAGGGCAATCTTCTGGCCTCGTTCCATTGTCAGGTTCAAAGCGCTTGATAATGGTTCATTGTAGCCAATGACAAGATCTTTCGTCTGGAATAAGAAACGTCCTGGCGTCCTGGCGGGCTTGAAGTCAAATTGCGGCTTCGGTTTTTCAGCATCCAATTCGATGACGTCCATTTTGTCTAGCTTCTTCTGGCGTGACATCGCCATGCGGCTTGTTGCAGCATTCGCTTTATTGCGGGCAACGAAGTCTTTCAAGTTGGCAATTTCTTTTTGCTGCTTTTTATAAGCCGCTTCCAGCTGTTGCTTTTTCATATCATAAACACGTAAAAACTCATCATAATCCCCCGGATAGCGGGTAATTTGTTGATTCTCCATGTGATAAATAAGATGGACAACACTGTTCAAGAAGGGAATGTCATGGGAAATGAGAATAAAGGCATTATCATAATTCTGTAAATAGCCTTGAAGCCATTCAATATGCTCCACGTCCAAATAGTTGGTCGGCTCATCGAGAAGGAGGATATCCGGCTTCTCCAGAAGCAGCTTGCCAAGAAGCACCTTCGTCCGCTGGCCGCCGCTCAAATCGTTGACATCCCGTTCCAGGCCAAACTCATCCAAGCCGAGACCGTTCGCCACTTCATCAACTTTCGAATCAATAATGTAGAAATCTTTATTCGTCAGATCATCTTGCATTTGCCCCGTCTCTTCCAGCAGCTTTTCCAATTCTTCTGGGCCGACTTCGCCCATCTTTCCAAACAGCAGATTCATTTCCGCTTCCATATCATACAAATATTGAAATGCCGTTCGCAGCACATCACGGATGCTCATTCCCTGCTTCAAGGCAGCGTGCTGATCCAAATAACCGACACGGACTCGCTTCGCCCAGCTTACTGTTCCAGCATCAGGTTCCAGCTTCCGTGTAATAATATTCATGAACGTGGATTTACCTTCCCCGTTCGCACCGATTAAACCAATATGTTCGCCTTGCAACAAACGGAACGAGACATCGTCAAATATTGCGCGGTCTCCAAATCCGTGGCTCATGTTTTTTACTGTTAATAAACTCATTTTCGTGCACCTTTTCTATTTTAGATTTCTCTTATTATATAGGGATTTGCGGTACAGGGATAGGGGTTATTCCTGAATCGCTTCAATGATGCGCCCGAGCGCTTCCATTGTACGCAGCACATGAACGAGGAAGTTCCCTATTTCCTGCATATGCTCTTCATTTATCCGCGTATGGAATGCAGCTTCAATTGTATACGTAAACTCTGCCGGCTCCTCACCGAGAACGGAACTGACCGTCTGCGTGATATCGATTTCCTGCTCCCAAATCGTATGCAGCACCTGTCCGATTTCTCGGTATGGAACCGCATTTGAAGGGACCGTACTTACAAAACGGAGCGTCAGAGAACAGCCGGGCTCTTCTCCTTTCATCTCCAGAATTTCACCAGCCAGGTCTCGCAGCGAAGTGCCCAGAACAATCTCCGCCCGCAGATCTACATTGTCGAGCAGAATAAATTCAATACCAAACCGGCGGGACAAAATAGCGAAATCCATTTGATCGGTTCGATTCGTTATCAAAATTTTTCTTTCCAGTGTATCTAAATCATAAACGCGGTTTTCTAGCGCCACTTTAATATTCTCAAATATTGTCGGATCGTACATATTGGGAGCCCCTTTCCAAATCCAATTGAAGGAAATCTTTTCTAAGTTTATAATAAGGGTACTATTCTAATGCAAAAGAAGCTAGATGCACACGTAAAGACATGAAAAGAATGGAGGAAATGCATGAGAAATCGACTACTCACTCTGCTAGGATTTTGTTTTTTATTCATATTAGCAGGATGTGAAAAAGAACCGACGCCTGTAGAACGGCTTGAAGCCTATGTAGATCTTTGGAATAAACATGATTTTACACAAATGTACAATCAGTTTTTGACGAATGAGACAAAACAGGAATTTGACACCGCCAATTTTATCGATCGTCAAGATAAATTGATAAAGGATTTAGCTATTGATGATTTGGAAGTCACCTATACAAAACCGGATCAAGAAACGGAATGGGACCCAAAAGAACCTGCAGCTTTCAACATTCAAGTGAAGATGAACACGCTAGCTGGCCCTGTCTCTTTTGAGAAGAAGCTAGTTTTCATTCATGAAACACACGACGAAGAAGAAAATTGGTTTGCCAATTGGGATCCGTCCTTCATTTTTCCCGAGCTTGATGCAAAGGATACAGTAGGAATCGCAACAATTGAATCAAAACGCGGAGAAATTTTAGATCGCAATGATCAGCCGATCGCTATTAACGGCAAAGGCTTTGAAGTTGGCATTGTCCCTGGGAAATTTGATGATGCCAGAAAAGCTGAGTTCGCCAAATCGATTGGAGTTACTCCGGAATTTATCGATAAGCAATTAAACCAAAGTTGGGTGAAGCCTGATTATTTCGTACCGATTGCCAAAATGGCGAGAACAGATGCCAATCTGCTTGATTCCCTCATTGCCATTCCTGGCGTCACCTACCAGAAGACGCCGATGCGTGAGTACCCTTATGGTGAAGCTCTTGCCCATCTCTCCGGCTATATCGGTAAGATTACGGCCGAACAGTTGGAGGAAAAAAAGGATCAGGGCTACAAAGAGTCTGACTTGATCGGACGCCAAGGCCTCGAACGATTGCTGGAAGACCGTTTGCGAGGGCAAGATGGCATCCGGATTTTCATTAAAAAGCCGGATGTCGGAGCGGAGCCGGTTGTCATTGCAGAGAAGCCAGCCACCGATGGCGAAACCATCCACGTAACTATAGACGCAGATTTACAAAAGCTGATTTATGATTCGATGAAAGGGGAACCCGGTACCAGTGCAGCAGTAGATCCAAAAACAGGCGAAACACTTGCTCTAGTCAGTTCACCAAGTTTCGATCCTGCCCATTTTATGCTCGGCATGAGCGGAGAACGGTACAAGCAATTGTCGGAAGATCCGTTGCAGCCATTATTTAATCGTTTTGCCGCTGCCTATGCCCCTGGATCGACGATGAAACCAATTACGGCAGCTGTCGGAATGGAAGTTGGCACACTGAACCCTGCTGAAGGCATTGTCATCAACGGACGCACTTGGCAAAAGGATGCTTCGTGGGGCAATTATAAAGTATCGCGTCTCCATCCTGAAGCACCGAACCCAATGGATTTGAAAAAAGCGCTTATCTACTCGGACAATATTTACTTTGCCCAGCAGGCATTGAAAATGGGACGCCAGCCTTTCATTGACGGTGTGCATAAATTTGGATTCGGCGAGACCATGCCGTTTGCCTTGAACCTTTCAGCATCCCAAATTTCAAATGACGGTAAAATTAGCTCGGAAGGCCAGCTTGCCGACAGTTCGTTCGGACAAGGACAAATGCTGACGAACATCTTGCATCTTGCCTCCATGTATGAGGCCTTTCTGACAGATGGCGTGATTTATAAGCCAACGCTTTATGCCGAAGAGGAAAAGGGACAAGTCTGGAAGAAAGATGTTCTTAGTGCAGATCATGCATCTGTAATGCGGTCGAATTTGCGGAGCGTCGTTGTGGACGGATTCGCACAAGCCGCCAACTTGCCAGACATCCCGCTCGCAGGCAAGACCGGCACTGCCGAGTTGAAAGCGACCGGCGAAGGAAGAGGACAGGAGAACGGCTTTTTCGTGACGTATAATTCAGAGAATCCGACACTCCTCCTTGCCATGATGATCGAGCATGTGGAAGACAATGACGGCAGCGGTTATGTTGCTGCTATGGCAGCTGAAGTATTCAAGGCATATCACGCTAAATTACAGTAGGAAGGCATTCCGAGTCGGCCGTTTCTACGTCTTTTTGGAATATAAACAGGCAGAGCGGATCTTTCCATCCGACTCTGCCTGTTTGGCTTCTGCTTATCTGATTGTATTAATAAAAGAATCTGCCCTTCCGATCGGCCATTTGATGAGCCAAACGGATTGTGGAAACAGCTAAATCTGCATAGGATACTTCTTGTTTCGGATTAAACTTATTGTTTTCCGCTTTCACAAGTCCTTTTGCATTGGCGATCGCTACATAGCCTGCAAACTCTTTTGAGATCTGATCTTTATCCTCAAAGTCTACCTTATATAAGTCTGTATGCTCTGCTGCTTTCTCCAAACCGAGCACCTTGACATACCAGACCGCCAATTCTTCTCGCGTCATAGGTGCATCTACATCAAATTTGGCTTGGTCTGCATTAATCAGGCCAATTGAAACGGCGTGTTCGATCGCTGGGTAAAGCGGGTGTTTGGGATCAATGTTTTCAAACGTTTGTTTTAACTCCTCTTGCCTGCCGAAACGAGTATCATAAAAATACGTCATGGAACTCAGTATTACACGAAGAGCCTCCCCCCTTGAAACAGTAGCATCTCCGTTGAAAGCTTTTCCATCTTTCACTTCCAGTATATTGGCGCTGATTAAATAGTTTAACTCTTTTTCAGCCCAAGGATGCGAGACAGTTACATCACTTCGCATGCCAAAGCGCTCCGTCCACTCACCTGTCAGCGCGTCGATTGTACCAAACAGATTGTCATTGAACTTCGGAGAATAGATAAGATCGTAATTCTTAGACTCCCCTTTCCGCATATAGTTCATTTCAACTGAAAGGTTTTCCTTATACTTTGCCAATGCCTCTTCTTCGGCTACCGCTTTGGCAGGATCCGGCCAGTCGCTGAATTCGCTATAATCACTGCCAATGGAGTTTAGCGTCCCGTCCGCATTGATGGATACATATAGTTGATCGCCGATGACAGTGATCCCCTTTTCTACCCGCGGGAATGTAAATTGATAAGTGCCAACCCGCTCGTCAAACTGCCCATCTATTGTAGGCTTGGCATACAAATGCAGCTTGGACGGCATTAACTCCTTCAAATATCCGATAGCGGCTTCTTTTGCTTCTGCCTCGGAAATCGCATGACTCCAATCCTTTACTTCTTCCTCCATTGTCCAGCTGTAGTCGCGCATCTGATAGTAGTTCAATAAATCTCCGCTCTTTTTGTCAAATTCCAAGCTGGAGCCAAATCCTCCATTGCGCGTCTCATACATGTAATGAACACTGATGACTTCCGCGCCATTATAATTTGTCCTTTCATCGATCCCCTCGATTTTCAGTTTCCCATTCGCATCTGGTACTTTCAGCAATTGCTCTGCTAATTTCTTCGCCTCCTCAGGCGTCATATCTGACTCCCTAGGCGCTAATGGTTCGGTTACAATCCGTTCGATCTTTGGTTTAGCAGGCGGCGCATCCCCAAAGCCTTTGAGCGTCTCCCACTTGCCAGTCAGCGCATGAACATTCGAAATCCTAGGTGTATAAACAAGGCCAACTGTTCTTTCACCCGTCCGGAAATCCCAATTGACTTCATACTGCAAGTCGACAGCCAAATTCTCCTTAATCTGTTTCAGCACTTTTTCCTTATCCAAGCTTCCCTCTGTCTTGTCAAACGTCAAATCCTTGGGCTGGTTGGACATATAATAAAATTCCACCACATCTCCATTACCGAGGACCGCTACTTGAGCACTCTGATCGGAAACCGGTACCCCTCCCTTCAGCTTTTTGAAGGAAAATGTATAACGGACCGGTTCAGTAAGCTTCACATTATAATAATAGTACGGAGATTCTTCCAGCTGAAAATCTTTTTCATCTAACATTCTCTTTACAAAAGACTGTGCAATTTCCTTTGCTTCGTCATTTGAAATCTTCGGAGGAAATAACGCTTCAGCTGCGTTAGGAGGATTGTAAGAAAAACTTTCTAAAGCCAAGTCCTCCCCAATAAAACTGACACTTGCATAAAACTCCTTTCCACCCTTCACACCGTTAAGGGACAAGTAAAAACGTTTCTCCTCATCTCCTCGAAAACTGCTGCCACTGTTCATATGGGATTCGCCGTTAGCCACAAACTCCAGTTCAGGAAACAAAGCTTTAAATTTTGCAACCAAATCTTGTTTAGTAACTGTTTGTGCGACCGCTTCGGCTGCTTGTCCTGTCGGATTTTCCTGTGCCGCCACTGCAGAAGTTAGTAGAGTAAATGCCAATGCCGAAGATGATAGTGCCATTCCAAATTTTTTTAATTTCACAATAATATCCCCCTATATTTGGATGTCATTTTTACACTCCAATTTATGTCTATGTCTCGCGCTCCCCCAATATGCCTGATATGCTATGCTCCCCCTTCCCTTCAACCCAAAGCGGGCATGTCCTAATTTCTCACCCATTCAAAGCAGCAGCTTTCAATGGATGAAATGGCACAAACTCGTGCCCACGCCTCATATAATTCCCCAATAAGCCAACGAGCACTTTCATTCATGTCAGAATTCATCCGCCACCCCGCTTCCAAATCCTGTTTCGAAAGGAAACAACATCTAATTAAATAGTACCATAAGCTATCATAAAAGAAACGAAATTTATTAAATTAAATAAACAATTCTTAAAACAGACAATATCATCTTATTTTTGGAGGATTAGAAAGGTCTTAGGAGTCTTAATCGAGTACTTGGAGAGCATATACGAGCTGTCTTTCGATTAATCGAGCACTCACACGGCACATACGAGCAGTCTTTTAATTAATCGAGCACTCACTAAAATATACGAGCAGTCTTTTTCTTATTCGAGCACTTGTGCGTTATATAAGAGCACTTCCAAAATTCACACGCTACTGCGTGACGCCAACAACACATACATACTACTGCCACAACAAGTACGATAATTACTCCATACACAACTATCAGGCCACCAGCATGAAACAAACGGCACCCCAACTAGCAACAGAATGCACTTACACGAAAAGGATTTATTCTCAAACGAAATGCGCATCCTAACGATTGCGCATACATTAAAATAGGTTTACATTATTCAAATAGTGTTACATAGTAAAGAAATACTTCATTACAGCCGGGAGGGATGCATTCATGCGTGATACGGGTGGACGTGAGAAAACCACAATCTCAGCGGAGGCTGCGCTTAGGGGAGAGTTAAAAGGGATCCGCAAGTATCTTCCGTTTCTCGGACCTGCTTTCATTGCAGCCGTCGCGTATATTGATCCCGGTAATTTTGCTACAAATATTACGGCAGGGTCTACTTATGGATATTTGCTATTATGGGTTATTGCCGTTTCCAATTTGCTTGCTGTTTTAATTCAATCTTTGTCCGCCAAACTGGGAATTGCAACGGGGATGAATTTGCCGGAGGTTGCGAGGGAGCGGTTCCCAAAGGGCGTTTCTGTTTTTTTATGGATTCAGGCAGAGCTGGTAATCATTGCGACAGACTTGGCAGAATTTATTGGCGCCGCTTTAGGGCTTTATCTGTTATTTGGCATTCCCATGCTGCCTGCTGCGCTAATTACTGCGGTCGGCTCGTTTGTTATTTTGGAATTGCAGCGCCGAGGGTATCGCATGTTGGAGGCAGTTATTGCGGGCATGTTATTTATCGTCGTGCTTGCCTTCGCGTTTCAAACATTTCTAGCCAGACCGGATATTGGAGAAGTTGTGCAAGGTATTGTGACACCCCGTTTTGATGGCGTGGACAGCATTTTATTAGCAGCGGGCATTCTTGGCGCAACCGTTATGCCGCATGCGATTTATCTCCACTCTTCATTGACGCAGAGACGAATTGTCGGGCGGAACGAAGAGGAGAAAAAGCGGATATTCCGGTTCGAGTTCATCGATATCATCATCGCCATGATCATTGCAGGAGCCATTAATATGAGCATGCTCATCATTGCGGCGGCCCTTTTCTTTAAAAAGGGCGGAGTTGTGGAAGATTTGGATGTCGCTTTCACCCAACTGGGCGACACAATCGGGCCAGTTGCTGCTTTGTCCTTTGCACTTGGTCTTCTCATTGCCGGGCTGTCCAGTTCATCGGTTGGCACGATGTCTGGAGACGTCGTTATGCAAGGCTTTATCAACATGCGGATCAATTTATATCTTCGGCGTGCCATTACGATGATTCCGCCGCTTGCCATCATCATGTCAGGCGTTAATGCGACTCATGCCCTTGTGTTAAGCCAGGTGATCTTATCCTTTGGTATTGCATTTGCCCTTATTCCGCTCGTCATGTTCACTTCCAACAGACGGATTATGGGCGGGTTAGTCAATCATAAGCTCACTACAATTGCAGCTTGGGCTGTCGCCATTGTTGTCATTTTGCTAAATCTGTTCCTGCTCTATGAAACAGTTTTTTAACATCAGCAGAAACTGAAAAGTGATCCATCCCTATTATGAACTTAAGGATGGATCATTTTTTTTAAATACCATGATTTTCTTGAGATTGATGGAACGTCGCCTTAGCTCCGATTCCAACAAGTTAATGAAATGCGGATCAAGACCAATTTTCTTCGCTAAGATGTAAGCCTGCATGAGACTATTTGCTGATAACTTTTCCATGGTTTCTCACTATACACCCTTCTTGGATGGCTACATTTGTGATTTACTTTATGTATAAGGAGACCTGTTACTGGTCGTTCTCTTTCCCCGTGCCTTTTCTATGCTAATCATTTGCATGACGACTAATCTTAAAATCGTTAAATATTTGGCATGTTTACGGTTTCCCAACATACGAACTACATGTTTCCATCTCTTTTTCTAGCTTACTGAGTATGGTATCATGAAATTAATTATATGAAAAATATAAAAAAACTATATTTTATATACTTTTATCATATACAGAAGAGGAGTGCCTGCCGATTGGATATTAGACAGCTGCGTTATTTTATCGCGATAGTGGAAGAAGGTAAAATTTCGGCTGCAGCAGATCGACTTCATATTTCACAGCCACCGCTTAGTCAGCAGTTAAAAATTATGGAAGAGGAGCTCAATTCCCAGCTGATTATTCGCAAAGGGAAACGCTTTGAAGTGACAGAAGCAGGAAAATCCCTCTATGCCTATGCGTTGCAAGTGACACGGTTAATGGAAGAGGCCGAAATGGAAGTGAAATCGGTTGGCAATGGAGCAAATGGAACCTTATCATTAGGCATTAATACGTTGTCTTTGGCAGAATTGCCCGGGTTGCTTCAGCGTTTCCACGTCCAATACCCAAAGGTTTACATGAAAATTAAACAAAACGAGTCCACTCATCTTTGCAAGCTAGTCAGAGATCGGGTTGTGGAACTCGCCATCATTCGGCTCCCACTGGAAATTGGAGATCTTTCCGTTATTCATCTGCTCGAGGAACCTTTTTATTTCATTACTTCCGAACAATATGAGCCCTTTGAAAATGACGTGTCCCTTCAGGACATCAATGAGTACCCGCTGATACTGCCAAGCAAGGAAGGAATGGGGCTTCATTACATCATATTAGAGGGGTTTTCACGCTTAGAGTTGAAACCGAATATTATTGGGGAATGCTCCGATATTTCCACCTTATTGGATATGGTATCGTCAGGCATCGGCGCTTCCATCGTTCCCGAAACGGTTTTAAAACGCCATCCTGAAAAATTGATTCGTTCCTATCGTTTAGCAAAACCGGACAATCTATTTGCACCTGTCGGCCTTGTATGGTTAAAAAACCATTACTTATCCAAAGCCGCACAGCATTTTGTTGATATGATTCGAAGAGAATATTGTTAACCTGTTTTTATTGCTTCACCGCTATTCCACGTGACGCCAGTATGGGAGGACTTGATTTCCTTTCGGATCCATGATAGATTGGAAAACGGAAAACTTGATAGCAAACATAACGTATAATCTCAATAATATGGTTTGAGAGTCTCTACCAGGAACCTTTAAATCCTGACTACAACGGAACATTTGTGGTCAGGATTTTTTATATTTTTCAGACCATTTAGGAGGGATGTTCATGGACTTTAGAGTATTCATATTAGCGGTATCCACAATAACAGTTGGGTTAGTCGAATTGGTGGTCGGCGGTATTTTACCGGTAATCGCAGATGATTTAGGAGTTTCCATTGGGACAGCGGGTCAATTGATCACTGTTTTCGCTCTCGTTTATGCTATAGCTGGACCCGTTCTGCTATCCTTGACGGCCAAAGTGGAACGCAAAAAATTGTATCTCATTACACTTTCCATTTTCTTTGCCGGGAATGTTATGACATTTTTCAGCCCGACTTTTACAATGATGATGGTGGCACGAATCATTACGGCAATGAGTGCAGCACTTGTCATCGTTCTTTCCTTGACCATAACAGCCCGCATCGCTAAACCGGAAGTACGGGCAAAGTCGTTAGGCTATATTTATATGGGAATCAGCTCATCACTTGTGCTGGGTGTCCCATTAGGCATTCTCATTACCAATGCATTTGGATGGAGAACTGTCTTTTTAGGCATTGCGATTCTGTCTGTCGGGTCAATCATGCTGATCTCTACCTACCTTGAAAAGATTCCGACTGGGGATGTGCAGCCGCTATCTGAGCAAATCAAAGCTCTTGCGAATAAAAAAATCGTTTTTGCTCATCTGGCAACGATGTTCATGCTGGCTGGCCACTACACTGTTTATGCCTATTTCACTCCATTTCTTGAAACAACGCTTCAGCTGAATCAGTATTGGATCAGCATTTGCTATTTCCTTTTTGGCCTGGCAGCGGTGAGCGGAGGAGCATTCGGTGGCGCACTTGGGTCTCGGCTCGGTTCGAAAAAGAGTATTTTATTCATCTTAGGTACCTTTGCCATCAGTTTGTTCGTGCTCCCTTATTCAACTTTTTCGTTCCCAGTATTTATTGTCTTCATGATGATTTGGGGGGCTCTTAGCTGGGCCTTGGCACCACCGCAACAGGATTACATCATACAAACCGATCCGGTGTCCTCGGATATCCATCAAAGCTTCAATAACTCCGCTTTGCAAATCGGCATTGCGCTCGGCTCTGCTATCGGCGGAATGGTTCTTGGCCATACGGAATCCGTTGTCAGTACAGCGACAGCTGGATCAGGAATCGTTGTCATTGCGTTTCTTTGCGCTGTCATCTCCTTATCCATGGCTGTGCCTGCAAAGCAAACGCACCAGCAGACAAACCAAGTCAGATATGAAGAAAGGTGAAGGGAGCCAGTCCCTTCACCTCTTTTATTTTGTTATAAGCTCTCTTTTGGCTGCTTCCAAAACAGGACCAGCACCAGACCGAGCGCAAGGAAAATGGCTCCAGCGTAGAACGGATAATCCAAATTAATATCAAATAGTGCCCCCCCCATAATCGGGCCAAAGATATTGCCGATACTCGTGAACATGGAATTCATTCCCCCAACAAAACCTTGATCATTTCCTGCTATTTTGGAGAGGTACGAGGTGACTGCCGGCCGAATAAGATCAAAGCCAACAAAGACAATCATTGTCACGAATAAAATACTGTAATACGAATGAACGATTGTCATAAAATACACAAGCACTGCCGAGAAAAGCAGGCTCACAAAAATGACTCGAATCTCCCCCATATACTTGGTCAATCGATCGAATAAGGCTACCTGCGCAATGGCCCCGACCAGACCTCCCCCGGTAATAATAATGGCAATGTCCTTAGGCGTGAATTGAAACTTATGATCGACAAACAGGCTAAAGATCGACTCAAACGACGCTAATCCGAAAGACGAAATCAAAATGACCATAAACGCAATGAAATACATAGGGATGAAAATTTTTCGAAGTCCTGATTGTTTTGGGCCCTCGATAGCATCTTGCACATGTCTTTCCGGTTCCCGCAACAAAACCATAGAGAATAGGCCCGCAAAGCAAGCCAGGCCAGCCGCGAAGAAAAACGGAACCCTTGTGCCAAAATCCGCTAGAAACCCACCAATTCCTGGACCAATGATGAATCCCGTTGAGATGGCAGCTGACATATAACCAAGCGCTTTGGCACGCATTTCCGTCGTTGTAATATCCGCAATAAAGGCAGTAACGGCAGGCATTATGAACGCAGCACTGATACCGCCAAGCATTCGGGAAATAAAGAGCACCAGCAAGGATTGTCCCATTCCAAATAACAGCTCTGATAAGCTGAAGATAAACAAACCGATGACAATCATCCGCTTCCTTCCGAACGTATCGGCCCAGCGTCCAGCTAGCGGGGACACTACTAATTGCGCAATGGCAAATACCGCTACCATATACCCGACGACCTTGCCCGAAATATGCAGCTCATTCATCAATGTCGGTAAAACAGGGATGACAAGGCCGATTCCAAGGAAAGCGATAAATAGATTAATTAACAGGATTAGTAATGTAACTGTCGTTTTTTTCATAGTTGACCTCTTATTTTTTCTAAGTTTGTTGTCATGTCACTTTGTTATGTAACAGCTAGTTCATTATATCAACTCCGGGATGAACCGTCCCTTATCCTTACTCAGAACATAAAAAGGCACACAGCTGCCGTCAGCGCCTGGTGCAAATCTTCTCACGGTCTCCCTGGTTTTGGTACATCCATAGAAGACGATTAAACGATCCGCAAGCAGGTCCCCGATCATGCTGTGGCCAGATTTTCTTTTACATTTACTTAGTATTAATAGCCGCCGCCCCACCAAAAAGCAGCGCCTACAATGATCAATAAAATGAATAGGACGACAATTAAAGCGTAACCGCCACCGTATCCTCCTGTTCCTCCCTCAGCTCCGGACATATTGAAACACCTCCAAACGGTTGATGTACATATTGTATGTGCAATGGCAATCGTCTACCGGGACACAAACCCAAGCTCTTTCATTTTCCTCGTTGCCATAATAAAAATCAGGTAAAAAAGACACACGTGCCATGTGCCTCTGCTTGTCAATAAAAGCTCCCAGCTCCAACTCACGGGTGGAATTCTAACTGAAGCTCCCATTCACAAGCTTGCCATTTGACACGTATGTCTTTACAAAATCATGACAGAGTGTACTGCCTCGCATTAGATGTACGAGGAATTAATAGTACCCACCGCCCAAGAAAGCAGCACCAACAATAATCAACAGGATAAACAAGACTACGATCAAAGCGAAACCGCTACCGTAGCCGCCTCCTCCGCCTCCAGACATTCCACAACACCTCCTTTGCAGGGGATAGTGATAGTGTATGTGGCTGATTCGATTTGGCAACTGACAATTCCCTATATTTTTTGCATGTTTTCTAATGTGCTGCGGCTGCCTAATGGTTAAACTGGGAACAACTCCGATTCATATAACGCTAACTAGTTTGTCCGCCCCTCTATTGCTTCAGCGGACTCATATACTGATGTATATGTAACGGAAGTGGGGTGAATAGAAATGTCTACTTTTGAGCATCATCATGCCATGTGCAATCGCTATATGGGCAGAGCGGTCGTTATCGGGACACGAGATGGACAAACACATAGAGGCGTCATTCAAGGAGTTCGCAACAATAAAGTTTATTTGCAGCCACTTGGCAACCAGCGAAACTCAAGAGGCTTCGGATTCGGCTTCGGATTTGGATACGGCGGAGGCTTAGCCTTCGGATTTGGAATTGCTATTGGTTCCATTGTTACGCTAGCGCTTCTTCCCTTCTTCTTTTTCTAATTACACAGCGCCAGAGCCGCAAAAGCTCCTGGCGCTTATTGTATTTAGACAGGAAACGTTTGAAATCAATTCTTTTAGGCAATCCCATAAAATAAGGAATCCTATATTTCTGATCGTTTCAATGCGGCGTCTACTCAATACATAAGGAGGGTTTTCCTTGAAGAAAATAATAACAGGCTACCTTCACGCTTCATTGATTCTAAAAATCACAATTGCTCTCATACTTGGGATACTCGCCGGATTTCTTTTAGGAGATAACGCCTCTGTTCTTGCTCCGTTCGGTGATCTTCTCCTCCGTTTATTGACATTTTTGATCATTCCCTTAATTCTCTTCACACTTATTGTCGGGGTCAATCAAACAAACATCAGTAATCTAGGGCGAATGGGAACCAAAGTCTTTGTCTACTACACATTCAGTTCGGCCATCGCAATTGGAGTCGGTCTCGCAGTAGCCAGTCTGTTCCATCCTGGTACAGCAATGAAGCTGACCGGGAATGAAACGTTTGAAGTGCCTGAAAATCCGGGCATCGTAAAGGTTCTGCTCAATATTGTCCCTTCCAATATAGTGACAGCTTTTTCAGAAATGAACTTGCTCGGCATCATTTTTACTGCTCTCGCTTTTGGCATTGCCATCTCTGCTATGCGTTCCACACCAAAATTAAGCGAATACGGAGAGACGTTGCTCAAATTATTCAATGCGTTAAATGAAGCATCGATGATCATCTTAAAAGCGATTCTCCAATATGTGCCGATTGGCGTATTCGCCATTATGGCGAACACTGTAGGAAGCCAAGGGATAAAAACGCTTGTATCGCTCAGTGGCTTGATTGGCGTTTTTTACATTGCCCTTCTCGTTCATATTGTGCTGTATATCCTGTTTATGCTCTTGTTCCGTGTGAATCCTTTGCACTTTTTTAAATATGCCAGAACTCCGATGCTCACTGCATTTGTGACGCAAAGCAGTGCAGGCACACTTCCTCTGACGTTAAATGCAGCGAATCATATGGGGATCTCCAAAAGTCTTTATAGTTTCAGTTTGCCGCTTGGCGCTACGGTCAATATGGACGGAGCGGCGATTCGGATTGCCGTTTCTACTGTCTTCGCAGCCAATGTGACCGGCCACCCGCTTAGTCTTACCGATATGCTGATGGTTGTTTTGATCGGAACACTTGCTTCAATCGGAACGGCTGGTGTCCCGGGTGCTGGTATCGTCATGATTGCAACGGTGTTTGTGCAGCTCGGTCTGCCAATGGAAGCTGTCGCTTTGCTGACATCCATTGATGCCTTAATAGGAATGGGCGCAACCGCTTTGAATATTACCGGAGATTTGGTTGGGACCCGTGTAATTGATCAGCATGAAAAAGGAAGGCAAAGAAAATCGCTTGGACATCCATTATGATGTCTGGCGATTTTTTTGTAGTTGCTTCTTTTAGTTCGACGTGATAGGATGCAAGTACACACTTACATTCAGTAGGGAGAGGGTGCTGTTGTCCACAAAATCGACAACGGAACGAATTTTGGATGCGGCCATTGAGCTAGTTAGCGAAAAAGGATATGCTGCCGCCACAACAAAATCAATTGCAGAACTGGCTGGAGTCAATGAGGTGACGATATTTCGCCACTTTGGCAATAAACGAGGCATCTTAAAAGCAATCATTGAAAAATTCTCCTATGGGCCGATTTTGCAGAAAACCATCCAATTGGAAGTATCATACGAGTTACAGGACGACTTGCTTCTCTTTTCCAAGGAATACCTGCGTTATATGCTGTCCATTAAGGATTTTGTGCTAATCGGTTTTAGAGAAGCGGGATCGTTTCCGGAAATCGATGAAGAGATCGCCAATGTCCCCCGTGCAATTAAAGAAGAACTTATGAAGTATTTCACGGAAATGCAGCGCAGAGGAAAAATTATCGACATGGATGTGGAACCGATCTCCATGTCTTTCATTGCCATCAATTTCGGCCATTTTATTTCAGCGGCAAGGCTTGGCAATAATGTGACGGCAATCGATCTGGCAGAACTTTTGCAAACGAGCGTTACCATTTTTTCTAGGGGTATTACCCCCTAGAAAAAATTTTATCATATATGCAAGCAAGTACTTACATTAATAGGAGGCAAACTAAATGAAAGCTTTACAGGCTTTATTACGTTTACGAGGAACTTATATTGGAATCATTGCGGCGGTCATGTTCCAGCTAATTTTCTTTTCAGTTTGGCTGACTGCCTATGACGGTGTCCAGGATCGGACTGGCAACTTAACCATCGGAATCATCAACGAAGATCAGAAGGCTGACATGATTGCGGAAGAAATCAAAGGGAACATCCCATTCCAAACAAAACAATTTAAAACCGTGGCGCAAGCTCAGGAACAAATGAACGCTAAAGAAGTGAGCATGGTCATTCACATCCCTGATAATTTCATGTCGAAATTGTCCTCCGGAGATCAAGCTTCTATTCAATATTGGATTAATCAGGCAAACGCCACATCAAGCAAAACAATGATGGAGCAAGTCGCTGCTGAATTGACCAACAAATTAAATGAACAAGTATCTTTACAACAAAAAGCGGCTGCAGCAGAAGCCATCGAACAACAACTAAGCCAGATGCCAGTTGAACCACCTGTTGCCTTAGCAATCGGAGAAGCATTTGAATCTTTCACGAATGCCATCCAACCTGAACCGATCAACAAAGTCATCAACAAAACGAATGCAGTCGATCAATTTTCAGCCAACCTCGTCCCGTTGATGGTTATCATTTCCTCATTCGTAGGGGCGATGGTCATGATTATGCAAATCAACGAAGCAGCAGAAGTACTGCGCACCTTCCATTCCAAATGGGGATTATTTTTCGGCAGGCAGATCATTAATGTCGCTGTCGCATTCCTTCTGCCTTTTCTAACGATTGGATTAATGAAACTGTTTGACGTGGCTTCCGGGGAATCATTCCTCGCCATCTATTTATTCCAAAGCGTCATGTTCCTTTCCTTCTTACTGTTTGCCCAACTATTCGTCTACGTTTTCGGGAACTACGGAATGGTCTTCAACATTCTTGCCCTTTCCCTGCAACTCGTAACTTCAGGCGTCTTAGTTGCAAGAGAATTGCTGCCATCCGGCTACCATGCACTAGCTTCCTTCCTGCCCGCCACCTATGGTGCAGACGGCTATTACACAATTGTCTTCGGCGGCAATGAAGGAGCCCTCTTCTCCAATATCGGCCCGCTCCTCCTCATCGCAGGAGTCGCACTGCTCGTCACAGCAGGAGCAGTCTTTCTACAGCGAGATAGAAAAAGCGTATCGGTGAATGAATCGAGCTTAGTAATGGAATGATAAGTCCTGCCCCCTCCCTCTTTGTGGAGGGGGGTTTGTGTTTTAGGAGAACTTTCGTGATGAATGATACTGATTGATCGGTTGAGGGGATTATTCGAGAGGTTCGGGAGAGGATACGAGGGGTTGACGGAGTTATTCGAGCGGTTCAAGGAGAATACGAGGGGTTACCCGAGTTATTCGAGCGGTCCGGGGAGGATACGAGGGGTTGCCCGAGTTATTCGAGCGAGTGTTTACCACCGACTCTCAGGCACTTATGGACTTCTGTCAAGTTCGTAGACACGTTTTCGTGAGCGGTTCACTTTCAAATGCCTACCGCGCTTCGCTTGGTGTACTTTCGTGAAAGAGCAGTTAAAGTGACAACTGCTCTTCCACGAAAGTTGCGAGTGGTTCTTGCCCATTTTTCTTCCGTGACTCTTCGTACAACCTCTCAAATTCATTTGGTGTTTGGTATGCCAATGTCGAATGGCTTCGCTGTTCATTGTAAAAGGAGATAATATACTCTAGCACCACTTTTCCCGCTTCTTTCTTCGTTTTGAAACCCCGGCGATAGATTAGTTCTTTCTTAATGGTCGCGTGAAAAGATTCAATACATGCGTTGTCATAACAGTCACCCTTGCGGCTCATGCTGATTTTGCACTGCTTCTCCGTGAGGAGGGCAATATAGTCATGGGATGCATACTGTGACCCTTGGTCGGAGTGATGGATCAATCCCTTTTCTGGCGAGCGAAACTGAAAGGCCCGTTCTAATGCCAAGAGCGGCAGCTCCTTGCTTAAGGTGGTAGCCAGATTAAAGCCAATGATTTTTCGGGAGAATAGGTCCATGACGGTCGCCAAGTACAGCCAACCCTCGCTTGTCCAAATGTAGGTGATATCCACGACCCACACTCGGTTGGGTGCTTCCGCATGAAACTCCCGGTTTAACAGATTGGGATAGATGGGATGTTCGTGATTGGATTGGGTCGTCACGGTATATTTGAACGGAACCGTCGCAGATAGTCCAAGCTCGTGCATGTAGTTCGCGACAGTCTTCTCGGATAAAACCATGCCTACTTTCTCCAGTTCTCTCTTGATTCGTGGACTGCCATACACTTCTCTTTTCGCATGGAAGATCCGTTTGATTTGGGCTTGTGCCTTCTCCTTTTTGAGTTGCGTGTCGCTTTTCTGTCTGCCAAGCCATTTGTAGTAACCGCTTTTTGACACACCGAGCACTTTGCACATCTTATTCACGCGGTATTCTTCCGAATGCTTCTCGATAAACGCATAGATTACTTCGGGTTTTTGGAGAAGATGTGCATGGCCTTTTTTAAGATTTCATTTTCCTCCTGCAGTTCCCGAATTTCTTTCTCCAACGCTCGTTGCCGTTTCATCTGCTCAGTCGGTGTGAGGTATTCCTGGCCGTTCTGTTCTGCCTGCTGCTTCTTCCGGTAGTCGCTTACCCATCTTCTCAAGGTGCTAACACCGACTCCCATTTCCCGAGAAACCTCTGTCTGTTTCTTTCCTTCTTCTACTACAAGTTTAATTAAATGCTCCTTCAACGCATCGTCAATTCGTTTACTCATTTGGGCACAACTCCGTCCGTTTTATTCGTGTCTCAATCGAAACACACTCACAAAACCGTGTCCACTTTTTATACTACCTTCACTTACCACCGCCGCTCGGGCGTTTACCACCGACTCTCGAGCACTTACCACCGACTCTCAGGTACTTACCGCCGACTCTCAAGCATTTATCACCGACTCTCAGGCATTTACCACCGACTCGGGAGTTTACCACCGACTCTCGAACTTTTACCACCGACTCTCAAGCACTTACCACCGACTCTCAAGCATTTACCACCGCCCCGGCTTTCCCCACCAAAGATCAGGTGTACTTACGAGCACTCACCCGACGTACCCATGCCACTCATCCAACTACTTTCAAGAACTTACCCGCTAGAATCAATCAACTCCCCATTCAATCACAAGCTTTCAACACGCGGTTTGCAGAAAACTATTGCATTCGCCTGTAAAAACTTTTAGTGTGTTAATGTATTAGTAATTCCCCATACTACATTTGCATAGTTCGACCTACTACATAGAAGGAGTGGTACGATTGGGTTCCTATAGACGAGTGTTCCATGGCACGGCCTTTACGAGCAAGTCGCCGAAGGAAGTGGCGGTTTGGAAGGATTGTTTGTTTTGTATTGATGAAAACGGGTTGATTGCCAACATTGTTCAACCGAGCGATTCGGAGTATGCGGAGCTGCTGGAAACGTATGAGCAGACGGATGCATTCCAACGGCTTGAAGAAGGGACCTATTTACTGCCTGGATTCGTGGATTTGCATGTGCATGCACCTCAGTGGATCCAAGCAGGAACGGCACTTGATATTCCGTTGAGTGATTGGCTTCAGACGTACACCTTCCCGTCCGAGGCGAAGTTTGAAGATGTGGAATTTGCCAGAATGGTGTATGCGGATGTAGTCGATACATTATTGGCGAATGGTACGACAACCGCCCTCTATTTCGCAACAATTCATAAAGAAGCGAGTCTCGCGCTTGCTGAAATTTGTGTACAAAAAGGACAGCGCGGCCTTGTCGGCAAAGTTGTCGCAGATAATATCGAACAAACGCCTGACTTCTATCGCGATGAGGATACTGGAACAGCACTTCAGGAAACTGAGGAATTCATTGTGGCAGTCCAAGAACTCGCGAAAAATGCAAAGCAAGGGGTCTATCCCGTTGTGACACCCCGGTTCATCCCGAGCTGCACAGATGAAGCGCTACAAGGACTTGGCAAATTGGCTGAGAAATATGACACGCATATTCAATCTCATTGCAGTGAAAGTGACTGGGCGCATGGGTATGTACAGGGTCGGTTTGGCATGAATGATGCCAAAGCATTGCATGGTTTCGGACTGCTCCGAGAGAAATCGGTCATGGCGCACTCCAATTTCCTAACGGATGAGGATGCCCGCTTGTTCGCGAAAAACGGCAGTGCCATCGCACATTGCCCGGTGTCTAATGCTTATTTTGCCAACAGCGTCTTGCCGCTTGCCCGCTTCATGGAAATGGGCGTGGAAATCGGATTGGGCTCTGATATTTCAGGAGGCTTTTCTCCTAGCTTGTATGACAATGCACGCCAGGCTGTTATGTCGTCCAGAATGCTGGAAGATGGTGTGGATACGGGGCTGCCAGCGGAAAAACGCGGTGTACCAAATTCCCGTATTACGCTGAACGAAGCATTTTACTTGGCGACTGCTGGCGGTGGAGAAAGCCTCAGCCTGCCGGTTGGCCGCTTGGAAGAAGGCTACGCATGGGATGTGCAGCTAGTTGATACGAAAAAAGAATCAGCCCGGCTGCCGCTTTATGATCCGGAGGAAAGCAATTTGGATATTTTCCAGAAGATCATCTATTTGGCAAGACCAGAAAACATCCGCGAAGTGTGGGTTCAAGGCGAAAAGGTTCACAGCCGAAATTGACATAGCAAAAGCGAGGAAATTATCTTCCTCGCTTTTTTATTTGTGCTGTATTCCGCATTACTGTCTCAAAATATGTCTTCCGCCGTAAACGATCCGTTCTATTTCTCCGCTATTATTCTCAATGAATTGAAGGATATCCGATTGATCCTCCAACCCCATGAATACATTTTTCCCAATGCATCGAAGAGGACGAAAGAATCCATTGGACTCCACGCCAAATTGGCCGTCCCGAATAGCTATTTCCACATTCATTCCTTCACCGGAAATATAAAACCCTTCAAATTTACGAAGTTCTTCCTCGAAAACTTGCATGGTGTCATACGTGAACGGGGACGCATCATAGGAACGCCCTTCCACTTTATTCAATCCATCCATCAATAAGTCGCCCGCTTCCACATCCGCCACATTCGTCAAAATGACGCCGGACAACTTCTTATCCGGTATCGCCGCCATATAAGAGGAGACTCCTTTTAATCCGCCTCCATGGCTGATAAGCTTCGAGCCAAAATAGTCCGGAATGATGCGCAGGCCATACCCGTAGCATTTGCCTGGTTCATATTCCACGTGTGGCGTCATCATCTGCTCGATGCTTTCCTTGGATAAAATGCGAACGCCATCGACGATTCCTTCGTTCATATACATCTCGAGATACCGGAGAATATCATGCACTGTTGATTTCAAATAACCGACCGCACGCATTGAAGGCGCGTCCCACCAAAGTGGCGCTTCATATACATGGGATCCATCCTTCGCTTTCATGTATAGCGTCGTCACGTCATCTAGTTCGTCCAAACATTTCATATCAAAGAAACTGCGGGTCATGCCTACAGGAATCAACACATTTTCTTCAATAAAAGATTCATACGACTGGCCGCTCGCACGGGCAATAATGACACCGAGTAAACCATAGGAATCATTCGAATAGCTATAGTACTCTCCAGGCGCGCCAAGCCATTTGAAATCATCATTCGCCATGAATGCAAGCATTTCATCGTACGTTTCGATATGCGGTCCAGGGTTATTCAACAAATCCAGTCCGTAATCTTTCGCGGATGGGTCTGCCTCAATGCTATTTTTCCGGGCATACACATGCGTCGCGAGCGGCGGATAGCCTGCTGTATGTGTCATAAGATGATGGATCGTAATTTGTTCCGCCTGTTCACTGGAGCCTTTCAGTTCCGACAAATACGTGACAATCAAATCATGGACGGATAGTTTGCCTTCTTCCTGAAGCTTCATAATGCCAGCACATGTGAACGACTTTGTCATCGACGCGATGCCGAATACCGTGTCAGCTGTCACGGGCAACTGCTCCTCTACATTCCGGAACCCAAACCCGTTTTCATAAATAGATTCACCGTCCCGTTTGATGCCGAGCATCGCTCCAGGAACCAATCCCTTTTCAACCCACTCCGCGGCATGCTGATCCATTGATGTTTCTGTAATTGTACCTTTCATATCCATTCCCCCAATTATGTTGTCATGTATGAATAAATGCTCTTGCCGATTTGCGCTATCGTTTCCTGCGCCTGCCGTTCAGCGACACCCTCTACAAGGATCGTAATAGCCACGGCACGCTTTCCAGCGTAGAGGATAGCCGTTTCATGTGTTATCCCTTCCACATTCCCGGTCTTGCTTGCTGCTTCCCAATCGTTTATAGATCCGACCACAGTTTCCTGAAGAGCTGGCAATAAAGACGTAAAACCATTCGACAGCTGCTGTTGCTTCATGATATGTATCATTTGCTGGCTCGCATGCAATGAGACACATTCGCCTTTTGCCATTAGGCGGAGGACGGCTGTCACATCTAGCGCGGTTACACAATTGGTCGCTTTTCGATCAACAGCTACAATCATTAATTTATGATGGATTTCGCTCTGCGTCATGCCAATCTCCCGCATGACCGATTGAATCCGTTCCATACCCACCAAATCAATCAGCATATTCGTCGCCGTATTATCACTTTGAATTATCATTAAAGTGACCAGATCATGAACAGGCAGTTTGATGCCCGGAGACATATGCTGCAAAACACCGCAGCCGCCGACTTGATCTTCCGCTTCTAAGGTAAGCTGATCCCTGAGGCGCAGATCACCTTTCTCAGCTAACTTGAACGCAGCCACCATAATTGGAACCTTAATTAGGCTCGCAGCATAGTACTGCCGGTCGCCCTGTAAGATGAATGTTGAGCCATTATTTATCTCTTCTGCGGCTACAGCCCAGTTTCCTTCAGCCTCCCCAATGCAGATTTCAATCGCTTTTTGCAACCCTCCCATAGCCCTCCCCCTCACTCATTTAATGGACTAAAGAAGCCCGCAATGAAGATATTCCATTTTCCAAATATCCCTTCAAACAGGTAAGCATATACACCCAACCTTCTTTTTGACCGAGCATTTTAGCGATGAGATGTGGATCTTCCTCAGAAAGCCACGCCTCTTCCACTGTCACTAAAGTTGTTTGGTCACCCAGGTCTTCTAAGCTGATTGTTACCGTCGTCTCCTGGCCTTCCTCTCCCCAAACGAACCGGATTTTTTGCGGTTCCTCCACTTCCTTGACATGCACTGTGCCTTCCGCATTGTACTCCTCATATCGCCAAATGATCGTCTTTCCCGGCTCCATTCGAAGTGACCCCGATGAAAACCAATAATGAGACATTTGTTCAGGGTCCACAATCGCTTCAAATACATCTGCAGCCCGTTTTTGCATCTTCATCTTCGTAACAATTCTCGTATCCATTTCCATTCTCCTTTAGTCGTTACCAATATGCTTAAGCGCTTCACGGCGGCTTAATGGTTTCAACTTGTTTTCACTAACAAATGTCCTAACTGCAACGGCATCTGTTTTCGCATACTCCCGCAGCACCCAACCGATTGCTTTCTGTATGAAAAACTCACCCGAATCGGCATGCTGGCTGATGATCCTAAACAATAAATCCACATCCGTGTCATCTTTAAATTTCAATTGATGCAAAATGGCAGCACGGTTAACCCACATATTATCTGCATCCGACCATTCCAACATGATTCGTTCTCCGAGCGCTCGGTCCAGCTTGACGATGTTGCCGACAAAAGCCGGCGCAATGGCATCGACACTATCCCACCACGATTTCGTTTCAATAAACTCACGCAAAGTCGAATAATCTTCAACCGTCAAATGCTTCCGCATCTTTTCAATTAAGCCGATTGCAGCATATTGATACTCCCGTTCCGGCATGTTATATAACTTCCATGCTTCAACGAACAGATCTTTCGGCTCAGGCAGCTCATATTCAGTAAACTGCTCCCGCATCAGCTCTTTCCGTAACGGGCTTTTTATTCCCAGGAACGGGAAGTGATTCTTCATATACGCTTCCATCGGTCCTGCAAGTTCTTCATTCCGGTGCGCTTCAAATTTTTCAATGAGTCCTTTATGATCCCATGGCTTTTTCATGTTTTTTCTCTCAATTCACCGAACCGTGTTCTCTCAACATTTTCTCCAAATAGGCAGCTGAATTACCTTTAGGAATACTGAGGCTGTTCCATTCATCCCCTTTAATTTGCTTGCCAATAAACATGATCTGTCCCACATGAGCAGCGTAATGAGCCATTTGCCGCTCGATCGCATCGATAGCGGAATGAATCTGTCCTCGAATTCGAACCTTCGCCAGCAAATCTTCTTCTCTCAATTCGGC
>NZ_BQYK01000005.1:50267-62713 GCF_023168145.1 Sporosarcina sp. NCCP-2222
AAGAAATCAGTCCACCGTGAAATCATATTCCCTGCCATATGCTGGATAAGAATAGCGATGCTGTTGGAAGTATTATTGATAGTCCAATAAAAATCCTCATCGTCCAGCTGTTGAAACGACTTTTCCGCCTGATCTTTCAACGTGGCAAACCGTTCTTGAATCACCCGCAAATATTCAGTACCAATTGACATGATGTTTTCCTCCTCTAATTGCATTCTGCATCCACTTTAGTGATAGTAGGCTCCGTATAGGATAAAATATCAACGATGATATCATGACAACCTAGCATGTAATGGACGAGCGGTTTGTTATATAACTCCCTTGCCACATTTTGTTCCTCATAATAATAATCAAGTAAAGTAGACTGATCGTAAATACGGAAATCATCACCGCGGAACGTATTATAATCATTCCAATGAGTATAATCCTCCACCGTTACCATATAGGTCACATAATAAGGGAAATCAATAAAATACGTTGTGACATCGCCATCCAGGTGAGGATGTAACAGCAAATCAACCTTCTCTCGGCTCCGATTAACAACAATCCGAAGATTAACTCCGCTTACCGCAGCCCGTAGCGCTTGTTCAAATGTAAGATAGTATCCTGTGTCTTGCACGAAATCTTCGAATTTCATGAAATCCCTATCCTTCCATCCTCACTCTTATAAAACCTCCGTGTCATCCAATTTCATATACTCACTTTGCAAAATACCCATACAGATAACATCATGCCATTGCCCATTCCGAAACAACGCCTCGCGGCTGGCCCCTTCATGCTGAAATCCGATTTTCTCGTAAAGGGAGATCGCTCTCTCATTAAAAGAAAACACACGCAATGCTACCCGGTGAAGATTAATTTCTCGAAAAGCATAATCTAATAACAAGGTCAACGCTTCCCGGCCATATCCTTTTCCGTGGAAATCCTTCTCCCCAATATCGATGATGCATTCCGCATTCCTGTTTTTCATGTCGATATGAATCAACGACGTGATGCCGATCGCTTGTCCGCTAAGCTGATCGACAATCATATAGCTTTTGGCATCTGGAGAACCGAGGATGACCTCATTGACAAACGCCTCCGTCTCTTGAAAGGATGGAAGATCCAGTATAGGGTTTGTGGAAGTCATCACCTCCATATCATTTCGCCACGCATGATACGTTGGAATATCTCCACTTTCCATTTTTCGCAGTTTGACCCTCTTTGATTGAAACAAGGCTCTGCCCCTTTCCCTATTTGGTTATGTATCATTCTACTCTGAATCAATTCGATAAAACTGCAATCAACTCCTTCACTTTTTAAGAAAGGAGCGAAAAATTTAAGTTTTCTCTTTACTTCATCAAACAAAGCAAAAGGCCAGACATCATCGCCTGGCCTTTTCTTGTTTATTATACCATTTCCGGTTGAGGCTGTTCTTCAACGTTGGGAACAGGATCGACGAGTGCATATCTCTCCCACGCCCGGCTTTTCCACCTCAGAGCCATGGCAATGGCGCGAATCCATTCATCTGTGGCAATGGCAAGCCAAATGCCGACGAGTCCCATGTCGAGCACAAAGACAAAGAAATATCCTAGAGGCAGACTGATCATCACCATCGAAATGGCACCCATCAGGACAGGGAATTTCGCATCGCCGGAAGCCCTCAACGAGTTGATGATAACAATATTGAATGTCCGGCCTGTTTCCAGCAGACAGGATAGCAGCAAGACTGATGCCCCTAGCTGGATGATCGCCTCATTATCCGTAAACAGTCGCATGAGCGGGTATCGAAACACCATGACAACCGCTACGACAGCAATTGTAAAGAGAATTGCCCTTCGGAACGACGCCCATAATTGACGGTACGCTTCTTCCTTATCGCCGCTGCCCACAAGACGGCCAACGATGATCGAGGTGCCAAGTCCGATGGCGAGAGCGAATAAATAACTGAACATCGAGATATTTGTTGCATATTGCCGGGCTGCGAGCGCCTCCGTCCCTAAATACGTAACGTAATAGAGAAATACAATCTGGCATGCCTGATACAAAATTTGCTCGAACGCCGAGGGCAAACCGATACTTAGGATTTTCCGGACATATTCTTTCGACCACTGGATGTAGTAGCGGAATTCAATCCGATACTCCAACACTTGATACAGCAGCCACACAAAGACAAACAATGCGATCAGCCGACTTCCGACAGACGAAATGGCCGCTCCTTGAACACCAAGTGCCGGCATGCCGAATTTGCCGAAAATGAGTGCATAGTTCCCAATCACGTGGATCACGTTCATTCCAAGTGAGACAAACATCGTCTGTTTTGTAAATCCATGCACTCGTATGACTGCCGCCAGCGAGTTGATAATCGCCTGAAGGAAAATCGCTCCGCCGACGATTGTTAAATACGCTTTAGCATGAGCCAGCACGTCTCCCTGCAAGTTCATCGCCTGCATCATATGGCTCGTAAACAAAAGGAATACCCCACTGATTCCAATGCCGACCAACAAGTTAAGAGACACGGCAAGAGCTGATATTCTAGATGCCTCCACAAAGCGCCGCGAACCCAGATATTGTGCGACGACAATTGCCGCCCCATTCCCGACTACTTCCAAAACAAGGATGGCAATCTGAACGTATTGATTCGCCGCCCCTACGCCTGACACCGCATCATCAGACAATGCGCTGAGCATAAACGTGTCAGCCAATCCCATCAACATAAACAAAAATAACTCAAGAAAAATAGGCCACGTTAGGTGAAACAAACTCAGTTTCGTCCCCGGGCCCTTGACTGCAGTAGCTGCCATCTATTTCATCGCCTTCTTTGCTAATCAAATTCGCAAAACAGGAATAGCTTACCATAGATAGCGGCGGATGAACATCTTTTTTATGTTAAAAAAATATGTTATTTTTCGTGCTGCATACATCTCTTTTTATTGCACATTACATTATTTTATCAGCAAGATAATACGGCATTGACTAACTCTGCCGCCACTTCATTACCACGGTACCTCTGTTATATCCGTGCCGTCTTCGCTCATTTGATACAGATAATAGTCTGGATCACCATGTCCAAAATTACGGTCGACCAAGAAATATATTTTTCCGTCCGGACCGCGTTTCGGTGAGGCCGCATGTTCCTTTAATGCTGTCAGCTGTTCTATACTGCCATTTTCCGTATGATAGACGAACAGCTCATACTCAAAAATCCCGTTTTTCCCGGTGCCTGCAACTGCTTGATAAATAATCTCGTTTTTCTCAGGCAAAAGAAGAAAGTCATAAATATCTTGGTCGCTTTGCGGATTGCTGATGATTTCCATCCTTTCAGGTTTCGCAAGCGGTATATTAAAAATCCGTTGCTTGGATTCAAATACATCTTCAGCCGTCTTTGCCTCTTGCTCATCATCCATCCGAAGGTAAACGGACTTGCCGTCTTCTGCCACTTGGAGCGAATCCATTGCTTAAGCTTTCATGTCAGTATGCTTCTTCGTTATCCCATTGGCAAAGTGATAACTATGCACATCATAATCATGCGGAGCCTTGCTCGCTATAGGTGAATAATTCGTAAAACTATCCGCTTGCAAATATAAGAGGCGGTTTGGGTCGGCCGGATCAAATGCCAGATCGGTAATAAGCCCCTTTGTTGAAAATGTTTTTATCTCTTCCCGTGTCTCTGTGTTGAGTAAATACACTGTACTTCCACTTTGTTCCTCAAAATCTTTAGCGGCCACGACATACGCAAGTATGGTGCCGTCTTTAGAATAACTGAGATCAAGAATGGTTTGGTCTACTGGCAGCTCCACAACCGGCAGCCTGTCATCAGAGCTGATAAAAAGGCCAGCAATCCCATTCGCAAAAGATACGTATGCAATTGTCCCGTCTGCTGCCACGTCATAGACACCGGACTTTCCCTGTTGTTTTTCAGCATCCGATTTATCATATTTATAGCCCAGCACAACAAAGATTATTGTGATTACAGTAATTCCTACAAGAATGCCTAGCATCGTTCGTTTCACTTTATCCCTCCATTCTTACACTACTACGAACACCCAGAAGCAGGCCAGTGCGATAATGACAACGGTTTGCAAGGTTGTAACCGTATACGCCGCAGACCTTTTCCCTCTTGCAAGCAATCCCATCTGTGCACTATAGGAAATAATCCACACAGCGGTCGGTATCAACAAGATAAATAAAAAAGACGAAGAATTGCCGGCAAACAACAAGAATGCCCATAAGAAGAAGAGAGAAACAAAAACAATGAGAAACCCGGTTGAGATATTAATATAATGCACCCGTTTCGCATCTTTCTGGTTTGGTTGCCGGGGAGACGGAAAATCATAAATCGTCGTTCGATAGACGAGCACAGCTGACAACAATAGAATGAGTACAGCCATAATGCCGAAAATCAACGAGTACGGAGGATTTACACCCGGGATTATTAACAGCCCATAAAGAAATACAATCAGATGAATAAGCAATAAACCATTCATCCATAAACGGCGATTCATTCTAGAAATAGGACGCAACGTCACAAGTAGAAGTGCTGTACTGATTACTACCCCACTGACAAGCCATGGAATATGAGCGTCTCCTTCCATGAATAGCTGCGCTGCATAAACGCCATAAACGTATAGTAAGGAAGCAATGGAAAGTATAATCATCATCAGTCGTCGATACGGATACATTGCCTGTTGAATCTGTTTGCCAACTTCCTGTTCCGAACCAAATTTCTTCATAGCGATTTGAACCGCCTCCTCTTCACTTGCTCCGTTTTCCCGCTCCTCGCTATACGCACATTCCAAGTGTGACATCAATTCATCATACAGTTCTTCACGTTCCTCAACATTGCAATCTGTTTGCCGGACAATATTGGCGACAAAGCGATCAAACACTGGATTCATGTCAATCCTTCCGAACTTTTCAGGACAAGGCTGTTCACCCGCTGCCAATTTTCCTTTTTTTCTTCTAACGTTTTCCCGCCATCTTCTGTCAATCGATAATACTTCCTTCTATCTCCGTCACCCTCTTGCCAATAGGAAGCGATCCAATTTTTCCTCTCCAGCCGCTTCAAGGCAGCATATAGCGTACCTTCCCCCATTTCATACGTATTCTCGCTTATCTCTCTCAAAATCTTAACGATTTCATAACCATACAAATCACGCTGTGCAATTAGCGATAATAAAATTAGATCAATGCTTCCCTTCATCATCTCTTGATCCAAATTATACCAACCCCTTTATTACATCGTAACACGATGTACATAGCGTTGCCATGTATTATGCGCAAATTTTCCCAATCTACAACAAGAACCTCTGGAAGACATTAGATTATAGTTGTTATATAAGCTCTAAGAGATTACCGATAATTAAAGACATTCTCCATTCCTTTATTTAGTGAGTATGTTTTTTACGAAATGTATCATAAGAAGAAATAATTATGTATTGAAGTCCTTAGACTTTTCATTTTGATACCTTATATGAAGTGCCCCTTTTCATTAGATAGACAAGTATATCCTAAGTTCATTAATCAATAAGAAATCCAAAAAAAACCAGAATGAAACCAACTTTGGTTTCATTCCGGTTTTTCGACTGCAATTGCAGAAGAATACATGAATCACACGAGTACTCACTTTCACCTCAGATAACTATCTATCTTAAAGCAATACAATTGTTTAGAGACTCGGCATTCAAGTAGGAATATCAATAGAAATAATTGCACCGCCGTCGACAGCATTCCCCGCCTCAATCAGCCCCCCATGCTTGTCTATAATCGACTTGGCAATATACAATCCCAAACCCGCATGTCCTTTACGGCGATTTCCTTGATAAAAGGAGTCAAAGATTTTAGTTTCCTGCCCATCCGAAAATCCCGCTCCGTTGTCCTTCCATGTCATTTTAATTTGGCTCTCTTTCAATTGAACTGAAAAGGAAATAGCACCTTTCTCTGCAAACCGCAAACTATTAGCCATCAGGTTATCGAAGACCTGGGTCAGCCTGTAAGGATCTGCATGTATGGTTCCCTTTTCCATTCGGTTATCCTGAATGGCTGAAGTAAACTCCACACCTTGCCCCGTGCACAACAGTTCATAAGCAACCATTTTCTCTGATAAAAATTCGACTGGTTCGAAGTAAACTTTATTCAAAGAAAACGAATCGCTGTCAAGAATGGCCGTTTGATTCAGATCATGAACCAATTTTACAGCACTTGAAATATTTGATTTGATAACAGGAAGGTAGCGTTCGAAACGGTCAATGCCTTTCCGATGCGCTTCTTCCAACCCTTCCACATGGCCTTGTATAATGGTTAACGGTGTCCGGATATCGTGCGCCAGTGCGGCAATGGCATTTTTCCGCTCCTTTTGTGTTTTCCACTCACGCTGTAACGACTCCGCTAATTCATCCCTCATCTGTTCGAAGGCATTCGTCAATTCTCGTATTTCTGTTATCTTTCCTTCTTGGTTGAAATGAAATTGCAAATCTTTATTGCCAATCCGAGCTATCGCTTCCATCACTTGTGAAAGCGGTATTTTCATTTGCCTGCTAAGCCTACTGACAAACAAAAGCGTGAAAAGCAGAATATAGCCAAACGGAGCTGCTGCAAACGAGAAGGACCAGATTCTCACTAACGCAGTTTGAGATTCGTGAACAGGCGTCACTTGTAAGGTGTAATACACTAATAATACGCCTTGCATGGCATCCCGTTCGTCGAATAATGGAATGTAGTTCACAAAATACTTTCCAGGTCCATGCTGGACAGTATTTATATTTTCCAGGATATCGCGTTTAGGTACGTCGCCATGATCCCCGATATTGCCATATTGATAAACGCCTGTGTGATCCACTACCTTATACAAGATGCCTTCTTTTGGTAAAAGGCTATCCAGCATATTTTTGCCAGAACTGTCCAACCAGTCCCCCTTACTCTCCCTCACACGGTCTTTAATGGCCGGTATCATATTCTCATAATGATTGGCATAATTCATTTTCTTCTCGCTGATCAATAACAGGCCGCCCCATGTCATGATGGTGCATACAAAACTCAACAGCAAAATGACTGCAATCATGCGATGGAGCTTAGTCCGGATTGACACTGTTTTTACAGCCATTTATACCCAACTCCCCAGACTGTTTGGACAAACGACCGTGTCGGCTCGATCTCCTGAAACTTTGCACGGATTTTTTTGATATGCTCTGTTACGGTTGCATCATCCCCATCTGCCTCAAGGCCCCATATCCTTTCATAAATATCCGATCTAGAAAAGACCTGTCCCGGATGCATGGCGAGAAACCATACAATGGAAAACTGTTTGCTTGTCAACTCTACCTCTTCATCCCATCCAATTGCAGCGCCGACCGGTCTCTATCGTTCATTTTTCGATGTTCTCTCCGGAGATGTGCATGGACTCTCGCTTTCAATTCGGACAAACTGAACGGCTTAACAATATAATCATCCCCTCCTACGACCAGTCCCTTCACCCGGTCCATCTCATCTTGACATGCACTGAGAAAGATGATCGGCCCTCGGATGACAGACCGGATTTTCTCGCATACTTCAAATCCATCCATCCCCTCCATCATCACATCTAGAAGTACAAGATCCGGCTTCTTTCCAGCCTCGGCTATCGCCTCTTTCCCATTAGATGCTGTCAAAATGGCATATCCTTCATCTTCTAATGCATCTTGGATGAAAGAGACGATTTCAGATTCGTCGTCAACAATTAATACAGTCGCTTTCGTCATCACACATCTTCCTTTTTCATCAGTTCTTTTTAATAGACACTCTACACTCCAATTATAACGAAAGTATAATAGCAGTCTTTATTATTCCTTTATTCTCCATAAGTATGCTAGAGACAATGAATGAGTAGGAGGACTTAGAATGAAACGAATTAACGTACTAGATGCTTTACGGGGGTTTGCTTTGCTCGGCATATTGCTGGTGAACATTAGGTTTTTCAATGAATCGCAGCTTGCGATCAGTTACGGAGGACTTCCGGTTGAAGGCTGGCTGAACAAGACAATCGAAACACTCTCCACACTGTTAGTAGATGGAAAATTCATGTTGCTCTTTTCATTTTTTTTCGGTTATGGAGCTGTTATTTTGCATCGGAATGCAGAAGCCGCGGGTAAAAAATTCACTTGGATGTTTGTAAAACGGATGCTTGCCTTGCTGATATTCGGCATACTTCATGTAGTATTCCTTTGGTATGGAGATATTTTAGCAATCTACGCATTAGTCGGTTTGGTTTTTATTTTGTTCGTCAAGCGAAGTCCAAAAACGTTGCTGACCTTATCTTCCGTTTTCTCACTTCTCATTCCCGTTCTCATGTCGGTTGCAATGCTACTCGGCAATCTAGCGGGGACTGAGGGGATGGATGACCTATATACGATCGATCCAATGGAGATTCAAATGTTTCAACAAAAAGACCAACAAATCTACGGAGAAGGCACTTATATGGATATTACGAGGAAGCGGATCGGAGACTATCAAATGAGCTTTTTCAATATGGTTCTTTTCTTCCCACAAATTTTAGGGACATTTTTATTAGGAGCCTATTTTGGTAAACGGAAATTACTTGAAGATATTCCGTCGAAAAAGCAGTTCATGGTAAGGCTTGGCTGGATTGGCGCAGTTGCTGGTTTTGCGTTAACTGTACCTCGAATACTATTGGACTCGTCCAATAACTTGCTTGATATCTTCAGCATCTTTATCGGCGCTCCGTTGCAGATGCTAGCATATGTCGCTTGCTTTTCACTATTGTATAACCGCCATCCAAAATGGCTGCAACTGTTCAGTTATCCAGGAAAAATGGCATTCAGCATGTACATCTTGCAATCCGTCCTTTGCGGGTTCATCTTCTACAGCTACGGACTGGGTCTTTTTGGAACGATGGGCTTATGGCAAACGACAGCGATTGCCTTCCTATTGTTCGGGTTGCAAATAGCCATTAGTGCCCTTTGGCTCCGGCGTTTTCGAACGGGTCCACTCGAATATGTGTGGCGGGTTTTGTATAAAGGAAGAGTGGGAGCGAGAATGAACTTTCAACGTGAAATGTAACATAAAAATGGCAAGGTGACGTAGTTTCCCTTGCCTTTTCAGTTTATGTTAGCTGGCGAAGCAAATGAAATAAAGCAGGATTGCTCAGAAAACCGCCAACTGCAAAAATATAATAGAGCCGTTTCTGGGATGTAGAAATCCATTTATTTTTCTTTAGGCGATACCCTGAAAAGATGATGTAAATTGGATACACAATAAATGAAACGAAAAAGATTACCAAAAAAGCATCTCTTGCCGAATAAGTTATTTGTTCAATCCAGAAACCCATTGACCATTGCGACAGGCAGAGCAGTAGTAATATTGTCCAAGACATAACTAGCTGTTTCAAGTCAATTCTCCTGTTCCTAGCACAATTCAGAACTGGTATACCACCAATCCTATAAATCAGTTGAAGAAATCTTTGCCACTGAGCCATAAAGGAGCTTCACAAAAATAATTCAGATCATCTTTTGCAGCATATCATTAATAAAATTCACTTGGTTGCTCTAATAAACGATCTGCACAAGACATAAGAGCAAAGAACACCTGTATAAACATAGAGCATGACTACTATTTCGTTACTTTTCTTTTGAATAGATTGATGGTTTACGACCAAATTGCAGATGCTGAATATAACTATGAAAAAAGTCAAGACAATCAGATACCATTTAAATTCTAATTCTTCCCCTAGCAACTTCATCAGGCTAGCTCTGACTTGATTAGCAGACATCACATCCACCGTTATACTGTCCTTCACCCAAAAGCGTTGTTTCGTTATCGTCATCTGGTTTGGTGTTTCCTCCGTAAAAACCATGCTTCCGGGATAAATATCGAAGAAATAGGCAAGACCCAGGACTAGCAACATGAGAATTAAAACGGAAGCTAGCATCCATTTATTCGGCTTGCCTTTTCCTCTGCTGACTTTCCCCATGCATCCCCCCCTCGTAAACAAAATGCCGGGCTCCTATGAACCCGGCATTTACTCTTTATTATATGTGATGTAATCAGGAGTTCGCTTGCTTGACTGCTACGAATTGATCGATGAAATATTGCGGGTTTAATTTTTCACCCGTCGCTTTTTCGATCTTTTCATTCCAAGCGTAAATCGCACCTGGCTTGAAATAATCTTTGATCAGATAGGTTCCGACTTCTTTCGTAAACATATCAGCCGAAACATTTTTGTAGATATACGCTTCCAATTGGGAAGTTGTCAACTCTCCAAGCAAGTAGTTCTGATAATAAACCGGAACAAGTGTGAAATGGATTTTTGCTGCCCAGTGCGGATAGTCTACATTCTCAGGCGGGTTTACGAACTGGATGTCTTTCACAAGCTTCCACCATAATCTATTCAAGTCTTGGTCAGGGTTCTCATAAAGCTCCCGCTCAAAGTAAGAAAACGTCATGATCCAGCGGCCTGCAATAAGCATTTGGCGACGCAAGGATTCTTCGATAATCGGCGTCAAACGATTCACCTCAGTTTCATCGATCTCCAAGTATCGCTCCAACCATTCCGGATTTTTTGCAAATCGGCCGTATAACATCGCGATCGCTTCTGTCGTTAATGTATGGGCGCAAGTTCTTAATAGGAATGGCAGGCTCTCGTCAACATATTTGAAATACACTGCGTGACCAAATTCATGCAACGTCGTGCAAGACCAGTAGTCAGACGGCACATTGTTGCAAAGGACTCGCACATCCCCTTCCCGATCGATATCTGTACAGAAAGCGTGTTGGTTTTTCTTGTCGCGCGGATACATATCGCTCTTCGCCAGCATGTCTTTAATTTCCATGCCCATGCTTTCGAACGTAGCGATTGTCAGCTGCTCAAGATCTTTCCCCACATAGAATGGATCTAAATCGAGCTCCTTCATCGGCGGCGCTTCTTGGAAGAATGGATCTGCATAATGCCAAGGGCGCAGCTCATCGACAGAGATACCGAAACGTTCCGCAAGCTCCGTATCCATCTCCGATTTCATTTCACGGAATGGCTCATCCGACAAGTCTTTTAATTTGTCGAAAATCGAAAAGACTTCATCACGGTCGAGCTCCTGCAGTTTGAAGCTCATTTGGTGATAATTATCATATCCAAGAGAACGCGCGACTTCGTTCCGCTTTTTAACAAGCGTCAAGAGCTTCGCTTCCACTTCTTTCGCGATCTGTTTGCTTGCATGCCATGCTTCTTCCCGTTCAACAAGGTCGTTGCTTTTCACTAGAATTTGACGAACATCATTCTCAGAAACTTCTTTATCGCCAATCGTCGCACGGAACGTATTGAAGAGTCCAACCAATTCTGTTGAGCGTTCAACCATCTCTTTCAAATCGCTTTCAGCAATTTGATTTTCTGCCATACCGTTGTATAACACTTCTAGCTGACGGCGCTGTATGTCTGTCAGATCATCCTGTTTCAAGTAGGCTTTGACCTGTTCAAAACGCTCCGGATCAGCATAATAGAGATTATAAGCTGTCGAAGCCTCCGCTGTTTTTTGATTCCATTCATCCTTGCCAGTCGTTGCTGCCATCCATGAACTCGATGTGCTGGCGATATGTAATGCCTTAATTGCGTCGTTCTGTTCTTGTAAGAACTGCTCAACTGTCATGTTCATTTCCCCTTTTTTGGACATTGTTTATGTATATTCTAGATAACTAGCACAAAGTCCTTTCTCTTTCCGATAAATCAAGCCATAGCGAAAGTCGAAACTATTCAGGCAGTTTATCGTATGATAAGTATAACTTGTTCAGAGGTGATACGGTGGGATTTAATTCATTTGATAATATTATGTTTTCTATCGGCCCGTTTTTCATAGGGGCTATCTTTATCATCGTAATTGGTATGTTCATATTTACAATAATAAAAGGGATCGGAACGTGGTCATCCAATAACAATTCACCCAAATTGTCCGTTCCTGCACAGGTTGTGACAAAGCGGACACATACGTGGGGAGGGCGCGGCGATTCATCAGCTCATACATCCTATTACGTTACCTTCCAAGTCGAGAGCGGCGATCGGATGGAACTTCAATTGAATGGATCTGAAACCGGAATGCTGGCGGAAGGCGATTTTGGAATTTTAACGTTTCAAGGAACACGGTATTTGGGATTTGAACGAAAACTCGATTGAGGCGATTTGGGAGTGAAGGAAATGAAACGATATGCCATCTTAACAGTAGGTAAAACACATAGCGGGAAGACGACATTTGCAAAAGAATTGGAGCAAAACTTGTCTAATTCTCTCATCATTGATCAGGACAACCATGCTGCTTTTATTAACAAGTACTACGGCAAACTGCTGCCGGCATCAGGACCAAATACATTGAAATATACACTCACGCATACCATTGTCGATTATGCCGTTCACGAGACGAACTTGCATATGATCATTTGCAATTCCAATCGAAGCCGCAAAGGCCGTGAGGAGCTGTTGTCCTATTTTCGGA
>NZ_BQYK01000005.1:62797-85368 GCF_023168145.1 Sporosarcina sp. NCCP-2222
AGATTTTTCGCAGTGCTTCGAGTTTCGATGAGGTACTGGCTCGGCAACAGGCGGACAGTAATAACAGTGATGCAGCAGTACCGGTCGCTGGGGAAGCGGACCATTTGTTCACTATTCGACAGGAGAATGATGTTCCGTTTATCATTCAGGAAATTTGCAATCTAATAGAGTGAGTACATTAATGGCACTACTGGATTGCGATTACTCGGGTTACTGGCAGAATTTACATCCATTCAGATCGCGGTCATCACGGGTGTATTTGTCATGTTTTTTCTGTCGATTGTTCTTTGTAGTTATTGCTTGCTGCCATCCAAAAAAGCTCATTATGAAATGGATGCCTATTGACGGAGTCAGAACTTTCATGATATTAATAGACTAGTTTGACCGGGCAATTTTGAAAGGATTTGACAAAATGATAGATATTGCAATACGACCGACACCCGAACAACTACAGGCGTGGATTGAGGCATATGTTCCTGAAAAGGACCTGTTTTTCCTTCGTGCAGAGGACATTTCCTTTTTACAAAACGAACTGACCGGTACTCTCGTTTTTCCGAGGAATGAATTCTTTTCTCATTCTTCCTACTCTGAAATCCAAATGGTGAACAGTTATACGTACTGGATGATAAAGAAAGATGCTGCGTTTGTTATCGTCGCTCCATCAAACTGGATTACTGCATTGAATGAGGAGAAAAAAGAATATCTGCTTAAACGACAGGTTGAATTAGGCAGAGGAATGACCGGACCGCTATCGCTTTTTTCGAGATTTGGAAATTTCCCGCAAGAGTACATAATCGAAGTGGATGGCGAGCAGCATATAGTTATGCAGCGAGCGTTATGGGAGTCTCTGCCGAATGAAGTGAAAGAAGAAATGTTGTGCACCATCGCTCAGCAGTATGATGCTTGGGATGCAAAGCCCATTCCTAGTACATTGCCCGCTCATCTGGCTCCTTACGCCAATACGTTTGCTACGAAGTCTGGAGCAAATTGTCTGGCTGCCACTTTATTCGCGATCAGTACAGAACCTCAATTAGAAGAATGGATTATTCAGGAATGGGTCCATGATCAAACCTTCGAGGAAAAACTAAGGCTTGCCTCTTATGTGAAAACAGAGGATAGCTTCATAGGTGGCGATGTGGTCGCCTGGGCTAATGATAGTGGTGTGATTCAACATGCGGCTTATTGCATTGAAGGCGACTTATTCTTTAACAAGAGCGGACAAATATTTACGAATCCGTGGAAAATAGTAGATTGGGCAGAGCTGAAACAAAGTTGGGAACAGTTTACACCACAAGTATATCGGAAGATCTAGAGGTGCCGGGGGAAATCTCCCCTGCACCGCTTTTTTGTTCAAACAATGTACAACTGCCAGGGCATTTCGAGTTTTTAGCATCGACACTTGGGTAGTTACCACCGACTCTCAGGGGGTTACCACCGACTCTCGGATGGTTACCACCGACTCTCGAAGGTTTACCACCGACTCTCGGAGGGTTACCACCGACTCTCGATCAGTTACCACCGACCCAGACGGTTACCACCGACTCTCGAAGGGTTACCACCGACTCTCGGATGGTTACCACCGACTCTCGGGGGTTTACCACCGGCTCTCCAAGGTTTACCACCGACCCAGACGTCTGTCACCGACCCGCAACACTTCATCTTCGCCTCCTAATAAAAAAGCATACCCCAAAGCCTGACATCACACTTCAATTTATTACCACTAAGTCCCCCTTTTCTTTCCATCTATCCGGTTGTAAGATAGAAATAACTTCCTTGAAGGGGCTATTTCTCATGAATCCAGATATTTTCATTTATATTGTCATTACTTCTATCTCAGGCGTGTTGTCGCTCTTTTTAGCGATCTATGTTTTTAGCGATCTATGCGCTTTCGAAACGCAAGGTTTTCTCGAGCAGCACCATCTTCATCTGGATGTCCCTCTTCTCGGTCATTTATATATTCGGGCATGCGCTGGAATTGACGAGCAATAGTCTTGCGGAGAGTATTTTTTGGCTGAAGGTCCAATATGTCGGCATGCCTTTCATTTCACCGCTCGCCTTGCTGCTATCTCTGCGTTTCGCAGGGGTAGAACGAATGAGGCGTCCGCGCTACTTCATTCCGTTGCTATTGCTTCCCGCATTCACTACCTTTTTTTGTTTGACGAATGAATGGCATCATTTCATGTACCGCGACATTTACTTACGCCCAAATGAGCCACAGCCTTTGATTGATATGATACCTGGTCCCTGGTATATCATCCATGGCAGTTTCACATTCGGATGCCTCCTGTTTGGTGCTGTTATTCTCGTTCGTTATTGGGCAAAGACGAGATTAAGATACTGGAAACAGATTCTTACGATGATTGCCGGGCTTCTCATTCCGATGGTGGCGTCGTTTCTATATTTAATGGGGCTTTCCCCGCATGGAATGGATCCGGTACCAATTGTCATGTGCTTTACATCGGCACTCTATTTAGCAGCAATTTTATCCACCACTCTTTTTGTCGCTCCTGTCGCAAGAGACCGTATTTTCGAAAGTATGCGAGATGGTGTATTGGTCATTGATCTGGCTAACCGTCTAGTCGATTATAATGAAGCAGCCCTTGCCACTGTCCCAGCATTGCAACCTTCGTCAATTGGTAAAAATATTATAGACATTTGGGACACAAATATCCTTGGCCCTCTCCCTTATAACGCAGAGGTAGAGACACATGAAACGGATGGCCGCTACTATCGAATTTGCCCGACGCCAGTCTTGGATCGCAAAGGCCAGCAAATCGGGCTTGCCATTGTGCTAATCGACACAACAAAGCAAAAAACGCTTGAACATCGATTGACCCAGCTCGCCTACACGGATGGGTTAACGCAGATCTCTAACCGTTCCTCTTTGATGCTTAAAAGCGAAGAAGCTTTAAAGGATGCGGTCCAGCATAAACACGCACTATCCATGCTGTTATTTGATATTGATCTTTTTAAGAGAATTAATGACCAATATGGACATGCCGCGGGTGACGAGGCGATCCGGCATATCGTTTCAATTGCCAAACGCCATATTAGGCCAACAGATATTTTTGGGAGGTATGGGGGAGAAGAGTTTGTCATCTGCCTGCCGTCTATGCCGATTCAAGAAGCCGCCCAGGTGGCAGAACAAATACGAAAAGATATCGAGCAGAATCCACTGCGTTTAACGGATTGTGAATTGAGGGTCACAGCCAGCTTCGGTGTCTCCTGCCTCCAAAAAGAAACAGACACAGTGGATGCCCTATTACAAAGGGCCGATCAAGCCTTATACGCATCCAAAGCAGCAGGGAGGAATGTTATCCATGTGGCTTCATTCGGTGGATTGGTTCCGTTCCATGCATCAAAGAAGAAGTTATTCAAATAAAAACCGCTTGGCCTCCCATGAGCCAAGCGGTTTCTTATCGTGTCGCCTCAACAGCGAGACGCGCTTCTTTTTTAGTAAAATCTTCTTCCGGATAATACGCATGCTTCACAAGCAAGTTTGGTCCTAAGCAACGGACTGCTGGGCAGTGACAGCTGACCGTTCGTGCGAGCGTGCTATCCAGCCATTTGTCCAGCAGGCCGGGTAGAGCATCGGTTTGGATATTTCCGAGCGGCTTTACATCACCAAAGTCGGTTACAATTACATTACCCGTGAAGATATTGACGTTTAAGCGGGAACGGCCGTCCGGATCGTTTCGGACTGACACATTTTTGGCGGCATACAACCGCTCCAACAATTCCAGATCTTCCTTTACGCCACTGCAAGGATAGAACGGCAGCGTTCCGAACAGCATCCAGATCGATTCGTCTCGAACATCGAGCAGCCGGTGGATGGCAGTCCGAATGTCCTCTAACGGCAACACTTCAAGCTGAGAAGCAAAGTCAACCGGGTACATCGGGTGGATTTCGTGGCGGCTGCATTTCATCTCTTCCACCACTTGGCGGTGAATTTTTTCTAAATAAGGAGCCGTTCTTTTATTCAACATGGTTTCGGCCGAGACGAAAACACCTGCCTCCGCTAAGGCACGGCTATTGTCGATCATGCGCTGGAATTGTTCCGCCCGCTTCTCAATCGGCGGCTTCCGTTCCATATTGGCAAATCCGCCTTCAATAAATTCGTCAACCGTTCCCCAGTTATGTGAAATATGCAAGACGTCCAAATAAGGGACTATCTCCATGTACCGGTCAAGTGGCATCGTCAAGTTGGAATTCATTTGCGTCTTAACGCCCCGTTCATGGGCATATTTGAGTAAAGGGCGCACATATTGATCGACCGATTTCTTTGAAAACATCGGCTCTCCCCCTGTAATGCTGATCGTACGCAAGTGAGGAATTTCCTCTAAACGCGAAATCAAAAGCTCGATCGGCAATGCATCAGGATCTTTCAGCGCCAGCATATCCCCAACCGCACAATGTTCACAACGCATATTGCACAAATACGTCGTTGTAAACTCGATACTTGATAAGGTCAGTTTCCCGTATTGATCCATATCCATATAAGCTTCCCATGGATCCGTCTTCGGTGTCATCATCAACTCTTCATCTCTTTCAATATAGTTTCTGATTCATTATACACCGGCTGTCAATTGACTGAAGCTTTTGTCTAGTGACTGATTGAAAGAGACCTATACAGGAAGCATCTAGTGTTATTTTTTCATAAGTTTCACTTCTGCAATCCCTTCCACTACCAAGGTCACCTGATCATAACTATCATTTGCAGTTACCGGGAAGTTAGTAGAAATGATAGTTCGGCCATCCTTCGATTCCATTGAGAAGCCGTTAGGATAATATCCATTTCCCTTTTCATCCACAAGCTTCATTGACCACGCAAATGGTGTCTCATCCTCGAATACCTGGTCGATTGAAAATTTTACATTCAAGGAAGATAAATTCGCTTGAGCGGACAGAACTTGGAGTTTCGATTCGGCCTCTTCCTGTACATATTCAATTGTTTTTATATCTGCATCTTGGTCGGGTATCGGCAAGTCCCACTTGCCGTCAATCTTACGTAAACCGGCCTCCGAAAATTCCGTAAAGACATTAATGCTTTCTACTTCAATAATTGCATCTTGCAGTTGCGGGAATGCTCCTTGATTGGAATCTATTACAACATGATATTGCACAGTCCCGTCTTTTTTGTTTAGCTTTGTATTCCGATCATCCAAGCCAGATGTGTAACCCCCGCTCCCCTTTAATGGTTTGGTATCAGGAATAAATTCCACAAGATATGTACCGTCACCATTTTTCACCCGATAATCCATCGTCACTTGGGCAATATCATTTTTTAATAGGGAAGCATCTTCAAATTCCAATGAAAAACTTAACCCGATTTTTGAAGGATCTGAGAAGCTTTTTTCTAATTTGACTGTGATCCCTTGATCTGTCGCCAAACTTTCACCACTTTGTGTAAATCCTTGAGAAACAACTTGTTCTACACCGCGATCGCCAAAACTGAAAAAGCCATCAATACTTGCACGTACTTGTTCGTTTGATAAAATAATGCCGGTCATCAACAAAGCACAGGCTGCCACCGCCGACCTTGTCCAGACCATCTGCTTTCTTTTCTTTTTGGATTTCTGCTGAATCATCTTATATGTTTGATCTAGTGATGTCCTCACGTGCGCAGGCATTTCTAGACTTTCATTCATGACCCGCTCCAATTCTTTTTCAAGATCCTTTTTCATTCACCAGCACCCCTTCGTTTTGAAAATAAGTTGTCCGCAACTCGTTTCTTCCTCTGGAAAGCCTTGATTTTATTGTGCCTTCCGGTTCATTCAAAAACTCACTGATTTCCCGGCTGTTCATTCCGACAACATAGTACAAGATGAAAACAGTTTTTGTATCGGCAGCAAGGCCGTCCAGCGCCTCATCCAGTTCAATAGCCCGGAAGTTCCCATCTTCTTGCCCTTGCAAGGTGTGTTCCTCAAGTGAAACCACCTTATTTCGTTTCGCCAGCAGGCGATTGCATTGATTCAGGAGTATTTTATAAATCCATGTATTGAAATACTCATTTTTCTTTAGCGTGTGAAGCTTCTCATAGGCTGTCATAATGGTGTCCTGCAGTACATCCGCCACATCTTGCTCATCTCGAAGCATTCGAGTGGCCGCATGGAACAACACTTCTTCATACTGTTTCACTAAGAGGATAAATGCGTCCCCATCCCCTTTTTTCGCTCTCTTGACCCATTTAGCAATCGGCTCCATAGTTGCAAGGCCCCCTTTCTTTTGGTTTCAATACATTAGATAAACGACCACCCCAAATGGTTGCATGCCCCAAAAAGAAAACGCTCGGCTTATGAATCGCCAAGCGCTTTCTAGAATTTATTCCTCTCTGTACAACTTCCGAGCCAGCCATGTCTGCACAATTAAAAACAAACCGCCGACCGCCCAATATAACGGGAAAACTGCTGGCGCAGAAAATGAAAAGAACACAATCATTAATGGAGAAAGATAGGCCATCATTTGCATTTGCTGTTTTTGTGGCCCTGACATGTCAGCAGTTGAAGCACGGGCTTGAATAAAGTAAACTACCCCCGCCAGCAGGGTAATGATCAAATCCGGCGTGCCTAGATTAAACCATAGGAACATTTCATTTGCCGTATCCTGCGAAGTACGAATTGCAAAATATAAGCCCATTAATATCGGCATTTGCACTAATGTGGGTAAGCAACCGATGCTAAATAATTTATTTTTTTTATAAATCTCCATCATTTCCATTTGAATCTTCTTTTGTTCTTCTGGTGTCTTAGCCGTTTCCGCTTTTGCTTTCAAGGCATCCAACTGAGGCTGCACCTTTTTCATGCGGCTTTTCGTACCCCGTTGATTTCTATACGACTTCATCATGAGCGGCAGGAGAAGCAAACGAATCAGAACCGTGATAACTACGACCGCCAGCCCATAACTGCCGCCGAAAAGGGAACCGAGTTCATGGATACTCCATGTCATGGGATGCACAAAGATGTCGAAAAAGATACCGCTCTGCTCACCAGTGGCCGAACAGCCGCCTAAAAGCAGGATACTGAAGACGATAATAATAACGTTGATGGATTTTTTCAATAGTAGATTCCTCTCTCTATATAGAATTTTGTTTTCTACATAGAGAGGTGGTGGCCTTCTGTGTCTTCTGGACGCTCTAACCGGCAAACCGTCTTACGCAACTGGATATGATCGGTCAGCGGAGGCATACTGTCCAGAACAGCAACGGCAGCCTCCGTCGGCAAATCAATCCCAACGTCAAGATAAGCCATGAAGGTGAAGGATTTATGTTCAATCACTTGCCAGCTCAATACGAGGATCCAAGCAACGACTAGCGGCAGGATCCACTCAGTAGAGAGCATTTCAAGCAAAGTATTATTCATGGAATTCACCCAATTTCATTTAACCTTCCTCTTCTACGGTTCCATAGCCGAAAGGTTTCATTCGCCAGGTGGTTGACATGACAAAGAGCCAGTCTCTCCATACTGAAAGAAGACTGGCTCTTTTATTGAAATGGACTTATTCATCTATAGTTGGTTGACTTATAGAATTTTTTTATGCTCCTGCTTCCATTAATTCATCAATTAATGAAGCTGGCACATACGTTTTTGAAGGCTCAAGAAGATCCGCAGCCGCTTCGAAATAACGAAGGGATTTATTATACCCATACGCCTTTTCGCCGCGAGTGATGGTAAATGAAAGAGCACCTTTCGACACGATAGCGCCTTTGCCAGTCGATGTCACTTTGTACCCGAGTTCCTCCGCAATCAATCGAAGTGGCACCATTTTCACGCCATTGACATCATAGTGATCGGCCTCCACGATTTTATCAACCGCTGGGTTTGTCACTGGCTCCTCACCAGGTGTTTCTGCATCGTCTTCTGATGCTGCTTTATCCAATACCACGATTTTTTCAGGTGTTGTTTGAGCTGGAATGCTGCGGGTTGTCATCGTATAGAAGACGACCAAATCTTTTCCTTGCAGATCGTCAGCAGTCACTTTCTCACCTGAAACGCTCGAAAGCTCCGTCTTGTCACCCACATTCAGTTTGAGGGAAAGTGATTGATTCAATAAGCTATCATCGAATTTTCCAACCGCCACGGAACCGAGTTCTTCCGTTTCCACAATAACCACATCTGGGCTGTATTGCGGTGGATAAATCATGATCATTGGCTTATCAGCGTCAGTATAACCCGACACTTTATCACCTTTTTTCAGTTCCGCTTTCTTGCCTGTATTATCAAATACCAGTGTATCCTTCGTAACAACTAGATAGCCTTCCTGCTCTCCATCTTTCACAAAGTAATGCGTTGAGTTTTCACGCGTCTCCACTTTTTCAATCGTGCCCGTGAATTTCACGAAATCCGGTTGTACTTGCACGTTTTCTGTTTGCGTCCCTTCTTCTGCAAATACTGCAGTTGGTATGGCAGCCCCGCTGATCAAAAGGGCCGACATGGCGAATGGTACTGCTTTTTTCATTTTCATGAATTTCATCTCCTTTATGTATACCTTCATAGGAGTAGTCGAATCGATTAAAAAAAGGTTACAAGTTTTTGAGATTACGAGTTCATTTATTTTATACCCGAAAATCCGGTTTCCTGAACGTATAGATCTATCCTTGTTATCCATAGTAGAGTGAGGAGGTGACGGACTATGAATAAAAACAATAAGAAGACGATGAACGAACGCACCCATAACAGCTTCGACGTATACAAAGAAGCGCAAAATACGAACAGCAATACGAATGACCGCAACGAAAACCGGACTGCGGAGTTTGGATCGGATTTCAATGAAACGGATCGTGAAACAAAAAAGAAACGGGATTGAGCAAATAATCAAATTAACGCAACTATAAAAACATGCCGGCCAAAGTGACCGGCATGTTTTCCATTTTTCATGCTACAATGAAAACAGATTGTATGAAAGGTGTGCTTCTCTTGTCCAAAAAAGTGTCTGTATACATACTAATGCTCGCGATCGGCTGCCTGCTGCTCGTACTCTCTTTGACCATCGAGCTGCCCACCCCTGTAAAATGGGCGTTTCTCGCCATAGCCTTATTACTAAATATCACAAGTGCCGTCGTCTTCATGAAAGCCGGCATCCGCCAAATGAAGCCCGATCAGTGACCAAGCCATTTATTCACAAACTTACGGAATGCTTCTGCATCCACATCCCGCTTTGGGATAATAACTGCACTGACAGCACTATTATATAGATAGAAATGGCCGACATCTTCTTTAAACTGTTTCACGGCTTCACGGATCATTTTAGACTCCCCATTGGAAGAGATGTCGGTCAGCCCTTGCTTATTCATCTTCAGCACATGGGAGCCGACAAGCCCATCATTCTTCCCTTCCTTCAGCGCCTTCCGCACCTGCCGTGTCACATGCCAGTAAAAATACTTAGGATAGTAAATGGCCCACAGAATGGCCGTCAACCCAAACACAACAAAAAGCGGACCTGTCTCTAGTTCCGTCGATACCGACAAAAAGACCGCAAACAATAGGAACAACAACGGCGAAACGACCCGCTGCCAGCGTAATGATTTGCGCCCCAAATTCGAGTTCTTTACATGGTAAACGTTAAACGCCACCACATCCTCTTCCGTTAACTCATATTGAAACTCCATATCCATCCCCCTGCTTCCAAACTCTCTATGTACTGTCATTTAGGCTACCGTACAAGTCAACCGAATGTCAATTAGTCCTTTACAGATGAAGCCATTTATGATGTCTTGCCGATACTCGCTTTCATTTGTAGGTCGAGAATTTCAGGGCCTTTACGAGAACTCTTTATGTTTGATGGCAGGCTAAACGCATGATATGTATGTTCACTGTGTTCTGAATGAAACTGTTAACTAAATATTTTTATAACTATTTGAATTTCCATCCTTCTGTAATATAATGGTTATATATGTATATTTCTAAAATGAACGATGAAAGGAATGGTTAAGGTAGAAACGATAATGAATATCCAGCACGAGAAAAAGAAAGTGCGTTGGATAGTCGTCTGTACATTGGTGGCCGTGGTATCTATCTTTTTACTTACTCACTTTTTCGCAATATACCCTGGAGGTTATTCACTTGAGAAACAGAATGGCGAGGTGTTAATTGCAAAAGGTGCTGACAGTAATCGAGTTGCAATAGATGACAGTGTGTTAAGTCAGCTGAAAATAGCTACTTTAGAACTTCAAATTAATGACCTTAAAATACTTTGGTATGTTGGTGTCATATTTACAGCAACAACATTGCTTGTGCTATTTACTTTTAGCAATCTAAAGATGAGGAAAGCTGTTATTATAATAGCCTCTGTTTATGTTGGTATGGCTATTTTAGTTTTTCTACAATACTCTAGCATGCTCTCTTCAATAGATAATTCAATTCAACGTCTGCTAAATGGTTAACAAAGACTTTGTTGTTCTTGATTCATTCCCAAAGCCCTACACGCGCCTAACAGTCACTCCCCAAACTCATTACAATCACACAATTCAATAACGTCATTCACTCCAAACAAAAACCTTGAGAAGAAAATTGTCCTCTCAAGGTTTATTTATCGTCATTAAAATGCTGGAATTGCTGTTTCGTCGTAATTCTCTTCCAGGAACTCGCGCACTTCGTCGCTTGTCATGGCCTTGGCGAGCTTTTGGATCGGCTCCCAGTCTTTGTTGTCTTCGCGTGCCACAAGAGTAATGGCAAAGTCATTTTCCACACCTTCTGTTAACAAGGCATCACTTTTTGGCGTTAAGCCGAGTGGTGCTGCGTATGCCGGTGTCATGATAACAGCGTCGGCATCGTCATACATCCGTGCGAGCATGAGCAAATCCACTTCTTCAAACTTTAAGTTCTTTGGATTTTCGACTATGTCCGCTTGTGTATAATAGCTGCCTGTCTTTTCTTTCAATGAAATGACATCATGCTGCGCCAATAAAGACAGTGAACGATCAATGTTGGAGACATCATTCGCTATGGCGATGACTGCTCCTTCCGGCAGTTCTTCAATTGAAGCAACATCCTTTGAGTAGACGCCATAATTGGCAAAATAGATCGGCTGGATCGGCACCAGGCTGGCGTCATTATTTCGGTTGAACTCCTCCATGTATGGCACGTGCTGGAAGAAGTTTGCGTCCACTTCTTTTGCAGCGAGCGCGCTGTTCGGCTGGACATTATCACTTAACACAACTACTTCAAGCTCAATGCCTTCTTTCGCCAATTCCGGTTTTACTAAGTCCAAGATTTCCGTCATTGGCGGAATCAATGAAGCGACTTTCAACGTTACTGGCTTATCCGTTTCTTGTCCGTCTGCCGCTTTCTCTTTCCCATTGTCTGTGCCTTTATCTTTACTGCAACCCGCTACGATGACTAGGAGTACCGCCATCAGCATAAGTAGTTTTTTCATGTTGTTGCCTCCTATTATCTTTTATCGATCTTCCGAGCAATTGTCGTGCCCGTAAATTGAATGAGCTGAACTAGAATGATCATGACGAGAATCATATACATCATTAAGTCCGTCTTGAATTGTTGATAGCCGTACCTAATGGCGAAGTCCCCAATTCCGCCGCCTCCTACGACACCCATAATCGTCGAATACGAAATGAAACTGATGATGGACGTCGTCAAACCTAAAACTAAACCAGATCTCGCTTCTACATACAAAAATTTAAAAATTATATCCTTCCCCGAGGCGCCCATCGAGATGGCCGCTTCCACGACTCCTCTCGGCACATCCAATAAAGACTGTTCGACTAACCTAGAATAATGCGCGATGGCGATGATAGATAATGGCACCGTGGCGGCCGCGGTTCCGATTGCCGTTCCAATAACCAATCTTGTGAAGGGTATTAAAAAGACGACTAATAATAAAAATGGGAATGAGCGAATAATATTTACAACCAAATTCAAAGTGGAAAAGACAACGGGATTCTCGTAAATTTGCCCTTTCCTGCAAAGGTACAGCAGCGTGCCTACCGGAAGCCCAACGAGTATAGCGGCGGCAATGGACACACCAACCATCACCATTGTTTCCCCAATGGAACGCCAAATCTCATCCTGATATTGAAGAAGAATCTCAGGCATCGTCTGCTTCACCGCCTTTTTTCAGCTGCTCGAAGAAGTTTCGCGGATCGCTTGAAACCTTACTGATCCCCTTCGGCTTGATGGAAACCGTATCATAAATACCGCCATCCGCCATTACAGTGACCCGGTGGCAAATACTTTGGATGACGTCCATTTCATGACTGACCAGTACAATGGTGACACCGAAATTTTTATTAATATCTTCTAAAATGCCAAGTATGCCAATTGTCGTATCCGGATCAAGTGAAGACGTCGGCTCATCGCATAACAACACTTGCGGTTTGTTTGCCAATGCCCGCGCAATCGCGACTCGCTGTTTTTGTCCACCGCTCAGCTGAGCAGGATACTTATCCTTCAAATTCTCGAGTCCAACGAATTGCAAGCACTCCATCACGCGTTTTTGCCGCTGCGCTTTTGGCATACCACCTAGTTTCAATGAAACATCGACATTCTCATAGACCGTCTTATTTAAAACTAAATGGAACTGCTGAAAAATCATTCCGATGGACATGCGTGCCTGACGGAGTTTCCTCTCCTTCAAACTTGTGAGCGGCTGTCCATTCACAACCACCTCACCTGTATCAGGGAGCTCCAACAAATTCATCAACCGCAGCAAGGTCGATTTCCCTGCACCGCTTGCCCCAATGATCCCGTGAATCTCGCTTTGTGGGATTGTCAGGTTCACGGAACGCACAGCTTGAAACCCAGCAAAATTTTTACTTACATTATGTAAAGAAATCATAAAAAAATCCCCTTTCATCGTCTAAAGGGTGATTGGAACGTTCCTATTATAGCTTAAACAGTCAAAGGTGTCATTAACGCATCCTTCAGAATTGGCCGTGCCGACCGTTCTATATTTCCGCAGTCGTCATAGAATGAAAGGAATTCTATACGAAAAGGGGACAAGACCATGTTTGCAGTTCATTTCTACGAAAATAAAACGTATGTACTCAATCAAGCATTGCGGAACTTGCCTGCTGTTGATGAAGAGATCCGCATCAAAGGAAGGAAAGGCAAAGTCGTCAGCGTCGAGGCAATGGAAGAGAACAAGTATTTTGTTTACGTGGAATTTGAGAAGATTGTAGCCAAAAAGGCAGATGCGCTGGATCCAAAGAAACGAAAACGATAATGGTCAACTGAATTTATTGCACGAAACAAAAGCATGCCAGATCTAAAAGTGATCCGGCATGCTTTTGATATTCATTATGACATCATTTCGGAAAGGATCTCATACGATCGCAAGCGATCCGCATGATGATAAATTCCTGAACTGATAATGAGCTCATTCGCTTTGGTCGCCTCTAAAAATGCCTCCAGTTTCCGTTTGACTGTGTCAGTACTTCCTACAATCGTCGATGGCCACTCCAATAACTCTTCAATGGCTGCCTTTTCATATTCGTCGAAAGCAGCTTCCGGATCTTCGTGAGGCGGCTTGAATTTGCCTGTGACACCTTTGCGGATATTCAAAAATTGTTGCATATAAGACGTCGCCAGATAATGCGCTTTGTCATCTGTATCGGCCGCAATGACGTTGACGCCAAGCATGACGTACGGCTCAGAAAGATCCTTCGACGGCTTGAACCGTTGATGATATAGCTGCAGCGCCTGCATAAGATAAGCAGGTGCAAAATGGCTTGCAAACGAGAACGGCAGCCCTAATTCAGCCGCCAGCTGTGCGCTGAAACCGCTCGAGCCTAACAGCCAAATCGGAATATCTTGTCCCTCTCCCGGTACTGCACGTACACGCGCCGTCGGGTTATGCTCGAAATAGCTCCGAAGCTCCGCAAGTTGTTCGGGAAAATCCTCCCCGTTGCTATGCAATGTCCTTCGAAGGGCATACGCCGTCGCTTGGTCACTGCCTGGTGCCCGGCCAAGCCCGAGATCGATACGTCCGGGATACATAGCTTCGAGCGTACCAAATTGTTCCGCAATGACGAGTGGTGCATGGTTCGGCAGCATGACGCCGCCCGATCCTACACGGATCGTCTTCGTAGCCCCTGCCACATGCCCAATAATGATGGACGTCGCTGAACTTGCGACCCCCTGCATATTATGATGCTCCGCCAGCCAATATCGATTAAATCCCCAGCGCTCTGCATGCCGCGCAAGGTCGACCGTGTTCTTAAACGATTGGGCCGCGTCACTTCCTTCATTAATCATCGCCAGATCAAGAATAGAAAATGGAATGCCATTGAACTTTTTTGCGTTTGACTGGATCATGTGAACACACTCCCAACTAATATTTGAAATGCCACGTAGTATTTATTCAAAAGAAGGGCTTTTCAATCCCTGTCCACATCCATGATAGCGCTTTGAAAATTCGACTTCCATTCATAGGGCTTCGCGTAGTGGCAATTATGGTCTTTTTTTCAACTTTTTCTTTCATGAGAAATATAAAAATGCAAATGGACTTTAACGGATTAGCTCATCATTATCGATTAGACCTTTCTTTTATCTCTTCGATCCTCTCTGCAGGTATGGAGAAAGGTGCTCCGATAAATAAACCGAATACACTTATGAAATACATGAAAATAACAGCACCCGCATTCGGTTCAGAGAACTTTGCCCGCGAATAAGCCATTAACAGGATTCCAATAAGAATTACCAATTGAAGGATGAAAGGCACTCGGGCCAGACGCTTCCTCTCAGCAGGATCTACAAAAACTACCAGCATTTTTTCACGATTCATATGTGCATACAAGCATACACCTATTACTAAAAACAAAATAACCCAAAAATAAGCGGTTCCATAGAACATCCGAATGATGGCGATGGAGATAAAAAGATACATACCTGCCAACAGCCAATAAATATTGATTGTATAGTAATGTTTTGGCTGATACTTAAATTTGCGCCATAATCTTAGTAAGTTCAGTAACAGCAACACCTCCAGCCCCGCGACTATGGGAAACCAAAAACGGAAAGCACCTTCCGGAAATGCTGCTGAAAGTAACAGATACAAGCCGTGCACAAATAGTGGCAGCCCAATCCTCTTTTCCGCTATCTCCCTTGATTCAATTGTGGGGGACTCCATTTTACATCTCCCTTTCTTTCCTTAAATCAATAGCTGCCTACCCTCTGGTGGTGACAAGTCACACGCTGCTTCTTGTTATAAAAGTATGTCCTGCCTTACCTGCTCAAAAAAAATCGCAAGACCAAGCCTGTCATTATCAGCATTTTTTCACTTATGAATAGTATATCCAATGTACACCCTTTATGGCAATGGCTCCCAAAAATTAAAGTCCGTAACCAACTAGGTCACGGACTTACTCCCTGTATGTTCTGTTAACTCCGAATCGCTGCCTTCAAATCCTCCACCAAATCCTCTACATCTTCCAGGCCAACCGAAATTCGGATGAGCCCGTCTTCAATGCCCAGTGCCAGTCGCCTCTCCCTTGGGATGGAGGCATGCGTCATCAAGGATGGGATAGAAATCAAGCTTTCTACCGCGCCAAGACTCTCTGCCAGCGTAAAATAGCGAGCCGATTTAACAATGGCCTTGGCCTTTTCTCCATTTTCGACTGTGAAGGAAACCATTCCTCCAAATCCGCCCGCCTGCGCTCGATGAACTGCATGGCCCGGATGATCTGCAAGCCCCGGATAATAGATTTTTCCGACCGACTTCTCCTCTTGCAACATGGAGACAATTGCTTTCGTATTCGCTTCCACTTCCTCCATCCGGACACCGAGCGTTTTAATGCCGCGGATCAACAGCCAGCTATCCTGTGGACCCAAAATGCCTCCGGTCGAGTTTTGAATAAAATGCAGTTCATCGCCTAATGCATCATCGGCCGCCACGACCAGTCCTGCTACGACATCACTATGGCCACCCAAGTATTTGGTGGCACTGTGCAAAACAATGTCCGCACCAAGAGCAATCGGGTTTTGCCAATAAGGAGTACTGAACGTGTTATCAACAATAAACCGCAACCCATGCTCTTTGGCTATCTCACCTATCGCCTTGACGTCTGTCACTTTTAAAAGCGGATTCGTAGGTGTTTCAACAAAAATCGCCTTTGTTTCCGGCCGAATGGATTTCGTAACAGTTTCCAAATCGGTCGTATCCACAAACGTTACGTCAATTCCGAAACGATGAAACACTTTCGTCATGATCCGATACGTTCCTCCGTAGACATCATCCGTCAGGAGGAGATGATCGCCTGCAGAAAACAGCTGAACGACCGCGGCAATCGCAGCCATTCCGGAACCAAAAGCGAATCCTCTCGCACCGCCTTCCAAGTCCGCAATTAATGTTTCCAGGGCTTCCCTCGTCGGATTGCCTGTTCTGGCATACTCATATTTGAAATTCCCAACACCGTCCTGTTGGTATGTGCTTGCGTGATAAAGCGGTATCGAGACTGCGCCTGTATAAGGATCTCGACTGATGCCCCCGTGAATCAATTTGGTTTTCTTCTTCATTGCTCCTTCACCTCATCATAGATTCCGCTGCTCATATATCGTTCACTGCTGTCTGGAAAAATGGTAATGATATTCGTCCATGGACATGCCTGCTCTGCTTCCTTCAATGCTGCTGCCAATGCAGCTCCTGATGAACTGCCAATCAACAGCCCTTCTCTTCGCGCCGCTTCCCGCAAGAAATGAAATGCCTCTTCATCTGAAATCGTATGGATGCCGTCAAACAGGTTTTGATCAATGAATGGAGGGATAAATTCCATTCCGATACCTTCCGTTCGATGACTTCCCGGTTCTCCGCCATTAAGTATCGAGCCCACAGGCTCCACAACAGCACAACGGATACACGGGTTCTTCTCCTTTAAATAGCGGGCTGTTCCGGTAAACGTTCCGCCCGAACCAGCGCCAGCGACAAAAACACCGATGTCCCCTTCCAGAGCCTCCCATAGCTCAGGTCCTAACGTATGATAGTACGTATCAGGGTTGGCCGTGTTCTGAAATTGTCCTGGGCTGTAGGCACCCGGCATCTCCCCAAGCAGCCGCTCCGTCTCCTGAATGGCGCCTGCCATCCCCAGTTCTGTTGGTGTATTCACAACCGTCGCGCCAAGCGCTTTCATCATTGTCTGTTTTTCCACACTGAATTTTTCCGGTGTGACAAAAATCGTTTGGATATCATGGTGGATCGCCGCAAGGGCCAGGCCGATTCCTGTATTGCCGGCAGTCGGTTCAATTATTGTTCCGCCCTTTGTCAGCTTCCCTTCCAGCAGAGCACGCTCGATCAAAAAGTGGCCGAGCCGGTCCTTCACACTGCCACCGGGATTAAAGTATTCCAGTTTGGCGAATAGCCTGACACCCTCCGGGAGAGGAAAGGATTTTATTTCAAGCAATGGCGTGTTTCCAATCAAGTCTACTATACTGTTTGCGTACTTCATGCTGTCCCTCTTTTATTCAAATACTTGTGTCCACTCGCTCCGTTTTTCAAGCATGCCTTTAGCCGCTTCCTTCGCGCCTTCCAGGCTATGGCTGGCCGCCCAACCGCATTGAACTTCATTGCACGCTGGCACCTCTTCTGCTTCTAAGACGTTATGCAACGTCTTCTCCAGTATCGTGAGCACTTCATCATAATCATCATGATTGATAAGCGCCATATAATAACCCGTCTGGCATCCCATCGGACTGATATCTACGATTCGATCGGAGTGATTTCTGCTGAACTCCGCCATCATATGCTCAAGGGAATGAATAGCCGGCATTTCCAAATGCTCCTGATTCGGTTGTGTAAAACGAATGTCATATTTGCGGATCACATCCCCATTGATTCCTTCCTTCACTCCAGCCAAACGTACATATGGCGCTTTCACTTTCGTATGATCCAAATTGAAACTTTCTACGTTCATCTTCTTTTCCGTAGCAGACATGTTTATCTCTCCTTTTTTGTTGCGTCCATTAGCCAAACGAAATCATTTTGCTGCTCAAACTTTACGTCAAACCCTGCTGCATGAAACATCTCCATCAATCGGGGAATGGTGGAATAATATTCTGTCCTTAAATCTCTCGCCAGCCGGAAGTGCCCTTTTTTCTCCGATTCTTCTATCTTCTGCTCCTTCGCCAGCTCCGTCACAAAAACGGTATCCGCAAAAACAATTCGCCCATTTTGTCCTAAAAGGCGATGGAACTTGACCAGCGCATCCGCTTTCTCTTCGTCCGTCAAATGATGAAAAGCATATGTGCTGACTATCGTATCGATCTGCACATTCGGCGCGCGAAACTCTAAAAAGTGGCCATCGACTACATCAAGGTCCGGGAATTTAAGAAGAACTTTTTCTCTCATCCCTTTGGAAGGCTCGATTCCATACACGTCCAAGCCTCCAGCTAGTAGCTTCTCCGTCAAATTCCCTGTCCCTACCCCAAATTCCAGTACAAAGCCCCCACTCCGCTGTGCCACGTTCTCCAAAATTTCTACATACTTTACGAACACGTCCTTATACTCCAAATCAAAACCAGCCACCGTGCTGTCATACGATTCCGCCCATTGATCGAACAGCTCATTAAACTCAATCCCCATTAAAAACACCCTTTTCTTATCAACTTACTCGGAATTAATTTTAAGACTACCAAATGTATTTTGAAATAGCAAGGAGGTTTTTCGCCTATTTAGTTAAAGAGCCTTAGATGTTGGGGTTGATTGGTATGATTGGCCGATGCAACAAATTTAGAATTGCCGAGAGGAGAAACGTAATTGCAAGAGAACCAGAATGCTTTAATAAAAAATACAGACACCGACACGACTTTCGATTAATTAAACACGAGTAACTTCCAAGCCGTCGCAGCCATCTGAGCACCACGCAGATACGAGCGGTGAACAGCAGCTTACGAGAGGTTAACTGGAATATACGAGCGGTCCACAAATTATACGAGCGGTTGTCGGCGAATACGAGCGGTCAGGGGAAATTATGAGAGGTTACCTGGTTATACGAGCGGTTCGCCTAATTATTCGAGCGGTTACCAACTTCCCTATCGCTCGCTAAATAGAACAACAAAAAACCCATCCACCGAAGCATACTCCGGGGATGGGTGGGTACAGATAATGCACGAAATAATCAGCTTGGCAGTGAATTATGGACGGCTTACTATTCTTGTTCTGCCAGGAACACAAATGCGGAAAGCGGTTTGATTGGATGCTGGTTCCGTGCTTCTTCCAACAGTTGAATTTCTGTATGGAGTAAACTCTTCACTTTATCCGGCGCTTCCGTGAGCTTCTGCAGATACTTATATTCGGATAAAGTCATCTCAATCTCCCATTCTCCATCTTGCATTTCAGGTGAAAAGATCGTTTCCTCTCGTTGTATGGTCCAGCCTGTGCTTTTCGCAATCCGCTTTACGTCCATCGGTGTGAACAGCGTCCGCACATTGGATAGACTATCCTTTTTAAAACACTCATAATGTGATTGAATCAATACTGCCAAAAAATGAGGATATTGCTCGATTGTTTGAATACGCGTATCCCATTCTGCAAAACAAAGTTTCCCGCCCCATTTCTTTATTTTAGAAAATAGGGCCTCCAGTGTTTCAAATGAATCCAAATACCATGAGCAATGGGAGAAGACGATAAAATCAAACGACCCAGATGGAAAATCTACGTCTTCTGATAATACATCACACTCAAATCGAATTTCCGCTTGACTCCCGAGCGGAGATTGCATCAAACGGGCAGCAGCATCTCCAAGTGTAACCGGACTTCCATACGAGGGGGACGCAATATCAAGTCCAATCACACTTCCTTGTTTTCCAACTGTGTACGCTAATGCAGCAGTCGTATCCCCTTGGCCGCATCCTATTTCCAACACCTTGCTGCCGTAGCTGATTCCCCAGGAATCGATAAGTTTCAGTCGATGTTCCGTCTGGACGCGCTGCACGTCCTCGCTCCCAGGAAGAACCGCCATACATTCTACAATTTTCTTTACTGCCGCTTCCATCAAACCATCTCCTTTTCCACCAAGGGAATTAAATATGTAAACTTTGTATCCTTTATTGAAGCAAACCGCTCCAACTTTTGCCCTTTTGTCTGGAACCCGAATTTCTGGAGCATTTGAATAAACGAGAAACAGAGAAACGGATCTTTTACGTCACCTTCCATTGTGGCGAAGAGCTGGGGATGATAGTGTTCCACATACACATCGTCTCCTATTGACTGCGGGAGTTTGCAGTCTGTCTCTAAAAGAAACCCCACCTCTCCCGTCATCCTCCCACCAACCGAATCTACGGTTTTTATGTAAATGCCAGGGGCGATGCGTATCCCCCATTTCTTTATCTTCTCCAACTCCTCTTCCATCACAGCGTAAAAAGGATGGATTTTTCGCTCCACTGTATGTGTAAACCAGATGAAAATCCGGGGCTCGTTCCATTTTACTAAATGGACATGATTTTCAGCCGGCCGAATGCCGCCAAGGTATTGTTTCGCAACTTGAATGGAGGAGAGCTTGGATTCCACCTCCTGTTGCCATTTGGTAATAAGATGATGTTTCTGTTCTTCTGTAGACACGAGGAATTGTTTAATTTCCTCAATGGCCAAGTCTGCGTGACGCAACGAATGGATCATCATGGCAGAGGAAATCTGCTTCTCGTCATAGAGCCGATACCCGCTTTCGGACCGATAAACTGGCTTTAATAGTTCCTTTTGATCGTAGAATCTCAAAGTGCTAGCGGGCAAGCCCGTCTTACCAGAAAATTCTTTAATGGTCATTGTCATATCATCACCGTAATGGATAGGACCAGACATTGATTTGATTGCCATCCGGATCGTGAAAATGAAAGCCGGCCCACCCCGTATTTGCATTACCTGCGATTTCAGATAGTTGGATCCCTTCCCCCGATAGCTTTTCATACGTCTCATAAAATACCTCCGGACGCACATCAAAATAATTGCGTACCGATGGATAACCTTTCTCCACATATGCCCTATCGATCTGTTCGAATAAGATAGCATCGTACACAACTTGCTTTAATTCATTCCAATCATACGCGTCCTCGACCTTCAGAAGAGCATACCGATCCTTATGATCCTCTAGTACGAATCCAAGATGTTTCATATACCAATCAATGGACTGCCCAATATGAGAAACACCAATACTCATGCACAAGATATCACTGAAACCGGTCACTCGAACATTGTCAAATTGGCCGTCCTGCTTCGGATTATGGACAACAGTCAGTCTTGCCCCATCGAATGCATGGATGTCAAAACGCCGATGTCCCGACGGCAATGGGGCCAGTTCGTTATAGTGGATTTCTTTCGTCGTGAAATAAGCGAGCGTATCTTCAAGATCGACCGTTTCAAAACAAAGGCGAGTGTCCCCCTCAAACTTCTCCCTCAACTGAAAATGATCCAGATCCGATTCAAACGATTTTAATGTCACGACTCCCAACCGGGGCATCTTCAAGAATGCCTTTTTCCCGACCGGCGTAATAATTTTATCCAAACACGTCCAACCAAGATGGGTCGTATACCACTCTACCCCTTCGTCAAATTTGTCCCATGCCACCATAATAAAACCGCCATCCCACCGAAATGCCATTTCGTTCCCTCTCTTTCGTTACCTTACTTATTGTTCATTGTAAAGGTTACACTTGGTTGAAGGTCAAACTTTTTTTTCAAATTGCTCATTTTTTATTTTATTTCCACCAACACAAAAAGCACCTACAATTCTTTATGTAGGTGCATGTTTGTAATGAAGTCCCCGTTCCCACCCTCACTGCCGTCGCAAATTAGTGCATGGTAGTTACAATGACAATCTACTTGTACTGATGTTACGGTACTGGGCGTCAATTGTTCGTATCGGACTCGAACCGAATGGCATAGCCCCATCTGCCTACCGTCAGTCCAACTTGCCCAGTTGGCGGGTTTGCACTCACCTTTGCGATTTGGCAGCTACCGACTCACTTTTATAATAAATCCACTGACCAGTTCAATCCTTGGATTTTCGTATCCAATTCACGGAATTCCTTGGAAAGCCGGTCTATCTGCTTTTGCATAGCCGCCACATCCACAGCGCTGATCATTTTGATTTCTGCACGACTGTAACGGTCTGCCCGGACTGACGCCTGCTCTGCAATCTTCCCAAGTATTAACCGTTTTTCCCACAGTTGATCACGCTCAGCAAGAGCATCCGCTAGGGTCCGGACATCATCGAATTGTATAGAGCAATTCGTCCGATTGATCCGTTGAATGAGAGACGTAAGCTCTTTCATAATGTCATCCAACTCCGTCAATAGCGCATTCGGATTCTCTGCAGGCTGTTCTCCTTCCTGCACTTTCACATTATTTCCGATCCGCATTTTCAATTGCTCAATTCTTCTTTGATAGTCCGCCCGTGTAATTAATGCTTCTGCAAGCTTCACGAAACTTCACCTCTTTTGTCTTCATAATCTATTGTCACTCGAGTCATGTATTCTGCTGCTCTATTAATTATTTTCTCCACTTACTTGCAAAACCCTTTATTTTTCCGCCAATATTCTGGTGATCTTTATCGAACTTCCTCTCTTACAAGAGGCTAATACGTCAGTAACTCCGGGTATTAGCACCTCCTTCAAGAGAGCTCCAAACCGTAGTAG
>NZ_BQYK01000005.1:85438-160036 GCF_023168145.1 Sporosarcina sp. NCCP-2222
TTCATACAAATGAGCTGCTAGAATCGATAGCCGATGTCCTTCGGGTGCAACAAGCCCAGTACAACCCATAGCCTATATACAAGCCCTTTTGCCTCTTGGCCATAGGCTTCTTTTCTCTCAACCTACCGAACCGTAAATTATTAGCAATAGCCATCCATTTATATTAAAGTAATAGAAAGGTATAGAGATTCAATACGCAATCCACCAGGGGAGGCAAAGCAGTGACAAGATGTGAGGAACTATACGAATTTTTGGTCAACAAAGCAACAGCGTTGACAGAAAGATGGTATGAAGAATCTGACAAGACTTCAGGCGTTTATGCTTCTACAAACCCTGAGGAAATACGTTTTTTGAAAGAACAAAACAAGTTATTTCATCTAAAGTTTTTTCAAGTACTTAAAGAGGATGAGGACATATTCCTTAAAAACCTAGAGGAGTGGATTTTGGCAGTCGCGAAAGATGAAAGCCATCAGGTTACGCCAATCAATTCCATTATGAAAGAGTTTTATCGTGTCCGAAACCATTACTTGGAGCTCGTTCAACAATTCATCGTTGAACAGAATGGCACCGAAGAAGAATCGAATAAGTGGAGTCAAGTCATTATAGATACGATGGACCATGTGACCATTTGGTTCCTCGAAGAGTATGACAGATATTCGATGGAGCGTCTTAATAGTCACCGGGAACTGATCAACGAGCTTAGTGTACCGGTCATATCACTTACATCAAATACCGGACTCTTGCCGCTTATCGGGGATATCGACACATTACGCGCAAAATACATTTTGGATGAGGCATTGGCTCAATGTGCAGGCAAGGGACTGGATCGCCTATTCATCGATTTATCAGGCGTGCTTATTGTCGATACCATGGTTGCTCAGCAACTATTTCAATTACACGAATCGCTGCGTCTGCTAGGCATTGAGACGACCCTTTGCGGCATTCGTCCGGAAATCGCTCAAACTGCTACGCAGCTTGGTCTGTCATTCGAAAATATAACGATTAGTTCTACATTGCAGCGGGCCTTGCAGTCCACTGTCTTGCAATAAAAAAAGTCCTTGGCGAATTTTGCCGAGGACTTTTTTATTTATGGGCAATACCGTGTTAAAACATCCCGTTCTCATTCGGCGAGTCGGCATTCAATGGTTGCCCCACATCCCACATCTCCACGATCTTTCCTTCGTAAAAGCGGAACAGATGCACAACCGCCGCTCCGATATCGCTAGCATTTTGTTGAATATGCGAATAGACCATCACTCTCCCGGCTTCCTCCATAGTCTGCTTCACTGTAATAATTTTTTCCGGGCTCCTGTCCCCATTCTGTTTCATTGCTGTCCGCAATGATTCTGCATCTCCAGGGAAATATGGATTATGGTGAATTAAATCAGGGCTCACATAAGTTTCAAATGCTTTGTCAATCTGTCCGGCAACGATACGTTGAAGAAACGCCACTGCCTTGTCTTTATTCGACTCCATCCAATTACTCCTCCTATGCTCAATCTCGAACTTTACTTTTCGTAGCTTCCCTCAAATGGGCCACATGGTTTGGATTATCCTCCCACGCGCGCATGAGCTTTCGCTGCTTGTCTTTCAAGTCCGCCTCAGGCTCTTCAATAAGTTCCATGCGGTCCATCTTCTCCTGAAAAATGCCCGCTTCTTTCATTTTGCGCAAGCCTCCAAAGCCCTTTTCGTCATTCAACAGCCAAACTACCCTTTTAATTTTGGAAAACAGAATTCCTCCTGTGCACATCGGACAAGGCTCCAATGTGCTGTATAGTGTAAATGTCTTCTGCCGAATTTTGGCATCAAATATAGATTCTCCGGCATTTCTTATGACATCAATTTCCGCGTGTGCCGTAGTATCTTGGGCAGAATGGACACGATTCCGGCCAATGGCAATTACGTTAGACTGCTCGTCCACAAGAACGGCACCGACCGGGTATGTATTTTCTTGTAATGCCAGTTCAGCCTGCTCCAGTGCCAGCTCCAAGTATTTTCGGTCTTGATTACTACTCAATGGACTTTCCCCTCCTAGAGTCATTTACGCACCGAACCGCATAGGTGAACAATCCAGCAAAGATGGTGGCAGCAAGAAACCACAGATACGTGAATCCATTGAAGTACTGGCTGTTGACATGTGGTGAAGCAAGGGAATCTGTAATCGAGCGGATGTAATCCCAGTCTTCCCATCCATGCATTTCTTTGTTCACTTGAAACAAATACTGTCGATATCGTTCCAATGCCTGTTGCTGATAATATATACCGGCCCCTATTACAGCTGCCAGTACTAGCAACATACCCCCTGCAGCCGCTAACTGGAGTTTCATCTTTTTAAAGATAAAATACCAAAGGACAAGTGACAAGATAAAAAGAAGCGGCAACGGCATCATGAACAAGAGAGCAACATTCCCATTCCCTGACACACTGCCTGGGCGCGGGGTTAACTGATTAATAAGCCAAAACAAACCGGCTGATATTACAAGTAAACCGCCGAGAGCCAGGTTCATCTTTTTCATGTGCATCACATCCTCTGTTTATCTGCCGATCCTAACCGCATTCCCTTTGTTCTTGAGTGTCGAAATGATGCTCAAAGCGGCGAGATAACTCGTTTTCGGATTTGAAGGCATCGGCTTATTTTCAATTTCCATCCGCATCTCTCCAAAGTCCCCGGCAGCTTCGATACAGTGTGTATTTCGATCAATGTCAGGATCGGCGATGACACGCACCATCGTTTTCTCGGAACCAAGACCCGCCAAGGATAACAGTAAGGCGACATTCACATTTCTGGGGAATCTTTCGATTGCCGCCCTAGCAGACCCTTCGAAGATTACCGCAGCTTCTTCGATGGATTCCATCCCTAACGAACGAGGTGATTTTTTCGTTGTAATCCGGACTTCGCGCAACCCGCCTATAGCATTTGCCGATTGCAAAAGATCCAGTCCTCCTATGGCTCCGGAAGGGAGATAGATTATTACTCCATTTCTTTTCGCAAGATCTCGTATTTCTTGTAAGAATGCATCGTCTTTAAGTGCACCAATACTGCTGACGATCAAGTCCTTTTTATTCTCTACAATTTGTTTCATATAATGGACAGCAGCCTCCACAGTTGCCGCTTCCACAACGATGTCTATCGATGACTGAAGAAACGCCTGGAAGTCCGTATAAAAAGCAACTCCATATTGTTCTTTTAGTCGCTCTCCTGCTTCGTTATTTCTGCCAAACAGCGAAACGACCTTTCCATCCACTTGCTTATCTATGTTGAATACCTCTAATAAATGCGTTGCAATATTGCCTGTCCCGATAATACCGATCTTCATGCTGTCCCTCCTATCATGATGGATGAGCCCTGCTTTGGCCTACTGCCACGGATAAGCACTCCACATCCAATAGACGGCAAAACCGATAAACAGAACGAAAGTGAAGGCCGTAGAGATTTTTAAGACGGTTGAATTTTTCATATTCCTATTCAGTATCTTATAAATGACGAAATTAACTGCGATAACGGCAATCAGCGTGAGAAAGACCCACAGCCAATATTCTATGCCCATCATCCAGCACCCCCTATTGCTAAATTGTCCCAGTTGTTCATTTCTTTCATGGTACCACATCTGGAACCGTTCATGCGTATTGCTTCTATAACACCTTTAAAAACCAGATGAGATAAAACAATGTTAAGATGGCTAACCCGATCATAGACCTAATTTTTATATACTTTATCCCCTCTTCCGAAAACTCGGGATCCTCGCTATACATCCAGCGTTCTCCCCATAATGTTGTATCTTCCGGATATTTCAGTTGGAGGATTAGAAAGAGATAGATAGGGCTGAGTAAGATAAATGTGATAATGAACGTAAACATACCATTCCCCTTTTCTCCCAGTTTACTTATTTATATATACGTAACTGGACTTCAGGAGTTTCAAAACTACCCATATTCTGCTGAATCAATCCCTAGAGGTCAGCAGAAGATACACCTCTTTTGCATCTTCCATCTGAAAGGTATAAACGGTATGCGTATCTAAGGTGTTCATGACCGCTCCCGACTCTTCGGAAATCCAAAGAAAGTACGTGTCGCCATCTAGTTCAAATTTGTAATTCGGATTCACCATGTCCACAATTCCTGGCAGCCTGTCTGCCCTTTTCACAGCATGCTTCAGTTGCTTTAGGACATCTGCTTCTGTGATTGCTTGCAAGGAGGATTCACTGTATAAGCTCTCACTTTTCTGCAAGGCAAGGGGCGGGGCTTTTTCTTTCGTCTCGGAACAACAGGCAAGGACGGGCAGCAACAGTGAGATAATGCCAGCAACATACCATCTCATTTCATCACTCCTATTCAAGTTGTTAACCTATTGAATAAGACGGTTCTCAATTGTTTTCGTCTCAGCTATTTCGCTAATCTATTATTTATTATCAAAACGTACTGAATAGTCATTCATTTCATGGTAAGCTACTAATAAGAGGGATTAAATTGGGGGTGCAGCCATTGTTCTTGAAAAAGACATGCATTCAAGGAGAATCAAGCGGCGTACGGTACATTAATGGCATTCTTTCCTGGAAAGGGGTGCAGCTTAATGTGCACTGTTTTGAAACAGATGGGGGTTTGATTGATACGGGGGCCCAATCTTTACTAGAGGAGTTCAAGCCTTTCTTTGCCAAAGCGGACATTGATCAAATCATCGTCACACATGCACATGAAGATCATACAGGCGGAGCAGGATTTCTGCAAAATGAGTATGGGCTGCCCATTTATATTCATGACATGTCCATTGAAGAATGTACCGAAAAAGCAAAGTATCCGCTCTATCGGAAATGGTTCTGGGGAAAGAGGCAGCCATTTTTAGCACAGCCGATTGGAGAGTCCTTTACATCACGAAATTGCTCTTGGAGTGTGATTACGACACCCGGCCACTCAAATGATCATTTGGCTTTCCTAAATTCAGATACCGGACAACTCTTCTCAGGTGATTTATTTGTTCATCCAAAGACCAAACTGATCATGCGCGAAGAGAGCATCCCAACCATTATCTCTTCCATCGAAAAAGTATTATTCTTCGAATTTGACGAACTGTTCTGCTGCCACGCGGGCTATGTCAAAGAGGGACGAAAAGCGTTTCAAAGCAAGTTGGATTATCTCTATGAACTGCGAGCGCAAACCCTTGATCTATATGCGAAAGGTTGCCATGCGATAGAGATTCAAACAAGGCTATTTCCAAAAAAATATCCCATCAGCCGCTTTTCAGCCGGCGAATGGGATTCCATCCATATGATCAATTCGATTATTAAAGAAGCGGGGACGCCCTGATTTTTATGGAGTGCCCTCTTCTGGATGGAGTGGTGCTGGCCTCTCACTGATACGTTGTCACAAATGAAGGCCGCGGGAAAATATTCGGCCGCTTGTCGATGCCCTCGCTCGTTCCCCGTTTTGCATGAGCTTTCGAGTAGGCTTGCGATTGCTGCCAGCTAATAAATGACTCCTCGTTTTCCCACATGGTCAAAATGACATACGTATCTGAATCAAGCGGGCGAAGAACACGAATGGCGACAAACCCCGGCTCCTGTTCAATCAGTCCGGCCCGATTCCGAAAACGCTGCTCAAACAGCTCTTTGCCATCCTCACTGACCGGAATATTATTCAGCACAGCAAAACGGCCAGGCTCCAGTTCTCCTGTCCAATCCAAAACCTCGTAAGACTCGGTCCATCCAACCGGCGAAGACTCTTCCTCCAGCAACAGCAAATGCTCTTCATTATTTTTCAAATGAATGTTCATTCCGTTCCCGATTTGTTCTTTTATCTTCATTACTTCCTGCTCGTTTCCTAACCACTTGAAAATTTTCATTGTAAAATCTCCTTTTTACGAAATGGACTTTTTATTAGATCGAATCAGTAGAATACATTTCTCCATCAGTCTTACAGAAAATTGGCCTTATCGTAGTCTTGTTTTAGGATCGCCATGATAATTTCATCAACATATTGTCCATTATATTTTAATGACTGCCGGAGAACTCCTTCTCGCTGAAATCCTGTTTTCTCATATGCTCTAATACCACGAGCATTATGCGCAAAGACCTCTAGCTGCAATCGATTCAAACGGAGATGATTGAAAACATACCGCAGAACGAGTTGAATGGCTTCCGTCCCATACCCCTTGCCAGTTAACTGAACCGAGCGCATTGATATGCGAAAACCCGCTTTAAGATCTTCTTCATCAATATCTAAAATAGAAAGTTCACCTAGTAAGGAGTGATCCTCCTTTGAACAGATGGCAAAGTCTTGACGTGTTTGGTCATTAGCACAATTATCAATGTGCCGTTTAATTTGGTCCAGTGTAAAGACAGCCTTCGTACCAGTCATATATCGTATCTCTTCATCCGTCGTCATTTCCAATAAAGCCGTTGCATCTTGCCCACAAAGCGGTCGTAAGTAAATTCGTTCATTTTCTAGAAACATTCATCAATTACCTCCTGACAATTGTCGGCTTTCCAAGGGATGTTTATGGGTATAGATCACTGGCCGTCTTGCTAAAATTAATTGTATATCATTTCCTTTTAAAACGTAAATATGACACGATGAAGATTGCAAAGGAGTGAAGCGGATGATCCGTTTTGAAAAAGTATCCAAAACATATGATGATCAAACACTGGTCGTTGACTCCATCAACTTGGAAATCGACCGTGGAGAATTTCTTGTGTTAATCGGACCTAGCGGTTGCGGGAAGACGACAACATTAAAAATGATTAATCGCCTTATCCCCCTCACGGACGGTACGATTTGGATCGATAACAAGAAAGTCAGCGAGTATCCGATTCATGAACTGCGCTGGCGTATCGGGTACGTTCTGCAGCAGATTGCCTTGTTCCCTCATATGACGATTGAGGAGAATATTGCGATCGTGCCTGAGCTGAAGAAATGGAAAAAGGAGCGTATTCATGCCCGTGTGACCGAATTGCTCGACATGGTAGGTCTGGACGCAGATACGTACCGGCATAGGAAACCGAGTGAACTATCCGGCGGGCAGCAGCAGCGAATTGGCGTCATTCGGGCATTAGCGGCTGATCCCGACATTATCCTCATGGATGAGCCGTTCAGCGCACTTGATCCGATTAGCCGCGCGAAACTGCAGGATGATTTGATGTATCTGCAAAAGACGATTAAAAAGACGATCGTGTTCGTCACGCATGATATCCAGGAAGCTTTGAAGCTGGCAGACCGGCTTTGCATCATGAAGGATGGGAAGATTGAACAGATCGGCACACCTCAAGAAGTGACATCCCAGCCGGCTACAGCTTTTGTACATGAATTTATAACAAGCGGCATACCGGACCCTTTTAAGATAGCAGACCATTTACAGCCCCTTGAGGAAGGGTTCGATCGCTTTCCAACCGTCTCCATCGACGAAGGCTGGGCGAAACTGCTGAATTCCCTCGTTGCTTCAGAACAAGTGGCGGTTCAAAAAGAAGGTGAAGTGGTTGGCACGATATCGCGGGAAACGGTAATTGCTTATTTGGCCAATGATGCAAGGGAGGGACGTCTAACGAATGAATAATTTTTTGAATGTCTTTCAAGACAGGAAGGCTGAATTAGCCAGTGCACTGTTGACGCATATCCAAATCTCGCTGATCTCCCTCTTTCTGGCAGTGCTCATTTCCATTCCGATTGGCATTTATTTAACGAACCGGAAACGGATGGCTGAAACGATCATAGGTGCGAGTGCAGTGCTCCAGACGATCCCATCGCTTGCCCTTCTCGGCCTGCTCATTCCGCTGTTCGGCATCGGCAAAGTACCTGCTATTATCGCACTTGTCGCTTATGCCCTACTCCCGATTTTACGGAATACATATACAGGCATTAATGAAGTGGATCCATCGTTGAAGGAAGCTGCGACTGCTATGGGGATGAATCGCTGGAAACGGCTGTCGAAAGTCGAGCTCCCGCTGGCCATGCCCGTTATTATGGCAGGAATCCGCACTTCCATGGTCCTCATCATTGGAACCGCAACACTAGCCGCACTCATCGGAGCCGGTGGACTTGGGGATTTGATCCTGTTGGGAATTGATCGAAACGACCCCTATCTCATCGTGCTTGGCGCCATTCCAGCTGCGCTGCTCGCACTTGGATTTGATTTTTTGTTGAGGAAATTCGAAGGGTTGTCCTTTAAGCGCGCTACTATTGCATTAACCGCATGCTTGGTCATTGCGATTCTCGTCATCGTTCTGCCATTCCTCTCGCTGCGCGAAGACGAACAGCAGCTCGTAATCGGAGCCAAGCTTGGAGCGGAGCCGGAAATTCTTATTAATATGTATAAGCTCTTAATTGAAGAAGAGACTGATTTATCTGTTGAACTGAAGCCTGGTCTCGGCAAGACATCTTTTGTCTTCCAAGCTCTGCAATCCGGAAGCATTGACATGTATCCTGAATTCACTGGGACCGCATTGTCCGAGTTTCTGAAAGAAGAGGCTGCCAGCAACAACCGAAACGAAGTGTATGAACAGGCGCGGGATGGCTTGGCTGAGCAATTCGACCTCGCCCTGTTGCCCCCGATGGCATATAACAACACATACACCCTTGCTGTTTCCGAGGCCTTCGAACAACAATATGGCGTGAAAACCATCTCGGATCTCGCCGCAGTTGAAACGGCTGTCAAAGCCGGTTTTACACTTGAGTTCAAAGACCGCGAAGACGGCTACCGAGGCATTCGCAGCCTATATGGTCTGGACTTCCCATCAGTCCAAACGATGGAGCCGAAACTCCGTTACCAGGCAATAAAAACCGGTGATATTAATCTGATGGATGCCTACTCAACAGACAGCGAACTGCAGGAATATAAAATGACAGTCCTCGAAGACGACAAAGAGCTCTTCCCGCCTTATCAAGGAGCGCCTCTCTTGCGGGAGGAGACCCTGGAACAGTATCCGGAACTCGAAAACGTGCTCAATCAACTCGCCGGCAAAGTTACCGACGATGAAATGCGCGACTTGAATTATCGAGTGAATGCAGAAGGAGAAAGCCCGGAAGACGTGGCCCAAGAATTTTTAAAGAATGCGGGTTTATTGAAATAAACAAGATGGCCGAGATCAAGACATCGATCTCGGCCATTCCTTTCTACAGTTAGCCCGCTTAAGACGAATACTCAATCGGTACGACGAGAAGCCCCAGTTCATCCACCTTGTACCGATCGAGCGCTTCTTGGAGGGTACGCACATATGTCACGATGAACGTGCCTGACAAAACCGTGTCATAGTCGTCCCATAATTCAATCTGGCCGCCATCATGGATAACATGTGAATCTGCTTTATCTTCATACACAAAGACGGCTGTCGGGGTGAAATGAAGAATGACAGGATACATTTCCTCCGGCTCACCCGCTATTTCGGCTGGTTGCCCGCTATAAGGGTTTTTGAGTTTATTGAAGAACACCAATCACTCCTTCTTCTTTACTACCCTTCATACGTTTTAACCTGATATAAGATTCATTACATAAAAAAAGCGGGTTCATGTGACCCCAGCCATTGAATACATATTATTATTAGCAATCAGATAAATTTTACTTTATTCTCGATTGGAAGCCGGGTAGTTTGATACCCCGGGGCGCTTTCCTTGCCAATTGTGATGAGGACAATCGGGAAATACTGCTCATCCACTTGGAAACGTTCGGAAAATTTCGCTTTGTCGAAGCCGCCCATTGGCCCTGTCGCATACCCTCGATTTTTGGCAATGAGCATGAACTGCATCGCAACAAGACCCGCATCAAATGTTGCCATATTCTTACGTGCTTCTTCCGGCGCGTACGGATACGTCTTGTTTGTATTGCTGATCAGCACTTCCTTGCTTGCATCGTCAATGAAGCCTGCCTCTGACATACTGTCATAGACTGGGCCTACATTTTTATAAAACTCTTTGTCGCCTAATACCGCGATGACAGCAGAAGCAGTTTCGATCTGTTCCTGATCATATGCGATCGCCCGCAAGTCTTTTCTTTCTTCGGCATCCAGAAAGACAAGGAATTCCCACGGCTGCAAATTGCTTGTTGAAGGCGCTAGGGTCGCTTCTTCCAGCATTTCAAGCAGTTCCTTTTTTTCAATCTTGGCACTTGGATCATATTTTCGGACTGACCGGCGTTCCCGAATCAATGTGGATAGATGTTCTGACATTCCAATTCCTCCCGTTTCGAACTAATCTTTAGTAAGTACAGAACTAGCATACTTTTAGCAAGTTGAAGACGTCAAGTGTTTTGCAATGTGCTATGATAAGAAAAAGTAAAAAACGGGGTTGGAAGTATGAAGAAAGATCTTAAAACGATAGAAACCGGCACGGAGTCCACCTGCCAGAAATACCGAAGCGCTATTGAGTTCATTGGGAAAAGATGGACGGGCATCATTATCTTTAATCTATTCGACGGGCCTAAACGATACCATGAACTGCTGAATGCAATTGAAGGAATCTCAGACAGGCTGCTATCGGAACGCCTCAAAGATCTGGAAGAAGAAGGATTACTGGAGAAACGCATTATTGCGGAAGCACCAAGAAAGGTCGAATACGAATTAACCCCACCGGGCCATGAATTCAAAGATGTTTTCAAAGCGATATTAGGCTGGGTCGAGAAAAAGGATGAGTTTGTGAACCGTAAGTAGAAATAGGGATAGGTCTAGGGGGTGTTCCTATGATTTTTATAACGTTCGGCATACTATTCGTCGTTAACTTTGTCATCTGTTCCATTATCACGATTCTCTTCGGCCTAACTCGGAAACTTGATTGGGCTATAATTGCCGTCATTAGTTTTTTCCTCGCCCTTGTCGTGGTGGCTTTCTAATTTCCAAGTAAATCATGAACTTTACAGAACGCTTCCATAAGGCGAGCGTTCTTTTTCTTGTTTGTAATTTGCAAAGAGATACAATATTTCAAATATCGATTGTCGCCTCTTATTCTTTTAGCTATGATGAAGGTAAGAGGAGGGAGATGATTCAATGACTCAGGAAAAGGAATATGTAATTGAAAAAGAAAAACCCCAGATACCAAAAATAAAAGTGGAAAGAAAAGACGGAGAACCGACAGCGGCTTTCAAAGGAGCATCCATTGCAGCATTGCTGATTGGGGTATCATCCTATTTAATCGGCTTGTTCAATGCAGGCATGGAATTAAATGAAAAAGGCTACTACTTTGTCGTTCTCATTTTCGGTCTTTATGCTTCCGTTTCCTTGCAAAAGGCGGTCAGAGATAAAGAAGAGGGCGTCCCGGTAACAAATATTTATTATGGCATCAGCTGGTTTGCGCTGATCGTTGCGATCGCCCTAATGGCGATTGGCCTATATAACGCCGGTAGTATCGTCTTAAGTGAAAAAGGGTTTTATGCAATGGCGTTCGTGTTAAGTATTTTCGCTGCAATTACAGTGCAGAAAAACGTCAGGGATACACAAAAGGCAAGAGAAGCAGAATAATATTTTTTACGCTGTACATGGACGTTTCAATCGAATTTTTAAAACTTTTTAAGTTTTTTCTTGCATTTACTTCTGAAAAGGGGTAAAGTCGTAGTAATTTAACATTCACTTATTTCGCAAGTTTTGAAGTAAGGATAGAGGCGCAAAGACCATCAGTACACAGTCAGAGGATAATGAGATCCGACGAAGACTGTAGAAAGGGGAATTTGCCGAAGTGGAGAGAAGCTCATTATCTCGAAGCTGGTTCTGCGTTGAATAAGCACAGAATTGTCATATAGGAAACTATATGGAGGGCTATCTTATGCAATGAAATAATTTATTATTTCAACTGCAACAACGAGCCCTCGTTGTTGCTTTTTTGCGTTCAATTCACTTGGATCATGAAGATGCACGGAGGTTATACTCCCGCTTTTCCAAGTTAAGCCTTCGGCAGAGGTCAGGTATTTTGAGAGCTACACTCAGCAGCTCGACAATATCCCGGCTAAAATACTCCGAGGCGTGATTGATCACTTGCCCTTCTCCCTCTATTTTTTAATTAAAAAAATGATAGGATGTGGAGAACAATGAATTTCGGACGAATTGTAACAGCTATGGTGACTCCTTTTGATGAACAGGGTGAAATTGATTTCCAGGCAACACAGAACCTGATTAATTATTTGATTTCCAATGGCACGGAAGCATTGGTTGTCTCGGGAACCACAGGAGAATCCCCGACCTTGACGAACAAAGAAAAAGCCAAGTTATTCAAGTTTACCGTAAACGTTGTAAATGGCAGGGTGCCCGTCATTGCAGGAACTGGCACCAATAATACAAAAGAGTCCATGGAAATGACCCTGCTCGCGGAAAATGCAGGAGTCGACGGCATTATGCTCGTGACTCCGTACTATAACAAACCTTGCCAAGAAGGGCTATATCAACACTTTAAGGCTATTGCAGAGATTACGACTCTGCCGATCATGTTATACAATATTCCGGGACGCAGTGTCGTCAATATGTCCGTTGAAACCGTCATCCGCCTCTCGAAGATTCGCAACATCGTGGCAATCAAAGAGGCGAGCGGGGATTTGGACACCATGGCTGAAATTATTGATCGCACGCCAAAGAGCTTTGCATTATATAGCGGCGACGACGGACTGACACTTCCTGTATTATCGATCGGCGGCGCAGGCGTCGTTTCGGTCGCATCTCACGTAGTCGGGAATGACATGCAAACAATGATCGCACACTTCCAGCGGGGCGATTTTGACCAAGCTGCACGGGAACATCGCAGACTGCTTCCTATCATGCGCGCCCTATTCGCAGCGCCAAATCCGTCTGCTGTCAAAGCGGCACTCAACCTAAAAGGCATTCCAGTCGGCGGGGTCCGGTTGCCGATGATTCCACTAAATAGCGACCAGCTGCGCAGCTTATACCAATCGTTAACGCTCTATGAGGAATTAGCTTTTTCGAGAAATTGATCAACTTGCAAAGTTACATGCCAGGTTCACACTATTGTGGAGCCTGGCATGTCTCATCATGGACTAGTTGCATGGGGTTGTGATCTTTACAAGCAGCTTCTCATTTTGAAAGTGTAAATTCTCGTTGTCTGTTAATGCATAGATGGGGCTGCTCTTCCGACTGCGTGCCCAGGCATCGAATGCAAGACGCCGCGACTCTTCATTATAATGCGGACACAGGCTTCCCTTCATGATCCCAAGCCCTTGAAACTCCTCATATCCTGCCTCACTTTCACTGAAGCACGCCTCAAACCAGCACATTGCACCTGCACTTATCCCAGCAAGAATTACTCCGTTTTGATAGGCATTTTTTAAAACGACATCAAAACCGGTCCGGCGCCAAATTTCAAGCATAGATTGGGTGTTTCCCCCGCCTACATATACAATATCCAACTCATTCACCACTTCTTGAATAGCCGGCAACTCAAAGTCTTTTCTTGTAAAATGACTTGGTTCCTCCGCTCGGAAAGCTTCATAGAACTTATCAATATATCCTTGTGCATCGTTGCTTGCCGTTCCAATAAAAGCGATTTTAATGGGACCTTGTTTCCGGCAGATTTTCAAGAGGTACTCATCAATAAATGGGCTGTCTTCTGAAAACCCGCCGCCTGAAATGGCTAGTATATGTCTTTGCATTCATACTCTCCTCCCTTTCATTCGTCATATTAATAAACGCTTCACTCCACTCTCAATAGAATCTTCCCTTCATATTTACGACTTTCCATTAACCGATGGGCCTCTGAGGCATCTTGTAATGAAAAAACATGAGCGATAGGCAGAGCAATCTGATGTAAAGCAACTAACTCAATTACTTCGGCTGCAATCAATGCCAATCGTGCAGGATCATGCTTTCTCGTAGTGCCTAAACTAAAACCCTTAATACTTCTGCAGCTACTATGGACATCATTTGTTGAAAAGGTTCCCGGCAGACCACTACTATTTCCAAATTGCACAAGTGTACCATACAATGCTAAGCATTCTAAGCTCTTCCCTGTTACCTCACCGGCTACAGAGTCAAAGATTACATTCGCTCCTTGACCAGCCGTATGATACAAGACTTCTTCAACAAACGAATCATAGGTGCAAACAATATCCGCCCCTAAGTCCTTAACATACTTTCCTTTATCCATATGGCCTACCGTACAAATGATTTGATGCGTTCCATATGATTTCGCTAACTGTACAAGCATGGAGCCAACACCGCCAGCGGCACTATGTATAACAATTGTATCTGTTTTTTTAATTTGTCCAATCTCATGTAATAGGATAAATGCTAAGAACGATACAGTCGGCATAGCAGCAGCCTGCTCAAATGAAAGACTTTCGGGAATTTTAAAGACTAAACGTTCATCCGCAATCACGTATTCTGCATACGATCCATATTTAGGGAACGCAACAACCCGATCCCCTTTTGAAAAACCCGAATGAGGATGAGCCTCTTCAATGATCCCAGCCGCGTCCAACCCTAGCAGTAGAGGAAATTGCCCATTCCCTTTATTACCTCTGCGAGTTTTTATATCTGCATAATTCACACTTGTAAATGCAACTTTTAGTAAGCATTCTCCCGTACCCATTTTGGGACGTTCAATTTCTTCAGTCAAAAGAACATCAGGTCCACCGAACTCTTTTTGAATAATCGCTTTCACATTCATCCCCTCCCATTCTCAATGTAGCATGAAATAGAGCTTTCATGAATTTTCAAATTCCTATGCACTTGCATAAGTATTTTGAATCAAGTTTTGTAAGACCAATTCAAAATCAAGGCATGTCTCGTTTTCGGTGATTTTTCAACAAGTCCAAACATTGATAAAGGATCCAGCTTGATGTTCCAATATTAACAACGCGTCTGAATCCCCCCCCATAATAGCAAGCGTAAATAGGAGAACAGTCCCCACCACTCGGTCTTTATGACATGTTGAAGCATAAAAGGTTCTTAGCGATTTAGAATCGATTATGGACACTTTCGGGCATAATTCATTAAATAGAAGAGAAATGTTTAGTGGAGGTCCACTTGTAACATGTAGTTCACCTTCCGTTCATCTTCGATTATTATAATAATCACTCATTATTTATGGAGGTGAGATCATGGCAATGAAGGAAAAAAAGACGACTACCTTAGGTTTTACGATACTATTGATTGGCGTGTTCATGGCAGCTTTGGACAATGGAATTATTAGTGCCGCTTTGACAACGATCAACTCTTCGTTCGATGTATCTGCTACGTCTGGAGCCTGGGGAATTACACTGTATACGCTCGGCCTGGCCGTCGCGACACCGATTGTCGGGAAGCTGGCAGACCGCTATGGACGCAAGAAATTATTCCTCATTGAAGTCGCGATTTTTACGATTGGTTCACTTGGTGTAGCACTCAGTCCAAACTTCACTCTGTTCCTGGCGGCGCGTTTATTCCAGGCGCTTGGCGGCGGTGGTATTTTCATTATCGCCAGCTCCCATGTCCTCAGTACATTTGCTAAAGAGAAACAAGGCAGCAAGCTGGGATTGCTTGGTGCAATGAACGGGATTGCTTCTGTTGTCGGTCCGAATATCGGCAGCTTTCTAATTGATCTGACCGGAAATTGGCATTGGCTCTTCCTAATCAATGTGCCGATCGGTATTCTGTTAGTCATCTTCGGCTGGGTTTCCTTGCAGGAAACAAAAACTTCCGTACTTTCGAAAATCGATTTTCTTGGCATCTCTCTATTATCTTTCTCCATCCTAAGTGTCATGTTTGCCGTTAACAACCTGGGTGAAGGAAACTTGCTGAACAGCCTTCTCGGTTGGAGCACGCTCGGTTTATTGTTGCTCGGCGTTGTCCTTTTCGCCTTGTTGATCTTTGTGGAAAAACGCAATGAAGCAAAGCATGTCGATCCGATTTTACCGTATCATCTACTGCGCAAACCAACGTATTCCATGACGATGGTGATGGGAGCACTTTCCGGGCTTTTCATTGGTGCCGTCATCTTCATCCCTTCTTATGCGGAGCAAATTCTCGGCATACCTGCATCTAAGTCAGGGTATTGGATGACGCCACTCGCCTTAGCATCAGGTATTGGAGCGGCAGGCGGCGGATTCTTCGTCGATAAACAAGGTCCTGTTAAAACACTTGTCCTCTCGGGAATCATTTCGGTCATCGGATTCGGGGGACTTGGTCTATTTGTGGATTCAAAAATGACCTTTATCATTTTCTCCGTCATTGCAGGAATCGGCTTCGGTTTCGTTCTTGGCGCTCCTCTGACAGTGCTGACTTCAAATGCTGCCGGCAGCCAAAAAGGTTCGGCAATTGGTACGTTGTCGGTCGCCCGGCAAATCGGTCTGACGATATCCCCTACAATTTTTGCGGCTTTCATCCAGCAGGGCTTCAGTCAGTTAGGCTCGCTTATTCCCGAAAAGATAAAAGCGCACGGAATAGACCCTGCTGCCATGCCGAGTGATGCAATGGAGTCAGTGAGCGGCGGAGGGTATGCGAATATCCAGGAGAGTATCGATAAGATTCCTGTGGCGGACGTACGAGATGCTTTGAATGAAGCATATCAAAGCGCTGTCCATTCAGCGTACGAGCCGATTTACTTAACGTCTGCAGGCGCCGCTCTCTTCATGATTATTATTGCTTTAGTTTTCAGCAAGAAGTTCGCCAGAGACGCAAAAGACCATCCTGCAGAGTAACGCATGAAAAAAGGGAACAGCATTATCGCTGTTCCCTTTTCCTATGATCTTTTATTCCTCAATATAGCCATCCCGCATGGTGATGATCCGATCGACATACGGCAGCATCTCTTCGTCGTGTGTGACCATCAGTGTGGTCAATTTTAGCGTTTTGGTCAGCTGTCGCAGCAACTCCATTACATCCTTGGAACGTTTCGTATCAAGGCTCGCAGTCGGCTCATCGGCGAACAGGATTTTCGGACGATGGATAATCGCCCGTGCAATCGCGATGCGCTGCCGCTCCCCGCCAGATAGAGAAGCCGGATATGCGTCTTTGCGGTGATCCATTTCAACGAGCTTTAAGATCTTGTCGACTTCTTTTTCCTGCTCTTTCTTGGTGAGCTTGGATTCTGCGACATCCAGCATTAATAATAGCTGCTCTTCCACTGTCAAAAACGGAACGAGATGGGATGATTGAAAGACAAAACCGAATTCGGACGCCCGAACTTGGCGGATCTCCTCCTGCGACATCTTCGTCATGTCTTTTCCTTCAAACAGAATTTCTCCATCAGTCGCCCGCTGCAGGCCAGCTGCGATTGTCAGGATGGTAGATTTCCCTGAGCCGGATGGTCCAATGAGCGCCGTCATCTCCCCTTCCTTCAAGGTAAGATCGACACCTTTCAAAATCTGTTCTTCCACTTCACCATTCGTAAAGGTCTTCGTAACATCTTCTATTAGAAATGTCGCCATCTTACATCTCCCCTTGCTGAATCGCTTGAAGCGGCTCGATTTTTTTAATTTGGAACCCGGAAATAGTAGCACCGACAAAACCGACGATAAGGAATACTGCCGATAGCATCAAGACAGTGTCGAGTGACAAATGGAACGGCATTCCTTCTGGTGCTACGAAATTAAAAAATTGGCTTAAACCAATGCTGAGTGACAATGCGACAAGCGTAATCGCAATCATTTGGAACCAAATCATTTTAAACAGCGCAATCGTCTTCATTCCTATTGCTTTCAAAATGCCATACAATCCAATCTTCTGCACGTTCATCATATAGAAGAAGATCGCGAACAGCATGCCACTGATGACAACTAAAAACCAAATGATCATGTTCAATGACATTTGTTCGGCACTGTAGCTTGGAATGGCATTCAAAAATGTTTTATTGCTGAATGACTCAAGGCCATTGTAAGCAGGTGCATCTTTCCCTGGAATGAAAATCGTTTGCATTTCCATAACACGGTACATCTCTTGATAGTTCGTTATATTAATATAGGCAACCGGCGCGTGGCTGTATTTCTTCTTGTCGACAAAGCCTTTGACGGTGAACTCACCGCTGAACTGGTTGTTTGTCAACACATCGCCTACACGGATGCCATCTTCCTTAAGGGAGCTGTCCAAAAGAATTTCGCCTTCTCTTACATCCTCAAATACATCCGATTCCGTGGAGGTGAGAAACGCAACACTATGCTGCTTGTCCTCTACGTCGTTGACAAACCCCATTTGCACCGAAAAGGCAGTCGCTTGTGGATGTTCCTTCACTATTTCCTCTTGCAAGCCTGTATCTATTTTGGATAAATTATAGGTTTGCTTGGCGTTTTCATTCAAATAAAATTGGCCTTCCGGCAAATCCTTGATTAATGCCGCATTATCTTGCGACAAACCGTTTGCCAGACCTGAAATAATAAACGTCAAAAAGCTGACGAGAAATATAATCGAGCCGAGAATCAAAAACTTCGTTTTGTTCTTCCGCATTTCTTTCCATGCTATCTTCACTGAAATCGCCTCCGTTATTGTTCTTGCTTTTATATTACGGCGGCAATATAAACGGAAGGTGAACAGTTGATTACAATATCAAAGACATCAAAAAAGCCTGCAGGCGCAGGCTTTGCTCACTTATTGCTCGAATGGATACCTAATTGAATTGGCAATTTCCACAAGAACTTGAGGGGTTACAATTTCTGATATCCGCTTATCTACCATCAGCTTGTACTGCCAAACATCCTTTTCAAAGACCAATAAATTGAAGCCTTCCAGCCTAATGTAGTGTGCCTCGCTTTGATCAAGCAATTGGTACGTACCTACAATGCTCTCGTCTTTGAAAATGAGCTTTTCAGCAAGTGGCCGGATGACAATTTTGTAATGGTTCTCGGAATATTGATCACTGATCATTGTTATTTCAAACAAATCGTTCATGTCTCCATCCAAGTTAGAAAATCTCGCGAACTGATGTGTAAATGCAACAGGAGGCACCCGGAGAGGCAAGTTGATTTTATAATCAAAATGCTTTTCCGCTTCACCCAGTGCCACATCTATTTCTTTGTATCCAATCTCTTGATAAATCCGCTCGTATGGCAGCCTTTCAGTTAACTCTGCTTGAATGGTTCTCTCACTAAAGAATAATGAAAAGGTAAGTAGGAGCATGACGATCGATACGTGGCGCGTTTTCCTATCAACGGACATAAAACAAGCCCCCATTAATAATTTCCACCTTAATCTTCGTCTCATATTGCTCTTTTATCGCCTTTTTTTCCATTTCATAGCTTTCAGGACGTTCCTCTGTGTCTTTATAAAAGTACTCCAGCACTTGCAGATCTCTTTTCTGTCTGGCCGCCGCTTCGTCGGCCCATGTGTGGTCGTCTTGCGCAATCAACTCATCGATTAATGTTTCAAGCCGCTCCATAGCACGCATCGGTTTAATGATATAAGGCAAATAGAAAGTGTTTGGAGGAATAGCCGCTTGTAGCCTCAACTCGCTGACCGCTTCGTGGAATCCGTCCATAATGGCGCCTGTCATTAAATTCATTCCGAGCGAATACAGCATTTCTTTCGTCCGGTCGCTGCTATACGTAATTTTATAGTTCACGCCAAGCCATGGGGTCAGTACGGTTTGTACCCCGGTTTGATTGTCCACATTCTCAAATAATTGAACAAAAGCCCCTCTCTCCTTCGCCACTTGAAACAGTTGATTCAATCGCGGAGAACCATAGTGCACAACTTCCCCTGGAATGTTCAAGCCCATTCGGGTTTTGTCGGTAATCAATGTCAGCTTCGCCGGATTCGGCTCGCCTCCTGTACTTTCCACGTAGCTCCAGTAAAAGGGCCGGTTCATGATCCGTTTATCCATCTCGATTGTTAATTGGACTGATAGATGATGGTCGCTTTCCTGCACGATCGGGCAATTCGTCTCCATGAAAAACGTCCTCAAGTATTGCTGGATCTGCTTTGGATACAGACTAATCACCTCCCTTAGATTGACAATCTATATTCTGAAAGGATATCGTCCAGCTCGCCCACCACTTTTTCGAAGACCCCTATTTTCGTATTCAGCAATTCCAACATATAATCCTCAATCGTATGTTTAATGGCCAGATTATAAATATGGACATCATGCTCCTGCCCAAGCCGGTGGACACGCCCGATCCGCTGCTCCACCTTCATCGGGTTCCAAGGCAAATCATAATTGATGACATGATGGCAAAATTGCAAGTTGATCCCTTCGCTGCCCGACTCTGTGGCAATCAACACTTGCGCTTTCTCTTTAAATAGTTGCTTCATCCATTCCCGCTTGCTTTTATTGAATTTGCCGTTGAACGGAACACTCGTAATTCCTTTGGAGAACAGATACGCCTGCAAATACGTTTGGCTTGCCCGGTATTCAGTAAAGATGATGACTTTATCATTTGCCTGCTTAATAATTTCATACGCTTTCTCTGCTTTCGTATTGATCTCGAGTGCCTGAAGTTTCATCAGCAATTCATTGATATACGCCCGCTCTTCCGCACCGTTGCATTTTTCAACGAGCTTCTCGAGCGTCAGCCAAGCAGCCTCTTTACTGCTGCAAAACTCCCTTTTCAATGTCATCACGGTGAATGCATCTGAAAACGCCTTTAAATGTTCCGCAGAATTTGCGATGAGATCATACACTTCTTTTTCCTTCTGGCTGAATTCGATCGGAATAATCTGCACTCGACGGCTCGTCCAATCAAGGCCAATATGCTGCCTGGAATTCCTCACCATCACTTGGTTAATCAATTCCTTCAAAAACTCATCTTCTTCCACGTTGTGCTTGCTCGCGGAAAACACTTGTTGAAACGTCTCAAAATTTCCAAGGTGACCGGGTTTAAGAAGTGAGATGAGATGGAATAATTCAAAGACATCGTTTTGTATGGGAGTCGCCGTCAGCAACAGGCAAAATTTCTTTTTCAGGCTTTGGACAAACTCATAGTTCTTCGTTTTATGATTCTTTAATTTATGAGCTTCATCCACGATGACCAAATCATAGTTCTGATTGTAGATGTTTTCCTTGTGGGGGCTTCGTTTCGCCATGTCGAGGCTCGCCACGACGATATTGCATAAATTCAAGTCGTACTTCTTATTAAAAGGAACAGCGGGGATATGAAATTTTTGATTCAACTCTTCAATCCATTGCGTCGACAAGGAAGCCGGAGTCAAAATCAGCGCTTTTTTCACAAGCCCCCGGATGAGGTACTCCTTCATTATAAGCCCCGCCTCAATCGTTTTGCCAAGACCGACCTCATCCGCCAATATCGCCTTGCCATTCATCCGTTCAATGACTGTCTCCGCCGCCTCCAACTGATGTGGATATGGCTTAAGTGCGGGCAAGAACTTAGGGGACTGAAGACCATAAAAAGTCGGAATCAACTTCCGCTTCTCCACGTCGTAGCTCATTTGATACAATGTCCAATTGTCCCACTCCTGCTCGCCATCCAACCGTTTCTGCAAGCCTTCCATCCAATCAGACGATTTCTCGATTCGCATATACATCCCCTCACCCAACTTTTTCTTTCCGTTAGGCTATCCAATAAAGAAATTACTATGTATAGTGGCGGGAGATGGATTTGAAGAGATGATGAATAAGCGTGGGGGTGAAAACGAGGTGAACTTTGGTAGATATCGATGAATGCCAATATATCTTGGCGAACGCCAGATTATCGAGATGAACGCCAATAAACGATTTTGAACGCCAATAACTCCAGCTGAACGCCAATTAATCGATACGAACGCCAATAACTCCCGCTGAACGCCAGTAAAGGAAACTCCTGTCGTCAGAAGTTTCCCAAAGGCGAGGTCAGTTCCCCGGTTTGATTACATGATTCCTCACTAAAAAACGTCCGTCAAATCGAATGGGCACCCCTTCTCCATCCAGCTCGGCATGAATATGCAAATGCGGTTCCGACGTATTGCCGGAGTTGCCGACCTTTCCGAGATATTGCCCTGTCTTCACGATATCTCCTTCTGCCACTGCGACGCTGCCTTGCTGCATATGGGCCAGGAGCACAGTAGCTGGGTGTTGATCGCAAATTAATAACACATGATTTCCTTCTGGATGATCCGAGTTCATCTCGGGTGGTGTCATATCCACCAGATCATTTTCGGACTTTACCACAGTCCCATCACAGGGGCTTACCAAGCTATCTCCATAGATTGCATATTGATCAAGCTCTGCAGGTAATAAGCCTTTCGCACGTGTTCCTAGACCATTTAGCGCCAAAATATCCAGCGCATACTTTTGAGGCGGATAATCGTGATGGTAATTCATCATGACATGGTTCCCTCCGTGCCCTACATAATAAGTGCCATCTTGAATGGGAAACACCAAGTCGATTCCTTCATCTTTTGTTGTGTAGCTCGTTATCGTCATGACATTGTAATAACCAAATACGAGCATTAGGAATCCATAGATTGCGAGCGAAAACTTCTGTGAACCCGTATACGCCACCTTAATAGGCAGTGCACGTATTTTTCTCCACGACATAATCAAGGCGACTGCCAGCAGGACAATCCAAACATAGCGAACCCATATTCCAATCCAGCTCCAGTTAGCAGTCTGAAAAAGCCAGGCAATCAACAAGATTGTTGACCCCGCATCCATCCCCCACTCCAGCTTGCTTTTGAAAGCCGCCCTCCATAAAACAAAAATGAACACCCCTGGCAAGATGATCATCATGAAGATCGGCAAAGCCGTAAACAACATCCCATCCATTCCTTTCCTTGTTTATAAGACTTTCCGTACCTCGAACAGACGCCATCGTAGCAATCAGACAAGCCCTCTCCCAATAACATTCGCAGAAATCGGTTTCTTCCCCACTTCCCGGGACCATACCGACAGTTGCCCCATATGATGGATTTCATGGGCGATGAGATGTCTCATGATCTCCCCCCATGTATCCTGGCTCACCCTTCCATCCGGCAATGCTTCTACCAAGACGTTGTGCTCCATTTGTTTTTCCCAAGCTTCTACGAATGTTGCGACTTCCGAATGATAATGCGCATCCAATTCACGAATTAATTGGAGACTAGAAAAGTCTTCGAAGTTCTCCGCAGGATCAGGTCTCCCTTGCATTCTACGTATCCAACTCCATTCCACATCAATAATATGGAATAAAGTCTGCAAGATGCCTCCGGCGCCCCCTGTCCTTTGCTGAAGAAGTTCCTCTTCCTTCAATTCCTCACACCACCGATACCATTCCTGTCGCACTTGCCAATTGTATTCAAAAAAGGGTTTCAAACAGCGCTCTCCTTGGATGAAGGGTATTCTGAATCTAATAGTGAAAACACACGGGCATCATGAGAGTGTCCATTTTGGAATAGATAACCGCGCAGAATCCCTTCTTCTTGAAATCCATGTTTTTTCAAAAGACCAATCGAAGCGACATTGTCCAGGAAAGTCACTGCCCCCATCCGATGTAAGTTCAGTTCTTCAAAGGCATAACGTAAAACAGCTTGTAGCGCCTCAGAAGTGATGCCAGTTTGCCAAAACTCCGGATGGATCTCAAATCCGATTTCTGCCCGTCTCATTCCTTTCGATAATTGATTTAACCCGATAGTGCCAACGAAGCGGTTCTCTTTTCGGACTACGATTCCCCATCGGAGTCCTCGCTTCCCCCGTTGCATATCCTCAAACTGGCTGACTAATCTCTCGGCTTGCGCAAGATCGGTCATCACTTCCATCCCATAGTAAGCCACAACTTTGGGATTCGAAAAATTAGCAAATAGTGCTTCCGCATGTTTCATTTCAATTTGAACAAGATCTAGACGATCTGTTGCCATAGACGGAAATTCCATTACGATTGCCCCCTTTATTTGATTTCTAAATAATCCTACTAAGATATCTACGGTCCGATCGATTATATGTTTCAAAATAACGCAAAACAAAAACCAACCTCTTGATTGAGATTGGTTTTGTCTTTACTTCCAGTGATACGGACGGGTCAAGTGATGAGGGAGTCGAGTGTTTACATCACCAGAAGCGGCGTTTACTTGTGCTTGCGTCAGGAAGAGACTGCCGCGGAGGTCAGCTCCGCTAAGATTGGCGGCTCGCAGATCAGCACCGATCATATCAGCCTCGCGCAAATCGGCTTGTCGCAAGTCAGCGCCGAGAAGAAGGGCCCCTCGAAAGTTCATTCCACGTAAATCAGTATTACGGAAATTGACGCCGATCAAGTCAGCACCGGCACCCGGCTTTTTCTTTGGCTCACGCCTTGGATCTCTTTTTGCAGCTACAATTGAACGGATCCGTTCACTAGACTGCAATAGAAACTCATTCACTTTTGCCCGATGGAACGGCACGTCCAACCGCATGATTTGGTCGACGGGCAGTGTGGTAAGCTGTTCCGTTTCTTGATAAACGGCCTGCAGATCAGCATGAAGATCACGCAGGACATCCCTTGACAGCACATCTGCCAAATAATAAAGCATTTCATGGAGCTGCTGTACAATCGGAAAAACAGCATACATCGATGAAGCGGTTTCCGGTGCTGCTCTCCAATCGTTTCCGTTAAAAATAGTTTGAGATACTTTTTGTCCAGCCCCAAAGCACTCGTAGGATACACATCCATTACATCCTTTTTCACGAAGTTCTGTATGAATGCTGCACCGGAAATTAGGTTGAAGGTTCCGGCATGGCGTTCCCCCATCTTTATGAAAAGCGAAATCAGCAGATGCTGCGAAGGGCAAGGCCACGCAGCATAAAGCGAAGCAATTGGCGCAGTCGGACCGCAATTCTTTCGTACGATGTTCCGATATGATTTCTTGCTGAGACATAACTTTACACTTCCTTCAGTCAGGTACTCTCTATATTACACTAGAAAGCTAAAAAGGTTGTACTAGTTATTGGTTCTCAAGATGCAGGACGCTTCATGAACAAGGACAAAATTACATTCATGACTGCAAACAGCAAACCAACTATAAACACCACAGAAGCTGCAGAGGCAGCGGCTGACGAAACATCTGGCACAGTTTCAAGCAGCTGGTTCTGCCGGGCGGTGAACAAGGAAATCATAATGCCGATGCCGAGCGCACCCGCTACCTGTTGTGATGTTTGCGAAATCGCAATACCGTCTGGGTACAATTTGCGCGGCAAGGCATTGAGTGTATTCGTCTGCACAGAGGGAATCACCATGCCGATTCCCACCATCATGATGATATGGGCTAAGATGACAGGCCAAAGTGCAGTATTCGAGCCAAGCGACATGTAAAGAATATAGGCAATAACAACGAGTATCGTTCCCGGTGTGATGAGAGCTCTCGGCCCATATTTATCAAATAACCGACCGACAATTGGCGCGAGGATACAATTGAGCAAACTCCCCGGCAATAGGACCAGACCTGATACGAACGCTGAAATCAGCAAAGCCATCTGCATATACATCGGCAAAACGACAAGCAATGACAGCATATTGAAAAATGTAATGACATTCATGACGAGGCCTAATGTGAATAGAGGATGCTTGAACGCTCGCAAATTCAACATAGGTTCCTGCATCTTCAATTGCCGGATCGAAAATAGAATGAGAGAAAACAACCCGATTCCAATAGAGCCGAGAACTATTATATGGGTCCATCCTAAGCTTCCGCCGGTACTGACACCATAGACAACACCGCCAAAACCGAGTGTTGATAAGATCACTGATAGGTAATCAATTGAAACTTTTCGTATTTCATTAACATTTGGAATGAATACGATCCCCAAGACGAGGGAGAGAAGTAAAAACGGTAAAGTCAGCCAAAAAATCCAATGCCACGAGATAGCATCGAGTATCATCCCTGCCAAAGTCGGACCAAAGGCAGGGCCTGCTAAAATAACCAAGCCCATCATCCCCATGGCACCGCCCCGTTTGTCAGGTGGATAAATAGTAAAAATAACATTTTGCGTTAGCGGCAGCATGATCGCAAGCCCGACAGCCTGGATAATTCGTGCTGCAAGCAAAACTCCAAATGCCGGAGCGAGAGCCGCCACCATCGTTCCGGTAATAGAAAATAATATGGAGGCCAAAAACATTTGGCGCGTGGTGAACTTCTGCATTAAGATTCCTGACACGGGCACTAAGATGCCAAGTGTTAGAAAGTAACCTGTCGCAAGCCATTGGATGGTTGTGGCATCGACATTGAAAATTCCTTTTAATTCATTTAAGGCGATATTTAACGCTGTTTCACTGAAGAGCCCGACGAATCCTGCTATCAGCAGGGCAGCCATAATAGGACCTGTTTTATATTGTTTATTCACAACCCACTTCTCCTTTAACTCATCGGTCATTGCGTCCTTTTTTCGCAACGACTTATTGTCCAAATCCCGGAGCACACCTCCATGATACTAGCCGGTTCGTTTTGAACTATAACAAAAACGGATTCCTCCGTGTAAGTGTTTTTTTACATTATACAAGAACGGGGTTCACAATTCCGACACATTTATCCTACCCGTAAGCATCTTGTCACACGTCAGATAGAAAGGTTAATACACCCATGAACTGGGAAGAGTAAATATATAATCCCCTGCCCTCAAGGGGAAATTCATGGTAGGAGGTACTCTAGATGAAGGATGAAAGACGCGAGGCTACACAACATTCGGCAAATGAAGAGGATTTGACGCTGACAAACCGGCAAGGACATCCCGTGACTAACAATCAAAACTTGCGGACAATTGGGAACCGCGGGCCTGCAACACTTGAGAACTACCATTTCATTGAAAAGCTGAGCCACTTTGACCGGGAACGTATTCCTGAACGGGTCGTGCACGCAAGAGGTGCAGGCGCACACGGTTATTTTGAAGCGTATGGATCGGCCGGTGATGAACCAATATCCAAGTATACAAGAGCGAAGCTGTTTCAAGAAAAAGGGAAACAAACGCCTGTGTTCGTCCGTTTTTCTTCAGTAATCCATGGCGGCCATTCGCCCGAGACACTTCGGGATCCACGCGGCTTTGCGGTTAAGTTCTATACGGAAGATGGCAACTGGGATCTCGTTGGGAATAACCTGAAGATCTTTTTTATCCGTGATGCCATTAAATTCCCGGATATGATTCATGCGTTCAAGCCCGATCCGGTTACGAATATCCAAGACAGTGAGCGCTTTTTTGACTTCTGCGCCAATTCACCCGAATCCTTTCATATGGTCACGTTCATTTATTCTCCTTGGGGCATTCCAGCCAATTACCGGCAGATGCAAGGCTCGGGAGTTAACACATATAAGTGGGTCAACAGTGAAGGAGAAGCAGTCCTCGTAAAATATCACTGGGAGCCAAAACAAGGCATTAAAAATCTAACGCAACAAGAAGCCGAGGAAATCCAAGCGAAAAATTTTAATCACGCGACCCAAGATTTATATGAAGCCATTGAACGCGGCGATTATCCAGAATGGGAATTATTCGTCCAAATCATGAGTGATGAAGAGCATCCGGAACTCGACTTCGATCCGCTTGATGATACCAAGCTATGGCCAAACGACCAATTCCCTTGGATTCCGATCGGCCGGATGGTATTAAATAAAAACCCGGAAGACTATTTCACTGAAGTCGAACAAGTAGCCTTTGGGACAGGTGTGCTAGTTGACGGCCTGGACTTTTCCGACGACAAGATGCTGCAAGGCAGGACATTCTCCTACTCCGATACCCAGCGTTACCGGGTAGGACCAAACTATCTCCAATTGCCGATCAATGCGCCGAAAACACGTGTTGCCACAAACCAAAGAGGCGGCCAAATGCAATACAAAGTGGACTTGGCACCAGGACAGAATCCACATGTCAATTACGAGCCTTCCATTCTAGGCGGATTACAGGAAGCGAAACCGGCAGGTAAAGAATATACCCCTCACTATGATGCGAATCTGGTCCGGGAATCAATCGACCGTAATGACAACACGAAACAAGCCGGCGAAACATACCGTGCTTTTGAGAAATGGGAAAAGGATGAATTGATTCAAAACCTAGTTAACGATCTATCGAAATGCGATCCGCGGCTTCAAGATAAAATGATCGCCTTAGCAGAGGATGCCGACGAGGAATATGGACGCCGTTTGCGCGAGGGGCTCACTAATGCCAGCAAGGCTGGTTCCAGCATGCGTCCTCTTGGAAATGAAGGCGGCGAAAAAGGACCAAAAATGGCAGAGGAAAAAGGCAGAGAGACCGATTCATACTGATTTTACGGTAATGAAAAGGGTTGGAAATCGATTGATTTCCAACCCTTTTATATGCTGTCTGATTTCCTAGCCAGCGCAAGTTAACTTAAACGCATGCACTTAGCCGGTCACCCCAACAAAGTGTCTCACTTTGCCGTGAGCTCTTCTTCCGTCACCCATTTATGGTTCTTCACAGGTTCTCCTCCGGTCGTCGGGGTATAATCGATCATATACACAGTTGTCTTTTCGGAAGAATCGACGACACCTTCTGCTCCTTTCATACCTTTCATATGATCCGCTTCAATTGTTATTTTGGTGCCGTCGGCCAAGGGTTCTTTCCCCGCGTCTTTGATTTCCTCTTGGATGACCCATTTATGGTGCGGGACTTCCGCGCCGCCTCCTGCTGGCGTATATGTCACCTCATAGGCAGTCGTTTCATAAGCACCAGCAATTTTGGCTACGGCGCCTTTCATTCCTTCCATGTGGTCAGCTTGAACGATGGCTTCGCTGCCGACAGGATATGTAGGATTTGCAGCAACTTCGAGTGTATCCGGCACATCACCTGAACCTGTGTGTTCCATCTCGTGGTGGGAAGATTCCTGGTTCGTTTCAACTTTTGTGTTGTCGTCGTTATTGGCTTTTTCTTTATTGCCACAGCCGCCTAGCACCAACATGGCAGCCGACATAAAAAAGATTAATTTTTTCATAAACTTCGTCTCCTTTACATATGATTTTTTCCTACCTTCATCGTTTCCCGCTCCTTCCTCTTTTATAACGTAAACTTTCGAATAAAAAGCTGCCCCGAAGATTTTCCCCTTCTTGGCAGCTCTCATTATCATTTATTATCTTGCAACACTTCCACACTAATTTTTCTGGCGCCAAGCTTATGGCCGATAGGTACAAAAAGCGCTATGCTGATGGTAAGCATGGCCGCTGCGACGGCCCATAACAGTGATGCGTTGACGTGCAGTTCACCAGAATCGATAAGCAGTATGATCCACGCCAATAAAAACCCGCAGACCGTGCCAAAGCAAAGCCCGATGATGACATATAGAGAAACCTGTGTCAAAATGACTTTTCCAATGCCTCGCGGACGCACACCTATTGTCCTTAAAACCGCAAACTCTTTCCGTTTCGCATAAACCGTATTGATCAGTGTATTGCACACGCCCGTCATGACGGATAACACAAGCGCAACGAGCACCATCAGGAAAATCGACCAGCGCTGCAGGAACATGGTATTAGCCTCATCAACGGACTTTTGATGCCCAAACAACTGAAGTTCCGGGTATTGCTGTTTCAACGGTTCCAATGCCTTCATTGTTTCTTCCTCACTTGTAGCATCCAAGTAGAGGGCATGAAACGTCGTGTATTCATTCAGGAAAGTGGCCGCTTTCCAATCCATCATGGCATCTACATCAGGCATGGTGGGAGAAATGGCACCGATGACCATCTGGTCTATCCACTCTACTTGCAACGATGCGTTGGAAAAAACACCAATCTGATATGTGTCACCTACCTGAAGCTCATGCTTCTTAGCAAACTCTTTGGATATTACTATTTCCTTTGTCGGATCTTTCACCTGTTCCTCCAACAGACCCTTAGTAGACAAATCTGTCATGGCGTAGCTGAACTCATGCTGTCCTCCTGCCAATTGAATTTCACCTGGAGCCGCATTACTGACTGTATATACAGCATTCCCCGGAAATTGTTCCTCCACTTTCTTTTGCAGTTCCAATGTCGGAATCGCTGAATCCCATAATCTGCTTTTCAAAACAATCGAAGTTGGAAATTGTTTGTCGATATAAGTTAATCCATTCTGTTGAATGGTGTTCAATAAAACCGAGCCGAAAACTGTAATCGTCATAACGAGGCTGATGGATAAGATGACAAGTGTATTTTTTCGTATTTGCGGCAACATGGTTTGAATCGCAATTGCCGCCTCTTTCCCAAACACGTTTTGCACAGCTGGCAGCATCGCTCGCAATATGGGAGCCATGAACAGTGGCAGCAGCAAAAATAACGCAATGATACATGATAGCCCGCCCCCTAAGAATGCTAGCGCTTTGCCTCCCCCTCCGTCCGGGCTGCCATAGCCAATTAGAATCGCGAGTAAGGAGACCCCCGCTAACAGCAAGCCCCAATTCCGGCGGCGTGAGGAATGGGTAAAATCAATTTTTTCATTTTCCTCGAATAATTGAATCGGCAGTGCTTTAGATGCCTTATAGGCTGGTATGGCTAGAAAAACTTGAATGACAATTGCACATAAGACTGCCACTGTAGCCGCGACGGTCCAGCCAAATGTCGCTGCCTCTGTTTCTATTGAAAATAACCGCCCGAAGATTGGTTGGATCAATCGATTGCCGCCAGCCGCCAAAAGGAGCCCTACTACTGTACCAGTTACATTTATTAACGTACTTTGAATGAAAACAATATTGGCAATCTGTTTTGTCCTTGCTCCCATTGCACGCATGATGGCAAACTGATTCCGATTTTTATATAGCAGCAAGTCGAAATTGGATATGACCATCATGGACGTCACCAGCAATATTAAAACCGCCATGACGCCAATGAATATCGTCAGAGATTCCATATTCTGTTTAACGAAGTCTTCTTGCTCCATGACATCGATTCGCAGCCTGTCATCAAACTTTTGTAGATCGACAGCCATCGCCACGACATCCGTCCCGCGTATCGCTTTAATCATCAAGGCAGTTGTCGTCAGCTCATACTCGTTGCTCGGAAACGATTGGGCTGTCTCTAATGAAAAGATGAGCATATCCGGAACAATGCCCGCTCCTTCAATATTGCCTATTATTTCTACTAGCTTGAATCGGCCATTTTCAATTTCCACTTCATCCCCCACAGCGAGCTCCAAGGAGCGGGCCAGCTGCGCCGACATGGCGACGGATGTTTCGTCCAAATCAACTGTTGTATTGTACCGGCTTCTCACAAGATCATCGTTTCCCATGCCCACGGAATATACACTCCCGCCTAAAGGCTCGACAAATGCTCTTGTCACAAACACTTTCGAAATTTCTTCCGTGCCTGGATGCGCAGCCGCAAAGTCGAATAATGCCTGTTCATCATAAGCCGGCCCTTCGCTGTCATAGACGATCGCCAAATCTTGTTCCCCAAACAACGCCTTCATTTCATCCTGCAACGATTGCTTCGCATTGGACGAAAAGACAGACAAGGTGACAATTAAAGACACAGCGATGGCGATGCTGACAACCGAAGTGAAGACAATAAACGGATTCGCACGAAAAAATCGGAAAGCGAGTTCATTTAACGACTTCATGTGTACGTCCCTCCAAAATCACTTGGAAGATTCGCATGATTTCTTCCATATCACCAGTTCCTTTGCACGTATACGTATTCACCATTTCCCCATCATGGAAAAACAGTACACGATCCGCATATGTCGCTACGTTCGGATCATGTGTCACGACGAGCATACTTTGGTTCAGCTTTGCCTTCAACTCTGTCAGCACCCGTAAAATATCATTGGATGTATTGGTATCCAAATTGCCCGTTAATTCATCCGCTAGTACGATCGGCGGTTCTGTAATTAAAGCTCGGCCAATTGCCACGCGTTGCTGCTGGCCACCCGAAAGCTGGACCGGACGGTGATGCCGCCACTCCCGAAGCCCCATCAGCTCCACCATGGCATCAGTCTTTTGCCGAATTTGCTCCTTCGTCTCATTTTTTATCAAAAGGGGTAGCCCAATATTCTCTTCTACCGTTAAATCTTTGAGCAAATGAAAGGATTGAAAGATGAAACCAATATGGTCCCTGCGAAAATCCGTCGCGTACGGTTCCCGAAACATTTGGTTTGATGTTTGACCGTTCATTACAATCTTGCCTGAGGTCGGTTCATCCAATGCGCCGAGTATATTAAGCAGCGTGCTCTTTCCCGAACCACTCGTACCCATGACGGCAATCAGCTCGCCTTTCTTTAATGTGAATGAAATGCTTTTCAGCGCTTGTACAGAGCCTCCTGCAGCTTCATAGGTTTTAGACAGTTTCTCTACTGACAAGACATCCATATGAATCCTCCCGCTTTCTTTAGCTGATATTCCAAGCATACGGTGGAAGTACAGGGGCATCCATCGAAGTAGCGAACAAAAGACAGGCCGCAACTTACATTTTTGTCATTTGTCTTAACTAATCCACTTCCTTAAATTCAATCTTTCCCTCCTCTCTTTTCTATTCTTTAATTACGTGTTTAGTTTCATAGGAGAAAGGTAGAAAAGGAGTAAGGACATCGTAAGGAGGAATCTCATTTTGGAAAAATTGCAGGGAGAAAACCGATCCTTTTGGAAAATGACAGAACATGGGGTCAGTTATCCCAAACTGGCTCAGGACATTGAAGTGGACACAGCGGTAATCGGTGGTGGCATTTCAGGCATTTTGACTGCTTACTTTTTAGCAAAACGCGGAAAGTCTGTAGCATTGCTAGAGGCCCGTGAACTCGTAGGCGGTACAACAGGCGGCACGACAGCCAAATTATCCTCTCAGCATGAGCTGATATATGACAAAATGATAGAATTGGGCGGAGTTGAGCTGGCAAAACAATATTATGAAGCTAATCAAACAGGGCTTCGACTAATTGAAGAATTGATAACGGAGCATGCCATTCATTGCGGCTTTGAGGAAATGGACTCTTACGTGTTCTCTCAACACGGAACGAATACACAGAACTTAGAGAAGGAAGCCGCCGCATATGAAATGATTGGAATTGAAGGCGGCATGACCGATTCTGTTCCGCTGGACTTCAATGTCGCTTCTGCTCTTGTCATGAAAGACCAGGCGCAAATTCATCCGGTCAAGTTCTTGCATGGTGTTTTGCGGGAAATTGATCAAATGGGCGGGCGTATTTATCAGCATACCAAGTATATGGGAACAGAGAGGAATGGCGAACAGCTCACTTTGCAGACAGATACGCAATTTACTGTGTCATGCAGGCAAGTCGTCCTTGCTACGCTGTTCCCTGCGGAAGATCCGCATTCCTTTTATTCTAATACAATGAAGCCTGTCACTTCCCACTTAACGGCATTTGCGAGTCCTCAAACGTTTGTAAAAGGCGTTTATATTAGTGATGACGCACCGAAACGTACTTTCCGCGGCGCACAGGACGGAGACAGGCATGTGCTGATTGTCGGGGGTGAGACGCATCCGACTGGAGATGCGAAGTCGACAATTGAACGGTATGAAGCAATTCGCCAATTTGCAAAAGAAGAGTTCGGATTGACCGATATGATTGGCTATTGGTCTGAGCACGAACTGACCACTCCCGATATGAGACCATACATCGGTCCCATCGAGGAAGGGGACGATCAGATGTATGTCATGACCGGCTATAATAAATGGGGAATGACTGCTGCCGCGGCAGGCGCTCAATTGATCGCCGACTTGATTACAGGGAAGCCAAATCGTTTCGAAGAGTTGTTCAACCCGCAACGAAGCCTTCCTGAAAAAAATAAGGAGGATTCCGGACAATCTAATGATGCCTTTAAAAGTCTTCTTCAAAGAGCGGAACGCTTAGAAAAAGGACAAGCTGATCAGTTTAAGCAAAACGGAAAGCCGATTGGCATTTATAAAGACCTCAATTCGAACGTCCACTATTTAGATTTACACTGCACCCATCTCGGCTGCGGAGTTCGCTGGAATGATGGCGATCAAACATGGGATTGTCCATGCCATGGCTCCATCTTTGATGGAACAGGAGAGGTGCTTGCAGGGCCAGCTAAACAGCCATTAAAAAAAGTAAATCCCTATTAAAACTACTGGCAAGCGCCAAGCGGGTGTACTACTCGCTTGGCGCTTGTCTTTCGCGCATATGAAAACCCTGCCTGATGTCGCAGGCAGGGCAATCTCGTCTTAATTATATTTTACATTCGGCCGCTTATCCGCGTGCAATGCATTTTTAATGAACTCATCGCTCAGTGGCAAATGCTCTTTGAGTAGTTCAGGTGGTGTTTGCGACATCCATTGGTTCAATGAAACATCAGCAAAGTGATCGCTGCGGAACATTTCTAGAAAGACAAGGGGAGTATCACCGGTATTTTGAACATAGTGACCCATCGCAAACGGGACATAACCGACATCTCCCGCACGGTAATCATACGTTCTCGCTTTACCACCCGAAGCGAAAACCGTCATTCGTCCTTGTCCTTCCAGGTAATATTGCCATTCATCTTCATTCGGATGCCAGTGCAGCTCCCGAATGCCACCTGGTTCAACTTCCACCAGGGCGGCAGCGATCGTCTTCGAAATTGGGAAGTTTGTGGAGTCCGCAATCCACGCTTTCCCTCCGCTCGTTTCTACCGGCTTGACGTCCTTCAGCTTGAAGCTAAATGATTCCTCGACAAATTCATTCGCATCTTCCGGCAGTCCTTGGGCAATCGGGCCAGGCACTTCACCTTGATACATATAGACCTCACCATCGGGAATGCCGTCAAATTCCTCTTCTGATACACCGAAGTTGGCAGCAAGTATATCTTTCGGTGTGTGAGCAAACCAGTCAGTAATGGAGAATGTACTATTTTCAGAAAATCCCCCATCATCAAAAGCTAAGACAAACTCCGCGCCCTCACTTAGGCCCTTGATAGAATGTGGCACACCAGATGGGAAATACCACAGGTCACCTGCTTCGACATCATCGACAAACTCCCGGCCAGATGGGGAAATCGCGGTGATCCGTGCTTTTCCTTTAATCATATAGGACCATTCCGCTTCCTTATGCCAATGAAGTTCACGAACGCCTCCAGGCTCCAAATGCATGTTGACGCCTGCAATTGTCTTCGCTGCTGGCATCTCACGGACTGTCACTTCACGGGACCAGCCTCCGTATTCTACACGCATATGTGACTGCGCATATGGGAATTTAAGATTCGGCATCGTGCCATGATCCGTATCCGGCGGCACTAGGATATCCGGGTTCTGCCGGTCAATCTCAGGATTCTTCGCTCCTAGAATAGGGCCACCACGCTCCCCTTTTATTGGTTGTGGGTCTGTTTGGTTTGTCGTTTCATTTGTATACTCTTTTCTCAATTTGACATTCTCCTCTCGTTTTTTCTTATTTACTATCAAATTTTTTAATTGCCGATTGCCAGTCCTCCTGCCCGTGGATCGGCGCCTGCTTCCAAGCGGTCTGGCCAAATGCGGATAGCTTGGGCATGTCCCATCAAATCACTGAAGTTCTCAATCATTTCAACGTTGATATGTCCTAAATCTTCTAGTTTCTTTACAATGCCCTTGTCATAACGGCCCTCCAGTCGGAGTCCTCTCACATGGTCTCCCCACGTTCTGCCAAGCAGCCAGCGAGGTGCATCGATCGCTTCCTGCACGGAATACCCCTGATTTAGAACGCGCATGATGATGAGCGCCTGTGTTTGCGGTTCGCCGTCTCCCCCCATAGCGCCAAGCACCATTTCGGGTTTGCCGTCCTTGAATACCATCGAGCAAGTTAAAGTATGGGCAGGACGCTTATTCGGCTCCAGCCGGTTATGTGATTTCGGATCAAGCGAAAAATAGGAGCCCCTATTTTGCAGCATCATTCCTGTGCCCTCCGCAACCACGCCGGAGCCCCATTCCCAGTACAGGCTTTGAATAACACCTACCGCATTGCCTTCTTCATCGACGGCGCAGCTGAATGTAGTGTCGCCTTTATTGGCATAGCCGTTTTCTGGAGGGCCGAGCGCAGGATCGTGCATTTTATTCACTCGCTCTTTGAAATACTCTTTACTGAGTAGAATATCTGTAGGAACTTTATTGAAGTCTGGATCATCAAGATATTGATCGCGATCCATGAAGGAGAAAGCGGTGGCGCGAGTGAAGTAATCGATGAATTTTTCTTCGTGGCCTTTTAAGCTCGTGATATCCAGATGATCCATCATTCCAAGAATCTGGAGAGTGACCATTCCGGCTGAGTTTGGCGGCGGCGCAATCACTTCCCGGTCGCCATATTCTACTTGGACCGGTTCAGACCAGTCGGCTTCATGCTTCTCGAAGTCCTCCTTCGTGAGCAGCCCTCCATGCTCTTGCAGGAAACGGGTCACCATGTCAGCAATTTCACCTTTATAAAAAGCGTCCTTTCCATGTTTCGCAATCAATTCGAGCGTACGACCCAAATCGGGATTCTTCATCGTATCCCCGACCATGTATGGAGCGACTCCTTCTTTGAGGTAGACTTTAGCAGTCGATGGGTACGTACGGAGTAAGGTTAAGGAAACTTCCAAAAACTTAGCTAACGAATGGCTAACGGGAAAACCATCGTACGCATACCCAATTGCAGGCTGGAGACATTCTTTTAAGGGCAGTTTGCCAAACCTCTCATGCGCGGCAATCCAGCCGCTGACTGCTCCCGGCACCGTCGTGACCGCCTTTGGCCCCCTAATATCCATTCCTTTCGCTCGGTCGAACTTATCGAGGGTCACCTCTTTCCCCGACCGGCCCGTCGCATTCAAGGAATAGCGTTTTCCTGATTTGGCATCATAGATCAGCCAAAATGAATCACCGCCCGCACCTGTCATATGCGGGAACACGACACCCAGTACCGCATTCGCTGTTACCATCGCATCAATGGCGTTTCCTCCCTTGTTCAGGATGCGGTTCGCTGCCATGGACGCCAATTCGTTCGGTGTGGCGACGGCGTTTTTCTTCGCCATGAACGAACTTCCGTACCGGGGGTCGATATCTTGCCCTATCCTTCTAGAATCATAGTTCATAGTCTCACCTTCCTACTTCTGTTCTTATTTGTTCTTATGAAACTGGGCCTATTATTGTGCATACCCATTAGAAATTCTATAAAACTATGAATTTTCAACTCTCGTCTTCATTCGATTCCATTTCACCGTATTCTCCAGAATCAGAGCGAGCAGAATTCCCATCAACAAGCCATTTCCAAGGATTGGCTGGAGAAATTTCGGCAATGAAGAAAAATAAGTGTGCGGCATGACCATTATGACCACAGCGATAAATAAGGGCAGAGCAGAACGATAGATATTCCTTTTGTTCAGCTCAATCTTCTTGAAGAAATCAAGAGATGAATGCAGCAGCTGCATATACGCTACAAATAAAACTGTACTGCCGACTGCGAGCGGAATGTTAGAAAAGAAACGGGCGACAGGAGGGACAAGACCCATTAGGAGAAAAATGACACTGCCGATAATAAACGGGAGCCGTTTCGTGATTCCCGTCTGCTCCAAAAAACCGATGGAGGAGACAAACGGTGCGTACGGAATTAGACCGAAAAGTCCACTGATTCCTGAAAAAAGCCCAGAGATCTTTAAACTACGGTTATACTGTTTGGTACTCGTTTCTTCCCCATACAGTTCATCCGTTTCCGTTCCTTTCAAAGCAGCGAACGTATTGGCAAGATTCATGAGACCCGTGATGATAGCCATAACGATAATGCCGATATTCCATGCCGGTTTTCCTAAATGAAAAAGCTCAAATTTAAAGGATGCATCCGATTTGACAGTATGTTCGGGTCCAAAAATTAGAACATACGCAATCCACCCAATCACAATACCTCCAAGCAACGTATACTTGCTGATTCGATTTGGGGCTGCTACATTTACGACAATCATAACCAATGCCAGACTAATGGTCAGAGCCGCAACGGATAGTTTGATCGATGCATCATCAGGCGGATTCCCCATCGGAATGCCGACCATGCCTTCCAGAAAGATTTTGACAAGCTGGAAACCGAACAGCAGCATGAAAACAGCCATAACCCCCGGTTTAAACAATTTAGACAAGGCGGGTCCCCAGCCGAATAGTCCAATCACAAACGTCATAAGTGCAGTGATTAGAATGCCGACAGTCAAACTGCCGCCAAGCTCGCCAAGCGAAATGCCTTGAGCTAAGGCTAAACTAACAACGGATAGGACCATTCCCCACCACAGCCCCGATTGTCCTTCCAAGATAGCCCGCCTGTGACCAAGAAAGGCTTGCGCGAGACAGGCCAGGCCGGTCAAGGCAAACGACAGCTGCAAGGTAGTAATAATACTGTCCTGGTGCAATTTGAATGCCTTGCCAATAGTGAGAGGAATAATTACGATATTGGCGAAAATAAAAAAGAACCATTCCAGACCGGCAACCCATTGGGATGTGTTCTTCAAGCCTGCCGCTTCCTGTCTCAGTTCTTTTTTCATATTCATGTCAGGACCTCCATTCTTAAAAACTTCTATATCTTCCCAGTTCCCTACTTACACCAGACTAAACAATAAATTCGTAATAGATGTAAGAAAGCCTAGAATGTGTAAAGAATAAAACGACAAAAAACGGATTGGCAGAGTCGCCAATCCGTTGCTTTGCTGACATTATATCGTCTTCATTTCTTTATGTGAAAAAGGGCATTTGGCCACAATCGGCTCCGCATCATCTCCGATGAAAAATTGCTTCCATTCGTTGTGCTGTGGATCGCCGTAATGGCTAATATCCGGATGCTTCGGCAGCTGATCCCATACTTCCACGCGCTGACGCACTTTCTCCCTCGACATGATACCGCCTTTTTCTGTTCCCTTCAACCCTTGGAAAATGCGTCTTGGCTGGAAACCGAGCACCATGGATTGGCCCAAATCCCTCGTTTTGCGTTGCTTGTATGCAGGGGCATTGCCAAAAACGAAGATCGGTTCACCGCCAAAATGGAAATCCCATAAGTAATGATCGGGATCCTTCGGGCTGTCAACAGGCCATTCGACTTTATCATTCTCGTGCAGATACTGAAGAATGTCCCAGAATTGTTTTCTGTATGCCTCCAAGTCCCCTTCCTTCTCAAATGGTTCCACGAAGGCGAACAACCCATGCCGTTTATGTTTTGGATCATCGAAGAGCTTTAAAAACTCGCAAAGCGCGTCAGGAAGATTTGACCAATCCTTCTGAGTTATGTATGCATACCTCAGTTCCCCCTTCATTTCTCCGCCCATTCCGAAATAACACGGAAACGTCTTATCTGTCACGGTCTCGTGAAATGTCTTGTAACTGTCATGCAGCCAATCAGGCAAATCCTTTCTTTCCACAAAGTCTTCCTTCGTCAACAAAGCCTTCATTGTCCTCACCTCATTAATGGATTCTAATCATAGATTTCCCTTTAAGAAGTTTTCAAAACGAAAGATTGCTCAGTACCACGTCAATCTATTCATTTGAAGGAGAACTTATTACGAATCTCTCAGGCTGGCTGAGCAATCAATAATAAAAGCCAGCTGCACAGTTCTCCCTTCGAACCATACGCCTGGCCAACTTGCATTTACTTCTTTTTATTTTCAATCAGTCCAATGCCTAGACCCGTCGGATCCACCAGATACGCCAAGTAAAACTCGTCAAACTCCATCTTCTCACGCACAACGAGTGCGCCCATATCTGTCGCCTTCCCGATCGTTTCATCAATCGAGTCCACTTCAATTTGGATGCGGATGCCGTGTGGATAATCACTTGGCCCCTTGCAAATGCCCCCATTGATGCCGCCAGTATTATCCGATGCTGTCACTGGCCAATACTCCCAATTCGGCGGTGCTATGCTCCATCCAAACACTTCGCCGTAAAACTCGATAGCCTTCTCAGGATGTTGGCTGTTCAACTCAAACCCTACCACTTTTCCCATGCTATTCCCCTCTTCCCCTTCACTGATTACCCATCAAAGGGCTGAATATTGCAAATAAATTATACAATAAATATAAGAAAGATTGCACCGGAAAAAGCAACAGCATGTTCATCCGGCCTGCCTTGCGCTAAAATAGAAAGTGGCAGGACAATAATTGAGGTGGTCAAATTATGAATAAACCAATCAATATAAAATTCTGGACTCTCTGTATGGTACAGAACGGTGATTACGTTCTCCTGCTAGACCGGAAGCATGATCATTTCAAAGGTTATATTCCGCCTGGCGGGAAGGTCGAGTTCCCGGAATCCTTTACGGACGCGGCGATTCGCGAAGTGAAAGAAGAAACGGGTTTGGATGTCAGCCGCTTGGTTTATAAAGGTCTATATGAATACGTTAACCCAGTCAAAAAAGACAGATATATGATTTTCAATTATTGGACGGACTCCTTTACGGGAACCCTATCGGAAGAAACACGGGAAGGGAAACCGATGTGGGTACACAAAGAGGAAGCCATCCACCTGCCGATGCAGCCCTCCGTCAGAAGGAGATTCCCCTTTTTTTTCGAGGAAGGAACATTTGAAATACAAGTGGAATGGGACGAAAAGAACAACAAAGAAGGTCCAGTCCGAATACGACGAACGTAATCTGACGTAAGAATAATAATTAATGGAGTCGATTAATATGGAAGCAGAACAATGTAAGGTCGAAGAAGCACTCGGAATCTTAGTTGGGAAATGGAAGCCGATCATCTTATTAAACCTTTTTAATGAAGGTACGTTGCGCTTCAGTGAATTGAAACGTCTCATGCCGGGTATCACGCAAAAGATGCTGACAAAGCAGCTGCGGGAATTGGAAGAGGAAGACATCGTCGACCGCATCGTCTATCCTGAAGTCCCGCCCCGCGTGGAGTATTCCATCTCAGAATACGGAAGAAGCCTGCAGACCGTATTGAACACCATGCATGAATGGGGTACGGCACACGCCATTCGAAAAGGAAAATTAACATGATAATAGGCTGTCCGGCGACATTTTGCCGGACAGCTTTTTTTATGGTTTGATTAATAATGTCAAATACAGCCCAACTAGCGTAATGAATAAGATAGGAAGCGTCAAAACAATTCCTGTCTTGAAATAAGTTCCCCATGATATTTTAATTCCTTTTTGACTCAGAACATGCAGCCAGACCAGTGTTGCCAAAGAACCAATTGGTGTAATTTTCGGCCCTAGATCGGAACCAATCACATTCGCATAAATCATGGCTTCCCTTAATATCCCGGTAGTATCCGTTTCCGCAATAGCAAGGGCATTTACCATGACTGTCGGCAAATTATTCATGACAGAAGACAAGAATGCCGCAAGGAACCCCATCGCAACAGTACCGACAAACAGTCCTTGTTCCGCCGCTACTTCTATCACAGTAGCGAGAGCGTTTGTCAGTCCTGCATTCCCCAGCCCGTACACCACAACATACATTCCGACCGAGAAGAAGACGATATTCCAAGGGGCCCCTTTTACAACGGCAGCCGTATTCACGGCTGCACTCTTGCGCGCCAGAACTAAAAACAGAAGCGCAATGCTCCCCACGATGAACGACACCGGAATCCCAGTCCATTCGCTAGAAAAATAGCCAATTACCAAGACGGCAAGCACACCCCATGAAAGACGGAATAAGCGCAAGTCTTTAATTGCCTGTTCCGGCTCTTTCAATTTGTCCAGCTGATACGTACGCGGAATGGATTTTCTAAAATAAAGAAGAAGCACGACAATCGTGGCCAGCAATGAAAATAGATTCGGAATGACCATATGTATTGCATATTCAACAAAGCCAATACCAAAAAAGTCGACAGATACTATGTTCACAAGATTGCTCACGATGAATGGCAAGCTTGTCGTATCGGCAATAAACCCACTCGCCATAATAAATGGGAAAATCATTTTTTCTTCAAAGTTTAAATTTCGCACCATCGCTAGAACAATTGGAGTTAAAATAAGCGCTGCTCCATCATTTGCAAATAAAGCCGAAACCACCGCTCCAAGAAGGCTCACATAGACGAACATCCTAATGCCGTGTCCTCTTGCGATACGCGCCATATGAAGCGCCGCCCATTCAAACAAACCGATTTCATCCAAAATAAGCGAAATGATAATGATGGCAATAAAGCTCAAAGTTGCATTCCAAGTGATTTCCACCACTTCCAGTACATCTCCGGCATTCACTACACCCACAAGTAACGCAAGCACAGCTCCTATACAAGCAGACCATCCGATATTCAAGCCTTTCGGCTGCCAAATGACAAAAACCAACGTTGCAATGAAAATAAGGCTGGCTATTATCAGCATCGCATATCACCCCCGTCTGGGCATACGGGAATCGCATCGAGCCCATCAATAACAGCCTCTACAAAAGGTGAGAGTCCTTCTGCCAAACGGACGTGCTTCCAATTACCAGCTTTACGCTCGGTAATAATGCCCGCCTCTCGCAACTTGCGTAAATGCTGGCTTACAGCAGGCTGCGAAATCGGCAAAACGCCAACAAACTGACATACGCATACTTCTCCATTTTTCATGCAGGCCAGCAAGGTTAAACGATTTATATCTGCCAAGGCTTTTAACTGCTTTTCAATTACATGAATATCCATAATTCCTCCTATATAAGTAAACACTTATACAGGATACAGGCAAGCTCATCTGTTGTAAACATTCAATTGAAGGCTCCTCGTCAAAACTCGCGAATCAATAGATCCGAGTTGACTGGCGCAAGCCCCATCTGACGGGCCCAAATCGACAGTTGCCCGATATGATGGACTTCATGCGTGACGATGTGTGACAACACCTTCTCAAAGGAAAAAGTTACAATGTCTCCATTCCGTTTTTGAATTTCGAGTATCCTGTGTTCTCCTCGAGCACTCTCCAGCTCAAGCAAAAAGAGTTTTGTCCTTTGCCGGGTAAGCATGTCGTACGATTTGACTTCATCCAATTGAGTGATAGCCTTGAGGTCTGTAAGTATGACTGGTTGATTCCACATTTGATGAATCCAGAGTTGCTCACAATCAATAACATGATAAAGCGTGTGCAGAAAACTCCCCATCCCGCCGATTCTCTTTCTAATTAGTTCATCGTAGGGAATTTCTTCACACCACTTCATCCATTCCTCACGCACTTGCCAATTATATCGAAATAACTTCTCAAGCATGTCCTTCCCCCATTTACTAGATAAGTTTCAATGTTTTTAGCGCATATTCAATTCCTTCATCTGCACAATTTTTTGTAACAAAATCTGCAACCCGCTTGAGATTCTCATGTCCATTGCCCATCGCTACACTTAAACCAACCAAACGGAATAAATCAATATCATTTTCACCATCCCCAAACGCAATTGCTTCGTACGGCTGCAACTGAAAATACTCCAAAACATGTTTGGCTGCAATCGACTTCGATACCTCGTTCTGCAACACATTGGCGATTTTGGGATGCCATTGTTGAAAACGCAAAGCGGGAAATTCTTTTTCGTATAGCTGAATCGTATCCTGGTTTCCATATAAGCACATCAAATAGATTTCTTTATGTATGGCCAGATCATCCTGCTCAGGAAATGTGTCCAATGACAATGTCTCTCGTAAAGCAGTAAGTGTATTTTCATTTCGGATGCCATTCATCGTCAATGTCTCTGTAAAATAAGTAAGCGAATGTCCGCTACGTTCTGCAAATTGGTGGATACTAGTCACGGTTTCCTGACTCAACACAGACTTGAATATCACTTCATCCCTATACTTCACATAAGCTCCGTTCGCTGTAATGAATGCATCAATCCCTAGCGTCTCAAGGTCAAGACACATGGATAACGGCCGCCCAGTCGCAGCCACTAGTACATAATTATTTTTCTTCAATTGGCAGATTGCACTTTGAGTAGCAACCGACACCTCTCCCGTTTGATAGTCGATCAATGTCCCATCTACGTCAAAGAAGATAATTTTATAAGTCAATGCAAATCCCCCCTCTTATTAATCAATTGTTCGCCATATATTACTTATCTCTTTTAAGCATAGTAAGAAAATCCTTCATCAAGGGAGATGTAAAAGAGCTGTCCGACGGCTGTTTTCCCCTGACAGCATACAAAGTTGCGGTATCTCCTTAGCTTCTTTCATTACCCCTTTTGAAATTCCCAGTTATCTTTGCCATTATTAATTGTTCTTCCGTTGTATCTTCAGCTGCATGAATTCTCTTTAGAAACTTCTCTGCTTCTTTTCCTTTTAAGATTTTCACCTGTTTGCCGTAATAATCTAAAAAGACCGTATTGTCTTTCGACACGCGGTACTTGAAAGGTTCTTCACCTAACCGATTTCTTTTATCAATAATGTTCAAGATGCCCACTCCTTACATTCCACATTCCTTTTTCCCCTTCGACTATCAATGCCTCCTACTGCAAAGTTTTTCATTTACCCAAGTCAATTTGGCTATCCGTTCCATCCCATGGTTCGCCATAAACCAGTCAAAATCCTTTCTTTCCTAATTATGCTACACTAACTTTAAGGGGAAAGGAGAAAGAAATATGAAACAAGCAGCGATTTTTGATATGGACGGCACTCTGTTTCAAACCGATTTAATTTTGGAACTGTCGCTCGACGACACGTTCGCTTATTTGCGCAAATTGGGCGCTTGGGAAGGCGAGACGCCGATTGATACATACCGCAATATTATGGGAGTGCCTTTGCCAGAAGTGTGGGCGGCTTTGTTGCCGAATCATTCGGAGAAGATGAAGGAGCTGACGGACTCTTATTTTCTGAAGAGATTAATCGAGAATATTGAAAGAGGTAAAGGGGCTCTCTATCCTGACGTCAAGAAAGTTTTCGGCTACCTGAAAGAGAATGGGTTTGTCATTTTTATTGCCAGCAACGGATTGCCTGACTATTTGGAGGCTATTATACGTTATTATGGCCTGGATGAATGGGTGACGGAAACGTGCAGTATACAGCATGTTGATTCATTGAATAAAAGTGACTTAGTAAAAAACATACTGGAAAAATATAAAATTAAAAATGGTGCTGTGATTGGAGACCGGCTGTCCGATATCTATGCAGCAAAAGACAACGGATTACTTTCTATCGGATGCCGGTTTGATTTTGCCAAAGAGGAAGAACTGGTCCATGCGGATCGGGTCATTAACAAGCTAACGGAACTTCAATTGATATTGCCATAAAAAAAGCCATCCTGTCTTTTCTAAGACGGGATGGCTCTTCCTATTTCAACTCAGTTCAAAGCACTCATTTTATTGTAGAATGCAATGAAGTTCTGAACGACACTGTCCAAGAAATCGATCGTCGCAGTATCTGTCAATTCGCCTTCTTCATTCATCTTTTGATGAACAGAACCGATATACACTTCGTTATTCGGCAGGATAGCCGGAGAAAGCATCGGATTAGAAAGGATTTCACGCAAGTGGATTTGCGCACGCACGCTTCCAAGAACCCCCATAGACGAACCGATGATGAACGCCGGCTTGTCTTTAATCGCAAAATTACTGCGGGACAACCAGTCCACGGCATTCTTTAATGCACCTGGAATAGAAAAATTGTATTCTGGCACTGCAAACAGAACAGCATCCGAATCACGGACATCTTCCATGAATGCTTTTACTGATTCAGATGGATTGCTTTCCTTTGCCACTGAGAACATGTCGACATCATTGATGAATACAGGTGTGATGTCCAATTGGCCCGCATATTTTTTGCGGAGATACTCAACTAATTTCAAGTTGTATGAGGTCGGGCTTGTACTTCCGATAATTGCTTTTACTTTGATTGTCATGCTGCTGGACTCCTTTGTTTATAACTTTGACTCTTGATAGCATTTCCCTGCCATCTATCGCCTATACATAGTATGCCGGAATGTAGCTTAAAAAGGAAGTACGCACTTAAAAGTGGCATAGTATACTAAAAGATACTATCATCACGTCACATTGTGAAAATGCAAGTATTTTGAGACAATGGTTCCAGTTAGGAAATATGTGGACTAAGGGTGACTAGCTTTGATGATGACAAGCCGCATGAAAACTCGGAATATCGTGCTCACAATTAGCAGTTTTGTATTTTGCCTTATCGCGTTACGGATAGGTTGGTTTTTGTACTTCAATTCACCCGAACAACAAACGGCGGTTAAAGGGGTTGCAGATCTTCGAACAGTGACCTTGCAAGACAATAAAACAGTCTCTTTGAATGGAGAGTGGTTTTTTCACCCCTCGGCATTCATTACGAAAAGTACATTACAAGATGAGAAACCGAAGTATATTCAAGTGCCGAAGAATTGGAGCACGATTTTGAATTCTTCAGGGGATACGGAAATCGAATACGGCACCTATCAATTGACCATTCTTCTTCCGGAACAGGAGGAAATAATTTATGGCATTCAATTGAAGGGATTTGAAACATTCGCCAGTATCTATGTCAATGGAAAATTAATTAATAAAGAGAATACAGCGACAGCAAAAACCATCCATAAAATAAAAAAGCAAGGTCCGATAACGGCTATGTTTACAACGGATGAGAAAAAAATAGATCTTGTGATTCAAGTGTCTAATTTCGATAATCCAGAGTCTGGCGGTTTGAATGATTCCATTCGTTTTGGTCTTCAGTCAGCTATTATGAAAGAGGCGTCCTTCTCGCAGGGAATCCAAATGCTCGTGAGCATGATATTTTTCCTGCACAGCATTTATGCATTGGCTATTTTCCTGATTGGAAAAGGATACTACGAAAAAGAACTACTCTACTTTAGTCTCTTGTTAGCGTTAAACGGCTTTATTCTCTTAATAGATGATCACGTACTACTTCAGCTGCCTATTGCCAACCATCTATACATAAAAGTGCTCTTTGTGCTGCTTATCAGCCTTTTGGTTGTCACGTTGAAATTCATTAATGTACTGTTTCACATTAAGTCAAGAATCTCTAATTTTCTATATCTATTATTCATCCCCATTGCCATACTTTTGCTGACAACGTCACTTTTACATACTGCCTCGATGCAATGGTTTTTGATGATCTATAGTATTTTGATTGCCGTACTACTAATCATTCCGACCATTTCCTCGATTCGCAAGGGAAATGTCGATGGGATTTTCATTTTATTCTATATCTTTTGTTTCATATCAAATGCAGCTTGGGGTACCGCCATTAAAACGGCTGTCGTCAATATTCCATATTACCCGTTTGATTATCTCATCTCGATCATGGTGATTGCATTATTGTTATTTCGAAGACATATGATGGTCGTTCGCTTGCACAATGAGCAAAATATCAAATTAGCAAAAGCGGATATCCAAAAAGACATCTTCCTTGCCAATACATCACATGAACTTCGCAATCCTTTGCACGGAATTCTCAACATCACGCATTCTTTACTGGAAGATAATTCATCAAATCTTTCCCAGCGTGAAAAACAAAATCTCGGACTCCTTCTGCAAATCGGGAATCGGATGTCTTATACATTGAATGACTTGCTTGAATTGGATAAGTTGGAGGATGGGCGAATTAAGTTACATAAGAAGCCGCTGGATATTCAGGATCTAACTTCGGGCGTTATTGACATGATTCATTTTATTAAAAACACGAGCAAATTGACGATTGCTTCCGACATTCCGTCAAATTTCCCTTCTGTTTATGCGGATGAAAGCCGGCTCGTCCAAATCCTATTTAACCTGCTCCATAATGCTGTGAAGTTCACAGATGAAGGAAGGATCACCATTCGTTCCAGCCATACTCAAAAAGAGGCCGCCATTTCAATTGAAGATACGGGAATGGGCATGACGACAGACGTAATGGACCGCATTTTCGATCGATACGTACAAGCCACGGACACGGGGCAAGAAGGGATCGGTCTTGGCTTGGCGATTTCCCGACAATTAGTGGAACTGCATGGTGGAAAGATTACTGTTGAATCCGATTTTGGGAAAGGGACTACATTCACTTTCACGATCCCTTTATCGGAAGGAGAACAACAAGAAACGATTCTGCCTGCAAAAGTCCATCCATATAAGGTATCTTTCCAAGCAGCCGAGGAAAAGACTGCAGAACAAGACGTTCCATCGAGAGGTTCTATCCTTATTGTGGATGACGATCCCGTCAACTTGAAAGTCATCAGCAGTATTCTCGAAGGGCAGTATACCGTGACAACTGCTGAAAGCGGTTCGGAAGCCCTCCGTTTACTTAAGATTGAAATGTACGATCTGATCATTTCTGACGTCATGATGCCGGAAATGTCCGGTTATGAATTGTGCAAGGAAATCCGAAAGCATTTCACAATCGCAGAACTCCCGATCCTGTTACTGACTGCACGCAACCAGGCAATGGATATTTACACCGGTTTTCAGGCAGGAGCAAACGATTATGTAGCGAAGCCGGCGAATGCGATTGAATTAAAAACCCGTGTTCATGCGCTCTTAACGCAAAATATGGCCATAAAGGAACAGCTCAGACTGGAAGCCGCATACTTACAAGCGCAGATCAAACCGCATTTCCTATATAACACGTTGAACACGATTGCGTCGCTCGGTGAGTTGGATCCATCCCGCATGGTCGAACTGTTGCATGAGTTCGGAAACTATTTGAACCGGAGTTTCCATGTAGACAATACACAAAGCCTAATTCCCCTGAAAGATGAAATCGACTTGGTCCGTTCGTACCTATTTATCGAAAGAGAACGGTTCGGAGACCGGCTGCACATCATATGGGATATGGAGGATATACACGGGGTTCATGTCCCTCCCCTCTCCATCCAAACCATCGTGGAAAATGCGGTCAATCATGGAGTGCTCAAAAAGACAGAAGGGGGGACCGTCAACATTTCGGTCACCCATGACGAGCAATTCACTACGATCACGATCCAAGACGATGGTGTCGGGATGCCAGCAAGCAAAGTAACAGAACTCTTAATAGAACCGAACCACCACCAGCACGGCATCGGGATTGCGAATACAAACCGACGCCTGACCCAGCTGTTCGGCAAAGGATTGGTTATGGAAAGCCATGTGAATAAAGGAACGACTATATCCTTTCATGTGCCGAAACAGCTGTAGAAGACGACATGTAATACAAAAGGAAGCCATCGATGTGGCTTCCTTTTGCATTGATGTATCATGCTCCTATATTATGCTGTTTTTTTATTAATGCTATCTGCCCGGCATGAATACCAGCATGATACATAAGCCTGCCAATTGCCTCAAGCGGCGTGGATGCGCCAATTCGCGATTCAACTGGATCTGTCCACTTTTCCTCCGGCAAGGCATGGATCGCATCCTTCACATGCTGATCAGAAGCCCGAAGCAATGCAAGCAACTCGGTCCGTGTGCTGAAAGGCGGGAGTTGTGCCGGTTGCTTCTTTCCTAAAAACCATTCCGCGAATAGGAACTCGACTTCCGCCGTATGGTGAAGCAAAAAACGAATAGATGTGTCGCCAAGGGCCCAATCCAGTTGTTCTTCCGTCAGCCCTTCCGCCATTTGGGCAAAACGTTGTCGCAGTGCATTCCACATCGCAAGAACCGACGCCTGATTTTCTGTTTGTACCTGTTCCGTCATTTGCTCACGCCCCCGGTTTATTTGACTTGTCAACAACGACATGCTTGAATATCGTACCATCAAGAGTAACGTCGAAAGCCATGCCAAATCCGACGACATAACGGCCTTCTGTAGGCGTCAATTCGAACAGGGAAAAATCAAGGCCCCTCAGCACATTCAACATCTTGGCATCAAACTTCTCGTTGAATAAAGCAAAGAGTTCCTCATGCCCTTCGTTCCCAATATTGTGGGGGATACATCTCCATCTGGCACGTTCCGTCGCAAATGTGTTCGGAACAGCAGACTCATCTGCCACAAGGAACACATCCACGATATCGTTTTTCTCCATATAACGATAATGCTCTGCTACTTGGCTGATATAAATGTATAGCTTGCCATCTTTTTGAATGAATGGTGCACAGCTTGTAAACGGAAGTCCTTCTTCATCCAACGTAGCCAAAGTGAGATTCTTCCTGCCCTTTACAAACTTCAAGTACTTTTCTTTGTTTTTTTCCAAATCAATTGTCTTTACCATGTCATTTCCTCCTTATGATCGAGCCGTATGCAGCAAATGGATGCGTGGCTTTTTTTCCTTGCAATCGCACTGAATTTCACAATTCATCTGGTACACGTCACGCACCATGTCTGTCGTCATCACTTGGGAAGGACTGCCGCACATTTGCTTCCTCCCCTCCCTGACAACAACGATGCGATCACTATAATGGGAAGCCTGATTCAAATCATGCAATACCATGATGACCGTCATCCCCATTTCTTGATTCAACTCATGCACCAGCTCCAACACCTCATGCTGATGGGAAATGTCCAAATAGGTTGTCGGTTCGTCGAGAAGCAGGATCTTCGGCCGTTGCGCCAGTGCCATGGCAATCCATGCACGCTGAGCTTCCCCGCCTGACAAGGAGGCCACTCGCCGATCTTTGTAGTATGATAGATGAGTCCGGTCGAGCGCCCAACCTATAATTTCATCATCCTCTTTCCCCAGCTTTTCAAACCATTTCTTATGGGGATATCTTCCGTAGGCCACCAAGTCAGCAACGGTCATATCGTCAGGCGCCACGTTCCGCTGGCTCAACATACATAATTTGCGCGCAGTCTGCTTCGGATGCATCGACTTGACATCGATACCTTCCAATTCAATTTTCCCCTCGCTAACTGATGTCTGCCGGGCAATCGCTTTCAATAAGGTCGATTTTCCCGAACCGTTTGGGCCGATAATCGAGACGATTTCCCCTTCGTTCACGGAGAAGGAAAAATCCTGAATAATCGTCTTCCGTTCGTAGCGGATGGAAATGGAGTCGACTCGCAACATATTAGAAAACACTCCTTCTCATCAAATACAAAAAATAAGGACCTCCGATGACAGCCATCACAATTCCCGCGGGAATTTCAAGCGGCGCAAACAATGTACGCCCTCCTGTGTCCGCCACTAACAAAACAAGTGCTCCGAGTGCCATGCTCATCGGCAATAAATACTTATAATCCGACCCAACGATAAATCGTGCCATATGCGGCACAATCAAGCCGACAAAACCAATCATTCCAATGGCGGCCACAGAGATGGCGGCTAAAAATACAGCCAGTACCGATAGCCAAATACGGATCCGATTGACATTCTCACCGAGATTCATGGCAACTTGATCCCCAAGCCGGATGACATTGGCCTTTCGGATGGCAACTAAGGAAAGAATCCAGCCGACGATGGAGTAAGGGAGCACCATCCAGACGACGTTATTGCCTTTTGCAGCTAAACTTCCGTTCATCCACTGCACAGCTGACGGCAATCTGTCGCTATACATAATGGACAGATATCCCACAACGCCTCCACATAATGCATTCACGGCCACTCCTGCCAAAATAATCGTAATCGGAGATATCCCTCGTCTACGCCATGCCAATCCGTAAACAACGGTCGCAGCCAAAATCCCGCCGAGAAATGCCGCAATCGGGACGAACCCGAGATATTCGGGAAAGGCCAGCATAATGACGAGCACAGCCACCGCTGCTCCACTTGTTACCCCTGTCAGTCCTGGATCTGCGAGTGGATTGCCCATCACCGCTTGCAAGATCGCACCGGAGATCGCAATGTTCGCTCCGATGATCATCGCCAATAGGACGCGCGGCAACCGGATGTTGAAGATGATCGTGTCATTCACTGCATCTGCAGCCGTCTTGAAGAGCGTTTGCAAGATGTCAGGCACAGGGACTGTCACGCTCCCAACACCGATTGCAAGAATTGCAGCCACGGCAACCAGTGCGAATGTAACACTAACTGTCATCCCGTTTCGAGCCTTTGTCATCATTCCTTACAGCCCTCTCTCTTTATTCATAGAAGTACGTGGCAATATCCGTCAAAGCACGTTCGGCATTTTGAATGGAAGTTACGCCAAACACTTCATAGTCCAAAATATGAATGTTGTCGTTCTGATAAGCCGAAAGCCTTTTCCATGTTTCGTTTTTCTCCACTTCTTTTTTGAACATGTCCTCGGATGCACCGTGATCGCCTGAGGCCAATACTAAAATGAGATCCGGATCCGCTGCCACTACATCTTCCAAGTTCAAGGCCGAATAGGTATCCTTCGCTTGCAGGATGGTGGTCGCAATATTTTCAGCGCCCAATTTATCTATTAGGCTGCCAATATAAGACTTTTCATTCATGACCATGAAGGAGTCAGCAGTGCCAATCATCAGCATGACACTTGGCAGTTCCTTGCCTGCACCTTTCTCTTTCAGTTCCTTGCCTGCACCTTTCTCTTTCAGTTCCTCTTCTTTTTTTTGCAGTTTATCCAATACCGCATTCATTTCTTGCTCTTTATTAAAATAGGTGCCTAATGCGGAAAAGCTCGTTTTCAAGTCATCGAACGAATCTGTAGGCAAGTAAGCAGTTTGCAAATTCATCCCTTTCAGGCTTTCATCCAAGGAGCTCTGGAGTGACTTTGCCCCAAGCAGCAAATCAGGCTGCAGGCTTGTAATCACTTCTAAGTCAGGCGCCATTGGGGAGCCGATCTGATCAATTGATTCAAATTCCTTCGGCAAAGGATTTGTTGAAGTCGGTACACCAACCGGTGTAATATCCAGCAGATTCAACATTTCCGCTAGCGGAACTGATGTCGTGATAATCCTGTCCGCTTCTGTCTCTGGGAATTGTGTCATCAATTCATCGAGTTTTTTCTCATCTACTCCGTATGTATTTTCATTTGATGTCTCTTGTTGCTCATCTTCCGCCTGTGCGGACACCTGATCAGCCTTTTCAGGCTCCTCTTTATCAGACGTACAAGCCGTTAATGCCAGTGAAGCTCCTACTAATAAAACACCGAATACCTTCTTCAATCTCGTTCTCCTCCAATTGATAATGATTTTCAATTTCATTAAACAAATGATAACCGTTCTCATTCTCAATTGTCAACTTAATTTCTCAATAAGAAATGAAGGCACGGACAATTCGCTTGTTTCCTTCATCAAAAAAGCCATTCGCCCACTATTTTAGTGGTGAATGGCATTCCTCTTTGTACTTTTTTACTTTCTATTCTAAACAAACTTGAACCCCATGCTACTCCCGAATACAACAGCTCTTTAATTTCCCGCCGCCTTCAACTCTTCCTCAAAAATCTCGACGATTCTAGGAGATGCCTTGCCTCCATAATCCAGATAGCCCGTTTCTGGCAAGTAAAGCGAGCGAGTCATCGAACCATCCTTTAATTCGATAGCAAAAAATATTCGTTCGCCTTCCCTTCTTCCTGAATCAGGGGCATAAGGAATGGCAAGCAATTGCTCTATAAACTCCTCGGTATGCTTCTGTGAAAACTCATGGATAAATGACAAATCTTCACTGCTCTGCAAAACAACTCTCTTAACTTCTCCATCGATATCCAAAAAATCACCAAGCACGCGAGATTTACCCGGCCGTGCTACTTCGTAGAGGTCCCCATTTGCTACAATTCTGAAAGCCGGGTCATAACCTTCCATCTCATACAATTTGGTCCCAATCGGCAAGTATGCTGCATCTCCATTTTTGATTTTATATTGTGTTCCTGCGTGGCCATCCAGCATGAAAGTAACTTCGCCCAACTCCTTACCAATCGGCCATTCGTTATCCAATTCAGCTGTTGCATAATTACGGATATACTCCGTATCTTCCCACTGCACGAATTCAATCCAATCAATGGTCGAACTACCTGTATCCGTTTCTGGCTTCGTGGCAGCTGTTGAACAGCCTGCAAGCATACTTCCCACCACTGCAATTAAGGTCCATCTCAAAGGATCGTACCTCCTCTTTCACTAGTAGACGAGAGGTTTAAACGGAAAGTTACATACATCTTTATGGTCAACACACAATATGCCCATTGACAATGTGTATATATTGTATATAATGTGTATATACATAGATTAATTGGAATTCCAATTGTAAAAGGAGGTTCACCATGCAGCTTTTAATTTCCAACAGCTCCAAAGAGCCGATTTACAATCAAATTAAAGATCAGATTAAGCAAAAAGTGTTGTCGGGTGAATTGCAGGAAGGCGATGCCCTGCCCTCTATGCGGCAGCTGGCTAAGGATTTGCATATTAGTGTTATCACAACAAAGCGGGCCTATGAAGAACTTGAAAAAGAGGGATATATTTATTCAATTATCGGCAAGGGTTCCTTCATTGCAGAGCAAAATGTCGACATGATCAAAGAGAAGAAGTTGACTGCCATGGAAGAGAAGTTGCAGGAGGTCATTGCGAACAGCAAAGAAATCGGGCTGTCTTTGAAAGAGTTGAAAGAATGGATAACGATACTATATGAGGAGTAGATCATAATGGAACATGTAATAGAGTTGAAAAATGTAAACAAATCGTACAATCACTTCCGCGTTTCTGACGTGTCACTAGAAGTAAAAAAAGGCTTTGTCACAGGCATTATCGGCTCAAATGGCGCAGGAAAGTCGACAATTATGAGAATGATCTTAAACTTGGTAAAGCCGGATTCTGGCGAGGTCCATGTGTTCGGAATGGACTATGCCAAGCATGAAAAAAACATCAAAGACCGCATCGGTTTCATCTTCAGCGAGGATGTCCTATACGATGAATTGACTTTGCATGATCAAAAAAAACTGATTGCCCCCTGTTATTCAAAATGGGATGACGCTTTGTTCCACCAGTATTGTGACACTTTCGAGCTGCCGCTCAAACAAAAATTGAAATCCTTTTCGAAGGGAATGAAAGTGAAAGCAACACTCGCAATCGCGCTTTCCCACAAAGCCGATCTATTAGTCATGGATGAGCCGACTGCCGGACTCGACCCTGTCTTTCGAAGGGAATTTCTTGATATCATGCAGGACATCATGCTCGACGGAAATAAGTCGATCGTGCTGTCCACCCATATTATGAGCGACTTATCGACAATAGCGGATTATATTACGTATGTCCAAAAAGGCCAGATTGCTTTTTCGAAGGACATTCACGAGCTTCAGGAAAACTATGCAGTCGTCCGAGGCGGCATCGAACTTCTGGACCGTGATACAGAACAATGCTTCCTCGCCATAAAAAAAACCAAAACAGGATTTGAAGGGTTATCCGCCGATCAAAATATAGCAGAATCCCTTTTCGGAAACGAAGCGGTCATCGAAAAGGCAAGCTTAGAAGATATCATGTACTACATGCAAGGAGGTAAGAACGTTGCTGTTGTTAATTAAAAAAGACTTGGTGATTCATAAATTATCGTGGCTGCTCTATTTTGCCATGCTGTTGTTTTTTATCGTTTTAAATAAAGACGTCATGTTTGTCGTGGCGATCATAACAGCCATTATCACCATGAATACTTTTCATTATGACGAACTTGCTCATGGAAATAAGCTCTGGAATTCCCTGCCCTTCACTCGTAAAGAAATAGTAAGCGCACGTTACTCCACTTTGTTAGTTGTATTATTGATGGTTACGGCAATTGTTATGACAGTTGCCAGAATTACAAACGGCGAATGGAGTTCCGCTTTCTCAAGTCTCTCTATTTGGGAAGAGATTATTGGCAGTTTCATCGTCATGATGGTATCCGCTAGCATATTCTTTCCTGTGGTATATAAGTTTGCTCAGAAAAAGACTATTTTTACATTCGTTATTCTGTTTATCGGCACAGCAATTGCAGGAGTTTATTTTATTTATTATCTCTATAAATATTTGATTGAATCCACATCCATTATCCAATCCATGGGCATTGGCTTGTATTGGGCCTTGCTGGCAATCGGTTCGCTCGTTTGTTATGTCCTCTCTTGGGGATTGTCTTTGAAGATTTACAAAGCGAAAGAATTCCTGTAACAAAAAGAAGGAGGTAAATGTGTGAAACCTGTTAAACGAAGCCCCTTGAATAAATGGCTGCTGATTGTTGGTGGTTTCATTGCAGCCCAGCTTGTTTTTATAGCTACGGATGGAACGTTTTTAGAACCCAATTTAAATAATGCAGGTACTTTCGCAAAGAAGATCGCAGACAATCTCTTCTTTTTAGACTGGATTACGCTCTATCAGAATTTTATTTATCGATTATTGACTGTCCTGGCTGGTCTGCAAATCGCATTCATGGCAATAAAGGATATCGCCAAACTTACAAGAACGAGAAGCAGAGTATAAATAGATGTTCATCTCTCATAAAACACCCTCTCAAGTAGATTACTTGAGAGGGTGTTTGCTATCTTGAGATCTTTGCTTTCGTCTGTTTCAACGTCGCAACGATAAGAAAACTGACAATGACCAATAACAGCCATGAACTCACTTTCCCTAAGTGAACAAGGCTCCATGCTTCGGTTTGGTTTGGATATTGCCAAGCTCCGAAAAAAGTGGCGATGTTTTCAGCAACCCAGATGAAGAAACCGATCAGTATAAATGACAAGGCAATTGGCATCCGGTATTGCACCCTATTCACTTCATACGTCACCCACGACCGCCAGAAGACGACAATAACCAACGCAGCTAGCCACCAACGGATGTCCACCCAAAAATGATGCGTGAAAAAGTTCAAATAAATCGCCGCGCCTAATGGGATGACTAGAAAGGATGGCGGCCATTTCACCAGCTTCACGTCCAATCGCCGCCATGCCTGGCACAAGTAACTAGCCACACTGGCATACATGAATCCGCTATATAAAGGTACGCCTAGTATTTTGAAGTAACCTTCTTCCGGATATGACCAAGACCCCATATTCACCTTGAATATTTCTAAGGCTAGTCCAATCAAGTGGAAGAGCGTTATGACCTTCAACTCATCCTTTGTTTCCAGACCCGATCTCACCATCCACCACTGCATGAGAAGGAAGATGAGGAGCAGCCAATCATATCTCGGCAAAAAAGGAAGAGGAATGACTTGCGTAGCAGCAAGAGACCCAAAAATAACAACTGGGAACAAGCAGGACATCGCCTGCTCCCAGCCAAAACGGACAAGCTGCCGGATTGGCCTGCTTATACGCTTACCCCACGCGACTTCATATCTAGCTTCTTTAATCATCGGAACGACCCTCTGGCTCGTATTCCAATAAATCGCCCGGCTGGCAATCGAGCGCCTTGCAAATTGCCTCAAGTGTCGACAGCCGGATCGCTTTTGCCTTGCCGTTTTTCAAGATGGACAAATTCGCCATCGTAATCCCGACCTTTTCTGAGAGTTCTGTTACACTCATTTTCCGTTTCGCCAACATCACATCAATATTAATAATAATTGTCATATCATTCACCTCAGACTGTCAGATCATTTTCCGTTTTGATATGGATGGCTTCTTTCAACAGCTTCTGAAGCACAGCAGCGAATACCGAAACCACTATGGAGGCGAAAGCAATGACCATACCTATAACAATCAGACCGGGGGCGTCGTCCTTTTCAGCGATCAAATACAGTAGTGGCAAGCCGATAATATAGATCAGACAGATAGCCATTCCGCAGAATTTAATATTTCTCAAAGCACGAACAGCTACATCTGAAAACGCCAGGTTTCTATCAATCAACACCAACAAACGAAACGCTTGATATAGGGCGATATAAAAAGGGATGGCCGCAGCATATAAATCGATGAGAACTAAATACCTCAAGTATCCATGATCCGGATATAATTCCGCTGCAAACTCAGCTATATTGGGGACAAAAAAGATGCATAGCGCAAGTACCGGTATTCCCATTACTATAACTGCGACTTTTAAAAAGAGGGTGGAACCTCGTTTCATAAAAAAACACCTCACTTAGTTATCTTGAGATGATTATAAATAAATATTTATCGTTTTGCAATAAATATATATTGTTAAATCGCAATAATTATATAGAAAGCCAAAAAAGGAACCCCGCTTTAAGGATTCCTTTGCAGCTTCCCAATCTGTTCTGCCGCCTCTGCCATATTTGCACTTTGCATACCATATACTTGACGCATTTTATCTACATGTTGCAGTATTTCTTCTAAGACCATCAAGTTTTCAGCAGTATTCGTACCAAAATTATGCGGATGCCACCAAAGATGATAGATTTCCCTCTTCTCTGCCGCATATTCAATCGCCTTATTTATCCGTTTGAGGCGAAGCGGCTCGAAAACGTGCAGCATTGGATGATAGGGACGTAGAAATCTGCTTGAACGGAGGTTGATCGGCTCGTTGCTATTACTTCGCTCCATCCGGTAGGTGTGATGGCCAGTCAGATTAACATAGCAATCCATCAGACGAAGCACTCGCTTCCAGCTGCCTCTGCTCGCATAGCTGGTCGGTTCATAAAGCCAATTTTCTTCATTTCCACGATACGATTCAATTCCCGCCGCCTCGCATATTGGCAAATACCTAGGATTCACTTGGTTCCGTGGAAACACAAGAGAACGAATTGGTAATTCGTTCAGACATGGCACGCTCAATGCAGCTTCTAAATCCGCCTTAAATTGATCGGCCGTCTGCCCTTTTTCTAAACAGTAAAAGTGGGAGAAAGTATGGGTGCCAATCTCTTGATGCGGGACTTGCAAGATTTGCTGCACAATCGACTCGCCAAAATGGTAGGGATCCGTTTCCTCATTTCCCCCTATATTTGCTAGCTTTCCATAAGGGGAGAACCGCGGATTCTCGTAGCTCGGCTGAGTCATTGGCATATGAGTTTCCAGTGTCTCTTTTTCATCAAAACAAAGCATTCCGACTGTTGCCCACGTAGCATGTATATCGTATTTTTGAAATAGAGACAAGATCTCACCAATGGCCTTCCTACCGCCAAGCAGATGTTGGCCGTATTCCTGCAGCGTAAAAACATCATGCACGCCCCAGTTTAATTCAAAATCCAATGAAATGATGAATATGCCGCAATCCATCATTCCCTTCTCCTGTCTTTGTTCAGCAGCCTTTTTCTACCTGCCAAAATGATTCACATTTCGTTAATTGGATATGAACGGGCTCATCTAGAGTAGCTGGGGTTGTCATTTACAATGAAATAAACTTTCTAGAAAAACACCGTTCCTTCGAATTTGATAAGATAAATCTAGTAAATTCTAAATGCTTCAACCGCTCATAAAGGGCATGCTACTTTAAATGCGAGGGACATCACGTTTCCTTAGGTAATATTCTCATGCCTTTTTTTCATGTACATACCTATGATAAATTTCAGGATCATGCGAGGGAAGCATGACTATATCCAAATTATCCTCTTCTATTTGCTGCAACAGGGGAAATAGACTTTTATATTCCTGATTATTATAATGTGCAAACTTACTAATCCAACTCCCCCCAAGGTTTTCTCTGAAATTCTGGCGAACGTATACTGAGTCTGCAATAAGAAAATATCTTTTTCCCTTCAAACTGTTTACAAGTAATCCCATCTGACCGACAGCATGGCCAGGCAGAGGGACCAAGATCATTGACCCATCCTGAAACAAATCAACTGCATTAGGGAATGGTCCGTATGAGGTTTTGCCATTAAAATCAATTAGTTGTAACTGTTCAGGATCAATTCCATCGAATAACTCCTTTATATAAAAATTCTTAAACAAACGTAATGAAGACTGACGTGTAAAGTCCCATTCCTTCTTACTCACAATAATTCTTGAAGTAGGAAAGTCATGGATACCTCCAACATGGTCCACATGCATATGAGATAAAATAATTTGGACTTCGGCAGGATTGATATTCATGGCCCGCAACTGTTCCACGGCATTATCTTTTTTTGATATTTGCACTGGTGTAGCAAATCGTAATATGCGATAGGGAAAGGCATGGGTGACATCGAGAAATCGTGTCGAATAGCCAGTATCAAATAAAAAATATCCTTGCTTGGGATGTTTAATGAGAAAAAACAGAGCAGGTCCCCAAATCTTTTTCTTTGGAAACTTCTTTTTCAGCATATGTAAGGATGCCTTATAAAAGCCGGCATTCAATACGGTCAGTTCACATTGTGGCGTTCCCTTTGAAAAGGGCAATTTCATGGTCAACTTTAACTCCTCCTATGGGCGATACATATAAGTTTAAATCTGCTCTTTTCGCCCATCTGCAGATCTCCTTGCTCTCTAACGTGTTCGGTGTAAATTGAACAAGCGACCCTAACTTTTCGATGGAAATTTCAATACGTTCTGAAGGCAATAACCATTCCTCTGTTTCAATTGAACAACAATCAGGAATTGTTCCCATTCCTATAATTGTGCCTGGCAGTGGCCTAAAGATAGAATGAATCGCTTGAAGAACATCTTCTGGCTTCGCTGTATATTCTGATGTACTTCCCTTCCATTTGAATCGGTCCCCAATCCGGACTTCAACTTTTAAATTTAATGGATTGCCTACTTCCTCCGGGGTTACCAGGAAAGGCCCAATACCATTGCTGGCAGTGAAATCTTTGCACTTTCCTGGTCCTGTTAATCCCAAGAAGTCAGGTAATTGAACGTCTCGTGCAGAGCAATCATTAAAGATGACATAACCTGCAATTGAACTTCCGGCCCCTACTACGATACCAAGCTCTGGTTCGATGTCTAAATAGGATGTGTAGGATGGCCAATGAATGGTGTCCCCATCGCCAATGATGGCATTGTGATTGCCTTTATAGTAACGAAAATTTGGCGTTGTATACTCTCGCTGCAAGCGTCGATGAAGAGCAAAATTGATGATCTTATTTAAAGGCCATTTAACTTCTCTGTGCAACAGATTCTTTGCTGCATTTTGCAAATGCCTAGGGGATAAGCCGAAGTCCAGAAGAGCAGGTACCTTCGAGATAGGTGGCCGTAATCGTACATCCTTAAGTTCCGGCATCTCTCTGTCTGTAAATGAATCGATATGCTCGCTTGCATAATCGTATAATTCCTTTGCATATACCTCGCTCTCAGGCAGGTGTGTTACATATTGGTTAGCATCATCAAGAATGGTGATGTCTTTTCCTGTCTTTGACATGATGGTTGAAAAGGCGACAACAAAATTATTTGCAATAACTACACCAAACAAAGCGGTAGTATCATTATTTGTTTCAAATGTGACAAGCTTCATGGAATACCTCCCTCTTAAACAGAATTATACTTTAAATCTCAATGAATGCAAGTACATACTTACATTATTTCAATACCATTTCTCTATCACGTTTAGAAATGTCCGTGTTGACACATATTACTTTAGATCTTTTATGAGTTTCGAATGGAGGATGTCGTCGAAGAACCTTTGATCTCACAATCGTAATATGATTGAATCCCTGTTCTATACTCCTCAGGATGATCTGCAAGGCTCAAGACATCCCCTGCACCGCCATTGGCAAGTCTCATTTACTTGTTCTCACTTCTAAAAAGTAATGCCTTTTAGTGATTTTCCTTACTTTTCGTAAAGTCGACAACTTCTCCCGCCCCTAGATTAGGCTTCACGAGCTAAGTCAGCCTCCATGCCTATGTATTTTCACCATCTGGAATTATATTTCGTCCTCCTTTTTCCCAGTCGTTTCACGGAAAATGACGTCTCTGTGAGATAACGAAAATAAAGGGTGCTGAATTATTCAGCACCCTGCCTGACACAAAAAAGCACCGCCGAAACGGTGCGACTGCTTACTGATTATTATTTTCGTCTTGTCTTTGTTCGGACGGTTCTTCCGTCGGATCCGGTTCATTTTCATCGACACCATTACAACCAACTAGAAGCCCCGCAGATAAAAAAATAGAGGCAAGCGCGAAAACGCCTTTTTCCTTTTTCAATTTAATCCCTCCTTTTATCCTAGGTTGCTCCATTTTATTCTTAATATGTATAGAACTTATGTCTGTGCCAACCTTTCCTCAAGGGAACTTTAAACGATTCAACATTTTTCACTATAAAATCAACTCTCCACTGCATTTACAGCCTCCCGATTCTCCCTTTCGTTTTTTCTAAAGGTGCTCCTATAGATAAACTAACCCTCTACTACTAGGCACAAAAATACCCCGCCTGAAAATAGGCTGGGGTAGCATACTTTATGTTGAGTTAACTGGTAAACCTAAATGCATGAACCTCTCTGGAATGAATTCCCGAGCACCGACTAGACAATATGATAATTGACATTGTAGAGGTACGTCCAAGCGTGGATTAAGTTATCCATAAATATAGTATTGATCTATACTTCATTAACTACGTTAATATATGCGAAAAAATGTACTACATACGATCTTAATGTTGACGTGAATTATTCGGTAGCTTTCATCTTGGCATCAAAATACCGAAGAATCCCGCTCCATTTCCTAAATCTATTAAATACCGATCTCGTCAGGTTTTCGAATCCTATACGTAATCGTAATTGGCTGCGTCCCCATCGCGTTATACACCATGTCATACTGGAGAGTAGAATTGGCGACAGACATTTGTTGAAAATGAATGGCCAGAATCTGATTCGTCATTTGAGAGGTGACTTCCCGAATGGATGTCTCCACAATCTCCCCTTTCGCATAGTTCAGCTCTTCCTCGACTTGCATTTTAAGTTGTGTTGATAAGGCGCTCATTTGATCCAGCAATGCATTGATCGCTTCACCGCTCGGAATCATGTCCTCATCCTCTAAAAACTTAAAATCCATATAAATTTGTCCCATGGTACCCTCCCTATCAGCTTAGTTCAAAAATGGCCGCCACAAGTTCATCTTCCGAGAAGAACTCGAGGATTGCATTTTTCATATTATCAAAAAGGCGTCTGCCCTTTTCTATATCCTCCATGAAAAAACTCTGAATCCCATCAATGTCATTGACGATTCCGGGAGGCATGGGCGGAATTTTTTCATTAACCGAGATGCTGACCATTTCACGGTCACTGCTGCCGAGAAGGTAGGAGTAGGCATGAGGATTGGACTCCATCTCACTGATTTTATTCATCAAATCACGCTTTCTCCATTCGAACGGCTGCTCAAACCGTTCAACAAAGGTGCGTTGGATCTGTGTCAGCAACAACCTTTTCTCCTCGTAATTCGTAATTCCCATACGATATAGCCGGCTGGCAGAAGAAATATTGATTTCAATTTTCTCGGCTCCTCCACCACCTGCTGTCATGATGAGATCCTTGCCGGCATATTGTCGCGATGGATCGGCCAAGCCATTGATCAACGCTTCCAGGCCATGGGCTTCGAAGGAACCTCCTAGTGCATTGATCAGGTCCTTGCCTGTTTCCCATAATAGATACATATCTTCCGCTAACCCTTGCAGCTGGCTAATCAAAGCTTTCAATGCTTTCCAAGCTGTAATGAAACCTCGCAATGAAGAGAGATCAGCTTCATTGATCACAGCAATCAGCTTTAGGATATTCTCCGACTTTTCTTGGACTCTGCGTAAATAGTCAGAAATCCTTTTCCCTTCTTCACCACTCATAGAATCTGCAATGGTAATAAGGACTGGCAGTTGTTTCACCAATTCTTCCAGTCTCTCTTGGATCACGGGTAGATGGGCTTTTATTTCTTCAAAAGCGGCAGCTCGGACTACCATCTTTTTATTTCGATCACCTAACCAATATTTGGCGATATTTTTCAAATCAAGTTTTAGCTCTACTTCCGGATCACCGGTCAATAACAGACTCAAGTTCTCTAAAAATTTGTTGTCAATTCCTGTGGCAAAATGAAAGAGACCATCCATCCCTGCCTCCTCGTAATAGGGGGCAGCTTTTGCAAGATATTTTTGGAGGGACTGCAGTGATTTATCGGGTATCCTGCCTAGCACATCATGAAGGCTGGCCAAGTCAGGATTCGTATCGATGATATCTTCGGTGCCGAGGCGGATGAAGCCTCTTGTGAGATTAAGGGGATAAAGAGCATCTTCTTCAGATGTGACATGGTGGATTTTCTGGCCCATGTCTTTGTAATGTTCCAGTGCGAAATCTTGTAGTTTCTTTGGGTCCAAGTCGTACAGATCCTCAATCCTAAACCCTTTCAACCCGAACTCTGCGCGTATCTCTTTAAAAAATGCAGGATCATTGGCTGCCAGCTGGTACACAGTAGGTGCCGCATCGTTCATGACGACAACATTGTCAAACGGGACACCAAGCAACAACATCATCTGAATATGATTGCCGCCCAGGGAATGGCCGAGTCCATACTTCTTCAAAGAGGGGATCTCCTTTTTCCCGCTTTGCTTATCTACAAATTGATTGATCTCCTTGTTCGCCCATTCCTCAAATTCCATTGCATCCTGCAGCTGATCATTCACCTTTCCCGTAAAAATACCAATGCCATTATAGCTCCAGTCCATCGGCTTGCCGTCGGAACGGCCGCCAATCTCAGAACCTTCCGAACCCCTGGTGATGGTATAACTTTGATTAATCCCTTTGTCCGGATCATAAAAGTGAATAACCGTTCCATCGAAGCCACTGTCTCTGGATTTACAGTTCATGATGCCATCCGAATAATACAAATTGATGGTTTTGGGCGGTTCTTGGCCCGTTTCCTCAATATAGATCCTTCGAATATCCTCCTCAGAAATCGGAATAAATTTTCCGTCCTTATCCTTTTCTCCATATTCCAATTTAGTAATTCGAGCTTTGAGAATCTCAGAATCCAGAACCTCCCGCTGTTCATCCTTCTCCGCCATCACCTACCACCCCTTTCCCGGTCGAAAATTATTTATCAAACGTAACGGATTTGACAATCTTCCAAAAGTGATCCTCAATTTCTTTCGTATCGGCCTTACAGGTATTGGTCCAATCACTGCAATTGTGTTCATAGATGAGGGACAACGTCTTTTCACTTTCTTTGTCCTCGATGAAAGCCAAATAGGAATAGACAGGAACCTTCTCCTTGCCATCTTTCCCGCCGACCTCCGTAACAGCTTTTCCGAAATAATACCTATGATCATCGTCTTCCGATTTCTCATATTCCCCTTCAAACTTCATATACCTCGTCAACTGCCTTAAACCAGACTCCGTTCCCTCTCCATCCTCAAATTGACCTTGCACGCCATACGAAATGTTGGCCTTCTCGTCAATCCAGGAATAAAGAAACTGCTCCCACCCATCGTCACGTTTCATGTAATATGTCTCATCCAATGTCGCGGACACCGGAATCCAAACGGAATAAGCATCCGTCCACGTCCTCATCTCGTAAAACCCATCTTCCTTTTCCTGATCCGAAACGAGGAACGTCCTAGTATAGTGGTCCTGTACCGCCTCATGCTCAGACGTCACAACATCCGTCTGGGCACCCGTCTCTTTTTCTGCCGCACTGTTCGTATTTTTCTCTTCTTCCTTCATTCCTGTACACGCCCCTAATAAAAGAATCAATATTGCCGAACAAAAAACATGCCTTTTTTTCATAATGTGATCTCCCTATTGTGTACGTCATGTTCTCAGCTAACAGGTTTTGCTTTTTCATGCCGTCTATTCTTTCTGCCACTAACCTATGGTGGTCATTCATCGAACGTAACGGATGTAACAGTCTTCCAGAAGTGGCACTTTCATTGTGCAAGACATCCTTCTCTTTAACAAACTAATCCTAGTTTCAAATTTTATATAGTTACCTTCATAAATATCATGTAGACTCTCTAATGTCAAAATTATGCAACAATAGTTTTGAACTAGATAGGACTGCAATCATAGTCAGTGTTCTGTTTCCCTGCAACATACAAGAGTTTCCACATGTCTACCGATAAAAAAAGAGGAACTAATCTCCAGAAATCAGTGGTTTTCTTATGGAATATGTAGCTTTTGTATCATTTTTCACAAAACTGCCTAATAAAATAGTTTGATTTAAAGATAATAGTTACCAATAAGAGTGGATCATAAAAAGAACCTCTTGGCATATTAAAGACCAAGAGGTGTTGTGTTAATTGCTATTGTTCATTTACTAGTTTAAATAGAAACGAAATGATTGACGGTCAGTTCGAGTGAACACCTGTTAATTCTCATGGAGCGAACGCCAGTATATCAAAGTGAACGCCAGATTATCAAAACGAACGCCAGATTACCAAAACGAACGCCAGAATATCAAAACGAACGCCAGATTACCGAAATGAACGCCAGAATATCAAATCGCACGCCAGTAAATCCACAACTAGCACCCGCCACTTCTCACTAACGCCTGCCAGTACACTCATTCATTCTCAAATAATCTCACCCCATACGCCTCCAGCACCTGATGCGGGACGAAAAAGCGGACGGTCAGAAGAGGATCGACGACTTGGCTCACTTGGACTTGGCCGACGGCGCTGAGCAGCATCGTCAATTCGGCGAGGCTAAGGTCGATGCGGGCTGCCAAGAAATCTGCCGTCTCCTCCACGGCCACTTTCACTGCTTCGTCTAGTGTCTTCGCGGACACGAGGAAGGTGAATCCTTCATCGTTCACTAACAATGGGTGGGCAATCGTATGGCCTTTCACAACATCGAGTGTCACGGTTGCTTTGCCTGGCACTTCGATTCCGGATACCCCGATTTCTCCATCTCCCATGGCGGCATGGAAGTCCCCTAGCGCAAACAATGCGCCTTCCACAAATACCGGGAAATAGAGGGTTGCCCCTTCTGTAATGAGCTTCGTATCCATATTGCCTCCGTGTCGCCCTGGAGTGCCGCAAGAAATAGCCTCCGCTTCTGGTGCCACACCAATGACGCCAATCATTGGATTGAGCGGGAGCGCGAGCTTTTCATTGAAATGGGCTTTGCCATCTTGGATCGGAATGATTTTTGAAACCAGCTCTTCCAGTCGATGTCCCATTACCCCTAACTCAGGGCCAGTCGCCATGACGCCTTGCTCTCCAATCTCCAATTTTTCAATTGTCACCTTTAGCAGATCCCCTGGCATGGCACCCTCAATATGTATTGGCCCTGTCGCCGGATTAATGGCGTCCCAGTCGATTCCCCCAATTTTTGTATCCGCGGTTTGGACTTGATTTTGGAAACAGTCGTAGGTCTCGATCTCCACGGTCGTTCCCGGCTTCACTCGGATGACTGGCTCGTGTTCCTTACTAAAGGCATAAATGACTTTACTACAGTTCAATGTTTCTACCATATCGTTCTCCCCCTTGCTTGTACTATAACTAGTCTAGCAATTCTGCCAACTAAATGCTGTGAACTTGCTTTCCATGGTACACAAAAACCCCCTCGAGAGGGGGCATTGCTTGCTCTACATTGACGAACCATAAATAGCCAAGGACTGATCTTGGAGCCCAAATTGTTGGCCGTTCCATTTCAATGTATTTTGGATATATCCGAGACCATCCGCATGGTAGCGTCCTGCTATCTTTTGAAAGGCATAAAGCTCGTAGACGCCGTTTCCATCAAAGTCGATTGGATATAAGCCACTGAGTGGATCCACCCAGCCACTGATTGGCATCTTCAACTTACCATTCGCATCATAGATTTCATTCAAATATTCCGGATCTCGCAAGGACAAATCGATAAGATATTTGGTTTTATTGAAGTGGCTGATGACTTCCACTTTGTACTGATCTTGATATGTTACCTCGTACTGGTACTGCGAATTAACCACGTCTGAATCAAACAACAGACGGGGCATGTTTGAAATGAAGGAATAGATATAGTCAAAAGTCGTGGCTCCGCTGCCGCCCGACTGAATGGTAATGAAAATATCATCCACCCCATCACCGGTAAAATCTCCTAAAAACAATGACGGGTCATACCCCAAATCTTCCTTTAGAGGCATCCTATATAGATACCCGGTCGCCCCATCCTGGATGATCAGAGTCAGTTGCCGTATGATCGCGGCATTGCTCTCGGGCACCCCAGTAATGTAGACGTTGTCGGGAATTCTATCCCCGTTGACATCTCCCCGTGCGAATGCGACAATTCGTGGACTTTGCATTTGTGTGTTGGTCACCATTCGAGCTTCCCACCCAATTTTCAATGATGCCTTACTTTATGCCTTCCGCCATGGAGTTGTGAATGAAGTTTCCAACCAGCATCACTTTCTCTTGCCCGGGTCTCCCCGCAATTGTCTTCGGTTCTCGGCAACAATCCGTTCGAAATAGGATAACTCTGCTACTTCTTTTGTTTCTTCTGGTTCTTCTGTCTTCACAGATGGTGTTGTTGGTCCCATAGCTTTCGTTTGAACCGTTTCTTCTCGTTTCACAGGTTCTTGAAGTGGCTCTACCTTTTTGATTTCTTGAGAATCCAGCTCCTTCTTAAGAGGGATATCTACTTCCTGCAAATCCCTCTCTCTCTTACGAGGGGCACTTGCCCTTGCCTGTGGTACCAACTCTTTCTCAAGTCGGTTCATTGCCATTTTTCGAGGCTCCGGCTCTTTCGGGACACTTACCGTTTCGATTGGTTCCGGCTGTCTCATACGCGGTTCACTTGCCACTTTATGCGGCGCCGACTCTTTCTTTAGATGAACACTTGCTTCTTCCTTCAGCTCCAGCTCTTTCTTTAGCGGCACTCTTGCCATCGGCTGCGGCTTGCGTTCTTTCTCGACCGGGATACTTGGTGCTTCTTTAAACAAATTCTTAAGCAAGATACTAGCTTCTCTCCCTGACGCTTGCTGTCCAGCAGGCGTGCCGCTTTGATTAATATTAATAATTCCCTCCAAATCCGAATACCACAAGTGCATGTCTTTTAATAGCACATTGTATCTAGGCAATTTCTTGGATAGTGGATTGTAAGGTTCATTGAAAAAATGGATTGGGATGAATGGATACTTTTCATCTGCTAGTTGAATAACCAATTCCATAAGTTTTACATGATTTTTTTGACCTTCACTCATCTCAATGGGAGGAAGCTTCGCAATGAATGTATGCAAAGGCTCTTTCACAGATTTGCATGTGGACATTTCGACTGAACGATTTTCCACTACAGCCACCGCTATAAGATCCGAGAATAAATAAGTGAGTAACCTATACCGCATCCCGATCTTTGGTTTGTCCAACGGTTTTCCGTTGTCATCTTCTGCAATCCATATATAGATCTGCTTGTGTTCATTATCTATAGAAAGTCTAGTCAATACATCAGATGAAATAATCGTTGGCACCTTTTCCACATCTGCGATTTCTCTATTTAATGAAAGAAGAGTTTCCTTTTGTTTTGCTATATTACGATCCTCTACTGTCTTCGAATGTCCTAGGAATCCGAGTCCAATAAAAAAGATAAATACAGAAAGAAGAAATCCGATAAAGCCAAATCCTTTTATGAATGCGTATATGGAGAAGCCTATCGCAAATATAGGAAGCAAGCAGCCAATCCCCGTTAACATTTGTGTCATCTTTGTAGAAATAATCCCCAACCCCCTTGAAAAACGTCAGCATGTCGTCTAATATGCTAGTAGTTTACCAATGAAAGGAGAGTGTTTCCATAGAAAAACCTCTCCTCAATAAGGAAAGGTCGATGTTCTCTATGAAGATGGCGTCTCAGGACAACAGAGTCGATAAGACTTACCGATAACACTATACTGGAAACGGATGGACGGAATGCCCGCCATTCTCCCATTGAAATCCAGTACAACCGGAGATAAAAATTGCCCGATGTATATCATACTCGATACAATTAAAATCACCCGGTCGCTAAGGGAACAGGTACTTTGTCATTATGAGCGGAAAGACGATGCCTCGCCCGAATCCGACAAAACAAACACTTACTAGACTAATAGGAATCGAGTGGCTCATGGAGAGGACTCCAAAAGCTTTTGATAAAAAATCTTATTCTACATCCGACTTCAGTTCCAATTTTTCTGCCCGCTCTGGAAGCCATTTGAAATCGCTGCCTGTCGGGTTTTGGAAGACGCGCAATCCAAATTCACCGGCGACGGCAAATAAGTGATCGAAAATATCGGCTTGCACCGTTTCATAATACGTCCATTGGGTGCTGTTCGCAAACGCATAAATTTCAATCGGCAGCCCATTCTCTCCCGGTGCGAGCTGACGGACCATTAATGTCATTTCCTGATGGATACCTGGATGCCGCCGGAGATATTGCTGGATGTATTCACGGAACACACCAATATTCGTCAACGCTCTCCCATTGACTCGGTTGCTGCGGTCAACTTGATTGAGCCGATTGTATTCCTTGATTTCGGTTTCACGCACTACGAGATAATCCTTCAAGAAATGGATGCCTTTGTAGTGCTCAATCATTTCATCCGTGCAAAACATGATGCTGGATGTATCGATGTACAATGCACGTTTAATGCGTCTGCCCCCGGATTCTTGCATCCCCCTCCAGTTGATGAAGGAATCCGAAATAAGCGCATAGCTCGGAATCATCGTTACCGTCCGGTCAAAATTCCGCACCATCACCGTATTCAATGAGATATCAATGACATCCCCATCGGCCCCGTACTTCGGCATTTCAATCCAATCCCCGACCCGGACCATATCCGTCGCGGATAACTGAACGCCCGCCACTAGCCCTAACAAGGAATCTTTGAACACTAACATGAATACAGCCGACAGCGCCCCGATCCCGCTTAGCAGAATTACCGGGCTTTCTCCCACCAGATTGGCAATGACCAAAATGGTTCCAATAATGATCACAATAATTTTTGCTACTTGAACATAGCCTTTAATCGGCTTGGATTTTGAAATCTCATACGTTTGATAAATATCGTTAAAGACACTTAGCAAACGATTAATTACGCTGAACGCCACAACCATCATATAGGTGATCGCCAATGTTTCAATTACCTTCTGATAGGTTGGAAAGGCGGACGCAAAATAATACACAATGATGGCAGGAACGAAATGAGACAGCTTATGGAACACCTTCCGCTCCAACAGCACATTGTCCCAACGGAATTTATTCTTTCTCACAAAGTGGGTGATCAATCGGATGACGACCTGTTTTGATATGATATTGGCCAGAATACAAAGCAGTGTAACAATTAATACAAGGAGAACCGCAGCGAGCAGGTCAGCCCAAGCCGGGTCCACGCCGTACCCTAGAAGCCGGTTTCGTAAAAAAATCATTAAATCCCTCCGAACTGCAAAGAACTGATTAGCTTATGTATCGGGCTCATTATAACAGAAATTCCGAGTCCTCTCTTTTGGCAGCTATCCTTATATAACTATCCTTCTTGAAAGAAACTTATGCCGACTACGAAAGAGGATCTTACTGTTTTTCATTATATAAAAAAACCGCAACTACATTCGTTGCGGCTCGATCGGTTTAGTTTGTGTAAGACAAGATGGCATTTCTGCCAAAATGCTTCATGGCTTGGATCGCTTCTACTTTTTGTGCATATTCATAAATCCGTACGCTTTTCTGCTCGAACAATGTGATAACCCACATGATAGTTCGCTCCTTTTAGAGTATAGTTATTTGCGTTTCATGGATACCTGTTGTCAATGTCTCTTACTATCTTCATCATACACCCTTTTCTTCGAAAATAAATGCCCTTGTGAAGGAGTTCACAATTCATTCAAACTCAAACGCTTACATTTGAATAATTTGTGAATTGTGAGCTTTTCCTCTTTTCAAATGTTTATCTTTTTCAGACACCAAACTAGGTAATCGGAGAATTAATTTGAAACTACTGATATACTGTGTCTATCTAAATATGTCATAGGAGGAATCCAATGTCTAAACGCCAAGCTCGCGGTTGGCTTATCTCACTCCTTTTTTTACTTTTACTAGGGGCATGCTCGAAGGAGTCTGCACCTCCTGAAAAGGATACGCAACCAACAGCTGAGCAACAGAAAGAGCAGGAAAAAGAGAAGGAAAATGAATTTGAGGCTGCGGTGACAAAGAAAAATACAGAACTTGAATCCTCACCTTTGGAATTGACAAGTTATGCCGAAGAAGTGGGTGCGACGTTAGCAGAACCCACTCATACTAACTTTGCAGTCAATGAATTTGTCACGATTGAAGGAACTGTAGAACAGCATGATCAATTACAAGAACACTATGTATGGATTAAGATTCAGTTTTCGGGAGATTCCATTACAGACACCTACCAAGAATTCTTTACACCAATAACAAATGGGACATTCAAACAAGAGGCGGTACTCTTTAATGGAGAAGGTGAATATCGAGTAACTGTACTCCTTCCAAGTAAAACTCAATCTAATTACTACTATGACCTAGCAGACTTCAAAGTGTTCAACGTAAATCCAAAGATACAACGAGACATGACGTTTACTCCCTTTGCTCAAGAAGCCGGGTTGAAGATAAAAGATCCGGATAGTGGATACATGAAGGGCAATAAAGTTTTTACACTTACAGGAACAATTGATCCAACGAACGACGATAAAAATCTACTTATGATAGAACTCACTAAGGACACACAAACTTGGAAACATATCATCCCCATTAAAAATGGTGAATTCTCGTATGATATTCCTCTATTTTATGGAAAAGGCGTACACAAATTAAAAGTCTATGTTCCGGACAAGGAAAGAGATAACTATTACCAGGATGGTACCGTCCTATATATCGATAACGAGTCAGACCTTGTGTCAGAGCCCATCATTTATATGACCACCTATGAAGAACGTGGGGTCCATCTAATATCTCCTGCTTATGGTGGTGAAGAAACCGATTTGACATATCGAATAAAGGGAACCATCGATAAAGATGCTCCATTTGCAAAAGAAACAACGCATCTTTACATTTCAACGAAAAAGGATGGCGAAGAGGCACTCGAGGTGATTCCAGTCGAACACTATCAATTTGATGACGAATTCTATTTACGATTCGGTCCAGGAACATACGAAGTAACGGTAAGTGTTCCGGAAATAAAAGAAAAGAAGAGCGACAGGTTTTATTATTATAATGTAGCTCAATTCTCCGTAACCAATACTGCAAAGGATCAACGTGATTTATTGCCATCTCGTGGGGTTCAATCTGATTCTCCGAAAATCATTTCAATTGCCAATGAGCTGATGAAGAATTCAATGACAGAGCGAGAAAAAGCCAAAGCAGTTTATGAGTATACGGCCAAATCCATAGCCTATGATGTAGATAAGTTGAAGAATAGCGACTTTGAGTGGGATGATAGTGCATTGAAAGTACTCGAATTGCAAACGGGGATTTGCCAAGATTACACGTATCTTGCTATTGCCCTGCTGCGAGCAGGCGGCATGGAAGCACGTTATGTGGCAGGGACAGCAGGAGCCGGTTTTAATTATTCCCGCCACGCCTGGGTAGAAGTGAAGGTAGATGGCGAATGGCTGACTATGGATCCCACATGGGGCGCGGGGTACATTGAAAAAGATAAATTTGTCGCATACTATAATGAGGATTATTTTGAACCGAATGCGGAAGCATTTAAAACGCACACTCGGCACGGTGTACAGTACTAATACAGCAAGACAGAGAAAAACGTCAACTTTTACAATGAAGTTGACGTTTTTTCATAAAGAGGCTTTACATCGAAGTAGTTGGCATTCATTCAGAACACCAGCCTACTCCTTGTCAAACCAAAGTTTTTCTTGATCTTCTTCGTCACCGTTGTAATTAATCAAAATCTCTTCGCCCGCTCTAATATCCGTATACGCAAAAAAATCAAACGTATGCTTGTCAAATCGAATCTCATACGTCGCATTCGGCTGATAGGAATGATTGAAAAGCATTCCGTAACCAAGCAGGATTGCGGTATGATTAATGCCATATTCAAAAGCATAATCAGCCAGAATCGTTTGTTCAATGTGTTGATGTTGGTCGTTAGGATAAGCAATTACAGGAGCTTCATGCAACAAAGTCCCTTTTTTAATATCACAAGTCGCGAATACTCCCCTGTTAAATTCTCCATCACTTATCGTAGATGTTTTCACTTCAATCATGCTGTTCACCCGCCTTACAATAAAATTCACTTGCTAACTATAACATTAATTTACACATGGCGTCCTTTTATTTACTCTTCTTTGCCCTCTTTTACATGGAAATGAACCTTTACGAAAGTAAATACGTATTACTATTATCCATACAAATCGGAGGAGTGCGCAATGACGGAATCACAAGAGTGGTTAACGAAAGAGTTAGGCAAGGTTGAGGACTGGGAAAAGGATCAGAAGGATTTATGGTTTTGGGAGAAGCTCGGCAGGCTCCCGTTTAAACTATTGGATAAATGGACACCCGCTTTCATTCAATCCAAAATCGGAACGCTTCTAGACGAACTCGGTCAATATATTCAAACCGGAGGCAGCTATTTAAGCTCCGTTTCAAAGCTCCCTTCTTACTTTCCGAATCAGTCCGTGGCTACACTGGAACAGGTAAAGCATTTACCTATCGCAACGATGGATGAGGCGGTAGACAAAATTACGGTAAATAGAAAAAAGCTAGCTACGCTTCAAGGGGCAAGCACAGGGGTTGGCGGCATCTTTACATTATCCATCGATATCCCGCTCTTGCTTGGACTGCAAATCAAAACCTTGCAGGACATCGCCATTTGTTACGGTTTTGATCCGAATGACAAAGAGGAACGTATTTTTGTCGTGAAATGCATGCAATTCATTGCCGCTGACATCGTCGGAAAGGAAGCTATCTTGGCGCAACTCTCCCAATTTGATTCGCAAGAGGAGATGAAGCGGGAAGTCCTTTCAGAATTGCAAGGATGGCGCGAAGTCGTATTTTCGTATCGAGATCAATTCGGCTGGAAGAAGCTGTTTCAAATGATTCCTATTGCAGGACTTGTCTTCGGCGCCTTCACAAATCGCGCTGCCTTGCAGGATCTCGCGGAAACCGGGAAGATGCTGTACCGCAAAAGACGGATTTTGGAAAGATTGAATTCGTGAGGAATTAACTTCTCTTTTTTCAACTTTTCGGCTCGATTTATTGGTGTTCGGCCGGAGGTATTGGCGTTTGGCCTGTGTTATTGGCGTTCAGCCCGATATTCTGGCGTTCAGACCAGGGTTCTGGCGTTCGTCCCGATATTCTGGCGTTCAGACCAGGGTTCTGGCGTTCAGACCAGGGTTCTGGCGTTCGTCCCGATATTCTGGCGTTCAGACCAGGGTTCTGGCGTTCATCCCGATATTCTGGCGTTCAGACCAGGGTTCTGGCGTTCGTCCCGATATTCTGGCGTTCAGCCCATGATTCTGGCGTTCGTCCCGATATTCTGGCGTTCAGACCAGGGTTCTGGCGCTCGTCCCGATATTCTGGCGTTCAGATCAGGGTTCTGGCGTTCAG
>NZ_BQYK01000005.1:160133-160945 GCF_023168145.1 Sporosarcina sp. NCCP-2222
TCACATATCCATCCAATTCGAGTACCATCTCGAGGATGGATTATTTTTTGCCTTCAGATTGTAATACATTGTAATAAAAAATGCTAGATCATTCTGACCACTTTCTTCTACCATCAAAAAGTAATGCGATGCTTTCAGGACTTACAATCACAGTGAGGAATAAATTGGTATTACACCATCCAATAGATTAGATCCTATCCTTTTTCTGACTTCTGATTTTATTACAACGGTTAATATTTCCTCTGTTACTTGTTAATTGGCTGTTACACCACTGTCATTTTCATTTGGTATCGTTATGTACAGGCAGACGGGGTACTGCCGCGCAAGTTGGTTAGCCGAACATGACCCCAGATTCTCAGCTTACAGTCGAAGGAGGCAGATAGATATACCGACATACTGATTCAGAGCTGTTCATTTGATGTAATCGTCCAGATCAAAAAAATGTGAAAAAGGAGTTTGATTATTCTTGGTTAAAGAAACGAACCCAACAGAAAAACGCACAAAAAAGATCTTGCCATTTGTCATGTCCACTTCCATGCTAACTGCAGCTGTTTTTGGTGCAGGCGGCTCAGCTTTTGCGGCTGAAAAACAGGACCAGGAGTTTAAGAATCACGGAGCGGAAGTGTCCCATTATGCGACCAGCATTCCAGGCTCCCCTGAAAAAGGTAAATTCATGCGCACGATCGCTAACAAGAACCTTGTGGCCGCAACACCAGGTGAAGAGGCACCGGATCAACCGGCAGATGATGAAGAAGCTACGAATACACCAAATGATGAGGATGTAACGGCTGATACACCTGCGGATGAAGAAG
>NZ_BQYK01000005.1:161047-161514 GCF_023168145.1 Sporosarcina sp. NCCP-2222
CGATGAGGTAACTGCCGAAACGCCTGCAGATGAGGAAGCTACGGAAACTCCAGCGGACGATGAGGTAACTGCCGACACGCCTGCAGATGAGGAAGCTACGGAAACTCCAGCGGATCAAGATGTAACTGCCGACACACCTGCAGATGAGGATGCTGCGGAAACTCCAGCGGATCAAGATGTAACTGCCGACACACCTGCAGATGAGGATGCTGCGGAAACTCCGGCGAACGATGAAGCAACTGCCGACACGCCTGCAGATGAGGAAGCTGCGGAAACTCCTGCAGACGATCAGGTAACTGCCGACACGCCTGCAGATGAAGAAGATGCGGAAACTCCGGCGGACGATGAAGTAACTGCCGACACACCTGCAGATGAAGAAGCTACGGAAACTCCGGCGGACGATGAGGTAACTGCCGACACGCCTGCAGAAGAAGAAGCTGTGGATCAAACAGAAAAGCCAGCTGACG
>NZ_BQYK01000005.1:161615-211870 GCF_023168145.1 Sporosarcina sp. NCCP-2222
GCTGAAAAACCGGCTGCTGACGAAAACGCTGCTGAAACTCCAGCTACAGACGAAGTCGTTGCCGAAGAACCAGCTGCTGAGGAGGATGCAACTGAAACACCAGCTAACGAGGAAGCTACTGATGACAAACCGGCTGCTGACGAAAATGCTGCTGAAACTCCAGCTACAGACGAGGCCGCTGATGACAGCGTAACCGAAGCACCTGTGGATACTGAAGATACAGTTGAAGTTCCAAGTGCAGAAACTGTCCAAACAACGGTATGGGACAAGTTAGTTGGATATTACCAGCAAGTTGTTTCTGCATACAGCTCACTATTTGGTTTTTTGAAAAAGTAAGTTTGTGAACCAACACAATTGAATAGCAATACTTCCACCAGGGATTTGATGAGAAATTCCTGTCTCACCGGATAACCTCCGGATTGTAAAATATCTACATTGATTGACCATCGAATAAGCCCTTGGAAACTTCACTGTGAAGCATTCCAAGGGCTTTTTTCTACTGTCTTATTTCAGAAGCACATTAAAAATCAGCCCCATGGAGGCCATGAAGAACAGCATGATTGATGCGCCCATAATCAGCAAATATTTAAGTCGCAATTGAAACAAGCCTTTATGGTCCCGCACAGAGTTAGTTTGCCGAAACCAGCGCTTTTTCCCGCATTCATCACAATAAAAGTGATAGCGTGTTTTATGGACAGTGGCAGAAGCCGGGCCTGCATTGACCGTGGTTCTCAGCTCTTTTTTCATTGTGAAGTGAAATTTCCAATTTGTGTCCGATAGTTTAATTGCCTTCTTATGTGGACAGTCAACGGACTCGAATTCATATTGAAATTCGTCATACCAATCCGCACTTCTCAGTTCCTTTTGATAGCGCTTGGAGATGAAGACGATCATGGTGACTAACAGTACGACGAGAATGCCGATGACGATTAATAGCAATTTCAAACAGACGCCTCCTTTTATTGATAGGAAATCGGCCTAAGAAGATACTCTCTAGGCTATCATACACGCTATTTAGCTTCAAGTAATCTTTTAGGCTTGTTCTATCAAATAATGAAAAGATGCCTCTTTCACTGGTATGGTTACCGGTTTATCCCGTTATCAATTATTTGATCGGGTTTATCATCATTTAATAAGTACTGAACCTTCACGTGAGAGCTTCCTGCTCTTTGAAAAAAATTATCCCTATGATTATACTTACTATGTTAGGAATCCAAAATCTAGGAGTGTAACCGATGGTAAAACGACAGAAGCAAGGATATCATAACGTGTTCCTTATCACTCTTGCATCAGTTATCGGAATACTTCTCTTCCTCGCGCTATATATAAATCTTCAGTACTCTCAGCCCCTTTTACTCGATTTCAGCAATCAAAACCGAGATGAGAAAAATCATCTTGCAGCGAATCAATTTTTGGATAAAGGAAACGACAGAATCAAGGTCATCGGTGCAACAGGGGAGAAATTTTTTGAATTGCAACGGGAGAGTTCCGGCATTGAAGTGGCTGAATACAATCAGCAGAATGATTTGATAAGAGAACTAACCTGCGGCGGCTTCTCCTCTTCAGATATTGATTATGGCGGCAGAATGATTCTTTTAGAAAAATGCGGAGAATCCGGTTCAGAAACCATTCTTCTTGGTACGCTTCCTTATTAATCAATTATAAAAACCCCCGCCACACAGGACATGTGTGGCAAGGGGCTCTCTAGCTTACTTTATATTCTCCACAAACGTTTCGATCTTCTCCAGCGACTGTACATGCTGGTTGCAATCTTCCGCGTCTTGGCAAATGTAATTCCCTTTTTTCGTATAGGTACCGATGCTATCGCCTTTTGTTTTCGTCATAAACATACAAACAGGTGTGAGCCGGTTACAAATGGAACAAATTTGTTTGGTCCTTGTTTCTTCATATGTGCCTGCCAGTCCAACCAGGCCCTTTGAAGTTGGCACAATCATATATCTCTTTTTCGTTCCGATATCGTCAAAACTAATAAATGTCATTCGTCGAAAGTTCAATTTTTCCTTTGGCAGCTTCATCTTCTTCACTTTCGGGAAAAGCTTTTTCAGCTTTTGCTCCGAAGGCTCCTGAAATGGAATGATAGATTTCTCCAACTCCATCAAGTACTGTTCGGCTGTCTCTTTATCTGCGACTTGTACCATTTTGTTGAGAATCTCCCGTTGCGCATCCGTCAACATCGGAAACGATTCGACCACTTTTTCAACCGAAAGTGTTTCCATCGCGTCGATGACATGTGGGTCATTCACCGTTGCATGGCCATTCACCAAGTGGAGTACTTGCCGTTTAATTAAATTGAATTGATCATTTCGAATAAAGGGTTCTCTTTTCATTTCTGTCAGCTCCTCTGTTTTGATTGTTTCTAAAACAAAGCGCAAAGCCTTCCGTTCAGAAATGGAGAAACTCCCATCAAGCGATTAACCTATCGTTCGCCCCATGCAAAGAATCGCCTTTTCATCTTCTGGCTTTGCATGAGTCATTGTTGAAGCTGGCAATGCCATTTGTCTTGCCATCTTCACATCACCTCCCGATGATTCGCCCTGTCTCTTCCCAGGCTACATCCTCTATCATACTGCTATCTTTTTTCCGTGGCAAGAATGGAAATGTTCCATTTGAGAAAGAAGTTTGCCTATTAAAGAGCATTTACATAATGAGCTTTGATCGGCCTAGTGCTCATGGTCCAGCTCTTGCTCCTTTAGGATATTCAGCAAGGTAAAGCTGGAGTCTGAATCGCAGCCTTGCAGTGAATACATAAACAATTGCTGTCCTTCCTCACGCGTAAGCTCCGTACAGGACAAGCTCTCCTTAGCCGGCTTGTCCCCCCGTTCCTTATCCCTCGATCGGTCAATTTCCAAATCAAATTCCTCTCCTTCAAATGTCACATTGTACAGAATTGCTTTGCCTTCAAGGGTGAAATTCGCAATCCGCACGAAGGCAGATTCCTCCGCTTCAACCTTCTCCATGAATTCCTCAAAGTGAACAAAATTATAGATCGGTCCATGCATATTAATAACGTCTCCATTTTTGAGCGCCTTCTCACTGTCATATGAACAAGCCCCCAGCAAACAGACCCCAAGAAGCAGAAGCCCATAAAAGATTTTTTTCATTTGATTCCCCCAGTGTACTACGTAATTCTTCCACTTCACTTTATGCGTTCAGGCAGAAATTTATCCGATAAACATAATTAATGAATTTTCCTACCTTCAAAAGATGTATAATAAAGGAAATTAGAATTAGGAGGGCTTATGAGAAAGAAAATACTTTTGTTAGTATCTGTAGCTTTAATTATGACCAGTTGCAGTAATATTCTGGAACACCAAGCTGGCAACAGTATTAATAAATATTACAAAGCTCTTAAAGACCAAGATTATGAAGAAGCTTTTAAGCACCTATATTTGTTTGACAAAGATCCGTCAGAAGGAGAAACTTCACTGTCCAGTAATGAAGCGAAGGCCGTCTTTCTAAATAAAATAAAGAACTTGGAAAACGAAAACTATCGAGTAGTGGATTTTAAAATAAAGGATATTGAATATGAAGATGGGCACTCTTTCTGGCATGAGATCGTTATTACAATCGAACATAATGGCAGTGCTTTTGATTATAGTGAGAACGCCTTTTATCATGATGGAAAACTACAAATTAGCGGAGAAGATCCATTCATTCAATTTAGAGATGGTAAAATGGACACCTCACTGTAATTCATCCGCCTTTAAATAAGGGCAATCTCCTTGAAATAGGAAGATTACTGCTAGGGCACATACGCTTTTCGTATATACCCTTTTTGATTATGGAGTTATAACAAATGATCTTGTCGATTCAGGAACCGGACAAAGCGCATATCTTCTTGCTGCTCGAGTAAATGAATTCCGGTATCTCCCGTGGAAAATGCGAACTTGCCATTCGGTTGAAGGAGAAACGCTTTGATTAGATTGGATATAAGTCCTCCATGAGACACGATGGCAATCCGCCGCACATCCCGATATTCATATAAAACATGGTGGAGCATCCATTCCGCACGATAGCGGAACTCAAGTTCTGATTCTCCATCCTGAATCGGGATGTGGGCGGGCCTTCCCCCTTTAGGCAAAGGATGCGTAATTGCCGCTTCTTTTTTCGATAATCCCGCCAACACGCCATTGTTATATTCCTTGAGTTCATCATAATATTGGATCTCGCATCCAATCGTTTGCTGTAAAATCCGTGCGGTGGCACTTGCCCTTTTCAGCGGACTGGCGAGGATCAAATCCGGCGGAAGATTTTCCGCAAGATAGATAGCCATCTTTCCGGCTTGTTTCCTCCCCAATTCTGTCAATGGAAAATCGGCACGCCCTTCGTGTACACCGAGTAAATCGGCTTCTGATTGTCCATGTCGGATAATTACTAATTCCATCCCTGTCCCCCCATCATTCCTCTTCTTCCGAATGAAACCATTATTCCAACTCCGGTGATTGACAGCCATAACAGTACGCAAGGCGCCAAAAGCCGTGTTTCTCTAAAATCGGCTGGCTCGTCGGCCTGGCATCCACCGTGAGGAAGGGATATCCCCTCTCGAATGCCTTTTTAGCACGTACCGCCAGCAGCTCAGTATAATAGCCTCTTCCCCTATAGTCCGGGAGTGTGGACCCTCCCCATAAACTTGCAAAGGACGAGTTGTCCTCGAAATACATCCAAGCTGCACTAACGAGCCGATCTCCGTCGTAAATTCCGTAAATATACAGCGATTCCGGATCATGCTGTTTATCCCGCCATAGACGATTTCCTAGCTCCTCATGCGAGTCATTCCAAATGAAATCGATTAATGCAATCATCTCACGGATACCCTTCTCATCGACGATTTCTCTGAGATGCGAAGAAACGCTCCAACTGACAAAAGGATGATTCTCTTTGATTTCCATCACCATCAGAGCCTCCCGTGGCTCAACGGCAAAGTTCTCTTGTTCCAATAACTCGACCAAGTTCTCAGGCTTGTCATAGCTGTACACTTTCCACTCGAACCCAACACCCAGTTGCCGGAAATAGTCCATTTCCTCTTGAATGACACGCTTGGCATTCTCTTCATTCACGTTGGATGAAATGATGAAGCCTCTCTCTCCATTCAGCGATACATGCCGAACGACATGTTCTGTTTCTTCCCGGCGACTGCCTGGTGATTGTAAATTTTTTCGAAGTTCCTTATCAAATAAATCAAGCATTTCGGTTTGATTCACAATCTAACACCCCTCTCTCCCTAAAACCTATGCCAGTGGTTTAGTCCCCTAGCTCATATCGAAATAATTCCGTGCCGTCCAAAAATAATAGCTGCCTGCCACGATTGCTCGTAGCTTGCGGACGAAGCAGTGACCCGTTCGGCTTGCGGAACTGGACAAACCGTTTTGTCACATAGCGCGAGCCGTTTCGCTCCAATTCAAAGAATTGTTCTTGGTCGCCATAGCCGCCATTCATGAGCAGCTTATCCCCATGCATGGCAAAGTGGCTGGCACCTTCCACGTCGGGCATGTAATAGACGGACTGCCCCGCCTTGCGAACACCCAGTTCGAAATCCATATAATAATAAAACCAAACTTCCTCATCAGACACGACATTCATCGCATAGCAATCACTGATATGATGATCTCCTGAGGAATCATGGTGCTCCAACTGTCTACCCTCATCATCCCAGCGAATTAATCCATGCCTGCCGATCGGGGTATCCCAGCCAAAATTCCCATATACCCCTTCGTCAAAATAACTCGTCCAAATGGAATTGTCCGGGGCCACATACAAATCTTCAATTCCGTCGCCCAAGCAAAACGATCGGACACACTCACCTTCCATCGTAAATACGCGTGCATTCTCTTCGATATGATCTGCGCTATGATATTCCGACCGAGCCCCTGCAAGAAGGATGTGCCCATGATCTAGCTGTTGTATAAAGTGGTAATTCCAATGCTCGTTTGGCAGGTGAAGAACCTGTGTACCCGCCTCTTGCAATATAACAATCTTGTAGTCATATGCCTCCTCCGTAACCGTCTGCGGAAACATGCCTTGTTGGAGCGGCGGCTGTTCATTCGTCAATAACACACATGGCTCACCGCCTGGTCCGATGGAAATGGAGACAGGCATATATGATTGCATCTCTTCCGCCAAATCAGCAATCGGTATTAGAGAAATGATGTTGGTCTCTTTCATAGTTTGTCTCCCTTTCTCCTACTTTTGTTATCTCTCAAATTTATTTAAGTGTACCATAAGGACACCTTAGAAAGCCGTAGGTATCCCACAGAGCGAAGTCTCCACAACCCTATTATTCTTTTATTATCAATATTTTTATGTTTGCGAAGTAAGCAGGCAGGGTACATATATTTCGTTACTCTAAAAGCCTGAATTTAAAGTATTTCCAAATGGCTGGCAGTACTCCTTGCAAACGAATATTGGATGCAAGAGTTCTTATACATATTTACATAACGAAATGGTCGCATAGCGACTTCCCATTCCTCCGTTATCTTGGTCGCTACCATCTTGAAGGTGTGACTTATTATAATCGCGACTTTGTTGTAAGAGGCTAAATAGAAAAATTGATGCTGCATGTAACTTTATTCATCTTGCTAGCATGTATTTATTCACGCTATCAACTTCCATTTTCAAGAAGATTGATAGGGTGTTTAGATAAATTTTATCTTTTCGACTAATGCCGGAGAGGTAAACTACTATTTCAAATCAGAGGAGGAAGAGCAGTGACAGAAACGAAAAAAGGAGTTTCCAGACGGGATTTCTTAAAAACAACTGGGATTGCGGCCGGCACACTCGTTGGCGGAGGCTTGATCGGCGGGCTGGTCGGTTATAACGCCAAAAAGGGAAATTCAAATGTTGCCACCGCCCCTGCCGACAACGAGCACGATGCCGATATCAACCGAGGCTTGATGTTTTTTACGAAGCGGCATGATTTTGAAGTGCTTTCGCAGGCAACGGAACGGATTTTCCCTGAGGATGAATTAGGACCCGGTGCCATTGGATTAGGAGTGCCTTATTTCATTGACAATCAGCTGGCCGGCAACTATGGCAGCAATGCTAGAGAGTATATGCAAGGTCCTTTTTATGAAGGTGGGCCGACGCAAGGCTATCAGACTCGTCTGACGCGGGCAGAGCTTTTTATGAACGGCATTCAGACAATGGATCAGGAGGCCAATAAGCGCTTCGGCAAAAGTTTTGCTGATATTGAAGGCGAACAGATGGACGAAATATTGACGGATTTGCAAAAGGATAGCATTAAGATGAAAGGCGTCTCATCTGCGTTCTTCTTCAAGCTGCTTCGCAGTGCAACACTAGAAGGTGCCTATGCGGATCCTATTTACAACGGAAATGTAAACATGGAAGGCTGGAAAATGAAAGGCTTCCCTGGACACCAAATGTCCTACATCAATCAAATTGAAGATGAGAAATTCCATAAGATCGATCCAAAATCCATCAGCATCATGCAACATTAACGACTACAGGGGGCATTCGAATGGCTAAAACACTTGATAAAGTAGATGTGGTAACGGTAGGAGTCGGCTGGACAGGCGGGATTATCGCAGCGGAATGTGCGAAAGCTGGCATGAAAGTACGTGGACTGGAACGCGGGCAAAACCGAGGAACTGAAGATTATTCTTTGGTCCATGATGAATATCGCTATGCGATACGGTATGAATTAATGCAAGATCTCTCAAAAGAAACAATCACTTTCCGAAATAATGTGAAACAACGGGCACTTCCGATGCGGCAAATGGGTTCTTTCCTTCTCGGTGAAGGACTTGGCGGAGCCGGAACACATTGGAACGGCATGACCTATCGTTTCTTTCCATATGACTTTCAAATTAAGACAGAAACCGAAAAAAAATACGGCAAGAACAAACTATCAAGTGACTATTTAATCCAAGACTGGGGCATTACATACGATGAATTGGAACCGTACTATGATCGGTTCGAAAAAACAATGGGACTCTCAGGTGAAGACACCAACCCATTCTGGGGCAAACGGTCATCTGACTTTCCAACACCTCCCATGAAGAAAATGCCGCTACTCAAAAAGTTTGAGAAAGCGACAAAGGATCTCGGGTATCACCCATACATGGTTCCATCCGCAAACCTCTCAGAGCCTTATGAAAATCCGGACGGTTCCCAACTTAACGCATGCCAATATTGCGGATTCTGTGAACGGTTCGGCTGCGAATACGGAGCAAAGGCAAGCCCGGAAGTCACGGTCATCCCGGCGGCCCAAAAGACAGGCAACTACGATATTATCTTTAATGCGAATGTCGTAGAGATTTTGACTAAAGGCAATAAGACGACCGGTGTCCGCTATATCGACACACAAACCGGTGAAGAAGTTATTCAACCAGCCGATGTCGTCGTGCTGACGAGCTATATGATGAACAACGCAAAACTATTGATGGTTTCCAATATCGGAGATCAATATGATCCGGAGACCGGCAAAGGGACGCTTGGCAGAAACTATTGCTATCAAATTGAACCGGGTGCAACCGGCTTCTTCGACGAACAGATGAATACGTTCATGGGAGCCGGCGCGCTTGGCATGACAATCGACGATTTTAATGCCGACAATTTTGATCATAGCGATTTGGATTTCATTCACGGCGCCAGCATCTCCTTTGTCCAGTCTGGAAGCCGTCCGATCGGTACAAATCCCGTTCCATCTGATGTGCCGCTTTGGGGAGCTGAATTCAAAAAGGCTTCCATCGAAAACTTCACGCGAACGCTGGATGTATTCGGACAAGGCGCTTCCATGCCGCATAAACATAATTATTTGTCTCTTGACCCGACATACAAGGACAAATACGGCGTTCCGCTTTTGCAAATGACGTATAACTTCACTGAGCAGGATCGCAACTTGCACAAGTTCATCACGAAAAAGACAGTGGAAGTCATGGAAAAAATGGGAGCCAAAAAGACAGAAGGCGGCGGCCCATTGGCGGAATATGATATCGTGCCGTACCAGTCGACACACAACACCGGCGGAACTAGCATGGGAAATGATCCAAATACGAGCGTTGTGAACACGTACTTGCAGCATTGGGACGTGGAAAATCTGTTCGTTGTCGGCGCAGGGAATTTCAACCACAACAGTGGATACAATCCGACTGCGACGGTGGGTGCCCTTGCGTATCGAACGGCTGAGGGAATTCAGAAATACCGTCAAAAAGGCGGTTCGCTTGTTTAATTCCGCCTGCCATCCTTCAAAAAAATATAAAAAGAAGAAAGGTTGATCACTATGAATCTTGCAGCGATCGGAGTACCAGGTCTCATTATCATTCTCGTCATCGTCTTAATCCTGTTCGGACCGCGGAAATTGCCTGAAGTGGGATCCGCAGTCGGCAAGACACTGGCGGAATTCAAAAAGTCCGCAAAAGAAGTCATGGACGATGAAGAGAAAAACGACAACGGAGAAGTCAAAAAGATTACCAGTACTGAAAAGTAGGTGATAGCATGGATCCATACCGCGATCACAACAGACAAGTTCTCAGCCCATTAGACAAAAAACGGAAGGAAGACTCGGCACCCGTCGAGACTTCCGCTCCACCTAATGAACAGGCACCTATACCGCCTGCCGCTAAAAAAACACCTGCCGAACAACCGGAAACAAATGCGCAAGAACCTCTAACCGCATTCTTTGAAGAACCGACTTTCTTTGAACACTTAGGTGATTTACGCAAGCAGCTGATCAAAAGCGTCGCCGTGTTTCTGGTGTTTTTCATTGCCACCTTCAGTACGATCAATCTCTGGTTCCCCTACATCACGCGGGGCTATAAATTAATCGTATTGAGCCCAATGGAAGTCATTTCATTTTATACGACGATTTCCGCCGCATTAGCTTTTGGCCTGGCGATTCCGTTCCTTTGCCATTTCCTATGGCAGTTTGTGAAACCCGGACTGACGGAGAAGGAAGGACGATTCCTAAGTTTGTACTCCCCATTCATCCTATTGCTCTTTGTAGCGGGTCTCGCATTCGGATACTATATCGTCAATCCATTGAGTTACAATTTCTTAGTGAAACTCGGGAAAATGAATTTTGAAGTCATGATTTCAGCAAAAGAATACGCACGTTTTCTATTGCTGACAACCATGCCGATCGGATTGCTTTTTGAACTGCCCATCGTGGCACTCTTCTTATCATCCATCGGCATCCTGACATCCGACACGTTGAAGAAAGTCAGAAAGTGGTCCTACGTGGTTTTGGCGGTCGTCTCCGCCCTCATCACCCCACCTGACTTCTTCAGCCAACTCATCATTCTGATCCCAATGATCGGTCTCTACGAAGCCAGCATCTTCCTTGTCACCCGGACCGAAACCCGGCTGGCCTCTGCAGATTTGGCATCATAAAAGGAAAAGCGTTCAATGGCTATTAGCAGCCGTTGATCGCTTTTTTATTCGTATCGGCTATCAACAGATGATACCAATGTAACTTTTCAATGTCTGAAAACAATCAGTTAAAATTTTTAAACTTCTTAAAGAGAACAGCCCAACTGCTTTGAGACCTTTACAAAGAGTGTCCAATTCGAAATTGCAATTATATGTTTTTTTAATACTGCCACCCGTATAAACAAAAAACGATAGTGTAATCAAAAAAGGCTGACAGAAAACTATCATAGGTTTTCCATGCAGCCCTTTTTTATAAAATAAATAACTTATAAATACAAGTAGTACGATATGCTATGTAACTTGATACATAGAAATTTCTTTCAAGCTATATTAAGCGGCTAAAATTTGGTTGTTCACTAATACGGAACGTGATTGCTCATCAGCGGGATAATAACCTTTTTCAATAAGTTCTTTGATATAAATTTTATTATAGATGAAACAAAATACCAAACTAGTAACCCATGCCCCGATACCGAAAGTAAAAGAACCTAATACACAGGCAATAATAAACATAATAACAGCCCATTTTAAATCACCGCGAAATAGTGCTGGCAAAAACCCAAAGAAAAATGTCGTCCAGCTAAATCCTACTTTCACTCTCTTTGACAATCCTGCTTTGTTTGTCATTGTAATCATTCCATTCCCCCCTTTCTCTAACATGATAGGTAATTTCTCATAGTGTTTAAAAATACCATCCTGCCGAGCACTATATTAATTAGCACAGGCAGCAAACACTTAATCAGTCATCGCTGTAATATCATTCCAATGACTAAGTACATATTATCAACGAGATTAAAAAGTATCAATACTTATTTGTAATAGTAAATTTGATATAGTTATAGATTGTCTTTTGAAATTATCTGTTTGGTTAAGGCAGAGGACAAAATACCCCCTACACTGTACTTTAAGCATGCAAAAAACGCTACCCTACATACATTTAGCCTGTAAGTACACCTAATTAAACTGCTATCTTTCCACTAAAATCGTACTTTTCAGCAAATACTCAACCTTATACCTGAGGGCAAGCTGGCGTAAAAAAGAAAGCAATTCTTCGCTGCCCAATTGATCATCCATGAAAGCATCCAGCTTCGAACGGTATGCCTCCTTCTCTTCCTCAGTCGCATATTTCTTGAAGTAGCCCCACATATGCTGATACGCATTACAGACGGAGCCCTTTGTCGGATTGATCTTTCCCGCTTCCTCAATGAGTTGATCGACCCGCGCCATGTCCGTCCCCTGCTTCAATACTTCTCTTATTTCGTTATAATGCTTCTGGCTATGAAACATGACACGATATTTCTCCCGGCTCCATCGCTGCTGTCTCTTTGCTAGGTCGTTCATCCAATCACTCCTGAATCAATGAAAGTAAGAGCTTTCTATCTTCCATAGGATTCTAAATACGCCATTATATCATCAGATCCTAAACTATCACGATCTGTACTTACTGCATGTGCCACTAATAAAACTCGATTATTAACCGCGAAATAATCAACAGTCAAATCAAAATCGTCTGGACTGCCTATATCCACTTTCTCATCATTCGCCAAATAATAAGCGACGATGCTATGTTTTTCAAAACGGCCAAGCTCTTCTGTTGGTCTTGCAAATGCTACTGTAATGATTTGTTCAGCGGCCGGCCGTTCTGCTATTGAACTGGTAACCCCGTCTTCCCGAATGCCCCATTTCTTTGATTTGGAATATATGAGTCCGATCCTGTCTGAATTGGCCAACATGAAAAGCGTTCCCGTTTCATCTTTCAGCACAGCATACTTTTCTTGCTGTAAAATATCTTCTTTCGAAAAGCCCTCATCTTTTAAAACATAGACGACACTACCATATCTGTAATAGAAAAGACTCAACAATCCCAGGCTTATGAATAAAACAACTCCCCCAAGAAAAGCCCTTTTCATAATTTCCCCCTATCCATTCAGCCTTAATTTACACTCTCAATGAACCGCGGAAGCCCCTTGCAGCATAATAGGAGTCCGCCCCATTATGATAGACAAAGACCGTATCGTAGCGTCGATCACAAAATAGCGCCCCGCCCAGTTTTCGAATCATCGATGTTGTTTGTACCCAGCTTGATGTTTTTAAATCAAATGCCCCGAGTTCCTGCAGTTTCCGATATTCCGCTTCCGAAAGGATTTCGATTCCCATGGCAGCCGCCAGATCCATCGCACTGTTCTCCGGCTTATTCTTCTTCCGTGCTTCCAACGCCTTGCGATCATAACAAAGGCTTCTACGACCTGCTGGGCTTTCTTTTGAACAATCATAAAATATGATTTCACCTGACTCCGGGTCCTGCCCTACTACATCCGGCTCCCCGCCGGTTCTTTCCATTTCATAAAGAGAACCCAGTTTTTCTGAATTTGCTTTCAATCTCGCTTCGACCGCCGCCCACTCCAGCTCCTCATGACGCTCTTTGTTTTGTTCAAAACGGGTTTGCAATGTTTGAAGCAGTTCTCCAATTTCTTCAGCTGATAAATTATTTTTCATACGATATGCTCCTTCTTCTCTTATTACGTATCACTATTATGCTTGACGTGTACGCATTTCGCCATTCTTAATGTTAAGATAGTACATATAAAATCGGGAACAGCTGTTAGAAAGGGAGTGTGGGCATTGGACTTTGAAACTGTGATGCAGGAACTGGAAGCCCTCGGCAAGGAGCGTACGAAAAAAATATATCTATCCAACGGAGCGCACGAGCCTGTTTTCGGCGTAGCTACCGGGGCGATGAAACCGATCGCAAAGAAAATAAAAATCAATCAGCCATTAGCTGAAGAACTGTATGCGACCGGAAACTACGATGCCATGTACTTCGCTGGCATTATTGCAGACCCAAATGGTATGACGGAATCCGATTATAATCGCTGGATCGAAGGCGCGTATTTCTACATGCTTTCTGACTATGTCGTAGCGGTCACCTTATCTGAGTCAAAGATTGCCCAAGAAGTTGCAGACCGATGGATCGCAAGCGGCGATGAACTTCGCATGTCGGCTGGTTGGAGCTGTTACTGCTGGCTGTTAGGGAACCGGAAGGACCATGAATTTTCGGAGAGTAAAATTTCCAAGATGCTCGAGATCGTGAAAGATACGATTCACGATTCCCCTGAACGGACGAAATCATCTATGAATAACTTTCTCTATACAGTTGGCATTTCTTATGTACCCTTGCATGAAAAGGCACTCGAAAAGGCAAAGGATGTCGGTAGCGTGGAAATCAAACGGGAGAATAAAAAACCTAGCCTGCTGAATCCCTTTGAGAGTATCCAAAAAGATTTGGATAAAGGAAGGCTTGGTTTTAAGCGGAAGTATGTAAGATGTTAAGGTAAGAGCGGCCTTCCTGGAATATAGGAAGGCCGCTCTGGTTTTCTGTTCATTAAAAAGGCTTTTTACACTTGAACACCTTTCAGTTCAATGCTCGTAATCTCCTCCGCAATCGCTTTGGTGAGATCTTCCGCTGTTTTCGGAACAAAAGATTTCAAAATGGCATTGATCATTGGGCCCATTACCCCTTTTGCCGTGATGTCCAAGTTCCCGTGCATCTCCGTTTCGGAATCCGAAATGGCTACTGCTTTAAAATACCCTTCGCCTGCAAAGTTTTCATTGATTCCTGTTAAGTTAAAGGTAACGAGGGATGGCTCTTTCCATTCAGTAATGTCAATTTGCAGTTTTACTGTTTTTTGCATAATCCCGATGTCACCTTTGAATGTCCAGGTGGATTGTGTGTCACTTAAGATTTCATGCTCCATATACCCCGGGACGAGTGGCGCCCATCTATTCATATCACTGACGAAATGCCACACCTTTTCAATCGGGACATCTAGTTTGATCACATGAGTTCCGCTTGGCATATTATGTTCCTCCTTTACGGTTGTAGTACTTCTTCCAACTCGCTAATCTCGCGGGACGCCACATTGCCGACATGCTTTCCAGCCAAGTAGCCGAATGTCAATGCAGGTCCTATCGTTCCGCCTGCTCCTGGATAAGCGCCACCCAAAATGCCCATTGCTGCATTTCCAGCAGCGTACAGTCCCGGAATGGCTTCTCCGCGCAGACTCATTACTTGCCCATTTTCATTAATGCGCGGGCCGCCATTTGTACCTAAGGAGCCTGGATAGATCGGCAACGCGTAGAATGGTCCCTTTTCAATCGGGCCAAGCATTGCTTCCGGTCCTTGGAATCCTGTTGCAAATTTTTCAAAGTGCAGCGAGCCACGGTTAAAGTCAGGATCCTCCTGGTTTCGCGCATGCTCATTAAATCGCTCGACGGTCGCTTCCAATTGATCCGGATCCAATCCGATTTGTCCAGCGAGTTCCCGTATGCTGTCTGCCTGAGCAATCCAGTCTGGCGCTTTTTCGCCTGGCGCCATCGTTACGATTAGTGTGCGGTCTTTCAATTGTTGATCAAAAATCATATACACATTTGATTGATTTGGAAGCGACTGCGTATTTTGATCATATGTGTAGAATGACTTCGGTAGATCCATATAAGTCGAACCTTCATTCACAAAGCGCTTTCCGTGTTGATTCACAATAATTGAATTTGCCATCGTACGCGCCTGCGAATCGATTTGATTGTAAACTCTGCCCTCATATTCAACGGTAGGATCTACAAACGCCGGAGACCACCAAGCTTCACTCATGTTACCCAGTGCAGCTCCCGCTTCCATCGCCATGATTAATCCGTCCCCTTCGTTGTAGGCCGGTGTATGCGGATGCGTAATGGCACCTTTTAAGAATGAACGGACGAGCTCTTTGTTCCATTCGAAACCGCCAGAAGCGATCATGACACCTTTCCGTGCACCGATAAAGCAATTGGTTCCATCCTCTTTTTCTGCACGGACGCCGATGACGGCCCCTTCCTCATTCATCACGAGTTCTTTTCCAGGCGTTAACGTGAGTGTGACAATCTTCCGATCGAGCACCGCTTTAAAAAGACTTCCAGCCAGGGCCCGTCCCATTGTGGTAATGTTCTTCTCCATCCGGGAAGCGACAAGTGTAAAATCAATATCAGCCGGATCCACAGCTCCGCCCTCTTCCAACGTCAATGGAGGAAAAATCGGGTTACGCCTAATTTTCTCTGACCAATCTCCCAAATCATTCAGTGGAAATGGCAGCGGATCGAGAGAGCGTCCTTCCTTCACTCCCCCTGGCAGATCCGCGTAATAATCACCATAGCCTTTCGGGACAGAAAATTTAACAGGCGTATGCTCATGCAAGTAATCGATCATTTTCGCCCCGTTTTCAATGAAAACATCAATTAAATCAGGATTCGGCTCACTGCCGTGCGTCAATTTTGTTATATACTTTTTGGCGTCTTCATGTGAATCTTCTAAACCTAATTCCTTCATATAGCGGTTATTCGGAATCCAAGGAATGCCCCCTGAAAATGCAGTCGTACCACCAATTTGATCTGATTTTTCTAGAATGATGACTTCGGCTCCTTGATCGTGTGCAAGAATGGCTGTTGTTAAGGCTGCACCTCCACTGCCTATTACAACAACATCCGTTTCTACATCCCATTTCATTGTAGTTTTTAAGATCAACTCGATTCCTCCCCTTCCCATTTCAGAAAACGCTTACATGACCATGAATAAATTGTATTTATTGACATGGCGTTGTCTTGTATAATTATAGATAAGACAATATGTAACACAATAAACATTTTTCAGATAAATGACGAGTTATAGACAAACATAATGAGAATGTCAAAAAACAAACGTACAAATCGACAGGGGGATGTGAATTGTCTAGTAAAATCGATCCAAGGATCCAAAGAACAAAAGCGATGTTTGAAGAGGCACTGCTAGAACTGATGGAAGAAAAGGAGTATAAAAAGATCACAGTTCGGGAAATCTCCGAACGATCCACTTTGAATCGGGCCACCTTCTACTTGCATTACTATGATAAGGATGAATTGCTCGAACAAATGCTGGAGGATGCGCTGGAAAAATTACGGGTTTGCGTTCAAGTCAATGAGATTGAATTCAAATACGACAGCGAAAACCCGCATCCGATCTTTGTTCGGTTATTCAATAAATTAATGGACAGGCAACGTTTTTACAAAGTAATGCTCGTCAATGAAAAAGCGCCTTACTTTACCGAGTCCGTCAAAGACATCATTGAAATTTTAGTCAGAAGAGGCTCACAGCATATGATCGATGACGGAACCGAGTTTACCGTGCCGGTCGAAATTTCAATTGCATATATTACAACCGCCTATTTGGGTGTCATTATGTGGTGGCTGCGAAATGATATGCCGTACACCCCCTCATATATGGCCAAGCAGCTGACGAGAATGTCAACAATCGGTCCCTTCGCGGAGAATCCTTACCTATGAAAAAAAAAAATTGCCAGGCACTCAAACCTTATGAGTACCTGGCATTTTTATTTGTTAAGCAACCGCTTCAGTAACTTTTTGAGCACTCGCTCTTTTCACCGTCAGCATCACTACGAAGGAGATGCAATACAAGCCTGCTAAGTAAAGCATCGCCACTTTCATATCGTAGCTTTGCAAAATATAGCCGACCAGGATCGGAGAAAATCCACCGACTGCCCGTCCGATATTGAAAATCGTATTCGTCGCTGTGCTCCGGATTTCCACTGGATACAAGCTGCCGATCAAGGCACCATACCCTGCGAACATTCCGTTTGAGAAGAAACCGACAATGGCTCCGCCTACGAGTACCATGACAGCGCCTGTCGCACTAGCATACAGAAACACTGCGCATGCAGAAGCAAGTAAGAACATACCGTACGCACGCTTCGCTCCAAATCGGTCCATAATCCGGCCAAACGTCAGCATCCCGATAATCATGCCGACTGCCGTACTGATTGTCCAAAGCGCAGAACCGGAAACCGACAAGCCCTGCGACTTCTGCAACATGGATGGAAGCCAAATCATCAAGCCGTTGTAGCCTGCAATTTGCACCGTCGCCATGAGGATCAGCGCAAGTGTTGTACAAGTCGTTCTTGGATTTTCAAACAACTGAAGCAGCTTGCCTTTATCCGCTTTAGTTGTCTTTTTCATTTTCTGTGCAGCAAGCCATTCTGGCGATTCGTCCAAATTCTTGCGGACGATAAAAGCGAAGATGACAGGCAGTACGCCGACAAAGAACAACGCTCTCCATCCGAAAGCCGGCAAAATCATAGCGCTGAGCAACGCTGCCAAAATAACTCCGTATTGCGCACCGACACTGACATAAGAGGAAGCACGTCCTTGCTTATTCTTCGGCCATGCCTCTGCTACAAGCGCCATCCCGATTCCATACTCACCACCAGCACCAATTCCGGCAATAAACCGGAACACATACACTTGCTCAATACTTGTCGCAAGTCCCGTCAACGCTGTCCCGACCGCAAACAAAATAATCGTATACGTAAACACTTTTACGCGGCCATACTTATCCGCCAGCACGCCAAACACAATACCGCCGAGCAGCATGCCTATATTCGTAATTGATGAAATCAACCCGCCTGTCGCAAGGTCGATGTGAAATTCTGCAATGATCAACGACATGGCAAATGAGATAAACATGATGTCCATGCCTTCCAGCGTCAAACCTGTAACCGACGCCACAACCGTCTTCTTCCGATAATCCATTCAGTATTCCTCCAGTGTACTCAAGATGTACTGCGCCTCTTTTTGAAAGAATGGATTGATCCAATTCCCCTTACCGGCCTCACAGAACCGGTTTAAAAAGAGCTGCCTTTAGGTTCAGGCAAAATAAAATACCCTTCCGTCTCTGCAAGGACAAAAGGGCATGAATAAACAAGATATCGATATTTGAACTCAGCAGACGATCTTCTCTCCACCATCCCGAATTCAAATCAACACGGCTATTCAGCTACTCTTTTCGGCCTCACAGGACCGGCTTAAAGTATTTTTTTATAGTGTAGCAGAAAAGCATGGTCCTTTACTACTGGAAATTACGGTGAAATAAAAAGTTCTATTTGTCTGTCAATACCGCAATTCTAGACTACTTTTTTCCCTACCCAATGAGCAAACAGCACAACGGGAATGATGAATATAATGAAAGGCAAACTGATAAAAATCGTATTCCAAGTAATCACTCGATGCTCAAACAAGGTTATGTACAAAATCAACGTATAAGGAAGCACAATGAAAACAGAAGTAACCACGCCAGGTGTCAGGGATCTAAGAAGAACGGACTGGCCAATGTGCGTAAATACATGGACAAAGAAAACGGTGATCATGGTAGTAAAGAAATAAATGCTGCCAATCGGCCCTTCATTCACATATTGGCTCGCCAAATAAGTGGAGCTACTGACAAATAGAAAAATAACAACGACCGCTACGGCGAATTGGGCCGTTGTCATAGAAAACTGTTTCATCACCCGGTCAGCCAACTTTTTTGGCAGCTTGTCATAAATGACATTAGAATTCTTCGCCATCCATTTTTCAACCATTATGATTTCTTCCAGATCATGTAGCACAAACACGATCGGAAAGAGCCAAATTAGCGTCTGGACATTTAACCATTGCTCCATCCCATTTCCCCCTCTTCCTTCTCTACTATTATACTCAAAGATTTCACCAGAAATGGTAGTCGCACAAAGAATACGCCATTTATACTTTTTCGTGCAACCGCGCATAAATCCTCTTCAAGTACGCATAACTTAGCACAGCCAAGCATACTACTCCCGTAACCGAGCATAACCCAGGCAAAACCGAGCATAAGCTCACTGCATCCGCGCATAAGTGGTCCAGAATCGATATGGGTCTCCTTTTACTCGGAAAACACTAGTCCTTGCAAACGGAGCTCACCAAATAGATACTCCAACCACAGCCATGAAAAAGGTATATAAACAAGCTATATACTCATAGAGTAATTTTATAAAAGATGATGCACTTGTTTAAAAATGGAGAGTGGAATATGGGAGCGATCAACGGGAATGATTATATAAACCGATTAAATCAGTTACATAACGAAATTTGGTACGACGGTAAAAAAGTAAAGGGTCTAATCTCTGAACATCCTGCCTTCAAGGGATTGATTCAGTCGAAAGCGGCTCTTTATGACATGCAGCTTGACCCTAGATTCATTGACGAAATGACATATATTTCACCGGAATCCGGAGAACGCATCGGCCTTTCCTATTTGCAGCCAAAAACGAAAGAGGACCTACTCAAACGAAGAAAAATGATGGAACGTTGGGCTCGATATTCAGGAGGGATTATGGGGAGAACCCCAGACTATTTAAACACGGTGCTTATGAGTTTCGCTTCTTCAGCCTCTTTTTTCACTAACAAAGACTACTGTTTCCCCAATCACCTGCAAGCATTTTATGAAATGGCCCGGGAAAAAGACTTGTCCTTTACTCACACCTTCATTTCGCCACAAGTGAATCGTTCAGCAATCTATATTGAAAATACCGATGAGCCCATCGCTGCAAAAGTTATTGAGAAAAATGAAAAGGGACTCATTATTAAAGGCGCTCGTCTGCTAGCGACGCAGGGCGGATTAACAGATGAGGTATTAGTATTCAGCGTTGGGAAGTTTCTATTTAATGAAGACGAAGCGTTCGCTTTTTCGATTCCTTCGAATACGAAAGGGCTCAAATTCATTTGTAGAGATAGCTTCATCGGTGGAACATCTTCTTTTGATCACCCGTTAAGCTCGCGGTTTGAGGAGATGGACTCCATTGTTGTCTTTGATCATGTCTTAGTTCCGTGGAATAGAGTATTTTATTACAACAATGCCATAGCAGCTGAAGAGTTCCCGGTTCAAAGTTCGTTCCATGCCTTTACGAAACATCAAGTTGTCACTCGCCAAATTGTTAAAACAGAGTTCATCCTAGGGATTGCTGAGCTTCTGGTCCAAACAATTAAAATTAGCGAATACCCGCATATTCAAGAAAAGATGTCCGAAATCATCACAGGCCTCGAAACAATGAGAGCTTTGCTGGTGAAGTCGGAAAACAATGCAGCGGTAGATGAATGGGGGTATATGCGCCCTGAACTTTCCCCGCTTCAAGTTGCAGGAACCATCTTCCCTAAAATCTATCCTCGATTCACCGAAATTATCCAGCTGATCGGTGCAAGCGGAATGATTAATCTGCCAACCGAAAATGCCTTTCAATCGGCCATACGAAGTGACCTCGATTTATATCTTCAAGGAGCCACGAAGACCGCAGAGGAACGGGTCAAAATCTTCCGGTTAGCGTGGGATCTGACGATGAGCTCATTCGGAACAAGACAAACCCAATACGAACGGTACTTTTTCGGTGACCCCATTCGATTGTCGAGCGAGTTATATAAGAAATATCCGAAGAGTGAGTATGTAAAAACAGTTAGTACTTTCCTAAATATAAAAAAGGAAGATTAACAACAGCAACGAAGTCCCGGGAGTCCATATTGTTATACTCGGCAACTAAAAAAGCATCAAGATTTCTGCCATCATCGGCAAAATCTAGATGCTTTTTCAACTTCACTGTTAAATATCGAAAGCTGTCTCAAGTATCATTTGAGGCAGCCCCCTAGCCTATTATGCTTTTGGAGGTGTTCCTTCAGCGTTTGATACTACTGCATCAATTTGGATTAAAGCATCTTCAGATAAAGCTGAGACGCCAACTACTCTTCTTGCAGGAGTACCTTGTGGGAAGAATGTTTTGTAAGCCTCATCTACAGCATCAATGTCCGCAATATTCTTCAAGTAGATATTCACTTTCACGACATCTTCCAAAGCGTGGTCGATGCTTTCTACGATTGCCTTAATATTTTTCAAGCATTGTTCAGCCTGCTCTTTTGCACCACCAGCTACCAATTTACCCGTTTGTGGATCCAAGGGCAATTGAGCTGAAAGGTGGTTGTAATGAGAGAATGCTACAGTTTGTGTAGAAAGTGAATCTTGTGGTGCGTTTTCAGTGTTGTTCGCCCAGATCACGATACCATGTCTGTCTTCAATAGCCTGTGGCGGTGTACCGTCACCATGAGATACAACTGCCTCAATTTGAACAGAAGCGCCAAATGGCAATGCAGCAGCTTGAACTGTTGTACGTGCAGGAACGTAAGCTACAGCTCTAGCGATTGATGAATCTGGGAAGAATCTCGAATACACTTCATTTACAGCTTCCACATTAGCCAAGTCTGTAAGGAAGACGTTGATTTTAACGATATCGTCAAATGGAACGTCGATGCTTTCCAGAATCGCCTTAATATTTTTCAAACACTGTGCAGTCTGCTCTTTAACATCGCCAACTACCAAACGGCCAGTCTTTGGATCGATTGGCAATTGAGCTGAAAGGTTGTTGTAGTGAGAGAACGCTACAGTCTGTGTAGAAAGAGGGCTTGTTGGTGCATTAGCCGTGTTGTTTGTAAGCTTGATCAGATCGCCTGCTTGTGGGGCGTTTGGAATTGTACCTTCGCCGTGTGAAACAAGTGCTTCAATTTGAACAGACGCACCCTTAGGAAGATCTGCAACTGCAACTGTTGTACGGGAAGGAACATAAGTTGGAAAGTATGTTTTATACACTTCATCAACAGCGTCAACGTCTTGGATATCCTTAACGAAAACAGAGATTCTTACAATGTCGCTCATTACATGATTGATGCTTTCGACAATGGCCTTGATGTTTTCAAAGCATTGTTCAGCCTGTGCTTTGATACCGCCAGCTACCAATTCGCCAGTCTTCGGATCAATTGGCAATTGAGCTGAAAGATTGTTGTAATGTGAGAATGCTGCAGAATGTGAAGATAGACCGTTACTTGGAGCATTTTTCGTGTTTCTTGCTGATACTGCGTTATAACCGCTCATAATAGTATTCTCCTTTTAAATACTTTTTCAAAAGATATATTTACTAACTCATGTTTCGCACCAAAAAAGCCGATCTAAACCAGTTCCCTTGATTGCAAAGACGAAAAACGATTTCGCCGTGGGCATTATGAACTTTTGTTAGTAACCCCTCTTGTCGTTGCCCGTTTGCAATTATAGCAGTCTTTAGTCTCTTTTACTAACATTACTAGTTTAATAGAATTTATTTATCAATTGCGGTGGCTGGATTTGTTACCGCATCTCTGAACTATTCTGCAAAACTAGATATTCCCCATCAATGCCTTACTACTAGAGCTTCGTTCAAAAGAAACTAATATTAAGGTCATTAGGAAAGCGAGAGCAACTGTAACAGCACTGACCCAACTCAGATTCAATACAGAGGTGCCACTTATCACAAGACCCCCCTACTCCAGAACCGAGGGCAAATCCAAATTGAATAAATGAAGTATTCACACTCAAAGCGATATCAGGAGATTTTGGTACCAACGTAACTAAATATAGCTGCTGGGCTGGAGAAGTACTCCATGTAGCTATCATCCAAATCATGATAACGGAAACAATGCCGATTAGATTCCCTCCGATGATTGCCAGTAATATCAACATGAGTATTTGTAATAGTAGTCCAGCAATAATCGTAAACTTTGGACCTTTTTTATCCGCAGCTATCCCTCCAATGCTAGAGCCGATGAAGCTGCGAACTCCCGCAAGTAATAAAATACCACTAATTTCTGCAATTGTGAGACTTGCTGAAGCTTGTAAGAATGGTGTTAAATAGGTGAATAATGCGGAATAACCACCTACATAAAACAACGTTACTGCCACCGCTAGCACAATCCTTTTATCTTTTAATATGGATAATTGCATACCAATCGTGACTGGTTCTTGCTCCTTAATAGTAGGTACACTCCTATAAACAACGAATACTGGATTAATGGTGAGCAAACCAATTAATACGAATAACGCCCTCCACCCCATAAATTCCGCCATATCCAAATAACCCCACCAGATATGACGCTGAATTATCTTCTGCCTATTCTTACTCTGTGTGCATTGGCTGATCAACTGTAACGATGCACAAATAGTTGATGTCGAGGCATACTCACTGTATCCCTCCTTCGTGGTCGTCCGATAAGGTAAAACCTATCCTTCCAGACAGAGATAGCACCGTTTGATACGAAAAAGAAGACAACTGGTTAGCTGTCTTCTTAAAGGCTTAGTTCTCTTCTTTTAGAATGAGGAGGGCGACACACTCCACATGCACCGTATGCGGGAATAAATCCACAGGCTGCACAGTCTCCAGCGTATAGCCAAACGGCAGTAATTCCGCTACGTCTGTTGCGAATGTATCCGGGTTGCATGATACATAGACAATCCGTTTCGGTTGTGCGCGGCCTATTCGGCGCATTACTTTACCACCGGCTCCACTGCGCGGCGGGTCGATGAGCAAGAGATCCGCGAGGCCCCAGCTTTCGTGCACTTCGTCGATGCCCCGTCGAGCGTCTCGAGCGAGGAAGGTCGTGTTGTGCAAATCGTTATCGAGTGCATTCCGTTTTGCGGATTCAATCGATGTCTCCACAATTTCAATACCGGCAAGTTCCTTGACGCGCGCAGCAAATGGCAGGGAGAATGTCCCGACACCACAAAACAGGTCGATCATCTTTTCATCTTTCTGCGGCTTGCCCATATCGAGTGCCAAATCTACGAGCTTCTGCGCTTGAACCGGATTGGTTTGGAAGAAAGTATCGAACCAGAGACGGTAGCGATAGCCGCCAAGTTCGTCGTAAATGAAGTCGCGTCCTGCTAAGACAAAGGTTTCCTCCGACTGCGTACGATCCGCCCAATCGGTGTTGACGAGCCACAGCAGGCTTTTCACATTCGGATAGTTTGCCGTAATTCTAGCAATGAGATCCTCCGCTGCATTTGCCAAATCACCAGCAGGAGCTGCTGTTGCAAACAATGCCAGCATGACCTCGCCTGTCGCGAATGACTCGCGGACCATTAAATGACGAAGCAGCCCCTGGTGTGTGTCTTTGTTGTAACCATTCAGCTGATGCTCTTTCACCCATTTGCTTACTTCCATCGAAGCATCTACCATATTCCGGCCTGCAATCAGGCAAGTTTCAAGCGGAATGATCTTGCGGAAGTTTCCTTGCTCGTGAAGGCCGAGATCCCCTTCCGGCGAAAAGGTAAACTCCATTTTATTGCGATAATGCCAAGGGTTCTCCATGCCGATCGTGTTCAGCACGAGAGCTGGATCCAATCCTACACTCTCCAGCGCTTCTTGTACATGGGCCGTCTTATGCTTCAGCTGGCCTTCATACGACCAATGTTGCCAAACACAACCGCCGCAAAGCTCGAAATGCGGACAAGGCGCTTCAACGCGTTCTGGATTTGCATTCAAAATCGCCTCTGGCAATGCCTTTCGTCTTCTTTTTTCCGGCTGATCCACAACCACTTGCACCGTTTCGCCCGGCAATGTCTGCGGAATTGTCAGCTTCAGCTTTTTCGGATTGCTGCCCTGCTCGCTCTCCCGCCATAGTACCGCTTGTCCGTTCCCCTTCTTATCCAGACGGTGGACATTTGCGACTAACGTTTCTCCTATAGTAACGGTCATAATCTTACCTCCTAAACATCTGTCATCTCTATTCATCGGCTGCCGTTATACAAGGCTTCACCTGTTTTGTAAATTGGAGCACTGACCTATTATAGCGGAGTCTAGTTGGCTTCACCAGACCGAATTGCCATGTAGAGACAAGGAGTATTTTGGCTATAGACAATACCCCGGAAACTCACATTCAGATTAAATCACCCTAATCTACCTGTCCTCCAAACCATTTCAATGCCCGTTGTTCCATTTCTGTTACGAAAGTTTTTTTTGCTTTACTGTATAGAGCGGTATCATCATATCTTTGAGCCAATTCTTCTTTTAAACACTTGTAATTTTCCACTTCAGCGGGATGGTTCTTCAAATAATCCCGAAAAACTAAATGTCGTTTAATTTGGGGATTATCAATCTGGTAGACATGGATATGGTGTGTTCTGTTCTCTCCACCTTTGCGAAATAATCGCCTGCCTGGAATGCCCCATTCTCCAGCCATGTCATATCCAAGCAGACGCATTTCGTCATTGAACCTATCAATTGCTACAATGTCTTTAACTAGGCACATCATATCGATAACAGGCTTTGCGGACATACCCATAACAGAGGTACTTCCGAAATGTTCAAACCTGATTATTTCATCCCCGAATACTTCACTCAAAAATCGAGCTTCCTCTTCAAACATTCTACCCCAATTTTCATCATACTCCGATAGCCTGACTTTCAATAGTGTCTCCCCTCGCTAAAGCTTTTTGTGATTTATAGTATTACTTTCTTAAGAATTGAAAGATTTTCCTCAAAAAAGGCAGCATGCTTTTCAATTCCACGGCGTTTACACCAGCCAATACTATTAAATGCATCTGTAAATCGATAAAAAGGCAACACAACTTCTAGATCAATTAATGGTCTTATGGTTGTATAGCCTTCTTGATAGGACTGATACAAACTAGAATCGAAGCTCAAAAAATCACGATACAGTTTAGTAAAATCAATTTCTGTTGAGCCAAATCGTACACTTTCAAAATCTATCATGCCTGTCACTTTATCTTCATCCACAATTATATTGGCCGGACGAAAATCCATATGCACAAAACTCGGGCCATCTGAAGGAGGGAGCTGCAGTTTCATATTCTCGAACGTCTCAATGGCCTTTCGGTATAATCCCTCATTCAAAACTTCCTTTACATCCTCAGCAAAACTATAAAATTGACGTTCCACAAAATTTGACCAGTTCGGAAATTCATTTTGGATACCGGTTAATTTTAAGGCAGCAGGTGGTTGTATTTGATGCATAGAGGCATGAAGAATCCCAACCTGATAAGCAATTGTGGGAACATAGTTATTTGTTAACGGCCGTCCTTTTAATTCAGATAAAACGAATGCACCGGGACACTCTTCATCACCTTGCCAATAATCCAACATCTGAGGAATTGAAACTCTGTCTTTTAAAATTTCATAAGCTTCCAACTCTCGCAGATACTTCAATTTTGTGTAAGGTATTTTCAAAAATATATTTTCACCGTTATGCAACTTGCATTTATAAACTGTTGAACTATGGGAATCTTCAACCCCGTTAATTGAGACCACATTCAATTTAAATTGTTGAATGACTCGCTGTAACATCCAACCCCTCCTTTGGCTTAATTGACATCCATCATATGCCTTTGCATAACTACCATAATTTTACTTAATTGTATCAAACTAGTTGGCCTATTGGCGATTTCGGTCGTATGGCTACGAACCCTCACCGAAAAAAGGAAATGGTTTCATCAATGAAAGCACCAATCGCTGGCGCCATATACCGGTCATTCAAATACGTTAAATAGACGGTCCGCTCCAAAGATGGCGAGGCGATGGTTTTATGGACGAGACTAGCATTATGGCGGTCCGCCAAGTAATTTTCAGGGATCAGCGAAACCCCAAGATTTTCGAGAATGAGACTCAAAGCAGTTTCGAAGCGTTCCACTTCATACTTAATATAAGGCGAAATGTTTTTAGCCATGAACGTCTCCAAGACGTTTTCCCTCGTCTGGAACCCGAGGCTCGTAATGATAAATGGTTCGTCTACCAAGTCACTCAATTCAATCGTATCCTGTTTAGCGAGCCGATGGTTTTCATGCAGGACGAGAACGAGCTTTTCCTTGTATAAGGGCACCGTTTGAATATCCTCTTCATTAATTAACTGATTCGTAATAATCGCATGGCATTTATATTGCCGCAAGGAACGCTTCACGTCTTCCCCACTAAGGACTTCGGTGAGAAACAAATTCATATCGGAAAATGTCTCTTCATATTTCCGGAAGACTTTAGGAATCCAATGTTTCACAGACTCAATCATGCCTAATCGAAGTTCGCCTTTCCCGACTAGACCCGCTTCCTGCATTTCTTTTTCCAATATACTCATGTCCAGCAAAATGTGGAGGGCTCGTTCATATAGCAACTGTCCAGATTCTGTAAGTCCGATGTTCCGCGTATTGCGTTCAAGCAACTTAAATCCTACCTCGTCTTCCAAATTCTTTATGGCATTACTTAGAGAGGGCTGTGATATATGTAGAACACTCGCAGCTTTCGAAAAGCTTTTCTGCTCAACGATCGTGACAAAATACGTTAACTGTTTCAAATCCATTTTCATTTCTCACCTACCTATTTATAGTTTCAAGCTATCGTATCATAGAAATTACATATTAGTATTTATAAGTATAGCATTTATAATTGAATCTAGAAGGAATTTTCAGCCTTTGAAAGGGATGTGAATACAATGCGAAGTAAAGTGGATAAAACGATATGGACAGGACGTACAGACCATGATTCCAATAGAGCAAGTTTCCGTTATCATCAAATCATTGAATTTGAAGCTGTAAAGAAAGCGGATTCACAATGTGCACTTATCGGCTTTGTATGTGAAGAAGGCGTTCGTCGGAACAAAGGACGTTTAGGTGCAGCTGCTGGACCGAATGCCATGAGGGCTGAGCTTGCAAAATTGCCTTGGCGGATGGATGAAAGAAAAAGCGTAGCGGACATAGGAAACGTGATCTGTGAAGGCGAACGTTTGGAAGAAGCACAAGGCGAGTTAGGCGATGCTGTAGCAGAAGTGCTATCGAACGGTTCGATTCCGGTTGTTCTTGGCGGCGGACATGAAACAGCATACGGCCACTATCTCGGAATTCGAAAATTCATTGGAAGCGAAGCGACACTTGGCATCATTAATATCGATGCACATTTCGACTTGCGTTCCTACGAGGAACAGCCTTCATCCGGAACAATGTTTAAGCAAATTTTGGAGCATGATATGAACAGCGATTACTTAGTGCTCGGCATCCAGCGTTACGGCAACACGCAGGAACTGTTCGATACAGCGGATCAGCTCGGTGTCACGTATGTGCATGAAGAGGATATGACGAACAACTCAATGGAAGACACCACTCGCACGTTGGAGTCATTCATAGCAAACCACGACTACGTCATGCTGACGTTGTGCACGGATGTATTAAACGCCGCGTTTGCCCCTGGCGTCAGTGCCCCTTCTCCATTTGGACTGGATCCGTTCGTCGTACGTAACATCATTCGTACTGTTACCTCCAAAAAGAATACGCTTTCATTCGACATTTCGGAAGTCAACCCGCTCGTGGATGAAAACAACCGTACCGTTAAACTCGGTGCATATTTTGTGAATGAAGCCATCATGGCCTTTTTAGGGAGGGAATAATAGATGACACTCGAATTAAACCAAGTAACTACAATCTTCTTGGCAATCGCCTTGCTTGTATTAGGCCGTCTACTGGTCAATAAAGTCGGCGTATTGCAGAAGTTCTGCATACCGGCTCCTGTTGTCGGGGGGTTGCTATTTGCCATTCTCGCAACCGTTTGCAAAGCGGCAGGGCTCGTCACTTTTTCATTGGATACGTCTCTGCAAAGCCTTTTCATGCTGACGTTCTTCACAACTGTCGGGCTTGGCGCAAGCTTCAAGCTCGTTAAGCTCGGCGGGAAGCTCCTCATCATTTACTGGCTCGCTTGTGGCTTTTTGGCCCTCATGCAAAACGTCATCGGTGTTTCCATGGCCTCACTCTTTAACATTCACCCACTCATCGGGATGATGGCAGGAGCTGTTTCCATGGAAGGAGGACATGGCGCTGCCACTGCGTTTGGCCAAACAGTCGAAGATCTTGGCATCGATTCGGCTCTGTCCATCGGAGTAGCGGCCGCCACATTTGGGCTTGTAGCCGGCGGACTCATTGGAGGGCCTGTCGTTAAGTTTCTCATCTCCAAATACAATTTGAAACCGACAGAAACAGATGAAATGGCTGGAGAATTCTCCGTTGAAAAAGATGAAGCAGAAATTCAAACGAACACGTTCTTTACGCAAATCTTGCTAATTACGTTCTGTATGGCACTTGGCACGTATTTAGGTGACCTGTTCTCCTCTGCTACCGGATTTGTCCTTCCGGGTTATGTTGGCGCGATGTTTGTCGCCGTCATCGTGCGGAATATTGTCGATAAGTTCAACCCAAAGGCTATTCATATGAAGAGCGTTGGTTTAATTGGAGACATTACGTTAGGTATATTCCTCTCCATGGCACTCATGAGCATCAAGCTTTGGGAAGTTGCTGGACTTGCTCTTCCGTTGCTCGTCATCGTCTTTGTACAAGTCGTCTTTATTGTCTTGTTTGGCATCTTTGTTTTATTCCGCCTGCTTGGCAAAAACTACGACGCCGCTGTTATGGTAGCCGGCTTTACGGGACATGGGCTCGGCGCGACGCCGAATGCTATGGCTAATATGGCAGCCGTTACCGAAAGGTTTGGACCTTCGCGCAAAGCGTACCTAGTGGTTCCAATCGTTGGCGCGTTTCTCATTGATGTATTCGCTATGCCGATTATTATTACGACCATCAACTTGTTTCAATAACTAGAAGGATGCTCAAGTCTAGACGTTCAGGAGGACGCCGATCGGCTCCGCTTCCTCGGAAAGACCTAAAAGATGCCAGGCACTGAATATGTGCCTGGCATTTCCTTATTCTTGTATTAATTCAACGTTAATAATGGTTTTTGTCGCATCTAAATAAGCAAAACGGTAGGTCTGGCCTTTTTGCACCCTAAATCTCTCCCAATGCAAGACCATTTCCCCTTCAGCTGTATTAATAAGGATGATTTTCGACGGTTTCGATCCCCTATATACATCCGTTACACCCAAGTCTTTTACTTGCCAGTCGGCATTTGCATATGCGTTCATATCTTCTAGTGATTTTCTTGCTTCATTGACACCCCAAAAAAGTAGGAAGATGACTATGGATAAAGTAATAATCCCGCCAACCGCAAACTTCGCAACCGAAGATTTTTTAATTTGCTGCGGATTTTTAAAGACGATTATAGCAATGAGATGGAGAAAAAATACACAAAGGGCTACTCCTCCCGCAATGAGAAGAGAGGTTCCAACGAAATTAATAACGAACGCTTTATATAAATCTTTTTCAATAAGCCAATTCCATGAAATAAAACCGGTTGCCAGCAAAATAAGAACACCCGTGACAATTAAAATGCCATATGACACCCGCTGCCTTCTTTTGTTATCTGCTTCTGTCACCGCTGCACGTTTCTTCTTCATCTCATCCCCCTCCCTCCGTAGTAATGGATACGAATAGAGTCCGGCAAAGTTTCAAAGTGAAAAAGAAACCAGGCACTCCGTGAGTTGTCATTCATGGATTGCCTGGCTTCTTGTATACCAATTATTCTTCTATGGGCTCAGTCAGATTGATTTTAGACTGAAACTCCGCGAGCATCTGCCGCACTTCATCCGTTGAGCTCGTATCCATCAATTGATGACGCAGCTCGCTCGCTCCCCGGAATCCTTTCACGTAAATCTTGAAAAAGCGGCGCAGCGGTTTGAATGGACGCGGCTCTAGTTCGTCGGAGTATTTATCAAACAAGTCAAGATGCAGCCGTAAGAGATCCAGCAATTCCTCAGGGCTATGTTCGCGCTTCTCCACCTCAAAGGCGAACGGGTTTTTGAAAATCCCCCGTCCGATCATGACACCATCCACGCCATACTTCAATGCGAGCTCCATGCCCTTTTCGCGATCTGGAATATCTCCATTGATTGTCAACATGGTGTGCGGTGCAATCTCATCCCGCAGTTTCTTAATTTCCGGAATCAATTCCCAGTGTGCATCGACATTGCTCATTTCTTTTCGTGTGCGCAGATGGATCGAAAGATTGGCGATATCCTGCTTCAATACATGTGTCAGCCAATCCCGCCACTCGTCGACTTCGGTGTAGCCCAAACGCGTTTTCACGCTGACTGGCAATCCGCCTGCTTTCGCAGCCTGAATGATTTCTGCTGCCGTCTCTGGATGATTGATTAACCCGCTGCCTTTCCCTTTCGAAGCAACGTTCGGCACTGGACAGCCCATATTAATGTCCACGCCTTTAAAGCCCATCTCCGCCATCCCGATGCTCATATCACGGAAATGATCCGGCTTGTCCCCCCAAATATGCGCCACAATCGGCTGCTCATCTTCAGTAAATGTCAGACGGCCGCGAACGCTAAAGATTCCTTCCGGGTGACAAAAGCTCTCCGTATTCGTAAACTCCGTGAAAAACACATCCGGCCGGGCCGCTTCACTTACGACATGGCGAAACACCACATCCGTCACATCTTCCATAGGTGCCAATATAAAAAACGGCTTCGGTAAATCGAGCCAGAAATTATCGTTTGTCATCATAAACCCTCTCCTAGTTGACTTGTCCTTGCACAAGTACGTTCATGGCAATTGCCAGCCTTCCTATTATACAAAAATCACGGCGGTATGTTCCACTATCTTGGAACTTTCCGTGCGGGTTATTTTGAGGTATTCACCAATGCAGCCTTTATAAAAAGACACCAGACGCTCCTATGTCGTCTGGTGTCTTCCGCTTACCCAATATATTGCTTTGTCACATATTTGGAAGTAAAGGCCCGCATCGTGGAAAAATACCCTAAGTGAAACTCGATGAGATCCCCAACCTGGTAGTCCTTTTCACTGTCCGTCACATCTACCATCAGATGATCGGAGCTGGCTCCGAGCACAATAAGTCCAGAATCGGTGGATGTCGATGTTTCCACATCAAAGTCTTGCTTTCCAATAGCGCAAATCGCTTTTTTCCTCATGCCTCTATCAATGAAAGACGGCGTGTTTCCATACGAATCAACGCCAATTTCCCCCCATGGCATAGAAGGCTTCTCCTTCACTTCGACAATCTCACATTGAAGAGTGAAAACGTCTCGGTGAGTTCCAGGCAAATACGTATACTTGGCCCGTTCCTTACCGAAAAGGAGGGACTCGCCCAGCCGTAAATTATTGACGCCTGCTGGGATGCCGTCTCGCAACATGAGGTCCAGCGTAGCCGAGTTCCCGCCGCTGACCACTTCTAACTCTCTGCCGATCCGTTCGCTAATGGCAGCCGCTAATTTCTCAAGCGTCCCCATCTTTTCTTCATCGGATTGGACGAATGAAAAACAAGTCAGGTTCACACCGATACCGTACAGGTGAACTCCCGGCATCTTTTCAGTTTCTGCCGCTACTTCGAGTAGCTCGTCATGGTCAATAAAGCCTTCTCGAATATCACCAAGGTCCACCATAAGAATGATGCGATGCTGTGTGCCCTTTTTCATTGCGGCGTCATTAATCGCCTGAATCGTAACAAGCTCCGAATTCAGTGAAGCATCAGCAAAGGCAACCAGATCTTCGACTTCCGACAGCATTGGCGGACGGATCAGCCATTTTTCTACCTCACCGCCTTGCAGCTGTTTCAAATTCTCGATTCGAGAATCGCCAAGCCGTTTAACGCCGCCTTCCACATAGACGCTTGCAATTTGAGGATCAGCGCCAAACACCTTTGTTACACCTGTCACTTCTATATTTTTCTCTGCACAGAGTGCCGTAACTGCACGGACATTTTCAAGCAGATGTTGTTTATTCACACAAACCAATGGATACATGGTACAAACCCTCTAATCCGAATTTAATTCCAGAAATCAGTTTTCTCTTTAAGCCCGATTGATTTCGCTTTGAAGACCGGGTTTTTGCCTTCCTTCTTCTGTTTCGTATAATCATCCAAACATTTGAAGGCTGTGCGTCCGAGAATCAAGATAATTGGAATATTGATCAAAGCCATAATCCCCATCAAGACATCTGCAGTATCCCAAGCAATGGAGAAGTCGAGCTGTGCGCCGAAGAATACAATGACAACCGCAGCCAAACGGAAAATCATGAGTCCTGTTTTCCCTACACTCTTCTTGTTCAGGTACTTAAGATTCGATTCTGCGTAGAAGAAATTTCCGATAATCGTTGTGAAGGCGAAACAGAATAACGCAAAGGTAATGAACCAAATACCAAAATCACCAAATGTCGTAGAAACTGCTGCTTGTGCAAATGGCACACCTTTCAGTTCCTCTGTCGGTGTAACACCTGAGCTCAAAAGCATGAAAGCAGTAGCTGTACAAATCAACAATGTATCGATGAAAACAGATAGCATTTGGACAAGCCCTTGTTTCACTGGGTGGGATACACTTGCAGATGCAGCAGCGTTCGGAGCAGAACCTACCCCCGCTTCGTTCGAATAAAGACCACGTTTGATACCGTGCATGATAGCAGAACCTGCAAAACCGCCAAATGCGGATTTAAAATCAAATGCTTGTTCAAAGATTGAGACAAACATGCTTGGCACAAGGTTCAAGTGAGTCACTACAATGATCAATGCAACGACAATATAAGAAATTGCCATGACAGGAACGAGGATACTTGTAATCTTGCTCAGCGTTTTGCCGCCTCTAAAAATACTGAGTCCTGTAAGCACCGCCAAGATAGCACCAACAATCACTGGTGTAGAAGAATTATAAAAGCCAAAACCTTCAAATGCAGAAGAAATATTAAATGCGGCAACCATGTTGAAACCGCCCATATACGTCAAAATCAAGGCCACTGCGAAGACAACGCCTAAGAAACGGCTCTTGAGTGCCGCTTGGATATAATAAGCCGGCCCACCAAACGAGCCTCCATCCTTATCACGAACTTTATAAATTTGAGCCAACGTACTTTCAATGAATGCCGAAGCGCCTCCGATAATGGCGATCATCCACATCCAAAATACAGAGCCTGCGCCCCCTAACACAATCGCAGTAGATACCCCTGCGATATTCCCAACACCAACGCGGGAGGCAGTGGATACCATCAGTGCCTCAAATGCGGAAATCGAGTTTTTATCCTCTTTCGGCTCCGCTACCAGCTTGATGGATTCTTTAAAGAAACGGAACTGGACAAACTTTGTACGGATTGTGAAGTACAAGCCTGCACCAATTAACAAGATAATGAGAATGTAACTATACAGCCACGTACTGAAACTCCCAATAAAACTCTGATAGATGTCATACATGTTGAAACACTTCGCTTTCTATAATCAGAATAAATGTAGCATTCAAGTATGAATCCGTTTTCACGACATGATTCGTTGCTTGAACATATTTTATTATTTTATCTTAATTTCGCTATTTTACAATAGTAAATCCTGACAAGCCAAACAAAATCAGCATCGAAAGTACGAGAAAAAGGCCGTATGAATACTCCTTTTTTCCTGTCGCAGGATCATTCGGCGAGTTACATAATCTTTTATTAAAACGAGGCGGGCCATTTGAGACGAGTTGCTTGTTGGGGCTCAATACATACTGGAGGCAGAGCAAGCTTAGGATCGGGGAGTATGCGCGGATTTTAGGTGTTATGCGTGGATTGAAGGGAGTTATGCGCGGGTGGATGAAACTTATGCGCGAATGGAACAAACTTATGAGCGAATTTGGTGGGGGTATGCGCGGGTACCAGTAATTTTTGAGCGGAAAGGTTGATTGGAAGAAGAGTATGGGCGATGAGGGTTCTGGTCTTTGAGTACTTTACATTGCGCGGAATGTTTTTGGTTCAATAGTATAGCTGCTCTTCAAATCCGTTCGACTCTAACAAAAATTCCGCCGGCTTGTTCCATTTTCATGAACAAAGCCGGCGGATTATCATAAAACCGTGGTATGAGGTTCTCAAGTATCCAATGTCGTGACGGGCATATAATCCTTGCAAAGCAGACTGCATGGCTTCCTTTGATATATCGCAACACAACTCCCATGAGCAGCTTCCCTTAATGAAATACTGCGTATCGTGTTACGAATCACACTTGTAAATGCTGCAAACCAGATTGACATTCCCATATGATGAGCGGTTGGTTGACGGCTTGTTTTACTGGACAGCGTCAAACTGATTTACAAAAGATAGTGACTTCCGGAAGCCCGTACGGCAACCACCCCCTTTCCGGTTTCTTTCCTATTCTTCAATCATCCACTGACCTGAGCCTGGATCCTGTGTCATAGAAAACGCACGGTCAGCGACACCTTCACGTCCATACTGATAACGAATTTCTATTTGATTGCCAGCTACTTGCGTCACATTCCGGTAAGACGCCTCTACAAACAACTCCCCTAACCGAGTTGTGTTCGAAAGTGCAGTTGGTTGCGGCCATCTCTTGTCACCCAACAGTGCATCATACAAATAGAGATCAAAATATTGCTCCGGCGAGTAGACACCATCCTGCCGCTCTACAAGATAATCCATATAGATTGAAGTCGTGCGCTCTTCTGTTGCGATGCCGGCCACTTGTCCATAAATTTTATGTACAGGCGTGATGGTCGCCCCCTGCACGGTTCGATCCGCAGGGAAATGGTTCAGGAGCAGATACTCTCGAGCATTCAGCACTTGATCATAGCCTCCTGCAATTCGCACGTTATGCTCTTTGTAACGATCCATCAGTTCAGTTTGGAGAGGTTCGCCATTAATCTTCAGCACCCCGTCCTGCAACTTAACCCGGTCTCCGGGTACCGCAATCACTTCATAATAGACATCTTTATATGTCGGCAAATGACTTGTCGTATCGGTCATTGTCCGCACTACATCGCCCGCCTGGTAGGCTGCTCGATCATAGATATCCGCTTTGCGTTCGATAACTGTATGGAACGTTTCGGAACTTCCCTTCCTGCTGAAAGGTTCAGGATCCACGTAATACAGACCATCCACTGCATCAAAATTCGGCAGTTTGGCAAACTCCTCAACATCAACAGCGGATAGCTGCTGCTTTTTTTGAAAAGCGGAGATCCGCGCTAAATCGTCTAGCGGATCATACGGCGTTCCTGGCCCCTGGTCAGAAGAAAACAGATTGGCAGGGTTCATTGAAATGAATAATAGCAGTGCGATGGCCGGAAGCGCTAGTGAGACCATCGCCACCTTCCACGAAGACTTTCTGGCAGACGGCCGTAATCTATTTTGCACACCTTGTTTGATGCGCCTTTCCTGCTCGGATGTATCCCCCATCATCCGATCCAGTTTGCGTTTCATATCACTCATTGCTCGTCACCTCCTCGTCTTCTTCCTCAAAAAACTCCTTGAGCTGCTGTTTCGCTCTCCGCAATCTCGTTTTCACGGTGTTTTCATTCAGCTCCAAATAACTCGCAATTTCCGCGATGGACTGCTCGTCGTAATAATATAAAATCAACGGCTCCCGGTACTTCAGCGGAAGTTGGAAAAGATGTTTCCGGAGAGATATCAGCTGCTCCTGTTCAAGCAATTCATCTTCCGCCCCTTTAGTAGAAGAGAAAGCTGCGCTAAGAAGCATATCTTTCTTATGCTTCCATGAACGCAAATAATCCTTTGACCGATTGGCTGTCATTTTTGTCAAATACGTTTTGAGAGATGCATCCTTGCGAAACTGGTCGCTCTTTTGAAAATAGGTCACAAACACTTCTTGCACAATATCCTCGGCAGTCGACCAATTCTTTACATACAAATAAGCGATTCGCACCAAATAGCGCGTATGCTCATTCATCACTTGCTCCATTTCATGCATTTCGTTACTCACTCATTTCTATAGCCATGGCAAGTACCTATTTTTCTATCACGCCATACCGGCATATTTCCTCCATTAAACCATATTAAAGTCACTCCGAAAAACTAAGCACCCTACAGACGGCGTTTTTCAGAAAAAGTTTCAAATCTTTTAAAAGAAATTTTAGTTGAAGCAACTTGCGGACTCGCCTCAGTAAGAGAGACTAGTTGCCTGTCCACCAAGCTGTAATATTACTTATGTTCCTTGTTTCGCCTACAGATTGAATCCTGCAGAACACAGATAAAGACACTTGGCCTTTTTTCGGCCAAGTGTCTTTTTACTTGATTTCCTCCGCCAGCTCTAAAATAATGCCCTCTGGACCACGAACGTAGCATAACTTATAGCTTTGTTCATATTGCTCGATCTCACTAAAGATTTCCGCGCCGTTCTTTTGCAGCTTTTCGACAATGCCATCAATATCCTCAACAGCAAAGCAAATATGCCGGAGGCCCAGCGTATTGGCTAAGGGTTGTTGCATCTTTTGTTCGTCCGACGGCGAATAAAATTTAACCAGCTCGATCCATGTCTGACCATCCGGCGTCCCCAAACCTACGCAAGCCGTTCTTACATTTGTCAGTCCAACAATCCGGTCCAACTGTTCCCCGTCTAATTCCCATTCCGCTTGCACTTCAAGCCCTAACTCAACGAAAAACGCTTTCGCCGCTGACAGATCATGCACGTTTATGCTCACATGATCTATTCTATTGATTTTCAAATCCCATACCTCCTTGAAATGAAATGCCACTTCTTAATCAAAATTTACTTTTATAATAGGCTCTGTTAATTAATATTGTTGATAAATCTATTATTATGAAAAAGGACCGTAAATATGTCCTTTTCTTTATTGTTATTCAGCTATTGAAGTGTCGATTTTATTGTGCGAATACTCCAAGATAACTCCCTTATCCCCCAAATTCAATATTGTTTCTTCACATCGTTATATATTTCCATTGCTTGTTCGTATATAGTATTATTTGGTTCAATTTGATAATTTACAGAACTATCTTTCAGATGAAAAATCCCCTTATCATCTATCACTAAAATGCCTGAAATTTGGTCACTATAGATAAATGTTATCGTGATCGCCTTTTCATTATTAATTTGTTGGTTTGTTTGTCCACTATATTCTATTTGATTGTAAGCCTTCACAAGTGACTGAACAGTTTCTTTATCTATTTTGTTATATCCCTCGTACAAACTCTGTCCAAAACCAATATCAAAGTAATCCGCTTTAATTTGATTTACAGAGTTATTATTACATCCGCTTACAAGTAAAGATGCAATTAGTATAATAAACATAAATAATAATTTCTTCACAATTTCACTCCATCCATTTGTACACTGATGAACAACAACAGATCTAAAATTGATACGTTCTCAATGAGTTATAAGTTTCATTAATGGGTAATAAACAAGTCTCTACTATCATTTTGCTTATAGAATCATTGTCGCTTTGATGGTTCACAATTTCTAAGAATTAATATAATAAAAAGCTTCCCGGATAACCGAACATTTCCGGTTTCCGAAAAGCTTTTCATTTATTCTAGCTGAACTTAGTATGCACTCCAGCCCGCGTCTGCCGCCAACGCAACCCCGTTAATATAAGCCGATTCATCGGATGCGAGGAACAAAGCAATGTTGGCAATGTCCTGAACTTGTCCAGATTTCGGCAGCAATTTAATGCCGCGTATTGCGACTTCCATGCCAAACGGATCCACGTTCGTCATCGTCTGTGCAAATCCCGTATCAATATTCGCTGGAGCGATTGCGTTGCAGCGGATGTTTTGCGGTCCGTACTGGGATGCCACGTTTTTCGTCATCCCGACAACCGCATGCTTCGCAGCTGTATATGCAAGACCTCCGCGTCCGCCTGTCAAACCGGCAATCGAAGCCATATTCAATATCGTGCCGCCCCCGTTTTCAATGAAATGAGGAATGATACTACGAAGTCCGTGCATGACCCCATTTACATTAATGTCCATTACACGGTTCCAAGTCGCATCCTCCACATTCGCAGCCGCCTGCATATTATCGCCAACACCCGCGTTATTGACGAGAATATCCGCTTTGCCAAACGTTTCAATCGTCTCCTGCACCATGCGTTCCACGTCTTCCCGCTTCGCTACGTTCACCGCAACGCCATGCACCCCAAACCCGATTTCCTTAAATTCTTCCACCGTCTGCTTCATCGCTTCTTCATTGAAATCAGCAATGACCACTTTCGCGCCCTCTTTCGCAAACGCTTTGGCAATCTCTTTCCCGATGCCTGCGGCACTTCCCGTAATGATAGCTACTTTGCCCTGTAAACGCTCCATTATGATCACCTGTCCTTTTGATATACTACTTCTTTCATTATATCAAAAAGGTTTAACGTTTAAATGATTTGGAATTGTAATTCAAGTAATGTTCACTGGCAATACATAAATTTGACATCAAATTGCTAGAGTACAGATGTAAAAAGCCAGATACTTGATGTAATCACTTTTGCAGAGAATAACCAAATTCTTTTGAAACGAAAATGGTCCGCTGCGGGTCTAACTGGTGTCCGGACGAAAGGAGTGGCCTCATGAAGTATGAAAAATTACTGAAGAAAGCCCAGACAGGCAATGAAGAGGCTTTCTTGAAACTGATTGATGTGGAAAAGGATAAATTATATCGTATGGCATTTATTTACGTACGAAATGAAACAGATGCTCTCGATATCGTGCAAGAGACGATTTATAAAGCTTACCGGGGAGTGGGGAGTGTAAAAGAATCGGCCTATTTTTCAACATGGCTCACAAGAATTCTAATTAATTCCGCACTCGATTTCATTCAAAAAAACAGCAAAGTAGTACCAATCGAGAAGGACATGTTGGAAAGGATCGAAGCCGAACCTCCCAAGTCGCAGGAAGACGTACTCGATTTACAAAAAGCCATTGGGCAACTGGAGGAAAAATATAAGTCAGTTATCTTACTGAGATTCTATCAGGATTTAACTATCCCGCAAATTGCGGATGTACTGGATTGTCCAGAAGGCACGGTAAAGACAAATCTACATCGTGCCGTCAACCAATTGAGAATGACATATAAGGAGGTTTGCAGCAATGAATGAACCAAGTCACGAGGTCAAACGGGCAATTGAGAAAATTGAGGTGCCGGAAGGGAAATTGGATCAGGCCATCCTAACAGGAATAGGCAAGGCGAAAGACCAGCAGAAGAAACCACCTAGGAAGCTGTATCCTTTCTTTATCGCCGCAACCGTTGCTGTTTTCCTGACAGCCGGTTCAGCATTCGTCTCCCCCGCCATGGCGAGGATGCTGTCGTCAGTGCCTGTCTTCGATTCCATTTTCGAGTTCGCTGGTGATTTAGGATTGGTCATCGCCAGTGAACGAGGGCTTTCACAAGGCATCGGCCAAACTGTGACGGATCAAGGGATTAGCCTGACAATCGAGGATGTCTATTATGACGGAACTCGACTGTCCCTAAGTTACCTTCAAGAAGGTACCGAAGAGAAAGGCCGAATTGACCAGTTAGGGGAATTGCAATTATTCGTAGACGGCAAGGAAATCAATTTTGGCGACAGCAGGACAGGAAAGCAACTAGCCGAGACACAATATGCCGGGGTTATCAACATCCACACAGTGGAAAGCCTGCCAGATTCATTTGAACTGAAGATAGGAGTAAGGTATATAGACGACGTACAAGGCTCATGGAATTTCACAATACCTGTGAAGAAAGCAAAGGAAGCTGTGACGACTATTTCGTCTGGAGAAACCGTAACCTACAAGGACCAGATCATTACTGTAAATGATGTGAAGATTGGTCCCGCAGGCACGAAGCTGTCATTGTCTATCTCTGCCCCGGATGCTTCTTCGTTGATGATGGTCGATGATCACCTTCTACAGTTCAACTTACTGGATGAACAGGGAAATGCACTCACATTACTCGACGCTTATGGTACAGGGGATGACTCGAAGGATGGCAGACATATAATTGAGATGGAATATCGCTATGAACCGCTATCTGATGACGTCAAAGCATTGACAGTCAGTCCGTATCTCCTGCCTGTTAATACAGGGGCCCCTGTGAAAATTGAACAAGAACTACTACCGGATCATCTGCCGCTCACAGTCGATCAAGGAGAGATGGGCTCGATCATCGTCCATTCCATCCGACATGAGGATGACGGGATGGTGCTGACATTTGAATCCGATAGTGAATTCCCATTCGATGGGTATTTCCAGTACAACACAATTTGGCTGGAAGACGAGGCTGGCAACAATTTAACGTCATCCAAGAAGGCCCTCCCAGAGCGCATCCGGCCGAATATTTATGAACAAGAGTTCAAAAAAGCTGATGGTCCACTGACGCTTGTTACGTTCGAAATGCATGAACTGAAGGTGCTAAAGGAGTACGAGGTTTCGATTCCACTTCGATGAGAGTAAGAACAACTGATGGAGCCTAGTATAAACTTAAAGCCAATCCGCTAAGTGGATTGGCTTTAAGTTTATATGAAATCTTGTCCTAGAGGATCCACTTCCTCAATGATCTCCTCAACTTCTACAATCCGAATCAGAGACTCCTTCTAAAAACTCCCCATTACAAGAAAAGCGCCATAGAAAGGCTGTCATAATAACGTTCTCCATCAAACGATTCCTGTCGGAAAATCCCTTCCTGCTGAAAACCGAGTTTTTCATACAGAGCGATCGCGCGGTCATTGTCCGCGCGCGTGACGAGGGTGATTTTCTTCGTCAGACCATTTCCTTTTGACCAATCAATCAAAGCGTTCATCAGCTGGCGGCCCAGTCCGTTGCCACAATGCGATAGGCGGATAACAATACCGAGGACCCCCACATGCTTGAATCGAAATTTCGGGCTGGAATGGATGGTACCGATGCCGATAATCCGTTCCCCCTCCTTCATGAGGAGCATGCAGCTGCCACTAGAGTTGGCCGTTCCTTCAATTGAACGAACGACCTCATCGGCAGTTTGAGGATACTCCCCCTGTCCGAAAGACAAATAATCCGTTTCCCCGCCGACTTCATTATAAAACTCAACAATGGCTGCTCCGTCCTCAGGTCGAGCATGGCGGATCGCTAGTTCTTCGATGCTTTGTGTCATAAGAGGTTCCTTCTTTCGTATCGTATCATTTCGTTCTTTCTATGATCCCCATTCAACTATCGTAGCATCCCAATTTTAAAAATTCACCCCGCGCTTTTTACTTCGTCTTTATTCTGCGACTCGTCCCGCGTTCCATGAGTAAAATCGGCCGACTTTTTGAAGGGACAACCGGTGGTAAACTCTTGAGGGTCGGTGGTAAATCCCCGAAGGTCGATGGTAATGATCTGAGAAACGGTGGTAATCCCCTGAAAGTCGGTGGTAATACTCCGAGAAACGGTGGTAAACTCCCCAGAGTCGGTGGTAACCCCCTACTGTGGAACTTGATAATGCAGCCATTAGTAAGGACGGACGGGCTAAAAGGTAGAGATCTACACAATTTCGTTCAGCTCGACCGCTTACTTATTCTTAGTTGCGGCTGCTTATTTAATCAACCATTTCCACCTGCCCCATCACAGCATTCCATCTCTCTTGGAATCCTGCCATTTTCTTCTCTACCGTCTCTTTGCTTGGAACATGCTGCAGAATCTCTTCTTGGGTATACATTCTCCCACCTTTCATAATGCGATGAATACTTTTAGTATGCTGGATTGCTTCCAACGGATTTTCATTCAATACGAGCAAATCGGCGATGTATCCTTCTTTAATTGCTCCCATGTTGTCGAGTTTGATGGATCGGGCCGCATGGATTGTGGTTGACTGGAGCGCTTCCATTTCAGTCATCCCGATTTCATGGAACAGTTCCAATTCTCGATGCAGCGCCATTCCTGGGAAGGTGTATAGGAGCGCAGGCGTATCCGTCCCAGCCACAATTGTGCCGCCAAGTTCAAAATAGGTTTTTGCCACTATCTTCGTGAAAGTATGCTGTTGGCCAAGCTGCTGTTTGATTAACTCTGCGTGTTCCTCCATCTTGCTCCAATGGCTCATTAAAATATCATGTTCCTTAAGTGAATTGGTTACCACATTATTCGGATGCCAGATGTTTGGATATTGATTCGTCTGATCAATCAGGACAAGTGTCGGACAGAGCTTCACATTGTATCGAAGCATCTGTTCACACAAATCTCTAATCTTCTCCTCATCGGGCTCTTCCCAATTGATATGGCTCCATTCCCCTTGGTCAGCAGATGGATACCAACCTGGATAGATCGCCTGCACAAATCCGGAAGCATGTTCGAACCACGTCACACCCAGCTTCGCAGCATCCAACGCGCTAACGTGTTGGGAATGAATCAAGTCGCAGGCCACTTCTAAATCAAATTTTCTCGCCTCTTCCACAGTTGCCTGGATTACTTCTTTATTCGCCAAGCCATAGACTTTGATAAAATTTGCACCGACTGTAGCCTGTCTTCTCACTTCCTGTCTATCTTCTTCAGGGTCCTCCGTGACCAGGTTCCCAAAGCTTGTCGGCCCCCAAAGACCAGGCTCCCCATCAATCATCCGATCTGCTGTAAAAACACGTGGCGTCGGCGCATCTAGCGGAGCCCCAAGCAAGTCCTTGATCATGAATACATTACTCGCTGGATTTCGTACTGTCGTCACGCCAGACGCCAAAAAGTGCGGTGCAAACCCCTCTTGGATATGACAATGCATATCGATCAGGCCCGGGATGATATAGGTGCCAGTTGCATCGATTGTTCGAATGCTTTCTGGCAAACTTTCACCCGCCTTGTATATCTTCTTAATCTTCGTCCCTTCAATTTCAATCGATCCGAGAAATGATCTCCCATTTTCCACATCAATAATGGTTCCGTTTTTTACAATATATTGGTTTTCGTCAGCCATTGTAGCCGCCTCCTTCTGTATAATGGAATTATCTTAAAGTCATTGTATAGTGAATCTTTACAGGGATTTATTTAATTTTCATATAGTGGAATTGAGGAGAACAAATGCGAACGTACGGGGAAACACTTCGGCAAATCAGGGAACAAAAAAGCTTGACGATGAAGGAATTGGCAGAGGGAATTTGCTCGATTTCATTCCTGTCTAAATTTGAACGGGGCGATTCTGATATGACCCTTGGGCTGTTTTCGATGATCTTGGAAAAATTGATGATGAGTTTTGATGAGTTTTTATTCGTACACAATGAATTCCAGCCAAGCCAGCTCGAACAGTTTTTCAAAGCGGTCAGCCTTGCATATAAACAGAGCGATTCCGCGGAGTTACGAAAATTAAGAGTGCAGGAAATGAAAAAGTGGAAGAAATCCGGCGTGGACATGTACCAATATCATGTCTTGATGTTAGATGTGTACGAAAGCATCATCGACAACAAAACGATGGGTGAGGAAGAAATACAAAAAGAGGACATTCAAAAGCTATCCGATTACTTCTTCGCAGTTGAAGTGTGGGGCCATTATGAATTTTTGCTCTATAATGCGACGATGCTATTTCTGGAGCCAGAATTGGTGCTCCAGCTCTCTCGTACCGCATACGAAAAAAGCATCCGGTACCAGGATTACCAAAAGGTGAATGAAATCATCGGCACCATCCTTATGAATACCATTATATATCTATTGGGACCTGTCCATCATTTCTCCAGAGAGATGCGATTTAAGGATGAATTGGCCGAGTTCTTTATCTATCTGAACAAGCTCGCACTCCCCGAAAACAAACTATTCGAGCGCACGAACCTAATCTATCTGAAAGGTGCCTATGAATGGCGATTGGGAAATAAAGAAGAGGGTCTTGCCACCATGCGCAAGGCCATTCAACTATTTACGGAATTAGGATCTGTTGGGCAAGCCAATCGTATTGAGAATTATATTGAGCAGATTTTGATTCGTAATTGAACAAGTACCAGGCACTAGAACAGTGCCTGGTATCGTACTGATTAATTCTCAAGGGAGTCTCACCCAGCCCTCCTCTTACCAACAAGTTTCATTGACAAGTACATACTTAGCAAGGCAGAGACAAATAAAACAAGAAAAGGAATAAGGGCCAGTCCAGGAATTACGACCGACCAATAAAGAGCGTAGGCACTTAAAGCAAATAGTAACCAACTTATTATGAGTAATAAGCTTGATGCAAACTCTTTCAATACCATATCTTTCAACCTCTCAAGTCTTTTATTTCTACCATAATTATCTTCTCTAAAGGACGTTCATAAGAAATGGAAGTTTCTTACATTACTGATATAATCATGAGCTGAAACTAACACATAGCTTCTTAAATGCTTCATTATCTGTGTACCGAATCATAGTACCTCTATCGCCCGCTGAACCTGTACAAGCAATTCATCAAACTTATAGCTGCGCCATAGCAGCTTTCATCTCAGCCACATCCTCCATAATCGTCGGGGAAATTTCCTCCCCCTTCACATGCACGTACGCGCTGGAATGCCTTGTTTCTCAAGTCATTGAAGAAATGCGTTCCTCTCTTCCTTATCCCTTCAACACTTTCTATATGTATTTTTTCAGGTCAGGCATGCAAAAGAGTCTAGTCATTCTTCTGGCCTCTCCCCCCTGGCAAATGTAACCGCTATGTGTTCTGCTCCGTCTAACATATAAGCAAGGGGGCAGAGGCATGAAGCGGGAACTGGACATTGAACAACTCATGACAGATTATGGCGAAGAGATCAAACGCCTTGTCTATACGTATGTGAAAGACCATGCCGCCACGGAGGACGTAACCCAGGAGATCTTTCTGACGGTCTATTTAAAAATGGATTCGTTTAAGGGTGACTCGTCCGTTAAGACGTGGATTTATTCAATTGCGGTGAATAAATGCAAGGATTACTTGCGCAGTTGGCATGTACGGAAACTATCGATTCAAGAAAATATAATGGATTTATTGAAATCAAGCAGGCATAGTCCTGATGAAGAAACAGTTATAAAGATGGAAAATGCACAACTTGTAGAGGAAGTGCTTCGATTGCCGGTCAAGTACCGAGAAGTAGTTCTACTGTATTACTATCGAGATTTGGCAGTACGAGAAATTAGCGAAATTCTTCAACTCGGGGAAAGTGCGGTGAAGTTGCGGCTCCATCGTGGACGACAAAAGCTACGTAAAATACTCGAGCAATCAGAGAGGAGCGAGGCGAATGGATAAAAACGCAAAGGATTTAAAGAAGGAAATTGATGATGTCATTTCACCAACTGCGTATTTTACGGAACTCGACAAACAGAGAATACGCGCAGGCATCCGCAGAATAGAAAACGGTACGACACGTATACGGCTGCGTCCTTGGCCTTTGCTTTTAACAGGAGCTGCAGTCTGTGCATTCGTCATTATTCTTGGCGGTCTTGTAGGGAAGGAGCTCGGTTTCTTCACAAACGCGGAACCTACCCAGAAGGCACCTCCTCAAAGCGATGCACCCTCTGTACCTGATCCTACTAGCCCGAAAGGTGACATCCCAATACTTGGCGATATCGAAACAGATATGCTTAACATCCTTTTCCAAGATATTCACGGGGACACGGCGATCTGGTCTGGCAATAATGAAACGACTGAATCTGATTCTGGGGGATTGGAACTCTATGTATACAGTTTACATGATAAAAAAATTGTCGATTCCATTAGTCCCAAAAGCGGATTTCAAGTGTACGGTGGGCAAATCAACGCGGAATGGCTTACTTGGGTAGAAGCAGGAAAGAAAAATGGGAGGAAGGAATGGCGAATTTATGGTATGAACCGGAAGACTCATAAAAAAATTGTCATCCGCGATTCTAGTGATGTTCCACTTACCGCTATATCTAACGGTGAAAAACCATGGATTACAATGAGCACTGGAGCGAATCAGCTCGCTTGGGCGGAACCTGCCAAGGGAACAGAAGAAATGCTCATCCAATTGTATGACTTGGAAACAGGTAAACTTGAAACAGCCGGGAAATCAGAAATATCCCAACCAATGCCAAAACTGTCCGACCAATATCTGGCCTGGTCGAATACATCCAAAGAGTTTATTGTCTATTCAATTGAAGAGAAAAAAACAAAATCCACGTTCGTCAATAAAGTCGAAACACTATCAGCGAAGCTAAACGATAAATATGTTGTTTGGATGGAACATGTCGGAAATAACGACTTCCGGCTACTCATGGGCGCCATTGCTGGATCGCGAGAAACGGAATTGTTCCGAGGTGAAATCAACACTTATGAGATTGGTGAGGACTATGTCATCTGGGAAAGCGGCGGATGGATCTATTCATATTCATGGGCTTACCGTCAAACGATAGAGCAGGTAGGTCTAGCTGAATCCCCAGCAATCCGCGGTAACACAATCATTTGGCGCCAAACGAAGGAAGTCGAAAATAAACCCATTCTTACCTTTCAACAGCTTGAAAAACCAGAATTCATGGAGTACCAAGATAAAATCTTTAAGACAAGTGAATTGGGAGAGCGGAACCAAGAGCTAGAGAAGAATGTGGATGCGTGGCTTGCTGATAATAACATCTTCGGCTCTGATCTAAAAAACGGTCTATACGGCATTTATCTTGATAAAACAGGAACAGTCGTCGTCGACTTCGTCCCATTTGGAAATCTTATTGGCGTTCCAGCTTGGGAAGAACGGCGTGTCTTGATCGATACGTTGAACGAAATTCTATTTAGCACCCCGCAAGTGAAGGAAATTTACTACACTTTCAACCTCAACTTCACGGCATTCGGTGACTGGACAGAGAGAGGCGAGCATGTATATAAGAGAGACAATAAAGAATAGATTTCCCACAAGGGAGATCAGTTCCGTAGATAAAATAATCCATCCTTTATGAGCTAGCACTCAAGGATGGATTATTTCTTAATAATGGAACACAATATGACGACAAAATACGTTGCGGTTTAATCTATTATTTACTAATTGCATGCCTCAAAAGCTTGGCCACTTATAAAAATCCCCAATACTAAAATCGTTTAATGACTTCTTCACTTCATCAATGAGCTGCTGTTATTCATTCATGATACAGCCTGCTTTCTTCGTGAAAAATCTCTGTATAGAATCCTTCTCCAAAATAAACCGATTAATGATGTATATAGATATCCATCGTGTAATTTATATAGTAATTTTACAAAATATTATTTTGTGCAGTGCATATGTATCTGTAACAAAATCGGTTTCATAGCCTGCATCCATCCAAGCAATTGCCTGAGAATGTTCATAATTGTTTGACCACCAAGGTTCAGGATGTTTGTATGCTGACTGAGGTAAAATCCGACCAATTATCCCCTCTATTTGTTCAAAGGTAAGGATAATTCGTTCTTTATTACGTCTTTTCAAGTACTCTCCTAATTGTTTATATGCCTCGCCTTTAGCCATTTCATTTCCTCCTTATATATAAATTCGTTGTCAGGTTAAAACAAGACAAACAAAATCGCCTATTAACTTTGTATATCAAATATTACATAAATCCTTTTCCTTCTGTATAACCAGCTATAGTTTTTAATAGAATAAATTAAAAGATGAAAGGATGAAGAATTGAAAAGTAAACCCTGGGAATTAATAGCTGCCGTCTTAGTTGGTATGGCCATTGGATTACTTGTCAATTTCATTGGAACACTTTGAGATTGAGCTTAGGCTCAGTCTCTAATTTTGGTTAAACTCTATCCTAGTTTCTCCGTATGCCGGCACACCGGAAACCCACTACACCCGTAAAACTTTCCATACCTGCCCGACTTTAATGTTAAATGCCCATCGCATTTCGGACACCTTTTCGGTTTATCTGAAACAACCTGTTTTTTCGTTTCAGCTATATTCATAGGGACCGCTGACATTCTTATCTTTGCTTGTCTCACCTTTTTCATATGTTCAGCTTTACGCTCTTTCCTATCCTTCTTTTCTAGTGAGGAGAGTTCAGTTAGTTTATCATTGATGTGCTGGAGTTCCATTTTGCTAATTCGATGCTCTTTGAATTGTGAAATCGTTCTTAGTAATTCTGGAAATTGTATTACATGAGCTGTTGTAAATTTCTTGTTGAATTTAAAAGTGGAATTCGATGAGAATGCGATTACGGAGTGGATGTCTGCTGTATTTTCTTTTCCTATGTATGCTGCTAAAGCCTGGATATGGCCGTAGTTTTGCCGAATCGGATTGTAAAACTTCGATTTCCGTCTATAGATCACTTGTGTCCAAAACGGTTTATATTCATCACCAAAAATCCAACCACTGTAATGCTTCGTTTCAATAACAAAGAGGCCGTATGCAGATGTCACAATATGGTCTACTTGGGTCAGTCCATGTTCCCCGTTTGGAATATAGATATTATGAAAAACCTTATATTCCTCACCTAAGCTGCGGAGCTTTGACTTGACCTTCCACTCCCCCACTATTCCTTTGATAACCGGCATTTTCCATTGCACTAAAGCTGACAGTATGATGAATACCGCGAAGAAAGGAAATACACTAGAAGCAAGAAACAATTTAATGGCAACAAAAAACCCCTCATAAAACTCTGCCATCATACTATTATCCACTTTCATGAACTCCCCCCAATAGGCACTTACATTATTTTCTAATTAATTAAATAGTATCATATAATATGAAATAAGTTCCTTTTATTAAAGAAAAAGTTTATTCCACCTAAATTCAGTAAAGAAAAAGAGTGCGGATCCTTGCAGACTCGCACTCTTTAAAATGACCATATTAGATTAACTTCTCAATCGCCCGCTGAACCTGCCCACGCAACATCTCAAACTCATGGCTCCGAACTAACTGCTCCATAGCCCCTCTCAACTCAGCCGCATCCTCCAAATTCGCTACCGGTACTGCACGCGAATAAATTCGTGTATACTTCCTTCCCTCTTCATAAGCCAGAGCCCGTACCGGAATGCCCTGTTCCTCGAGTCTCTGCAGGAAGGCGTTCCTCTTTTCAGACGGCAATGGCCCGACTTCTACAATCAAACGGACCGTAGTACTTCTTCTGCTGAACCAGGCGATAAGCGGTTGGCCGAGCCAATATCTTTCGGTCATTTCATAGTCCATAGGAAAGTCTGTCCATTCCGGCTCAATAAAACATGGCAGGCTCGGATGAACGAGGAAATGGTCAGTCTGGATGTGATGTTCCTCTGCGAATGCCTGAAATGCTTTGGCCAGGGGTGCTTCGTGCATGACGAAAGCTACTGGCTCCTGCTGCGTATCCATTTGAAGAGCCTCTGCAATTTGCTTCAATAAAATCTGAAATGTCTCTTTCTCATATAACCGCTCCATCGTTTGAATCAGCGAATCTACGTCATCCCAGGAGGCCGGACACTCGGCATCCATGTAGATGCGCGTGTATTGGCGCCCTTCTTCAAATGCCTGCTCCTTCACATCGATCCCCTTTACCTGAAGTGCCTTCAGAAGCTTCACTCGTTTTTCATGCTCCAGCGGGCCAACCTCCACGCGCAGCTTCATCCGATGATCTGCCCGTTCGAACCAAGCAATCAGCCCCCGGTTCATCCACCATGCTTTGCGTAAATCCTCTTCTTCGAAGTGGTCGT
>NZ_BQYK01000005.1:211993-240460 GCF_023168145.1 Sporosarcina sp. NCCP-2222
AAATCAATTGTCTCCTTATGACGTAAATATGTATGAAGTACCGCATCCGAATCATCCACTTCTCTCAAATCCGCGTCTTGCCCATGCTGATACAAAAAGTCGACTGCTTCCTTATGGTTCTTATAGAGCGCCATGCCTATTTCATTCAATTCCTCATTTTGAACGAGCTGATCTTCTAAAATATCCACGTAGTAGGAAAGAAACGCATGCACATGCGAATTCATATAATGGACCTGTGAACTCAGCAAGTTCTGTAAGATGCCGAGCACATCGGAATAACCAAGCATCAAATAGTCTTCGTGTGTTGGCTCCTCGTCCAGCAACGTGAGAAAAATCGGGATAATCTTATATCCTTCATAGGTAGAACGCGCAAACTCGATATACTCCTCCAACTGCCCTTCCGATTCGCTCGCCCAGTATTTATTTTCAATTAACACGACGGTTTTATGCACAGCAGAAACCGCCAGCACATCAATCCGTTTCCGGTTGGATGTAGCAAGTTCTTTGTAAACGTCGAGATCATGGTAGGAATGGCTGCACAACTGGAGGACATTGTAATTCGAGAGTTTATCCTCGTCCTCGTAATTGGCTGGATTGACAAAAACCTTCGCCAATAGCTTTTTAATAAAATACGACCCCAAATTGTGATTCTGTCTTGGATCAAGCAACCATGCCAACACATTGGAATGGCGGATTTCATAGTTGTCCACTTGCAGGACTTTGAATGGATTAAACCGATTAAAATGGTTGTCCAAAGTAGTGAAGTCTTGGGAATCCTCTATAAGAGAGAGGATCTGTTGGGATTGGTTCGTCATCCCGGTGCCTCCTTTGTTTATTGTAAGTGACTCGTACCTACACTGATTATGTCATAAAAACACTTGTACAGGGAGTGGACCATTCAGGTGTTGATATATCATAGGAAGACATTTAGTCAGGTAAATCTCTTCTCCACGTATTTTTAATTCCTAGTTTGCCTTAAGCATTGATGCCTTGCTGGGAAGCCTATAAAATCAAAGTATCATATGAATCACAACTTATCGTCTTCAGACCTTGATTGAAAACAAGCAGTCCATATCAATAACCTTGGAGGAATTCGTTTGGCACCTAAGAAATCATTGGCCGATTATCAGAAAGCATATGAGCAAATCATCCATGCAGATCAACCTAGAAGGGATATCCTCCTGGCTGGATTGATGAATGAATTGGTGAAGCAATACAAGATCCCGATGGTCTTAAATGAGGCATGGAAAAGAGAGAATCCGGAGATTGCTTCGATGTACAGAAAATTATCCATCACACGGACACTTTAACGGCCGATCATATAACGTTTTTCAATCAGGCAAGTGTAGAAATAGTCTATAAAAGCACCTGCACGGGATCCAATGCAGGTGCTTTTTCTTTGTTTAAATTAAACTCACTTCCCTCTTAGTGAATCGTTTTTATTCGATTACGAGATTTCTTCTTTAGCATGAACCTTCCGCATGAACAAGTTAACGTCTGCCGGCACTTTCCCATCCAATTTGGATACGATGTAAACTGATAGGAATCCGATTGGAACAGTAATGATGCCTGGGACTCTAAATTGCAAGGCTTCTGGTAAAACCGAAGAGAAAAAGATCATGAACAAAGAAGCTAGTAGTCCCATTACGAGACCTGCAATGGCTCCTTTTTCCGTGATGCCGCGCCACCATATACCAAGTATAAAGATTGGTGCAAATGTGCTTGCCCCAACAGTAAACGCAAGCGCAACAAGGTGACCGATTGATGCAGTTTTGACCAATAAACCAAGTACTCCATAAAACACGCCGAGAAATACGATTGCCCATTTCCCTGCACGAACCCGCTGTTTTTGAGTTAGTTCTTTCTTTGAAAACTTGGCATACAGATCATGGGCGATCGCCCCTGAGCTGGCAATAAACAGGCCCGACAGGTTTGAGAAAATCGCTGCAAATGCACCGGCAATGACAAATCCTAGTAACCATTGGCCGCCAAGTGCTGTAGCGATGGATGGAACAACCATGTTATCTCCACCGGTCACCAAGTTCTTCATCACTTCAGTACTTGCATTTCCTTCTAAGAAGATCGCTCTGCCAACCACTCCGAGATATACCGCAAGTCCGAAGAATAAACTGGCGATTCCTATCGACATAACTGCAGACTTCCGTGCAGCCTTGGCATTTGGGTTCGTATAAAAACGTAATAAAATATGGGGTAACCCAAGAACTCCAAGCGCAAGTCCAATCAACATAGAAATGCTATGCCAAAAGTTTGGATTGAATAAGCCCGATTTGTACCATTGCTCCCCGTTAAAAGCTATATCTTTTCCACCTTCTGTGAAACTGCCTGTGTTCGCAATGGTTCCATTGAATTCACTGATGACAGCCAAGATTTTTTGGTAATGAAATCCGCCATAAATAGCAGCCGCCACCATAATGATAAAAGCGAACAAACGGATCCAAAGCTCTAACGCCTGATTTAATGTGGTTCCCTTCATTCCGCCGACCCCGACATAGAAAATCATGACAAGACTTGTAAATAAAATACCGAACTCATAGGAAGTGCCAAAAAACATACTTAAAATGGATGCAGCCCCAAGCAGCTGCGGTGCTGCATAAAAACCTGAAATCGCTAAAACAACAATGACGGCTATAATCCTGGCACGTTTGCTGTGAAATCGATACGCAACAAAATCAGCAACCGTATACGCCCCTAAACGACGCAAAGGCCCTGCAACAAAGAGTGCCAAAAGTGTTAATCCGATTGAAAAGCTAAAAGTATAAAATGCTCCATCATACCCTATTGAAAAGGTGAGACCGGCGAGACCGAGAAACGTAGCAGCACTCAAGTAGTCTCCTGCAATCGCAGAACCATTGGTGAACCATCCGAATTGACGGCCCCCTACAAAAAAATCGCTTGCATTTTCATTTCTTTTTGACAGATACGTAATGATGACAATTGTCGCTAACAGCAATATCGTAAAAAGATATTTTGGATCAAGGAGTATTTGCATGGTCAAACAGTCTCCTTCTCATTTTCATTTTCAACTGAAGGTGTGGCGGCCTCATTATTCTTCTTTTCTGCAAGTCCGGTTGCTAGTATGGCAGTTCCAACTTTTCTCTCCCACCTCTCGTAGAGTTTTGTGTGAACGAATGCAATAATGAAAGCCATCGCCATAGCAACTATTGTCGTTAAAAACCAACTGGCGGACATTCCCCCGAATAGCTTAGTAAAAGCCCAATCCGGCTTAAACCAATTCATTACCGGAACCGATAGTACAAAAAGAAAATAAATAATAGTCAGCGATAACCCGGTTCGAAATTCGGTCTTAGCAATATACTTTGTTTCCTCATCCAGCTCCGGCAGCTCTTTGATATGAATCGTTTCACAAGGCTCATCTGTCATGACAAATTCCTTTTCTCTCAAATCCATTTCAACTCCCTTGTTATTGGTGTATGTGCTGAATTTGCTTCCAGTCAAACACGCAAGGCTACAAATGCTAAGATGCTAGAGACTGGATTTTACAAGTTGTTGCAAAAATTCTTTCACCCCAGAATCTACACTACTGCGAACGATTTTCCCCATCCCTTTCTTGTTATTTGATTGGCGAAGGTTGACATGAATGACAAATGACCACCTACTATTACAGATTATACCGAACTTTTTAAAAGTTTCAATAAGTATTTATTATTACCATTACATACTGCTTTCTCAAATGGCCGTAGTCTCTAGGAAATTATCACCAAAAGGAAAGAGCTAATTTTAATGGTGTAGTCTTTTAAACAAACTCAATCCAATTACCTAGCTTTATGATCAACCCTGCGAACACGTAGACAAACGGAAAAGACGTCCATTATTGACCCTCGTTAGGTCAACAATGAACGTCTTAAAATAATGCCCATATTAATTGGGAGCAGAGTTATGAACTGCATGCTGACAATTTATCAGACAACACAAAGTCCAATCACCTAACGCTTCCCCCTCATTGCATGTAATCATGGATGTACGGCCGAACCGTCACATGCAAAATGGTACCTAGCTGCTCAACTTGGATAGACACCCCTTCAAAGTAGAGAAAGTCGTCTCCAGGATAGGCGAGCACACGGTCATCCGGCAATTCAACTTGAAAGGTTCCACTTTTCTTCGCTTCCGCACGGAAAATGTTGGTGCCTTTCTCCCTTGTTACGACAGCAATCTGCTCAGAGCCTTTCGGGATAGTAAACTTTCCGACTTTGTGTCCAGGTTTCACAGAGTAATAATCGTCATTACTTAAGTCAACCGAGTGGGATGTCCTTTCCATCAAAGTCTGGATATCATAATAGAAGCGAGCCGTTTCTTGCTTTGCCTCTATACCATACCGGATTTTCTTGCCGCTTTTGTAGTGTACGGTGGCAATGTACTGGCCCGGTTTATCAATATCGATACAGAGATGGTCAATGATGCCCTTTTTGCAATACTTAAATGCCACGCTATCTGACAGCTGCTCTCCTTCCATTGTCGCAAGCGAAACTTGTTCCACTTGCTTCGTCTGCTCCTGTGTCATTTCAAGACCCGCTGCAGTTGGGAATTGGTCGTCCGTCTCTTCCAACGTCACACTCCATTCGCCATCCGTTTTCTTGACATGTACATAATACTTCTTGTAGTTCTTTTCATCTGGAAAATACGTACTGCCTTCACCGAAGCTAAGCGTGCCCGTCCCTTCTTTGAGTGGGACGATTTGCAGGCGGTCGCCCGTGTAACCAGCAGGTGTCTTTCTTCCCGTCACCAATGCGGCCTTGAATACGCCTGGGTTTTTCTCTTGATCATTGAACCACTCAATCTTATTCCAACCGAATTCATTTGCCTGTAGTGTCTTCATCTGCGGCTTCGACTCTTCCGCTGCCTTGAGCATTTTGGCTGCCTGCCCTCTCGTAATGGAAGCATTCGGACTAAAAGTCGTTGGCGTTGTTCCTGTCGTAATGCCGAGATGGTAGATAATTAAGATGTTCTGGCTATGCGAAATGTAAGAATAATTTTTCACATCCTTGAACGGGTTATCTTTATCCTCTATAGCATACCGAGGCAAATCGAACGCTTTGACAAGAATGGACGCCATTTGTCCCCGCTTGATCGGATCATTAGGTCCAAATCGGCCATCCTCATAGCCGCCGATGATTTCTTTCTCTGCCAGCGCGGCAATCGCCTTATAGTAGCCATTTTCCGGGGAAACATCCTTAAAACCAGGATTCTTCACCTGATCCGTATCCAGCTCAAGCATCTTCGTAATGATGGCTGCGGCCTGTCCCCTCGTAATGGGATTGCCCGGCTTGAACGTACCATCTGGATACCCGCCAATAATATTTCGTCCTGCCAGTTCATAGACCGCTTCTGCGAAATGCTTCGTCTGCGGCACATCAGAAAATTGGGTGGTGCCAGCAGCAGTTCCGGTTACTGGCAAACTAACCGTAAGCAACAATGCAACAAATAGCACAATTAGTTTCTTCAATTATTTCATCCTCTCTGTTTACATACTAATCTTGGAAGTACCGTATAGACGAGAGATTTCAGGAAAAGTTTCAAAGAAAATGAAAAAGAAAAAGATGTTCATTTCTGACGAGAATTGTCCGGTGAATGCACGCAGATTAGATCCAGATTCGAATCAAGCAAGCTGTTCCATTACTAGGAAAATTGCTATAATTATATGTAAGTGCATTGATTGATTACTAGTCAGACCCAATTCAAGAAGAGGAAGATGACGATGAATGAAACAAATAACATAGCCAGTATTGTCAGGCTGCGAGACATGAAAGTACCAAATGATTATCCGCATGTCGCTGTGCTATTTAACACAATTGAACCCGATTCCATAACCGCCCAATCGCTAGAGGAAGAAGATCTGCATGTGCCCGTAACTTCAAACCTGACACGCAATGAACATGGCATCTTGGCCGGCTTCGGCAGAACGAGAGTCGTAGCAGAGAACGAAGAAGGGGCAATCATTGGGTATGGTGCAGCGTTCCGCGCCCCATGGACCGATCCCGGCCAGGTCGGAAGTACGTTCTGTGTGCATCCCGATTATCGCAGACAAGGAATCGGCAATATGCTTCTGGCCCATATCGAAAACTGGGCGAACGAACGGCAGGCTTCCATGCTGTTATCCACTGTCCATGACTGGATCGATGACTCCCTTCCATTTGTTACAAAGAGAGGATTCCAACTCGATGCGCATGTGTTTGATCTACTTCTCGACCTTCGCTCTTATGATCATGTGCAGAAGGACACCGCAGAACAAGCGAAAAGATCGGGCATTCGATTCACCACGTTCGCGGAAGTACATGGAGAAGATTCGGAGCAAAAATTGTACGAGTTATGTGTCGAAACAGCGAAAGACAACCCAGGGCAATTCGGAAGCCTGCCGCCGCTTGAACAATGGCGAAACGAGTTTCTGCCAAACGATATTTCGCGCGACGACTGGATTTTCATCGCACTGGACGGAGATCGTTTCGTAGGCGTCACTCAATTATTCACAACAGACGAAGCAGGAGTGCTGTATACGAACTACACGGGAGTTCAAATGGAATATCGAGGACGCGGCATCGCAAAAGCGTTGAAACAGCTGTCAATTGAATGCGCCCTGAAGGAAGGGGCTCATACCTTGACGACGGATGCCGAAGAGTCCAACGCGCCAATGCAAGCAATTAATCGCAGCTTCGGTTTTCTGCCTGGAAAAGGACATTATCGGATTTTGAAGCAATTGAAAGGATGAGTTGAGGGCAATACAGCGGCCATCTTTTCAAAGATGAAGTGTCATTGTAGTCAATTACAGAGGCAGCTATTATGGATGTAACCTATTACCCTTCGGAGGATGAATCATGCGAATACGTGAAATTGAGATGAAAGACAATGTGGCCATTGAGCGGATCATCAAAGCATCATTGGAATCCTATCAGCTGGATATCCCCGGAACTGCTTATTTCGATCCGCAACTTGGAAATCTCGCGGATTACTATAATAACGAGCCGAACGCAAAGTATTGGGTGTTGGTGGATGAAGCGGAGCAAGTGGCAGGCGGTGTGGGCATTGCCCGATTCGGGAAGACGGGTGCGATTTGCGAATTACAGAAGCTTTATATCAAACCGGAAGCCCAAGGCATGGGCTACTCAAAAAAACTGATGGAAACGGCGCTGGCATTTGCCAAGGAACATTACACTCACTGTTATTTGGAGACGATGGATAAACTTGAAATGGCAAATCACCTATATGCAAAACTCGGCTTCCAGCGGCTCGAGCGTCCGCTGGATGGGTCGGATCATTCCACAATGGATCGGTGGTATTTGAAGGAATTAGTGTAGTAATAGAATGACTGTCGACAACGGCGTCTGTTCAAGGATGTAATCTATTAACTTACTGCCTTTTTTCAGGAATGAATGAAATGGTTGTATGAATCAGTGCCTGTAGATGATTCGACAAAGTAAAAAGCCGGTCAAACCGGCTTTTCTTCGCGCTTCATTTAGTTGTCCCTATTCACTATATAACTTAAAAAGTGTTCCAAATAACTTGTTTTGTGATGCATCTGTTGCAACAATTCCATGGCGGTGCAGTAGTGATCCCACATCGCTTTGCGGGCTCCGTTAGCGCCTAGGACCGATACGAAGGTCGAGTGATTATTTTCGGCGTCTTTCCCAGTTGGCTTACCAAGTGAAGCCATGTCGCCTTCAATGTCGAGCAAGTCATCCTTGATTTGAAAAGCGATGCCGGCATGATAGGCAAATCGTTTTAACCCTTCCAGTTCTGATTCCTGTTTTCCTGCTAAGATTGCAGGCATGACGAGTGTAGCCTCGAATGCTAGGCCGGTTTTATAAAAGCACATGGTATGTAACTGATCCAAAGTCAATTGCCTGCCTTTTGAATTCAAGTCCATCGCTTGGCCTTTACACATTTCCGTTGTCACCCCAGCCGAATAGCGGATTAGACGCAGCACAGCTTGCGAATTAAACTGGTCGAGTGACGCTTGTTCCTCCACCGCCTTTTGGCTTAAGTAAAGACCTGCTAGTTCAGCTACAGCCGTGTTATATACGTGATGTACCGTCGGACGTCCCCTACGAAAGGACGAATTGTCTTGGGACGGCAAGTCATCAAAGATGAGGGATGCTGTATGCATATATTCCAATGATTTTAGTAAAGGCATGATGGCAGACGGATCCAACCCGTATTCATGAACGCCCATAACCCATGTCATGATGGGGCGAAGTCGCTTTCCATCCCCTTGCAGGCTGTAATTAGCAGCCTCGATGACCGCTTCCTCTAAGAAAGATTCGCTTCCGTCTTCCGGAATATGTAAAGCTGCATTGATTTGGCCGCGTAGCGCATCAATCGTTTCTAAAAAGGCTTCCTGTTCTTTAGCTTTCGCTTTGAAATTAGCTATCATATGATCACGCAGCAGTTTATCAAAGAACTCGACATCATCTGCTTTGCGGACCATCTTTTGGATAAGCCGATCGAATGTAGAATGCCCAGTTGCAAATACTCGCATCACTTCGTTGTATGTTTCGTCTCCCATCCGTTCTTTAAAGCGTTTTAATCCATTCACTGCACGGTTGAGCATGACGTCACATGTCTTCTTATCCGAATCATACACATTATGAATCAAATGACAGATGACCGTCCAGTAGAGTTCATAAGGATTGATGAGATCCGGCCGCGTCGTATGATATTTCATGTAATACGTATATGGCGTTACCGCGCCAGCTTTGAGGTCCTCAAACATATCCGCGAAATCATCGGCCAGCTGGTTGTAAATCCCATAAAAGAACGTTCGTTTATCAAACCCGTTATCTTCTTCGACGCTAAGAATCGAACGAGCCATCAAACGAGAAGAAGCAGACTTTAAAATAACCGGAACATAAAGATCTTCATTCGTATAGGTTGCGTCGAGTATATTCTTTTCCCTGTCCACTTCCTGCGATTGAAAAAACACATAGGACTGTTCGAGAAAGTCAGCTTTAGTCTCTTGCTGTATATGGTCTTCAATATAGGCAAAAGCATCACAAAGCTCCGAATGGATGGAACGAATCAGCTCCTCGTTTTCTCCTGCCCAATTCTTTAATTCGGGTACAAATCCCGTCATAAGGGTGGATCGTATCAAATCGGAATATTGTCTTTTCTCTTCATCGGATAAAACATCCGAGTCCAGCAGATCATCAATGAACGGATACGTCAGGCCATACGAATAACCCAAACGGATTGCTTCATCCAATCGCCGAGCCCGCACTTCAGCTGGAATCTCCTCCCCCATCTCTTCCATCTGGTGCAAGACGACTCCTGCCACGATCTTACTGAGCTTCCGCTTTGCTTCGTCTGCATCCATCCCTTCCGGAATTATGGAGGATACTACCTTCAACTTGTTCAGTAACCAGATGACTGTCGTCTCAACGCCTTCCTTCTGCGCCCAACGATATAACCCCGCCATGCTGAAAATCTCTGCTTTCCCACCATTCTCCGACGAATGCATAAGGTGCTCTTTTAAATCAGCAACGATAAGCTGAATCCGGCTCTGGGTTTCTGGTGAATGAAGTGATTTGCCTAGATCACGTAAGAAAATGTAAGAAATGCTTCGATCTAAATAGCTATCAAGTTTTCCGGAATGATTAAGCCAGTGAAGATAACGGTGATATCCGAGTGAATGGGATTTTCTCTTTCCACGCGAAAACAATGAATAATGGTGAATATGATTCTGTTTCCACGCCTGTATATCTTTCGTTAAGGTAGTAGCATAAATCTGATTGGAAAGCTGTTCACAAAGTGTTGCAAAATATTCTGCGGCCTTCTTCTCAGCAAGCTGATACACCGCATCGGCATTCTCTTGTAATCTAACATTCATACTACATTCCCTCTACTTCTTGTTTTTTAGTATCTATGAACTGAATCAACTCCACTATATGCTATAGGACGGCATGGTTTGCATGATGGGTGCATTTTCGCGTGCCTCCCCAGCGGGTCAACAGGGGCAGTTATGTTAATCGAATCAGATGGTCTCCTCACTTGCGGTTCTCCAGGAGCCGGTTCATAACTTTTATATTTCTGGTCATACAATTGGTTCTGATCTTTCAGAACCCATTTCAGCTGCTCCAACATTTAGTAAAGAGTCCTTGTCAACAGATCCTCAGCTTGCCGAGCGCGAATAAAAACCAATTATATTGGCAACTACTTGTTTATGCTAAGCTGCTTTCCAAAAGGAATGGAGGAGATTATGCTTGACAAAAGAACCTTCTTCATCTAGAAATCAAACGAAGAATGATTCCTTATTCACTGATGATTTTCAACATAATATCACTCTTATATATGAAGCCTTCTCTTATCCCACCAACCAATCTCTAAAAACGCGCCAGTTTTCTGCACTGCAAGGGACGATGAGTGGCATCCTCTTTTTTCTGGAAGGAACCGTTGAAGAGACGACCGTTGAGACCCATGTCATGAAACCTCTTTACGAATTATCGGATAAGCCTGAGGATGGAAAGGTAGTAGACATGCTTGCAAACAGTGTTCTGCTGACGACGGCCATAAGGGAAATTGTCCGTTTGCAGGATGCCGTTCACGATCTGTTGAACGGAAACTGCCTCATCCTCTTGGAGAACGAAAAGATTGCCATCTCTGCGAATACAGCCAGTTTTGAAAAACGTGTTGTTTCAGAACCGACTGTGGAAAATGTAGTCCGCGGGCCAAAAGAGGCTTTTATCGAGTCCATGGCTGTCAATCAATCCTTACTTCGCAGGCAGGTTAAAGACAGCCGCCTGATTTGTGAAAACATGACTGTCGGTGATGTTTTTTCGAATGAAGTCTCCATTATGTATATTAAAGGAATAGCCGATGACAAGTTAATAAAAGAGGTCAAGCAGAAAGTGGAGGGCATCCAAACAGATGTGATTCAAAACCTTTCTATTCTCGAGCAATTCATCGAGAGCAGAACGTATTCCCTCGTTCCATCCACCTTAATGACGGAACGTCCCGACCGGGCAACCTCATTTCTGCTGGGCGGCCATATCCTTCTGCTGATGAATAATTCGCCATATGCCCTGATCGTCCCCATTACCTTTTGGTCCTTATTCCATACGGCAGAGGACCAATATTTGCGCTGGGCCAATGTCAATTTCATAAGAATCATCAGTATACTCGCCATTTTCATCGCCATTTTTACACCCTCGATCTATCTGGCTGCCAGCACGTTCCATGTCGAAATGTTGCCGCCCGATCTGTTATTCGCCATTGCGGCAACGAGGGAAATCGTTCCAATCCCCGTATTGTGGGAGATCATTCTGCTTGAGTTCACTTTTGAGATTTTGCGTGAAGCCGGGATTCGGATTCCTTCTGTGATTGGCCCGACCATCGGGATTGTCGGAGCATTGATCTTAGGACAGGCCGCGGTACAGGCGAATCTTGTAAGCCCGATTATTGTCATCGTCGTTGCCATCACGGGCTTGTCTTCGTTTGTCATCCAGGATCTGTCGTTAAACTTCATGATCCGGATTTTACGGTTCTTGTTCATTTTCATTGCTAATTTTATGGGGTTTTTCGGCATCTTCCTTGCCGTTGCCTGCACAATCGCGTATATGTCTTCCTTGAAATCGTTTAACGTGCCTTTCTTTTCGCCGCTCGCTCCGTATTTCCACTCACAAAGAGGTGTGGTTTTTAGGAAGCCCGTTTGGAAACAAGCTCTTGTTCCTTTCTTTTCAAACAGCCGGTATAAGAAAAAGGTCAGCAATCCGAAAGTAGGTTCAAGGGATGATTAGGGTAAACAACGGCTTAATCCGCAAACGGGAGCTCACAGCCATCGTCATATTCCTATATGTGATTCAGCTGATGAACACTACACCTGACACGCTCTTTAAATTCGGGAAAAATGCGGCCTGGGTCCTTCCCATCATCTCCTTTGCCGTTATGCTCATCCCGTTTCTAGTCTTGCTGTACATCGTGAAGAAGCATGATGCCGGGCTTGTAGAACTGGTCTTTTCGCTGCTAGGGAAACGGATCGGTTCGTTCGTCATGTTCCTCTTTTTTCTCATCATTTTCAGCGCATTGATGATAAACAGCCGCAATTACACAGATGTTTTCAATACTATGTTTTATTCGAAGACCCCAGTTCCCTATCTGTACGTGATGCTCATCGGCGCAAGTTTCTATATAGCGAACCGAGGCTTGGAAAACATCGGCCGGACCGCCTGGATATTATGCCCGCTCTATTTATTTGTAACGTATATCCTTATCTTTTTCATCTTGGAGGATTTTTCAGTGGAACGGATCTATCCGATTGCCGGGCCGGGGCTTGATGTGCTGTTGAAAAAGGGAACGACCTACAGTTCAATCTATGGGGAAAGCATCCTCCTTTTTGCACTCTATCCGTTTGTCCATAAGTTTAAGGATTTTCGGATTGGCGTACTGTATGGCTGGATTATCGGGGTCGCATCTCTCGCATTCTTCATGGTGATCTATGTATCGATATTTGATTTTCCGGCAGTCCAAGATATCGCATATCCTTTTCAACAATTAACGAGGATGGCGACCCTTGGGACAATTGGCCATCTTGAATCCATTTACTTAGCGACTTGGACAGTGGCTTCCGCCATTCACTTTTCTATTTACTTGTACTTAGCCGCTTTTTTCCTTTCAAAAATGCTGAAACTGAAGGAATTTGAACCTTTGCTGCTGCCGATAGCCGGGCTCTGTGTTTTGGCAGGTTTGATTTCCCCTAACATCTTTGTCGGAAATGCGCTTCGGGAAACGCTGATTCAAACAAGTACCGGCATTCTCGTTCTGTTTCCATTTATCTTATGGGGCATCGACCGCTTTAAAGGAGGTAAGAAAGCAAATGCGGGATAAATGGCTGATCATTTTGCTGCCTTCTCTTGCCCTCCTCTCCGGGTGTTGGGATAAGATCGAGCTGGAGGAGCGGGGATATGCTGTAGTGCTCGGGCTGGATAAAAGCGAAGAGGATCATATGGTGGATGTCACGTTCCAGATTGAAAACCCACAAGTCGGATCCACAAGTCAGTCCGTGGCTCAAAACGAACCGCCGAGTGACATTTTGACGATCACTGCGACGGATATCATTTCAGCGAAAGAATTGGCGAACAGCATTGTATCCAGGGAAATCGATCTGTCCCAGCTGCAGACGATCATTATTGGCGAGGAATTTGCGAGAAGCGATTATTTCAATAACATTATCGGTTCGTCTGTCCGTGACCCTGAAATACGGCGGAAAATGATGCTGATAGTCAGTAAGGAAAAAGCAAGCGAGTTCATCCACTCGAATCATTCCAAGCTGGAAACACGGCCCCACAAGTATTATTCCTTCATGCGGGACCGTTGGAAGGATACTGGGTATGTGCCGCTGTCCGATTTGAATCGTTACTTCCAACGGACTGCAAATGCCCTGTTCCTCGTCATTTACGCATCGACGGAAAAGGAACCCGAAATCCGGAAATCATCAGACAACTACAAAGCGGGACAGGTTCCGCAAGAGGCTGGCGATCCTGCGCAAATGATCGGGTCGGCCGTTTTCCAAAATGGGAAGATGATCGGAACCTTAACCGGCGAGGAGACGCGGTATGTCCTGTTATTGCGAAAAAAAAGCATAGCGAATCATTACGTTGATTCTTTCAAAGATCCCATAGATAATGATCGGAAGATTTCCGTACGCCTGCTGAAGGAAAAGAAGACAACCGTGAAGGTCGATGTGGAGAAAGCAAACCCTGAAGTACGGGTACACGTACCGATCACGGTCCAAGTTCTGTCGTCCCCTAGCTTACACAACTACGCGTACACAAAAGAAAGGCAGAGAATGCTAAAAGAAGAAATCCATGAAGATTTGCATGCGAAAATAATGCAGCTGATTAAAAAAACACAAGAAGAATTTGGGGGCGAACCATTCATATGGTTCCAGCTCGCCCGCCGCGAATTTTGGACAATGGATGCCTATGAAGACTATGATTGGCAGAAAAAATACCGAAATGCAGACATCCAAGTAGAACTTGACATCACCATTGAAAGTTTCGGAAGCCAGCTAAAACCACCGCATGTCGGAAGAGGAGATTAATGGAATGACGATACTATTATTCGCGCTATTCATGTATGTCGCCTATTACACCATACGCTACGGCCTGAAAGTTTGGGGAGAAGGACAGAAGTTCGCAGGCCTGTTCATTTATTTCCTTGCGGCGTGCATACTCGGTCTGGCCTTCTGGCATAAGTATTTTGCATAAAGCACTCAAAAAAACGACGAAAACGGCCACACACACTATTATTTGTAGACAATGCATAAACTCGAAACGGCAAATTACCTAAATGCAAAACTCGGCTTCCAACGGATTGTACGTCCGCTATAAATGAGATGGTGGTTGAGACAATGTCTGTGAAATATGGGACAACGTAAAGAAGAAGCCGGTCAATCCAGCTTCTTCTTTTACAGTGTAATTGTAGCCCCGTCACCAATGATCAGTTTCCAGCCGTCCCCCACTGTTCATAATGGCGTTCCAACCCTTTTTGCCCGAATACCGTTCGGATGAAGAACTCTTCCGCGCGCTTTGTTCGCACATGCAAATTGGAGCTGTTCAAGCAGAGCTCTTCCAGACACCATACATAGTACTCAGAGTCATAGATGCCCGTCAGTGTAATATATTCTTGTTGCACCTTCGAGAAATCGCCTGCCGCCCACCGATTCAACATCTGCTCCATTTCAGAATCCTTTTTGACGAACCGTTGCAAATACGCAATGTTCTCCTTTGTCATCTGCCCGTAGCCGGAACTCGCAGGAAACAGATCGATTTCACGGTCATCCCAATATGGCGCTTTATTCATCTTCTCCATCATGAGAGAATCGGCCGGGTAGCGCGTCACCTTCTGATCGAGCAGCCGCATCATCTGATACGCAAGGAAATCATCGCGTTTCTTCAATTGCTCTTCCGTGACGGCGCCCAACTGTCCACGAAGAGGCTTTGCAGGTTCTGCCGGGTCCACGGCATCGTTCATATGCAAGGTCCGGTGCAGGAACACGGCATAATGGGCGCGCGTAACGGGTTTATCGGGATAATACTTCCCGTAGTCGCCTGTAGTGATCGCATTCGAATAAAGGGCACGGATATATTCACTCGCCGGATGGGTCTTCGGCACGTCCTTGAAATCCAGATCCGACTGCACGTCCAATTTGAATGCAATGGCTAACACCTTCGCCATCTCGGCACGGGTGATCGGCTCATTCGGATACAAATTGCCTTTCTTGTCCGGCGCGAAAATACCAGCCTGCTGCAGTTTTTTAATATCGTTATAATACGGATTTTTCGTGGAAACGTCTTTGAACGGCACAAACTTATTCCGCGCCGGCAGTTTCACCGCACGGTTGACGAGAGCCGCCGCCTGCTTTCGGCTGATCGATTCGTCCGGCTTGAAATCGCCATTCGGATACCCGCTAATAATATTACGGTCACGCATCTCATGAATGATGTCCACGTATGGGCTGTTTTTCGACACATCATTAAACGGATTGGCGACCGCCGCCTCCCCCTCGACCGGCATACTTATGACAGGCACGATCAGTGCCGCTGCCAATACAAATTTACAAAGTTTCTTCTTCATCCAACTTCCTCCTATGATGTCACGCGAGTATCTAATCAGCGTACAGACGCCGATTTCCGGAAAAAGTTTCAAACTGTTTTTTTGAATTTGAAAAGCGGAACTCCAGACAGACTTCGAGAATTGTAAATGAGCACTTATTGAGGAAGGCCGTCCATTAAATCCACTCCTTATGAATGGAACGCATGCCTGGAAGGATGGAGTGTGATATTATTAGGCTGAACTTGATTCAATCCATACAAGCCACACAGAAAATGACGGTACGTTAGACGAAGTTAATTTGCAGATACAGATTCTACACAGGAGGACTATAAATGAATAATAATGATAGATTGATTCGATTACGCTATGCGTTGAATTTTACGGACACTGAAATGGTAGACATTTTTAAGCTGGGTGGCAGTGAAGTGACAAAAGAGGATATCCGCCTATTGCTAACAAAATCAAATGACGAAGCTGAAGATGTATTGCAGCTGCCATGTACGAATCGAATGCTCGATTCATTTTTAAATGGGTTGATTGTCTATAAAAGAGGAAAACAAGAGCCTAAACCAGGACAACAACCTCCGAATCCGGCAAGTGCTGCCGTCACGAATGAATCTGTTAATAATATCCTGCTCAAGAAAGTGAAGATAGCACTCGCGTTAACAAGTGAGGATATGCTTGCTATTTTAGAGAAGGCAGGAGTCAGCATCTCAAAAGGCGAACTAAGCGCTGTGTTGAGAAAAGAAGGGCACAAGAATTACAAACCGTGCCTCGATCGATACGCTAGAAACTTTTTAAAAGGATTGGCTCTAACCTACAGGGGTTGAATCGGGTGCCTGGTACTGCGGCAATAGGGAAGCTGCTGTACCAGGCATTTTTTTATGAAAGGTTAAAGGGATGAAAACGTAAAGGAATATGTGATTTCAAGTCACCATCCAGCAATCTACTGACGAATCCCGCCGAAATGGTGAAACCGTCTATCTATTGAAAAGTGGTTATGCTGCACAGCCTGTATGACACAGGCCTTATCTGGCTCTACAACTTATTCAGTTCATGAGACATGACGAAAGATGACAAAAATTGATTGTAAGAGCTCCTAGAGAAAAGATGAAGCCAATCTAAAAACCATCCTCACAGCAGCAACGGCTTAAGGGATGGTTCAATGCAAACGGAATCGATTATAAAGCAGCAATACGATCACGATCACCCGCAGTCAGTTCAAAGTCGAAAATGGCTAAGCACTGGGCTTGGCGTTCGACCACAAAAATATAAAGCAAAATGCCGATCAGCTCAGCATGTTGATCGGCATTTTCCGTGTTTTGAAACACGCCGACTTTACCTTGTAATCTTACGTTTCAATCGCTGTCTATTCATACTTCGACAAACGCAAACCAACCTTTTCACTTTTTATTATCATTACTCGCGGAAGTTATCGGTATTTCCCGGGAAATGAAACTACCTGTCGACTTCCGTAGAATAGCTAACCATAGTGCTTGCCAGCGATGAAGTATTCGGTACCTGCGCTCTGCTTAGTTGGAGAATCTTAAGGAATTCTTCATACTTCCCCCCACTTTTTCGAAATAACTAATTGCTACACTTAAAAAGCTCAGCAAATTAAGAGGAGGACGTTACATGAAAACTATATTAACCGCTTCCCGACTTAAAAAAGTGTACGGGAGCAAGAAGAGCAACCACTATACCGCATTGCAGGATATTTCCTTTTCAATACGAGAAGGTGAATTTGTTGGAATCATGGGTCCCTCAGGTTCAGGCAAGACCACTCTCTTGAATATCCTATCGACATTGGATCAGGCAACAAGCGGTACTATATCAATTGACGGCATCGTCCTCTCCGCCATGAACGAAGACCAATTGTCCGAATTCCGCTCAAAAAGGCTCGGTTTTATCTTTCAGGACTTCAACCTATTGGAAAACATGACGGTGTTCGAGAATATCTCGCTTCCTTTGTCCCTCCACGGTCATCCTCCTGGTGTAATTAAGGAACGTGTCACTAAACTCGCCGCCACACTTAGTATAGAAGGCGTTCTTGACAAATTCCCTTCTGAAATATCTGGTGGTCAAAAACAGCGAACCGCCATTGCGAGAGCGTTGATCCACAGACCGGCCCTTGTCCTCGGTGACGAGCCAACTGGCGCCCTTGATTCCAAAAATGCGACAACCCTGCTGGAAACTCTTTCAACCTTGAATGAGGAAGAACAGGTCTCCATTGCAATGGTGACTCACGATGCAAAAAGCGCCAGTTATTGCAGCCGCCTGTTTTTCATTCAGGATGGAAACATTATCAGAGAGTTGAAGCGGACCCAAACACGTGAACGTTTCTACGATGAAATCGTTGACGTCGTTTCGGAACTCGGGAGGTAGACATCGTCATGATCATAAAATTAGCCAGGACAGGCATGAAGGGGAAATCCAAAGACTACCTCATTCTATTTTCAGGGCTCATCTGTTCCGTATCCGTTTTCTACATGTTCCTGAGCCTCTCGACCAACCGTGACTTCATCACAAACAATTCGGTGATCAACTCCATCCAATTGGTCTTTTGGGTCGGCACCGCCCTCTTGTCCATTATCACGTTCTTTTACATCTTATATGCGCATTCATTTTTGCTTACTCTGAGGAAACGCGAGTTCGGTACCTATCTATTACTGGGCATTAAGCGCAAGCAAATCAAACAGGTAGCTTACTATGAAACTACCATCATTGCCGTCAGCAGCATCTTGATCGGCATCTTGTCAGGATTGGTGTTGTCCTATCTAGTATCACTCGGTATCACCAAGCAACTGGACATCGAGTTGGTGGGCTTCCATCCGATTTCGCTGCCAGCGTTTCTAGTGACCGTCGTCTATTTTTCTCTGGCATTTCTTGTTACTTCTCTCTGGAACAGCCGGAAGTTATCGAAAACACCTATTCTCGAACTAGTTCATGCAAATGTTCAGACGGAGGAAGCACCATCATAAAGATGGAATACGTTCACCACCGCTTTCGGTATTCTATCGCTCACTGTAGGTTATACCGCTCTTGTCTTTATGGAGCAGCTCCGCGAATTCGGTTTATTGACTGCGACCGTGGCGACAACACTGGCTACGTATTTACTGTTCTCTTCCTTTTTCCCGGTCGTCGTGCAACGATTAAAAAAATCCAAGTTCTTTTATCTGAAAGGGTTACATACGTTCACCTTTGCCCAGCTACATTTCCGAATGAATGAACTGAAGCGAATCCTCGCTACTGTCGCCATGCTCATCGCCTTATCTGCTGGCGCCATTTCAGGGGGATTCGCGTTTCTGAACAACGCCAATCCGTTTACGGAGGAAATGAACGTGTATGATGTCAAAGTGTACGACATGTCACAGGAGGAGAAAGACCTGCTGGCAGTCATTCCGTTCACAGACGAAACCACCTACCGTTTCAAACTGGATAACAATCACATCTATTTTTCAGCAACCGAACTGAACAACGACCCGCCGTTGATAAGAAGCGAGATAGATTATACGTTGGTTCATCCTAAAAAGATGGATGAAAAAGCAGACTTGGAATTGAACGACTGGGGGCAACAGACTCTTACGGATGAGTGGGAATCAGCTATATCTACGATTTCGCCAAGCGTTTTCCTTCTGACAAAGATTGTACCAAAGAGTGAATTCGATCGCCTTCCGCTCACCACACATTCCATGTACCTCGGCAAGACAGACGAATTCAAGAAGCACAAAAACACTTGGGCGGAAATCGACCAAATTCAACAAAAGAGATATGAGGAGTTCGGGGAAGACAACTACTATTACAGTTCTAAGTATTCAATGTACCAAGAGTATCTCGGCACTGCCAGCGGCACCTTTTTCATGGGTTTCTTCCTGGGAACAGCCTTCCTGATGATGATGGCCAGCATACTGATGTTCAAGATTTTATCGGGCGCGCACCAAGATATCCATCGGTATGAGAGCCTTCGGAAAATCGGAGTTACACATAGAACACTATCCGCTTCCGTAGCGAAAGAATTGGGTATTGTCTTTTTATTTCCTGGCATTTTAGGAATCGTTCATGTTCTCGTCGGGATGAACCTGTTCTCGTTCATCCTAATTGACCCGTACTATAAATTGTGGGTATCCATCCTACTATTTTTGGCGATCTATGTGCTTTATTACCTGATTACCGTCTCAATGTACAGAAAAATTGTTTTGCCGAAAACGTAGTAAAAAGGCCAGAATCCTGGTCTTATCAGAATGAAGAAAAAAGGGTTGAAATCAATATGATTCCTACCCTTTTTTGTTTTGCTGACGGATATAAAACGCAGGCTTTGTTAGAAGCATCTGCGCGTCATTGGATGCAGAATTCATTGCGTCACAGGCAAAATTGCGCTGCTGAACTAAATTTGAAATCATAATTTTTAAAAATGGATCCCATCATCTACTAGGATTTTTTTCTATCGGTTCCTAACGCAACCATCTGAAAATCATACTTGGGCAATGCGGTGATGATCACTTGCAGTTAGTTCAAAATCAAATACATTTATGCTTTGCGCTTGGCGCTCTTTATTATGAGACTTAGGAATGACGATCACATCACGTTCAATTTGATACCGTAAAACTACTTGTGCGTATGTCTTTCCGTATTGGTTCCCGACTTCTTCTAGAACTTGCTTAGCATTTTCATTAATACCGCATAATGGAGACCATGCCACAGTTGCAATATCATTATTTTTATTATAAGCAATTAATTCTTCATTCCAATGTCCGACTTGCGATTTAATTTGATTGACGGCTGGTTTGATGGTGCCGTTTTCAAGAAGTAAATCTAGATGTTCTTTTTCAAAGTTAGAAACACCAATTGACTTGAACACACCACGGTTATAGTAGTCTTCTAAAATAGTCCATGCCTCCACCATCTCAGCATCGTTATCCCATGGTTTATGGATCAGGAACAAATCAATATAGTCAGTTTGTAATTTCTCTAAGCTTTTTTCAATTTCCGCATGGGCCCAGTCCGCTCCATGGAAACCGTCAAATGTATTCAGCTTGGATGTGATAAAGAAATCTTCACGTGGCAAGGAGGATTTCTTTATCCCATTCCCAACGACTTCTTCATTTAAATATAATTGAGCAGAATCAAAATGACGGTAGCCGTTTTCAATGGCCCAGTCGACTTCCTGCGTATCTCCCCTTAAGGCACCTGAATATTGGTTCCCCTCTTTACCATACGTATTTGTACCACAGCCGACGATTGGAATTTCAATGCCATTATTCAATTTCATATACTTCATCGTAACCTCTCCTATGCTTTATTTCTCACCTTACCTTTACAAAAGAAAGGAATCAATCTATTTGTCTGAATGCACTTAAATTTGCGAAATAGCAGTCACACATTAACACGTAAATCACTTCAAGATGATAAATCATTAGCACAATTAGGAGAAGAATTTCGTGTGAGGTATTAATGCTTTATACTACTGTTAGTTTGCAGAAATTCTTTGAATACAATAAAATAAGGCAAACTATATAATTATATTGAAGGGTAGGAGCTTATGATAAATGAATTGGGGCTACTCGGAAAAACTCTACAAGAAGAAAAGTTTACGATTGCACGCAAAATTCATGAGGTGCGATTATCAGAGCTTCCGGAGGAGCAAAGACAATTAATCCCTTCACATATTGAAGAAGAAATAATAAGGCTGAGAGTAAACTTTGTAAATCTCTTTGGAGAATTCTTGGCGATACCAGAAAAGAGAGAAATGGCCTATGAGCTGATAGAAGAATGGGCGAATGAAACATCCGAGTATGTATTCAAACTTGGCGTACCATTAGATGAAGCTTTGAAAGATACGACGCTTTATCGAACTTATATCAATGAAGTAATTGAAAACATGGTCATAGCTCATGATATGTCAGTGAAAACATTGTTAGCAGCATCTAAAATCATAGATCCCTTACTTGATTATGCTGTTTACTGCTTTAGCTTGACCTTTGTTAACTTCTACACAGTCAATCTCGATAATGCAAGAAAAGCATTTATTGAACTATCTGTTCCGATTGTTTCGATTTCTAATGATATCGCCATACTGCCTTTAATTGGAGATATTGATACGGAACGGGCGTTATTGTTGATGGAGAATACGACGAAAGAAGTAGGGAGATTAAAATTATCGTACTTAATACTCGATTTGTCTGGAGTAGCGATTGTCGATACAATGGTGGCACATCATATCTTTAATTTGAGCTCTACCTTAAAATTGTTAGGAGTTAAAATGATCCTAACAGGCGTTAGGCCTGAAGTGGCTCAGACTGCTGTAAGCCTGGGATTGGACTTTAGTGAGCAAATTACAAAAGGAACCTTGCAGCAGGCACTATCAGAACTTAAAATTCTTTCTTAAAAAAGGTACCAGGTTCTATTAATGAGAACCTGGTACTCAAAGCTACACGATAAACGCAAAGTATAGGATAAATAACAAACAAATCACATACATAATTGGATGAATTTCTTTATACCGCTTTTGTGCTACGAAACAAAGTGGATATAGTATAAACCCAAATGCGAGACCGATTGCCACACTAGAAGTGAGGGGCATCATGATGATGGTGAAAAAGGAAGGAATCACAATTTCCAGCTTACTCCACTCTATTTTTCTTATTTCCATTGCCATTAATGCGCCTACAATGATTAACGCAGGGGCTGTTACTTCCAATGTAATAACGGATAAAATCGGTGAAAAGAATAAAGCAATCGTAAAGCAAGCAGCAATAACGACAGACGTAAAGCCTGTCCTGCCGCCGACTGCAATGCCAGCAGAAGATTCAACACTCGTTGCAGGCGTGGATGTTCCGAGGATCGCTCCAACTGCGCTAGCTGTAGAATCAGCAAGCAATGCTCTTCCGATATTCGGCACAGTATTCCCTTTCATCATGCCCGCTTGACTGGCTAGGGCAATTAAAGCACCCGCCGTATCAAAAAAGGCAACGAGTAAAAAAGTGAAAATTACTGCCAGTAATTCAGGGGTGAACACCTGATCCAAATGGGAAAACACAACGCCAAATGTTGGTTCCAAGCTTGGTATACTTCCGATGATTTTTGAAGGAGCGTTTATTAATCCAACAATCATTCCAATAATCGTGGTAATGATCATTCCATAAAAAATCCCTCCATTTATTCCACGTACCAACATTACAATCGTAATGACCAAGCCAAAAATGGCGAGTAGGGTCGTAGGTGATGTTAAGTTTCCAATCGAAACAAATGTATCAGGATTGGAAATAATAAGCCCTCCATTTTTCAATCCAAGAAATGTAATGAAGAATCCAATTCCAGCAGCGATAGCATATTTTAAATTCAAGGGAACGATATTAATAATCTTCTCCCGGATTTTCAATAAACTTAAAATCATAAAGATAATTCCTGCAATAAAAACACCGGTTAATGCGACTTCCCATTGTATGCCCATTCCAATACAGACCGAAAAAGCGAAAAATGAATTCAAACCCATACTTGGTGCAATTCCGATCGGGAAGTTAGCTAGCAACCCAATAAGGAGTGTGCCGATAATCGCAGTAAGAGCGGTTGCAGTAAATACCGCCCCACTATCCATCCCAGCTTGGCTGAGGATCAGTGGATTGACGACTAATATGTATGCGATGGACAGGAAGGTTGTCACGCCTGCGAGGGTTTCCTGCTTATAGGAAGTATTCCGTTCAGCAAATTTAAAAAAGTTTCTCATGATGTAATCTCCTATTTGCTAGAGAATGAATGGTCATGGTTTCAAGGATACTGTTTCAGCCAGTTCATACTAGTATGCCCTAGAATATAAAAAAACTTTGGCCTTAGTTAGGACAAAGTTTTTTCTACAAAAAGGAATATAAAATTGCATTTACATTCCTTGTAGACGAGCCATTTATGGTAGCTGGTAGAAACTTTCAAGCCGTATTCTTGAAATTATACAAGGTATCTCTATTCTTTTTTAAAAAATAATAGATGAATTGTAACAAATTTAGGTTGGAAGGTCAATAAACGATTTCTATATTTGTTTAAGATACCGCTAAGCAAAGTGCGCCATTATTTCCTTGGAGTAAATTCTATCTTTGCGGCTCCAACCCTCGGAGTGAGTCCAGCAGCTTTCATTCCATTCTGTTTCATGGCATTCCTTACTCCAGTTTTCACACCCAATTACGGATTTACAGGGTTTTACAATAACGAAGTTCAATCAGGAAGAAATTGACCCGGATTAAGTTCGAATTTAGGGAAGTAGCGGAGTCCCCAATAGAAGATTGAAAGCATATTCCCGGATTGTAGCGAGCATGGCCCATCCAACGGTCTTTTACATGCTTGAGAGAGACAAGAGGAACTTGCTGCTCACTCTGTTTAGCTAACGTCTAAATCACTCACACAACACTCAAACTCCCACCAATCATCCGCGCCGGCATCTCCTCATCCAGCCGCCACACAAAACTAATCGGCTGGTTCCCCTCATGGCGCACATACTCCGCCGTGCCGAAAAACGTGAAGGGTCCGGTGAAGCCATCCTGCTGCCGGTACTCACGGACAAACAGCGCAATCGTCGTTCCGTTCTCCCGCTGATGAATATACCGCTGTCCCGTCGGACTCGTCACCGATGTGCGGTTCTGTGACTGCCAGTGGAACAAATGCGTACCCATTGCATAGTCCTTGTATTGCGTGGATGGGGAAAAGTCCTTGTCTGTCTTGTTCAACGTGATGAAAAAGATGTCTGTTTGCTTGTCCTCCAAGTACTTGACCCCTTCCCGAAACGCCGGCTTCGCCGTTTCATTGAAGTAGCCGAACGCCGCAAGTACTTGGTCGGACGTATATTCTGCATGCACGCGTAGCGGTGATACATACTCAAACGGCGATGGCTTTTCGACCGTTTTGAGATTTGCGAGACAAACACCTAGCACTTCAAGAATTTCTTCCTTCAAAGCGTCACTAGCAAGCAACCGCTGCATCCCATCGTCCATACTGGCAAACCCCAGCTCTCCAGGCGGCTTCCCGAAGAAGGAGTAATACAACATCCCGACCATCAGCTGCTGCTCTTCCCCACAGATTTCGCCGGTTCGTACGTAGTCAATTAAGAACCGCAGTAAATCCGCTGAATCCAGGTGGAACAACGCATGGATTCGCTTCTCCACAATCTCCTCGTACTCACTCGTAAAGTCCTCCATCACGCCAGCTTCTACTTTCAGCCGAGAGAACGTACGTTTTTTGCCTTTCCCATAAAACTCAGCAAGCATCAGATGATGATAACGCAAGAAGTTTGCTAAGGTCAGAGCCTCCTCCGTGTCCTCCTCGAAATAACGCAACTGGCTCACAAGGTGCGCTTTCGTTGTCTTCGCTTCCTTCACATTGCGAAGTATGTACTCCTTTGCCTGCCGCTCCAGTATAATCGCAGAGCCTTTCGGCAACTGATAAAATCCATTCTCCACATAATGCCGGATGGAGTGCTTCGTTCGGCCAACGAGTGCTCGGAACTTTTGCTCAAACGGATAGTCTGCATGCGCTTGTCCGACAAAGTCGAGAACGGTTAAGCACTCCTTGCCGTCCGCTAACCGCAATCCCCTCCCGAGCTGCTGCAAGAAGACGGTCAGACTTTCCGTCGGACGTAAGAATAAAATCGTGTTGACCGCCGGAATATCGACCCCTTCGTTATACAAGTCCACCACAAACACAAAACGAATCTCACCCGTCTCTAATTTCCGCTTCGCTGCACGCCGTTCCTCATCTGGCGAACCCCCATGCAGCGCCATCGAAGGAATCCCCTTCTGGTTAAAATACCGAGCCATGTAAAGCGCATGCTCAACAGACACACAAAAACCGAGAGCTTTGACCTCTTCCATTGACGTCACATACTTCCGGATGCTTTGTATGATCAAATCACTCCGACGATCATTCGCCGTATAGACATTGGAAAGCTCCTCAACATCATAGCCCTTGCGTGTCCACTTGATCGCGGAAAGATCGACATTGTCCGTCACACAGAAATAATGAAACGGACTAAGCAACTTTCGGTCAATTGCCTCCGTCAGTCGCATTTCAGACGCAATCCGGTCATCAAAGTACTCCAAAATATTTTCGTTATCCATCCGCTCTGGTGTTGCGGTGAGACCAACCAAAGCAGTCGGCTTGTAATACCCTAACAACGCACGATAACTCGGAGCCGTCGCATGATGAAATTCATCGACGATAATAAAATCGTAGAAATCTGCCGTCGTCTTCTCTATCATCTTTCGGCTATTCCAGCTCTGAATGCTCATAAACAACTGATCCAAACGAGTCGGTTCATGCTTTCCTACGAACAGCTCACCAAAGTTCGCATCTTTCAAAATCGCACGAAACGTATGCATGCTTTGCTGTAAGATCTCTTCCCGATGGGCAATAAATAAGAGCTTCGCATGGGGCGTCTTCGCAAGAAACCGCTTAAAGTCAAACGCCGAAATCACGGTTTTCCCAACACCCGTCGCAGCCACGACCAAGTTCCGCATATGGCCATGTACCGTCCGCTCTACTTCTAGCTCATCCAAAATCTCCTGCTGGTAATGATACGGACGGATGTCTAAGAAGTACGCTTCACTCTCTTCCGCAACGCGTTCTTTCTGTAGCGACCGGCGAACGAGCTGCCAATTGGTCTCATCTTCCGGCAACAAGCGTTTAAACTCCTCATCATTCCAGTAACTCTCAAACGTAGCCTCAAACTTCCGAATAATATCAAACGAATCTTGCTCCGTTACCTTCAAATTCCACTCGAGCCCCGACGTCAACGCTGGATTTGAGAGATTAGACGATCCTATGTACGCTGTACTAAACCCTGTATATCGTTTAAACAAGTACGCCTTCGCATGCAGCCGGGTTCGCTCTTTATCAAGCGATACACGCACTTCAGTATTCGATAGCTGACTCAACGCCTGAAGCGCTTTCAAATCGGTCGCTTCCATATAAGATGTCGTAATTACCCGCAGACGTCCACCACGTTCAGTGAATTGCTTCAAATCTTCTAAGATAATCCTTAAACCAGACCACTTCACAAACGACACAAGCCACTCAATTTCATCTGACGTCTGAATCTCTTTCTTTAACTCCTCCAGCATATTCGGCTCCACGTGTGAACCCGTAAACAACGAACTCTGCGATAACGGCGTCACCGGCCGAAGCGCCTTTTGCGCAGATAATGTCCTTGCTGTATTAAGCGTCTTATACAGCGACAGCAGCATTTCAGCCCGCTCATCAATCTTAAACGCACCAAGCATTTCATCATCTAAAGACCGCTGCAAGACATCGATCATCTCATTACAAGCCTGCACCTGGCGAAGCAACGCCTCGTCCCGATCCTTTCCTTCACGGATATGCGACAAAGCCAGCTTAGTGACAGACGAAATATAACTTGATAGCAAAGCAGGAGCTTCCACTTCATCTACCTTCCCAGTCTCTACAGCAAACTCGAGATCAGATAACCCTAGCAAATCGGCCTTTACTTGCGCGTTGATTAGTTGTTCATATAACCCTTCTCGCATATCTCAATCACCCTTTCTACAGCCGGCACATCAGCTGGCGCCCAATCCAGCGACCGAAGCTTTTGCCAGGGGACCCACCTAAGCTCGCTGTGTTCTTGTGCAGCTGGCGCGCCCGCTAGGATTTGTGCAAAGTACGTTACTAGCCGGATTGTGAACGTTTCGTACGAATGGATGGTATCTTCCACAAACGCACCTACTTGAATCGTGCAAGCTAGTTCCTCTTGGATTTCCCGGATTACCGCATCTTGCGGCGATTCTCCAGGCTCCACCTTTCCGCCTGGGAACTCCCAATAGCCAGGGAGAGGCATTTGGAGTGAGCGGCGGGCGCAGAGGATTTGGCCCTCACTGTTGTGGATAATTGATGCTACGACGTGGATGGGGGTTGTCATGGTGGTCACCTCTAGTTTCTAGCCTCTACTCTTTGATTCACAATCTCTGGCACAACTTCTTTCCACTTCACTAAATTAACTACAGTAAAAAAATAAGAAATCATACGCTTGCCAAGTTCCTCACGCTGAATACCATTCGGCAGCTGCCTTCCTATTTTCAGCGTAAGCTGCTGTCGCATATTCTTATCAATCAATGGAGCTTCTATTAGCAAAAAGTACTTTATACAACGTTCTAGATCCTGCCCATAGAGCCCAGTATAGAAGAAGACTATCGTAAAAGTTCTTGGCGATATTTCCATAAAAGTCGCCATGCTTGATCTTTTCCAGCATGGTATGAGGGTCGGCTTCCCTCCAAGTTTCACTGCTGAATGAAGTTCAACGACCGTCTCAGCTGCCCGACAATCAAACTAATAATTACCATTCTATTCATCAACAATCTTAGAGATTTGTTCACTCATTGAACTGTTCCTCAAAAACCTTATCCAACAGTTTTGTATCAGCCTCAACAACTTTCCTATTTCTCTCCGAAAGCATGGCATTAAATTTTTATTACTCTTCATACACTTCTTTCCCATCCACCAAATACAACATGTTCTCCCGCTCTTTCCGATACAACATAACTCTCTCCAACCGCTCCGCTAAATACTTCTGCAAAGCAGTATCCGTACAAAACACAAAACACCCCTTCTGCCCACGCGTCATAAGTGTTCGGTACGTATTTCGAATAATCGGGTCTGCCAATTCATGGGCTCTAGCTAGATCTTCCTTTGCAAATCCCTTAATGCCCCTTAACGATTGGTCTGTCTTTGCTCGTTTTGTGAAATCTGTAATGATTTCACCATCTTCAAATCGCATGTCATCACCAATGATGACGCCAACATAGTCGAACTCCAATCCCTGAGCCGTGTGGATGCAGCCCGCTTCCCTGACGGATGAATTTTCGATAGCCCATGTGTTTTCAATGTTCCAGCTGATGC
>NZ_BQYK01000005.1:240586-304463 GCF_023168145.1 Sporosarcina sp. NCCP-2222
CCAGCATTTCATTCGGATCATCATAGAGCCTGATGTCATAATCCATGCCTAGGTCGTTTTTGTTTGCAGTATTCCTGATTTGCAGCACATCGTCCAGCCATGCGATATAGCCATCCGAGCCGTCGCAGCGGAATTGGGATGTGAGTTCGCATGAAATGACTTCAGCGTTGTATTCTTTGGCATATTGCTTGATTAGATCTACGCTGCCAATATCGCTTAAGGTGACTTTTTGATTTTCATCTATAAAAAAGAGGGTGAACTTTGAACCTTTGATCAGCTCTTTCACCTGGTTTTCGCCTTTATTCCTGTATAGGCCGGATTTTTCGTTCAGCCGATGTGCCTCATCAACAATCAGTGCATCAAATTCATTATCGCCTACTTCTGTAAAACTACCTGACCCTTTGAACAGATTGTCAATATGGGATTTCTTAAAATCACCTTTCAGCTTTGTGGAATAGATATGCCTAGGTGCCGAGTTCTTTGTCACATACATGGAGACAAGTCCTTGGTTAATAAGGTTGACCAGCAAATTAATTGCAAGGACTGACTTTCCGGTGCCCGGCCCTCCTTCCACAATCATGACATGCTTCTTATCCGTTTTAACTGCTTCCAGGGCAAGTTGAAATGCCTCTTCATAAAACACCTTCTGCTCATCGATCATGATGAATTCATCGTTTCCTTTAAGCATATTATTTAATACGTCCTGTAGTGATTTGGACGGGCGTATACGGCCGTTTTCAATCTGATAGATTAAATGGTTCTGATCGCCTTTGCGGATATATTTCTTGATGAACGAGCGTAATTTCTGGATTTCCCCTTTCGTGAAGACAGGAGCCTTATCGAGGTGATGCTGATATTGTTTGTTCGTCAACGGATCGTCTTCGGTTTTCCTGTAATTATGTAAGTAGGCACAGGGTTTTAGTTGGATCTCTTTCTCCTGAACATTTTCATTGAAATCCTCGATAAGCGCCGCATACGACCATGCCTGATAGGAGGGATGGGTCGTCTCCCTCACTGCGTTCCCCAGATACGTTCTGACAATCGCATCTCTCGTTGAGACTTTCTCTACTTCCTCCCATTGTTTGAGTTCTACGATGACGACATTATCCTGATCGCCGTCATTCCCTGCAATTAAGAAATCGACACGTTTGGATGTATTGGGAATGTTGAACTCAATGGCTACCGCTGCGTCATTTGGGATCTCATCATCTTGCATGACATTGGACATTTTTTGCAATGAATTCTCCCAAGAGCGAATTTCTGCTTTCGAGGTACGCCCAATCTTCTTCTGATATGAATTATAAAGGCGATCAATAAGCAGTTCATTAACAACATCCCCGACGAATTGTTCCTTTGTGGACTCATAGATGATCACAGTTACACACCTGCTTTGTAGTAGAATAATTTGACATGAAGAATAGATTCTAAGATTTAAGTAAATTAGATAGTCCCATTGTCTTATATTTCCACATGATTCGCAAGCTCCTTAGCAAAACGCATCTATTCTATAAATAGAAGTAAAGGACCCTATAATCGATTAACAATTTTCAGCATCCTTTCTCACTATTTCATTTTCCCCACTTCCCCAAAATAACAAGGAAACACCACCTCCTGCTCCTGGCCATGCGATGCCTGCCAGGAGCTTCTCAATACAGGGACACGTCCATCTTGGGGATGCCATCAAGAAAGCGCTAGGCAAGCTCATGGCAGATCTTTAGTAGACAGCGTGGTTTGGCGAAAAAGGATACTTGGATAGAAAATATTTTACCAGTCACGACAAAAACACCTATTACAAGTGGTCGATTGTACGAAAGTTCGGTGTTCAACCACTTGTAAATAGGTATTAGTAAGAATGATGGATTCTAAAATGATTCACTTGGCAATCATTCGTGTCTGTCGTGTATAATTTGTGGTAATTAATTCGACCTTATTTTATTGATGAAGATAGGAGGTAATTAAATGAAATTATACTGCAAAACTTGCGGTGTTGCTGTTACGAATGACTTGCAGGAAATGACGGATATTTCCGGACTAGATCGAGATGCATCTGGCAAAGACTATTTGCCGAGAGGGGTTTACTCCTTCACAGACAAGGTACTTCCTCATATGAAGAGCACAGAAATTGTTGTAAACAATCATGACGTGATTAATTGCAACTACCATTGGGATCAAAGCCGATTAAATGGTTGTTGTGGCCAGGATGGTTGTGATGGTCTTAACCGAGTATGTATGAACGGTCATGAGGTCGGGACAGAACGTTCAGATTGCTGGACATATCATTTCACCTCCTTTGACCCTGAAGTCGTGGAGATGATTGATTGATCAAGTTTCCCTGAAAATACCGCATGGCGAGCGATTGGCAAGCTGTGAGTATTTTTGTGAAAAGTAACTATCCTGCTTACTTGCGCGTTAGCGTAGGGTGGTTACTAAATCGTCCTTTTCACCAACAAAAAAGTAACCCCCCACTACCTTTGGCGAGGAATTTAGTGGGGGTTACTCTTTTCAAGGAAAAAATCTCAACAATCCTAATGGAACCGCTCTTCATGCGGCTGTGACTGTAATTAGCTAAACATTTCGCAGAAATCCAGCTTTTCTTATCCTACGCTAAATCTCAAAACGCCCCAGCACCCCCGCCACCGCCTGATCCGCTGCCACCACTACCGCCAGAGCTTCCGCCAGTTCCCGAGGACGAGTGCATGTGGATGTAGTAATAATGATGCGTGTAGTGAAACGCGGTCAGCAGTTCAGTCAGGTGGACGGTCATTGGTGGTAGCGAGGCCAAGTCCTCCGGCACGTTCTTCGTGTACTTTATAAAGAGTGGGGTGAACAGGCCGAGGGAAATGGCATGCTCATACCACTTATCCGCCAAGTACCTGCTTTGGAAGTCAAACTCTCCTGACTTGACTTCCTTCTTGAACGCTTTGGCACCTTTATAATACGGAGCCGCTTTCCGTTTTATATCACGGAGCGGCAGCAGTAATGCCGTTATGGATAGTAGTATGGTGCCGATGGCGAACAATGCGTACACGTCGTCCGTGCTTCCTGATAATCCTTCCATGCAAATAATTCCCCACACAAAATAGAGCGGCAGCGCAATTCGCCAGTTTCGCTTCACCCGCAAAACGATAGATCCTGCTATTACAAGAAGGAGCAGGACACCTATGTCCGACGTGTCTTCGTTGAGCATCCAGAGATTCAAACATGCAAAGGCGAACCACAAAGGAACGCCGAGCAGCATAAGATACTTGCGCACGGGATTGGGGGCAACATACGTCATGACGTCCGGGTCTTTTTGCACGATCTTCTGCCACTCCTTGAAACGCTTTATGAGCTGTTTGGACCGACTGGAATAATCCGATTCGAGCCGCCAATTCTTGTCGAGCTGTTGTTTTGTAAGGAACGGGAATTGATCCAATGAAAAAGCGAGTGTCCCCTCCGCATCCTTCTCAAACAGCCAATCAATCATGTCTTTTTCATAGTCGTTCAGCGAACTTGTATCCTTCACTACTTTGAACCGGAATGTGTAATCCGGAGCATTGTCATCACTTCTGTAGATGGCGTTTGACGGAACCTTCTCCATCGTGACAATCCCTTTTTGGCGAAGTCGCAACAAAGCCGCAGAAATGGTGGCGGGTTTGATTTTTCCTTTTCCTTCGATTAGCGACAGAAGAAACGAGTCTATCTCTTCTAGTTGATGGATCCGCGGATTTGATATAAATAGCCGGTACAGACGCCGTGGGTACAGAATAGCGATGAGGAATAGGAAAAGTGCAGTTCCCAAGAAGATGATGTTAAGTCCTCTGACCGTTGGAAGTGCTTTTTCTCTTTTCATCATCCAATTTGCATAAGCGGCCTCCTCCGCCGCAAACTCTGCTAACATTGGCTCGTCACGGGTATAGGGGGCATTCTTCAAGAATGTATCAGGGAATAAAAATCGGATTTCCACCTTGCCGTAGGCTTCCAATTCATCTGTCGTATAGACGAATCCTCTTGCATCGGATTTTGATAATTTGCCTGTGAAGCTGTGAAGATACGCCTTCCCTGCCAATGTCGCATCCCGATCTCCAGATAACAGGAATCGAATGCGAAGATTGTGTATATCCGTATCGTTCAGATCGTCAAAGAAGCGCCAATACAGTTGCCCGGTGTCTTGATATTTTTTGGCGGCCCCGCTGATCAAATAACGATAAAACACTTTCTTCTGTTCATTCTCGGAAGGGGTATGGATTTTGAACGTCAAATCCTTCCGCTCCACTTGTAACGGTGCGAAGGTGCTATTGTCATAATCCGCTAGGTCTGTATCCATCGGTGCAAGATAGCCTTCAAAATACTGAACTCCCGCGTGGTTTTCGTTCCCGATCGTTCGCGTAGTTCCATTAAATGCTCCTGAAAAGGTATATGTGAATAATTCTTCAACGTACAGATCACCATTATCCAACACATATGCGTTGATATCGACCTGATCGATTGAAAATGATTTCGCGCTTGCAAACGGTGATCGGACGATTGTCAATAAAAGAAGCAGACCTATTACGCAAACTACTTTCTTCAATTCATCTCCTCCTCCCCCGCTCTGCCTTTACTTTTCATACGAGACAACAAGCATCATAGTTTCATTAATTCTTGAACACTCTTTACTGCACGACAAGACAACTGAGTCGTTCCTATTCTTATGTATTTTTGCCGGTCAGCCACACGTCAGGAGGCGGAATACGTATTGTCTTTCATATAGTAAACGTCTAAGATAGAGATATCAGTAAATGTTTCCAATATTTTTAAAAAGGGGCGCAGTCATGAAGATCTTCACCTTATTATCCGTTCTTCTCCTATGCGTGGGTTGCAGCACAGTTTCAGATAAATCTTCGGAAGTAACTATAGATATGCTACCGCCTTCGAACATAACTGGAAACTTAGTGAAAGAAGTGTCTTTCGATGATGGCAAGGGGTCTGGCGGAGCGATTACAGATAACGTCAACATTCGTACTATTACGTTAGAAAAAGATGAGCACGTCGAGCATATTCATATCGGTTTTACGCAGCGAAGTGATGCGTCAACTCAGAAACCACAGCTCGTTGCCCCTTATTTCAATGTGAACGTACAAGAAAATCCGTACACCATGTCTTTTACCATGCACGGCGTACGGGCGTTTGACGCTAGGGATTTTACAGCTTTACAGAAAAGTGATTTGGTTGAAGATGCCTATTGGGTTATGACGCACGATGACTCGGCTTGGCGTTTTGTGATTGTGTTCAACTCGCCTGTCCATTATCAGATCCACGAATATGCAGATCCGGCAGAAGTGGTTGTAAGTATTCTGCCGCTGCCTTTTGAAGAAAAGAACGATCCTTTTTATACGATTCGGACGGACGCCTATCCACTCGGACATGAACTTGGCAATATGGAAGAGAGGGTCTATGAAGAAGAAGGGATCCGCTACTTGCGTGAAAGCGGTGATCCTTTTAATACAGAGGAGAGCAGCTTTTATATGGAGCTGGGTACTTATGAAACAATTGAAGAGGCTGAAGCAAAGCTTGCTTCCTTCCAAACGATTTTTGAACACGACTTCCCTGTTTTTATTGAAGAAAAATGAATCCCCCAGCTTGCCAGCAGGAAAAGTGCCAGGTTCTTTTGTTTCTTAAGAACCTGGCACTTTTGATGACCGAAATTCCGTTACCGACCGATTTTCTTAATATCCTTATTCAGTTGTTCAACGTTTTCCCTTTTTGCATTCGACTTATTTTCATTTGAATTAACATGAATGTTTTTGGCACATGTACCCGTATACAAGCCTTCAAGGTCTCCGCTACTCCCCCAAAATCTCAACCACCTCATCAACCGGCTTCATATGATGCATCCCTTTAACACTCAACGTATCCGGCACAACATCAGTCGAGAACAACAACGTCCGTTCCTTAACCATCCTTCCATCGTCAAGTTCCTTATAATCTTGCCGGATTGTCGTTTTCAGAGGAACCTCCCCTCCCTCGCCCTCAATCGTTACGCCGTCCAAGAGGACATCTACGTCAGAGGCGATCGTAATTTGGACGCCTTCTTCCGTTTTCTTCACGCCGTTTACCCATAGATCTTCTCCTTTCAATTGAAAGGCTTGATCTTGAATTGGGTGTAGCGGAATGGTTTCGTCGACTTTTGTGTAGCCGACGAATTCCTTGACGACGAGTTCTAAGGAATCGACTTTCTTTGGCAGCGCATCGAAACTAATTTCAAATTTGGTGCCGCCTATGGAAGAGTGCGTTCCGGTACCTATTTGTGGTACTTCTTTTCCGTTGGCACGCAGGACCACTTGTTCAAACGGGAGTTGCACCCGGTCGAGATTTTCGACGTTCACTGTTCCTTTAATGATGGTGATCGTCGGGGTGGCCGTGATGGTTTTAAAGGTGATGGTTCCTTTATCGACTTTGACTTTCTTCATTAACTTTTGTTTGATTTCGGTTTGCATGGCTTGGTTCGGATCATATGGGAATGTGATTTTGCTCGTTACCCATTGGCCGTCATCCGTCGATTTCTCCACTTCCAAGGTCAGTTTCTTTGCAAATGGGCTGACCGGATCGAAAGTAAGTTGGCCTTTAATTTCGGATTTCTCTTCATTGAAGTTCGACATGCCAGCACCCTTGTTGGAGTCCGTTAAGAAGCCCGTAATTTTCCCAAAGGAGATGTCGTGCTCCATGTCTTTGACGTTTGAAAGCGTATAATAGAGAATTAATTGATTCGCGTCTGTCATAATGCCATCGATTTTCAACGTTGTGCCGTCCTCGAACTGCACCTGTTCTCCGATCGTCTGCCCCATTCCTTTGTCATTCAGTTCGGCCAGCGTGCCGCTCATGAGTTCATCAAAGCCTATGATTTTCTTTCCGTAATAGGCCAATCCATTGTAGTTATAGCCAATGAGACAGACAAGCAGGAACGCGGCTACTGCCATAGGCCATTTGGGTTTCGGCTTCTTTTGGACAGGAGCGGGAGCTGCTTCTAATGCCTGCCAGAGCCGTCCTCCCAATTCGGGCGGCGCCGTTACCGATTCCATCCGCTGTTTTTCTTCCTTTAATCGTTTTTCGATTTCATTCATGGGTCTCACCCCTATACTGGTCTCTTATTTTCTTCAACCCTTGAAAGATCCTCGACTTCACAGTTCCAATCGACACATTCGTCATGCCCGCAATTGTTTCGTAGTCCAGGTCATGAAAGTATTTCAATTCGATTGCTTCTTTCTGATAATCATTCACTAGCAGCAGCATCTCCTGCAGTTCCATACGCTGTTCCTTTTGCTCGTACGGATTATGTACATCTGCAGGTGCGGGCTCCCACTCATCCATGAGCACTACTTTCTGCTGTTTCTTCAGCATTTGCTTACAGCGATTCACCAAGATGGTTTTGCTCCAGCTATAGAACGCCTCTTCCTTTTTCAACTGGCCCATATTTGTATATAAGCTGACAATCATCTCTTCCATTGCATCCATGGCATCATGGGCGTTCCCCATATAGGACAGGGCGAGTCGATAATAGTCATCCTGCTGCGCCATAATCAGCTCCAGCAACGCTTTTTTGTTCCCTTTTTTCGCTTTCCTCACTAACTGAACAACCTTCACGATCTCACCTCTCCCCTATAAGAGTCAGCACGCCGCTGAAAAGTTCATTTTTGTTTTGAAATTAATAATGCGACTTCACATAGTACTTTAATATTACAATTTCCAACTAAGTAAGATACGTTTTTGGTATACCATACGTACAGAATTAGTTACATATATGCCTCTATGTATGAAGCATCTTTTCTATATTAAAGAAACAGACCTTTCCATACATTCAAAATAGTTGTATAATATAATGCTAGGCAGGCAATCAAAGAAACCAATAAATTTAACAGGGAGTGATTCACTAATTGAAAAACCTTAGTAACAATCGCTTTAAAGCTAGTTACCTTGAAAAATTAGTCCAATTATCATTCGTATTCTTCTTAATCCAATTAAGCTTAACGAGTGTATTTGTATATCTGGAACCAAAACTGTATGCCAGTTTTCATGGATTTCATTTTATTAGGAACGCTTTGTTATTTTTGCTTGCTTCCTTTTTAATATTTTTATCCGTTCTACTGCTATTTCACTTTACTAAAAAGGATTACAAAGAGTAATATTTATCAACAGCAACGATGATTTTCTAAACCGTTTCGCTTCTCATATCTATGCTAAAGAAAAAACATCAGGCACCTGTAAATAGGTTCCTGATGTTTTAAGGTTATCTTGCTCTTATCTTAATGATCAATTTCTGCGTCCCGCTTTACATAGACATTCACAATGGACCCCATCTGGTGGACATCAATAATGAGCCCCGACCAGGCGGAGAAATAGCAGTCCGTGTCATCGCATGATTGGGAGGTCAGTCTCTGCCCATAATCAACTTGGACGAGGCCTGCCTTTTTGCCAGTCGCTTTGACGTGAAATGTTTTCGTATCGGCATCAAATGTAATTTCGGCAATCTCGGCCGCATTTGGGCTGAGTTTGTATTGGCCTTTGTACTCAGCTACTTCTTTGTAAACGGCTATTGGTTCTTCCATTAGTACTTCAATATCGTAATTAAATTGCTTTTCGTTCACTTTTGCTTCAATGCCATAGCGGACTTCTTTTCCATCCGCAAGCTTCAGCGTCGCAATATACTGGCCGGGTTGATCGATCGAGATGGAAACGATAGAATATTTGTCTTCCTTAAAGGGTACCTGGTCGGACAGCTGCTTTCCATCCATCGTTGATAAGGTAATTGATTTTACGTTTCCTTCATGCCCATATAATCTGACTGGCGTCGATGCCATATCCTCCGCCTCTTCCAAAGTCAGCTGCAGCTCGCCGTTCACCTTTTTCACATGCACATAGTACTTCTTGTAATCTTTCACATTAGAGCCTTGGCTCGGTGTACCTTGCAAGTTCAACATGCCGGTCCCCTCTTTCAACGGGACGAGCTGGATTTTATCTTCGGTGAAGCCTTCCTTGCCTGTTACCTTGAACGCTTTGAAAATACTATTATCCTCATTCGTTTGCACAACCCGCACAGATGTCCATTTTAAATCACTCGCCTTGATTGTCATCATTGGTGGTTTTGCCTCTTCAGTGGCTCTCAACATCTTCGCAGCCTGCCCTCTAGTAATTGGCGCATTCGGGCTGAATGTAGTGGGGGTTGTTCCCGTCGTAATGCCAAGTGCATAGATGGCAAGGATATTCTCGCGGTGAGAAAGCGAGTTCCAAATATCAGTAAATGGATCGTTGTTGACTTGACGCGGCAGATCGAACGCTTTGACGAGGATCGATGCCATCTGGCCCCGCTTGATCGGGTCGTTCGGGCCAAATCGTCCATCCCCGTAGCCGCTAATGATCCCTTTTTCCGACAAAGCTGCGATTGCTTTGTATGAACCGTTCGATGTCGAGACGTCCTTGAAACCTGGATTTTTGACATTGTCCATGTCTAAATTGGTCATCTTGGCAATGATGGCTGCTGCCTGCCCCCTTGTAATCGGATTGCCCGGCTTGAATGTCCCGTCCGGGTAGCCACCGATAATATTGCGGTCAGCGAGATCGTACACAGCTTCTGCGAAATGCTTTGTTGATGGTACATCCGAAAACTTTTTGTTGCTTTCGGCAAAGCTGGCTACAGGCAGGCTTCCGGCGAGCATAAGTGCACCTGCAACCGTAAGTAGTCGCTTCTTCATCTTTTTAATCTCCTCTCCCTTGTAGTCGATTCAAAATGAACTGATCCTTACTCTCACTTCGTCCCCCACTGCTCCCGGTGCCGCTGCACTCCTTCCTCACCAAACAACTTCCGCACAAACTGCTCTTCCGCCTTCTTCGTTCTGACATTGTACTTCCTATCACACACAGTACAATTTCCGTATTCTTGATCAGAGATATATTTCAACTCTTCGTATTCCTTTATCACTTGCGAGAAATCTCCTTGGAGCCATTTATCCAATATGGCTTCTTCCTTTGAATCTTTCTTCGCAAAACGTTTTAAGTAGAGAATGTTTTCCTCCGCCATTTGTCCAAGAGAGTTGCCAGCCCAGTACACTTCTTGCCATCCATCCTCTAGCTCTTCCGGAATCAGATAGTCTGCAGGACTCATTGTCACCTTTTGATGCAGCATAGACACCATGGCCGCCGCCACCATCGTTGGGTCGTTTTCCAGTTGCTCTGGTGTATACTTTGCGAGCTGACCGCGAATTCGTTGCGCTGGTTCAGATGGATCGACGGGATCGTTCATATGCAGAGTACGATGTAAGAAAACCGCGTAATGCGCTCTCGTCACCGGTTTGTCCGGCTCATAGAAACCAAAATTCCCTGTTGTGATACCGTTAGAATAAAGCGCCTGAATATATTTGCTGGACGGGTGAGTCCTCGGGACATCCATAAATTCAAGATCTATTTTCACTTTTAGGTCAAAGGCAATCGTCAGCACCTTGGCCATTTCCGCACGGGTAATCGGTTGGTTTGGATACAAATTCCCTTTCGCATCCGGCTCGAAGATTCCCGCCTGCTGCAATTTCTTAATGTCGTTAAAGAAAGCATTCTTTTGCGATACATCCTTGAATGCTACAAATTCCTTCGTAACGGGCAATTTGACTGCCCGGTTAACAAGCGCTGCAGCATGTTTTCGTGTAATGACTTCAGAGGGCCTGAATTCCCCATTTTCATAGCCACTAATAATATGACGATCCCGCATCTCATGGATGATTTCGTAGTATGGGCTGTTCTTGGAAACATCTTTAAAAGGACTTACTACTTCAGCCTCTGCCTGAATAGGTGCGATAACGGCGGGCACCATAATTGCAGCCGCCAACACCATGCTTAGTATTTTGTTTTTCAATGAAAATCCTCCTACTCCTACAATGTTTATGCAAGCACCGTACAGACGCAGTTTTTCGGAAAAAGTTTCAAAGTTTTTGATTGTCTTAATAAACGTTTGTTAAGGGAGAACATCACCTTCGAATTGTCTCCTGAGAAGTTTGTTCCGTCATCTATGTTGATCAAGCAAAATCAGATTGCCATCCGGGTCCTCAATGGTCAGGCTTGCAGGACCTTCGCCCGTTTCATCTGCCTCCGTCAACAGCTCGATCCCGTTTGCTTTGAGTTGCTTTTGGAGGTCTCGGATATCCGTGAAAGCATCCAGGTTTTCAGCATGTTGATTCCATCCTGGATTGAACGTGAGAATATTCTTTTCAAACATTCCTTGAAATAGGCCAATAACGGTGTCTTCATTCTTCAGGATGAGCCAGTTTTGTGTTATATCCCCGCCTAGAGTTTGAAAACCTAGATTTTCATAAAATGCTTTTGACTTGTGAATGTCCTTTACACGTAGACTTACTGAAAATGCACCCAGTTTCATTCGAATCCTCCTAGAATTTATTTGAGAATGATATCCTTTCAAGTAACTTAGAAATCCTTCGTTATCGACAAGACATGTCCTTTGACTGCTTCCTTTTCTTCATCCGTCATCGGATCTAAGCTGAAATGTTCTATCACCATCGTATTTTCAGCTTGAAAGTTCTTTACGTCCTCATCAGTAATTAGTATCGTTGATGGTTGGTGAAGCTTCTTGTTGCGAATTTTCGTGTTCCCGGTTTGTGTCACTTTGGATGTCGTAGTGGTTACATGCTTCACTTCTGTATTCAAATAATCCCCCTGTAAATCATAAAAGTCTTCAATTGTTTTGCTGTCTGTTTTTATATAGTTCTTTCCTTCCTCATTTGTAGTGATCGCATTCACCCTCACATAACCGTTCTTTTCAAATAAACCGTTCTCCCTTTCTTCGGATGTTTCAGTGAAGAACGCTTCGATATGCTGGATTCTTTCCACTTTACTGCATCCGAATAAGAGAGAAATGCTTAATATTAGCAAGACTATTAAATTTTGTTTCAAATCCATTTCTCCTTCATGCCAATAGACTGACGTATGCGTGGTTATTCACCAATGGAGAGACAACGTCCTGATTTCTTAATTTGATCGCTTTTGTATAAACAAACGGCACTCCCGTTTTCTTTGTAAAGTAAAGCATTCTGTCCTAATACTTTTTGAAATCATGGACCACAACCCGAGTCAAGAATTATCTAACATTATAACTTAAGCGAATAGTAATTTCTAATGTTACCAAAAATCGTATTTTTACTTTCTCGTGGAAACTATCTTCGTTGCCAGTTTCGGATACATATTAATATCTGGTATGAATCAGAAGAAATAGTTTGAATTAAATGTATATTCTTCGTATTATTAAATAAAAATCGAATTGCGTTAACTGGTACTGCACACTAAAGGGAATGGCTATTTTACGGATGATTACATGTACAAAACGATGCAGGCTGAATCATAGGTTTTCTGCAGTACGCGTCTATGCCCAATTTGAAATTAGTAAAGGGGATTAACATAATGTCGAAGGGTTTTATTACAATACAGGACGTACTTGAAAATTACCAGACAGCCATTCATGAAAAAGATGTAGAGAAATTCTTATCCATGTACACTTCTGAAATTCATATTTATGATTGTTGGGGGAAATGGGAGAGCAAGGGTATTTCTTCATGGAGGGAAAATGTAGAAGAGTGGTTTTATGGATTAAATGAAGAGGGCGTTTTACTAAAAGTTGAATTTAATGACCTAGCAATAGAAGAGAATTCAAATCTGGCATTTGTTTATTGTGCTGTCACTTTTGCTGCCTGGCAAGAGGATTCCGGAGAGAAGCTTCGTCAAATGAAAAACCGGTTCACATTCGGTTTAAGAAAAACGAATGACACTTGGGCAATCGCTCATGAACATTCCTCCTTACCTATAGACTTGGAAACCGGTAAGGGAATATTCAATTCGAAGTGAAAAATTATTGGATGCCAGGTTCTAAAAAGAGAACCTGGCTCAAATTCCGCAAAGAACTTTCTCTTTTTATTTACTTGATACAAACTCCAATGACATCACACCTAATTACGAATTCAACTTCTTATAAATCCGTAGCATTTGCTCCTGCTCTTCGCTCGTTAATTTTTCGAATAGCTTTTTACGCAGGACTTGCCCTTCAAGAGTGGCACGTTTCACGATTTCGATTCCTGCGTCTGAAATGGATACATACACAATACGGCGGTCCTCCTCATCTGTAGAGCGGACGGCCAGTTTCTTTTTCACAAGCTTTTCTGTCAGATGCGTCACAGTAGGCGGGGTCAGCCCGAGCACTTTTGCAATATCGGAAGGACGGCTTTTCCCGTGTACCATTAAGTGTCCGAGGAGAAGAATATGGGAGACGCCTAACTCCTCATTGAATGTTTTATTCCATTGAATGATTAAGTTATTCGTGAATTTATCCATGTTATGAATGATTTCAAAGATTGTTTCTTCCTTCATATACTCCCTGCTTTCCAGATGTAAGTTCCTTTATCATACAGAACTTTCTCTATAAAAATAAGCCCATTTTAGGAAAAACCTAATGTGGGCTTATTTTGTCTTATCGAAATTTAAACGATCCACCGTCTAACATGATGGTCTATTCAGTTACATATCATCCTCAGCACTAGTTAAAAATTCAGCAGATGTTCTGCGGTATCATTTCGTCCAAAGTCCTCGGTCAATCAATTTCTTTTTATTCGCAAATGCGACGAAGACACAACCGATATTAATGACAATCATGATAAGAAGCGCATAAAGTACAGATGTGTAGCTTCCCGTGGCATCATAAATGAACCCGTATGCCGGCAACGCAATGATGGAGGAAATGGCAAGTCCTAATGAAGCAGTGGAAAAGATTTCACTATACGCTTTCTTTCCGAACAAGTCAGTTGCAAGTGCGGGTGCCACGATACCGATACATGAACTTACCAATCCAAAAATTCCTACCGCAACAGTGATGACTGTTGTACTGTTGTTTGCGAAAAGAAGGAGGCTTACTGTTACCGCACCCGCAATCATGGCAAAAATCGCAGTAACTTTCGATCCAAGTTTATCGACTAAGAAGCCGAGAATAAGCGATCCGATTAAAACTCCAAGCATATATGTGCCCATGGCATTACCCGCGAACGTAATATCAAACCCTTTACTGACAAGATATTTCGGGATATGCATGGAGAAACTTGAAATAGAGGTAATTAGGAAGAAGAAGACTATCAGCGAATAAAGTGCGGCCGATTTTTTGGCCGTCGCCAAATCTATACCTTCTTCTGCGCTTGCTTGCACCTGATTTCCCTGCTCTGTTTCCACTTCCTGAGACCCGTAAGGCAAAATGCCTATCGCCTGAGGAGACCTTCTGATAAGCAGCAGAGCAACCGGTACTACGATCAAAATAGCTACCCCGCCAATAATCATGTAAGTCGTTCTCCAGCCAAGATTGTCAATTAAACCAGCAGTTACTGGCTGCGTGATGGTACCAAGCAATCCGCCGAAAGCACTGAGAACACCTAAAGCCAATCCGTTGCTTTTTCTGAACCACTGGTTAATGACAATAGGACCGGCAATAACGGTAATGAATACACCGCCCAACGCCAGTGGTATTGATAAAATATACCATCCCCACACTGAACTCATAAAACCGAATAACGCAAAAGACCCCGCCTGCAAAAGGATGGCTACAGACAAGACAAGACGTGTGTCATACTTTGCCATAAGTTTTCCGGCAATCGGCAGGAAGACCATTGTCACGACTGCAGAAATACTAAAGTAAAGGGATAATTTCCCCATTCCGATTCCAAGATCATTAGTGACAGCCGTCAGGAATAGTCCAGCCGTATTGTTAACAGCCCCTTTGCCAATCCCGACGATCAAACTGATCGCAATCAGAATGATCCATGCGTAATGAAATTTAGATGTTTGTTTCATTTATTTTTATCCTTTCCCAACTAACTTTTATTGGCACTGCCTAAAACTCTATTTGCCTCTATTCGGCAAGGCTGTTTATTTCATTTCCAAAAAAACATGAATGTTATTTATATATAACATTCTTCCACGCCAGACTTTATCGTAATTTCCGAGCAACTGCATTACAAACCGTTTTTAAAGCCAGTAATCCCGCTTCCGACGAACTAAACAAAGCGTATCTTTGTGTAATGTCTTTGTCTTCCCTATACAAAATCCATACGATTTACTGATATATCCGAAGGAAAATGATATCACTTACGTTTAGTGTGGAGAGAATAGAAATTTCTACTCCTCCAAATCATTTATACCTTCTAATAATTAGGCACCTAACTGTTTAACACTTTGCTATTGTAATAAAACTATCGTTGCTATGCAACTAAAAAAGGCTATTTTGTGACGAAAAAAGTTTTTTTATCACTGTTCCAGCGCATAATCCTTTGACATTTCACCCCGTTTTCCATAGCACGCCCGTTGTATAACATGGTGTCTTATAAAATAACATGGAGCTTCCGAACAACAATTTCCAATCAGGTTCGCAGACCTATCCATGACAATAAAAAGAACACACGCCCCAAGCGTGTGTCCTTACAATTCCTCACTATTCAAATCATGCTCACTCCACTAATTCCATTTCCTCTATATACGCTTCCACTTCTTCAAACTCAATATCTGGGTTTTCCAGTAGGACAACATATTGCAAACCGTCCTCTTCCCAATCCAATGAACGAAATCCCTTGGCATCCATTTTAGTGCCTTCCAATCCGCGAATCGTTGTCGCTTCTACTGCAGCAGTACGGCCAAAGCTTGTCACGTTCGGCATTAGCTTGAAGACGGATACAGAGAAAGCCGGTTCTCCATCTTTTAAATAATCGAATGAGAACTCCTGGCGTCCTTCAAAACCTTCCAAGACGGTAATTTTGTCGAGCTTCAAATCATCCGTCTCGCGGATTTGATAGTATGCGCCGAGTTCCTTCTTCACTTCCTCTAGGGTCGTTTCATCTGGCAGCATGCTTTCTTCGTCTATCATTTCGATCGTCGCATCTTCCGGAATATCCAGTACAAAGAGATCGTCCGTTATTTCCGGCTTGAAATCAATCAAGGTGTACTCTTGTGTCATGGAGAGACCATTACTTTCGGAAAAAGATTTCAGCACCATCCATGTTTCTTTGTCAATCCACATTTCCTGTTTGCCGATTAGTGTCTTATCATCTTTTGGTTTCGCGATAATATGAAACGTGTCGCGTCCTACGATTTTCTCTTCTTGCCCTACGGAGAGATCGTGTGTATCCTTGACAATTTCCAGGATGGCTTCAGCCTGCTGCCGTGGTGATCGCTGACTGAGTGCGCGCAGATCATCATTGACTTCTGTTATCATGGCAGTGTTGCTTCCCGTGTCGTAGACGGATAACTTTGTACCATCATTCACTGCGGTTGTGAGTTCTGATCCGTCCCCCGTTTGCATTTCAAGTCTCCGTTTCCCTTCTTTCGTTACCCATTCCTTCGCCTCGATTTCATATCCATCTTCGGATGTCATGACGTACTCTCCATAGTATTCGAGTGGTTGGTTCGCTTCTTTCAACGCCTCATTAATGACTTCCTTCGGTGAAAATTGGCCTTCCTCTGAGCTGCATGCTGCAAGCCCGATGGCAAAAAACAGCATGACACCAATAGATGCAGTTGTCTTGATCCAATTCATTTATCTTCTTCCCCTTTCATTCCAGGCAGCCAGCAAATGACGGCTGTTCCGATGTTCTGGACAGAGGCCATCTGCACGATGCCCCCATGTTTTTCAATAATTTGTTTTGTAATGCTTAAGCCAAGACCCGTGCCGCGCTCTCCCGCTTTCGTCCTTGCTTGGTCGGCTTGATAGAGCGGCTGGAAGACTTGCTCGATTTCCTTTTGGGACAGTCCCGTTCCTTCGTTTTGGACAATCAAGTACAGCCCCTCGTTTTTCTTCAGTTCACTCGTTACAAAGTCCAAGCACCATTCAGGCGTCTTGCCCGCTTGAACCGCAGCAAGACCGATTGTTCCGCCAGCCGCCGTATGGGCGATGGCATTCGCCATCAGATTGTCGACGACCCGCATCAGCTGCTTGGAATTGACGTTGTAGTCGCCCGTTACGTCACATGCCACCAGCAAGTCAATCCGCTTTTCTACGCAAAGCGTTTCGTAGCCGGACACAAGCATTTCGAAGAATTCTTCCCCGTCCACGGGAACGAGTTCCATTTCATACGTAGTTGATTGCAGCAATGTGTACATGAGCAGGTCATCAAGCATCTGTCTCATATAATTCGATTTTGCAATGATGATGTCGTGGTATTCTTGTCGGTCGTGCGCTGAAGGTCCTGCCTGCAGTGCCTCCGCATAGGCCCGGATGGATGTAAGGGGCGTCTTCAGATCATGTGAAATACTGGCGATCATGAATTCACGCTGTTGCTGTTCGGCCGCAAGTCTCCGGTTCGCCTCTTGGAGCTCCGCCCGCATCGATTCGAAGCTTTCGGCCAATTCCCCGATTTCGTCGTGGCGCTTCGGCATCGTCTGGACAGGCTCTCCTTTTGCAAATGAATTCATTTGTCCCATCAAAAGATGAAGCGGCCTGTTTAATTTCCGGTTGACGAGCCAGGCGACAGCCCCAAACAACAAGAGGAAAAAGACGCCGAAAATTCCTGTCACAAACCACATCCGTTGCTCTACGCCGGTTACCCATTCATCCCGGATCCATATAATCTCATATACACCTACGATGTTTTTCCCTTCCCAAACGGGTTCCTTATACGAGTATCGGCCGAAGGAGTGCTGAAGCTCATAAAAATCTTTATAGAGCCTTTCCTTGTCATTAAATATCAAATCCCCCTGCTTGAGCGGGTTGGAGGAATAGAGCAGTAACCCGGAGTTCGTATACAATGTGATCGAAAGCCGGTCCGTGGCGAGCTGTCCGACCTCGGACCAATCTGCATCCTTCCGATAGAGGGAAGGCTCCCGAACGACCGACTTCACCGCATTCAACTCGATCCAATTATCCATGCGCTCGGCGACATTGCGGTCGTGATGATAGTTGTTAATCCAAGCGAAGAGGCCATATGCTGCGCCGAGCGGCAAAAGCATGACGATGAAAAAAGAGAGGAGCAGCCATGTCCTGATTTTCATTGCGGTTCACCAATGAAGCGATAGCCCTTCCCCCATACGGTCTGGATGAAATGCGGCGTCTTCACGGGATCGTTCAATTTTTCCCGGAGTGATTTAATGTGCACGGTCACCGTATGCAAATCCCCGATTTCAGACTGTTGCCAGACATGACGATACAATTCATTCTTTGAAAAGATATGCTCCGGATTTCCGGCAAGCAGCTTGAGCAGTTCAAATTCTTTAATGGTCACCAGCACTTCTTCACCTTTCAAAAATACCTGCTCCCGCTTCCAATCTACCTTCAAGTCATTTGCAAATGACGATTGTTCCATCTCCTGCGCTTGGCCATTGTAGCGCCGCCACCTCCGTAAATGAGAAGCGACGCGTGCTTTTAATTCTGCCAGGCTGAATGGCTTTGCAAGGTAATCATCCGCCCCGGTGTCCAGCCCCTCGACTTTGTCTTCATCTTCCTTCCGCGCACTGATCATAATGATGGGCACATCGCTCTTCCACCGGATGTTTTGACAAAGCGTAATGCCGTCCATTTCCGGCAGCATCCAATCGACAAGCACTAAGTCGAACGCAGTTCGCTGGAAATCCTCCCATCCTTCCAGCCCCGTCGTCGCCCATGTCACCGTATAGCCTTCCTGTCGAAGCGTATCTCGGATAATCCGGGCGATTTCCGCATCATCTTCTACTAACAATAGCTGTTCCTCCATCGCCATACCTCCTGACTCTAATCTATCATCGATTTTCTATATCTCTTGGAACTTTATAAAAGCTTTATATCTTCCAACTAGTACCCTTGTATCCATCCTACCATTTTGGGGAGAATCAAAAAAAGACCAGCGTCCGTTGGGACCGCGAGTCTTTTCATCTTCTCTTTTGTTTGGACCTCACTGGATTTTGTAGAGACCCCTGTGCCACCCTACTCCCACTTCATTTCACCATCCACATACTCGACAAAATGAGCAAACGATTTCTTCTCTGTTATACCGAAACGGCTTACTTCATAATTGGACGTGCGTCGATCCGCATATCCTTCTTCTGTCGTAAATCCGATGAGCAGACCGGTTTCTTTCGCCGCCTCGAGGAATGCCGCATTATACTGGCCAAACGGATAGGCGATGGAAATTGCAGACGGCACGTGTTCCTTGTTTTGCTGTAAATCTTCTATAATCTTTTCTTTTGCAAGACCTAGTGCAATTCCGACACTCCCTGCCTCTGTCGTCTCAAGTGCATGGAGTTCGTGGGTATGCGCTTCATATTGGAAAACATCTCTCATGTCCGCCATCTCTGCTGCAGTCAAAAACTGCAGGGACCCGTTTGCATCAAATAGCTGTGTTCCCTGTTCCCGATCAGTACGAGAGGAAATGATATGCTGCATCGCCTGGAAACCGTATTGTTTCAAGAGAGGGTATGCGTATTCCTTCGATGACAGCAAGCCGTCGTCAAACGTAATGACTACAGAACGGCTCGGAACAATCAGCCGCCCCTCCAAATAATCATAAAGCTGCTCCGCTGAAAGTGTCTTGAAACGATGATCCGCTAAATAGGACATCTGTTGTTCGAATGATTCAAGGGAAACCGTACTGGCAGTCGTAGTCATCAAATCACTAGGCAATATATGATGATAGACAAGCACAGGCAAGCCTTCATCTGGCACAACCGCCTGTTTCGCTATATACCCCGGCCGCTCCCCCAGCTTGATCACATACCAGTCTTCAGTTTCCTGGATTACCGGATACCGGAATCCTTCCTCGATTTGCAAAAAACGCTTACTATGCTTGTCAGCCCGTTCATATACTTCTGTCCTTTGGACGGTTTTCACAGCAGCCAACTGATCCACATGAGTGGATACAAGCAATTTCATCGAATCCACCGTGCCGTGCCCTTTGGGAATAAAGGCAATCATCTTTCCTAACCGGATGGAATAGTACGCTTCATCTTCCCCCTCAATCGCTACGGGCTGATTCGCTTCCAACTCCCCGATTTGAATGAGTGTTTCCCCTCGCATATAAATCGGCTGGCGTTTTTCCAACGTCAGCACTCGTTCCATTTTCACCTTTTTAACTGAAGCATCACCTTGTATCAATTGTGCAAATACTTTTCCATGCGATCCACTTAAAAAGGAGAAGCGCGTCGAATCGTTAAGCACAAACAAAAACAAACTGCCTAATAAGAGAATACTAACTAGTGCATGCCTGCTATTATATATTTTTCTCATACAACCACCCCCGCCATCATGTAAGCAACCTACAGACGGAGATTATAGGAAAAAGTTTCAAACTTCACCAACAGAATTTTTCACGCCAAAAACGCCCACGGCACCAGCCATAAGGCGTTCTATTATGGATGAATTTATTTGATTAAACCTGCCTTCTTCATCCGATTCGGACAGGTGTGTCTTCCATAACTATCCTAATTTCTCATTACGGACGGAAAGGATAATCTTTCATCTATTCTTTAATTCTTCTTGAGAAAACGTATATGGCAAGTACCGTTATCCCAGCACCGTATCCGAGCACCCACCAGAGATGAGGCAAAATACCATCATAATCCCCTTGCATAACAGCTTTCCCCATTCCGACCGCATGAACAAACGGCAAAGCATAGGCGACTTTCTCAAACCATCCGCCAACAAGTTCCAAACTGAACCAAGTTCCTGATAACCAGGCAGTCAGATTGGTGAGCAATGCCCCGCAAATCGCCGCGACCGCTTTTTCATTGAAAAGGCTGCCGCATAACAATCCGATTCCTATAAACAGAACAGTAACTGGCAATATGGTTAAGATAGCGAATGGAATCTTCCACGTTAGCTCCATCCCGAGGAACAGGGAGACGCCATAACAAATGATAGTCTGCATAATCGCCATAGGAATTAGGGGCAACGTATATCCCGTGATAAAGTCCTTGGCTGTCATCGGGGTAGTGAACAACCTTGTTAATAACTCACTGACATGATCTTTTGCAATCATTTGTGCTGAGAATAAAGTCATGAAAGATAAGCCAAAGACGGCGATACCAGGCGTCAGATTGGTGAGAGTGAAAACAGCCTCCGGAATGTTTTGATTAATGAGCGTCAACAACAGCAAGAGGATGATCGGAAACGCCAAGCCAAAAAATAACGTCAACGGATCACGGATCATTTCTTTTGTTGTCCGGGAAGCGAATATCATTGTTCTCATATCGCCACCTCTTCCACCAAAGTGACAAAGGCATCCTCAAAAGATGTCGCCGCTGTCAGCGATTTTAATTCTTCCGCTGTTCCAACAGCCTTTACTTCACCAGATTTTAAGATGCAGATACGATCCGATAAACTCTCTGCCTCTTCTAAATAGTGCGTTGTCAGAATGATGGTGACCTTTCCTTTTAGATCTGTTATCACCTTCCAAAGCTCGCGTCTTGCCAAAATATCCAGTCCTAACGTAGGTTCATCTAAAAACAAGATTTTCGGTTCGCTTATCAAGGCCATGGCGATGCTTAAACGACGCTTCCAGCCGCCCGAAAGCGTTTTGCTCCGACGCTTTGTAAACGGAGTGAGAGAGAACGCATGCATCATGGCCGCCACTTTCTGCTCACGCTCACTTTTTGAAAAGCCGTGCACCCCCGCCATGAGATCCAAGTTCTCATAGACTGATAAATTCGGTGCGATTGCAGTCTCTTGAGGAGAGACCGCAATGACACGCTTTACTTGTTTCGCCTCCTTAACAACATCATGTCCTAAAATTACCGCTTTGCCACTAGTAGGCAATAGCAATCCCGACAGCATCTTAATCAGCGTGGATTTTCCAGCCCCGTTGACACCGAGCAATGAAAACAATTCTCCGCTATTGATCGACAAAGATATATCTCGGATAACTAGCTCGTTGCCGTAATGTTTAGTGAGATGATGCAATTCAATTGCTTTCATTATTCATCCCCCTCCGGATCAAGAAGGACACCCGGCGGAAAAAATCCTTGCATATATTGTTGCGGAACTATTGCTAATCCCCGGTCCTCATCTCCCACGATAATAAGCGTATCGCCGGCTTCGATTCGGAATAGCTCCCGCGCTTTTTTCGGTATGACGATTTGGCCCCGATCACTGACTGTCGTTGCACCGAAGAAATGCTTTCCTTTCGGCGGCACCGCCACGCCCGCCTGTTGCTCGTCATAATTCACAAGATTATCCAGCGTCACATCATACAACTCTGCCAACCGGACACAAAATTGCAAATCAGGCGTCGACTCGCCTCTTTCCCACTTCGCAATGACCTGGCGAGACACACCCAATTCCTCAGCCAGTTCCTCCTGTGTATACTGATGCTGCTGCCGCAACCGTTTCAAATTCATACTTATCATACATTTCTCACCTCCTTCCTCAGTATGCTTTGATTTCTAGCTATCGTCTATCAACAACGTGTAACACCGATGTTCGAATTTGTATACATTTACTCGATTTATTCTAAAAGAAATTAATGACATGAAGAAAGTCTATTCTACCTGTATTGATTGGGAGGAACGCAGTTGTTTCCTCTGAATGCCAGTTAAAACGGATGAACGCCAATAAGTCGGATTGAACGCCATTAAAACCAGACGAACGTAACGTCTGGCTATTCCTTTTCTCAGCGTTGTTTGCGCATCATATCAAATGGCCGGACAGGTTGCAGCACGCGCATCTTCACTGTCATCATAGCATTGGGTGCCCGGTCGATCGGCTCGTCGTCTTCATTCCACATTTCTTCGATCGTCTGCTCGAAATGCGTGAAGGCCGGTCCGTAGAACTCGATGGCATCCCCCTGGCTAAACACATTGCGCTGCTGGATGGTCGCAATCTTCGTCTCCTCATCATAATCTAAGACCTGGCCGATGAAGCTGTACGCCGGAATCTTGCGCGGTTTTCCGAAAAGCTGCTCCTCTTCACTCGGTATTCCGTAATAAAACCCACTCGACAATTCACGCTGGGCGACTTTCCACAGCTCATCTTCCCATTCCTGGTTGAATACATAATTATCCGGATCGGCGCAATAGGCATCGATGGCTTGCCGATATACATTTGCGACTGTCGAGACATAATGGATGGACTTCATCCGTCCCTCAATTTTCAAACTGTCAACGCCATTCTCGACTAGCTCCGGAATATACCGGATCATCGCCATGTCGACTGCACTCATCGAGAAGGCCTCTTCTATATCGCCGGACTCGTCGCCACCGAGCAGTGACGTTCGCTCCGCCGCTTCATCCATTTCAAACAAACCGTATTTCCATCGGCATGACTGCGTACAGCCCCCTCGGTTCGCATCGCGGTCTGCCATATGATTCGATAGCGTGCAGCGGCCCGAATAGGAAATACACATCGCCCCGTGGATAAACGCTTCAATTTCAACGTCGGTCTTCTGGCGAATTTCCTTGATCTCCTCCATGCTCACTTCCCGTGCCAGGACGACACGCTCGAGGCCTTCCGATTTCCAGAAATTCAGCGTTTCGTAATTTGTTGCAGAAGCCTGTGTCGACAAATGGATTGGAAGACCTTCCGCTTCCATCGCACAGATTTCAATTAGCGCAGGATCCGATACGATAACTGCATCAATGCCGATGTCCCGCAATGTCCGGAAAAAGTCCCCCGCGCCTTCCGTATCACCTTCATGCGCAACCATATTGGCAGCAACATACACTTTCGCATTATACTCCCGCGCAAATGCCACACCTTCCGCCATCTCCTCATACGTGAAGTTGCCCGCACGGCTTCTTAGTCCGTATGCATTGCCGCCGATAAACACCGCATCTGCCCCATAACGGATGGCCGTCTTTAGTTTTTCCAGCGTCCCCGCAGGCGCCAACACTTCAGGTTTCTTTGTGATAACTCGCTTTGTCAATGTTGTCATATCGGTTTCTCCTTACTCTATGTCCTCTGGATTTTTCACAAAAAAGCCTTCATCGAGCGACCGCCCGACAGGATGGTGCTGCTGGATTTCTTTCTGTAGCTGTCCAGCTGCATCCATTGTCCATTGATCCGCTTCCAGCAACTTCTTGGCTTCATTGAATTGCTTCGCGATTTGTACGAAAGCGTCCCCTTTTGTAAATAAACCGTCCAGTTTCCACCGCAGCAACCCGCCTTCTTTCAATACATCCAGCTGTCCTGCCAGACTGACGTCATTCGTCGCGAAAATATGGGTACCGTTTCTATCCTCGTAGATCGAATAATGGGTATCTTCCTTTTTCGGTTCCGACAAAAACAGCGTACGCTCCTGCCCTGATGCCGCCTCACCGACATAATTAAAATAGTTCTGCACGAGTAGCCGCTTCGATTGGTGAATGCATGTGGCACCATATACAAGTACTTCCACTGGCACTTCTGCCTTCCGGCTAATCTGCAGCAATTCCTCTTTCGTCAATTCCCGAGCGAGTACGGCTCCCACCGCTCCCCACTTCGCCCAAAAGTTCACCTGGTTTGCGCTTGTCACCATCGTCTGCGCATCATAGAGATACGGCAACTGGATCTTATGCTGCGCCATCAAATGAATGACGCCGGGATCTCCGACGGTTACCGCATCCGCCCCGGCCTCTGCCAGAAACTCCAAATAAGGCAGTACCGCCTGGATCCGGTCATTGTGCAGCAGCGCATTCACTGCCACTGTCACCTTGCGCCCGGCATCATGGACCAGCCCAATCATCTCTTTCTGTTCAGCCCGGCTGAAGGAAACCGGCAGCCGAAGCCCGAATTCATCTTCTCCTATGTATAAAGTATCCACGCTCTCCAGCAGCTTTTCGGCTTGTCCCAGCGATTCAGCTGTTGCAATCAGTTCAATCATCGGTTTGCATCCTTTCGTCCCGCTACGCAGCGGGTGTAATAGATTCATTATAGTAAGCCTTCGGGCCAAAGGCGTGTCAAAGTCGTGAATCTTTCGTCTTCAGACGAAAAAATAGGGAATTCCCTATGTTTGTAGTTGAAATGACTTCATTGCTAATAAGCATACGGGATGCGCCTGTAATCCAGAGTTCCGCACCCCATTCCCATTCAATCGATGCGTTTCACTACCTCACCCTGTATAATGAATCCAATTCATAACACAAATAGAAAAGAGAATGAAAATGACATTACAACAATTAAAATATGTGATTGAAGTAGCGAGAAGCCGGTCGATAAACGAAGCGGCACAGCGCCTATTTATTAGTCAGCCAAGTCTTTCAAACGCGTTAAAGGAGTTGGAGGACGAAATAGGGATTACAATTTTTTCGCGGACGAATAAAGGCACAGTGATTACAGCGGAAGGAACGGAGTTTTTAGGCTATGCAAGACAAGTAGTGGAACAGGCAGAGCTTCTTGAAAACCGCTATACGAGCACGAAATCGCCGCAACAACATTTCTCGGTTTCGGCCCAGCATTATGCGTTTGCGGTAAGTGCTTTTGTAAGATTGTTGCAAGAGTATGATCGAGAGAAATATGAGTTCACCTTACGAGAAACAAAAACGTATGAAATCATTGATGATGTAAAGAACTTGCGCAGTGAAATTGGAATTCTATACTTGAATGATTTTAATAGAAACGTCATTCAGAAATTTCTGCGGGAAGGGAATTTAGAGTTTCATGTACTATTTAAAGCAACACCCCATGTCTTTATTAGCTCGTCTAATCCATTGGCGAAGCAGGAGTATGTCACACTGGATGATTTATATCCGTATCCATACCTTTCCTTTGAGCAAGGGGATTATAATTCTTTCTATTTTTCGGAGGAAATTCTTAGTACGCTATCTCGGCCTAAAAACATTAAAGTCAGCGATCGCGCGACTTTGTTCAACCTTCTTATTGGCGTTAATGGTTATACGATTTCAACCGGAGTGATAAGCCAAAAATTGAATAGCAAGGATATTATCGCTGTCCCCTTGCAAGTGGATGAACGAATGGATATTGGCTATATAACGCATAAAAACGTAACGAACAGTACATTAGCTACGATCTATATTCAGTATTTGAAAGAATCGATTGTGGAAGAATTACTTCAGTTATAGCTTCAAGTTATAACAAGGGATAGATTTTTCATGTTATATGATAATAAATTTCTCATGCTACACTTTCCTTACACCAAATCAGAGGAAAGAAGGAATGTAATCATGACGACAACAACGATTGTAAAAGCACCATTCCGAGCGGATCATGTGGGAAGTTTATTGCGTCCGGAGGCAATTCACACGGCGCGAAAGGACTTCCAGGAAGGCACGATAACAGCGCAACAATTGCACGATATTGAAACAGCAGAAATAAAAAAAATTATTGATAAGCAAATTGAAGTCGGCCTACAAGCGGTTACAGATGGAGAATTTCGTCGTAGATTTTGGCATACAGATTTTTTGGAGCATCTAAACGGTGTCGAAGGATATACTCCGAATCACGGATTTGCATTTAAAGGCGAGGAAACGGAACGCTATGATGTCCGTGTCATCGGTAAAATCTCATTTAATTCGGAACATCCTCATATTAAAGAGTTCATCGAGTTTAAGGAAATGGTTGGAGATCGTGCCGTTGCGAAACAAACCATTCCTAGTCCGAACCAATTATTCAATGCGGGCATTCGAAACAAAGATGTTTATCCGGATCTGGAAGAGTATACAAAAGATATTATTGCAACGTATCGGGATGCCATCACCGCCTTTTACGATGCCGGTTGCAGATACTTACAATTGGATGACGTCTATATCGCTGGCTTGAATGCACCTGAAATTCCGTTTAACGACAGCGGCTATTCACGTGAGCAACTAATTGATCTGGCATTACGAGTAGTAAATGGCGTGTTGGAGGATAAACCGGAAGACCTCGTTATCACAACACATCTTTGCCGAGGGAACTACCGATCCAAATGGGCCTTTGAAGGAAGCTACGCGAAAATCGCACCGACTTTATTTGCAAAAGAAAAAGTGGATGGCTTTTTCCTAGAATACGATGACGATCGCTCGGGAGATTTTGGACCGCTGGAATTTATTCCGAATGGAGGAGCTCGAGTAGTGCTCGGCGTATTTACTTCAAAGCACGGCCAGCTAGAAGATGCAGAAAATATCAAAGCGCGTATTCAGGAAGCGACGAAATATGTGCCGCTCGAGCAGCTTTGCATCAGCCCTCAGTGCGGCTTTGCATCCACTCATCACGGGAATATCCTGACAGAAGAAGAGCAATGGGCAAAGCTGAAATATATTGTTGACCTGTCGAAGGAAATTTGGGGATAAGTTTCTGAGAGTATACGTATAGAATGCACTCGCTCAGCGTGTAGACAAAGTTGGATTTACACTTTGTCTACACGTTTTCAGTCGTAAATGGAGCGCTCACTTCAGCCTGGATTAAAATGCATAAATACGGCACACCGTAAATCTAGATTATCGATCTGATAAACCGGGTGAACGCCAGATTCCCATTCCTAACGCCAGATTCCCATTCCTAACGCCAGATCAACCGGATGAACGCCAGATTCTCATTTTGAACGCCAGATCAACCGGGTGAACGCCAAATTCTCATTCTGAACGCCAGATAAACCGGGTGAACGCCAGATAAACCGAACGAACGCCAGATTCTCATTCTGAACGCCAGATAAACCGAACGAATCTCATTTTGAACGCCAGATCAACCGGATGAACGCCAAATAAACGAATTACGCGCCAAATGATAACGGGTTCACGCCAAATTATCCCGTTGTATGCCAGATAAACCGGACAATGCGCCAAATCATACCGGTTTACGCCAAATCAAGCGGGTTCACGCCAAATTATATCCAGTTGGCGCCAAATAATAGTTCTGCAAAACAATCAATCTGAGAGACCGGATGCACGGCAGATAACCGGCTGTGTGCCAGATAATTAGTGCAAAATCTTGTGCCCATTTTCACCAAAGATTCCACTTGAAAATGAATCTGTTTTCCCACCAAACCAATGTACATAAGCATTCATTATTCGCCTTTTACAAAATAAACCTTTGACTTTTAAATTAAAATGGTTTAGTTTATTTAATATCCGAACGATAACTTAATAATCATCATCTTAATTCGTATTTCATTTTCTTCGTATAAACTTGGAAATAAGGTCCAAAAGTCTCTACCAAACTACCGTAAATAGTTTGACTACGATGAATGACGAAAAAACGATTTGGCGAAGCATCTATTTTTGATGTGGTTTCTTTGCCTTCTTTTCGTTTTCTTTGCTTGTTCACCAGTCAAACTCTAGTTGGGAAACTAGAGTTTTTTTCTTTTTTTATACGCAGAACTTGAAAAATAGTGAACAGGAGAGGAAGAGGAATTTGGAGAGCACAGCACAGCCGCGGCAGTCAATATGGGGTAATTTGAAAGATAATTATCGCTTATATTTGGCCGCATTCATCATTGTTACCATCGCCGAATTCATCGGAGTGAAAACGTTCCACGTAGGTTCTGCGTTAATTGTCCTTTATCCTATGCTTTTTGCCATTGTCATTAGTGTTTTACTCGGCAGGGATATCTTACGATTTTTTACTAAGAAGGAAGCAAAAAAGGCCTCCTCCCTTGTACTTGTCGTCATCACCCCTTTTATGGCGAAAGTTGGCGTGTTAGCGGGGGCAAACCTTCCCGAACTCGTCAATGTCGGACCGGCACTAGCCTTCCAGGAGCTTGGTCACGTTGGAACGATTTTGCTCGCATTGCCTGTCGCTTTACTGCTTGGCGTCAAAAAGGAAGCGATCGGCGCTACGAGTTCCACATGCCGGGATAAAGATTATGGGTTGATTTGCCATTTATACGGTTCTGATTCTCCTGAAGCACGAGGCGCTCTTTCTATATACATCATCGGGTTTTTAATAGGCACGGTTTATATCGGATTTTTAGCGAGTATCGTAGCATCCCTCAACTTTTTCCACCCATTGGCTCTTGCCATGGCATGCGGAATTGGCAGCGGCGTAATGATGGCTGCTGCATCAGGCACACTCGCGGCTATCTATCCCGATTATGCCGATCAAATTATTATGCTGGCCGGGGCAAGCGACATGTTGGCTGCCATCGTCGGTATCTATTTCACTTTGTTTATTTCCCTGCCGATCACGAAGAAATTATATTACTTTCTGGAGCCCAAGCTTTCCCGCGGCAACTCTCGGCACGGCAATACAAAAAAACTAAAAGGAGATGTCTGACATGACGATGAATTTGCGAAACTGGACAGTCTCTCTTCTTCTGACATCCGTCGTTACTACGCTGATGGCGAACTTGATTGGCAATGACGTTTCCATTGCAGAATCCATCCCAGGTGTGCTCTCGCTATCCGCCATTGCGTTTGTCGGCATCGCTTTAGGGAAGTTAATTCCTTTAAAAATTCCACCTATCGTCTATGTCGTGTTGACGGGAATGGTTGTGGCCAGTCCTATTTCTCCTATCGCCCAGCCGATTATTGATTCCACCGCGAAGATTTCTTTCATGGCTCCGATTACTATTGTCGGGACGCTCGCCGGAATCGGGCTCGACTTCAAATCATTTATTAGCCAAAGCTGGAAAATGGTCATCGTGGCCATCTTGGTTTTCACGGGCACTTTTCTCATACAAGCTACGTTTGCTGAAATTTTCTTGAATGTGACAAATGCATTTGATTGATTTACAAATAAATAATCATGGAGGGTTATCATGAAAATAAAAGAGCATGCGGATTTGCTTGTATACAATTGTTCCCTATTGACCCCTGACTTTCAAATTACACATAATCAAACCGTTGTAATAAAGGATTCTACTATTGTCGAGATTGGAGACACGACAACCCTTTCGGACTGCTATACAGCGACTGAAACCATCGATGCAAAAGGAAAGCTCGCTATGCCAGGTCTCATCGATGCCCATACTCACACTTGCCAACAGCTTTTAAGAGGCAGGATCGCGGATGAGCTGCCGATGATCTGGACAAGAATCATGGTTCCCTTTGAAAGTCATCTTCAGGAAAAGGACGTTCGGATCAGTTCCCAGCTAAGCTGCCTTGAGATGATCAAATCAGGAACGACCGCATTTATAGATGCCGGTGGAAGACATATGCATCAAGCGGCTGAATCCATATTGGAATCCGGTTTGCGTGGCGTCATTACCTGTTCTACCATGGATAGCGGCAGAGAGATTCCCTCTTCGATGAAGCTGACAATCGCTGAAAATATCGAGCTCAATCGGCAATTGTTCAATGCTTTCAACGGAGCTGGCAACGGGAGACTGGATGTATGGTTTTCTCTACGCTCTATCATTTCCTGTACGCCTGAACTGACTCAGCAAGTGTTTGCAGCAGCAAAGGAATGTTCCACTGGTGTGCAGTCCCATATGAACGAATACACGAATGAAATCGGGTATTGTCTGGAAAACTTTAAAATGCGGCCATACGAATATTTGGAATCATTAGGTGTACTGGATAAACATTTCTTAGGGGCACATAGCATTCTCCTCTCACCAAACGAGATGGATATCATCCAGCAGCATGATTGCAAAGTTACCCATAGTCCTGCGAGCAATTCTGGAAAAGGATTGCCTAACACCCCTCAATTATTACAGAGGGGGATAACCGTCAGCCTTGGTACAGATGGCGCGGGGCATTCCGGCTTGAACTTGTTCGATCAGATGCGCATATTCAAATCACTAATGCGCGCTACTTATGGGGCGCCTATTTCCGACCCGGTCGTCATGCCTTCCACGACGCTCCTGGAAATGGCAACCGTAGGTGGAGCAAAGGCGATGCGTCATGAGGACCAAGTAGGAACGCTTGAAGCCGGCAAAAAGGCGGATCTCATTCTCATCGATATTAATCAGCCCCATATCCAACCGACCCATAACTTAGTAAACACGCTGATTGAAGTTGTCACGAGCAGGGACGTTACACATACGATTGTCGATGGGCAACTGTTGATGAAAGATAGACAAGTCCTTACAATGGATGAAGAGAAAATACTATTTGAAAGCAGCCATGCAATGAAAGAACTTTCCGTTCGAGCAAATATATAACCCCTGTCCAAGGGGAGGAATAATTGAGGTTTCCCTAATGTCTATTTTACTTTTATGTATCGTCTTACTCGCCAACTTGGTGATCGGCATCTTTCTAGGAATATCCGGAATTGCAGGATTCCTATTGCCGTTAATTTACGTTGGTTTCTTACACTTGCCTGTACATGACTCTCTTGCCCTCAGTTTTTTGGCATTTGCCGTTTCAGGCGTGCTGGGAGCCTATTCCTATTGGAAAATGAATAACATGGATTTGAAGCTCGCCCTATTTTTAAGTATCGGAAGTCTTCCTGGAGCTTTTTTGGGCGTGCAAATCAATGTTCTGACTTCCGATTTCCTCGTCAAGCTGTTTCTTTATCTGTTCGTCTTGCTTGCGGGGTTATCCATTTTACTTAAGAAAGACAAAGGCGACGTGGAACAAAAACGTTCAACTCTGCTGGATCACCGCCTATTCGTTATGCTGCTTGGATTTTTGACAGCAACCATCTGTGCACTGACAGGTGCGGGCGGACCGATCCTATTAGTTCCGTTACTCGCAAGCTTTGGAGTCAATATTCGAGTGGCAGTCGGCGTGAGTCTTTTAAATTCCGTCATTATCGCCCTGCCTTCTATGGCGGGCTACTTCTCTCGTGCCAATACGGACTCTATCGCCGTCTTGATAGCAGCCAGCTTGCTTGGAACTATCATCGGAATCATGACGGGCACCCGGATTGCCAACAAAGTTCCGATTCCGCAATTGAAGTTAACGATTGGAATCATTACCGTCGTGTCATCCGTATATATGTTAGCTCGATTGATGATTGGCGCCGCCTAATATTTATTAAACCTAATCCATTACCGTGAAGAGCCATGCCCCTATTTGAGGGCATGGCTCTTCTCCAATTATTATTACTCTCCTGCTGGAGAAGAAAATTTTCTGCAGTTTCAAAAAGGGATGGATACATTAAACCAGGTCGTAAAATCACTTTATATACTTTGCCACGAGTTCATAGCATCTCTCTTTCGTAATGCTCGCTTGTACCGCTACATATTCCAAGGCTTCCATTGAACCGCCTTGATATTCGAGTGATGACTTTTTTGCTTTCTCGTCCCGTTGTTGGACCCACTCTTGTTGCTCCCTTCGTAGGCGTTCCATCTGTTCCGAGCTGAGCTGCTCCTGCAGCAATCCATAGATCCGATTCAGCTCGTCATCCCACTTTTCAAATCGATCCGTCTCCTGGTTCTCAAGCTCTACAGTTGTCGTACCCGCCGCTTCATTCCGATCCGCCTCCTCCATTTCATTGAGTTTCTTGAGGTATTGTTCTTGCGTCAGCACCCTATTTTCCTCTTCAGGCTTCTCATTGGACGGTTTCGTCTCAGACTCAACTTCTTCATTGAAAAGGTTGTCCGAAGCAGGATCGAGTTCATTTTGGGTTTGATCCGACGAATCATCCGGTTTTGCAGCTGGCTCCTCCGACGTGTTTCCACATGCCGCTAATATCCCTAGGCTTACTGTCAATAAAACCATTGAAAACGTGCGTTTCTTTTTCACTCGCAAAACTACCTTTCTTTTCTAGGATGAAATCTTCTCTACATTCTAAAGAGTGTATTTTGCAACTTCAACAATTAGGTTTCCATTAAAAAAGCACCATGCAACATGGCGCTTGGAAGACTAGTTGGTTGAATTGATTTCATACAGATAATAAATATAATCCGTTGGCACACCCGATTCCCCTTGCTGACGAATCATAGCTGCAATATTCCCCCTGTGATAGGTGCCATGGTTGACGACATGATGAACGAGCTCAGCCAGGTTCGTTTCCAGCCGGCCAAACTTGGGATGCTCCGGGAAGACTTCCTTCTCCATGTCGCCTACTTCAGCGAAAAATGACCGGTATGCAGCCGTCGATTCTCCAAACAGTGCTTCTATCGTTTCCAATCGCTTATCGCCGATCTTTTCTTGCGCTTCACGCATGGAATCCTGTATGACATCCATCGCCTTGCCCTGCATGACGCCATGCCAGATGGTGTCTGTCATAAAAATATGGGCCAGCGTGTCGGCGATGGACGGAAACACACTTTCCATCTTTCGGTCATAGACCTCTTCTGGCAATTCCCTTAATCGGGCAAATAGCCGATTGTTCGCCCACACGTGGTAATCATACATTTGTACAGCATGGTGTTTTTTCATCACTCTTCACTCCTTCTAATTCTGTTCCTCTCTTAGTATTTCACATCAATTAGCAGAATCCTTTATTCTCGAATCTGTTTTTTTAGCTAGGTTCAAAAACTGTCTACTAAATAAAAAAGGATTGGAAATCAATTCGATGTCCAATCCCTGTGAGTTACCCATCTTTTTTTTATCAAATAAACAACAAAGCCTACCGCAGACGGAATCAAAAAAATAATAGGCATACTCCAATCAATAACTAAATCAATATTCTCAGACCCGAAGTAGATATACGATCGAAGTAAGTGAACGGAAAACAGTATCATAATAACGGTGAGTATGAGCGTGAATTGTAAAATGTATTTTTTAGCTGAAAGTACTGTGATTATAATGGTCCCGGTAGTTAGAATGCATAATAAAAGAAAGAACCTTCCCTCTCCATCTGTATAATTTGGAGGACTGTCAACTGTGATCATGAGTCGAAAAATGACAGTAATTAAAAACATAGCCACACTAAACCAAGCGCTGATTATGAATGCGATAGTACTTACTATATTTGCTCTCATGACGGCCTCTCTTTTGATATTATTAATTATACACATTTTAACATTAGACCCTTACAATGTATATGGGCACCCTCAGCAATGGTTCAAGCCCTTGCTTAGTCTTTCTGCTTTTGAGGCTTATACAAATCCTTCAATAAAATCTCTTTGGTTTTATCCTTATACTCAATATATAGTTTATCCTTCTCTGTTAGCTTCCGTTCCTTCCCGTTGTGCAGTAACAACGTGTTTTCATCCACAAAAGTAAACCTAACATTACTGCCTCCCTTCAAAAGATTCGAGGCCTCAGAAAAATCATTCCATTTTTCATAAACCACAATCATATTTGAATCAGCTCCCGAATGTTCAATCGGTATGATAAAACGTTTATCATGTTTCGTTTGAAAGGATAACGTAACCGTTTGATCCTGCTGGGTGACTGCTAGTTTTACATCCTTTTCATTCACAATCCACATATGAACAAATATGATGTACCAGCCAATCCCAATAATCAAGAAACTAGATAGGAGTGACCCTACAATCGTGAACAATTTTTTCTTATTTCTCGACTTCACCTTTTTAAAATAGTCGATATTACTCTTCTCTTTTCTTTGCTCCTCCGTCCGTTCCATTGATAACCCTTCTTGCATTTCGTTCAGATACATGCGGCAATCCTCGCACTCCCTTATATGTTCCTCCATTTGTTGATTCGTTTCATCACTCGTCAGGTTTTCAATATAACTCGGTACTAAATCTCTAAAAACGTGATGATTCATCGTTTCGATCACCCTTTCGTATTTGCTGTTTTGCCCGGTAGAATGTGACGCGCGCCCAGTTTTCTGTTTCTCCAAAAATAGATCCGATTTCCTTAAAAGATAAATCCCCTAATAACCGGAGATACAGAATTTCACGCTTCACTTCATCAAGCCGATGTGCCAATTTGAAGAAATGGATTTTGTCTTCGTTTCGAAAATACTCTTCCTCCAATGTAGTAGAGACATTACTTTCATCCTGCAGCGAATCCAGCAGCTTGTTCTTTTTCTTTTTTTGATTTATCTCTTGCAGCCAGACGTTTTTCGCGATGGAGCATAACCATGTGGAGAATTTTGCTTTCCCGGTTGGATGAAAGTTGTCGATCGACTTGATGGCTTGGTAAAACGTCTCTTGCGTTAACTCTTCCGCCGCTTCTCTATCTTTTGTCAACGTTACTAAATATCGAAAAATAAAGTCTCCATATTCTTCATATATCGTTTCTTTTTTCACTATGTACCTCCTCTCCCCCTCAGACGATTGATATTCACACGTCTGAGATTCTCGCATGAAGAATAGAGACTTTGAAAGTCGAATCATCTATATATCATGAAATCTATGAATTCGTTACAATGTTTTTTTATTTTTCTTCTATTCTGCGTTTGCATCATACCATAATTCGTCATCCTCCATCGAAAGTCGTAGAAAAGTTCAAGCTTTTCTACGAGGGAAAGATTTCTTGCCATCGATATACTGTGGATAGCAAGCACATAAAGGAGAGATTGGATATGAAAAATAAAGTTGTTATGATCACAGGCGCATCGAAAGGGTTAGGCCGAGCATTAACGTTAGCCTTTGCAAAAGCAGGGGCAAAGCTGGCCATCTGTGCTCGAACATCAGAAAATCTGCAGTTGGTAAAAAAAGAAGCGGAGCTGTTTGGAGCGGAAGTGTTGGCGATTACGGCGGATGTATCGAATGCACGTGATGTGGAACGGTTCGTTGCCACGACGGAAAATGCGTTCGGCCGGATTGATGTATTGATCAATAACGCATCCATTTTAGGGCCTAGCCCGATGCCGATGCTTCTTGACTATCCTGAGGAGGATTTTGCCGAGGTACTGCGGGTCAATGTCGTGTCCGTATTTTCAGTCGCAAGACGAGTCCTGCCTGGCATGCTCGAACGAAACGAGGGTTCCATCATCAATGTCACTTCGGAAGCCGGCAATACGGGCTATGCCGGCTGGGGAGCGTACGGCATTTCCAAATTCGCAGTAGAAGGTCTCACGGAGACATGGGCGGATGAGCTGCGCCATACAAATGTACGCGTCAATATGGTCGACCCGGGGGAAATGAACACAGACATGCACCGGTTAGCCGTTCCCGACTGCGATTATCCATTGGCAAACCCTGAAGATATCGTGGATGTGTTTCTCCACCTCGCTTCAAGTGATTCAGCCGAGATGCACGGGCAGCGCCTGGAAGCCCAGCCGGAAGGTGATGCGTGATGGTAGTCAAAGCACTGGATTTTCACCTGCCGGATGAACTAAATGCTTCCCATCCGCCTGAAAAACGGGGCTTGCGAAGAGATCATGTCAGAATGATGGTGCTGAATCGGACAACGGGAGAAATACAACACGACCGATTTGATCATCTACTGGATTATCTACAGCCAGGCGATCTGGTCATCTTAAATAACAGCCGCACGATACCTGCCGTCTTACATGGGAAATGGTCACGGCAGCTAGAGCAAATGGCAGCACAAGTGGAAGTCCGATTGGCACGACGCCGAAATGAGGATACATGGGATGCATTGATCATTGCGGGGCCTGTCCAAATCGGCGATACCTTGCATTTTTCAGCGGATTTATCGGCCGCCATTATCGAACAGAGGGAGCATTCCCCGCTAACTACCCTACGCTTTTCAAAAAAAGAATCGGAACTGTTTCAAGCCATCTATTCCCTTGGGGAGCCGATCCGGTATGAATACATTCAGGAACCATGGGAATTGGATAGCTACCAAACCGTGTTCGGCAGCCATCCGGGATCTGTTGAAATGCCGTCAGCCGGGCGAGCGTTCAGCTGGGAGCTCCTCTTTTCCTTAAAGCAAAAAGGCGTCGAAATCGAGTTTATTCAATTGCACACGGGTTTGAGCTACTTGCTTGATGACAATTACGAGCAGTCGCCCGAGGACAATGAAGAAGAATATCATATTTCCGAGGTCACTATGCAGAGGATTTTGCAGGCAAAGGCTTCTGGGAACAAAGTGATTGCCGTCGGGACAACAGTCGTGCGAGCTCTTGAAAGTGCTGCCCTGACGAACACACTGTCCGGTGTAACCAATCTGTATATTAACCGCCACTACCCTTTGCAACTGGTCGATGGCATGATAACCGGCCTGCATGAACCAAAGGCCAGCCACTTGGAGATGCTATCCGCTTTTGTTTCCGAGGATCATTTACAAGCTGCTTACGCAGAAGCTATCAAATCCCGCTACTTATGGCATGAATTCGGGGACATGAATTTACTCATTTGAAGGGGTTGGTCTAATGCGATTCCATCATTACGGGGTGAACGTAAGGAATCTCGACATGTCGATAGCCTTTTATCGAGAGCTCCTCAATCTTGAATTAGAAACCCTCTTCACTTTTATGGAGGAAAGGATTGTGTTGCTAGCCTCAGGAGATTTCAGAATTGAATTGATTGAAACAGAGGAAGACGAGAAAACGATTCATCTTTGTTTTGAAGTGACGGATCTTCAGGAAGTGATGAGCCGGTTGAATGGAATGAAAAAAATAGAAGGACCCTATCAGCTCCACAATGGATGGAGAACCGTTTTTTACGAGGGACCTAATCTTGAAATCATTGAGTTCCTTCAAACGGCAAGTACAGTATAATGGAAGTATACTTAGCGGGCTGGAGGGACTTAGAATGTCAGGAGAAGCGCCATATGAAGATATCACCGTTCTAAAAGAAATTGCCGAGCTTTTAAATGAAGGAACGGATACGAAGACGGTACTCTCCGGTGTTCTGCAAAAACTTCTTCAGGTCACCGGCCTGCAAACCGGCTGGATTTTTTTAATCGATAAACGCGGCAGGCACGAGCTCATCGCAGATGTCGCGTTGCCGCCTGCTTTACTGAATCATAATAAATTGAGAATGTGCCAGGGGAAGTGCTGGTGTGTCAATCGATATAATAACCATGAATTGAATAAGGCGACGAATATTATCGAATGTAAACGCATTGAGGATGCGATGGCAGAGGAGGCCGGCAACACATGCGGGCTTACCTATCATGCCACCGTTCCCCTTCGCGCTGGCGAGGAACGGTTCGGCATTTTAAATGTCGGCTCTCCGTATAAAACGCATTTTGAAAAAAATGAATTGGCATTGCTAGAGGCAGTCGCTTTCCAAATAGGAACAGCCTTGAAGCGTATCAAGCTCACGCATAGAGAACAGGAAACCGCATTGATTGCCGAACGGAACCGGCTGGCACGAGATCTTCATGATTCCGTGAACCAGCTGCTATTCTCCTTGAGCCTGACAGCAAGAGCAGGCGTGGAAATGACATCCGAGGAAGAAGTAAAGCAAACCTTCCGATACATACAAGACTTGACCCAGGAAGCTCTTGGGGAAATGCGGGGGCTGATCTGGCAATTAAAACCACAAGGACTTGAAAACGGCTTAGTGAGCGCACTCGGCAGTTATGCTGAAATGATCGGTCTTTCCATCGAAACGAAGATGACTGGGGCCGTCAGCTTACCAGGAAAAGTTGAAGAAGCACTGTGGCGAATCGGACAAGAGGCGCTCGCCAATTGTAAAAAGCATGCCAGTACGAATGTAGCCGTGCTCTCCTTCCAAGCAGACGAAAATGAAGTGAAGATGGCCATTCAAGATGCCGGATGCGGCTTTCATTACGATGAAAATTCCCCCATCCTCTCGCTCGGCTTACGCAATATGAAAACGAGGACAGAAGCATTGAATGGACAATTCATAATAACAAGCAGGCTTGGAAGCGGGACAACAATCTACATTCGGATTCCGCTGTAGAGAACATTTCAGCGAAGGAGGAAAAGCTAATGAGCATTCGTATAGTAATTGTCGATGACCATCACGTTGTCCGAAAAGGGCTTGTCTTCTTCTTCCGCACCCAACCGGATTTAGAAATCGTCGGGGAAGCGGCCAATGGAAAGGAAGCAGTGGAGCTCGCCAATTCCCTGAAGCCGGATTTGATTCTTATGGATCTCGTCATGCCGGAGATGGACGGAATCGAAGCGACGAAACACATCAAACAACAACATCCTGACATGAAAATTATGATGCTCACGAGTTTTTCCGACCAAGATCATGTCCTTCCTGCACTCGAAGCGGGTGCCTCCGGATTTCAGTTAAAAGATATTCAGCCAGATGAACTCGTTGCGTCATTGAAGAAAATCATGAATGGCGAAAACCAGTTACATCCGAAAGCAACATCTCATCTCATGAATAATTTCACAAATAGAAGCAAGCAAGACAAAGAACGAGTCGAGGATTTAACAAAGCGGGAGCTCGATGTCCTACAGGAAATCGCGAAAGGAAAGAGCAATAAAGAAATCGCCTCTTCCCTGTTCATCACCGAAAAAACGGTGAAGACCCATGTTTCCAATGTGCTTGCCAAGCTTGAGCTTGCCGATCGGACGCAGGCTGCATTGTATGCGGTGAAGCATCGGTTGGTAGAGTGATTAATTATAAAAGCGGATATCTATCTATCCAGCAATACTCATGCCTTGTATGTTAAACCCGGCAATGAAACGATCGCCTATTGAGTAGGGAGTGGCGGTACTTTTCTCCCCTGACCATTATTCTTTCTATATTCTAAGGGGGTCATATTCATTAACCTTCGAAAGTGATCGATGAAGTAACTCGTACTATTAAAACCTACTTGATATGCGATATCAGAGACGTTTAAGTCTGCTTGTTGCAGAAGGACTACACTCTTTTGAATACGATAGTCGTTTACATAACGCAAGGGGGTTGTTTTTAACATTCGTTTAAAATAACGACAGCATTCAGAACGGCTCAATTGCCCTGCTCTCGCAATATCTTCGAGCAAGATTTTTTCATTGAAATGATGGTGTATCCAATTCAACATTTTTTTCATCCTCTCATGCTTCACCGCTTCTGCCTGATCATATTCTAAACGAAACCCATTCGTAATAAGGTTTTGCCAAATATGTGCGAGTTGTATACCAATATCAATTTCGTAATATAGGGGTTCCTGCTGAATCATTTGTCTAATATGCAGGATTGCTCTCAAGATGCTCTTTCCCCAATCATGCGTTGCATCAATTACTACATACGATAGATTGGTCGATTGAATATAAGGATACATATAGATTGTAAACAACTCAGGCGATAACACGAAATGGGGCGAAACATTCAAGCAGAGGTACACACAACCTGACTGACTTGGATCTTCAGCCATATGTAAACGACCACTGTTAATAAACAACCCACTTCCTTCTTTCACAACGATAGTTTCCTCATTTACACGAAATACCGCCTCTCCTTTCAGAACGTAAACAAATTGCAGTTCATCATGCCAATGAAGAGGGATATAGCCTTGTATATTTTGGCGAATAGTTGTTTTATAGCAGGCAACTGGCACCGTGACAGTACGGTGGCTGGTAAGTTCTTTTAAGTTACTGCCAATCTTTATACGTTTTAACTGCAAATCCCCCACCTCAATATCCTTATATTTTTTTATGCAAAATCAGTATTAATTCGCCATTCCTTTCGCTATCATAGCATTATCCTTTTAGTTTGGGGTGGACATATGAATCATAAAAAAAGAGGTTTATTCCTCGTAATAACTGGTGCAGCCTTTTGGGGAATCGGCGGCACGGTTTCACAAAAACTTTTCCAACAATATGCAATTGAAGTCAATTGGCTCGTTACGACGCGGTTGCTCCTATCCGGCTGTTTATTGTTAGCCATTCAAGTCGCTAGAAAAGGCTATTCACAAATATTCGATGTCTGGAAATATAAAAAGACCGCAGGCCAACTCCTGTTATTCGGGTTGCTCGGCATGCTGGCAGTTCAATATACATATATGGCATCCATTAGTTTGGGCAATGCAGCGGTTGCCACGTTGCTACAATACACAGCACCCGTCATGATCATCATTTATTTACTCTTACGCAAGCAGACTGCTTTTACACGTAACGATTTAATGACGGTATCACTAGTTCTGCTCGGCTGCTTTCTTTTATTGACAAATGGTTCTTTTTCACAGCTTTCGGTACCGCTGCCATCCGTTACTTGGGGCATTTTATCCGGCGTTGCACTAGCCTTTTACACGCTATATGCCGTTCCCCTTCTAGCAAAATACGACTCGATGGTAATTGTCGGGTGGGCCATGCTGATCGGCGGTTTCGCCCTAAGTTTTATACACCCGCCTTGGCAAATGAATTTTGCAAGCCTGTCCACCGAGGCATATGGCTATCTCATTTTTGTCATCCTTTTCGGTACCATGCTTGCATTCTGGTTCTACATCGAAAGTTTACAATATCTTTCCCCGAAAGAAACGAGCCTGCTTGGCAGCTTGGAACCACTGACCGCAGTATTAACTACCGTCATTTGGTTACATGAACCATTCGGAATGCTTCAATGGCTCGGTACAGCGTGTATTATTGGAATGATTATACTTGTTGCATTAGGGTCTTCATCAAAGAAAAACAATAAAGCCGATGCAAACTAAAGAAAACCTCTACGTTTGATATTCAAAACGTAGAGGTTGTTTTATTGTCTAATGCCAGAAAGTGACGCGATGAAAGCTTCTTGATGAAACCAATATTCCTCTGCATTATTGCTTTCCGCCTGCTCTTTTGATTTACAGGCTTCCTGCTGCTTACGGAAGAACCACAGTGACTTCTGTCCCTTCCCCAAGCTTACTTCGCACCTGAATATCCCCTTTGTGCAAATCAATAATCTTTTTAACAATCGGGAGTCCGAGGCCGTTACCTTCCGCTTCACGATTTCTGGATTGATCAGCTTTGTAAAATCGTTCGAAAACATGCATTCGTGTCTCCTCACTCATCCCAATACCGTTGTCCGATATCAACACAGTTGCAAACCGATTTTGTATAGAAGGTCGGTTTGCTTTTATCACACTAAACTTTAGGACAGAAAACGTTAAGCATCCAGAAAAAAGCTTCCCACAAGTTCATTCAACTCGTGGGAAGCCTCTTCTAAACATCTAGCTGTAAACAGCATCACAAGTACCCGCCGCTGGTTCATAAAAACAATGATTTTTAAATTGTCCTGTAAAAGGTTGCCCATACCACGTCGGCGGACAAGGCGCATATGGGTTAAAGTACCATAGAGCATATTTTGCCGGGTGGACTCGCCAATAGTCCAAATTCTGCTTGGCTAATCTTCTTTCCGTATCTCTCGCTCGTTGATAAAACATATTACCTTTTTGAACCGCTTCAAACGAATAATTCCCACCCTGCACCTGGAAAATCACGTCCTCAATCGTTCGAACATCTCGAAAGTCCAAACAATCGGCTACTGCTCGATTCACAATGACATTTCCGACATATAGCATCCCTTGTTTACCTTCGCCCTCTGCTTCTGCCCGCATCATTCGGGCCATTAAATCAATATCCGCATCACGATATTTCACTCTCGGCATTTTCCCACCTCCACCTATAGAATATGAAAGCAAAACTCCAATGATACACCCGAAGGCAAACCGCGTGGTACAGGACGGTCTTTTCTCACACCTATTTCAACAATACTCTGTTTCAAACTATCGCAATAGTGCTATTATTGATATACATTACTTACTAGGGGGAATCTGACATCTATGAAAAATTTTTATATAGCATTTGTCAGTTTGGTGAGTTTATTCATATTGAGCGCCTGTACGAGCGGGTTTGCTATTACGGAAGAACAAAAGCGGGAGGCGGCGTATGAGGAGGCCGCAAAAAAGAAAAATGATGAACTGGGAAAGGAACCGGTGGAGCTGACACCCTATGCCCGGAAATTAGGTGCATCTTTGACACAGCCTACTTACAAGGAGATAGCGGCAAACGGAGTCGTGACAGTCGAAGGGACAATTGAGCAGCATGAAAAATTGAAAGGTAACTATGTAATAATTGAAATTGGCTTTAGCGAAGGAAAAGAACTTGGCGATTCGGTCTCTCATTATGTACCTATTAAAAACGGTTCGTTCAAACAAGATATTATGATGTTCAATGGAGAGGGTGACTATCTGGTAAGTGTCCTGCTCCCCAGTACAATTTTCGAAGAAGCATTTGATGACATGACTACTTTCTCTGTCTTTAATGTAAATCCAACTACGGATGATGAAATTGTCTACACCCCGTTCGCGCAAGCTGCGGGCCTCTCAATTCAGGAACCTGATAGCAGGTACGTAAAAGGGAATGAAGTCTTACACTTAAAGGAAAGGTTGACACAACAGAAAATATTATGCTCGTAATCTACAAGGGGGAACAATCCTGGTCACATATGCTCTCTGTCAATAATGGTGAATTTTCATATGACGTGCCATTGCCTTACGGAAAAGGAGTTCATGGATTAGCAGTTTACCTACCACCAGAAAACCAGGGGACATATTATCAACAAGGCGCAGTGGTCTATATAGACAATCAATCCGATCTCACATTTGAGCCAATTCAAAACACGACGGATGAGCGTGGGGTCCATTTTGCCTCACCCGCTAAAAGCGGCGAAGAAGCCGGTTTAACTTATCGCATTTCAGGAACCATCGACAAAGATGACCCCCTTGCCAAGGAGACGACACACCTCTTTATTGAGATAGAGAAAGACAACGAACTAGCATATTCCGTTATTCCAATCGACAATTTTACATTCGACGATCAGATCTATCTGAGATTCGGAGCTGGCACATATAATGTGACGGTCAATGTGCCGGAAGCCAGAGGCAAAGAACTGTATTATGTAAATATTGCTGAGTTTTCGGTAGTAAGTAAGGACAATGAAGATCAACGCAATCTCTTGCCATCCATGGGCGTCCAATCCGATGCGCCGGAAATCATTGCGCTTGCAAAAGATCTCATTACCGAAGAGATGTCCGATCGTGAGAAAGCGAAAGCCGTTTACGAATACACCGCTAAGAACATTTCTTATGATGTGAAAAAATGGGACGATAAAATTAATGAATGGGATGACAGTGCCTTAAAAACACTTCAGTTGAAGAGTGGAATTTGCGGAGATTATTCGTACCTTGCTATAGCTTTGCTACGTGCGTCCGGCATGGAGGCAAGGTATATCGGAGGAACAGCTTTCAATGGTTACACCACGGATTATCATGCCTGGGTGGAAGTGAAAGTGGACGGAAAATGGCTTACGATGGATCCTACATGGGGCTCCGGCTATACTAGTGGGAATGCATTCATACCGAAGTATACGGAAGATTACTTCGATCCGACCGAGGAATTATTTAAGACGCACACACGGCTGGAAGTCAGATATTAAGCACGAAGTGATGGATATGGCAGTACTATTTTGTCAAACGATAAAAAGAGGTCTCTCCTAAATTTCGAGAGACCTCTTTTATGTGAAAGGTTCGTCCAGCTCAATCGCCAATAAATAATACCATCAAATCCTCATCAAAATACTGCCCCTTGAATTTCAGCGCATTTCGTTCAACCCCGTAGACCTCAAATCCCAACGACTTATATAACCTCTTTGCAGATTCATTAGTAGATACAACCGTCAAGTGGATCTGTTCCAACCCCTCGCAGCTTTTCGCCCTTCGAATAAGCTCCACCAGAAGCGCTTTACCCACACCCTGCCCTCGGGCTTCTGGAGCAACATACATCCCAAAAATATTACCTTTATGACTCGTTTTCAGGTTATTGTCGCGCATAAATGTAACAATCCCTACTAGCGAATCGGTTTCATCAAAAGCCCCTAAAACAAATTTGTCTATCGTTGGCCTGACTCGCTCTTCAACCGTTTCGAGTGAGAACCTCACTTCTCTTTCATATGTTGACCCGAATGCTTCCGGATTGACTTGTAATGCACGCAATCGTATTTGTTGGTACAGCTTTGCATCGGATTCATTTAATACACGTATATTCATGAGCCAGTCCCCTTTATCCCGTTTTACCTTTTTATACTAAACTGCTCCGCCTTGCTGCGATTTCTTCAGAACACAATCACATCGACTGTTTTGAACTCGCAAAAAGCATGGCTCCTTGCGCAACCATATAGGTAGCTTCCTCCGCTTTGTGGATTGAGCATGCATCCCAGAGATTTGGAAGAGTATTCGTTTTTGCAACTTGTAACGCTGCTTCGTAATAGCCTTTGTATTGCAGGCTTCCGCCACCTAAAATAATCTTGTTAGGATTCAATAGGTGAATAATCGTAGAAATGCCTATCCCTAAATATCCACCTGCAGCATGAATGATTTCTTTTATCGATTCATCCTCTTCCTCCAGCTGCGTATGCACTGTATTCGCATCGGCCTTGGCTCTCGCGAGAATGCTTGCTCCACTTGCCAGCTCATCTAAATTACGTATGCCCTCATTAGTAGGAATCGGCATACTGCCCAACTCGCCGGCCCAACCTTTACATCCATTGATAAATTGCCCATTCAGCTTCATGCCCATCGCTATACCCGTCCCCACCATTAGAACCACAAGATCGGGGTTGTTATCGAAAGAGGCCTCGCGTACAAGGGCTGCCTTTACATCATTAATCATATAAACATGCTTGTTAGTGAATCGTAGAAAATCAGTATCCATTCCTGCAAGATGCGGGAGAACATCTGACAAAACAACCGTGTTCTCATTTTCAACTAATCCGGGAATGGCAATGCCTATGCAATCCACACTAAAAGACAAATCGTCGAGGAAGCGTTCCATTTCCTTTTGTATCTTCTCGGGTGTGCAGTCTCTTCCCGTTGGAACGGTTCTGAAGATTCTTTCACCATTGTATTCAGCTAGCATCAACATTTTGGTACCGCCGATATCAATTCCTATTGCTGTCATCGTTGCTCGTCCCCTCACCAGCTTTTTAAAACAACTCCACTCCAACTTGTTTATAAAATTTAACTTTTATCCTCTCTTCTTCCCCCACATATATGATCATCGTTTTGTCATCTCTTTTTATCCTAGTTACATTATTAAAATCACCTGTAAATACGATAGAATCATTAAATGTGATACTTAAACTGCTCGTTTGTTGATAAACATCTAAAGTTAAAATGACCTTGAATTTTTGATCATCTTTATAAGTATAAATTAACACTCCATCATCTATATTGCCTGTTACACTCACTGGCTCACTTTGAAAAAGTTCGAGTAGATCATATACATCATACTTAATAAACATTGCGTTCATCCTTTTATCAATCTAATACCATTTGAGGGTCCTCTCTCAACTATCCTCTATTTATATAAGTCATAATCAAATTTTTCCTCATCCCAAACAAGGTCGTGATCATCTATATGTACATGCCATTCAGCACCTTTTAAAACATTTCGAATATCTGCAAGTAATGAAGCCCAATGATCTACCCCATCAAAAATGGCGTCTTCACTATTATTCGGCAGTTCAGTTGAACCCTCAAAAATCACATCAGGCTCCGTCGGATTTTTTGGATCATAGATAGAAAAACTTGCCCAATTATGACCTTCTCCACCATTTACATATTCATCCATTTCCTCATCTACGGAGTACCTTACCAGTAATTGATTAATTGCCTCTTGTTCAGCTTGAGTAATTTTTTGTGTACGTCTTGCTGTGTAATAGATGGAAACACTCATATTGAAACTCCTCTCTACACCTGACTTTTATTTTGTATCCACTCTCTAGCTTTTTCCCCAAACAAGATTATTGAATTCTCTGGAGTACCTAATGCCTCTAAAATCGATTTCATCAACACTTAGCTTTTCACCTTGATTTTCCTAATGTATCGCTCCAAGTTCGATGTGATTTAAGTCGTTCTATTATCTCCATGCGGTTATATATTTTCAAATATTACCACTTCTTTATGGATACCAAATTACTTGTTCTGAAGCCCCTGTTTTCATTGCAACATGTTCCCGAGTTAGTATCTTGCGTCCTACATTATGTCCCCGAACAAAATCTTCATTTACCTCTATATATTTTTCCGGTTTTCTACTAATTAAAAATCGAATTCTATCTCATTTCCCTCATAATCTACTAACATTGAACCTTCTTTCAGAACATCCATAATCCAGTCTTTAAAACCCTTCCAAGTGCGGGAAACGGACTTGCTTTCAGTGTCCCATTGAACCACTACAGCATCTTGACCATTGCTAGTGTTTAAATTGAAACAAATCAAATCACCATAATTTAGATCTGCAATAATGAACAAATTTTTAGTCATACCTGGGGGTCTACGGTCTGTCCGAAATGATTCATTGATGTATGAAACGCCCTTTTTCTTTGAACCTAACTCAGGATAATAAATCTCTGAAAGTACAGTACCAGGAAGAAATAGTTCCCCACCATTACAAACTTGTAAAAAATCCTTATAAATTTTTGGGAATTTAATGTTTAATACTTTTTCTACCTGTTCGATATGATAAATATCTACACCAGGATTTAGTGAATGAACATGATCCGCATACTTAGTAATCTCTTCGAAAAAAGGCTCTAAAACGTTAATTTCACTGTATACCATCTTTAATCCTCCTTCATCTTCCGATATATTGCAGATAACTTGTATATACTCACCAAATTTATTTAAATCTTAAACAAAAGAGCACTCGTGACCTTCAGCAGACAATCGAGTGCTCTGTAAATCTTAAAATTAGATAAAAGGCATACGACTACGTCACTGTTAATTTTGTGTATATGCCCTACTTGTCTATTTTATTTGCTCATCCACTTCTTCCAGATACCTTTCTGTATCCAAATGGGACGCTATAAGATTATCTAAAAACTCGACGCTAACCTCTCTGCTCTCTTCAAATATGCGAACTTTAGCATCAGCCTCTAATAATAAACTTACTATTTTTTTCATTTCTAAGAGCTGCTCAATATCAACTAGACTATACGAAAAGATATAGTCATTATTATTAATAGATTTTTTCAACTCAGAGATACTCTTCTTTGTATTTTTACTTAAAATAGATAGGTACTTGACCTCATTAGTATCTTTTTCTATCTTTATATTTATTCTTGCCATTAAAATGTCCCCCTCGTTTCATGATAAATATCACCAGAACGGATATCTCTCCATCTTGATGATGATACCAAGTGCTCGTGGTTTCAATAAAAAAGGACAGATGTTCTTTATATTCTAGCTTAGTTCATACCAGCCCATCAGCTTAGTAAGATAACTCTCTAATTTTTATCGTTACATCATTATAAATTTCGATAATGTTTATTGGTCTAAGAAATATAAATACCGTCATTATTTACCAATATTTCCGTTAGTGATGGTGCAATAAATACTGCCTCTTCAATGTCTAAATCTGCGAATCTATTGTAGTAAATACCAAAACCATCTTTACCCTGTATATAGATTAATGCACCACCTCCTTCATCATCACCAATGGCGAGTGAATTAGGGAGATATTTATGTACTTCATATGCTTCATTCATTTCTTTACACCCAAATGCTCCCCAGATCCGGATATACTTTTGATTGCTAATATTAATTTCAACATCTGAAGCTTGCTGAATTATATTTATATAATCTGTAGGTATATCTATTTTCGAAAAATCCTGAAGCTCTTTAATTTCGTCATCTTTCGACGGAGATTTTCTAGCATCAATTGTAAACTCACTACTGATATTATTTAATAAGTTCATTAGACTCAATCCTTTCATACTTTACATCAAGCTTATCTAACATCCCACTGGATCAAAACCTTTGCCTTTCAATACTTCTTATATATATAAATCCATATTTTGAGCGTCGCTATCATAAGCTCTCGATTCCCAACCACATCACATTCTTATTGTCTCACTCGAATTCTAGGCTAACTTAACATTAAAAAGCCTTGAAAGGCAATAAGCCAATCAAGGTCTATCTTTCAAATTACTTTTTTTACTTCTTCGAACCAACAATCAAAAATATCATCAGGTAATAGTCCGTCATCGTGTGAATAAATCAAGTCATATCTATAGTTTGCTTTCAAACTATTTTTCTTCACATCATAAAATAGTTTTATTTCGGTTGGCATATCCCGATTAAAGTCTTCACATTTCTGACGAATAAGTTTCAAGTTTTCATTACCAATTTTCAAGGCAGCCTTCTGTCTTTCTCTTGAAACATCATAAGCTAAATTGTCTAGGTTATCTAATTTTACTTTAGCCTCATTCAGTTGATGTTTATGGATTACCATTCCATTAATTCTAAAGAAAAAATCAAAAACATACATCTTGGACTCACATGAACAATAGATATATATTTCATCAGCTTTATTTTCGACATATTCTAAACAAATAGCCACCATGTCTGATTGTAATTCTGAAACATAATCTTCAAATACCTTCATGTAATCATCTCTAATTTTCTATTGAGTTGGAAGCCGCTAAATTAGATGGAGTAATACAGGCGACTCTAGTTATGATAAGTATTGTTAATTGTATTGAAGAAGTTCCAAGGATTATCTGTTACACTTTATAAGCTCATTAACTGCTTCTTGTAGCCATTCCCATAAATCCTTATAAGTTCTCCTCTGTTCATAGCCACTCGATGCAAAGTCATGAATTATTTGAACCTTTTCAGGCTCACTTAAATCAAAACATGCAATATCATCATTGTCGTCTCTTCTAGCGAACGGTACTAAATATCGTTCAGGATATCTTTGCCTTAAACCTGCTAATCTCTTTAAGGCTTGTTCTTCACTCATAATATACCAGTAATCAAAGTCAACTAAATTCAATTCAATAATTTTGGTATATGATTCTGGATATTCGAATCTTTTTTCAAAAAACTCTTCTGGTATCTTCTTTATCATTTTATCTTCTCCATTTCAAATGAGCCATATGGGTTGTTTATCAAACGAATATTTCATAATATTTTTCCCCTTTCTAAGATCCATCAATCATTCTTATCCACTATAATATGATAAGACTCTCTAGATTTCCATTTACCGGCACTTTTGTTTGTATTTCTACATTGTAGTGGCCTTCATTAGGAGATCTCGGATTTTATTTCCAGTCCTTTCCCACCTATACATTTCAGAAAAAGAAAAAGCACTTGTTGCCTATTAAAATATACAATCAGCGCTTCACTCTTTATTCATAAAAAGTGTATAATTATACTCTACTATTCTTATAAAAACCGCTTAAAAGTCTAATACTAAAGATAATTTAACAGAGTATAAAGAACACTTTAGAGTATCTGGATAAACATTAATTTACCAATTATTATTTAATTATCTATATTATTACCTAGTACTTCAAATCCCAAGAAACCATATGCAAGCAACTCTAAATTATTTTGATAATCTTTTTTTATTTTTTCTAGAACTTCTTTGTAGTAAATTGGTAACCTATCCTCTAAAAAGTCCACATAATCTTTTAGATAAAACTGAAAGGTTTCTATATTTCCTTTAGGAAATAATCGGACTGTCTTTAAAGAAATATTTTTTTGTTCATCCGTCATTAAATTAAATTCCTTTTCCCGTATTTCACTAATTTCTTGCTCAATTTCACGTTCTGTAATTGTTCCATTTTCTGTCATTGAAATACTAAAATCCTCATCATCCCATACTATTCCAACGCCTATTTTACTATTTTGATATATTGGTATAATTACAATTTCTGCAAATTCATTAGTTCTAATTATCTCATTAATTAACTGCTTCAATTCTGTAAAATCAATATGTCTCCTATTTAAATTGTAATTATATACAGTAAATTCATGAATTAAATCGCAAACTTTCCCTGGTTTTTTATTAATCACAAGACTACACTCCTTTATAGTCCACCTTCTGGAACCCAATCTGCTTTATATTAATCAGCCACCTGTATGACTTTTACAAAATTTATCACTAAATTTAATGTCCTCCGCTTTAATCTTATCACTATCCCCCTTGGTCTCAACATACACATTCTTCTTCGTATCAACCTTAACATCACTAACTCCACTTGTACTAGGCGTAGAAATATCCTTCACTACATACGGTTTATTGAATGTAAAGTTACTCGGCGTGCTATAATGGTAACCGTTTGCCATTAATAACTCATATTGAGGTTGAACTTTGCCTATATCCATTGGCAAGTCATCCATCTTTCCTAAATGGAATTGCGTTTTGCTAAGCGGGTTGTTGATGACGTCTTGGTAAACTGGCCTATAGATGGACTTCATCGCATCTGTGCTGACCACATTTTTAACTTGTTTTACATTGGTTGTTGATTTATAGACCCATTTCCCGCCAGTGCTGAACCATCCTGCAACAGGAATCATTCCCCCAACAGAAAGGGCCGCGTTTACTGTATCTCCTCGCGCGGCATAGATAATTGCATTTAATCCATCCGCTGGTTCACCAATTACAGGGAGAAGCCCTACCAGATTTAATCCAAACTGAAGATCATCCACCCAGTTGTTTTCTTCGGCTACGGTAGCTGTAATGATCTCTTCTTCCTTATACTCTACATGGGGAACAACCTCATAGAAAACGCTTGAGCCTACCATATACTCCCAAAATCAACACTCGCAAATGCTAGACAATCTTTTATGCTGGATCAACAAAAATTGGCTGGCATGAGACCGGTAATATACCGTCTCACACCAGCCAATCAGCTGCGTAAAAAAACTCTAACTTTTAGGGAAATGTGTTAGAATTGTATATTTAATTCTTCATGTATTGCTTTTTCTAAGTATTCCTCAAAAGTTTTTGCTAGCACTTCTTTACCGCCGAAATTAAAGTCAAATGTAATGATTTCTGTATTCGGAAAATTAAATCCTATTGGATTTCCTGCACCATCTATACCAATTGTAATAAAATTCTCATATCCTTTAGGTAATATCCCCCTAAAGTGCTTAGATTTCTCTATAAACGATGGCGTCGCTACAAACTCTACCTCTTTCAACCCTAATATTATAGCCTCACCAACGGCTCCAGAACCATATCTCAAAAGAAATTCAATAAAATCTTCAGGAAACTTTATATTTAGTTCATCTTCTGCTTGGGTTACTTCCTCAATTTTTAGAGATCCTCCAAAGGCTTCTGGGCACATTTCGTACTCTGCATCTATGGCATTTATTAATGTTACCTTCATTCAATTCCCCCTTTTTATCATTTCATTTGCATATCTTGCCTTCCAATATTCTTTACGCCACTTATTAAATTCTATTCTAGCTTCTCCACTACCGAATCAACCAGAACGCTAAAGACTACCATATGTTTCTGAAAATATTTCTCTTAGATAAGAAATGATTTTTTCACTAGGTATTACTCAATGTTGGATCAAATAAAAAATGGCTGGTAGGAGACCGGTACAATACCGTCTTCAGCTGCGAAATAAAAACTTAAACTTTTAGAGAAGACCACAAAGGCATATAGCCAAAAACCAGAAAAATATTATAAGTTTAGCAAGTGTTTATATTAGTTAAAAATTTCTCTACTAGGTCTTGATATTCATTAAAATCATCATCACTCAAAAAATCATCCAGTTCTACATTTTCTTTAACATCCATGAGTACTGCTTTTAATGTTTCTTTTTGTTCTGTGATTTTTTCCATATCAACAGAAAATAGCAACTCTAATAATTGACCATCATATACATCACCTTCTAGAGGATTAAGCTTAAGAAACCCTATTGCTTTATCTATTGCTAATTCAATAAAAACATTCTGCTTAATCATTCTACATAAATCAATAATATCTAATTCTGAAATATCTTTATTTATTAAGCTATTATACCAGTCTTCCAATGCATATTCTTCTCGTACTTCTCCCTGTGACAATTGATAAATATCCCTAATCTTCAATTTTATATCCCTCCAAAAGGTTCAAATAAGTCTTCTATTTTTTTAATATTTTTTTCTGCCTTATCCAAACCATCTTGTACATAAATTGTAATTTTCGTAACGCTTTTTAACGAATAGCGAGTATTATACGACCTTCTCTTGTAAAAATACAACCCAAAACTTTAAGCCAAGGTAGCACAAGCAAACAATTTCACGTTATCCATTGTTTATCGCCACGAGCTTTGTCAATCTCGTTAGTTTTTTACCCACTCCATATAATAACTACCCCTGCCTTGTAAAATGTCATCTCGCCTATTTATCGTACTTTCACTCTATCCGAGTATTAAAACCAAACTCCATGATGGTAAATACCACCATGAGCTCTCGATTCTCAAGCAAAACATTTTGTTATTGTCTCACTCAATTATCAACTGTTTTAATATAAATTAAAGTAAAAAACCTTGAGAGGCATTTAGCCAATCAAGGTCCTTATATTGTGCTATATCTCTTAAATACCTATATCTAATAAAAAATTTATAAAATCATAAGCAGGCAATTAAGATTCAATAGTTGTTCGATCAACAAAATTTTGATTTTCTTTAATAATCATTCTTGAAAGTCGTCTTCCTGCTCTCTTAAAGAAGAATTCATCAGCGAACTCTTGTGAATCAATTTGCGATAGTTGGTTGATAACTCCATTTATTTTATCATATTCAATTCGTCCCATTAAATCTTCATTCGGTCCATATTGATAAACCACTCTCTCTTCATCCTCAAATTCCTTCAACATTAAAACAAAAACTGCCATGAATCTTCACTCCTCATAGTTTTTCTCCCAATTCCATGGTCTTCCAGATTCTATAGTTTTGTCATGAGCTGTTCTATAATTAGTCTGGAATATACCCTCAACTTTTGACTCGAAAATTCGTGATGTAATAATTGCATATCAGAATCTACTTGTTTCCCATCTATCAATCTTTGCCATGCTTGAGCTAGTTCGTAGTCCGGATCAAATCTCCCAACTCCATGATCCTTTATATGAGATTTATTAAAAACATGATCTTTAATCCTTTGTATTCTAGCAACAGAAGAGCCTATATTTTTAGCAATTGCATTCACATCTTCTGTTCCTAGATTTCTAAATTTTTCATACATTTCTTCTGCAATAGCTTCTTCCTTAAAGAACTGCTCTGGGGATATATTTCTTCCACCAGTTTCAGCATATTGTATAGAATTACCCGTACCCTTAGTCTCAACATCCACACTCTTCATCCAAGTATTAAAACGATACTCCTTGATGGTACACCATCATGAGCTTTCGATTTTCATGTAAATCATTTTCTTTTTGTCTCACTCAAAAATCCTCACTTTCTTTTTACTAGATTTATGTATCTGTATCGTTTAGCACTACGAGCTTTGTCATTGTTGTCTTTAGTTTGTGGTTTTGTAGTATAATAAGTCCTCTTTGCATGTAAAATGTAGTCTCACCTATTTATCTTATTATTTTCACAAACACAGTATTAAAACAGAATGCCTTGATGGTATAACCATCATGAGTTATGAATTTTCATTAGCATTTTTCATGTAGACCAAAGCATAAATTTCTCACAAAAAACAAAAAGCACCTGTTGCCCTATTAGACAATCAAGTGCAAAAGTAAATTAAATAAGTGTTACTAACTTACGGGCATTATTTCAAGGTTTAGATACTACCGACAAGTATCTATTCTGTTAACATATTTAGAAATTCTTCAAAGCTATTACTTACTATATATGTTATAGGATTTAAATCTGAAGACTCTTCATGATTCCAAACGCATACAATAGGCTCTTCAACATTGTTACGATAGTCTAAGCAAACAAAGTCACCTGCAAATAAAACGGCTATTGGTAGCAGTTCAGTACCTACTAAATTTTCATCAAAAACAATTCTTTCGTCTAGTTGTGTTCTAACTACTCCTATATCGCAATACTCATCATCTCTTTCCCCGGTTACTTTTAAAATACATAAAAACCTATCAATCGCATAAATATGGCTATTACACTTAAAACTATCTTTTATAGGAGTACCACCATTATATTTTTTTATAAATTCTTTATACGTCTCTGGTAAATTTATTCTCCACTTACCTTCCTTTTCAGAAAGCAAAGTATCGTCCGGCAAGGGATAAATTATCGAACTATCCTTAAATTCCATTTCTATACCTCCTCAATATTATTATCTTGGAGCGTCGGCCCACATACCTTTTGTCCTTCCACCATTATGAGGTGTAATATTATGAATACCAAAGGGGACTAGCTCCATTTTACCAGGAACCTCCGTATGATGCCACGTCATTCCTTTTCTTGTACCACCTATTTGTTCGTCTAACCACTTAAACTGTTCTTTATCCGATAACTTCCAAAATCTCTCTGGTAGCTGAACAGTCTCTTCTACAACACCTGCACTTGCAAAGTCCGCAAATCCATACCTCATACCATCTGCTTTTGTAACCTTTATTTCAGGAATGTGTCCTTTTTCTATAGCCATTTCTTTTATCTTTCTTTTTTGAGCAGAAGACAAGCTATCTCCACCCGGAATAGTATCATCCCAAGACCAAGGTTTGTTTAAATCAACATGTTCTTTATATACTTTTGCAAAGTCTTCAATGACTTCATCAAATTTCTTGTTACCATTTATAAAATCATCAATATTTGTTAAATTAGTTTCACTAACTCCCTTATCTTTAACCGTACCCTTAGTCTCAACATCCACATTCTTCTTCATATCAACCTTAACATCACTAACTCTACTTTTACTAGGTGCAGAAATGTCCGTTTTTACTAACGGCTTATTGAATGTAATGTTGTTCGGCGTGCTGAATTGATAACCATTTGCAGTTAATGGATTAAATTGATGTGGAGATTTGCCCATATTGAATGCAACGTTATCTAGCTTTCCTAATTGGTAATAATTATTAGACAATAAATCAAGATGATTCTGAGATTTACTTAGCGGACTGTTGATGACATCTTGATAGATTGGCGTATAGATGGACTTCATCGCATCTGTGCTGACCACATTTTTAACTTGTTTTACATTAGTTGTTGATTTATAAACCAACTTCCCACCAGTGCTGAACCATCCTGCAACAGGAATCATTCCCCCAACAGAAAGGGCCGCGTTTACTGTATCCCCTCGCGCGGCATAGATAATTGCATTTAATCCATCCGCTGGTTCACCAATTACAGGGATAAGCCCTACCAGATCTAATCCAAACTGAAGATCATCCACCCAGTTGTTTTCTTCGGCTACGGTAGCTGTAATGATCTCTTCTTCCTTATACTCTACATGGGGAACAACCTCATAGAAAACGCTTGAGCCTACCATATACTCTTTAATAAGCAAACCGTTATTATAGACTTGGTATTTCACATTTTCGTCCACATTCTGATCGATCGTGTTTACTTTCTTCCCTTCCAGAGTTTTAAAAGTAGCGGCAGTAAGCATCGTGCCGAGCAGCTTCTCATGCTCGTTCCCCCAAGGGTCTAAGAACACTTTTGGTAATAGTTCCGTTCTGATTTCACTTCCGAACGTTAATACATTCCATTGGCTCGTCTGGAAGTTTATGTCCTGCACTCCTGATTGGAAAAGTCCCTCGATAGTAGCAAGCCAATTATCCATTGCCAGCAAGTCATGTTCAATGGCATTCAGTGCGAAAGTCTGCGTTGCATCAAATTCATAAAGTTGGGCGATGGTATCATCACGTTTCCGTTTGGAGTGAATGACCCCCTCCTGTACTTCACTATCATCTAAATGGGGCAGGCCGACAATATCACTTACTTTGTCCATAATACTGTTTGCCTCATCCGTCAAACTCGCCGTGAGACGGCCAATTAGCGTAAGTCCCTGTTCCAGCTCACCCTCAAGGAATTGTTCATCTATGTACCCGGAAGGATCGGGTTCGAGAGAATGAAGAGCAGCTTCCATCTGAAGAAGCACTTGTTTAAACCGATTTGAAAACATCCTAAAGAAAAGAAGAAAGGGCAAATGACATTCCCGGTAAAAGGAACGAATCGCACTGCCCCCCATTCCTTTCAGCTGTTCCTCCATTTCAACGAGATCGCGCACGGCACGGTCAATTGTTTCCATTTCCGTGCTTAGCCTGTCTAACATTGTTATGTTCCGTTGAAGTCCCTCTTGAAATGGACTGACACTCAATATTTTCATTGGCTCCGCCTCATCGAGCGGTTAGAAAGAGACACGCTATAATTCTTTGTATTATACAATAATTCACTATAGGCGAACATTTTCTTCCCCTCCAGTTTTCGATTATATTACCAGTAATAATACTCCATTTTTTACAAGAAGATAATGAATATAGTTATAAAAATCCGAAAATAACCCTTACGGACTAACACGCCTATCTCTAGACTGCGACGCAAATACTATTAGATAAGTAATAAAGTTATAGTTTACTCAGGTTCTAATAGTAGAGCCTGACACTCTCCATGTATGGATCTTCTTGTTTCGGTCTTGGGGAAGAAAAATTAATGAAACGAAAAAGAGGCCCCTCATTAATTCAGTGAATTAATGAGAGACCTCTTGAGTTGGCATAAGAGGGTTTAGCGTATCCCTTACATCATGCCGCCCATTCCACCCATGTCAGGCATGCCTGCTGCTGGTGGTTCTGGGATATCGGCAACGACTGCTTCTGTTGTCAAGAACATAGCCGCCACAGATGCCGCGTTTTGAAGTGCAGAACGTGTAACTTTAGTTGGGTCTACGATACCTGCTTGCATCATGTTGACCCACTCGCCGTCAGCTGCGTTGAAGCCGATGCCGACTTCTTCGCGCTTGAGGCGATCGACAACGATGGAGCCTTCAAGGCCAGCGTTTGTTGCGATTTGGCGAACTGGCTCTTCAAGTGCGCGAAGGACGATTTTCACGCCAGTTGCGACGTCGCCTTCTACAGATTCCAGCAATGTTTCCACTTTGTTGTAGACGTTGACGAGGGCTGTACCACCACCGGATACGATACCTTCTTCAACAGCTGCACGTGTGGAGTTGAGTGCGTCTTCGATGCGAAGTTTGCGCTCTTTCAATTCTGTTTCTGTTGCAGCACCGACTTTGATGACTGCTACGCCGCCTGCTAGTTTCGCAAGACGTTCTTGAAGTTTTTCTTTATCGAACTCAGAAGTTGTTTCTTCGAGTTGTGCACGGATTTGGCCGACGCGAGCTGTGATTCCGTCTGTTTCGCCTGCTCCTTCAACGATTGTTGTGTTGTCTTTTGTGACAACGACTTTAGCAGCGCGTCCAAGCTGGCTGATGTCAGCAGATTTTAGGTCAAGACCTAGATCTTCTGTAATCACTTGGCCACCAGTCAGGATTGCGATATCTTCGAGCATAGCTTTACGACGATCGCCGAAGCCAGGTGCTTTAACAGCTACTGCGTTGAATGTACCGCGAAGCTTGTTCACAACTAGAGTCGCAAGCGCTTCCCCTTCCACGTCTTCCGCAATTAGAAGCAATGGCTTGCCTTGTTGAACGACTTGTTCAAGGACAGGAAGGATTTCCTGGATGTTTGTAATCTTCTTATCTGTGATTAAAATGAATGGGTTATCAAGAACCGCTTCCATTTTGTCAGTGTTTGTCGCCATGTATGCAGATGCATATCCACGGTCGAATTGCATACCTTCTACTACGTCAAGCTCTGTAGTGAAGCCTTTGGATTCTTCGATAGTGATGACGCCGTCGTTGCCAACGCGCTCCATCGCTTCAGCGATCAATTCGCCGACTTCTTCGTCGCCTGAAGAAATAGCAGCTACTTGCGCGATTTCTTGCTTGCTTTCGATTTCATCGGAAATGCCTTGTAGTTCTTCAATCGCAGTCGCAACCGCTTTTTCGATTCCTTTACGGATACCGACAGGGTTTGCGCCAGCTGTTACGTTTTTCAAACCTTCACGGATCATCGCTTGAGCAAGAACCGTTGCAGTTGTCGTACCGTCACCTGCGATTTCATTTGTTTTGGAAGCTACTTCTGCTACGAGTTTCGCACCCATGTTTTCAAACGGATCTTCAAGTTCGATTTCCTTTGCAATTGTCACACCGTCGTTTGTGATGAGCGGAGAACCGAATTTCTTCTCAAGAACGACGTTGCGTCCTTTTGGTCCAAGCGTCACTTTAACAGCGTCCGCTAGTATATCTACACCACGAAGCATTGCGCTGCGTGCGTCTTCATTGAATTTCAATTGTTTAGCCATTTTATGAATTCCCTCCTGATTTTACTCGTACATTTGTCTATGTGCCATTCATCGATGATTGATTAGATGATAGCTAAAATGTCGCTTTCACGCAGGATCAAATATTCATTGCCTTCATATTTCACTTCAGTTCCAGCATACTTGGAGAAGATGATTCGGTCGCCATCTTTCACTTCCAGTTCAACGCGCTGGCCGTTTTCAAGAACGCGTCCAGTACCGACTGCAACAACTTTTCCTTCTTGCGGTTTCTCTTTTGCGGAATCTGGTAGTACGATACCGCTTTGTGTTTTTTCTTCCGCTTCGATTAGTTCGATTACGATACGGTCACCTAATGGTTTCAACAAGTGAAACAACCTCCTCGACATAATATCTTCTTTTTAGCACTCAGTAAGCATGAGTGCTAATACATTTATTATCATAATAAAGTTGCCCAAGATTTGCAAGTAAAATACTCGTATTCTTTTCTCTTTGCCATTCAACTACGAAAAAGTTAAAATGGACGGAGTAGAAAGGACGAGATGAATGAAAAACTGGAAGATTTACTTGCTTATACTTCTTACATATATTCTCATGCAGTTTGGCAGTGTGCCGCTCAGCAAATGGCTGATCACCTACTTCCACGAAGGCGGCATGACAGAGAAACAGGCTTCTTTCCAAGGCGTTGCCTGGGGATTGTTCATTTCAAACTTGATTGCCGCTCCGATTATTCTGTGGCTTGCGACGCTCAATAAAAAGTTCTGGGATATTAGCAAAGGAACTAAAAAGAAGGCATCCATCGGAGGAGTGATTCTCTGGGGTGTTCTTGGATTTTTCATGGCCATGGCGGGCCAAATGATTGCGGCCATTATTGAAACAGCGTTTGGGGTGGCGCCGGGTTCGGAAAATACAGCCCTGCTGGGTGAAATCGCGAAGGCTTCACCGATCATCATCCTCTCCATCGTAGTTTTCGCGCCATTACTGGAGGAAATTGTTTTCCGAAGAGTGGTGTTCGGCGGAATCTATCTGAAAACAAACTTCTGGATTGCCGGGATTTTGAGTGGGGTCATCTTCTCCCTTGTTCATGGAGAGCCGCAACATTTACTCATCTACCTAGCACCTGGTCTCATCTTTGCCTTCCTTTATTCCCATACAGGACGGATTTGGACTTCGATGCTTGCGCACTTGCTCATGAACGGCTTTGTGACGATCTTGCAATTTAATATGGATAAACTCGAAAAACTTCAGGACATGAAGAACGCGTTCATTCATCTCCTTCCATATTGATAAAAACCGGCTCGCACTGTATTTGTTGCGAGCCGGTTTTCACTTTCATCGCATAGTAGGCAGTATGAAAATCGCAGCTAAAAAGGACAAGATCATCAAGAAAGTAAATATTACCCCTGCTACGATGACAGTGACACCAAAACCTCGCAATGCAGAGAAACGATGGACAATGCCGGTTCCTTTACTTACTACGATGATGCTATAAACCCATGCCCCTGCCGTTATCAAAATTGCAAGCCAAGGGACAATGAAAGGCACCTGTTGGCCGTTCATGATCATAAACATGAAATAATTGACGGGTGCTACCCAAATAAGCGGTATGGAGGCTGCTGGAATCATCCACAATACATCTTTGTAACTGGCGCTTCCCCTAAGCATCCGGCCAACTAAGTAAAATAAACCAGCACAAAGAGGCCACGCAATAAGGAAGAATGGGAATGCAACGATGTACATCAACAAAAGCGCTTCGCCCGGTTCCATCCTAAACATTTCTTGATAATTCAACGCAGTATTCGGTGCATCGCTAACCGCTAGCAGCAGCCAAATGAGCAACGATAATTTCACGGACTTCTTTTCCAATAAGTATTGGATTGTTCTCGACGGCTTTGTCCAAATCCACAAAAAAGGCAATGTTATCCCCCTTTCATTTCCTATATCTTACATCATCTCCCGTTTAGTTCCCATACTCCGTTTGTTACAATTATCCATAATAAAACTGTAGGCTTCTTTTCACAGACATTACACTTATGCGGATCAGCATTCCTCTCTCTTAGCGATTGATCCTTCACAAACGTGACAAAAAACCGACTCGCATATGTAGAATGCGAGCCGGTTTTATCGATTCATTAATATGGTGTAAACACGAAGAACATTAAGAAAAATACCATAGCAAAGATGAACACAAATAAAATCACCATAAAAATCGCAATCACACCAAAACCGCGCCATGACGAGAAACGGTGGACAATGCCAAGTCCCATGCTTGTGACAACGATGCTAAATATTCCAACTCCTATAGTAATCAAGTTGCCGATTATGAAAGGTAAATAAGGCGTCAATGATCCGTCTAACATGAAATTCGGCTGCTGCCCGCCGGTGATGGCAAACACGATATAATTGACAGGCGCCACCCAAATGAGCGGCAATGTCGCCACAGGTACGAGCCATAGCAGTTCATCATAACGGCCGCTCCCCCCGAGCATCCGTCCAATCCCATAATAGACACCCGCATTGATGAACCACCCGATGAGCATGCTGATGAACGAAAGGAATAAGGAAATGATAAGTGCGGTACTTGCTTGTAATTCAAATAATTGAAGCAAATTCGGGACAACGGTCGGCGCATTCGCAACCGCGGCAAGAAACCATATAAGAAGCGTCAGTTTCACAGATCGCTTTTCCAGCAAATAATGAATTGTCTTCGTCGGCTGTGACCAAATTGACAAAAACGGCAATGAGATCCCTCCTTCTCTTTTCCTATATCTTACATCATCCACCGTTTCATTCCTATGCCCCATTTGTTACAATTACCCATATGAAAGGCGGTGGATCCTTGAAAATCGTAATTCTTTCCGATACTCACGCCAAAGCGCTTCCTCCCCGTCTGCTGGAGGAGTGTACATCAGCTGACCTCATTCTTCATGCAGGCGACTGGGGGAATCTCGCTATACAAGAGCAACTGGAGGCCTTCGCGGAAGTGATTGGCGTTCACGGTAATATCGACAGCCCTGCCATTCAATCTATGTTTCCGGACAAGCAGATCATCCATGCTGGGAAGTTCAAGATCGGTATGGTCCATGGCCATGGCGATAAAAGAACTACGGAAAAGCGGGCCATCGATGCTTTTGAAGATGAAACTCTGGATGCCATCGTTTTCGGGCATTCTCACATCCCACTCATCCGCTATGCAAAACGCACGTTGTTGCTGAACCCCGGTTCGCCGACAGACAAGCGCAGAGTCCCTTACTATTCATTCATTGTATTGCATGTGGGAGAGGTCTTGCGCCCCGAGCTGATTTTATTCGAACAATAAAAAAATCCCGCTGCCTGCGTAAAAACAGGTTACGGGATTTTTCTATTTCTCTAAGTTGCCCATCACTTCATCGATTTGCCGCTGTTGTTCTGCCTTTACTTCTTCCAACTGCCGCTTTTTCTCCGCCTTCAAGTATTTCTTATAACCAAAGCGGGAGATGATGACACTAAATTCATATAAAATGAACAACGGAACAGATGTAAATAAATGCGAAACAATATCAGGCGGTGTAATGAAAGCTGCAAGTACGAACAGGACAAAATAGGCGACTTTGCGGATTTTCACTAAGTATTTCGGATTCAATATGCCGAGCCGCGATAAAAACAGCATGACAATCGGCAATTGGAATACAATGCCGAACGGGATGATAATTTGGAAAAGGAACGTAAAGTATTGATTGATACCAAACGTTGAAGCGATTCCCAAGTCTTCCGACAGATTCATCATGAACTTCATCACATACGGAACGAGAATGAAGTACGAAAAAGAGACGCCGGCAAGGAACAGTAGAAAAGTGAAGGGAATATAACTCAGTGTCACTTTTCGTTCCGTCTCATGCAATCCTGGCGAAACGAAAGACCAGAACTGGTACATGATGATCGGGGAAATGATCACAACCGCCAGAAATACGACGACCTTCAAATAAACGATGATCGGGTCGGCGACATTGAATGCGTTGAACGTCTGTTCAGGTGCCTGCTCTTGGAGAAACTTAATGACCGGCTTGGCCATGATAAAACTGCCGATCACTGCAATAACAAAGAAAACGACGATTACCATCAGCCGTTTTCGAATTTCATCTATATGTTCAATGACAGTTAAGTTTTTTTCTTTCATCGGACAGACATCCTTACTTATTGCACGTCGTTTTTCTTGTCTTCCACTTTCTTCACCGTGTCGTCATCATCGGATGTGAGACCTTTTGTCGCATTCTTGAATTCACGTAATGAAGCACCGAATGCCTTCCCGATCTCAGGCAATTTCTTCGGTCCGAAAATAAGCAATGCCACGACTGCGATTAAGAGTAAACTTCCTATACCTGGGGCCATTTCGGGCACCTCCTTCGTAATATGTCTATTTTACACGAAAACCGTCACCAATACCACGGAACGAATCATTCCAATTGTGAATCTTTTACGTCATTTTTAATGAAATAAATGAGTGTCTGCAGCTCGACAGACAAATCGATTGTATGGACACGCATCCACTCAGGCACATCCAGCCGTACTGGCGTAAAATTCAGAATTCCTTTCACGTCAATAGCCACAAGTCGATCAGTCACTTCCTGCGCCGCCCTCGAAGGCACGGTCAAGATGACGAGATTGATGCCAAGCTCCTGTATCTTCTCTTCCAGCCGGCTTGGCGGGAAGACAGGTATGCCGTTTAACGTCTTCCCGTCTTTTGGCGCTTTCGGGTCAAAGGCAATGACAATCCGTGTATTATGGTTCTTCTGAAAGTTATATTTTAAAAATGCATTTCCTAGACTTCCGACACCGATCAAGGCAACGTCCGTTTCCTCGTCCTGGTCGAGCGTTCGGCGGAAGAAGTTTACAAGATAGTTTACATCATAGCCATAGCCTTTCCGGCCCAACGCACCGAAATGCGAAAAGTCCCGGCGGATCGTGGCGGCATCGATTTTCATCGCTTCGCTTAATTCACTGGAAGAAACACGTTTCTTGCCGGCGTTCGCAAAGTTTTGCAGGAATCTATAATAGAGCGGCAACCGCTTGGATGTCGCCTGTGGAATTTTCGGAATTTCGCCAGCCATTTTCAACCTCCTGAATATCCAATCGTCTCTTTGGAGGCAATCGATATCCTTGTTGCTAGTCTTCCATTCAAATAAACGGAAGCCGATTCTATCGTACAGTAGTTGGCTTCTGTTGTAAAGCCGACCATTGCGCCCTTCCTCCCATTCCATTACACTTAAGTGGAATAGAGGTGTTTTCAATGATCATTTTACAAGTAAACGGGCTGACCAAGTCCTTTTCTGGAACCGATATATTGAACAACGTCC
>NZ_BQYK01000005.1:304575-309815 GCF_023168145.1 Sporosarcina sp. NCCP-2222
CATTCCGAAAGGCGTGCGGATCGGCTACTTGGAACAGCATGCTGGAATTGATTCAGAACGGACGGTCTGGGACGAAATGATGACCGTTTATGAACCGTTGCGGAAATTGGAAGGCCGGCTGCGTGAATTGGAAATGCAGATGGCAGATCCCGCTGTTTACGAAAATAGTGTGGAATACGAGCGGGTCATGAAGGAATATGATGCGTTGCAGATCGAATTTAAGGATTCAGGCGGATACCAGTATGAATCCGATTGCCGCTCTGTACTCCATGGGATGCGTTTTTATCCCGAGGATTATGAGAAAAGCGTCCATTTGCTTTCAGGTGGCCAGAAGACAAGGTTGGCTCTCGCGAAAATGCTGCTGAGCAAGCCTGATCTTCTGATCCTCGATGAGCCGACTAACCATCTTGACATCGAGACGCTCGGATGGCTGGAAAAATATTTGGTTTCGTATGAGGGCGCCATCTTGATCGTGTCCCATGACCGGTATTTTCTTGACCAGATTGTTACCGTTGTCTATGAAGTCTCAAGAAGAAAAGTGACAAAGTATACTGGGAACTATAGTGCCTATTTGGATGAGAAAGCGAAGAACTATGAACGGGATCGCAAGCTGTTTGAACGGGAAGCAACTGAACGGGCAAAGCTTGAGGATTTTATTCAGCGCAATATCGCCCGGGCTTCTACATCCAAAATGGCGAAAAGCCGACGAAAGCAGTTGGAGCGTACGGAGTGGATGGATGCGCCAGAGGGCAATGAGAAGTCCGCTGCCTTTTCTTTCGATATTGACCGGCAGAGCGGCAACGATGTGCTGGCTTTGCGGGACGTGTCGATCGGCTATGGCGATCACCCCGTATCGCGCCATATCAATCTGCACGCCTATAAAGAAGATCGGATTGCTATTATCGGACCGAATGGCATCGGGAAATCCACACTGCTGAAGACGATTGTTAAGAAACAGCCGGCTTTAGACGGTGAAATCCGTTACGGTACGAATGTCCAATTCGGTTATTATGACCAAAATCAGGCGACCATCATTGGCACAGGGACCGTTCTGCAGGAAATTTGGGACGAATGGCCGCTTTTGAATGAAAAAGATGTCCGCTCTTTGCTCGGTCGTTTCCTGTTCTCGGGTGAGGATGTGGATAAACCGGTTTCTTCGTTATCCGGAGGCGAAAAGGCAAGGTTATCCCTGGCCAAGCTTATGCTCGAAAAATCGAATACACTCGTATTGGATGAGCCGACGAACCATTTGGACTTGGATAGCAAGGAAGTGCTTGAAAACGCATTAGACGATTTTCCAGGCACGATCATTTTCGTGTCGCATGACCGGTATTTCATTAATCGACTTGCGACTAAAGTGATTGATGTGAATGAATCTGGGGCGACAGAGTATCTCGGCGATTACGATTACTTCCTCGAAAAGAAAGCAGAGCAGGCCGAATTGCTCGCAGAAGATCAAGCAACATTAGGGATTCCGCTTCCGGGACAAACGAATGCCGGCCGCAGCGAGTCAGATAAGGAATTAAAGCGCCAAGAACGTAAGCTGACACGGAACATTGAGGACGCGGAGAAAAAGATGGCCTCATTAGATGAGGAAATGACTCATCTACAAGAAGAATTGCTCAATCCGGAGTTTGCGGACGATCACGTTAAGCTGATGGACTTGCAAGCAAGAATTGACCAGCTTCAGGAAGAACATGATCTGCTGGCAGAACAATGGCTTGTCTGGCAAGAAGAACTCGAATTGCTATATACGTAAAAAGGACGCCGTTTCGATTATCCTGTCGAAACGGCATTTTCATTTTCCACAATCTTTTCCACATGAGAAATATTGATTTTATAGGATATGAACATAGTTATCCACGTTATCCACAGAAAAATGTTTTATTACCCACAAAGTTATCCAAAACGGTGTGCTTGATCTTTTGCTATTTTCTAAGTTATGAACAAGTTGTCCACAAAGTGTGCATAAGTACGAACGTTCCCTCTTGACAACGTAAAAAACCATCCTAACAAAAAAACACGGAAATCGCCACATTCGGACAATTTCCGTGCTTATTTTTACGAATTCCAAGATGTTAATGGCATGCCCGGACGTCCGTTCATTTCCATATTCCCGCGAACGCCCGCTTCAAACATGGAAGATCCTGCCGCAGCAATCATCGCTGCGTTATCCGTGCATAATGAAATGGGCGGTACGTAAAATGGGATGCCTTCCTTTTCAAACGTCGCTTCCAACGACGAGCGCAAACCTTTATTGGCTGCCACTCCACCCGCGGCAATCACTTGCTTTACTTTATATTGACGTGCGGCTTTCAGCGTCTTTGCCGTCAGCACCTCCACGACACTCTCCTGGAACCCTGCAGCCACGTGGTGAGGGTCAATTGTCTCGCCACGCTGCTCGAGGTTATGCCGATAATTAATGACAGCCGATTTAAGGCCACTGAAACTGAAATCATAGGAATCCGGCTCTAACCACGCACGCGGGAATTCAACCGCTCTGTCACTCTCAAGAGCCAGACGGTCGATATGCGGCCCCCCTGGATACGGCAAGCCCAGCACACGTGCGACTTTATCATACGCTTCACCGGCTGCATCGTCCCGTGTTTCCCCGATTAGCTCAAAATGGCCATGTTCCTTCATGACAACCAGCTCCGTATGCCCACCTGATACGATAAGCGCGAGAAGCGGAAATTCCATCGGCTGCATTAATTGATTCGCATACACATGACCCGCAATATGGTGGACACCGATAATTGGCAGACTATTAGCAAAGGCGAACGCTTTGGCGGCATTGATGCCGATTAATAGAGCACCGACCAGGCCGGGCCCTTCTGTGACTGCTACGGCATCTAAGTCTGCAGGTGTTAATCCGGCTTCCCGAAGTGCTTCTTCCAGGACAAGTGTAATTTGTTCGACGTGATGGCGCGACGCAATTTCAGGTACGACGCCGCCAAATCGTTTCTGGCTCTGGATTTGCGAAGCAACTACGTTGGACACGATTTCATGGCCATTTTTCACAATGGAAGCCGCCGTCTCGTCACAACTTGTTTCTATTCCCAATATATAAAGGTCTTTGTTCATTCGAATTCCACCCACATGACGAGCGCATCTTCATGGTCGTCGGTATAGTAATTTTTTCGGATGCCCCCGTCTTGAAAACCAAGCTTCCGATACAAGTTTTGAGCAGTTTCATTGCTGACCCGCACTTCCAACGTCATCAGCCTGACTTCATTTGCCTTACATAATGCAATTGCCTTTCGCATGAGTCCTTCTCCAATGCCACGGCCCCGGTGCTGCTTGCGGACCGCTACATTGGTAATATGGCATTCATCCAACACAATCCACATGCCGCAATGCCCGATGACCTGATCCTCTTCTTCAGCCACAATATAATGTGCATAGGCATTGCCCGTCATTTCATGCTCAAAGACTTCCTCCGTCCAAGGCGTGGAAAAGGATTCTTCCTCGATTTCCACAACAGACGGAATATCCTCACGTGTCATTCTACGATAAGCTACTGTATTGATCACGGCTGCGTCCCCTTCTTTTGCTGCGCCAGCCAATTGGCCTCCGCTTCCGCAACCCGGCGATACTCCGGCACAAAGGCATGCAGATCAGCTTCCTGTTCTTCCTGCTCTGCCAAATGGATTAAAAGAGAGGCACGTGGCAATTGAAATGGCTGGGGTGCAAAAGAAGCTAGCTCACCAAGTGCCGTTTCAATCTCCTCTTTGTACATCTTAACATCTGTGCCGACAAAAAGGACGGGCCGACCTATTGTCTTAATGGATTCCAGCAAGATTTCAATGGCATAATGGCCATCTTCTTTTACTTGTTGCAGACCAGTTCCATTAGACTCGTATAAAGCAGAGTAAACATGCCGCCTGCGCGCGTCGACCAATGGACAAATCAGCTCTGCATAATAGAGGGCATTGCCCGCCATCACACGCAGACTGGATATGCCGACAAGCGGTTTGCCCAGTGTCCAGGCCAAAGTCTTCGCGATGGTCACGCCGATGCGGACACCTGTATAAGAGCCAGGACCCTCAGAAACAGCTATGGCATCGATGGCTTGGGGCGTCAAATCTGTCTTTTCAAATAGTTCTTCAATCGCTTTCATGGCACGAAGCGAATGGTTCAGTGCCATGGAAGATGTATATTCCACCAAGAGGGCTCCGTCTCGCACAAGAGCCACAGAAAGCGGGGTATTCGCTGTATCGATCCCTAACCAAATCATATCGCTATCGCCTCACAAATCTCTTCAAAATGCGTACCGAACGGTTGGATGACGAATTGTCTCGAGTCGCCGCCCAAATGACGAATCGTAATGGCCAGACGCTCCTTTGGCAAATCGTTTTCAATCAAGTGCGCCCACTCGACTACCGAAATGGCATCTCCATAGAAGAGCTCATCCCAGCCCAAATCCTCGTCACTGTCAGCCAATCGGTATACATCCAAATGATTAAAGGGATATCGGCCCTCATATTGCTTAATAATCGTGAAAGTAGGGCTATTCACGGTTCGTGTCACACCGAGTGCTTTTGCAAGCGCTTGAGTAAATGTCGTTTTTCCTGCTCCCAGATCACCTTCTAGGGTGACCACATCAGGAGGGGACAGATGAGAAGCCAAAGCGGCAGCCAGACGAACGGTCTCCTGCGGCCCATGTACTACAATTTCCTTCAGCATATTCAAATTCCTTTCTCGGAACGTTACATATAGTGTACAGACGAAAGAGGCAGAAAAGCAAGAAAAGCCAATTTTCGTGTGAAGTATGATAGAGCAACGATAAAATACAAAAAACCGATTCCTGGATAACTCCGCGGAATCGGGTACGTTTATAGGTAAATGGCGGTCCCGACCGGGATCGAACCGGCGATCTCCTGCGTGACAGGCAGGCATGTTAACCGCTACACCACGGGACCTTTTATGTATGACTTTACGTCTCTTGAAACTAGTTCAGGAACTGCTAGTAAATGAAAGGTAGTCAATTCTAACCATTTCAAAAACCGTAAAGCGGTTGAGCCCGGCGACGTCCTACTCTCACAGGGGGAAGCCCCCTACTACCATCGGCGCTGAAGAACTTAACTTCCGTGTTCGGGATGGGAACGGGTGTGACCTCTTCGCCCTCATCACCAGACTCTTGAACGATGCTTGTTCGTTCAAAACTGAATAAAACAGACATTGTGCAGTATCAAGCCAACCGTGCACTTTTTAAATAAGGTTAAGTCCTCGATCGATTA
>NZ_BQYK01000006.1:0-11331 GCF_023168145.1 Sporosarcina sp. NCCP-2222
TTTGAACGCCAGATAACCGTGGTGAACGCCAGTTTATCCGTTTGAACGCCAGATAACCGCGGCGAACGCCAGTTTATCCGTTTGAACGCCTGATAAACATGGTGAACGCCAGTTTATCCGTTTGAAAGCCTGATAAACGTGGTGAACGCCAGTTTATCCGTTTGAACGCCTGATTACCGCGGTGAACGCCAGATAAACGTCCCACATCTTGCGGCAAAGCAAACTTGTTTCCACAAAAAAACCTCCGGAAGTTTCCGGAGGCTGGATGTGTTAATTCGTTTCGATTAAACCGTATTTGCCGTCTCTACGTTTATAGACGATATTGGTTCCGTCAGATTCTGCATCGGTAAAGATGTAGAAGTTATGGCCAAGCATATTCATTTGGAGGATTGCTTCTTCTTGGTCCATCGGTTTCAGGTCAAACTGCTTTGTGCGGACGACTTGGAAATCGCTTTCGTCAGACGCTTGCTCTTCTTCGAGATTGCGCTCTCTTTCCACGGTTTGCAAGAATGCGGCGACGCCTTCCCGTTCGCGGAATTTGCGGTTCACTCGAGTTTTATACTTGCGGATTTGACGCTCTAGCTTATCGACAATCAAGTCGACTGCGGCGTACATATCGTCGTGCCGTTCTTCCGCACGCAACGTCAAGTTTTTCATCGGAATTGTGATTTCCACTTTTGTTTGCTTGTCGTTGTAGACCTTCAAATTGACGTGCGCTGTTGCGTTTGCACCTTCAGTAAAGTAACGTTCCAGCTTCTGCACTTTCTTTTCGACATATTCCCGAATAGCTGGTGTTACCTCAATGTTTTCCCCGCGGATGTTAAAGTCTAGCATATGAACTCCTCCTTTGTTTATCCGTTGATATATATTTCTCCATATTGCCCTCGAAGTCCTTCTTTAAACTAAAAAGTTTTTTAGAAAGATGTCGAATTGTGACGAAATTACGTCCAGACCTCATTTACTACCGACCTGATTTGACACGTAATTTCAATTCATCGACAATCAACCGGGCAATCAACGGCTGTTCTAAGAAATCAAAGCCATACTGATAACCGTTTTGATACCGTTTCTTCCAAACAATCTTGCCTTCTTGCTCAATTGGCTGTTCATAGAGCGTAAATCGCAAGCGTAGATCCACTTCATGCAATTCCACAGGAATGTCATATTCCGTGTACAATTTGGCACCACCCGAACTAATGTCCAATAGTTTACACCCGCCCGGACTGGATGCCGTCGCATGATGCTTTCCGACCAATAGCCGGAATTCTGCATCCACTGGTTCATCGAAGGAATGCCTAAAATATTCTGTCCGCTTGTACTGCATATCGACCCGCTCCATTTCTACAAACCTTCTATCTCCAGTATAGCAAATCTATAATTAATTATCATTTCTGACACGCTCACTAACTCGTTAATCGATTCGTTGTCTCCATAGTGCCAACTAACGTTTCCACAACATGCTCATTATCGGCTACCGTCGTATGGATGGTGGCATTCACTTCCTCCAGAGCTGCGCTTGACTGTGCCAGCAAATCGGCGAATTCCTTCATCATATTGCCAATGGCAGCCGTTTCATTTCCAATCTCCTTCATGTTGGAATCAAACCTGACAAACTGCTCATGGAACGTCCCTAACGTGTCACGCATCCCCTTCATACGATCTTCCGCCTGTAATGTCACTTGTACTTGCAAATGAAGTTTTTCTCTGCTGTCTGCCAATTTTGCGCTGGATTGTCCATTCACCTTGTTCACATCCGCTAGATTGATATTAATTTCCACCAAGGTAGCTGCGGTCATGGAAGCGAGCTTGCGGATTTCTTCAGCCACGACGGCAAACCCTTTCCCATGGATTCCCGCTCTCGCTGCTTCAATAGAAGCATTCAACGCCAACAAATTGGTCTGCTCTGTTATCGTTGCAATGGATGTTGCCAACTGATTCGTTTTGCCAATATTGGCCGTCAGCGAATCAAAGGAGCCATGTAAAGCGTCAAGGGCCGTCCCGATAGATTCGATGCCGGAGCGGACGCTCTGCACGACCTCCACAATTTCGTTGGATTGTTCTTGCATTTGCAAAGATGCATCACACATAGTATCGCTTTCCCTTTGCATCTCTATGACCTCATTGTTCATCCGCTCCACATTTCGTGCAATCGAAGTAATCTGCGTCGCTTCCTGTTCCACAGAACCGGCGACAGAATCCATGATTTCGAGAAGTTCGTGCTGCGCCGCCAAATGCCGCTTCGCCATTTCTCCAATGTGATTCAAATCAGCCGCCACCAGCCCGACTTCTGCATTCAATTCGTGGTGCTTCCGTTCTTCCTCTTCCGCCCGAAGCCTTTGCTCAGCGGTAAATTTCCCTACTTGCAGTTCCAGTTTTTTCGCCTGCCTAATTTGGATGAATAACCCGATGCCAAGTAGCAGAAAGACAAGAATTAAACTTCCTTTGCTCGTCGCCAATTGTTCCTGGTGTGGATAACGGCTTAAAAAAGTGACCAGCACAAGTAACGCTAGCGTAAACCCATAGCCCATAAGTCCAATGGACACATGGACACTCGTGATGCCGACAATAAAGAATGCGATGCCCACTGTGGCAATAGAAGGATCACCAATCCACCCGTTAAAAAGTGCGGCGCCTGCCGTGCATCCGATAACAACCCACGGGAAAATGGTTTCCATCCCTTTGGAACGGCTGGCCAATACGTATAAAATGACTGCAACCGTGACGGGGATCGCCATACTAATCGTTTTCAAAGCATCCTGTCCGGTCAATAAATAATACAGCGTTCCAATAAAACTGGATGCACCAAGCGTCGTAAATAAAATGAAGTTTTTCTTGCCATATTGCTCCCTTTGTAAAGCCTCCCCCATACCCACTACCATCATGGCCATTCCCCCTTACCATATGATCCATACTCCAGTTTCAATGCCACTAATATGTCTATCGTATTACCGGTGAATGACCATTCATATAGTCAGTTACTCCCGTTAACATTTATTTCAAATTAAAAATTGGGCGATCTACAATAAAACGTACACAAAAAAGACTGCGCCCTTGGAAAATCCAATTCGCAGTCTTTACTATATCATTGCTTTGTATCATAAAAAGTGCCGTCACGTGCCACTTTCCCATAGGGATTAACATAGTTTTTCATATGCTCTTTCTTGGATTGAGTTGCCGAAATATCTGCACGGATCTGTTTGGAATACAAGGTAAGCGATTGAAGGACCTGCTTCTCCAAGGCGACCAACTCACTGCCTGCCGCTTTTTCCTCCGAAGTAAAAGGAGGGAGCATCTCTTTTTGCAGGATGTCTCGTTCATCAAGCAGACGTTCCACTATCTCAATGATAGCATCCCGCTGATCTTCCTCCAGTTGTGCAGTGGCGAGCAGAAGTTCCTTGGATACTTCTTGCCAACGCTTCATCGCGGGCCGAATCATATTTCATCAGTGTGAGCATATTGTTTTTGCCGGTTAATTTGAATAACCTGCTTCCACGTATCGCGAAATTCCGTGATGATGGAAGCCGCTTCGTCGTAGTAGCCCACTTCATTTTTGATATTCGCTTCCAAGAGACGATTGTTGACAAATTCGTACAAAATCATCATATTTTCTGCAACCGGAACCGAAGTATCCAACGTCACCATCAATTCTGAAACGATGGCCTGCGCCTTTTGCGTCGCCGTGTTCTTCTCTTCGATATCTCCTTGATCCAATGCCTTCTTAGCCTGTTGAATAAATTTCAAACAACCATTATATAACATCAACGTCAACTCACCAGGCGTCGACGTATTCACCGAATTGTTCTGATACGTTGCATATGGATTATTTATTGCCATTAGTGCTTGTCTCCTTTAAAGGGATCCCTAGAGATAAGGAATGCATTATTTCACTAGAACTTACTGTCCACCAAACATATTCATCATGTTCGCCGATTGTGCATTGGCCCGCTGGATTGCATTCTCCATTGCCGTGAACTGCTTCCAGTATCGGTTTTCCACCATTTTTAGGCGGTCTTCGAAGCGTTCGATTTGCTTGTTCATGTCGTCAAGGGTCCGGCCTAACAGGAATGTCTTGTTACCTGATCCGGCCTTCCCAGCCCGTTCCGCAATTGTTTTTTGGGTAGTATCAACAGCCTCTCGCAACTGACGAGCTAGACCGGTCGTTTCTTTCCCATCTTCTCCTTTACTAGTTTCCTTTGCAAATAGTTGATGGACCGCATTCGGATTTTCAGCAATTGCTTTTTTTAAGTCTTCTTCTTTAATAACTAACTTACCATAATCCAAATAATCGGATGATGTCGTTATACCAATGTCCTTTAGGGTCATCTTTTTGCCATTGACTTCTACCGAGGTCATCAAGGATGACCTCATTTTATTTAGTAAACTGGAGATTTCGGAATCATTACGGAGAGTCCCGCTTTTCGCCTTCTCCTCCCAAAGTTCGATTTCTTTTTCCTTCATTTCCGACTTTTGCTCAGCACTTAATGGTTGATAGGAACGATATTTTGGCTCGCGAATTTTCTTGTTAAGCTCTTCAATTAATTTGTTGTAGTCATCAACATATTTGACGATTGATTCAAAAATTTTGTCAGTGTCAGGAGAGGAGTTAAAGGAAACTGATTTTCCACCCTCAGCAATTTCATACAGACCCTTATCATTTTTCACATTACTCTTTAATGGAGCAGTCACTTGTTTTAAGTTCATTTCAAATCCATTAATCTGGAATGTATTTGAGGATCTTTCAGTTTGGAGACCATTGAATGAAAAAATAGCGTTTTGTCCTGCTTGTTTTATAACCTCGCTATTCTCAACTGTATTAATTTTTAATGCAGTTGCCAATTCGCCAGTTACTTCAATATCACCTTCCCCACTATTTTTTGAAGACATCGCAATTTTACCCGTATGTTGATCAAAAAAAGCAGTAACGCCTGTCTTTTCATTAATTTGCGCGATTACAGCACCGATTGAATCTCCAACCGAAACAGTCACCTTTTTTGCCTTCTCTTCTCCTGGAGTCTTTATCTCCATAGTTATGAAACCCGAACTAGGTACGCCAATTCCTAAATCCGACAATCGTGTAGTGCTTACTTGTTCACTTGTCAACTTTTCGTGAACTACTTGCCCCCCCTGCAAAGTCGCATTCTTCGCTAGTTGGTGCACTTCAATAGTTCCCGTAAACTCAGCAGACGAACTGATGTTCTTGATAGCAACCTCATCCGAAGAAACAGTCACATTCTTCTTTGTGAAATTGGTTGACATTATCATATTGTCGAACGTATTGCTTGAAAAATCAAATAGTTTACGATTCGCCGAGCGATAATCGTCAAGCTGCCATTCCAAATACTGCTTCTTTTGCGTAATCTTATCCAACGGAATCCGTTGTGCCTTCATCAAATCCTTAATAATCTGTTCGGTATCCATTCCGGATGCTAATCCACCAATTCGCATATCATTTGGTCCCCCTTAAATCTTGTGATCGATGAGTAGTCCGACAAATTCCTTCATGGCGGCATAGATGTCCATGAGTTTCTTGGAAGGAATTTCGCGGACGACTTCGTCTGTTTTTGAGTCGACGATTGTTACGTAGTATTCATTCAGTTTATCATGGAGTTGAAAGCGCAATTGAGTGTTGGCGCTCTCTAGAAAATTGTTCATGCTGTCCGTCATTTGCTGTGCTTTTTCAACGGGCAGAGGCTGTTCGTTGCTGGCTCGCTCCTGCACTTGCGCAGAGATGGCTTGCACTTCCTCTACCATGAAATTTGTTTCTGGCGATGCACTTTCTGCACTTGCACCGATTTGCGGCACAGTGCTTCCCCCGATGCGTCCAACCATAATCCCAATCCTCCTGTACTTATGTACTTCGTTACTATATGTATCGGTTTGTTTTGGATGAAGTTGAGAGAACGAACAGGAAAATTGCCTTTTCTTCTCGAGCACGGCCAAAAACCCAAGGCCTGATTCGCTTCGGGTTATAAACGGCTTGCAGTTTCGTTTAATTCTTCCACAGTCACAGCGATATCCTCAATTACGGTCTGATAATACATCATCTCTTCCAAAAGCATTTCAATAGCCTCTGTCGTATCCTCCACCAGTTGCAAGTTCTCATCCATACTGGCAATTATTTTGTTAAAAGTTCCCTTCGTTTGTCTGGAGCTTTCCATTCCTAATTCCATTTGCTTCTCTGCTATGGTTAGTGTTTGAACCATTCCATCAACGAACCGATGATTCAAGCGAATTAACTGGATCATACGAAAGATGGACTCTTTTGTATCATCCGACAGGTTCTGAATTTCCCTTGCGGCCCGTTCGTTCTTCAAATCTCTTGGAATAAATGGGATAGCTTCAGCCTCTACCCGGAGAGCCAATAAATTAATGTTGTCTGATAAAGTTTTTACTATGTCGATGATTTCGATGACTTCCCAAGAAGATTCTTTCACCACTCTGAACAATTGCTGCACATCAGAAATGCGTGATTTAATCTGTTGCATTTCTTTCCCCAGTCGCTGGGATTCTTCCCGCCCTGCCACCGCCAACAGCTGCGTCGCAGAGGCATTTCTTTCGGACTGTTCCATTGCGTTGGCGGCTTGTTCCCCTTGCTGCTTTACTTTTCTCATGGCGAGCTGGACATTTTGACTAATCACTTGTAGATTCTGGCTTGTTGTTCCGATGTCCGTCTTGATTTCCTTGTTCACTCTGTCGCTTTCATTTGAGCTTCCCTGGACAGGCTGCTCATGGAACTCACTTAATAATGTCTGCTGTTTCAAATAGAAGACCTTCAACAAGACCCGAATGTAGTGGCTTGCATCCTCGCGATTCACCACCACATTTGAAATGAGATCGACTAGTCCATTTTGCAGCATATGGAAAGATGCCCAATACCAGTGGGGTCGCATGACATTTTTTTCATAAACTTTTCCTGCAACCAATGTTTTCTGAAAATCATTCTTTTTGAAATCCCCACTCAACATGTCTTTTACCTGTTCTGTCAGTTTCATCTTAACTACTTCCATTGAACAATTCTTTTTTAGATAAGCACCTACCCCCGGCATGCTGTGCAGCTTGGCAACGAACTGCCAGAGAACCTCATCTAAGTAGGGGTCTATTAGAATACCGAGCTGCTTAATTTCCTCCAATTCCGACTGTGAAAAACCAACAACTTCGAAATGATAAACCAATTCATTAAAATTGGGCACCCACTTTTCTATTTCAGGAGATGCTTGTGTATCCAACAATCCATTTGAAAGCCGATCGCTTATCTTCATCCGTATCTCCTCTCGAAAATCATACTTCTTACGTTATTCATCGACTAATTATTAGGATAGTTGAACTACTTCGCATGGAAATCTTTACAGATTTGAACAGTTTTTAATAAAAACTTCAAATATCTTTTGGGAACACAGGTCTCCTGACGCATGTAACTCTTCCGGATGCCATTGGACACCGAGGACAAACCGATGTTTAGTACTCTCCATTGCCTCAATCACTCCATCTGTTGACTGGCCAGTTACCACAAAAGGACTAGCCACATCACGGACAGCTTGATGATGAAAAGAATTAACACGTATTTCATTCCGCGCCGCAAGTCGGTGCAATATACTATCCTTTGTAAGCGTAACGGCGTGGGAAGCATGACTTTTTGCTGCCTGTTGCTTATGCTGGATCAATGGTTCCACATGTTGGGCAGTTAGGTCTTGATAGACAGTTCCTCCGCAGACAATATTCAACAGTTGCATCCCTCTACAAATACCTAAAATCGGCTTGTCAGCACTCAGAAATTGCCGTGCCAGGGCCATTTCCATCTCATCACGTTCAGGCGTTACTTTGCCGATTTGTGGGTGGGGTTCTTCACCAAACAAATACGGATCGACATCATCTCCTCCCGATAGGACTAATCCGTCCAGTGATTCCTCAATTCGCTTTACGTCCTGTCCAACACCAGCTGGGACAAGAAGTGGCACTCCACCAGCCTGAATAATGGCTCGTATATAGGCATCATGAAGAAATTGTTTAGGTCCTTCAGTCAGATCCGTCGTGATTCCAATCAATGGTTTCATATAAGAGTCAACTCCAATCCTTTTACATGAGTATATGTTGATGTGATTGTATGTGAGCACCGTAGATGGGTTCCACTTTGGTATATTTTACAACCTCTATACCTATTCAAATTTATTCGTGTGATGACGAAATAATAGAGTAACTACTTTTAGAGAGGGATTGTCCTATGTTCAAATCTATTAAAATGAAAATCACTTTTACGGTTGCTCTACTATTTATTTTAGGCATATCCCTCATGACTTTTATGACAAATGACCAAGCAAAGAAGCAATCATCTGTTAACATGATCCAATCCAGTTCTCCCATTGTGGAAGAGATGGGCTACGGCATCACCAATTATTTATTGCAATATGAGAAGGGATTGGACTTCCTGGCAAATTCAGCAGACGTGCAACATAGCGATGAGTCCGCGGCGATGGAACGTACTTTTTCTCAATTCCTGACTTCCTATCACGGTGCGTCTGCAGTGTATTTTGCATCAACGGAGAAGGAACTGACAATCGTTCCTCACAGTGATCTCGGTGACAGCTTTGATCCAACTACCAGATCATGGTATCAAAAAGCCGCTGCTTCTCCGCAAACAATACAATGGTCTGAGCCTTACTTGGACAAAGCCTCAGGAGATTTTGTCATTACCGCCTCGAAAGCGGTTGTGGTCCAAGACAAATTGGTTGGCGTTGCAGCACTTGACATCCAACTGGGCGCTCTCCAAGAGGAACTTTCAAGTGTTGATCTTGGGTATGGAGGTTATCCTGTGCTGTATGATCAAACCGGGACCGCCATTTCTCATCCGACCAAAGCCGGTGAGAATTTGATGAATTTCCCTGATGTTCGTGCTCTATATAAAAAGGAAGCTGGTGTATCTCATTTCACTGATGAAAAAGGCGTGCAGCAGATTAACGTCTATACGACGATGCCTGAATTCGGGTGGAAAGTAGGTGCAGTTTATAAAGAAAGTGAAGTATACGGACTGGCGACATCCTTGCGCAATTCGATGCTTATCATCGCAGTCATCACATTAGCTATCATATTGTCCGCATTATATTTTACGGTACAGAGGATGACAAAACCGATCGGCATATTACGCAAGCTAATGGATACAGTGGCAAAAGGTGACTTGACTGTAAGGTCTGAGAGTCAAACAAGAGATGAAATTGGTGAACTCAGTGGAAACTTTAACACAATGATTGTTCAGATGAATTCCATCATCTCGGTTGTCCGTTCGACTGCCGGAAACGTCCGGTCCAGTTCCGAAAATCTAAGTGCAGTAGCTGAGGAAACTAGTGCATCCAGTGCAGAAGTGGCCCATGCAGTGTCCGAAATCGCAGGCGGCGCCGCAAAATCAGCCGAAGACTCTGAGTTGGTGGCGGAACGGACGGAAGGTCTTGGGATGCAAATCAATGAGATCATCAAGAAAGCAGAAATGATGGCTCAAATTGCCGGTCAAACTAAATCGATGAATGAAAACGGCCAAGTTCAAATGATCAATTTAAGCAATTCCTTTACATTATCTGCAGACCAGTTCCGTGCAATGGTTGAAGGATTTAACGAACTGAATGTCAAAGTAGAAGCGATTGGCGGCATTATGAATACAATTACAGACATTTCAACCCAAACGAACCTCCTCGCCCTCAACGCCAGCATTGAAGCGGCACGGGCTGGTGAACACGGAAAAGGGTTTGCCGTTGTGGCAGAAGAAGTCCGCAAGTTAGCTGAACAATCAACCAGGGCGACAGATGAAGTAAAACATGTGATTCAAGAACTGGTAGACGGTTCACAAAGTACTTCCCAACAACTAGAAGAAACAATTGCCGCATTCAAACAACAGGGAGGCGTCGTCCAAGAAACCGAGTTGACCTTCAATCAGCTCACAAGCCTTATGGAAACGATGCAAGCCTCCATCCAATCCGTTTTACAGGAAATTGAGCGAGTTGCCACTCTCAAGGAGCAAGTGGCATCCACCATCCAAACGATGGCTGCGACAGCCGAAGAAACAGCTGCAGCCTGCGAAGAAGTGAGCGCTTCAACAGACGAACAGTTGCGAGCTATTCAAACTGTGACAGAATCAGCTGTAACTTTGACGGAATTGAGTGAAGAACTGAGCACGGCGATTGAACGTTTTACTGTGTAAGAGAAAAGCGTCAGAGACAACGATGTCCTGGCGTTTTTTTATTCAGCAAACCGCAATCGTCCCATCCGTCCTCGATTCCGTCCCGCCTGCAAGGACGCCTGTCTCCGGATTTCGCCAAATGATTTGGCCACGCCCGAACGAGCCGTTGTCTAACGTCGGTACAATCTCATGGCCAAGGCGGGTAAGCGCCTGTGCCAAGTGGTTAGGGTAATTTGGCTCCACATGGACTTTATTTCCTTCCACCCACTGCCAGCGAGGTGCGTCTAGCGTCGCTTGCGGATTCAGTTCATAGTCAATCGTATTGATGACGACTTGAAAATGCCCTTGCGGCTGCATGAACCCGCCCATTATTCCGAATGGACCGATTGCCTGTCCATTTTTCGTTAAAAATCCAGGGATGATCGTATTGAATGAACGTTTGCCTGGCTTCAGCACATTCGGATGGCTGGGATCGAGCGAGAAGTCCACACCCCGATTCTGCAATGCGATGCCCGTGCCCGGCACAACAATGCCGGAACCGAACCCCATATAATTCGACTGGATGAACGACACCATATTCCCCTCTTCATCCGCTGTAGCCAAGTAAACTGTACCGCTTTTCGGCAAATCATATGGTTCGGGCACTGTCGCGCGATCCGTAATGAGCTGCGCACGCTTTTTTGAGTACTCCTTTGATAATAAATGCTCCACGTCAACGGGCATATCCCGTTCTTCCGTTATGAACGCCTTCCCGTCAACGAATGCCAGCTTCATCGCTTCAATCTGTTCGTGCAGTGTTTTCACGGTGTTTGGAACAGCCGGGCTTAATTCAGAAAAAATATTGAGTGCCATCAGTGTCACGACTCCCTGGCCGCTTGGAGGAATCTCCCACACATCGTACCCTTTGTAGTTTGTCGAGATCGGTTTGACCCACTCCACTTCATACTTTGCGAGATCGGATTTTCGCAAATAGCCGTTATGAACTGCAACATGGGCATCAATTGCGTCCGCCAATTCGCCGGTATAGAAGGCGTCCGCATCTGTCTCACCAATCAATCGAAGTGTCTTTGCATGCCCCGGCGATTTCCACATGTCCCCTGTTGCTGGAGGGTGCCCATCAGGGGCAAACGTTTTAAACCAATCGTCAAATTCACTGGAATTTTGCGCCT
>NZ_BQYK01000006.1:11446-70514 GCF_023168145.1 Sporosarcina sp. NCCP-2222
GTTTTGCCAGCTCAGCCCATGCTTTCGGTACGCCTGGAACCGTAATAGGTGTGAATCCGTACGTAGGAATCTTTTCATAGCCCGCTTCTTTTATTGTTTCCAGTGTTAGCCTTTCAGGCGCAGGACCGGATGCATTGAGGCCATGCAATTCATCTTTCACCCAAACAAGCGCAAAGGCGTCTCCCCCAATTCCGTTCGAAGTCGGTTCCACCACAGTCAGTGCTGCCGCAGTCGCAATGGCGGCATCAATCGCATTCCCGCCTTTTTGCATGATCTCGATTCCTGCTTGCGCAGCAAGCGGTTGCGATGTCGCGACCATCCCTTTTCGGGCGAAAGCCGCATGGCGAATCGTCGAGTACGGGTTGTACAAGTAATCCATTTGAAATCCCCCAGTGACAAATGAAATGTTTGATTATTTTAATTATAAAGGAAAATATAGCAGGTTGATATAGTTTATTTTCGACTTGCGAATTATTTTAGCGAGCGCAGAAATAAAGGAGCTCCCCTGAAAATACCAGAGAGAAATTTTCTATCTCTTCGGTCATACTAATATATTTTCTTGCTATAATGATAGGCGGATTTATGAAAAGACTTTGCAAATCTATTAATTTCTTTACTGGAGGATGGATTCTTGAAAGGTTGTTTAACAGTTTTAGCAGTACTCTTGTTCATTGGCTTGTTAATTAAATTCCCCGCATTTTTTCTTGGTACAGCAATTGTCATTGGGGGATTCGCGCTCATAAAGAAGCAAAAAGTAGCCGGACGGAAAACAAAAGCAGCGCCTGCTATAGTAATTGTAGGTGTAGTGGTTACTTTAACAGGATGTGTCGGTTCTTTCGAGGATGAATCGGCAGAAAAATCCGAGACGCAGCAAGACGAAAAGGCATCACCGAAGGAGACAGCTCCAGATCAGGTTACTTCCGAAAAACCGACGGAGGAAACAAAGCCGGAAAGCGACAAGAAAGTTCCGGTTACTGGAGGAAGCTCCACAGAAAAGAAACCGGCTGCCACCAGCAAACTAGCCCCTGTAAAAAAAACGGATACTTCAGGGACAACAGAAAAAATCCCCGTCACACTCGTAAAGACAGTGGATGGAGACACGATCAAGGTGCGCTATAACGGAGAGGAAATCAATATCCGCTATCTATTGATCGACACGCCGGAAACAAATCATCCGCGTCTAGGCAAACAGCCATTCGGCGAAGAAGCGAAAGAACGCAACCGGCAATTAGTCAATAGCGGTAAGCTTACAATCGAATTCGATATCGGGGAGCGATACGACAAATACGACCGCCTGCTGGCCTACGTCTACGTTGACGGAAAAAGCGTACAGAAAACATTGCTCGCAGAAGGCTTAGCACGTGTAGCGTACGTCTACCCGCCAAACACCCGTCACCTCACGCCGTACGAAGATGCACAAGCAGCGGCCAAGAAAAAAGGCCTCGGCATCTGGTCCGTTGAAAACTACGCGACCGACTCAGGATTCAACAGCGACGCAGTCGCCACAATCAAACCAAGCAATACACCATCCAAGAAACCATCGGCACCAGCCGCAACGAGCAAACCAGCCGCCATACCAAGCACAGGCGGAAGCGAATGGTTCCAAAATTGTACAGAGCTTCGCAAGAAATACCCGAGTGGTGTGCCTCAAGGACATCCAGCATATCAGGCGAAGATGGATCGGGATAAGGATGGGTATGCTTGTGAAAGGTGGGTGGAATAGGCAGTTTTTCGTTGTCTGATAGCCAGAGAATTTCGGGAGAACCGCTCGATTATGTTCGTGAACCACTCGTATATCCCGGGAACAGCTCGATTCATCCCACCAACCACTCATATATCCGGTTGAGCACTCGAAACATCCCGATAGGTATTTAAAATTAAAAGATGACTCCGTTTTAGCAGCGGAGTCATCTTTTAATTAGAATACAAAATAAATAGTTGGGCTTGGTTAGTCTTCTAGATTGGCAGGGAAAGCAGACAGTTTGTAGGATAAAGAAATAATTAGTTGTCAGTCCTTCATTGCTAACTTGACGGAAGGACATCTCTTCCCACACATATTTTCCAAGCTCACTCATCCAACTAACAGCCTCTTCATATCTCCAGTTCCATCCCCTCTTCTGCCACATGGAACCCGTTCGTTTCCACGAAACGTCTTGCCTCACTACCTGGATCGAGGACAGGATTGCTATGGTTGAAATGCGTGAAGTAAATATCCGTCTCCCTGGCAATCTCCTTCAGCCGCGCAATTGAATCGGTAATGAACGGGTGTGGAATATCGCGCAGATCCCGGTCGCTTCTTCCGCTGTCCGCGAGATCATCGGAGCTAAAAAATGTCGCATCCAGCAGGCAGATATCCGCTTTTCGACAAGCATCTATTACATCTAGTCCCCATTCGTCCCAGCTGTCGATATCTGGTATGTATAAAACCCTTTTCTTCGGTCCCTGTATCCAGAAACCGAACGTCTCGGAGAATTCATTGCGGTGTGGAACGTCAACAGGTGTCACGGTGAAATGTTCCGCCAGACGGACCGGTTTTCCGTCTTCCAACTCTTGTAGCAGGATGTTGCCGAGATCCTTCAGCTGCCGCCAAGGGGCATGCGTTTCAAGCATTCGTTTCATCATACGGCCGGTATAAACCGAAACGCCCGACGTGCTCATCGCCTCCTTGCCGAGATACATCAGTCCCGGATAGTGGCCAATATGTGCATGTGTCAGCAGGATGCTGTCCATCACGTGACCCTCTAGCCTAAACTTGCGCTGCAATAGGATGAGCTGCTCCTTGAAATCGGGCGAAGCGTCGATCAAATGCCATTGCCGGGTCTCGGGAAGAATGACCGCAAGCGATGCCGCTCTCCGCTTCCACGCCGGATCCTCCATCGCCCGCGTACAGTTCTTGCAATAACAATTCGGCTGCGGCACACCAGCATCTTGCGCCGTGCCGAGCACTTGAAGTATCACTTGGCCCATCCCGGTACCTCCTCTTTCTCTTCTGTTTGAATCATTGCCGGTTCCGCATTGTACATCTTCTTCTTAATCGTGAACCCGGTAAAGCCAAATACGAGGTTCAGTAGTGGCACAAGAAATACAAAAAACGCATACGGAATGAATTGCCCTGGACTGATGCCGAACATGCCGGCCGCAAATACAGCGGGCACACTCCACGGCACTAGGTTGATGCCAACCGTACCGGCCGCTTCCACGCAGCGTGACAGATTGACTGTATCGACACCCATCTCTTTATACTTCGGAACGAACGTCCGCGATGGCAGGACAATCGCGAGGAACTGTGCTCCACTCGCAAACGCAACGACAAATGTCGAAAAGATAGTCGAGGCGATTAAACTGCCTGACGACTTGACACTTGCCATCATCTTGCGGGTAAGCACTTCGAATGAACCAGATTCCTCGAGGATCCCGCCGAGTGCTGTCGCGATTACAAGCAGTGCGACTGTGTTCAGCATCGACGTCATACCGCCGCGGTTCAAAAGCGAATCGACCGCCGGAATTCCTGTATCAGCAGTGAAACCGCTCGTCATTGCCTGAATCACTTCACTCACCGGCATGCCCTGGACAAAAACCGCTACAACAGCTGCGAGCAGACCAACTCCGGCGAGCGCGGGAACTGCAGGTATTCGTTTCACCATCAGAACGATCGTCAGCACCGGCAACAGTAGAAGCAGCGGATGAATGACAAATTGATCTGCGAGTCCCGCCTGAATTGAGCGAATCGACTCGGCATCTGCCGTTCCTGCACTTGCGAACGACCGTCCAACAATGGCATACAACACGATGGACAGCGCGAACGCCGGCAACGTATCCCAAAGCATGTGACGGATATGCGAGAATAGATCCGTCTCTGCTATTGCTGGCGCAATATTCGTTGTATCAGATAGCGGTGACAGCTTATCTCCGAAATACGCACCGGAAATTACTGCGCCGCCGACAAGTCCAGCCGGAAATCCGAGTCCGTCGCCGATCGCCATAAACGCAAGGCCGACCGTTGCGATTGATGTGAACGAACTCCCAAGTGTAATCGACACAATTCCTGTCACGAGCGCAACAATTGGCACAAACACGGACGGATGAATCAGTGACAAGCCATAATAAATAATGGCAGGAATGACCCCGCTCGCCATCCATGAACCGACAATCAGCCCGATCAATAGGAGAATAAACACCGCAGGCAGCGTCCGCCCCACTCCGCGCACCATCATCTCCTGCACATCTGTCCATTTAAACCCGGCCATGGCTGCTACAAGTGCCGCCGCCAGCACACCGATCACGAGAGGCATGAGCATTCCAGCTTTCCAAACACACACAGACAGTGACGCTGCACCCACCAGAACGACAACTGGCAATGCCGCAAGCCACACAGGCATCTCCTTCTTCATATCCTCATCTCCTCTAATCTAGTTGAAATAAATAAAAAAGCCCCCATCCCTCTCATAAGAAAGGGACGGAAGCTCCGTGGTACCACCCAAATTAGCAAAATTCACCTGCTCACTCAATCCAGATAACGGCTGGCTGCCGGACACACAGTCTGCTCCCTGCCTGTAATTCACCCATACGTCCCGCTTGGTTCGCACCACCCACCAAGTCTCTGATTTCAAGGAATGCACGGTTACTTCGGACAGCTCATCACATTTTTTCTAATAATAGAGCGACAAGTTGTATTTGTCAATCTACATTTTTATTCAAACAATAAACCATATATAATAATTTATCTTATTCAGCCGGTAAAAAAAAGATGACCACGGTACAGTACCGTCGCCATCTCATTGTCTTATTATCCTTTTAAATATCGGCCACTCATCTCTTACGAACTAGTTTACCTCAACAACTGCAATACGCCTTCTGGTTGGTGGTTTGTTTGGGCAAGCATTGCTTGGGATGCTTGAATCAAAATGTTTTGTTTGGTCATTTCCATAACTTCTTTTGCCATGTCAACATCCCGTATACGTGATTCAGCTGCCGAGATTTGTTCGTGGTATTGAGAGGTAGCTGTTTGCGCGTGCTCCAGGCGATTTCCAATCGAGCCTAAATAGGCACGTTGGGAAGATACCTTCTCAATTGCTTGATCAAAAAACGAAATAGAAGCTGACGGATTTGTCATTAGATAGGCCATGCTGATCCCTAGCGTTGCAGTACTAATGCTAGGTAAATCCATCTCAATAGCCTGTCCACTGTTAGCGCCAATTTGAAATACTAGTGAATTGATTCCCTGTACCTTTTCGGCATACTCAGTTGATGAATCCCAAATATATTTAAAAAAATTTGACTCATTAAGCGGATTGTCTGTATCTGGGACCGTGTCCTTATCACTCGCTGTTGGATTAAGTATGCTGCCAGAACCAGTTTTAAAATGGGATGTAGAAGAAATAAATGCCGCACCATCCGCTTGGAACTTTGTGAGAAAAGCATTATTATCTGCAATGCCACTGCTTCCCAACAGCTCACTTAGAACACTATCAAATGATTTACCTTCCGCCAATTTCGCCATAAAATTTTTCATGTCAGTATTGGCATTTTTTAATAAGACTTGGTCCAGATAGACAGTTGCCGCATAACTGGCAGAGTAAAATTCGCTTGTGCTAATTGGGCCAGTCAAGGCGGTAACTACACCGGCAGTTCCATTCCCCGCCACATCTCCACTCAGTCGTTCATTCGCACCGGCCAAATATTCAGCTGATCCTTCTTTAAACCAGGTCGGAATATCCCCGCCGATCCATTCCATTCCGGACGCTGCCATCATGGCATGGGTCATCTCATGAGCGATGATGCGATCTTTCGAAATCCATAAATTATCGTCAAAGAAATCAGCGAGATCTATTTTCATTGTAAATGTATAACTAGAAGGATCACCTACATATCCAGAGGTGTTAACAGAAGCAACAGCACCCCCAGCGGCTTCTTCAATATATTCAACAGTCATATTGCGAACAGGCGCTGGACCTATGCCATATGCTGTTTTTACCATTTGTTCCGTTGTTTCCAGCATATAGCCGATCAACGCAGAAGTAAGCGCCTGCTTTGACTTGATGGCTGCATCCCCAGCAATTGAAGCAGCGTCCGAGCGTACGTTGCCGCCCAATAACTTCATTCCATTAAATTCAGTACGTCCAGCAATTAAAGTGATTTCTTCTTTAATCTGTGTTAGCTCATCATTCATGGCACGACGATCTGATTCTGTATTCGTATCATTGCTTGCTTGGACGGATAGTTCCCTTCCTCTTTGCAACAACGCATGGACTTCTGTCATTGCTCCCTCTGCTGTCTGAATAAGCGAAATTCCATCTTGGATGTTCTTTTCCGCCATCTGCAGCCCGCGAATCTGCCCACGCATTTTCTCTGAAATTGCAAGCCCTGCTGCATCATCACTAGCACGGTTAATGCTAAGCCCAGACGAAAGTTTTTCAAGCGACTTTCCTTGAGAGGTTGAGGCCATCGTCAACCGCCGATGTGTGTTTAATGATGAGATATTATGTTGAATTATCATGGTGTTTACTCCTATATACTTAAACTGTATGTATATTTTTTATCGGTTTGCTATTTAAGATTTTGAAGTAGTCGCATCATTAAAAATTTGCTTAATGTGAAAAAGCTAGTTCCATGTAAGATATCCACTCAATAAAGAAAAAAGCACCTTACGATGCAAATTGGCGGTATCCCCATTGCTTCGTAAAGTGTTATTCTTTCAATGTAAATTCTCCCGTTCTCCATCCACATCAATCGCCTGTCCAATCAATACTTCCAACTCTTTACACACAGGAAGTAAACCTTGCTGAATCACTTCCGCAATTTGCTTATGATTGTTTTGGTCTACAGCAGCATGCAAATTCTTCACTTCTAATTGCATACTAGTAGCTTGCTGTTCGAATTGCTGCCAATTAGATGGGCGCTCGTTGCTTTTCTCCATCAATTCCAGCATATCTATCAGCCAGGAAGCTCCACCCAGCAACAACTCAAAGTTACCCCACGTGTCCGCAGTCGGGCCTGCTTGGAATTCCTCCACAAGTACCTCAATCTCCGGCATGGCACGGCGCACATACTCTTCCGCAGACAATAAGACATCATTCATGAATTGCTTTTCGTTCTTTATTACAACCTCTAGCACTTTTATTTGGCCAAGGCGGGATTCTAAAAACTCTTCGTGTTCATCATATACTTCCATTCCATCCGCAACGAAATGACTGAAATAATATCCATCTGTCAGTTCTTCGTTAATCCGCCCAATCACGTCTTCCACGGATGGTTTCTTCTTATAATCAATCTGCTGTTCGCCAATTTGTAATTTCAATGTTGTTCCTCCAGTCGAATGCTTTCCTTATTTATATCGGTATAGCTTGCCCGATTTCAACAGTTTTCAACTGGTGTTACATTAACTAAAATTATGGCTATGTTGTTCATCATACATATGACAGCTGACTGTCCTATTTTCCTATACGTGATATCCTTTGAGCGAATTTATGTTCATATGTCTTGACTCACGGGGCACTAAAGATGGAACAAACATCCTTGCTTGGGCGAAACACGTTTAGGCAAGTCACCTCTTTAGAGGAATTAATTCCAAAGAAGGATCGGCAGATATTAAAGCTCGTCTGTATGAAGTAGTTTTCAAACAAACTCTTTAGTCAATTCAACAGGTGCTCTATTACTAATTTGTACTATAGCGATGAGCGCATAATTGGGATACAAACAAAAAAACTCTCAGTTAAAATGAAAACGCGACCTTTGAAAGGTCGCGTTTCTTAACCAAATTAACGTAGTAGTTGAAGTACGCCTTGTGGTTGTTGGTTTGCTTGTGCAAGCATTGCTTGAGCTGCTTGAGTCAAAATGTTGTTCTTAGTAAATTCCATCATTTCTTTCGCCATATCAACGTCACGGATACGGGATTCAGCAGCAGTCAAGTTTTCGGAAGAAGTTCCTAGATTGTTGATTGTGTGCTCTAGACGGTTTTGAACAGCACCTAGTTTAGAACGTTCAGCAGATACTTTATCGATTGCAGATTGAATAGTTGTTACTGCTGAGTTTGCACTTGATTGTGTAGAAATATCTACGCCACCAACTTCAAATTCAGTCTTAGCAGTAGTAAAGGTTGCTAATACATCTCCAGATAAATTTGAAACTGTAAATGCAGTTGCGTCATACGTTCCAATTTTATTTCCGCTAGCATCTTTTACATCTGTGCCGTCAATTGTGTATTTACCTGCTTGTAGGCCGTCATTATCAACAAACGCTTTTCCATGCGCGCCATCTGCGTCAATTTTAATACTTCCAGAAGTAACAGCTTCTTCAAAAACAAATTCTTCTACTGGAGTTCCTTGCATGTCATTCCAAGTCAACCCATCAGCACTTTGTCCAACTTGAACGCCATTGCTGTCCAATAGTTTTAAACCATCAGTAGTGTTACCCGTAATTTTATAATCTCCTTCTGCCAATGAAGTTACAGAAGCATCTGTTTGATTAACAGCTACTTTACCAGCAACATTGAGGCTAAAACCACGCATATCTCCAATATCAAGTTTTAAGTTTTGGCTTTCGTTTGCACCAATATGGAATGTGCCTGAAAATTCCCCATTAAGAAGTTTTTGAGTGTTGAATTCAGTATTATTACTAATTCTTGAGAGTTCTTGTGAAAGCTGGTCAACTTCTTTTTGTAATTCATTACGGTCTGTTGGTGTGTTAGTATCGTTGGATGATTGAACTGCAAGTTCACGCATACGTTGAAGGATTGAATGAGTTTCATTCAGAGCACCTTCAGCAGTTTGGATCAAAGAGATACCGTCTTGAGCGTTTTTAGAAGCCATATCCAAACCGCGGATTTGACCACGCATTTTTTCGGAGATTGCTAGACCTGCAGCGTCGTCTCCTGCACGGTTGATTTTAAGACCAGAAGATAGTTTTTCTAGGTTTTTAGATGCTTGTGTGTTGTTAGCACCAAGTTGGCGGTGTGTGTTAAGAGCCGCGATATTGTGGTTAATTCTCATTTGAATTTCCTCCTTGAGTGTGTTAGGTTCACGTCCCTGTGAACCATAATTTTTTATATGCTCGCGGAGTAAGAGCCGGCCGAACTCGTTACTGCCGCTTACAATTCTATTATCGGATGAGTGTGCTAGTAGTTTAGTGTTATTCCAAAGAAATTTTGTTTTTTAGAGATTAATATTATTAAAGGATGTTAATTAGCATTACTTGTTATTAATTAGTTTCGTGAACAAATCTTTGTCCAATGTAATCGCCTCAGTATTTGTTTCTGAAATAGATTGGACAAGTTCTCCTCTTAGTATGTCGATATTCTTTGGTGCTTCAATTCCTATTCGTATCGTATCCCCTTTAACTTCAATAATTCTAATTTCAATTTCATCACCGATTTTGATTGTTTCATTTGCTTTACGAGAGAGGACTAACATGTCAGTTTGCTCCTTTCTCTGGATAATTGCCGATTGGATAGCGGAGAATGAAACGGTTATCATTGAGGATCATTTGTTTTGCTTTACGATTATGGATTTGAAAAATAAGAGGTGCTTGCAGATTGATCGTTGAGGCAGAAAAAGGTTGTCTTACTGACAAAACGCCTAGAACAAAAATATCCTCTTCCTTATTAATTTCAAGCAATTCCATAGTAGGTTCATCGATATCGAATGTGTAATCGTCTGCCCATGTATATGGATTGGCTACAATGAAAGCTATTTCAGTTGTTTTAGTTGATTGCAATACTTGAAATACTTGATTCCCTTCTATTGGCAACAGAACAAATTCTCTCTCTTCCTCAAAACCGGGAAGCCCTTTTGGAAAAGACCAGATTTGATCAGGTGTTATGTTAATTTCTCCATGGAATTTTGTGTTGATCAACATGTAAGATCGCTCCTTTAACTGGTAATTGCAATGATGGACTATTCGTTTAGCCTTTAAAAAACATTACATTTTCGAACTCTTTCAAACAGAATAGCATTCAAACGAATTTCATGCATAAAAAAAGAACGTATAACACGTTCCCTCAATACGAAAATTGCCTAGCTCGAAGTAGTAAAACTTATACTTTCCAATCTATCTCAATAGATGGATACTGCTCCATTACACCTGTCACTTTTCCTTGCGTATAGTTATGAATTGGTTTATTGACTTGCACGTTATGAATAGGCTTTTGTGGAGTAGCGTTGATGTCTAGTGTTCCAGGTGTAATACTCATCTGCACTTTTAGACGGTCTCCAACAAAACGTATGCCAAGAGGAGCTATTTCCCGAAGCGTTTCTTGTTTAATCAGATTGACAAGGGCGTTTCCCCCATCTTCAATTCGCATTAACTGCTGGCCTTCCTCTGCTCGGCGTCCTACGCCTTCCATCGCTTGTTGCATCCCGTATTGGGCATTTTCATCCCCTCGGCGCAACGGGCTTTTCAAGTCAATATCTGCTCGGTTCTCTGTTGTATCTACGAAAAGCTGAGATGCGGATGTCGACATTTCCAATATCGCAGCGGGTTGCTCAATCTGCTGAGTCGCTTTCGGTTGTTCTATTTCCTGAACAGGCTTATCGATTTGAAGACCGAGAATACCACGGGTTGTTTGAAATTGAAGCTGTGGAATGTTCATAAAATCACCTGGTTCCTAGTTATAAATAAGAGTGCCGGACAAGCTTCATTATTTAGTATGAATGAAGTGACCGGCACCAAACATGTATTATCGAAGGAAATCCACTAAGGATGGTTGAATGATTCTGGCCCCCACAGAAAGCGCTGCCCGGTGAATGGATTCCTGGGTGATCATTTCTGTGATCGCCTTTTCGTAGTCGACATCTTCATTTTCAGACTTCTGTTTCTTTGCTGCACCTTCTTGCATCTCAAGACGGTTATGCATTAATTCAGCACGGTTGGTACGCGCTCCAATATCAGCACGGTGTGTAAGGACACTATCCATTAGGTTGTCAATGTCTGTAATGGCCTTGCCAAAATCAACATTATCTTCGAATGCTTCATCAATTTTCTTCGTCAATCCATCAAAGAGCTGATCGATTTCTTTGAACGTTTTTCCGGCAGTCGTATTCACCCGCAAGCTGACGCCATCAAATACTTCAATTTCAATGTCCTTTTCAAATGATGTAATTGCGCCTGCTGGATCCGTATCTGTGCTCAGTGCTGGGTATCCATTTTCACCATACAATGGAGTGTCCGTTTTTGTTCCGCTAAAAAGATGTTTATCTCCGACTTTTGTATTTGCTAAGTCTTGCACTTGCGAACGAAGCTGTTCCAATTCTATTTTAAGCTTATCCCGGTCATCGGGCGTCATAGTTCCAGTATTCGCCCCATTTGTGACAAGATATTTTGCTCTCTGAAGTACTGCTCCTACACCATCAAGTGCATCATCTGAGCTATCAAGCCAGTTATTTACCTCACCTAAATTGGTTTGGTATTGATCTACCCGATCAACCTGCATGCGATAGCCCATACCTTTCATGACAACAATCGGGTTATCAGATGGTCTGTTCACTAATTTACCTGTATTAATTTGCTCTTGAAGCTTTCCCATTTTCGTATAGCTATTGGTCAAATTACGAAGCATATTACTGGAAAGCATAGATTGAGTTACACGCATTTAGTTGTTTCCCCTTTCTTATCTGCCAACGACGCCCATGCCATTGATGATTTTGTCTAGCGTTTCGTCAATAACAGTAATCATGCGGGCAGATGCATTGTATGCCTGTTGGAACCTGATCATATCGGTCATTTCTTCATCTAAAGAGACCGAACTGATGGAATCCCGGCGATTGGACACTGCACCTAATAAATTCACTGAAGTTGTTGTCATGTTGACCGCCTGTTTTCCATCTACCCCTAATTTTCCTATGACTCCTGAATAGTAGGATTGGATGTTGGCTCCTCCGAGTCCAGTTAAGCCTTTAAATTGAAGATCGGCTAATTTCTTTGCAATTTTGCCGTTACCTACTTCTGCTTCGGTTGAATCGGAAGCGGCCAGTCGATCTGGATTCTTCTTCAATTCATCAGACACTTTGATGTTCTCAGCAGTGAATGGTTGACCAGGTGTACTAGCATCAAAGAAATTGCCTCCCGGATTTCCTTTTAAATCCGTTCCTTGTGAATGAATGCTGTTCATTTCATTCGCGAAAGCCTCTGCCATCTTATTTAATTCGGCTAACATATCTGGATAGAGACCTTTTGTCTCTGTTCCCTCCATATAACCGAAGGAATCAATAGTTGAACGAAGTGAACCCGTTTTTTGCATATTATCGACCGTTAAGGTTGTATTATCAGCAGGGCCTCCGGTGAACTTAAATCCTGTCATCGGTCCCGATGGATTGCCTTCACTGTCCGCTCCATCCACGGACATTTTAGAGAATTCTTTTCCTTCAATTACTTTAATGGACGTACCGTTCGTTTTGATGCTGACTGTGACAGTACCTTCCGCAATCGGCAATGCCCGTCCGCCAGATTTCTCATAACTGACCTCGATCGGTACATACGTTGCCAATTCGTCTAAAAGCATGTCTCTTGCATCATATAAATCATTGGGCATATAGCCATTCGGTTCAACTTGAGCAATCTGTTTATTCAGGTTAACGATTTGTTCCATGATGGAGTTAATGTCGGTTGTAGCAAATCCTATTTCCTTCCCAAGATTGGTCTGGATTTCGCTTAGTGATTTATGCATGTAGTTAAATGAATCTGCAACAGCTTCTCCACGTTCCACTACAACAGCACGCGCCCCACCGTTTTCCGGATTGGTTGCAAGCGTCTGCAGCGATTGCCAAAACTCACTTAATGACTTTTGCAATCCATATTCAGACGGCTCTGCAAGTACATCCTCCATTTGACCGATCGCCTTCGAACGTGATTCCCAGTACCCGAGCTTATTTGATTCCTGACGGTACTGTTGATCCACAAACGAATCCCTGATCCGCTGTATTGAACCTGCTTCAACACCCGTTCCAAGGAATCCAGGCATTGTCCCAGCATTTAATCCGACACCCGGATATCCCGCAGTCGCCTGCATATTAACACGCTGGCGGGAGTAGCCAAGAGTGTTAGCATTGCTGATATTGTGCCCGGTTGTATAGAGAGCGGACTGCTGGGTGTAAAGTCCGCGTTTGTTTGTTTCGAGTCCCATGAATGTGGAGCGCATGGTTGTGTGTCCTCCTTAGGCTTGGGAGTCGAAGGATGGAATATCCTTTGCCTCTTTTTTGCCGTTAATTTCTGTTTTTGAGTAGGTGGCTGATTCGGGACGTGGGCGGACCATGTCCAGCGACAGATTCACGAATTGAAGGGATTGGTAGGTGAGTTTCTGGTTTAGGTCATTTTGCCATTTCAATTCATGAATCGCGTGCAGGAGACGGTCCTTCGCCTCCAATAGACGGGTTTTATCCGATTCGGGTGCCACTTCGATTAGCTCTGCAATGCTCGGGTCTTGTGGCTCGGGACGTCCTTGTCCGGCCATGTAGGCAGCCACTGCTTTTTGTCTGTCGCGGTCGACTTGGACGATGGCGGCGATGTGCGCCTGTTCGTCTTTCAGCAGCTGATCAATGCCCATGATATCGCCGCTTTTAATAAGTGCGGTTTTGTCGTTCGCAATTCGGAGCAAGCTTTTATGAAGTTTTTCCAAGTTGTCGAGAATCGCCAAGATCGTTTCGATGGACATGCTGCTTCACCGCTTTCGTTTCGCCTATTTTTTAAAGTACTTGATCAAATCTGCAGCGAGCTTTTCTGGCTCCACTTGGTATTCCCCTGATTCGATTTGGGCTTTCAGCTGCTGTACACGTTCATTGCGTTTGGCTTCAAACGGAGTGGTTTCAGACAGTTGCTTTGCCTTTGATGAAATTTCGATTTTATCCATTTTCGCTGTTGCCTTCTCTTTTGCCTGGTCGGTTTTCACCTGATTTGCCCTATACGGATTGACAGGCGGGATGTTGAATTTATTGATTTTCATGGACCTCGCTCCTTTCAAAAATTTTGTACCAATCGACTATTGGCATCTTATTTTGCTTCGAGGTGGTCGTACTATGTCTCTTGTACTTTATTTCGGTTGCAAATGGGAAACGTTTAGGGTCTTTGGAACGAAAAAGGAGAACGGTCCGGTAGTTATAGGAGGAGTGCCATCAATTGCCCTAATGTTTGGAAAACCGGTGTCCGCATGGGACTACCGGTTTTTGCGTTTATCCGATAAGTATGTTGCACGGTCCGAGTTTTGGACAGCCTCGCGGAATTCCTGTGCTGCCTCAAATGTGCGTAGATCACTTTTCAATTCGTCGGTACAGTCCTCGCAAAGCTTTCCTTTTGTTGTCAGCTTGCCGCAGTTGTCACACGGATAGCCTAAATTAGGGAAAAGTGCGGGCTGCAGCCGTCCTTTTCGCACCCATTTATACAGTAGCGACTCGGTAACGCCGGTAACTTCGACTATCCGTTCAATATTCGCTGCGCGATTCTCCCGCTTGCGTAAAAAGCGATATACCTCTTCGTACATTTTTTCTTCGTTCATCGCACATTTGGCACAAACATCCCGGACACCTGTATAGTTGAAAAATTCACCGCATGTCGGGCAGTTCCGTAATTCTGCCATGTCGTTCACTCCAGTCGTCAAGCTCGTATTAATGTCACTGCTTCCACTCGGGCAGCGCCAGACTCTTTCAAAACAGCTGCCGCCTGCTTCAGTGTCGTGCCAGTTGTGTAAATGTCATCGACGATTGTATAGGTGATCGGTTCGATGACTGCTTCTTCTTTTAGTTTAAATAAAGGTTCCATCGCTAAGCGCTCTTCCCTTGTCTTCTCTCCCATGACATCCGTGCTGCTCTTGTCAAGCAACTGATGAAATGATATGGAAGCGCGTGTCAGCAGTTCATCCACATGCGCAAATGTCCGCTCCACTCTTTTTAGGGGGTGCATCGGGATTGGTACTACGACCTTCCTGCCCTTTAAAATAGTGCGCAGGTCATCGGCAAAAACAGCAGCTAATGCTATATCCTGCAAAAACTTATATTGATGAAAGAACTCTCGCATCGCTTCGTTGTAGTCATAAAGGGAATGGACGCGGTCGAAGATTTCTCCCTCTTCTATTATGTCGGCACGTTGGAATGATTTTGAACAGGCTACACATAGATGTTGTTTTTTTTCAACGCCGAGCAATCCTTGCCAAGTCGGCCGCCTGTCAATTTGCTGCTCACAAAGAAGGCATCTGTTCATATGCCCATGCTTCCTTTATTTAGCATGCCGATTTCCCTTTTCGCGTCATCCATTGCATAGGTGATGCCGTTATGGAACAGGACGAAATCACCTGATGGGAAGTTCACGGACCGGCCGACTCGTCCGCCGATTTGGATAAGAGCCCCTTTATCGAAAATCTTCTGTTCCGCCCCCACGACCGCCACTTGAATATTCGGTATCGTAATTCCACGTTCCAGAATGGTTGTCGTCAATAGACCCGGCAGCTGTTTATTGCGAAGCGCTTGGACATGCTCTTTCCGGTCGGGATGCGCCGCGTGAACAGAGCGAATTCGGCTGTCGAGTGCTTGGAATAAAGGTTCAGCTTGTTCCATGAGTCCAATATGATGGAAAAACACGAGGAATGGTTCCCGTTTTTTCAGTCTTGCCGCCACCCATTCGTTTAGCTTTTGGGGGAGCTTTCCTTTTTTCAACTGTTTCTCATAATTCCATAGGGATTCATAGCGTGGAACGGGCAATGGATAGCCATGATAGCGCCTGTTGATTGTTGAGATGGAACCTGTCTTCTTTATAGTGGTAAGCAGTTCGTCAGATGGGGTGGCGGTAACGTAGTGGACAGGTGCTTTCGGTTTGGCCGCTTTTTGCACGGCTTGGCGCAATGTAAGATCTGCGGTATAGGGGAATGCATCCGCCTCATCGACGAATACGGCGTCGAACGCATGGCGGAATCGGTAGAGCTGGTGTGTGGTCGCCAGGACGAGCTGGGATGCCTCGGTTTTCTGCTCTGCGCCGCCGTAAAGTGCTACAATCGTTGTTTCCGGAAACGCCGCCTTTAACCGCGGCTCGAGTTCCAGGATAACGTCGACTCGGGGAGCTGCGAGACAAACCCGTTTCCCTGCAAGCAATAGCTGATGGATTGGTGGAAACAAAATTTCAGTTTTACCGGAACCGCACACCGCATGAATGAGATGTGGCCTTCCATTTTCCGTACTGTCCGTCAATTCGTCGGCTGCCTTTTGTTGGTGTGGTGTCAATGTCCCATTCCAGGCGAGCGTGTGTTTTGTTGGAAACAAAATCGGTTCTCCGCTCCAAATAATTAGATCTGTGCAGGAAGAGACGCGGCCCATCTTCAGGCACTTTCGGCAGTAAGTACACAGCCCTTCGCATTTTGCACATTGGAATGTGGTGAATTGGGTTGAATCATTATTTTCACACCGATTGCATATATGTCGTTTTTGATTCAAAAAAGCATTCGTCGTTTGAATACCAGGGATTGTTTGAATGAATCCCTCCTTGATGTGGCGATCGATGATGTCTTGTTTAAATGGGGTATGCCTGCGTAACCAAATACGGCCATCAAGGAAGTCCCTGACAGCCGCATGGAAAGGTTGACCCATGAATAGCTCACCTCTCTTGGATTATAATCTTCTTTTTACCCAGCCGAGCCCCATCGAGCCCTCCCCTAAATGGGTGCCGATGACAGGGCCGAAATGGCTGATGCTGAATTTCACGTCAGGAAGCCTGTCAGCGAGTTCATTGTGCCAAGCCTCTGCTTCTTCCTGCTGATTCGCATGGATAATGACCGCTTCAAGCGGCATCTTCGCTGCGTCTTCCGCCAGCAAGTCCGCAATTCGTTTCATCGCTTTTTTCCGCGTCCGGATCTTTTCGAATGGAACGATCACTTTATTTTCAAAATGGAGGATTGGCTTTACTTGCAATAAACCGCCAATCAACGCCTGTGCGCCGGACAACCTGCCGCCTCTCTGGAGATGGGCCAGGTCATCTACCATGAAGTACGCGCGGACAGTCTTTTTCATTTCTGCAAGCTCGTCCAGAATAGCTTTGGGACCAGCACCTTCCTTAGCCATTTCAGCTGCTCTACGTACATAGAACCCTTGCACATAACAAGAAATCTCTGAGTCAAATGCAAAAACATCAATGTCGTTCACCATTTCGCCTGCTTGGACGGCTCCCGCGTATGTACCACTGATGCCGCTCGATAGATGAAGGGAAATGACGGCGTCGTACTCTTTGCTGAGCTTTTCAAACAATTCTACAAACCGGCCGACCGGCGGCTGGGATGTTTTCGGAAGCGGACCATTCCCGCGGACTTTTTCATAGAAATCCCCGGCGGAAAGCTCGACTTCCTCGTCATACGCCTGCCCGTCAATTGTCACGGTGAGAGGGATGACATGGATATTGAATTCACTTATTTGATCATGCGGCAAATAGGCAGTACTATCTGTCACGATGGCTGTTTTCATATTAATCAACTCCTGTCTCCCATTCTAACTAAACTGAGCGCTAATAGGGAAGCAGAAACTGATTTTATTTAATCGAGCAGCTGTGCCCACAGATTTGCTTCTTGGGAAAATCCCCCTAACGTTTCGGGTGGTATGCCTAATATCTTCGCATATAGCTCTATCCGGTCCCAGTCAAACCGTTCAACGGCAATCGCCAGTTCAAGAAACGGCGTCAAATCCGTCCATTCCCTGCGTAACGTCATCGCGGTCTTTTCTGAGAGCGGCATCAATTGGATGATTTCATCCCAGGATTTATTCATAATGACGTCAAGTAATGAAAACATGCCGACGAGGAAACATTCGTCGGTGTTTGCCTGGCCTTTATAGCCCGCAAGCAATTCACATAATTTTGCCCGGGTAAGAGAACATGAGATTAACGCTTTAATATGCCCACCCGACTGCTCAGCCATATCCACTAACGTAAGAATATGAAGCCATTTCCTCGTTTCCTTTAATCCGATGAGAACGATGGCCTGTTTGATGGAAACAATGCGCATGGGAACTTCAAACGCCATTGTATTAATGAAACGCAGCAGCTTGAATGATAAGGAAATATCACGTCTGATCAGGCTGGCGATGTCATTAATATTCACATTGTCCTCATTCATTTTTTCAAGAAGCTGGACTTGCAAATCAAAATTAAATGGAATATCGACTCCACTAATGACTTCCGGCGCCGCAAAGAAATAGCCTTGGAACAAATCGTAGCCCCTTCCGAGTGCCTCATTGTATTGTTCCACGGTTTCAAGCTTTTCCGCGAGCTTCCAAATATGCGGGTATCGTTTTAGGAACGTTTCGATTCGATTCCGTTCAGCTGCATCTGCTTTCATGAAATCGACCTTAACGAAATCAATCATTTCAAAGAGAGATTCATGGACGAGGTATTGCTCTTGGAGGACGAAATCATCGAGTGCGAAGATGAATCCTTTTAATTTCAATTCACGGATTCTTGTCAATAAAGCTGGGGTAATCTCTACATCTTCCAAAATTTCAACGACAATCCGATCGGGACGCAAGCTGGTGAAAATGTCTTTCGTCAGCAGTTCCCCGGTGAAGTTGATGAAGGACAGCGCATTGCCGGCGATTTTATCGACGCCGATTGTCAAGAACGTGTTTACAAGCAGCTGGACTGTAGCCTTCTCGGGGTCTACTTGAGGGAACCGGTTCTTTTCACTATTACGATATAACAGTTCATATCCATAGATTCGTCCATGACGATCGAGAATCGGCTGTCTGCCAACAAAGATATTTTGGCTCAATTCCCTTCACCTCCCATTTTTAGTAGTATACCAAAATACGACTTTTTTCACCATATCTTTTCTATGAATCTCCTTTTCAAATATTAGAAACGATCTGACTAAAGTGGTATGTTTATGAGTAAACCAAACGAAAGGGGAATGGTTGGATGAAAACTATTTTATACGTACAAGAGGGGCATCTCGCCTTCGTGGCGCTGAATCGCCCGGATGCGATGAACGCATTTAATTATGACATGCTCTCGGAACTTGGGGAGACAGTTGAAATGATTCGGGTAAATCCTGAAATTCGAGTGGTTGTGTTCTCAGGGACAGGCGATCGTGCTTTCAGTGTAGGCGCGGATCTGAAAGAACGGAAAACATTGTCGGACGAGCAGGTAAAACGGAATTTATTCAAAATCGGTGAGGTGTTCACCGCCATCGAAAACTTACCGCAGCCGACAATTGCCAAGATGAAAGGCTATGCATTTGGAGGAGGCATGGAACTCGCACTCGCATGCGACTTCCGGATTGCCGCTGATAACTCCGTCATGGGGCTGACGGAAACAGGACTAGCCATCATTCCAGGAGCCGGCGGAACGCAGCGGCTACCGCGATTGATAGGCGAAGCAAAAGCGATGGAGCTAATTTTGACAGCCAAAAGAATGAAAGCGGACGAAGCATATGAGTATGGTGTCCTCACAAAAGTCGTACCGGCAGAACGGTTGAATGAAGAAACCAGGGCATTCGCCAATTCCATGCTGGCAAACGGACCAATTGCCTTGCAGCAGGCGAAGTTCGCAATTAAGCATGGAATGAATGTCGATTTGCAGACAGGACTTGCGATTGAACGGAAGGCTTATGAAATAACAATACCGACTGAGGATCGCATCGAGGCGTTGAATGCTTTTGCGGCGAAACGGAAGCCGGAGTTTAAGGGGCGGTAGTTGTTTTTGGGGAGTGGTTTGCTTGATGGTAGTGGAGCTGGTTTGACTTTATCAATTGGTTGGCAGGATGGTAGCCGATTGGGTCAGACTTATACGGAGGTTGGCTAGATGGAAATAGGACAGGCCCGACTTATATGAGCGGTTAACTGGATATACGTGTGGTTCGAGCGGCTAATCGAGTGGTTGGCCGTGATATACGAGCAGTCAGCAAAATAATCGAGGGGTGAGCTGGATATACGAGTGGTTAGGGCAAATAATCGAGCGGTTGACTTTGATATACGAGCGGTCAGTAAATTAATTAGTGATCCAAGGAATTGGACAGTTCACAAGTTATGTAGCAGTCAGCCTATTGTTACGAGCGTTTGACAACAGCATTCATGTTCGAAAACAATATTATAAAATTAATAGAGTCACTCTCCATTCCCCCAAATGTTTATCGCCGTGGAAAACATTTATGAAAGGGATGGAAGTGGCTTTTCTTATTTTCAAAATTAATTAGACTTAGTCACTCAAGCGTGCTGTTCGCGGTCAGCTGATTTACGCAATTGCTTACACAATCTAAAGCACTCCTCCTCTGCGACTCAAACCATATCAGAAGTAAAATTTCTCTTTCTTGTTCTCTGTTGGGCTTCTTCCCACGCTTCGACGAGTTGCTCTGCAAACACTTCCACTATTGTCAGCCTCTCGGTTGATTTTTGAATTTGGACATCAACTAGTAATTGATTCAAATAAACATAGAACGTGAAAAGCCGCTCCCCTTCCTCGGTGTTCCGATCGGCGGATGCCATCAATTCAAAGAGAAGGTCCTGCGTATTGGAAAGGGTCGCCTGGATTTCCTCCCATTCGTTTGACTGCTGGCAAAACCGGATGTTTTTAATCGTTCCCTTTAATAATAAAAGAATGTATTCCATCGTCGGAATGGTGGAGGCGTGCGTCTCCCTATAGATTTTCATGGCGCGATTGAGGTTCACTTGTATCCCTCCAAATCCCTTTTTCTTTTCTATCGGCCAAAATAGATTCATTTCAAAGAAAAGTTGCCGATATAAAAATGGAAATGTTTATTATACTGGTGATTGAGGTGAAGAAATGCGGATACATAGCCAAGAACAGATCGCCTTTTCGATGAACCGGGCGCAGCGCAATACGACGCAAATCGAAAAAAGTTTGCTGAAACTAGGTTCCGGTTTAAAGATTGCAAAAGGAAGCGACAATGCTTCCGGGCTGTCGATTTCCGAAACGATGCGAGCTCAAATCCGGGGAATTTCACGGGCGCAGGCTAATATGCAAGACGGGTTGTCCGTGTTAGAGGCTTCCAACGAAGGGCTGAACAATGTCAATGGTTTGCTGCAGCGCGCACGGGAATTGGCGGTTCAGAGTGCGAACGGCACATTAACTGATTCTGATCGGAAAGCTGGACAGCAGGAATTGGACCAGTTGCTCGGTGCAATCAATGATACGGCGACGAAGCTGGAGTTCAATACGAAGAAAATTTTAGGCGAGACCACACAGTTAAACTTACACGTTGGCGCAAATCCTGGCCAGAATATGAAGATCGACTTGGTGGATGTCAGTACAACGGCTCTTGGTATCAAGGATGCATCCATTTTAACGCAGTCTGACTCCGCTGAATTGATTACTACAATTGATGGCGCAATCAAAACGATTTCTGGTCATTTGACAAAAGTCGGTTCCCAAATGGAAGCGGTCGAACACCATCTGAAAAATGCGCTCGTCTTTGAAAACAATATGACGAAATCACTTTCGCTGCTAGAAGATACAGACATGGCAAAAGAAATGATGAATTTCATCAACTTGGACATCCGTCAGAAGGGTGACCACCTGCTCGTTAATTCAGTGAATCAAAATGTGCAAAATGTGTTGAATTTATTAACAAAGTGAGGACACCTGGCGTTATGCGGTGTTCTTTTTTTGTGGGGAGATTTATTGTGAGATGAAAGGAGCATAACATTGGCGCGAGAAACGCTAGACAACTGGAATGAATTCCACAAAACCTGTACGAACGCCAGAATATCAAAACGAACGCCAGAATACCGAAACGAACCACAGAATACCAACAGGAATGCCAGAATACTAAAACGAACGCCAGAATACTAAAACGAACGCCAGAATACTAAAACGACGCAAGAATACCAACACGAACGCCAGAATATCAAAACGAACGCTAGAATACTAAAACGAACGCCAGAATAACAAAACGAACGCCAGAATAACAAAACGAACGCCAGAATAACAAAACGAACGCCAGAATACTAAAACGAACGCCAGAATACCAACACGAACGCCAGAATAACAAAACGAACGCCAGAATACTAAAACGAACGCCAGAATACTAAAACGAACGCCAGAATACTAAAACGAACGCCAGAATACCAACACGAACGCCAGAATACTAAAACGAACGCCAGAATACCAAATTGAATGTTAATATTCACAACAGTACTCAGAATAACTAAGTACTCCCCTATCTCCGCAAACTGGAGACTGTAGCACAAATGCGCTTGGCAACATCTCCCCAAAACAAAAAAACACCTCAACCTCAAGGTGTTTCTTCGTTGTTTGCTGCCATGTTCTCGCAGCGCGGCGAGCTGGAGACTTTGCGGGCGGCTCGGGCAACGATGGACAATATGTTAGTGGCACCTTGCCGGTCCGCTTCGTGAGCCGCGCGTATATAGGGACTATGCTTTTCATTTGCAATGTAGTGGGGTGGCAGTTCATTTAGGGCGATGGCCATGATGTCATTTAAGCATCGCTCACAATCACATGTTAGATGAAGGTCCCGTTTGTTTTTACTTAGTACATCACGGACGACATCTTCCATGACATTGTAGATACCCATTATATTCCCTCCAAGACTACTTTGTTGCTTTCAAGTATATCATTTCCTTGGCAGATAATGGAGTGCTTTTTCTTGTTATACAGGTGCCAGCCCTTTCGCAAGGAATGCAATCATTTCATCGATCTCTTTTTCGTCATCCCATCCTTCTGGAGTGAGAACATATTTGGTGCCGAAATAACCGATGATCACCGAACTAACGTAACGGAGTACCATGGCCGGCGGGATATCGGCGATCTGCCCTTTTGCCTGGTAAAACTGAACGGTCTCCAAAAAACGCTGATACACCTTTTGGCCGACGTGCTTAATAAACTCGTCGCGCAGTTCAGGGTGGAAAGGAATTTCTTGTATAACCACTTTGATAACCTGTAAGTTATTCTCCAAGAATTCTTGCCGGTTTTTGATCATAGCGCGGACGAAATCCTCGAACCGTTCGTATTTTTGATCCAGCACTTTGTTAATATCCTTCAAAATAAAGGGAGAAATCATTTTCAACATCATTGGCGATACAATGGATAATAACAAGTCTTTTTTAGTTTTATAGTGCCGGAAGATGGTTCCTTCTGCGACGCCCGCTCTTTTGGCGATTTCACTTGTCGATGTGGCGGCAAAGCCTTTTTGCGCAAACATTTCCGTCGCCGCCGCCAAAATGTTCCGCTGTTTCTCCGTCAAGTCCCCTTCGCTTTGCAATAATTCTTCCATTCGCTTATCAAGCTTTTCCATAGTACCTCCTTACATCGTACGAAACTTCCGCAATACCAAGATATTCATCATCATGAAGAACAGAGTGAACCCCAGCAACACGAGAAGATTTATATAAATTTCGGTAAATCCATATCCTCTCACCATTATATCGCGTAATGCGTCTGCTGCGTAATAAAGAGGTGTGACGTAACTGATCCAACTTAGCCATTCCGCAATCGTATCCAAGTTGAACAGCCCTGAAAAGAAGATTTGTGGTACAACAATGATTGGTATGAATTGCATCATTTGCAGTTCGTTATGTGCAAATGTTGATAATAAAATTCCTAGCGACAATGCAGTAAAAGCGAGAAGAAGAATAACGAGCAGCACATGGAAAAACGCTCCTTCCATCACCATGCCAAGCACGTAAACCGCATAGGAAGCAATTATAGTCGATTGAATCATGGTGAATATCCCAAAACCGATCACGTATCCCACGACGATCTCCCATTTCCGCAATGGCGTTGCCAGCAGTCTTTCTAATGTTCCCGTCGTCCTCTCGCGCAAGAATGATACACCTGCGATAAGAAACACGAAAAAGAAGACAAAGAATCCTAACAGCACCGGGCCGAAGTAATCGAACTGTCCCATGTCATCCGATCCAAACATTGTATCAACCTTAAGCTGGGGAGCATTCTCCGGCTGACGTGGTTGGAAAGCTTCTTGCACCCATTCCATTGTTGCCCCCGTAACGGTAGGGTCACTTCCCTCCAGAATCAATTCGGGCTGACCGCCAACGAACTTGATGTATGCATCCAGTTCTTTTTCAGCTATTTTTGCTTCAGCGTCCCCTTCCTCCTCGAATAACGAGAGAGTAGCTTTCCTGTCATCCAATTGTTCAACGAAAGATTCTGGCGCATCCACCAATCCAATTCTTGGAACATAATCTTCGCCATTGAAAACGAAATATAACATAGTCAATACAAGGATGGGGGCAAATATGAGCAAGCCAATTGTCCTTTTATCCCGTATCAATTGTTTTAAAATACGTTTCACCATTGCCGTTACTCTCATGACTGCTCACCTCCGAAATATAAAAAGGCCTCTTCAATTGTCTTGGTCCCTGTTTGCCTTTTCAGTTCACCTGGCGTCCCGACGGCAATCAGCTTTCCATTACGGAGGAGCCCGAGCCGATCACATTTATCCGCCTCATCCATGACATGTGTTGTGACTATCAGCGTTTTACCTCGCTCTTTTAATGACTGAAAGGCTCTCCAAATGTTTTTTCGGAGCAGGGGATCAATGCCGACAGTCGGTTCATCAAGGATGAGCAGTTCTGGTTCATGCAGCAACGCAATTGCTAAGGAAAGCCGTCTTTTCATCCCACCCGAATAATTGGATACTACTTTCGACAGATGATTGGATAGCTGGACAATTTCAGCTACTTCTTCAATGCGCTCTACTTGTTTCCTCCCTTTTAATCCATACAGCTCAGAGAAAAAACGCAAGTTCTCCTTTGCAGATAACTCCGTATAGAGTGCATCCGATTGTGCCATGTAGCCAATACGCTGGACGAGATTTAAATTCGGCATTTTTTGTCCAAATAAATAGTTGGCCCCCTCTGTTGGTGTATCAAGCCCTGCCAATTCTTTCACCAATGTTGTTTTTCCAGCACCAGAAGGGCCTAGCAAACCGAAAATTTCCCCTTCCAAAATATCCAAATGGATGTCCTGCAATACAGAGTGAATTCCATAGGACTTTGACACATTTTGAACCGAAACACATATGTTCACCTTTTTCATTTCTAGCACCTCTTTATTAGTGAGTGATTACTCACTATAATATATTAATCGGCATCCAATGTAAAGTGAGTAATCACTCACTAATTTTATTTAATCGAATAAAAAGAACCATCCAGCCGTAAATACGGTCTGAATGGTCCCCTGTTTCTAGCTTTCTGTGCGAATAGAATAAAAGAGCTTTACTACGTCTGCTTCATTTTTTACGTCTAGTTGCTCCAGCGTCCGCTTCCCAACACGCCGGTCCAATACGGCAACAGCCCGGATGAAAGGATGTTCATGGACTATGGCTTTTTCCTCTGACATCTGCACATAGTCAAACAATAGCGGCACCACTTCCCATGCCGGGTACTGCCCGGATGCTTTCACTTCAAGTTCCGCGTCATCATATGCCGCATGAAGCTGCTTCAATTCATCGGACTCCCAAATGGATTGCCAATCCCCTTCCCATTTGAAGGGCACAATTTTCCGTTCCTCTTGCAGCTCCCGACCGCGTTCATTCGTTTGTCGGGCGTAGGGAATGTCGGAAGCCCGACAAACCTCCTGTCCATCGAGCGTCACTCGAAACGTCGCTGTCTGATCATGGCTTTTCCGATGAATGACAAGGTGATAGTGCAGTCGACCTTGTAGCTTTTCACACAGCAGGTCTTCCGCCAGCTGTTTCAGCTTGGTCCATCTCATTTCGAGCGATGGGCCTCCCATTCTTCCCGGAGCATGCCCATCCGGATGGAGTCGTAATAGACACCGTTCCAATAGCGGACTTTGCGGATTCGCGCTTCCATTGTCATGCCCAGCTTTTCGGCTACGCGTACCATCCGCTCGTTGCCCGACCAAGTCGTGAGGCCAACACGGACGAGCGGCATGGTCGTAAACAGATGTTCAATCCACATCGTAAGTGCTTTCGTTCCATATCCGCCGCTCCAGTAAGCCGATTCATAAATGACGACGCCGATTTCGAGCCACAAGGACGGCTTGTGCTCCCAGTAATAGCTCACCATTCCGATCAGCTTGCCTTCCGCTTCAATGCCCCAAAAGTCTTCTTGCTCAACGATTTTATCTTTGCGTTCCAAGAACTTTTCATACGGCATCGGTTCATGCGGATAATAGGGCGCATCCCATTGCTTCCACTCCGGGTCTTTATCTTTGAAGCTCAGCTCCCAAAGGCGGTGCAAGTCGTCTTCTTTGATCGGTCTGATCGTGATTGTGTCAGTTGTATAGTTCAATACGTTCCCTCGGTTCTTATAAGTATTTCGCGAACCATCCCGTAATTTCATTTAACCGCTCAATGCGTAAATTCGGTGTTCCGGTCCGCGATAAGTTGTGGTCCGCGTCCGGAAAACGGACAAATTCCGTTTCTTTCCCCATGCTTTTTAGTGTAATAAATAATTGTTCTGCCTGTTCAATCGGGCAACGGAAGTCTTTTTCCGAGTGCAAGATTAACAATGGTGTCTTCACATCTTCCGCATATTTCAACGGCGAGTGTTTCCACAACGTATCCACGTCTTTCATGTCAGCGAGAATTTGCCAGTCGCTGAAATAATAGCCGATATCAGATACGCCGAAGAAGCTGATCCAGTTGCAGATCGAGCGCTGTGTCACAGCTGCTTTGAAACGGTCGGTATGGCCGACGATCCAATTCGTCATGAAGCCGCCGTAGCTGCCCCCAGTCACGCCAAGACGTGCCTTGTCAATCCACTCATTTTCTTCGAGTGCATAGTCGACCGCTGCCATGATATCTTCATAGTCACCGCCGCCATAATCGCCGCGCACCGCATCGACGAATTCCTGGCTATAGCCATGGCTGCCACGCGGGTTGACGTACAGGACGCCCCATCCTTGCGCTGCAAGCAATTGCATTTCGTGGAAGAATGTGTTGGCGTACATAGCGTGCGGGCCACCATGGATATTGACGACAAGCGGGTATTTCTCCCCTTCCTGCCAGCCAGCTGGTTTCATGAGCCAGCCGTGCACGTCCCAGTCTTTTTTTCCTTTGAATTGGATCGCTTCTGGTTTAACAAGCTCCGTTCCATTCACATACTTTTCATTGAACGAAGTAAGTGCTTGCCGTTCGCCGGTCGCAATCGTCAGTTTATACAGCTCACCAGGATTTGTCGGATCCGTCGCCGCAACGAGAGCAAATGTGCCTTCTTTGTCCACATCATATCCATAGACATGCTCATTTTCAGGAGAAGCGGGATACAATTCGCCTTCCAGCGTCGCGAAATAAAGGCGCACGTCACCCATTGTCGCCAATTGGAAATACAGATGATCGTCCTTCGTCCATACAGCAGTCGGTGCACTTGCCCCTTGCTGGTGATCGGAGACTGTCACATCCCCTACTGGCGCATCAATGCTTTCTGTTACATTCAAACGGTTGCCCCGCTTCGTGTCGTATACGTACAAATGCGTATGAGTGGCGTTTTGGAAGGAACGATCCGATCCAGCAAATGCGATATAGCGGTCGTCGAATGAGAATGTCGCCCCACCATAATAGCCCTCTTCGTCTACGATAATTGTTTCTTCTTTCGTCTCGATGTCGACCAAAATCAACGGCTGGCGGAATTCGAAATCCTGATTTTCTTCTCGATTCACGCTCATGACAAGCTTTTTGCCGTCATGCGAGACAGCTTGCAAGGCATATTGGTGATTGCCTTCTGTGAATTGTGTTACTTCTTCTGTCGCCAGATCGACGACTCCGATTTGTCGATACGTATCCTGCGGCAACAAACCAACGCCGTCCGCTTTATATTTCATTTTCGTCACGCGAACCGGTTCAGGTTTTTTCTTGTCATCCTTCTCTTCTTTATCCGTGAAGGTCTTGCCCTCTTTTACAGAGGCATTGATCCAGATTTTTTCCCCACAAGGCGACCAGACAAAGCTGGATACCCCTTTATCGAATGAAGTCACCTTTCGGGCTTCCCCGCCTTTAGCAGCAAGGACATAAAGTTGGTTTTTGTCGTCCCGGTTAGATAAAAAGGCAAGCTGTGTGCCGTCTGCGGACCACTCAGGAGAGGACACGCGCTGTTTTCCATACGTCCATTGCGTTACTTCATTCGTTTCTAAATTAACATGATACAAGTTGGCGACGTATTTATTTTCCTCTTCATCAATATACGTTTTGACAAATACCGCTTCTTTGCCATTCGGTGCGATATGCGGGTTTGTAACGGATTCGAGTGTATATAAATCTTGTACTTTCACTGTTTGCTTTACCATACTAATTCCCCCTTCTTTTTCTCTATTACATATTTCGACACTCGTAACAATATTCCTTCTTCCTAAAATATTTTTTTGGCTATCGTTTCATTTCGCTCACCTAGGGTATTTAACAAGTAGCTTGCTAGATTAATTCATAAAGGAAGTGGAAACGAATTTGGGATTTTTATCTATCCTTCCGCCGTTCATTGCGGTAGCGCTTGCTTTTCTAACTAGGAATACTATCCTGTCACTTGCGGTCGCCTGTATAATAGGCGTCTTTTTAAATGGTGGAGGTCTCCTGGGTTTTCCAGATTTATTGAAGGAGGCGTTAGGAAATGAAGACTTTGCGTGGATCTTCCTGCTTGAATTGTTCATCGGGATCTTAATCGCCTTCTTCCAGCGTACCGGTGCAATCGAGAGTGTTGCATCCATTGCAGAGAGGAGGCAATTATCGAAACGGAAAGTGGAAATCAGTGCCTGGTTCATGGGCATGTTCGTGTTCTTCAGTGATTCGTTCAGTCCCGTGTTTGTTGGGACCACGATGCGAAAGATTACAGACCGGGTCCGGATTTCACGTGAAAAACTCGCTTACATATGTGATTCAACGTCCGCCCCGATGGCTGTCATTGTGCCATTTACCGGATGGGCCGTATTTATTGCAGGCCTGTTGATGGGCATGGGACCGATTCATGGCGAAGTGGAGGCAATGGCTGTTTTCACGAAGTCGATCCCCTTCAATTTTTATGCCATCTTCTCTATTCTTCTCGTCGGACTTATTGCTATGGGATGGATTAAAGATTTTGGACCGATGCGCAAAGCCGAGGAACGGGCAGAAAAAGAAGGGAAAGTAATCCGTGACGGTTCATCCCCTCTCGTCTCAAAAGAATTGACGAATATTCAACCGTACTATGAAGACCGGATATTGAGCGTTTGGGTGAATTTTCTATTGCCTGTCATCGTCATTATTTCCATTGCGATGGGCTCATATTTCTTTATGGGGACAACCAAAACAATGGAGGCGTTTCTTGCGGCCATTGTCGTTCTTGGGATTGCCATGCGGCTGCAGGGAATTCCAACCAGCGATATTATGGATACAGCAATTAATGGCATCAAAGGCATTATGCCTGCGGTGATGATCTTGATTTTTGCTTATACGATTAACACTTTGAGCGAACAGATGGGGACCGCTGAATATTTGATCGGTGCGACGGAGGCCTGGCTCAGTCCTAGCTTGTTGCCGGCTTTGACGTTTATTTTGGCAGCCCTCATTTCATTTTCCACTGGTTCTTCTTGGGGAACCTATGGCATCATGATACCGATTGCAGTACCTGTTGCATTCGGTTTCGCAGACGGGGATATTACGACGCTTGTTCTCGCAACGATTGCGGCCGTTGCTGGCGGGGGCGTTTTTGGAGATCATTGTTCTCCACTCTCCGATACGACCATTTTGGCATCGACAGGAGCAGCGGTCGACCATATCGACCATGTCCGAACGCAAATCCCCTATTGTCTCTTAGTGGGACTCATCGGATTGATTATTTATGTAGCACTTGGTTTTTATTTATAGAAAAAAGATAGCCAGGCATTGGTATGGAATGCCTGGCTGTTTCTTTTATTCGTATTCTCCTACATAGACGGATTGTGGTCGGAAAATGGTATTATCGCTTAGTTGTTCCATTGCGTGGGCTGTCCAGCCGACTATGCGCGCAGTGCTGAACGTCGGTGTGAACAATTCAGGCGGGAAGTTGATGGCCCGCATGATGGCGGCTGCATAGTACTCTACATTCGTATACAGCTTACGGCCCGGTTTGTATGTCTCAAGCAAGCCGATGATTTCTTTTTCCGCCTTTGTGGCAAGATCGAGCCATGCATCTTTTCCTTCCAGCTGTAAACAAGTGTTACGTAATAGAATCGATCGTGGATCTTCTGTTTTATATATGCGATGACCAAAGCCCATGAGTCTCTCGCCCTTTTGCAATTTCCCTTCCACAACTGCACGAATATTATTTTCCGAACCGATCTCTTCCAACAATTCAATGACTGCCGACGGAGCACCGCCATGCAATGGACCTTTCATGGCACCTAACGCAGAAGTAACGGCCGCCGTTACATCGGATTCCGTTGAGATCGTTACCCGGCCGGCGAATGTGGAAGCGTTCATCCCATGTTCCATTGTTAGCAGTAAATAGGTTTCAAGCGCTTGGACATGAACTTGCTTTGGTTCTTCTCCAGTCAGCATCCATAAATAGTTTGCAGTATGCGAAAGATCCTCGTTCGGTTCGATAATTGATAGAGCATGCATTTTTCTGTAATGGCGTGCAATGATAACAGGCAATGCCGCTGTCAGTAGTATCGATTGATGCTCAATCGATAGTTGTTTAAATTGTGGATGAACGTATGCCGAAATGGCAGTTCGCATGACATCCATCAAAGGTGTTTGAGCCGGAAAAGCATCAAGAATCGCATTTACATGCGGGGGCAAACGTCTGCCCTCAAGTAATTTTTCGTTCAGCTTTCCGAATTTACTTGCATCAGGTATGGTGCCATGCCAGATATAGTAAGCTAATTGTTCAAAAGAATACTGTCCCACCAATTCCCCTACGAGTTTCCCCCGGTACCTTAATTCCCCTTTATCTCCATCGACCGAAGCGATTTTCGTTTGCACCGCTACGATATCTTTTAATCCTTTTTGAAACATGATCATTCCTCCTTTCATTTAGTATAATTTCGAGATACATTTATATAAATTAAATGTTTTCTATTAAGTTGATTAAAATAAGTAAAGAGGTGACAGGATGGATTACCAATGGCTCACTACATTCATTGCGGCGGCAGAAGAGCTGAACTTCAGGAAGGCTTCGGAACGGCTTTCGCTTTCACAGCCTAGTGTCACTGTACATATACGGTTGCTGGAGGATTATCTTAATCTCCAGTTGTTCGATCGGATGAAAAATCGTGTCACCTTGACGGACGCTGGAAAATTGTTCTACGTCCACGCTGTGCAGTTGATTCAGGATATGGAGTCGACAATTGAAAGCATGCACTCCTTTGCTCAAGGATATCGAAGGACATGGAAAATCGCTATTTCTCCGTTAATGGCCGAAACTATGCTCCCTTACTTTCTGCGAACCTTTCAAAGGAAGCATCCAGACGTCGAATTATCGATACAGGTAGAGGAATCGGAGGCAATTGAAGGGCTTGTAGATAGTGGTGACGTACATCTCGGAATTTCAGCGTTGCATGCTGTAGGGAGAAACGTGGAAACTAAACGAATTTACGAGGACCCTGTTGTCTTTGTCATGCCTGTCGATAGCTATGACGAGGAAAGTGGTCCACCTATTGACGTAGCGGAGGTTTTGAAAATGAACTATCTTCTTGTCGGGCATCATCCTGTGTTTTGGAATGAACTTTTGCACCAGCTGAAAGAAAACATTCCCGGCATCCGGACAATGAAAGTGACTCAGGCCCATATTGCAAAGCGCTTTATACAAGAAGGACTTGGCGTGTCATTTTTGCCTCTTTCCATCGTTCGAAGGGAATTGATCGAGGGGCGTCTCATGCAACCTCACTTTCCGCACTTTGAATTGCCAAAAGTCTCGACCTACGCAGTATGGAAACGAAAAGGCGAGTTGGAAGAAGAATTTATTCAGCATATATCGCAATATTATTTCGGGTGATCTTGGATTGGATAGCGGGCAAGAAAAGATGCGCCGGTCCAACTTTGCAGACCGGCGCATGTGCATTATTGTAATTTGAATTGGGATGTCATCTCTTTCAGCTGATCCGCCATTGAACTGAGAACGGTGGAAGAAGCAGAGATTTCTTGCATCGTGGCACTTTGTTCCTCGGAAGCTGCAACGATGTCCTGCGCACTAAGATCTGTTCGCTCTGACATGTTCGCTACCTCTTCAACGAGCTGCTTCATGCGTTCTGTGCTTTGGTTGACCTCTTGACTGATGGCCGCAATTTCTACAGCTTGTTCCGTTACTTCCCGTACATGGGTTTCGATATCGCGGAAATAACTGCCGGTTTGATTGACCATTGATAAGCCTTCCCCGACGAACGTTTTAGACGTTTCCATAGCAGTGATGGCACCGCCCACCTCTTGCTGTATTTCTTCAATGAGTTTGCGTATATCCGCAGCAGCGTTACCGGATTGGGCCGCCAATTTACCGACTTCTCCTGCCACGACCGCAAAGCCTTTGCCGTGCTCACCTGCCCGTGCCGCTTCGATAGACGCATTGAGAGCCAGCAAGTTGGTTTGTTCTGCGATGCCCGTAATGATAGAAACAATGTTGCCGATTTCGGAAGACTTCGTATGCAATGAATTGACGACAGTGGATGTCTTATCTGTAGATTGCCTGATATCGTCCATTTTCTGCACTGTGGACTTCATCACAGCCACGCCTTCTTTCGTGAGCTCGGATGTATTTTGAGCCAATGTAGAAACATGCTCGATCGATCCGACAGTTTGGTGGATCTGCTCTGCCATCTCCTCCACTATCGTGCTGCTGGATCTTGCGCTGTCCAATTGGACGGATGCCCCTTCGGATACTTCGATAATCGCATTTGTAATTTGTTCAGACGCTCTGGACGATTCGTCAGCACTCGTCGCAAATTGAGTGGATGTCGACGCGAGCGTATCGACATGTTCATTTAAATCTGTCATGATCTCACGCAAGTGATTCGCCATATAGTTAAAGTCACTTGCGAGTTCGCTAATTTCATCCTTCGTCTTCACTTCAATCGGCTGGACTGTTAAATCGCCTGTCGCCATTTGTTTGAACGAAGAAGACAGCTGAACGATCGGACGCTGGATCGTTCGAATCAAATAGCGGATGCCGAGAATGGCAATCAACGTCGCGATGATAGTGCTGACAGATAAGATAATCAAAACAGATCGGTAGAGCATGTCTCCCTCTTTCTCGATCGTTTCCAATTCCTTATAATGCAATTGGCTTAGTTCCTGAAGTTTCTCTTGCATCGTATTAGCCGAGATGATTGCGTCATAAGACTTGGTCGTCGCTTCTTGATCTTGGCCGCCTGCACTCGTTACTAATATTTCTTCAATTTTAGACGTGTACGACTTCCACTCTGTCACTACTTCGTTCAATAATTCTTGTTCGTGTTTCGTATCAAGCAGAAGGTCATACGAATCAAATGCACCTTCCACATTGTCTTTTTCATCTGAGATTTGCTGTTCATACTTCTCTTCAAATTCGCTATCCTTTGATAAAATATGACGCTGTGTTAACCCAAGTATATTCTGCGTTCCTTTTTCAAGCCTGTTGATCCGGTCAATTTTCGGTATCTCTTTTTTATTGATCGTGTCTGTGTTCTCACTCAATTTATATGTACTCACAATGCCCGCCACACTCATCCCGATAATCAGCATGATCATCAAAGTGAAAATGGCACTTAATTTCCTCCGAACTGTCCAACGCATAAGCGCTCCCCCTGCCAATAAAGTCATAGCTTTCTTTACTATATGTATCGTCAAAAATTGACAAGCATTAAATAGTAATATTGGGTAATTCGTTCCTTCAAACGATAAGGCCTTGGACTAAAAAACCTCTCCTGCTGGTGATCCAGCAGCGAGAGGTTTACTTTCATTTGTTATCTAGGGCTTTTCACGCCAACATGTGTTTTCAAGGTACGCCGGAGAATTTTCCCTGTCGTATTTTTCGGCAACTCATCCAGAAACTCAACATGCTCCGGCACTTTGTATTTGGCGAGCTTTTCCTCGCAATACGCTTTCACCTGTTCTTCATTCAACGAGGCTCCCGGCTTCAAAACGACGAATGCATGGACTGCTTCGCCGAAATCCTGGTCCGGCACACCGATGACGGCTGCTTCCACGACTGCAGGATGGGCAAATAGCACTTCCTCGACTTCGCGCGGGTATACATTGTAGCCACCGACGATGATCATATCCTTTTTACGGTCGACGATATAAAAATAACCGTCCTCGTCCTGTTTTGCCAAATCACCTGTGTATAGCCAACCATTTCGGATAGCCGCCGCTGTTTCCTCCGGCATTTTGTAATAGCCTTTCATGACGTTCGGTCCGCGGACAATTAATTCGCCAACCTCGCCCCGCGGCACTTCATCGCCAAATTCATCGACGACTTTATTTTCCACGTTGACAATATTTGTTCCAATGGAGCCCGGCACGCGGTCGCGATCGAGCGGGTTGAAGCAAGTGACCGGCGACGCCTCCGAAAGCCCATAGCCCTCTGAAACACGTACATTAAACTTGTCCTCGAAGTTATGAAGCAATGCGACCGGCAGCGACGAGCCTCCCGAAATGGCTAACCGGATTGTCTGAAAATCGTCCGGGTTGCCTTCCGGATATTGGTAGAGAAAGTTGAACATCGTCGGAACGCCTGCGAAAACAGTTCCCTTCTCTTTCCGGATCGTTGCAAATACGTCTTGCGGGCTGAAACGCGGAATTAACAGCACAGTCGCCCCTTTCAGCAACGGTGCGTTAACGACGACGGTCAGGGCAAACACATGAAATACCGGCAAAGTGGCCACAACCCGGTCATGTTCTGAGAAGCCGAGATAATCGCCTACGTCACGGGCGTTGGAATACAAGTTTTTATGCGTCAGCATAGCCCCTTTTGGATGCCCTGTTGTACCCGACGTGTAGAGGATGATAGCGGTTTCATTTTCATCCACGTCAACAGGTATAACATCCGCCTTGCCAGCCATGATCAATCGTGAAAACGGCAACACCTTTGCTTTAACTTCATCTGGCAACGCCTTCAGCTTTTCTTCCGCATCCGGGCTCGCCTCACAAATGATGTAGTGGCTGATGGACGGGAAAGCACCAGCAGCTTTTTCGACAAGCGGAATCAAGGCATCGAGCGCTATGACTGCTTTCGCATCGCTGTTATGTAATATATACGAAATTTCATCTGGTGAATAAATTGGATTCACCGGAATAGCGGTCGCCCCAATTCGCATCGTCGCATACAAAGAGATGAGGAAATGCGGTGTATTTCCTAATAAAAATGCGACATGGTCCCCCTTTTGAATCCCCAAATCCTGAAGAGCAGATGCAAACATTGACACAGACTGATCAAACTCGGCATACGAAGTGTCTTTCCCCAAGAAGTGATACGCCGTTTTGTCCGGCTGTTCTTTTGCCGTCTCGTAAACACGTGAAACTAAATTCAACGTTACTCCCCCTTTGTTTGTTTTGAATGAATACTCATTCATTTCCACCTTCTATTATTATATAAGAAAAATTTAAATATAACAATAGATTTTAACTATCTTTCAATTAACCTTCTGGCAAGCGAATTGCATGCCAAAAAAGCATAGCCCATTCCCCGACTATGCTTTTCCACTATAGTCAAACTGCTTGCAGGTATTACTATTTCGCATGCGTGCTTTTGACGAAGTACACGGCTTCCGGAAGCCGTTACACGTTCACAATATGCCGAATATATTCCATTGTTTTGCGCTCGGCGTCTTCCAAACTGTAATCCAACCGGTTGTTCAAAATATTCGTCAGCATCCCTTGCCAAACCAAATTGGTGATTTCATTAATATCATCGACCCGGTTCTCTTCCAGCTGTCCTTCCTTTGTCGCCAGGCTAAGAAGCGATTTGCCCCTTTTTGTCATGCTCCGTTCAAAGAGAATTGGCTTCAGCTCCTCGGGAATATTAATCAAATCAGCCGGGTACATCTCATAATAGTATTCCAGCATTTTCTCCGGTTGATCTCCAAGATCCATAATAAACACGGCATGAAAGATTTCCGGCTGCTGGAAAGAGTGTTTGCAGAAACACTCCCACGCCAATATATACTTTTCAAGCGGCGTCTTGCCTCTATTAATGTACAGCGCGACATCCTCTACATAGCCCTTCAGCAATTTCATGGAAGCGAAAAAGACGAGATGCGAGATTTCATCGAAATAATTATAAATGGTTGCACTGTTGTATCCTGCACGGTCCGCCACTTTCCGGATGGTCACTTGGTTGATTCCTTCTTCTTCAATCACTTCGACGGTTGCTTCAATGAAATACTTCCACATCCTGCTCATTTGGATTTTTTTATTGCTCAACTTTCAACACCCCACACTAATCGTTAATCTGCAATCTTTCAATATTACACAGTATACAATATTTGCTTGCCGAAAAATTAAGTTTTGTCATTGTTCTTCGAAATTCGCTGTGATAGAATAATCGATATTAATAAATAATCATGATTATTTTATTATGTTTGATTGTTAGACGTTTGGCAATCAATAACTACAGTCATTTCATTTCACGGTATTTGTTTTCATAGATGGGCATGGTAGTTGTAGTGCGCTTTTTGAAAACGCTACCAAGATAGTGGAAAATCCATAAACAACAGGGGTGGAAGCATGAAAAAAGTTCGAATCGACCCATTTATCTTTTGGGCATCTATCGTCGTCATTTTAGCGGCAACCATTTTACTTGTCATGAACAGGTCGACAGCAGAACCTTACTTGGATGGATTAATGTCAGCCATCACCTATAAAATGGACTGGGCTTTTCAATTTTTAACGATTGGCCTGTTCATCTTGCTTATTTGGCTGGCTTTCAGCCGGTACGGGAAAATCAAATTAGGTGAAGGCAAGCCGGAATTCTCCACATTCAGCTGGGGAACGATGCTTTTCACCGCGGGCATGGGAACAAGTATTATGTATTGGTCCATGATCGAACCAATCTCGTATTTTACCGGACCCCCATTTGGCATCGAGCCGGAAAGCAATGAAGCGGCTGAGTGGGCGCTGACATACGGTCTCTTCCACTGGGGGATATCCGCTTGGTCCCTTTATGCTTTCCCGACCGTCGTCATCGCGTACTCGTATTTCATTAAAAAACGGCCTTCTCTAAAAATGAGTGTGGCGCTTAGCGGAGCTCTCGGAAAATATTCCGATGGCTGGGTTGGTAAGCTGATCGACATCCTCGTCATTTGGAGTCTTGTCGGCGGGCTTGGCACATCGCTTGGCCTCGGGGTTCCGATGGTTTCCGCCGTAGTCGGCAGCATCTTCGGTTTAGAGCAAACGATTATGTTAGACACGATTATCGTCATCTGTATTACAATCATTTATTCTGCAAGCGCCTATTTAGGACTTCAAAAAGGAATCCGACGCTTAAGCGACATCAATGTGTACCTTGCCTTGGCGATCGCCGCATTTGTCTTTATTGCCGGCCCTACGCTGTTCATTCTGACGTACTTCACCAATAGCTTCGGAATGATGGTTCAAAACTTTTTCATGATGAGCTTTTATACCGATCCGATCAATCAAAGCGGATTCCCGCAAGGATGGACCGTCTTCTACTGGGCATGGTTCGCTGCAACCGCTCCGTTCATGGGCCTATTCGTTGCCAGAATTTCTAAAGGACGTACGATCCGTCAATTGATTACCCATATGCTTCTCTGGGGTTCTATCGGTGGCTGGATCTTCTTTATGGTATTTGGTGGATATACGATGAACCTTCAGTTGCAAGATATTCTCTCTGTGAAAGATATATTGGCAGATAGCGGAGGACCTGCCGCAGTTGTTGCCATCTTAAAGTCACTGCCACTGAGTGCGATCGTCTTACCTTTCTTCGTCATCTTGGCCGTCATCTTCCTATCCACATCGATGGACTCGGCCACATACATCTTATCTGCAATCGCTACAAAAGAATTGCAAGAGGGACAAGAGCCTGCTAGGTGGCACCGGATGGTATGGGGAACAATTCTGGCTGCACTCTCGATTTCACTACTCCTCGTTGGCGGGCTTCGGGTCATTCAAACTTCCGCAGTTGTCGTGTCCGTGCCGATCTACATCTTTTATCTGTTGTTGATCGTCTCCCTACTCAGATGGCTGAAAGAAGATTTTCCAAAACAATAAGGTAGCAAAACACCTAGGAGGTTATTCAGAATGGTTTTTAACGTACGTGAATCAAATCGCGTCAATCGTACCGAGTTTCCGAGACAAGTGAAAGAAATTAAAAACATTTGGATTCCAATGACAGACGGAACACGTCTTTCCGCCAGTATTTGGCTTCCGGAGGATGCCGAGCAACATCCTGTGCCTGCGATTTTGGAATATATTCCGTACCGGAAGGATGATTTCACGGCACTCCGTGATTCCTTGCGCCATCCATATTTTGCCGGCCACGGCTATGCCAGCATTCGCGTCGACTTGCGTGGCGCAGGCAATTCTGAAGGGATCTTGTACGATGAATATTTGAAACAGGAACAGGACGATGCGCTGGAAGTGCTCACTTGGATTTCAGAGCAACCTTGGTTCACTGGCGGCATCGGCATGATCGGCAAGTCTTGGGGCGGCTTCAACGGTCTTCAAGTCGCAGCCCGGCGCCATCCGGCATTAAAAGCGGTCATTACGCTTTGCTCGACGGATGATCGCTATACGGACGACGTTCATTATAAAGGCGGCGCGATGCTTGCTTCAGATATGCTGTGGTGGGCTTCCACGATGCTTGCCTACAATGCCCGCCCTGCTGATCCCGTAGTGGTCGGTGAGGCATGGCGCAATAATTGGCTGGACCGTCTTGAGAAGACACCGCCTTACGTGGAAGAATGGGTGAAGCATCAGCGCCGTGATGCTTACTGGAAGCATGGATCTGTCTGTGAAAACTTTGAGGATATCGACATTCCAGTCTATGCAGTCGGAGGCTGGGCAGATGGCTATACGAACGCCATTCCACGTTTATTGGAAGGATTGAAAGGCCCTCGCAAAGGGTTGATTGGCCCATGGGCACATGAATATCCTGAGATGGCCGTTCCCGGTCCGCAAATCGGCTTCCTTCAAGAATGTCTCCGTTGGTGGGACCACTGGCTGAAAGGCATTGATACCGGCATTATGGACGAGCCGATGGTGAGAGCGTGGATCCAGGACAGCGTCCCTCCGCAAACCGATTATTTCACTCGTCCTGGCCACTGGGCAGCGGAAGAGCAATGGCCGCCAGCGGAGTTATGTGATACACGTTATTACGTCAAAGGGTCTGACCTTCTTACTGAACCGGTGGAAACGGCACCGATGCTCATCGAAAGTGTACAGCAGCACGGCCTCCATGCAGGTGTTTTCTGTCCATTCGGCCAGCCAGGTGACTTGCCGGGCGATCAGCGGAACGAAAATGGCTATGCGGTCGTATTTGATTCCGAGCCGGTCGAAAATCCGGTTGAAATCCTAGGGCATCCAGTGTTTACCGCAGAACTGTCTTCCGACAAACCAAATGCGTTGTTATCTGTGCGGTTAAATGATGTTGCTCCCGATGGCTCCTCCACACGGGTCACATGGGGTTTATTGAATCTAACCCATCGCAACAGCCACGAATTCCCGGAAGCGCTGGAACCAGGCAAAAAGTACACGATTAGCGTTGAAATGAACGCCATCGGCCATAAGCTCGAAAAAGGCCATCGCTGGCAATTGGCCGTTTCTCCAACCTATTGGCCGCACGCCTGGCCTTCACCGGAAGAAGCGACACTCACGATTTATCCATCAGAGAACACCTTCCTTTCGCTTCCGGTCCGTGAGCCAAAGGCAATCGATCTGGAATTAAAACCGTTCCAGCAACCGGAAACAGCAGTTGTCTTGGAAAAGGATATTTTACGTGAAGCGAAACGGACCCGTATTATTTCACATGACGTTGTTTCAAACGTCTGGACACTTGATGATTTCTCCGATGAAGGCGCAAGAAAGCTGCATATCAATGGTATTGAATACGGCAGTACGAATCACAACGTCTATACAATCGAAGAAGGAAATCCGCTTTCTGCGAAGGTCGAATGTGATTGGACATTGACAGTTGGAAGAGATGAATGGCAGACGAGCCTTGAAACGAAAAGTGTCATGACAGCGGATGAAAAGAATTTTTATCTGTTCAATCAAGTGATCGCCTTTGAAGGAGATACAGAAGTGTTTAATCGCACGTGGAAGAAAGAAGTTCCTAGGGAGTTTGTCTAAACAGGCAATAAGTTGAGTCGAGGTGTCATATCGTGTTAACAAGAAGAATTCATCAATTCAGAAGTTATTTGAATGCCCGGCATATCGATGTGGCATTGATTTGGGAGCCGGATAATCAATTTTATCTGACTGGGTTCAGGGCCATTTCCTATTCCCGGCCCATTGTGACGCTGATTGATGAAAAAGAGATCCAGCTTATTATTCCGGCACTGGAAGAAGCACATGCAGTAGAAAAAGCGGCGGCTGACCGGACCTATGTCTATTATGAGCAATACGCTTACCGCGAGAAGCCGTTGACATACGAAGAACATTTGACTGACATCCTGAAGTCATACCCTGCTCCATGCACAATTGGCATTGAAGCGGACGTCTTGCCAGCTTCTGTTTATCAACGATTGCTGGATATGGGCTTTCAGCAGGCTGATATTGGCGGCCAGCTGACGAAAATGCGGTCCATTAAAACCTTTGAGGAAATCGAGCTTTTGAAAATTGCCGGCTCCTTGTCTGACCTGGCAATCGGCGAATCGCTGCATCATGCGCGCGTCGGCGTCAGCGAGCTCGAATTTGATTCGCATGGAGACCGGCTCCTTCTCGAAATAGCCTCCCGGGACTATCCGGACGAGTTGATCGGCTATGCAGACTGGACCTGCTCCGGCATCCAGCGGAGTGAAATGCCCCACTTGTATTCCAGCACGCGGAAATTCACAGACGGGGATGTTGTTGTCCATAGCCGCCAAGTGTGGTTCAATAATTATCGCGCGGAGAATGAGCGGACATTTATGATTGGTAACGGGACCAACAAACAAAAAGACCTCATGAAGCTGATGATTGAAGCGCAACAGGTTGGCATAGAGATGATCCGTCCTGGGATTTCTGCAAAGGATGTGGACATTGCAACCTTCCAAGTTTTCGAAAAAGCGGGCTATGGGGAGTACGTTCAGCACAGAACTGGCCACGGCCTCGGTTTATCCGAACACGAAGAACCATATTTGCGATTCGATAATGAATTGATTCTGCAAGAAGGGATGGTCTATACCATCGAACCAGGTATCTATGTGCCGGGCGTTGGCGGTTTCAGACATTCCGACACAGTGATCATAACGGAAAACGGCAGCTTTTCGATTACCGCCTATCCCCGTGATTTTGATAGTATGCTGTTCTAACCATTTATAGAGTAGGGGAAATCATATGTTATCCATGATTGTTACCATCATTGTGATTAATTTGGTCTATGTGTCATTATTTACGCTTCGCGTCCTTTTTACTTTTAAAGGGCTGCGGGTCATCGCATCTGTTGTTTCCATGGCAGAGGTGTTTGTCTACTTGATGGGTCTAACGCTCGTACTCGACAACCTCGATAAGCCGATTAACATTGCTGCCTACTGTTTTGGCTGGGGTCTTGGAGTCTACGTCGGAAGTAGGATTGAGAAGAAACTGGCACTCGGCTATACCGTTTTTGAAGTGGTCGTCAACGACAATGACATGGCCATTTGCCGGATGTTGCGGGAGAAGAATTACGGCGTGACGTCTTGGTTCGCGGATGGGAAAGATGGAAAACGTCTTGTCATGAAAGTGCTGGCCAAGCGAAAAGATGAACAGAAGCTGCGTAACACGATCTTGGAAATTGAGCCGAAGGCGTTTATCATTTCTTATGAACCGACCACGTTTAATGGCGGTTTTCTCGTGAAGAATTTGCGGTAATCGCGGTTTGTCTGTTGTGATGCAGGCAATCAATAAAATAAGCGAGTATGTGAGCTGTCAAACGCCCGCATACTCGCTTTTCTTTTGTAATTGTAGCAGCTTCTTAGGCCGATGCTTTTATATGTGCTAAGTATCGCCAGCGAATTAAATAGAAATAGATCACTTGCATGAGTGTAAAGCCTGCCAGAACGAGCAGCAGTTCTTTCACAATCGAAATTTCAGCTAATGCATCCCAGATGACTTGCAAGGAAAGAAATGCGAATGAACTATGCACGAAGGCGACTCCCCATGGGAAGAAGAACTGCGGAATCAATTGCCGGTTCACGATCCGTTTGAATTCCTTATCCGTAATTCCCATGCGCCGCAACACGTCAAACTGTTTGCGGTCCCGTTCGAGCGACGTGTACAACCGGAAATAAATGAAACTCCCGGCCGCCAGGAAAAAGACACCTGCTAGCAGCAGCCCGACAAATAACAGCAACGAGAATGTTGTGCGGATAATCGCATAATTCGCTCCCGGGTTGTCAAATTTATACTGCAGGTGCTGAGCGGTCCCTGTAATAATGGATTCTGAAAAAGATCGATTGATTTGCAATCCAATCTCTTTCGTGTTTTGCCAATCCGGAATATTAAATGCATAATAGACCGAAATCGGATCAATATCCTGCATGATGATCTTCTCAAAATCGCTGTCATTCAAAATGATGGCGTTCGTCCCAATTCCACTTGAAGAGGGGAACACTTGAAATGGGTACGCCCCTTCAATTTCTATGGTAATATCGGTTTCCATCAGCGTCGTCTCGACCGTCCGCTTCTTCAAAAAATCGTACGAAGAAGGAGATGGCGGCAGGAACATCGCATAGCCCTTGGATAAGTCGATCTTGCTGTAGCCGAATGACTGGGCAAGCAAATTAACGTTGGATAGTTTTAATATAGAGACCCGATTTTCAGTAAATGATGATGTTTGCTCAATAATCGGGATTCGTACCAGAGTATAATCGAGCTGCTTGTCTTTCAGCTCCTCGATCAGTTCGGCGACATGGCGCTGTTCCATTTGATTCCCCGGCAAACTGTGATAGACGAGACCGAGCGGATTCATTTCGCGATATTGGGACGCGAAGGAGGTCAGCGAAGCCAAGATGCCAACAGACATGAACGCGAGTGTCGATACGATTGTCACGATGAAGAACATCCGTGCGTTTTCCTTCAGCCTTACGACCCCTTCCGAGACCGAGAGCAGCCAAAAATGGCGCCAATAAAACTTCTTACGCCGCCTAAACAGATGCAGCAGAAAAGGCAGCGAATCGGTAAAGAAGAAATATGTTCCGATCGTCGCAAGCGGCGGCAAGAGAAAAATCAAGCCGATGACAATTGAGTTGGACGTAGATGCCGCCGCCCAGTAGGAAACACCGAGCAATGCGAGTCCAAAAATCGCTCTCTTTGTTGAAAAGCCGTGTGAACCCAGATCAGCCATTTCCCCTCGGATCAATTCCTCCACCCGTCCTGTTCGGATAAAAACAGGAGCGGACAGTGAAATGATAATGAACAGGCTCAAAAAAGCTCCGACTGTCAGTGCAAATGGCTTCCAAGATAAATAAAGCGGCAAGGCCGGCAACAGGACAATTTCCTTAACGACCATGAAAAAGAACTTCGAGAACATATAACCTAAAAAAGTTCCCGCTAAAATCGCCCCGACTCCAATGATTAGCGTTTCAATGAAAATGAGGCGGTGCAATTGCCTTTTTTCCATGCCGAGATGCAGCAGGATGCCGAACTCTTTTGACCGCGCCTGCAAGAACGCCCGCATCGAATAGAACAGGAAAAAGAGCGTGAAGATGAATAAAATCAGCTCCGCCGCTCCCATGCCGACGAGCGCGATTTCCTGCAAGAACCTATTTTCTATGGATGGATGGAACAATAGCATCGAATAAAGGAAAAAGACCATGACTGAAAAAACACTGGCCATGAAAAAAGCGGCGTAAATCCGGCGATTCCGGATAACGTTGCGATACGCAAACTGGCGGAAATTCAAGCGGGCTCCCTCCAATCACAGCGTCCGCAGATCATGGACGTTCCCTCCGAGCAGTGACAAGACGTTCAAGATGCGCTGGAAGAACGTTTGACGCCGCTCATCTTTGTAGATTTCATTGAAAAACTCCCCATCTTTTATGAACAGAACGCGGTCGCAATAACTGGCCGCTATCGGATCATGCGTCACCATAATAATTGTTGTCCGCTCGGTTTCATTCACATGGCTGAGCAGTTCGAGTACATCCTTCGCCGATTTCGAATCAAGATTTCCCGTCGGTTCGTCCGCCAGAATCATTTTCGGCTGATGGATGAGCGCCCGTCCAATCGCAGTCCTCTGGGCTTGACCGCCCGACAACTCATCCGGCCTGCGATTCAAAATATCTTTTAAATGCAGCTGGGCGGAAATCTTTTTAACCCGCCTTTCCATTTCATGCAAAGGCAGTCCATCTAACGTGAGGGGCAGAACAATGTTCTCTTCAACGGTCAGCATATGAAGCAAATTGATGTCTTGAAAGACGAATCCAAAATTATGCCGCCGGAACAAAGCCAGTTCATTCTGGCTGAGTGCTTCCGGCTCAATGCCGTTAACGACAAGCTTGCCATACGTCGGCAGGTCAATCGTCGAGATGAGATTGAGCAGTGTCGTCTTGCCGCTTCCGGAAGGTCCCATAATCGCGACGAACTCGCCTTCCTCCGCTTCAAAGTCCAGTCGGTTCAATGCGCGATGCATCACTTTTCCTTCATAGATCTTCGTCACTTCCGTCAGTTCCACGATCCTCTGTGCTGTCATCCACCTCACCTGCCTCTCCGTTTTTAAATAAGACGCTGACCGTCGTGCCAGCTCCAGGTTCCGATTCAATTGTCAGCGGATGGCCCAGCTTCCCGCACACTTCCGATGCGATATAAAGGCCCATTCCAGTCGACTCACCCGTCAACCGGCCGTTTTCTCCGGTGAAAAAGGCTTTCGTCACCCGCTTCAAATCTGAAGCCGGAATGCCGATCCCTTCATCCCGAATGCTTAGCATAATTCCCGCTTCTCCTGCTTCCGCTGTGAAATGAATTTTCTTTCCTTCTTCAAACGTATATTTAACAGCATTGGTAATGAATTGCGAAACGATTGTATGCATCCATTTGGCATCGGTTGCCACTGTAAACCGGTCGTCAATGCGAATGACCGGGAACACCCCGTTCGTAATAAAGAGCCTCTTATGTTCATTCACAACTTTTTGAACGAGCGATTTGAGGCCAACCTGTTCAATGCGCATATCCTCTTCAAATGTTTCCAGCCGGGCATTCATCAACACGGCATCCAAGCCGAGGCGAATCTTGTCAATCTCCTCCGCCACACTCCGCTTGTCCAACTCCCCCTCTTCTTGAAGCAACAGTCCGATGACCGAAATCGGCGTCTTCATCTGATGGACCCATTGATTCATGAAATGGATTTGCCGATGCTGGGAGGCGTACAACGACTGTACTTCATTTTGATACAGGCTGTATAGATTGCGCATATAACGTATCGTTTGGCGCTGCTCCGGAGACGGGACGTAGCGCATTAAAGCGTCCTCCATCTTTTCCGGCTTCCGAGTGATTGATGCGTAAAAAGAACGCCGCATGACGTACTTCCCGCCTAAATAACCGGCCGTCAGCAAAAAGCTCATAATGATTGAGTAAATAGCCGTATTGAGTCCACGAAATCCGTCTAAGTAATAAAGCAGCAAGATGAACAATACGAGCAGCAGCTGAAAGACGAGAAGCGGCAGATGCTCCCGAAGGAATAACGATACTTGTCTCATGCTTCCTCCGGCGCGACGAGCAGCCGATATCCCGAGCCCCGCACCGTTTCAATGGTGGATTTCACATCATAATCCCCAAGCTTTTTCCGAACCCGTGTCATATTGACATTCAATGTGTTCTCATCCACAAACGACTGGTCATCCCATAGCTCCTCGAGCAGCGTTTCACGTGACACAACCTTCGGTGACGCATCCAGCAGCAACTCGAGAATGACACACTCTTTCTTCTGCAAAGGAATGACCAAATCACGCACATGCAACTCCATGCGTTCCACGTACAACGTCAACAGACCTGTCTTCACCGTCCGCTCCGATTGATTCGGCGCGTATTCTCCAAAAGACCTGCGCAGATGGCTCCTGATTTTAGCCAGCACAATCTCATAATGGAACGGCTTCGTAATAAAATCATCGCCGCCATTCTCCAGCGCAAACACCTGGTCCATATCCCCCGACCTCGCAGAAATGAAAATAATCGGGCATGTCGTATGCTGCCTCAACTGGCGGCACCAATAATATCCATCATACGACGGCAAATTAATATCCAATAAAATGAGATGCGGTTCAAAGGCGCCGCACTCCTCGACAATATTATCAAAATCCTCAACAATCGCTACATCGTACTGATACTTGCGAAGCGTCTCCGCGAGCAGCCCCGCAATCTTTTTATCATCTTCCACGATGAAAATACGGTGATTTTCCATCGCTCCTCCCCCTCTCATTCTCTGTTGATTATACCTCAAAAGTGGAAATTCCGCCCGTTGTCTCTGTAAGGCGCTGGACTTTTATGCGTGGGAATTGATGGAGGTGTGAGTGGAGATGAGTGGCTCCTATGTATAGACGGGTAGACATGGCTTATGCGCGGGTGGCATAGGCTTTTGCGCGGTTGCGAACCCGGTATGCGCGGGTGGCACGACTTATGCGCGGCTGCGAACCCGGTATGCGCGAGTAGCTCTGGCTTATGCGCGGTTGCGAACCCGGTATGCGCGGGTGACTCTGGCTTATGCGCGGGGTACGGGTGACGAGATAAAAAACGGCTGCTCTACGCGTCCGCGCGGCACTCAGAAGGTCACGAAGCACCCCATTTCGCGCTGAATGTCTTTACCAATCTAGTCTTTCTTCATGTGGATTACTTGATTTACATGATGAAGGCACGCAAGCAAAGCCTGTGGCGGCTTTTCCTCTTTCCCCGTGACTTTCGCCTACTTCACCCCTCCCTTTTTTACGTATGATAGAAGGGAGAAGAGCATAAAAAAACCCGGCATGCGCCGGGTTTAGTATATTAGATTGACGAATTCGTCTTTCGTTATGCCGCCAAGGATGGTCGGGATATCGAGTGAATCCAATGCTTTGGTGATGGATTCGCGATCGTATTGGACATTCTTCAAGCTCTCCTCGATCACAGCCACTTCACCGACACCAAAGAAATCTCCGAAGATGTGGACTTCTTCGATTTTGCCTTTATTAACTTGCAATCGAACGTCAATGCCTCCAACCGGGAAGCGATGCGAATGCTGCATATTGCATTTCGGGGATTTTCCGTAATTCCAATCCCAGTTGCCGTAACGTTCTGCAGAAAGTTGGTGGATCTTGTCCCAGTCGTCATTTGTCAGTTCCACGTACTGAATATTTTCTTCCCCGTTAAAGATGGAATTCAAAATTCGCTGGCGGAATTGCTCAATGGTCATCGGCTCTTCGATGAATTCCGATATATTGGCGACTCGGCTGCGGATGGACTTGATGCCTTTTGACTCAATTTTATCCTTCTTTACCTTCAAGGCGGACACGACCCGTTCAATTTCCGTATCAAACATGAGCGTTCCGTGGGTGTACAAACGTCCTTGTGTCGCAAATTGCGCGTTTCCGGACACTTTCCGTCCTTCCACTAGAATATCATTCCGGCCCAGCAGCTCTGCCTTCACGCCCATTTCAGCCAACGCTTTAATAACAGGTTCTGTGAACTTCTTAAAATTCCGGAAGGACTCACCATCGTCTTTTGTAATAAAGCTGTAATTCAAATTCCCCAAATCATGATAAACTGCTCCGCCCCCTGACAATCGGCGGACGACATGGATACCATTCGCATCAACATATTCCGTATTAATCTCTTCTACGGTGTTTTGATTGCGTCCAATTATGATGGACGGCTCGTTAATATAGAACAGCAAATAGGAGTCTTTGTCGACATCCATCGTTTTTAACGCATACTCTTCTATCGCCAAGTTGATCCGCGGATCGGTGATTCCTTTATTATCAATGAAATACATGCTAATCGCTCCCTATGACTATGATCCAATTTTATTTTAGCCGAACGGCATCCAAAAGTGTTGACAAAAGATTCTTGTTATAATACACTACATTTTAATAAATTCTAGTTGTATAACAAATAAAAGGAGTTTGGTAGATGAGCTAGCTATATTTTTTTATCCTATCTGTTATATTACAATCATCCAATTTACCATTTCGTTATAACACATTGAGAGGAGATGAACTCGATGCTTGAAAACATTGTAGAGTTTTTTAAGAACCTGCCAGCTAAGCAATGTGAGCAGTGCGGCAAGGAAATTGACGAGCAGCACGAATGCTATAGCAATAAATGCGATGAGTGTAACGTGCTATAATTTTTTTAACCATTCTGTTATATGACATAAGCACATTGTAGTAACACAGAAAGGGTTCATGTTTGTAATAGACTAAAGCAGATAGAATTATTAACGGCAACGTGGTGTATTTTTTTACCTACTCTGTTATAAAACAAATTTATAACTTAATTATAGTTATAACACAAAGGAGATGAAAGCAATGCTAGAAAACGTAGTGGAATTTTATAAAAACCTGCCGCCTAAAACTTGTGTTACTTGTGGGAAAGAGATGGAGGAGCAGCACGAATGCTACAGCAATACATGCGAGGAATGCAAGGCTTTGTAACGCGAGCAGAGTCAGCTAACTTATTACCCCTAGACATTGCATGCCCTGAAGGGTTGGACCATGTGTCAGGAGGATGCAAAATACAATAAGCCGGCTTACACATTTTTTTCTCTTTAATAAGCTGTACGGTTTATTTGTAAAAAGAACACGGAGGAGCAACATGATTGCCATTTCTATTAAAATGCTGCCGAATGAGCAGTAGTAAACGACTTCCCATCATTGTAGGAGGTCGTTTTTTTCTGGATTTTCTACCTAAACTGGTACAAGCTCCCCAGCACAGCCTCTCCCCCTTACATAGTATGAGAACAGAATCTGCAGATTCAATAAAGTCACAGGAGGTGATTGTACATGCCATTGACAACTGGACCTATTGAGAACATGGGGAACCAACCGGCTAATGCTACTACAGTGCGGGTGAAAATTTTGAACCGTACAGGTGGTCCTTTGACCGGTGTCGTCCGAGTGTTCAGGCTGAATGGGACAAGACAGCTAATTAACTCCTCTAACTTTAATGTGGGCGCTAATTCTTCTGGATTTGTCACATTAAATCTGATCGGCGGTGCGCATCAATATGAAACGGAAATCGTTCCGAACCAAGCTGGCGGAATTTATACAGCATATGGCCGGACCGCTTCAGGCGTCATTATTGCAGCACAACGTGTGTTGAATTCAGAATTGACGCCTGTCCTTTAATGGACAAGTTGCGGACAGGCTTATAGCCATTCGCATAAAGAAGGGGTTGTCCCATAAGGACAGCCCCTTCTATTTTTCTCGCTCCACCAAATCAGGTTTATCGGTATGGATGCCATTGAGACCCATTGCTTGTAATCTCAACGCAACTTCCGGATCGTTAACAGTATAAGCGAAAACAGCCAGCCCTTTTTCGTGCATATAATTCACGAAGGGCGGTGTTAGCGCTTCATAACTGACCCCAATACCATCTGCATAAGTTAGCAACTTAGCAATTTTTTTCTTCGACAACTCAGCTTCTTCCCCTTCATCGAAGGAAATTAACTGCAAGAGCGGAATATCTGGATTTATTTTATGGACACGCTGGAGCGACTTCTCGCTGAATGAGTGGATAACCGCTCGTGGCCTGCCTTTCTTATCCTTTTGAATTAAATCGTTCTGTTCCAATTTCTGAACAAGCTTTTTTTCGATATTTGGATAGCGACTCGGATTTTTTAATTCAATTACATAATTCAAGGAGTCCCCGAATTGGTCAAATACTTCTTGTAACGTAGGCACTGCCATATTTTCGGATGGCCCTAGAACGGTTTTTTTGTCTTTCTTCCGTTCAACAATAGATAAGGATTTCAACTCATCGAGCGTATATGTTTCAATCTTGCCATCCCCCTCTGTTGTACGGGAGACATCCTTGTCATGCATGACTACGAGCTTCCCATCCTTTGTTTCATGAATGTCCAGCTCAATATAATCGGCACCCAGGTCTTCTGCCAATGCAAAGGAAGCCAGTGTATTTTCAGGGACATAGGCAGAAGCTCCTCGATGACCAATGAGAAAAAATTCATCTTCTGGAAAGAATACTGATTTCTCTTTGCTAATCGAGCAACCTGCTATCATTAAAACAACTAAACTTATCAGTACTATCCTCTTCATCAAATTCCCCTTTCCGCATGAATAAAAGAAAGGGCTGCACGGGGCAGCCCTCTGGACCGTAGGGGAACGCTTCTACTTTTAAAACAGATCAGTTAATACTTCCTCGACAGCCGCTTTGCCTTGATCGATGCAATCTGGCAGGCCGACGCCATCATATGAAGCCCCTGCTAGTTTAATGTTCGGAAACTTTTGTTTCAGCTCTTCCCGGGCAGTCCGAACCCTATTTTTATGGCCGACCCGATATTGCGGGCGATCTTCTTTGAATCGGGTAATCACAGAGAAATCCGGTTTCCCTTTGATAGTAATAATCCGGCTTAGATCGGCTAGCACAATCTTTTCGATTTCTTCGTCGGGCAAATCGACAATTGTTTCGTCCCCGACCTTCCCTACGAACGCACGCAGCAATACCTTTCCATCCGGCGTAGTTGTCGGCCATTTTCGATGAACCCACGTACAAGCCGTGATGGAATAGTCACTTCGTCTGGAAACGAGGAATCCAGTGCCTTCCATATCTTGAACAACCGCATCCGCCGGAAACGCCAGGGCGACCGTCGCAACGGAAGTTGTCGGTATCTCCCCAAGCTCTTGCAGCAGGCCATATGGGGCAAATAATTGACTGGTCGTCACATGGTCTGTAGTCAAAATGACCGCATCCGCCTTCACTTTTTTGCCGTTATTCAAGTGAAGCACGGATTGGTTATCGATTTGCTCAATCCGCTCCACTCGTACGCCCTTCAGAACTGTCTCTGGCTTCAATGCACGCTCCGCCGCCTCTACAATCGTCTCGAGTCCGTTGCGGAGAGAATGGAACGCTCCTTCTTTCGCAGCGCCATGCCCATTCTTTTGTGGAACTTGTTTAGGTGTCGTCTTTTTCATTCCAAGGATCAAACTTCTATGCTTTTTCTCAACTGCATAAAATTGAGGATAGGTCGCTTCGAGGCTCATCTGGTCGATGTCGCCGGAATACACGCCGGATAACAGCGGCTCAATTAAGTTCTCGACAAGTTCCCCTCCAAAACGTCTCCGGAAAAAAGAACCGAGCGATTGGTCGCCTTCAATGCCCGAACGGGATAAGACCATGTCCCCTGCTGCCCGCAGCTTGCCAGCGATGGAAAAGAGATCTGATTTGAAAAACGGTCCCATTTGCGTCGGAATCCCCATGACGGAACCAGGTGGAATCGGATGCAATTTATCATTTACGAGGACATATGCCTGTCCCGTCGCATTGCGTACAAGCTGATCATCGACGCCAAGATCTTTAGCCAAGATGTCCATGCTTTTCTTCCGAATCAAAAACGAATCCGGTCCCCGTTCTATAATGAAACCATCCCGGCGGACCGTCTGTATTTTGCCGCCAAGACGATTGGAGGCCTCAATTAGAAGAATTTCCACATCCAACTCTTTTTCTTCCGCTTCTTTTTGAAGGTAGAAGGCGGCTGTTAAACCTGTTATGCCGCCTCCGACGATGACGACCTTTTTGTTTTGCTTCTCCATCTCATCATCACTTCCTGTCATCAGGCTGATTTGATCTGACCAAGTACTGCGTCCGCCATTGCTTCAATAAATAACGGATCCGTATTTGGCATTGCAGGACGGTGGTAGGCCGCGCCGATTTCATCACAAACTACCTTGCACTCATGGTCATTGTCATAGAGTACTTCCAAATGATCGGAAATAAAGCCGACAGGCGTGTAGACAAATGATGTATACCCATGTTGTTCGTGTAAATCACGTGTCAAATCCTGGACATCCGGCCCAAGCCATGGCTCTCCTGTCTGCCCTTCACTTTGCCAGCCGACAGCGTATTGTGTTACATCAGCCGCTTTTGCAATCAAATCAGCTGTTTCCGCCAATTGATCCGGGTAAGGATCGCCAAATTGTTTGATCTTCTCTGGCAGAGAGTGTGCAGAAACGACCAAGCATGCCTTCTCTCGTTCTTCTGCACCCATCCGATCGAAAGTGCCACGGATTTTGTCAGCCCAATATTTGATGAACTTCGGCTGCTGATACCAGCTTTCCACCGAGGTGATTGAAATGCCGTATTTCTCCGCTTCCTCTTTTGCACGCGTGTTATAGGATTTGACGGAGAAGGAAGAATAATGCGGCGCGAGGACGATCGAAACCGCTTCTTTTATGCCATCTTTCGCCATCTGCTCCACTGCTTCTTCCACAAACGGTGTAATATGCTTTAATCCAATGTACAATTGGAATTCGACATCATCCTGCATTTCGTTCAAACGATTACAAAGCGCGCTCGCCTGATCGTCAGTGATTTTAGCCAGCGGGGAAATGCCGCCGATCGCTTCATAACGAGAACGCAAATCCTCCAATTGTTCAGGAGCCGGTGGACGGCCGTGCCGGATATGCGTGTAGTACGGCTCGATATCTTCTTCTTTGTACGGTGTGCCATAAGCCATCACCAATAGGCCCATCTTCTTTTTCGTCATTTCATTCACCTCATCTATGGAATTATTTTCTCAATTGCGCACTGTATTCATGAATCAATTCGGTCAGCTTTTTCAATGTGGCCGGCTGTACTTCAGGGAAAACACCATGGCCAAGATTGAAAATATGGCTGCCGTGCTCAACACCTTGTTCAATAATTGCTTTTGCCCGTTCTTCAATGACAGACCAATCCGCAAGCAACAGAGACGGATCAAGATTTCCTTGAAGCGGCTTCGTCAATCCACGTTCTCCCGCTTCTTTGATCGACAAACGCCAGTCAAGACCGACCACATCGACAGGAAGGTCATGCCATTCATTCGCCAAGTGGCTTGCCCCAACGCCAAAAGTGATGAGCGGCACATTTAATTTCCGGAGTTCCGAGAAGATGCGCGTCATGACCGGTTTGATAAAGATCCGGTAATCCGAGACATTTAGCGCCCCTACCCAAGAATCGAAAATTTGAATTGCCTTCGCGCCGGCATTCACTTGTGCCTCAATATAGGCAATCGTCGTTTCTGCAAGCTTGTCCATTAAAGCGAACCATGTTTCCGGTTCAGACACCATAAAGGATTTTGTTAAATTATAGCTGCGTGACGGCCCGCCTTCAATCATGTAGCTTGCTAAAGTGAACGGTGCACCGGCAAAACCGATAAGAGGAACATTCAACTGTTCCTGCGTCAGCAATTTAATGGTATCCGTTACGAATGGGATGTGCTCCTCAGCAGAGAAGTCCCCGAGATTATGTACATCTTGGACAGTCCGGATCGGATTGGAGATTACCGGTCCCACACCCGGCTTAATTTTCACATCAACACCGATGCCCGGAAGCGGTGTTACAATATCTTTATAGAGAATTGCCGCATCCACATTGTATTGGTCTACCGGCAATTTCGTAACGTATGCACATAATTCTGGCTGATGCGTAATCTCTTCCAGCGAATATTTCTCTTTGATTTTTCTGTATTCGGGCTGCGAACGTCCCGCCTGGCGCATATACCAGACTGGTGTATGGTCAATTTTTTCGCCTTTCGCGGCGCGAAGCAGTGTATCGTTAAATGTCGTCATCAATCGATTCCCACTTTCTTTTTATAATGATTATCATGTATATCGTTATCCGACTTCCAATATAGACGACTACGGCCGGATTGTATAGCAAATGAACCCGTTTGTCATAAATTTGTGCGGGACAGGCGCCATCATTTTGCCATCGCTTGTTTGATTCGGCCGTTTCGGGGAAAATATGATTAGTGCACTTAGTTAAGGAGGGTTTGTCAATGTATATCTATATGACAACAGGTACAAGAGATTTTATGGAAAAAATTAAAGAGAAGCATGCTTCCAAGCAGATGATTCTGATGCATGGCAGCGGCGCCTCCCTTCTCCTTCATGAGACAGAAGGGAAATCCGTGTTCCAGACACCTCGTCGTTATGAAGTGATCAGTTCGGCAGGAAATCTGCAAGATGAGGGCTACTTCGTTTGCAATAATATTCCAGTTTCAGATGAAGGCCGCCCGGTATTCGAACACCGCTTTTCCACGCAGGCCGGCACCATTGAATCCCAGCCCGGTTTCGTAGCCTTCCGGTTATTACGCCCGCTCGATTCTGAGACGTACATTGTAATGACAGAATGGAATGGGCCGGCGGATTTTGACCGTTGGAAAAACTCCTCCGCTTTCAAAGAAGCGCATGATCCTGAGGCAGCCCGTGAATTTGTAGACAATACGACACATATTTTCACAAGTGCTTCCTATATTACAACGTACACAGCAAAACGGGAAGATGAGGCATAATCCCCTATCTTTCTACTTATTGCGGGACTCGAAACATATGATATAATATGAAAAATGAAAATGTTTCGGGAGAGGGGTTTTGAAAATGAATGAGCAGCTGTTTGAAAAATTGGACCAGGCGTATGAGGATATGGTGGTCATCCGCCGCCACTTGCATATGCATCCGGAGCTTTCCTTCAAGGAAGTGAAGACGGCGCAATATATCCATGATTTCTATGCGGATCTTGGAGTGGAGGTTCGCAGCGGTGTTGGCGGCAATGGGGTGGTAGCCCGCGTCAAGGGTGCGCGCCCAGGAAAAACGGTAGCACTTCGTGCCGATTTCGATGCCTTGCCAATCAACGATGAAAAGGACGTGCCCTACAAATCGACTGTCCCAGGTGTCATGCATGCGTGCGGACACGATGGACATACCGCAACCCTGCTCCAGCTTGCGAAAGCAATTCATGAACTCCGTGAGAACTTGAGCGGTGAATATGTCTTTATTCATCAGCATGCGGAAGAATTTGCTCCAGGCGGTGCCATTTCCATGATCGAAGATGGCTGCCTGGACGGTGTTGACGTCATTTTCGGAACCCATCTTTGGTCCCTTATCCCGTATGGTGCTGTCGAATACTTAGCCGGTCCTGTCATGGCGGCCGCAGACCGTTTTGAAATCACCATCCAAGGCGCCGGCGGACATGGCGCTTCGCCGCATCAAACGAAAGACGCAGTCGTCATTGGGTCGCAGCTTGTCATGAATCTTCAGCAACTTGTCTCCCGCCGGGTTGACCCGATCGATTCAGCTGTTCTCTCCGTCGGTTCATTCGTCGCGGATAATGCCTTCAATGTTATTGCAGATACTGCAAAGCTCGGCGGCACAGTGCGCACATTCAATCCAGATACACGTGATCTGATGGAACAAGAAATGGCCCGTGTCGTCGAAGGCACCGCAATTGCCAACAATTGTGAGATCAAATTCGATTATTTCCGGGGCTACCCGGCTGTCGTAAATCATGTGGCAGAAACCGAATTTTTGAAAAACGTTGCCAAGCAAATTCCCGATATTCAGGCGCTTGTCGAAACAAAACCGCAAATGGGCGGCGAAGACTTTGCCTACTATCTTGAGAAAGTACCGGGCACGTTCTTCTTTACAGGTGCCATGCCTACCGATGCGTACCCGCATCACCATCCGCGCTTTGACATCGACGAGCGTTCCATGCTCATCGCTGCGAAAACACTTGGTGCAGCAGCGATTGAATATCAAAATCAATAAAGCTAGGAGACCTTCCAACTGGGAGGTCTTTTTAATTGGAGTCTTACACAGTTTACTTGCATAATTAATTCCTGTTGAATGAATGCCAATTGTTCATCTCATTATAAATTACCTATTAACGTCTTTCTATTTCTATTATTCTCAGTGTTAATAGCATCCATTTTATAAGTGTTTACTTTTATTCAATAGCCTTTAAATGGATATGTTTAGGTATAAACATCTATATACAATCCATTCTCAGCCTAAAACTTCATAGCTAAAAAGATTCATTTTTAAAATTAGTCAAAATTATTCATCTTTTTGGTTGCTTTATATTTCAACTGGATTACAATAGGCTACGAAAGTAACTTTTATAAGGAAAGGGTGTAATTGGAAATGGAAAAACAAATGGGCAATTATGTAGTATCGTTTAGCACCTTTGTTCTGCAACCCGTTCGGTTCGGAAATCGGATTCTCACATATGTGATTGAGCGGGACAGAGAGTTGGACGTTCCAAAGAAACCGATACATATTATGAAAAGCTCCGCCGCTTTTTATGGCAGCTCTTTTCAAGTGTTGACGAAAACCGCTAAGATTGTTTTAGGTAATGTCCACAAAACCCCGATACTCCTTGCGCACGCATACGACACACCATGTATCTTCATTCCTACACTATCGTCTTCTTCCGATCAAAACGTATGGATCAACTGTTTAGCCATTGACTTCATCGAGCCGGATCCTTTGGGATGCGTTGTCTCATTAGAAAATGGCCGGAAAATTAAACTAGCGGTCTCAGCCAATACAATGTGGCGGCAATATTGTTTCGCCAGATTTTTGGAGAAAGATTTTTTAAAAAAACAGCATCTCCTGAATAAATCAGCCTACTTGTTCAGACCCGATTGATTCGTCCGGTTTCCCGCCATTGTAATATAAAATTGCAGCAACTCTTCCGTTCGGTTTCGTAAACGGACATTCAAATAACGCCGATGATCCTCATAGCCGCCATTCATGAAGATATATTCGGTAAACGTGTCATCCATTTTACTGCGGATCACCTTCATATTATGGCGTCGCAAGTACATCGAGGTGTCTGTTAATTCGTTTTGGACGCTTAGCAGCGCATTTTCAATCATTTTTAAATAAGGGCCCTTCAATTTAAAGGGGCCTTTTTCAATCGTTTGGCGATCCCGTTCTAAAATGGTCAGCAGCATCGGTAGATATATCATGTTCTCAAAATGCGGCAATGCCTTTGCTGGGATTAAAGGCATCACAACTTCCTCCTTTCAACAAAAGGAACGTACGTTCTATACTCTTTAGTATATGCCAATATCCAGGCAAATACAACTAGCAATCCACAGGAAATTTTGCTCTCTCTTGACAGTATGTCCGATTCAAATCAAAAAAAGACCGCCTGCCAATCAACAAATCTGTTGATTCGGCAAGCAGCCATACACAATCTTATTTCTTTTCCTCGTCCCCTATATAATAGATCGAGTCCACTTTCCACTGGCCATCTTCTTTTTTGAAAACTGTGACCTGTCGCCCTGACGGCTTGGTTTCCAAACCTGATTCAATCTGCTTGAATGTCGTTTTCAACTTGGCGAATAATTGCGCTTCGTTCTCCTCGTACTTGACGATTGTTACATCGTTCGCTTCCCGTGTGACATCATAATCTTTGAACGTCTCTTGCAAAAGAGCCCGTTCATCCTCTAGAGTAAAGCTTTCCGAGTTTGGAGAAAGGACAGATAGATAAGTATCGATGTCCTTTTGATTAAATGCGTCGATGTACGCCTGGAAAGTGTCCACAATCGCCGCTTTTTCTTCAGCCGGGACATTTTGTGCTTCTTCGATTGCGCCCCCTGCCAAATTGAACCCTACACCTTTTTCATCGACGCCATGATCGATCGATCCATATCCTCCTGCCGCCTCTCCATCATCGACAGAGCCTTGGCTTGTCTGCTTACCCTCATCTTTGCTGCAGGCACCTAAGACAAGGAGAATGCTGAACAGCATGATGGGCAATGATCGTTTCTTCATACGTCTACCTCCTACATAATAAAAGGGCCATTCCAAATGGATAGCCCTTAGATTAAAAATGGTAAATGGGAAGCAGCGGGCTTAACCCGTCTACTATCCCTTATGCCTAGTTCCTGTCGTTCCTTACTTCACTTCAACCCAACCGTTTTTAATCGCAGTGACAACTGCCTGTGTCCGGTCGTTAACGCCCATTTTCTGCAATATGCTCGAAACATGGTTTTTGACTGTTTTTTCAGAGATAAACAGCGTCTCACCAATCGTCCGGTTGCTTTGGCCGTCTGTTAACAGCTGAAGTACTTCGCACTCCCTCTTCGTTAACAAATGGAGCGGACGGCGAATTTCGCTCTGTTGGAATGAACCTTTGTATTCGCGCTCACTTAAACGGCGGAATTCAGCCACCAGGTTATGCGTCACTTTCGGATGCAAGTAGGAGCCTCCAGCAGCTACGACTTTAATTGCTTGTACAATCGCATCCGCATCCATTTCCTTCAGCATATATCCAAGTGCGCCCGATTTTAATGCATGCGAGACGTACGATTCGTCATCATGGATTGAAAGCATGATGACTTTCGCTTCCGGGAATTCCTTCCGAAGCTGTTCAGTCGCTTCGACACCATTCATTCGCGGCATATTGATGTCCATTAAAACGACATCTGGCTCATACTTTCGATATAGTTCATTCACTTCGCTGCCGTCATCGCCTTCTCCGACAACATCGAACGAGTCTTCAAAATCAAGGATCCGTTTCACACCTTCACGAAAAAGCTGATGGTCGTCCACAATTAATATTTTTGTCATTTTCTTTCCCTCCCAATACCCTATTCAACAATTATATCGTCTTCTAGTGGAATGCGGAAAAGCACAGTCGTTCCGTTGCCAGCCGCAGACATAATTTTCATCTCGCCCTTCAACAATTCGATTCGCTCGCGCATCCCAATAATGCCAAATGATTTTTCTTTTGTTTCGCTTTGGTCAAAGCCTTGTCCATTATCTTTAATTACAATATTCATTGTATCACGAAGCCATTCAATTTTCACCCATACATCCCTTGAATTACCATGTTTGAGTGCATTGTTAACAGATTCCTGAACCAGCCTAAAAATGGCTACTTCAATATTTGATTCGAACCGTCTTTCTTGACCATTGTTCATGAAGTGGATAATAGTTCCTTTCTCGTACTCCATAACCGTAGCCAGATACTTTCGTAATGTCGGGATCAAACCAAGATCATCAAGTGCCATCGGTCGCAAGTCATAGATAATGCGACGTACTTCATATAAGGCATTCCGCACCATCTCTTTTAGTTGTGTAAGCTCCGATAAGGCTGACGTAGGACCTTTTTCGACAAAAGTCTTCT
>NZ_BQYK01000006.1:70646-105567 GCF_023168145.1 Sporosarcina sp. NCCP-2222
TTTCAAGCGCTTCTCCAACCTTCTTTAAATCGGAAGTCAGATATGTAATGACCGTAGTCACCTGGTTCACTAAGTGATCGGCTTTTTCGATTGTCTCAAGCAACGCCGCAATTCTGCGTTCCAGCTCATCCCGACGGACACGAAGCTGTTTTTCTTCCATGCGGTTAATCGATAACCTGACAAGCAAATCGTTTGCCACTTCATAAGCTTGCCGCACTTCTTCCTCCGAATAATTAAGGAAATTCTTCGAAACGTCAGCGAGTCTTCTACGGGAATGACGAGTCATATCCTCTAAGTAGTCACCTTCTGTTATTACCCGGGAAATATCCTCTTTGATAATAACAAGCTCTTTTCTCATTTCGTCGTAATTTTGACGACTCTGTTCGCTTATTGTGAATATGTCATTTTTTGACTGGTCCATCATATTTACCATATTATCAAAGATGGATTCCAATTTATGGATGTCTATTGCTTTTTCAGCCAATTCATCCCCTCCTGCTCACAGCCTCTTCAATCTCGCCTAGTTAGTGATGTTGCAGTACTAATGAATTCCTTATACACTTTGTTTATTATATCATCATATTACTATATGCGTATTAAAATTGTATTACAAATAGGAGGGGCACTGCAAATGCGAGCTGACTATAGAACCGTTAAATTGTCTGGGGAAAGTGAAATCATCATACAAAAATCCAGATTTCTTTCTTATATAAAGAGGGTAGAAACCGAGGAGGAAGCACTAGCCTTCATTCAAGAGATCAAAAAATTACATCATTCAGCTACCCACAACTGTTCGGCTTATCTCATCGGCGAACACGACCAGATCCAAAAAGCAAATGATGACGGCGAACCATCTGGCACAGCTGGTGTGCCAATGCTCGAAGTGCTAAAAAAACAAGGACTGAAAGATACGGCAGTCGTCGTTACCCGTTACTTTGGAGGGATCAAACTCGGCGGCGGCGGGCTGATTCGAGCGTATGGACGTGCAACGACGGAAGGAATTGCAGCTACCGGCGTCGTGGAAAGACGACTCCATAAGGAAATGAAAATCTCGATAGATTACACATGGCTTGGAAAAGTCGAGAATGAAGCAAGACAATCCCCCTACCCCCTTCATGATATTATGTACGGTGAATCGGTTGATATCCACATGTACGTGCCGGTAGCGGAGACGGAACGATTTGTCGAATGGATGACCGAACTGACAAATGGGCAGGCACAAGTTCATCCGGTATCCGAATTATTCTTGGAGTTTGATGTCTAAAGTGGTATACGTTAGAAGAATTTGATAGTATAATGGTGAAAGTTGGCGTCTATTTGAATAGAGAGAGAACTTTATGGGCCAGGGGGCGTCATAATTGATAGATGCACATACTGAACAAATAATCTGCCGCAGGCACTTCGTCTGTTGACCGGAATTGCCACGCACATCGTCTTGTACCGGCATTTTTTGTCACGAACGTTCTATGGCCGATTTTTGGAGGCACAATAAATGAAAAGAAAAGATTTTAAGAAGATGAAAAAAAAGACGTCAAAAAAGCGTTTGGCCATTAAAGTTGCGTTACTGGTGACCTTTTCATCCCTTCTTATGGTTACTGCCTATGCACTGAATCTGCAGCAAAAGGCGCAGAAAGCCATTGAAGGAGCATATGAAGCAATTCCAGAAACACCGAAATCGGAAATCCGCGCTGAAGCGAAAGTCGAACCGGCAAGCGACAATGTTTCCATTATGCTTATCGGTGTTGATGATAGTGAAACGCGGGGACAAGGCGATGATAACAGCCGTTCGGATGCATTGCTCGTTGCCACTTTCAATCCGGAAGAGAAATCAGTGAAGCTGCTCAGCATTCCGCGAGACTCCTATGTATATATCCCAAAGGTCGATTATAAGGATAAAATCACCCATGCCCACGCTTATGGCGGCACGCATGCAGCGATTGAAACAGTAGAAGAAATGCTGGATATCCCGATCGATTATTATGTCAAAATGAACTTTAATGCCTTTATTGAAGTGGTGGATGCACTAGGCGGCATCGATGTGGAAGTTCCATATGACCGTGTGGAGAAGGATGAATTTGATAAAAATTCAATTCAACTGAAAAAAGGAATGCAGCATTTGGATGGCCGTCACGCTCTTGCGCTTGCCCGTACTAGAAAAGCGGACAGCGATATCGAGCGCGGGAAACGCCAGCAAATGATCATCCAAGCCATCCTGAAAGAAGCGGCATCACTTAAATCGGTTACTAAATACGGTGATGTCATCGAAGCGGTTGGTGACAATATGAAAACAAATATGACCTACAATGAAATGACTTCCTTTATGGAATACGCAAAAGGCGGAATGCCTGATGTTGAGTCACTGACATTGAAAGGTTATGATGACTGGTCTACCGGCACTTATTACTATAAGTTGGATGATCAGGATTTGCATACGATCCAACAAATATTGAAGTCCCACCTCGGTTTGATTCCTGATTCCTCAAAGTTAACGAATAATGATACAAATGTAGTCGGCACGGCCGATGAAAGCGACGTATCAGAATGATACAAAAAGCTGCCCTCCTTTTGGAGTGGCAGCTTTTCTTTGGCGTTTCAGCAACATTCTGTTCGCTTTCTTCCCAAACAAGTGAAGCTAAGTAAAAACTCCGGAAACGGGTTTTCCTGAAGGAAGGCCCATTGCCGGAGTTTTTACTGTTATTTTCCTATCATACGGACCAGGTTCAACAAAGGACGATAATTCGTTCCTGCCAACCCGATAATTTCAACAAACAATTCGATCGCGATCAACATGACTGCGATGAGCACAATGGCTCCCCATACTGTCGCTTGCGAGAACAACACTGCAGCGACACCAAAAAGAATAGCTAGTCCATAGATGATCAGAACCGTTTGGCGATGAGAGAATCCGGCACGCAATAAACAATGGTGCAAGTGCGATTTATCCGCAGCCGTAATCGACTGCTTCATGCGGATCCTTCTGACGATCGCAAAGAATGTATCCGAAATCGGAACACCGAGCATAATGATTGGAATGATTAATGATACAACTGTTACGTTTTTGAATCCTAGCATCGCCAGGACGGAAATCATATAACCCAGGAACAGAGCTCCCGTGTCTCCCATGAATATTTTCGCGGGATGAAAGTTGAAGAAAAGGAAGCCTAGTGAACTGGCCGCAAGCAATGACGCGGTCGCAATAACGTAGACATCTCCCATGATGACTGCCATGACTGTGATGGAAATGAGTGCAATGGTGGAAACACCAGCGGCCAAACCATCGAGGCCGTCAATTAAGTTAATGGCATTCGTGATGCCGATAATCCAAATGATCGTAATGGGAATACTGAAATACCCAAAGTCTAATTGTCCAAAGAATGGCAGGTTGACAAAATCGATTTGCAATCCGCCCCACATTACAACAACAAGTGCTGCTGCCAGCTGTCCTACCAATTTCGCTTTTGCGGTAATTTCCAACATGTCATCCAAAAAACCAGTTGCGATAATCAGGAATGCACCGACAATGATGCCCGCCGTATTATACGTCGCATCCGGATCTTCTGGTCGTAGAATAAGGTAGCCGATCATGAACGCACCAAAAATGGCAAGTCCGCCAATACGTGGCATGATCTGCGCATGGACCTTCCGGTAGTTTGGCCGGTCAACCGCTCCAATCCTGAACGCGAATTTAATAACAAGTGGAGTTAGTATGATAGAAGCTACAAACGCAGCGGCCATAGCAAGGAATAGCATGTCTTTCCTCCCCAAGAAACAATAATTTACTTAGCCAACAGTATTATAACACGGTTGGTTCCGGAAATCACCCAAAGTTGCTAACTAAAACTAGTATACCCCCTTTCTCGCCAAATAACTCCTGGCGACTTTCTATAATTATACAATTATCTGCTTCCAGTAGTCTTTTAACTTATTGTTTGATAAAATAGAACCGTATCCTTGTAGAAGGAGCATTATAAAGGAGCGTTCATTTTATGCTATCACTATTCAAACGTTCAAATCAAACGAGCGAAAGGCAACTGAAGAAATATCGTAAAGTTGTCCAGGATATAAATAATTTAGAATCCAAATATGTAACATTGACAGATGAAGAACTGGCACATATGACAGAAGTTTTCAAAAGCCGCTTAGAAGCGGGTGAAACCGTTCAAGCCATTATCCCAGACGCTTTCGCTGTGGTGCGTGAAGCCTCCAAACGGATATTAGGCATGCGCCATTTCGATGTGCAGCTCATCGGCGGCATGGTCCTCACTGAGGGAAATATTGCAGAGATGCCAACAGGAGAAGGTAAAACATTGGTCGCTTCACTTCCCTCCTATGTGCGTGCACTTGAAGGCAAAGGCGTTCATGTCATTACAGTAAACGATTACCTGGCCCGGCGGGATTTCGAGCAAATCGGCCAAATTCACCGTTTCCTCGGGCTCACTGTCGGCCTGAATGTCCCGATGATGCAAGGACCTGCAAAAAAGAATGCTTACGAAGCCGACATTACATATGGAGTCGGAACGGAGTTCGGATTCGACTATCTCCGGGATAATATGGTACAGCACGTTTCACAAAAAGTGCAGCGCCCCTACCATTTCGCCATTATTGATGAAGTCGACAGCGTACTGATTGATGAAGCGAAAACGCCGCTGATTGTGGCAGGAAAGATGCAGGCTGATCCTGATTTGCATCATATCGCTGCAATGCTCGCCAAACGTTTCAAAAAGGGCGTCGATTTTGATTTCGACGATGAAACAAAAGCGACTTCTCTAACAGAGACGGGCATTGAGAAGGTAGAAAAAGCATTTGGCATCGACAATCTATATGATTTGGAACATCAGACTCTCTACCATTATATGATTCAGGCAGTTCGTGCCCACGTCATCTTTAAACGCGATGTGGATTATATCGTGAAGGAAGACAAAGTGGAACTGGTCGATATGTTCACCGGCCGCATAATGGAGGGCAGAACCCTTTCCGACGGTCTCCATCAAGCGATCGAGGCGAAAGAAGGATTGCCGATCACTGATGAAAACAAGGCCCAGGCACAAATAACGATCCAGAACTATTTCCGGATGTACCCGAATCTAAGCGGCATGACAGGAACGGCGAAAACTCAGGAGAAGGAATTCCGTGAAGTATACAACATGGAAGTCATCCAGATCCCGACAAACCGTCCGCGCGCCCGTATTGATTCCCCGGATAAAGTCTATGAAACTATTGAACAGAAATATGAAGCGGTAGCCAAGGAAGTTGCAAAGCGCAATCAGACCGGACAACCCGTCCTGGTCGGAACGACTTCCATCCTCCAATCAGAAAAAGTTGCCGAGTACTTGGATAAATATAAACTGAACTATCATCTATTGAATGCGAAAAGTGTTGAGCAGGAAGTTGATTTAATTTCCCAGGCAGGCCAGCCGGGACACGTTACAGTGGCAACAAACATGGCTGGTCGCGGTACCGACATTATGCTCGGCGAAGGCGTACAGGAACTCGGCGGATTATTCGTACTCGGTACGGAAAAGCATGAAAGTCGCCGTGTTGACAATCAATTGCGCGGCCGATCCGGACGCCAAGGCGACCGTGGAGAAAGCCAATTCTTCCTTTCATTAGAAGACGACATGTTCAAACGCTTTGCGAAGGATGATTTGGAGAAATTCCTGAAGAAGGTCAAAACCGATGAGGAAGGCCTTATCCAGAACCCTGAAGTGAATGAATTGACGGAACGTACGCAGCGGATTGTCGAAGGCGCCCACTTCTCCATGCGGGAATACAACCTAAAGCTCGATGATGTCATTAACGACCAGCGTGGCGTCTTGTATTCACTCCGTGACAAAGTACTAGAAAGAACCGATTTGTTCGATCAATTGAAGAAGATGATGTCGGAAGCGATTGAATTTGTCATCTACGATAGCTGCCCTGAAAACGAAACACCGGATATGTGGGATTTTGAGCGGATTGAACGTACAATGAACGGACTTCTGCTGGAGCCTGTCATATTGAACCGTTCCTATGAACGTGTTTCGGATATTTTAAAAGCTTATGAAGCACCGGTAGAACAGCTATTTGACTATCTGGATTCATTCGCAGAGAACGAACAGGTCAACGAAATCATCCCTCAGGTGATGCTCGGCCATATCGATTCCATGTGGGTGAAGCATCTTGACGTTATGTCCCGTCTAAAGGAAGGGATCGGCTTACGTTCGTACGGCCAGGAAGATCCGATGCGTATTTACCAGCGGGAAGGCTTGCAGTTGTTCGCTAAGCATTACCAGAAGCTGCGACGGAACATCGCATCCGAAGTCATCGGCTTTATGAAGCTCATTTCACAACAACAGGAGGCCCAATCATTATGAAACTCTTATCGTTATTCAAGAAAACCGACAAAACAGGTTCCGATAGCACAATCGACTCGAATGAGATTTTAGAAGGCGCTGCCCGTTCAGAAGGCACAGATGCAGTGGAGACAGTACTCTCCCTGCATCCGCAATGGACGCTTTCCCAGGAGCAGGAATACGTATTCCGCTTCCTTGCAAATGAATTGGAACCATTGAAGCCGAACCAAATCTCCCTCTCCGGGATCGATATCGACGTGGAGCCTGCTAACGGCAGCTGGCTCGTCAAATCATTTTTCCGTTCATCACTCGATCAAACGATCACAGTCGGCTCCGTGGAGCTCATGCTGCTAGATGCAGAAGGAAAAACACTCGCATCCCAAGAATTTGATTTGAACGAACTCGGAGACATTCCTGGACGCAGTGCGCGACCATGGGTATTCGTCTTCACGAAAGACAATATTTTTGCAGACGCGCCGCCAGCTGAAAACTGGAAGCTCGCTTTCAATGTACAATCCATGGTTCCACATAAATTGGAATTGGAGCAAGCATGGGAAGACGGCCTGTCTCAAGAACAAAAAGACGCATTGGCGAAAGTCGTCGAAAACATGCCAAAACTAAAGCCGCGCGAAGTCAACTTTGCCGGATTCCAAGTGAAAATTCAAGATGACGGCAGCATCGCTGCTTCCATCTTCATCCGCAACGGTCATTCCAAGCAGATCAACATCGAAAAACTTCCGCTTGAACTCGTCGATGCAACTGGCGAAATCGTCGCCCGCGGTTCTTTCAACCTCGGACCACTATCTGTCAAAGCCAACACATCTAAACCATGGACGTTCATCTATCCAAAAGAAATGGTTTTAAAAGAAGACCCCGATTTCTCCCGTTGGACGATCCGGGTACCTCAATAAGACATAATCCACCACACCAATCGAAATGCGATTGGTGTGGTTTTTTATTGAGAGATGGAGGCGCTAATGAAGACTTGTGTACATTTTGAGGACTAAGCAAGGTAGGATACGTGTAGTCGCGGGATTTTACGAGCGCTTCGCTAACAGATACGAGTGGTCGCAGAAATATACGAGCGCTTCCCAAACCGATACGAGCGGTCGCAGAGATATACGAGTGCTTCTCAAACAGATACGAGCGGTCGCAGAGATATACGAGCGCTTCCCAAACCGATACGAGTGGTCACGGGATTATACGAGCACTTCACAAACGGATACGAGTGCTTCCCCTTCTCCGAGACATAATTAAAAACAGCAGCCGCCCAATGATGGGTGCTGCTGTTGTGTTATCAATATGATTATCTAGCGGAAGCAACGTCATGTACTTCGGAGACGCGTTTCGCTCCGATATAACGCTTGCCCCAGTAGTGTGGGTCGTTTAGTGCATCGACGCGTACGCCTTTGGATGTGGAGGCGTGTGCAAATTTACCATCGCCGATGTAGATGCCTACATGTGAGACGCCTTTTCCTGTCGTATTGAAGAAAACTAGATCCCCTTCACTCAATTCGTCTTTGTCGACAGAGCTTCCTGAGCTATACATGCCGGAAGTCGTTCTTGCCAGGCTGATTCCGTGTTGCTTAAAAACATAGCTAACATATCCAGAGCAATCAAAACCCGCTGTTGTCGTGCCGCCGTATGAATATTTAATACCTTTCAAACTAGTAGCCGTTTCTAAAATGTCAGCTGATTTTGAAGATGACGCTTCAGCTTGATCGATGAAAGGCGCAACAAATAAGAGTAGTGCCATTGCAGAAATTGCAAAGAACTTTTGCATGCTTGCTTGTATTCTCATATTGTCCCCCAAAATTTATATTTATCTGAATAAATCATCTGAAACTACTGTAACATGCTTTTAGTCCTGTAAACATTACAGTTCTGTAACAAGCCTATGACAAAAATATTGCGATTTCGGCAGGATGACATCGTACTGAAATAGTAGGCACAACAAAAAGACCGCCATCCTTAGAACGGAGGCGGTCTTTTTGAATTATTTTAAAGTTTCAAGTCTGTAATAATTGTAACATTGCCGTGGTTATGCAAATACGTAATTGGCCATTCGGCTGTCACTTTGCCTTCTTGCAATTTCTCCAAGGCAGCCCGTTTCTTTTCGCCGAATGCAAGAAGTAGCAAGTTCTTGGCACTCATAATTGAGGAAATACCCATTGTTAAAGCGGTTTCCGGTATTTTTTCATCGTTTTCGAAGTACTGGCTATTGACGCCCAGTGTGGATTCCGTGAGTTGTGCTACATGTGTGACAGAATCAGCACCTGTGCCTGGCTCATTGAATGCAATATGCCCATTTTCGCCGACACCGAGCAGCTGTATATCCAGTCCGCTTTGTTGTAGCGCCTCTTCATAGCGTTTGCATTCTTCTTCTAGGTCTGAAGCCATTCCATTAGGTATATTGGTTTCTTTAAATTGCTTTTTATTAAATAAATTATCTTTCATGAAATAAGCATAGCTGTTCGGGCTGGATGCTTCCAATCCGACATATTCATCAAGGTTGAACGTTTTAACATCCGAGAAATCAAGGTCGGATTCCGTCCATCTCTTATACACGGGGATCATGGTGCTTCCTGTTGCTAATCCGAGGACATGAAGCCGATTGTGTTCCAGTTCTTGTTTTACGATCTGATAAACTTGCTCTGCCCCTTGCTCGGGGTTCTCCACTTGGAGCCATTTGATGTTGCCCATTCTATCAACCGACTTTCCTATAGATTTTTCTGTGCTCTTCCATTTTAATTTCCATGCTGGACTTGGTCAATTGACGAATTGCCTCAATTTACGAAGTCTGCCCGATTTTCTTTTCCCTTTTCCGCCTCATTGAAACGTGACTATATGCCTCCCTACAAAACAACTATGACGATTTATTGAAGTCCCTTTGAACAAAGTGTGAACAAATTTCCATTAAAACGAATCATAGGGAATTCCCTAATTCTCATTTTTTCTGTCGTGATTAAGATAAAAGTAACAAAAGAAATTCCCGTTCGGGAGGTGAACATATGGCTAAGTCAACAAAGCAGCAATTGGAGCCGCAACATAATCCATCGATCAATTTGAAGGGAACCTTGATTGCTGTCATGCTGCTCGGCGTTTTCATTTTGGCAACATGGTTCGGATGTTACTACTTATTCTTATCACGATAGTCTTACCCGTCAGGAGGGAATCCAATGCATTTGCATAAATTTGAAAAAGTATGGCTCATCTTTGGGATGGGATCATTAGCACTCTTTCTCGTTATTTTAGGTTTTGCCGCCTTTTGGAAAGGCACCCATCCTCAAAGCCATATTGAAACCATCGATCCCGAAAATGTCGAGGCCCATGATTCATTTAAGCCCGAAAATCTAGGACTCCGGGAAGTAGCCGATGGCAAATATATCGTCAATATTGTCGCTTCCGCTTTCAATTATGATTTTGGCATGGACGCCGACGGCAAGCCCGTCAAGAAGATCAGAGTGCCAAAAGGTTCTACGGTTTTATTCCAGATTACAAGTAAGGACGTCGTACATGGCTTCCAAGTTGCAGGCACGAATGTCAATATGATGGTGGAACCTGGCCATGTGAGCCGTTTAGAGACAGAAATGAAGAACGTCGGTGAGTTTACAGTCGTCTGTAATGAATATTGCGGAATTGCCCACCATCAGATGTTTGCCACTGTGGAGGTGTATGAATGATGAACCCCTTGAAAATTGCTAAACAGGATGCGCGTCTTTACATGTCATTCATGTATGTGACGTTTGCTTCATTGCTCGTCGGAGGGCTGATGGGTCTTTTACAGACACTCGCACGGTCTGGAAAATTCACATTGCCATTCAATATTAACTACTATACGATTCTAACGGTTCACGGTGTCATACTTGGTCTTGTCTTAACTACATTCTTTATCATCGGCTTCCAATTTGCTTTAATGGGAAAAACAGTTGGCATTTCCGATAAGCAGCGCAAAGCAGGCTGGTGGGCCTTCTGGCTGATGCTCGTCGGAACTGTTATGGCAGCGGTCACTATTTTAGTCGGCCAGGCAAATGTTCTTTATACATTCTACGCACCGCTCCGTGCTCATCCTGCATTTTATATCGGGTTGGCTCTCGTCATCGTCGGCAGCTGGGTTGCTGTGTTCACTAACTTCCGCCAGCTTTATGTGTGGAAGAAAGCGAATAAAGGACAGAAGTCGCCTTTGCTCGCTTTCATGGTCGTCATCAATATGGCCATGTGGTTCATCGCATCGTTAGGTGTTGCAGCTTCCGTATTGATTCAATTTATTCCATGGTCACTTGGTTATGCGGAAACAATCAATGTCTTGCTCAGCCGTACATTATTCTGGTATTTCGGTCACCCGCTTGTCTATTTCTGGTTGCTTCCTGCATATATGGCATGGTATGCAATCATCCCGAAAATCATTGGCGGCAAATTGTTCAGTGACTCCCTTGCACGGATGTCCTTCATTCTTTTGTTAATGTTCTCGATACCGGTCGGGTTCCATCACCAGTTGACAGAACCAGGTATTGATCCTACATGGAAATTCATTCAAGTTGTTTTAACATTCATGGTCGTCATTCCTACTTTGATGACAGCCTTCTCGATTTTCGCGACATTTGAAACAACTGGCCGCCGCCTCGGTCATAAAGGTTTGTTCGGCTGGTTCAAGCATTTGCCGTGGAAAGATGTACGTTTCCTTGCACCTTTCATCGGTATGGTTGCTTTCATTCCAGGCGGTGCCGGCGGGATTGTCAACGCATCCCACCAAATGAACTCGTTGATCCATAATACGATCTGGGTAACTGGGCACTTCCATTTGACTGTTGCCACTACTGTGATCCTAACTTATTTTGGAATTGCATATTGGCTCGTGCCACATTTGACAGGACGCCGTTTGACACCAAGATTAAATAAACTCGGCATCATTCAATCGATTATTTGGACAGTCGGCATGACAATCATGTCCACAGCGATGCATATTGAAGGTTTGTTAGGCGGACCTCGCCGCTCGAATTTCTCAACCTATGCAGGGGGAGATCAGGTTCAGTCGTGGATCGGCTACCAAATGGCGCAAGCGGTTGGTGGAACTATCCTTTTCATTGGTATCGTACTCATGGTGTACATTTTCATTCAGCTTGCTTTCTTCGCACCGCGCGGCGTGGAAGAATTCCCGATCGCAGAGGAAGAAGTTGATGCAGAGCCTACGCCGAAATTGCTCGAAAACTGGTATCTATGGATTGGTATTACGATTGCGCTCATTTTATTCGCTTATACTATCCCGGTATTCGATATACTGAAACATTCTCCTCCTGGTTCTGTGCCATTTGATTGGCCAATCGGCAGGTATTAATAATAAAGATCCGTCTCTTCCAACAAGAGAACGGATCTTTTTTATACAAAAAAAAAGTTGGAAGCGGAGAATCCGTTTCCAACTGTTTATTCTCACTTCGATATGGAGGCTAGAGGCAATGTAACTCCCGCTTCCGAAGTTCCAAGCAGTTGATCGAGCTCCTCTACTGGCGCTGGTTTGCCAAAGTAGAAGCCTTGTGCCCCCGTGCATCCCAATTCTCGCACTTTCTCCCACTGAGCCGGCGTTTCGACTCCTTCCGCGATTGTGGCCAACCCGAGCATGTTAGCCAAATGAACGATTGTTTTAACGATGGAGCAGCTCTTTGGATCGTTTCCCAGACCGCTGATGAACTGGCGGTCAATCTTAATTTGCTGCACGGGAAAGCGTTGCAGGTAAATAAAAGCGGAATAGCCTTTACCAAAATCATCAATTGAAACGATGACTCCCATTTCAGTTAGAATCTCCATTCTTTTTTGAACGGCAATATGATTTTCCAGTGCAACATTTTCAGTTATTTCCAATATCATCTGGCCTGATTCCACTCCAAAGTCATCCATGCACTTCCTTAAATAAAATGGAAAGTTCGGGTGAAGGAAATGCCGTGGAGAAATATTAACAGAAATGGTCAGGTGTCCGTATCCCATACGCTTCCATTCCGCAAGCTGCATCATCGCCTGCCTGATGACCCATTCCCCTATTGGAATGATTAGACCTGTGGATTCTGCCAGCTCTATGAAACCATCAGGTGTAACCAACCCGCGTTGCGGATGCTCCCAACGAATCAAGGCTTCTACTCCCTGCACAAGTCCATCCATTCCAACTTGCGGTTGGTAGAAAAGCTTGAATTCATTAGCGTCTAAACCTTTTCGTAGGTTCATCTCAGAGAACATTGCCTGTTTAACATGTTCTTGCATATGCGGTTCGTATAGGCCACGTGCTCTTCTCTTGGTTTCTTGTCTTCCAGTCTCCAGAGCCAAATACGCACTTTGTACGCCTTGTTGCGGATCATCCGCATGATCTGGATAAATGGATATGCCGTAACTAAATGTCATATATACTTCTTGCCCAGAAAGGATTAACGGTCTTCTCAACTCATTGGATACAAGTTCCATTCGTCTAAAAAGCAGGTCAGGATCCATTTGCCCGTCAAAGGGCGAATAAATGAGAAAGTGATCAAAGGCAAATCGCGCTGTAATGGCAGGAGCGGGAAACAGTTTCCCGACCCGCTCCCCGATCATCCGCAGCAATTGATCGGCACAATCATGTCCTAGAGCACTCTGTACTTCTGTGTATTGGTCAATTACTAGATAGATGAACATCCCACGCTGTCCTTGAAGTTGGTTTTTTAATTGCACCGTCACTTCCTCATCAAAAGAATGGCGGTTAAGAAGTCCTGTCAGCGTATCCGTGTACGCCAAAGTATGTATATGTTTTTCCATCTCAACCCGATACAGTCGGTCGAAGATGAATGACAACATATCTGCAATAGCCGCAATCAAAATTTTATCAAGTGTTGTCCAACAGCGTTCGTTGCGTGTTTCACAACATAATACACCGCCCAGTCCTCGGCTTAAAATAATGGTTGCATCAATCAGTCCAATTATTGGATCTGACTGTTCAAAGTACCAAAGCTTCAACTCTTCCATTGATGAATCATTTATAATATCATCAACTGCCAACACCCGCTCGGCTTCAATTGCTTTGAAGTACTGTGGATAATCCGACCGTTTCAATTCAAAACCGTAGTCGTGATGGAAATGATTGCTGTCATAAGAATTCTGCGCAACGAGTCGATTATGGTGTTCATCATACAGCCAAATGCTCACCCGTTCACATTTCATAATTTCAGCAATCCCTTTGCACAATTCCATTAAAATGTCCCGCAAAGACTGATGGGTCAGTTTTAATTCTTTTGCGTGCGAAAAGATAAACTGCTGCTGCCGCCGCAACTCGTTGAATGCCGCGATCCATTCTTCATATGGCCGTTCCATCATCCCTTACCCCCTTTCAATAATTCGACAGTCCTATTAGTAATATCGGTATGGTAGAGCTGATTTGCAATAAATGACTAACAAATAAAAGCACTTGTGTATAGGCTTTTCATAACTTTGTCAAGATTTATAAATTGCTCCTTTACGTAGATTTTTCATTACGAAATTGGGTTCCTCTAGTAGGGTTGGAAGCTATATGATAAAATGAATGGGCATTCATTACTAAAAAGGGATGGGATGACTATGAACGTAGACACAATGGATATGAAAGAGATTTGGGACCAGATCGATGCGAAATTGAACGGAGAGCCTGAACCAATTCGAACACTGCAGGTGTCGTATGCTTTCCACTTGAGCGGAGAAGATGGCGGATCATTTGGGCTGCAGCTGAATGACGGTAAAGCCGAAGTCATAAGGGAAGATCCCGGCGAGGTTGACTGTACTCTCTCGATGAGCTCGAAAGATTTTAGGAAGCTGCTCGCTGGAAATTTAAATTCAACGGCTGCCTTCATGATGGGGAAATTGAAGGTTAAGGGGAATATAGGTCTTGCTTTAAAGCTTGAATCCTTATTAAAACAGTATTCTTTTTAACTCTGTATTGTTTTGTCGAATGATTCACATTACAATAGAATCATAGACATAGCGAACGGAGGATTCGGATGAAAGCAAAGGTTTTGTCGCTTTTGGCTACAGCTGCATTAGCGACCGCACTCACAGCAGGACAGGCAAACGCCACATCTGATACGTACGTTGTAAAAAAAGGCGATACGTTATGGAAAATCGCTTCTAGCCACAAGATTTCCGTTGAAGAACTGAAAACCTTAAATAATATGAAGTCTGAAAGCATAAAGATCGATCAAAAGCTTGTTGTGACAAAAAAGACGACAAGCACCAAACCATCTGCCGCAATCCAAACAAGTAAAACGGCAACGGCAGACAGCCTGACAGTGAGCAAACAGACATCCTCTACTAGTCAGTTTAAAGCTCCAGCCCCAGTAGCACCTCCAGCTCCTGCTCCAGTGCCGCCTTCTCAGGTGGACAAGCCACATGCACCGGGTGCTGCTTCGCAATCCATTATGGCGGCTGCAACAGAAGTATCTCTTCCTTTGCTCGATACGCCATATGTTTGGGCGGGTGTCACGCCGGAAGGTTTTGACTGCAGCGGTTTCATATATTATGTATTCCGTACTGCGGGACTGGATCTGCCGCGTCTCGATACAGTCGGCATGCATGCAAACGCCACGACAGTGGACGAACCAGTTCCAGGCGACCTCGTATTCTTTCAAAATACATACCGCGAAGGCATCTCGCATGCGGGAATCTATTTAGGTGACGGCAATTTCATTCATGCCGGTACCAAAAAAGTCGAAGTGGCCTCAATAAATTCTGCTTATTGGAAGGACAAATTTGCCGGCTATAAGCGTTTCAATCAATTGATCAAATAATTTTAAGACCAAGGGACGAACCTCTCCCTTGGTCTTTTTCTTATCTTTCGTGTCATATTCTCCAGTAGTAGTCGAAAAGGTCTTCCCTCTTTCCGAAAAATAGATTAGTATAGTCATGTGTCATGACACTTATAAATGATCGTCTGAAGCCTGAAGGCTCTTCGATAATAATTTGCATGAAAAGGGGTACATGAAAATGGTTCGTACTGGGTTATGGTCATTCCGATTTTCGACGGCGGCACTCGTGTTGATTCCAGCGGCAGTCGGCATCAATTACATCGGAAAATTATTTGTGGAGCTATTAAAGCTACCGTTATGGGTGGACTCCATCGGCACAGTCCTATCAAGCATGCTCGCTGGCCCACTCATCGGTGCGCTTGTCGGCATCGTGAACAATGTGATTTACGGTTTCACCACATCGCCCGTATCATTTGTTTATGCGATCACCTCGGCAGTGATCGGTCTAGTTACAGGAATTATGGCGTATAAAGGATGGATTTCGAATATCGGCAAGGCGCTTGTCCTCGGTTTTGTTGTCGGACTTATCGCGGCTACCGTTTCGACTCCGCTCAATATTTCCTTTTGGGAAGGGACAACAGGCAATGTATGGGGTGATGCTCTCTTTGCTTGGATGACGGCACAGGGAAACCCTCTCTGGCTCGCTTCTTTTGCGGATAGTGTGGTCGTAGATGTACCGGATAAAATGGTGACCGTGTTGATCAGCTTTTTAATCTTCAGAAACCTACCTAAAAAAGTGCTGACCATGTACGACACAAAACAGGAAATTGAACGGCTCTAAGTTCGGAGGTGCGAGCATGCGCAACATGACTTTATACGTCCACCTAGAAAATGGATCGCCTGTCCATCGAATGGATCCGTTGACTAAGATGTTTTATGTATTCACTTCTGTCGTTATTTCTTATATGCTGCCTACGCATCTATTGGTGTCAATAGTGCTTGCGGTGAGCATTCTAATGCTGATTATCGGGAAAGTTTTCCGTTCCATTTTGCCAATCATTGGTGTCAGCTTTGTACTGCTCGCCTCTATCCTCGTTGTCCAAGGATTCTTTCATCCCGACCGGGCTACCGTTCTGTGGGATATCGGACCTTTTACTTTGTATAAAGAAGGATTTTCAATCGCCTTTTTAATTTTGCTGCGTGTCCTTAATATGGTCTGCGCATTTGGCGTGCTCATATTAACGACAAAGCCAGATGAATTAGTGGAAGCATTGGTGCAAAAAGGGCTGTCGCACAGGTTCGGCTATGTCCTTTTGTCTGTCTTGCAGATCATCCCTCAGATGATGGCGCTAACGGGTAAAATTATGGATGCACAACGGGCACGAGGACTGGAGATGGAGGGGAGCCTGTGGGTTCGTGTTAAATCGTTCATCCCGCTGCTTGGTCCCGTTGTGCTTCGTTCCCTTGCCGAGACGCGTGAAAGATCTATCGCTCTTGAAGTTCGGGGGTTTAATTCGACAGGAAAACGAACAAGGCTGCATGAACTGCCACAGTATCCATACGGGACCGTAGCGAAGACATTGCTTACGTCCCTCTTACTATTCGTTATCGTTTGGAGGATCTGGTTATGAGCCTTCTTCATGTAGAACAATTGAAATATCGATATCCAAACCGCTCCGTGCTCGCATTGGATGAAATCTCTTTTACTGTCGACAAAGGGGAATTCATCGGCATTGCGGGCAGAAATACAGCTGGCAAAACAACATTATGCTATGCTTTATGCGGACTGGTCCCCCACTTTTTCAAGGGAGCGTACGGGGGCCGAGTATTACTGGATGGCGATGAAATCCTTGCCTCTTCATTAAGTAGAATTACGTCAAAAGTTGGGTTCGTATTTGATAATCCGTTCTCCCAATTAAGCGGAGCGAAATTTACAGTCGCTGATGAAATTGCATTCGGCCTAGAGAACCTGGGCCTTCCTCGTGAAGTGATGCACGAGAGAATCCAAGAAAGTCTTCATATGCTCGGAATCGAACATCTCCGGCGTAAAAATCCGTTTGACCTTTCGGGCGGACAAATGCAGCGGCTTGCGATCGCCAGCATCATTGCCATGCAGCCGGAGATTCTTGTCCTCGATGAGCCGACGAGTCAGCTTGACCCGCAGGGCGCAGAAGAAGTATTTACCATCGTGGAGAAGCTAACGCAAGATGGCATGACAATCGTCATGGCGGAAAAGAAGATGGAAAAGCTGGCTGCTTATTCAGATCGGATTTTATTGTTGCATGATGGGAAGTTAATCCAGGATGGAGAACCGGCAGTTGTATTTTCTCGGGAAGATCTGATGGAGATGGGCGTTGAACCGCCTATTTATACGACGGTCGCCAAGAAATACGGTCTTCGCAAAGAAAGCTCCCCCTTCCCGGTTACACTGGAGGAATTGCTCGCTTTTGAAATGGATGAACCTTTGGATGGACTCTTCCCTCTACAAGAGAAACTTGAGACATCCCATATTCACATAGAAGAGCTATCGTTTTCGTATTCAGATGGACAAAAAGTGCTCGATTCCATTACACTCGATCTTTCCAGCGAACCGATTGCTATTGTTGGACAAAATGGAGCCGGGAAAACGACGCTGGTGAAACTGATGAAGGCTTTGCTCATACCTTCGGATGGACGAATTGTCATCGATGAAACAGATACGATAGATACGACTGCAGCCAAACTTGCAAAAAAAGTCGGACTCATTTTCCAAAATCCAGATGATCAAATCTTCAAAAAGAGCATTCTCGATGAAGTGATGTTCGGACCGCTCAATATGGGGATCACCAAAGCTGAAGCAAAATCATTGGCCTTGCAGCAGCTAAAAGCTGTCGGCTTGAGAGAGAAGGCAGAAGAAAATCCGTATGACGTCAGTTTGGCCGAACGGAAATTAATTGGTGTGGCCTCCATCCTTGCTATGGATCCAGACATTATTATTTTTGATGAACCGACTATGGGACAGGATTATGAAGGCAAATTACGGTTACAAGAGATAATTGCGGGGCTTCATGCGAAAGGTAAATTGGTGATCTGCATTTTACATGACATGGATTTTGTGTCAGAAGTATTTGGACGAACGATTGTCGTGGGCCAGGGCAAAGTCTTATTCGACGGTACGACAAAAGCTGCGTTCTCTCAGTTGGATATTGTTCAGCAGGCTCAAATCGAACTTCCTCATCGGTATCAGGTTGCACGAGCGATACAGCAAAAGCGGGAGTTTGCACCTCGCACATCATAAAAACATCCGCCCCTCTGCCGAAGGGCGGATTCTTTATTCATTATCTAGCGGAATAGCCACCGTCGATGACAAGTTCAGCACCTGAGATGTAAGCTGCATCATCAGAAGCAAGGAAGAGTACTGCTTTCGCAACATCTTCTGGTTGTCCGAGACGTTGAAGCGGTGTTGCTTTGATGAGCATGTCAAGAACTGCTTTAGAGGATTCCAAGTCTTTAACCATCGGTGTTTCAATAACACCTGGGAATACTGTGTTTACACGGATGCCATGTTGGCCATATTCAGCTGCTGCCGCACGTGAAATAGCGCGTACCGAGCCTTTAGAAGCGGAATATGGGTTAAGTCCCATACCGATCAATGCTGTATAAGAAGAGATGTTGACAATCGATCCTTTTTTCGCGTCTTTCATATTCGCAAGTGCATGTTTCAAGCCAAGGAATGTACCAAATCCATTAATATCGGAAAGTCTCCGCCAATCTTCAATTGTGATTGCATCCATTGGTTTTTCAGTGGAAATACCTGCATTATTCACGAGGATATCCAATTTGCCGAATTGATCCTTCACCGTTTTCATTGCTGCAGCCCATTCTTCATCTGAAGTAACGTTCAAACGCACTGTTGAAACGTTGTCAAAGCTGCCCCATTTTTGGCTAAGCGCCTCTTCGTTAATATCAGCGGCAACCACTTTTGCTCCTTCTGCTGCAAATAGACGTACCATCATTTCGCCCATGCCGGATGCTCCGCCTGTTACAAATACTACTTTATCTTGGAATCTTTCCATGAGTACCGCTCCTCATAAATTTATTTTGACATCTAAATAATAATCCTTTTTTTATTCAATAGCAATTAAACAAACTCCCAATGGCTAACTCACTTTTCAGAGAAGTAAGACCTATGTTTTTTCCAAGTATGTTGCCACTTTTCAAATGACGAGTGAAACAATGTTCAAAAAAATAAAGTGGCAGAAGTGAACAATCTTGTTCAAGGATAACCGTTTTATTTCTTATAATGCTGCCGGATTCCAAAAAGATATGATTGCCGGAATCACTGAAGGGATCGTAGCCATTCCACTAGGGATGGCTTTTGCAATTGCTTCAGGCGTCAAGCCGGAATACGGCTTATACACGACAATCATTGCCGGTTTCCTGGTCGCTCTATTCGGAGGAAGCCGTTTTCAAATTGCGGGTCCGACCGATGCGTTTATTCCCATCTTGCTCGCTATAGTCCTTCAATACGGCTATGAGGATCTGCTGATTGCCGGAATGATGGCAGGAGTGTTTCTCCTCCTCATGAGTTTTCTCGGCGTCAGCCAGCTCATCCATTTCGTCCCCCGATCTATTACGATCGGTTTTACAACAGGGATTGCCGTGATTATTTTCACTGGCCAGCTGGGCAATTTTCTAGGATTAACCGGTTTGTCCAATCATGAGTTTTTTCATGAGAACATAGCAGGACTCATCAATCAAATCCATACCATCAACGGCTACAGTATTGTAACAGCTTTGATTGGCCTGGCCGTCATTTTACTATTGCCTAAAATAGCGCCGCGCATTCCGTTGTTATTGGTCGCTCTGTTAATACCGACCATCGTCTCTTTTCTATTCTTTCCAGGACAAGTGGAAACAATCGGATCGGCATTCGGGGGAATTCCAAGAACTTTGACTAGTTTTCATTTGCCTCATATTACTCTATCCAAACTTATCACTTTGTGGCAGCCTGCTTTGATTATCGCGGCACTAGGAGCCATTGAGTCACTGTTATCCGCTGTCGTGGCGGACGGGATGAAAAATGGGGAGAAGCATAATTCGAAAAAGGAATTATTCGGTCAAGGGATCGCCAATCTGATCACACCTCTATTTGGCGGCATACCGGCTACGGGAGCCATTGCCAGAACGGCGACGAATATCAGGTCAGGCGCCGTTAGCCCTGTTTCCGGGATGGTGCAGAGTGCGTTTGTTCTAGGCTTCTTGGTAGTATTTGCACCGTACGCTTCCTTTATCCCTTTAGCTTCCATGGCGCCGATCCTCATGTATGTCGCTTGGAATATGAGTGCCCGACATGCATTTGTTCATATTTTGTCTTTGCGTTCAAGCGACTCGATTGTGTTGCTGACGACGTTCCTGCTTACCGTTTTCATCAATTTGACAGTGGCTGTCCAAATAGGCATATTGCTTGCAGCCCTTTCATTCCTGAAGAAAATGAGCGGAAAGCTGGCGATCGTTCCGCAAAAACTTTCAGACGTAGAAAAACTCAAGTTTGGCGATGGCGGAAAGACTGTTCGTAAATTTGCAATAGATGGTCCTTTATTTTTTGGAACAGCGAAACGTTTTGAAGAAAGCTATCCGAAAATGTTGCTTGAGGAAGAAAGTGTCGTAATCCTCGATTTAGAACACCTTGCCATGATGGACGCTACAGGCGAAGCAACACTTTTTGCCATGCTGGACGAGGCAGAGCGAAAAGCCATCGAGATTAAGATCAAACGATTGCCAAAAGAAAAAACAGCCATCCTCAAACGAAGCGGCCTGAACAATAAGATCGGAAAAGAGAATTTTTTCATGTAGAGAGTAGCATTAGGGAGAGAATGTATTAATTCATTAAAAACAGGTGGCGGAAACCGAATCGTTTCCGCCACCTGTCACTTTTGGTTTACACCGTAACCATTTTCCGTCTCGCTTCCTCTTCCGGCCGTTTCTTTTGAATAACCCAGATCAGAGTAATCAATACGATTCCTGCGAGACTTGTATAAAATTCAGGCAGGATTAGCATGAGCCCCGCTCCAAATAGTACAATTCGTTCCCATAGCCGCGAGTTGCGGATAAAAAATCCGATTACCGCGCTGCTGACTCCGACCATGCCGATCAGAGCGGTGATTAAGCCCGTAATTAATTTAAAAGCTGTAATATCTACAAATACGAAAATGGGATTGTAGATGAAGATATACGGAATGATAAACGCCGCAATTGCCAGTTTGACGGCTGTCATTCCTGTCTTAAACGGGTTGGCCTTAGCAATCCCCGCGCCCGCATACGCCGCGAGACAAACAGGCGGTGTGATATCCGCCACAATGCCGAAATAGAAGACGAACATATGCGCAGCAATCGGAGCAATGCCGAATTCATTAATCAAAGCAGGCGCTGCGATTGTCGCCGTTACAACATAGTTTGCAGTAGTCGGCAGTCCCATCCCGAGAACGATACATGCAATCATTGTAAAGAAAAGAGCGAGGATGAGGTAGCCGTTAGAGAGAGCAATAATGCCAGCAGCGAATTTTGCTCCTAACCCTGTCATGCTGACAACGCCCGCTATAATGCCTGCAGTTGCAACAGCGGCGATTACCGGCAGGGCAACTCGGCCCCCTTGCTCGAGCACGTAAATGATTTTATTAAAACTGAATTCCGACTCCTTTCGGACCAATGCGTTGAAAATCCAGATGACGAAAGCAGAAGCGATCCCGAAGAGTGCTGCTCTTTGTGGTGTAAAACCCGACATGATGGTAACAATGATCACGAGCAACGGAATGATCATATAGCCATCCCGCACAAAAATTTTCTTAAACACCGGAAGCTCCGATTTCGGCAGGCCGAGAATATTGAGCCGTTTCGCCTCAAAATGAGTCCCGATGAAAATCCCGGTGAAATAGAGGATCGCAGGAATGACCGCCGCCAGCATGATCTGGGCATAGCTGACCCCTAAATACTCCATCATGATAAACGCTGCCGCCCCCATCATCGGAGGCATAATCTGTCCTCCGGTCGAGGCAGAAGCTTCCGTTGCTGCAGCAAACTCCGGTTTAAATCCAGCCCTTTTCATCATTGGAATGGTGAATGAACCGGTCGCCACCGTATTACCGACAGAACTGCCAGAAACGGTCCCTTGCAGTGCACTGGCCACTACCGCTGCTTTTGCTGTTCCGCCGGTAAACCGCCCTGTCAGGGAAAATGCCAAGTTATTGAAAAACTGTCCAATTGGCGTGTTGACGAGAAGCACACCGAAAAAGAGGAACAGGAAAATGAATTTTGCTGATATTTGAAGCGGTGTTCCGAATACCCCGCTTTCACGGTACCAGAGATTCGTCATCGTCCGATCTACAGCAAATCCAGGATGGGACAGGATTTTCGTTGGTATATGGTTGCCCAAAATGGCATAGCTAATGGCAACTAGTGCAACGATGACAATCGGCAAGCCTACTGTCCTTCTTGTCGCTTCCAAGACTAATAGGATGCCAAGAATGGAGATAATAATATCAAGAGCACTATAACCGGACACCCGGCTTTGCAGGATGGAATCAAAAAAAATGATTTTATGATACGCCACATACATCGCCGTGAAAGCCAGCACGACATCATACCACGGAACGCCCTTCTGCGTCTTTCTCCATTCTTTTTTCGCCGGATACAGCAAGAAGACGATTCCGAGTGCTGTTCCCAGATGGATGGCCCCTTGCTGCTGCGAAGGCAGCACACTTGTCAGGCCGGTATAGAGATGAAAAATTGTTAAGGCGACACCTAAAAACGTAACGATCCAGGCCCATCTGCCGATATTGATGCGATACTGATTTTCCTTATCAAATTTTTCAAGGATTTCCTGTGCATCGACCACCTTTTTCTCTTTCATTTCCTTTCCTCCTAGCTACTTAAATTATCTCCCATCCACTTCCTTGTGCTTCTATCATTTCAAGTCTTCAAAACTAGTGATTCCAGTCTTCTCACGAGTTACGATCTGTACGACTTCCGGATAAATATGTCCGATGAAGGCAGCATTCTTTACCGGATTTCCATCGAAATCAGCCTTGCCCTCAATCGCATTCAAGGCAGGAACGTGTACTGTCATCCCGAGATCCATATTCCCTTGCGAAATAGTCGAGAGATTTTCAACTGACGCGCCCGTCTCCATGTTCGTCACGTTGATGCCATCAATGTATTTATTCCAAAGGTTCGCCATTTCTCCGCCTAGCGGATAATACGTTCCCCCCTGGCTTCCTGTACCCAGCGTAAGCTCTGATTTCCGGTTATCCTTTGAAGCGGAAAGTTCCGCCACTTCGTTATCGACTGTCAACCCTTGTTCTTCATAATACTTCTTCGCTCCAGGATGAATTGGAAGTCCTTCAGAACCGTTCAGCGCATTTTCCAAAATCATTTGCTTCGCTTGGGCATGGGTATTTTCACTGGCATTTTCAATCATGCTTTTTGCCAGTTCATATCCAAGCTCCTCATCGATTGTATCGGTGTTACCCATAAGAATGGCATAAGCGGTTACGGTTTGGACATCTTCTGTCAAGAAATCATACGAATCTTTTGGAATCGTGTACGGTTTGTAGCCTGATTTCTCTTCAATCTGTTTGACCGCCTCGTCGGACAGGCTTAACATCCTTACATCTTTGGCAGATGCCTGTAAACTTTCTATACTGGAAGCCGGCAGTCCCAAAATCCCGATGGAAATATCGATATTTCCGTCCTGCACACCGTCTGCTGCCGCTCCAAAGCTTTCCTGAAATGCTTTATAGTCTCCGTCACCAATACCATAGGCTTCCAAAATGATTTTTGAAACATTGTTCGTTTCACTTGCGGGTGGTCCAATTGCAATATTTTTCTTGCCTTCCCCACAAGCGGATAAGACGAGCACAACCCCGAGCAAAACCATTATCCATCGAAGGCTACTCCTTTTCACTGTTACATCCCCCTTTTTGTTTATCATCCCCTTCTCGTAAGCGCTTACAAAAGGATAGGTGATTCGTTCTCTAAGAGGTCTATGACGCTATGAAAAGTAGAATGTTATTTTAAATTATACTGAACATTAAATATTTTTCAATCATTCCACTATTATTCCCATAAAAAAAACAAGAACCGCTTCCCTTTTGACAGGAAAAAGCTCTTGTCTTTTTTATTTCATATTACAGCTTCCATTTAATCCGCGCATAAAGCCAAAGCATGATGAAGTTTGCAGCGGAACTGATGACAGTGCCGTATGCAATGGCCACAGCACCGAGAGAATCTACCAAAGCGTAAATGATCGCAATGTTGATTCCTAATACACTGATCAGACTAAATATGACAGGGGCAATTGAATTCCCTTTCGCATAATAGAAACGTGTGACATAGGTGTTTGCCGCCAAAAAGAACATGGACAACGAGAATGCTTTGAAAATCGGCACAGTTATGGCGATTGATTTTCCACCAAACTCGCCATGTCCAAAAACGAGCCGGACAATCGGGTCTGCAAAGAAGTAGGCGATTATTGTGGCTGGGACAATTAAAGCGGCTAGATAGAGCATCCCTTTCTTGTACAAGGAACGGATTGTCTCCGTATCCCCTTCGCCTTCCTTCCTGCTCAGCATTGGATAAATGACCGTCGTTACGGCTGTCATCATGACGGCTTGCGGGAAACCGCTCAGTTTGGATGCGTAGTTGATGGCCGAAATCGCCCCTTCACTTAATCCGGTCGCCGCAACCCGCTGGATAATAGCATAAAATTGCAATGATGCGCCTCCAAGTAAAATGGGAAGGGCAATGACCCATACCCGTTTAATATCATCCGTCATACCGAATGATGGCTTAAGAGAAGATAAATTGCTCCGCTTAATGCCTACATAGAGAAACACGACCATAAGCACCGCACTGACAAACGCTCCGACTCCATAGGAAATCGGTCCGATTGAGTACGTCAGGACAGCTCCGATGACGAGAAATGCCGCATTGTACACAAGAATGGCGACACTCGAAAGGTGGAAGCGATCATGCAAATTAAGCAACCCGCTCATCCAAGTCGAGAGAACAAGGAAAATCGTGGACGGCATCATCCATAGAAATAGTGGATAGACGGCAGCTATTTCCGCATTCGACAGCTTAAAGAATACAATTCTTAGGAATGGCTCTGCAAATACAAATGCCAGTACTGTAATGACTGAGATAAATGCCAGTACTGTCGTAAACGATTTTCTGATAAATAGTGCTTTATCTGCTGAAGTCGAATGATAGACAGAAATGAATGCTGTCGTTAAGCCCCCTCCAATTACGAGATAAAGGAAGTTCGGAATCGTATAAGCAGTTGCAATCGCATCGGCAACACGACTAGTTCCGTATTGGTTTCCGATGACCATTTCCCGGGCAAATCCAATAAGCCGGGCCAGAATGTTGATGACAGCTACAGCGCCAATAATTTTAATAAATTTGCTCATTCGCCCAGACCTGCCTTATCTTCTATAGAGCGGTAGATTGACAAAAGTCGTTCACTGATTGATTCAAACGAGTTTGATTCCACTTTGCTTTGAACCATCTCTCGATTCAATACCGCCTCGCCATTCAATGCCTGAAGTATGCCATCCGCCAGAGAATCGGCATTTTTCGGCTCTACTGCAATCCCCGCTTGATCAGCAAGCAAATACGAGAGACCGCCCACATCTGTGCCGACAACCTTCGTTCCAGTTGCCATCGCTTCCAGAACGACTAGCCCAAAGCCTTCATGGTGAGATGGAAGGACAAATACATCCGAAGCAGCCATCCACCGGGCGATTTCATTTTGCGGCTTTGGCATTTGCTGGACCACTTTGACGTCATGTTTCAACATATGCTTCGCCAACTTTTCCATAAACCCTTCGTCCTTTGGTGACCCGATCAAATAGAGTGATGCATCAGGACTTTCATGTTTGACAAGTTTAAACGCTTCAACCAACTCCAGCAGGCCTTTTGCTTCAATCAAATTCCCAACATATAAGACCACTTTTTCCTGTGCCGGTATGTCCAATTCCATCCTCGTTTCCTCTTTCGGATATGGTTTGAACACTGTAGTGTCCACTCCCATGCTCATTACATAAACCTGCTCTTCCTGGACGCCAAACTTTTGGATTACATCTTGCTTCAGTCTTTCTCCGACAACGATGACAGCCTCTGCATTTTGAAGGATGGAAGCTGTCATGGAAGCGATCTTTCCGCCTTTCGCTGCCATCTTATCAATATCTCCGCCATGAACCGTAATGACATACGGCAGCTTCCAAATCCGTTTTCCCATCAATGAAATGAGCCCGGTCGGGAAAGCATAATGGCTATGTGTCAACGAGATACGCTTTCTATTTTTCAACATATATACAAACGAGCGAAGCAGCCAAGTCCCATATTTCTTTGCAGCTGCCCCTTTCCCTTTTGCTGGGTCGTCGATTGCAATCACATCAACATCGAGCCCATTGGAACGCAGTAATTCCACTTGATTTTTAACAAATATCCCAAACGTCGGATGTGGTCCGGAAGGATACATATTGCTGAAAACCGCTATTTTTCGCATCTATTCTCTTCCCATCTACTTATTCTACCTTCACTTCCATTGAACGATTATAGCATAAGTGCATGCCGCAACGAATACGAGAGGAGTTACCGGCAGTCTAGGCCGGTTTTCATGAGATAAAGTTCATATGTAATATGTCTGTAATAAAACGCTTGAGCCTTTTATCTAGTCCGTTGGAACTTACTTTCAATCGCCTAAAGATCTAGATTGCTAGTGAAAATCTATTTCATAAGGGAACGAAATACTGTTTGAAAAAGTTCCAAACCTCTTGAAAACAGCGCAGTGAAGAGGTTTATAAGATTACTAGGCTTTGTAACGTTATTGTAATGTAACTGTAACCGAAATGAAGGTTTAGCTGTGCTAATATTGGTTTCAGATAAAAGCACACTGTATAAAACGTGCGGAAGGGGAATTTGGGAACCATAATGAAAAGACTTATTGTAGCTTTGTTTGGGTCAGTTTTAATCGCAACGTCAATTCCAGCCATGGCCTCAGCGAATTCACCGACAGCGCTCGTTAGTACAGCGAAGAACTATATCGGCACACCGTATTCATACGGTGGGACAACCACATCCGGATTCGACTGCTCAGGATATACGCAATATGTATTTAAAAAAGAAGGTCATTCAATTCCAAGATCGACAGGCGAACAGTATGCAATGGGAACATCTGTTAAGAAAAGCGATCTGACAACAGGAGATCTTGTGTTCTTCAACACGACAGGCAAAGGTGTTTCGCATGTCGGTATTTATATCGGCTCCAGCCGGTTCATCCATGCATCTACAAGTAAAGGTGTCATGATTTCTTCGGTCAACGACCCGGCTTACTGGGGCAGCCGTTACTTAGGTGCCAAGCGGGTAGCAAAATTTGACCAGAAGACAGTCGCATTTGATGAATCCGCTACCTTGCCGAAATATGTAACACGTTCAGAAGTGGCAGAAACATTATATAAAGAACTCGGTTTAGAAGACCTGTCTCACCAGACGGCTTTCTCAGATGTACCTGCCAGCCACCCACACTATGATGCCATCATGGCTGTTACAAACGCCGGCATCTTTTCAGGTAACGATGGCAAGTTTAATCCAGACGGTTCATTGACACGAGCACAACTAGCAAAAATAGTTGTCGAAGCATTCCATCTGGAAGGCACATCACAACAGACATTCTCAGACGTCCCTACGGATCATTGGGCAACTGAATATATTAGCACACTAGCATATAATCATATTGCAAGCGGCTATGAAGATGGTTCTTTTGGATTAAACGATAAGCTTACTGCAAAGCAATTCAACAGGATTGTCGAACGTCTTAACCAATAATGCATATCGAACCGGGTGTTCCGTTTTTGGGGACACCCGGTTTTATGTAGAAAACTATATAAATCTATCGAAATTCCTCTAGATTTAATGAATCTACACTGTTACACTAAACCTACACCAATAGTAAAAATTAGGGAGGACACCATGAAAACGATTAAATGGGCCACTGTTGCTTTGTTGTTTTTCGCTCTTGTTTCCATCGTCCCAGGTCATTCCTCGGCACAATTCAAATTCTCTGACGTATCTCCAGACAAGGAATATTTTGAGGCAGTACATTACATAGCTGATCTCGGCGTTGTGAATAAAGTTTCCAAGTTTAATCCCGGAGACAATCTGACACGCGCACAAGCTGCCAAAATGTTAGTAATCGCTTCCAAGAAAAAGGACATGCCTACCCCTTCTATTACTTTCAAGGACTTGAAACCGGGCACGGAGCAGTATGAATTTGCAAGCCGTGCGGTTCAACTTGGTTACTTTAAAGTGGACAAGGACGGCAAGTTCAATCCTAATGAAAAAATTAAACGTGATGAAATGGGTTATGCCCTTTCAGTCGCATTCCATTTATCAGAAAAGATCACAGTTGATCACCCACTCATGCTCACGGATATGAAAAACCATCCGTATGCTGATAAAATCAACGGACTTTATTACGCCGGAGTCACGCAAGGAGATGCAGGAAAGTTCTTGCCGAACGACCTGCTGACACGTTCCCAATTTGCACTCTTTGTCGCACGCGCGTTGGATGACAAGTTTGCGTTGCAGGTGAAACCGCCGGAACAGACATCCAGAACGTATTTCGCTAAAGTCGTAACAGGCGGCATCAACCTGAACGTCCGAAGCCATCCCGCATTGACTGGTGATGTCGTCGGAAAGCTAAAAGATGGAGAGATTGTCGAAGTGCTTGGCCAGACTGGCGATTGGCTTCTCATCCTGATTGACGGAAAAAATGGATATATCAATAAGAGTTATACAGTCGATGTAGGCGTAGAAAAACCAGGTGATGATGTAGCAACAGAAGAACCTGGTGAAACTCCTCCAGATGTGACAGAACCTTCTCTTCCGGAAGAAGATGAAAATGAACCATCCGTTGGTACGAGCGGCTTGATCGGCAAAGTAACGGCTGACAGCTTAAACGTTCGAAAATCAGCCAACTCGACATCAGAGGTCATCGGTAAATTCAAGCTCGGTGAGAAGGTCGAGATTCTATCGATCTCCGGCTACTGGGCTAAAGTTAACACAAGCAAGGGACCAGGTTATGTCCATAAAAACTATTTAAAACTAATCAACCAATCTGGCAATCCATTAAAAGATCGAATCATTGTCATTGATGCAGGACATGGTGGCAAAGATCCCGGTACAACAAAAAGTACGGCTAAAGAAAAAGAGATTACTTTAAATGTAGCGAAGCGAGTGGAAGCAAAATTGAAGAAAGCCGGAGCTAGTGTGCTGATGACACGTTCTGGTGATACGTTCCCTTCCCTGCAAGACCGTACTGATTATGCTAAAAAACATTACGCTGAAGCATTTGTCTCAATACATGTCAACTCAGCTGGCTCCACTTCAGCAAAAGGAACAGAGGTCTATTACGATTCTTCTACCAATCCAAATGCTGCAGAAAGTAAAGCCCTTGCGAAAAAGATTCATGATAACATCATCAAACGCGCTGATATGGCAGACCGTGGTGTGCGTGACCAACGATTCTATGTTATTCGCAACAACAATGTCGCCGCTGTATTAGTAGAATTAGGTTTCTTATCGAATCCCGAAGATTTCAAGAAACTAACAAGCGACCAATATGCGGAACTTTATGCAGAAGCTATCTACCAAGGATTACTTCAGTATTACTCCGCCCAATAATTTTTAGCCGGAAAGGATTAATCCTTTCCGGCTTTTTCTTTTGCCAAGTGTTTACGAAAAATTAATTTGTCCTCTTGTCGGTATAATGCTAAACTGGAAATGACTACGTTTTCGTCATTATTTATCTTTCACTAGTATAAAAGAATGATGGACAACTACTACTACAAAATGAGGATGGTGTATTATGTCGAAAAAGTATTTTAAGGGGGCGGCGGCTTCCATTTTGCTATTCAGTATCGCAGGCGTCACACCTGCTGCCGTTTCAGCCGAGGAAGCGTCGAAAGACTTTTCAATGACAGTGTTCCACAACAATGATTCCCATGCACACTTGGAGAATATTGCTCAGTTCGCAGCATTATTGAAGGAAAAGCAAGCTGAACATCCGAATAATGTACTGCTGCATGCTGGTGATGTATTCTCTGGAACTCTTTACTTCAATGAGTTCATTGGTCAAGCAGATTTGGCGTTTATGAATTATCTTGGCTATGATGCAATGACATTTGGAAACCATGAATTCGATCTGGGCACAAGCCCTGAAGGCCATAAACCGCTTGCTGACTTTATCAAAGGTGCAAAATTCCCTCTTGTCTCTGCGAATGTTGACTTCACAGAAGATAAGAATTTTGATGGCTTACAAGAACGAAAAGTAGTGGCAGAGCCAGAGGACGGCAAAATCTATAATGGAATTGTCAAAGAAATTAACGGAGAGAAAGTCGGTATTTTTGGTCTGACTACTGCAGAGACTGCTGATATTTCCAGCCCTGAAGCAATTCAATTTACGAATTATGTTACTGAAGCAAAAGCCGCAGTTGCAGCATTCGAAGAAATGGGCATTAATAAAATAATTGCAGTCACACATATTGGCTTTGATGACAATCCTGCAATTGATAATGATCAAGAACTTGCAAAACAAGTTCCTGGCATCGACATTATTGTTGGTGGTCATACGCACTCAAAATTAGAAGAACCTTACGTGGTAAATAAAGATAAAGAACCCGTTATTATTGTTCAAACTAATGAGTACCATAAATTCCTTGGACAATTAGATGTAACATTTGATGAGAATGGCGTTATCAAAGATTACAAAGGTGTTCTTCATACAGTTGATAAGGAAGGAGCTAAAGATCCTGAAGCTGAAAAAATGCTTGCTCCTTATACTAAACAAGTAAATGATACTATGGCTAAACCTACTGGTGGAACTGCAGATGTCTTCTTAAGCGGACTTCGTGGACTTGGCGGGGTGCGTGCAGGTGAAACAAACTTAGGTAATATCATTACGGACGGAATGCTTGAAAAGGCAAAGGAAATTGATCCTAACGTGGCAATCGCTTTCCAAAATGGCGGCGGTATCCGCGCTTCTATTAAGACAGGCCCGATCACATACGGTGAAGTACTAACAGTACTGCCATTTGGTAACAACCTTGCAATTATCGAACTGAGCGGTGCAGAATTGAAAGAAACATTCGAGCACTCTGTAAAGGAATACCCGAAAGAAAACGGAGGATTCTTACACGTAGCTGGTATGCAAGTTGTTTTCGATGGTACAGCTGAACCTGGAAAACGAATTGTTTCATTAAAGATTGATGGTAAAGAAGTGGAAAACAATAAAATGTACAAAGCTGCGACAAATGTATTTACAGCTCGTGGTGGAGATGGTTTTGCTGCTTTAGGAAAAGCTTATGAAGAAGGCCGTGCAAGCGAACCAGGATTTAGCGATTGGGAAAACCTTGCAAATCATCTTCAAGGAATTGGTACCGTTACGAATGGCCTTGAAGGTCGTATTATCGCAACTGTTCCTTATAAGGATCTTTCCTTAAATAGCTGGGCATATCCTTATGTTTCCGACCTTTATTACAGAGATATTCTCGAAAAGGATAATAAATTCAAACCTGGTCAAAAGATTACCCGTGCAGAAATGGTTTCTTGGATTGTGAAAGCGCTAGACTTGAAAACTGAAGGCGTGGCTGCTGCACCATTCAAAGATTTAAATGGTGTTTCTGACAACCTAAAAGCAGATATCGCTGTTGCCTATGAAGCTGGCATTATTAAGGGTGAAGACGGTAAATTCCATCCAAACCAAAACGTAACGCGTGCACAGTTTGCTTTAATTCTTGACCGTGCTTATGAGAAATCTACTGGAACAAAGTATACAGCAACTGCAAGAGCACCTTACTCTGATTTTGGAAAGTACTCTGCAGAAGCTGTTAATGCGATTTCCATGCTACATGAGCTAGGAATCGCTTCAGGTTACGAAGGTAAATTTATGCCTGAGCAATTTACAACACGTCAGCAAGCAGCAAAAATTGTTTCTAACTTCATCTACACTCTTAAAGTAAAAGACGAAGAATCTAAATAATTCACTTGAATGAATTATAATAAGCGTTCTGCCGAAAAAAATAGGCAGGACGCTTTTTATTTTTGAAGTCGTTTTCCCTTATTCCGCTGTCAGCCCAACATGCTCCTCTACCCACTTCTCATTCTTAGAAGCCTGCAATCCCGCCTGTTCGAGCGGAACGACGACATAACGACGCTGTGCATTGCGTATGACAGCTGTCGGGATCAGATGGGCTTCGCCTACAGTTGCCATCTCATGTCCGGCAAACTCCAGCTTTCGGATGCCCACCTTTCCTATCCCACCAATGTTTGTCGTATCAAACTGCTGGGCGGAATAGAAGTTTCCTAATGAATAAAAGACGTGCGTCTCCCCCAGCTTTTCATACCGCTGCAAGACGTGGGGATGATGGCCGAAAACAATATCAACTCCTGCATCGGCAAGAAATTGAGCTATCTCCTTTTGGTAGGTAGAGGGTTCCAGCGCATATTCCATTCCCCAATGGATCGAAACGACGACAACATCCACCTTCTCACGAATCAATTGGATATCATTCTTCATTTTCTCCTGGTCTATTAATCCAACCATATAATCTTTTCCTGCTGGTACAGGAAGTCCATTGGTTCCAGACGTATAGGCAAGGACACCAATTCGGATCCCTTTTACCTCCACTATCCGTTCGGTCTCTCGATCTTCTTGTGATTCATAGGCACCGACATATGGCATGCCATACGCCTTCATATGTTCAATCGCCTTTCGAAGCCCGTTTTCGGTTTGGTCCATCGTATGATTGTTTGCCATATTGATCATATCAACACCATTCTCTTTCAAATCTCGGATAATATGCTTGGGGCTATTGAAACGCGGATAGCCCGATAAGCCAAGCTCTTTTCCGCCCGGCAGCGATTCCTGGTTGGCCAAAAGAAAATCGATTCCGTGGAGCTCCTCCGAAATGGCTGCAAAAGAAGGATTATAATTGTCGTATTTATAAAGTGGATTGTGCAATAAAATGTCGCCTACCATGCCGACCGTGATATGTGTTGCGTTCTCCTTCAAATTCAGAGGATCCAGGTTACATTGGATCATGGCTAAATCCTCTGGCACTTCAACTGTTTCCGCTTTTCCGAGAGGCCCACATCCATTCAGCATCAAAAATGAAAACACAGTTAGCAGTACTCTTTTTCTCAACGTCTTATCCCCAGTCTCTTTTCCAAATCTTTCTCCCTATTAGTATACGTGAAAGATTTGTTTTGAAAAGTAGATTGGAACGTAAAAAAAAGGCATTGTCGATACAATGCCTCACTCCACTCAGTATTTCATTTTTTCTTATCCTCATCCATTTTCCCAACTGTATTCTCGAATTGTTCCATTTGCTTTTCGGCACTCTGCTTAGGTTCCAAATCGGGAAATTCCTTTGCATCCGGCATCCCGGTAAATCGGCTGTCACGGCCTTCACTTGCATTTGGTTCCACTTGAAATTTTCTCTCCAATTGAAACAGCTCCTTCTGCACATTGTAACCTTTACGATACCCGGAACAGAATATATTACACGTGGAGTGAAAAAGATGTTTGAAAAATTGCAGATAAAAAGAAACGGAGCAGAGATATGCTCCGCTCCGTCACTTCTTATTTCAATTTGATTGAGAATTTCGCAAAGCCGTCCTTAGTCGGAGCGACGTATTGAACATCGCCTTCCTTAGGAGCTACGTTTTGTGCTTTTGCTGATGTTTCGAAGAAAATCTTTGCATCGCCTTCTACCGGCACAAATGACCAGTTATTGTCAGCAGATGGGTCGATTGTCTTTTGATCGATCATATAATCCATAATCGCTTCACGGTTTTCGTATGCATATTCAATAGTATTGATTGCATTACGAACACCCGGGAAGTTTCCACTAGCGCGGTAGTTGTTTGTCACAACGATGAATTTTTGTTCTGGATCGATTGGTTTTCCATCAAATTGCAAATTGATAATCCGGCTTGCTTTTTCGTTAATTGTTTCGCCTTTGTAGTCATACTTCGCAGGTTGTGTCACATCGATTTGATATGTGACGCCATCAATTACATCAAAGTTGTACGTACGGAATTCACCGTTAATCAAGTCTTGCTCTTCGCTTGAAGCAGGATCGATTTGGTTGAATTGACCCGCAGACATTTCAAGCCATTCTTTTACGTCTGCACCTGTCATAACAAGAGCGGCTACTGTATTGTCATAAACATATAGATCCGCTACGTTCTTAATTGCAATTTCACCTGCAGGGATTTCTGTGTAATAGTTAGCTCCATTACGTCCGCCTGCTTTAAATGGCGCACCCGCCGAAAGAACTGGAAGGTTTTCAAATTCTGTGCCTTTAACTTGATCTTCCACATACCATTTTTGTGCATTCGTTACGATTTGTATAGAAGGATCATCTTCTACTAATGCAAAATAACTTGTAATTGGTGCTGTTGTTTTGCCGACTGGGCTGCGCACATATTCGATAGTTCCTTCATGAGCTTCTTTTACTGCATCAATTACTTTTTGATTCACAACGTCAGACTTTTTATCGACTTCACGCAATGAACCTGTTCCGTCAACAACCTTCCAGCTGTCTCCGTCTTTCTCCAATACTAAGTCAAGAATTCCTAAATGGCTTCCGAACTTGCCAGGCATTACGACCGGCGTTCCGTTTACAGTGCCTTTTTCCATATTGATGTTTGGAAGATCAGCGTAATCTCCAGGGAATATAGAGTGGTTATGCCCTGTAAGAATCGCATCTACCCCTTCAAATTGGGAAATTTGATACACAACATCATCTTCGCCCT
>NZ_BQYK01000006.1:105686-108626 GCF_023168145.1 Sporosarcina sp. NCCP-2222
TCCTTCAAGCAATGCACGGTCCCAACGCATAATTCCAGGGGCAACCACTCCGATTACGCCCACTTTCAATTCTTGCTCGTTCCCTTTTCCGTCTACTACTTTCTTATCCAAAATTACATATGGCGTATAACGATTCTTGCCTGTTACCGCATCATACACGTTCGCATTCAATACAGGGAATGGAGCTTCTTCTAAAACCATATCCAAGTAGTCCAAGCCATAGTTGAACTCATGGTTCCCTAGTGTGCTTGCATCAAACTCAAGTGTGCCAAGAGCAGCCATCGCTGGGTGGAGTTCACCTTTTTCCAGACGATCGACAGATACTTTATATGCACCAAGCGGTGTTCCTTGAATCAAGTCACCATTGTCGAACAACAAGTTGTTCGGGTTCTCAGCGCGTGCTTCATCGATAAGGACGGCTGTCTTTGCCAAACCGAATTCATTTGTCGGCTTGTCCTGATAGTAATCATAGTTTACAAAGTTCGTATGCAAATCGCTTGTGCCAAGAATACGAAGTGAAACATTGTCATTGGACGGTTGTTCACCTGGTTGTTCACCTGGTTGTTCGCCTGGCTGTTCTGGTTGTGCATTATGTACTTCCAGCAAGCGATCAATGATTTTTTTCACTTGGACTTTGGTTACAGCCTTTTGCGGTTTCGCTGTTCCATCTTCAAAGCCTCTGAAAATATCCAAGCCTACACTTTTCGCCAATTCTTCGAGTTCATTCGTTTTGAATTGGTCTTTGTCCTTAAATTTATCAAGCAATGTTGTTGGAAACACTTCGTCCGTCTTGACAGCACGAGATACGATTAAGAACGCATGCTCACGTGTCAATTTTTCGCCCGGTTTAAATTCGGAAGCCGTAGCTCCTTTTACCAAGCCGTTTGAGAGGGCAGCTTCAACAAATGGCGCCAATTTCTCATCGACATCTGTAAATTTATGCGATGTGCCGTCTCCCAATTCTAATTCAAGCGCCTTTACGACTGCAGTAATGAATTCTCCGCGCGTCACGTCATGTTTGCTGGCAGCGCTTGCATTCAAACCGAATGAAAAACCGCTTACTGTGAGTGCCAGGATGACAATCCACATGCCCACTTTTTTCAAAAGCGACATTCCTTCATCTCCTTCATTCTTTTTATCTATTTTAAGTGCAAATGCTACTTAAAACCATAAGTGGTCAGTTCCTCTATTACTATAGCATAGCATTTGAAAGATTCGTAGACATATTCCTCTATTTACAAATGAATTACAAAAGCACCTTCACCTGGTTTAGGCGAAGGCGCTTCAGCTTTTATTTCTTTGTCTTATTTGCAATCTCCATTGCCCGATTTGTGCCTTCTACTGCTTTATCCAGCACTTCCTGCGGGTCTTTTCCTTGATAAAGTTCTTCGAGTGCCGTGACGATCTGCTGTCTGGATTCTGGGAATACCGAGATCAGTGCGCCTTGTGTTGCATAGCCAGGCACTGTATCTTGGAGCTGGTCGACGGTGACTTTGAATTGTGGATATTCCGCCCACTTCGCTTTTACATTCTCCTCGTCATAAGCTTTCGGGTTGATGGCGAAATAGCCTGTGTCGAGGTGCCACTTCGCCTGCACCTCTGGCGTCGTTAAGTATTTCATGAATTCCCAAGCCGCTTCCTGTTCCTCTTCGGCAATTCCTTTCGACATCCAGAGGGAAGCTCCTCCGATGACCACACCATTGCGTTTCACTTCGTCTGCATGTGGAATATAGGCGACGCCGACTTCAAATGGAGCATTCGCGATGGCTCCCGCGACACCGGCTGAAGAATCCATGTACATGGCTACTTTTTCTGTCGCAAATGCAGCACGGATATCATCCCAGTTCGTTCCGAAGTTGCCGAATGTTCCTGCTTTGTTCATCCGGTCAAGGAAATCAAAGACATTGCGTCCCTCTAGGCCATTGAAGACCGCTTCAGTCGCATCTCCAGTGCGTCCGTTGTTTTCATTCACATAAAGGCCGCCTTGTGTAGCCACAAGCTGCTCGAAGAACCAGCCGTATGTGAGCATGGAGAAGCCCTTCATGTCATCCGTCGTCAATTTTTCTGCCGCCGCCATCACTTCAGAGAACGTTTCAGGCGCCTTTTCAGGGTCAAGTCCAGCTTTCTCGAACGCTGCCTTGTTATAAATCATGACTGGCGTCGAGGAGTTGAACGGCATGGAATATAGATCTCCATCCACGCGATAGTAATTCAAGATATTTTCCTCGAGTTGGGACAGATCATAATTGTCCTTGTCGATGAACGATTGCATCGGTTCGATATATCCGCTGTCAATCATGTATTTTGTTCCTACTTCAAAGACTTGTGTAATGGCAGGGGCGTCTTTTGTTCCGCCGACACTGCGCAGCTTCGTCAATGATTCTTCATAGGATCCCTGATATTCTGCGTTCACTTCATATTTATCCTGCGATTCGTTGAAGCCTTTCACGATGGCGTCAATCGACTCCTGTCCCGTTCCTGACATCGCATGCCAGAACTCAACGGACACTTTGCCTTCCTCTGTCTTCGCCGGTTCCTTTGTTGCTCCCGTGTCCCCATCAGAGGAGGATTCGCTATTTGTATTACTATCACTGTTCGTACAGGCCGTTAAGATGGCCATCGCTACTATAAGCAGCCATAGAAAAGGACTTTTCACAAACTTCTTCATTTCCTGCCTACACCCCTTTTGTTTTATTCGCCAACTACTAGCTTCATTTTAGAGCGCCTTGCGACAAACCTTTCTGCAATTGCTTTTGTCCGATAAAGAGCAATAATAGTGTCGGAATGATAACAACAATGACGCCTGCCATGACCACCCCCCATTCGGTCGCAATTTCTTGGGACTGCAATTGCTTAAGCCCAATCTGCACAGTACGGACAGACTGATTGGTCGTAATGAGCAGCGGCCACAAATACATATTCCAGGTTGTCAAGAACCCA
>NZ_BQYK01000006.1:108752-110275 GCF_023168145.1 Sporosarcina sp. NCCP-2222
CGGAGCAAGAACGTCCCGAACGCCAAGGCGAAGAATGGAAGTGTCAGCCCCTGGTATGTATTGAACCAATCGAGCTTCCGCATCGTAAATACGTTCGGGATCATCGTTGCTTCCCAAGGGATCATCATCGTGGAAATGAATAAAAAGAAGATGAAATCCCGCCCTTTAAATTTGAAAAAGACGAATGCATATGCCGCCAGGCTACAAACGACGAGCTGGCCCAGCATGACGCTAATCGAAACGATAAAGCTGTTCAATAAGTAGCCGAGCAACGGCAGCCGTTCGAACACTTTTACATAGTTCTCCAAACTGAGTGACCGGGGGATAAATCGTCCCTGGATAATCTCAGGTCCTGTCATGAATGAAATCATAAAGGCATACAGGACCGGAAAAAAAACGAGCAATGACGTGACAATCAGCAAAAAATATATCCATATTTTTGCGGGAAGGCTTGTTTTCATTGATAATGCACCTTCCTCTCCCCTAGCTTGAACTGCAGAATGGTCACAACCAAAATAATGACGAATAATATGACGGCCTGCGCACTCGCCGTGCCGAATTGATAATTAATAAAAGCTTCCCTGTAGATGGAATAGACGATTAGATTCGTCGATTGAGACGGTCCGCCTTTCGTCAAAATATCAATCTGGCCGAACGTTTGAAACGCGTTGATCAGCGAAATGGTAATAATAAAAAATAATGTCGGCGACAGCATCGGCAACGTAATACGACGCAATCTGTAAAAATAGCCTGCTCCATCAATTCGTGAACTTTCATATAGATGTTCATCAATATTTTGGAGACCCCCAAGCAAGATGAGGAAAGAAAAGCCGATATTCATCCAGATCGTCGACATGGAAACCGAGAGAAGCGCCCACTCTGGATCGAGCAACCATTGGATTTGTGGCAGGCCGATCGAATGAAGAAGCCGGTTGAACATCCCAATGCTCGGGTTGAACATGAATAGCCATATGACGGAGGAGGCCGCCACGGATACGCCCATTGTCGATGAATACATCGTCCGAAAAAAACCGATTCCCTTAAGTTTTTCATTCGCCAGCAAGGCAAAGAACAGTGCGAGTACAACGCCAATCGGTACCGTATAAAGAACGAAAAGCACCGTTGCTTTCATGCTGTTTTGGAACTCTGAAGAGCCAAGCAAATATTGATAGTTTTCAATGCCGACGTTGATGGCAGCATTCCCGGCTTGATCAGTCAGGAAGAAACTGAGATAGATCGTGCGGAACATCGGATAAAAAACGAAGACCGAAAACAGTATGATGGACGGAAGTAAATAGAGCAGCGCGGTCCGTCCATTAATGGAACGCCGCCAAAAGGATCCTACCGTATTCATTTGCCCACCTCGTGCTGAACGACATGATGGCTTTGGTCGATTGTCTTCTTGAGCAACTGGCCATCCTCGCGGCCAAAAATGGACAAGGTAGCAAAATCCATTTGGATCGGCAGCCTGTCTCCGATATTGATATGCCATTGGCCGGTCCACTTCGCCATCCATTCTGAAG
>NZ_BQYK01000006.1:110420-135600 GCF_023168145.1 Sporosarcina sp. NCCP-2222
GTTCCGAATAATCCCCTTCTGGCAACGGCAGCTTCAGGTCATTTCCGATAAGTAACTGCGAATTCAGCTCATCCAGCTCGGCTTCCGCCAGATTCATCGGCGGAGAACCGATGAAAGTGGCGACGAACGGATTCGCGGGATGATTATAAATCTCAATCGGCCTTCCGATTTGCTGGATTTTGCCTTCATGCAAAATCATAATCCGGTCGCCCATCGTCATCGCTTCCACCTGATCATGCGTTACATAGATCATCGTGATGCCAAGTGAGCGCTGAATCCTTCTGATTTCAGACCGCATATGCGCCCGCAGTTTGGCGTCCAAGTTGGAAAGCGGCTCATCCATAAGACAAATCGGCGTTTCGCTCACAATCGCACGTGCCAATGCCACACGCTGGCGCTGCCCGCCCGACAGCTCCCTCGGTTTCCTGCCAAGATACTCTGTCAAGCCAAGCAATTGTGCCACTTCTTCTGCCTTTCGTTTCTGCTCCTCCTTTTTCATGCGTTTGACATCGAGGCCAAACGTAATATTCTGTTGGACAGTCAAATGGGGATAGAGCGCATAGTTTTGAAACACCATCGACAAATCCCTTTTATCCGGAGATAAATGATTTGCAACCTGTTCCCCGATTTTCAATGTACCACCCGTTATGTCCTCCAGTCCTGCAATCATCCGAAGCATCGTACTTTTTCCGCAGCCGGACGGGCCGACCAAAACAAAAAACTCGCCCGGCTCAATCGTGACGTTTATATTGGAAATAACGTCCACTTGCTTGTCGTATGATTTTGATACATTGATCAGTTCCACTTTTTTCATGAATCAAATTCCTTTCCGACACCTTGTCATTGCTAACTTGAAAGACTTTCAAAATCCTAATAGACATATTTCGATAAAAGATTTCGTTTTTCCTGCTAATTTTGATTTTTCTTTTAATCGGTGTTGAATTAGTATATTCGTAGGGGTGGATATCTCATGAAAAAGATTTTTTCGTTTATTCTTCTCATATTTTTAATCGGTTGCAAACAAACCGCTGAGCCGCCTCCATTGCCTGAGGATGATTTCCTGATCATCGCTCATCGCGGCGCCTCTGCTTATGCGCCACAGCATACAATCGCGGCATATGAACTCGCTTACGAAATGCAGGCCGACTATTTGGAACTCGATCTTCACCAAACGAAGGATGGCCAGCTCGTCGTCATGCATGATCGGTTCATTGTCAATCAACAAAAAGAAATTCCTGTAGCGGACTTGACCTTTGAAGAACTGAAGGCTTTGCATGATGAAAGCCCGGGACCGAGGGAGGCCGTTTCGCAAGGCCAGCAGGGGAAAAACGAAGGACTCGTCAGCTTACAGGATGTGCTGGAACGGTTCGGGACTGATGCGAATTACTATATTGAACTGAAAACACCCGGTGACTATCCCGGGATAGAGGAAGACTTGATTGCCCAGCTGAAGAGCTTCGGAAGCCTTAGTGGCAAGCAGAATCCTCCTTGGATTATTTTGCAGTCATTCGACCGTAAAAGCTTGCAGCGAATTCATAAAATAGAACCGGACATCCCGTTAATTCAACTGTATTCTTTTGAAATACCTCCTTCCTTCAATGAATCTGACTACAGGAAGTTAACTAAATATGCATCCGGCATTGGCATTAACCAGGGTGCCGTGTCAAAAGAATTGATCGATCAATTCCATCAGCATGGACTAGATGTCCATCCGTATACGGTCAATGAAAAGGAAGAGATACGCCAATTATATGAATGGGGCGCTGATGGGATCTTCACAGACCGGCCGGATATTGGGGTCGAAGTGAAACAAGAGGAACGGTAACTTGTGTAAAACAAGCAAAACGCCAGGCGTATATCCCCCTGGCGTTTTGCTTACTTCATTTATTGAACATCAACCGAAATAAGACCGGTAAATTGGTTGACTGCCTTGTCAATATCGACTGCATGGCCCATCTCCTGAAGCACTTCGCCGATGGCACGGATGGCACCAGCAAGCATTTCTTCTGTCGTGTTCCCCATATGACCGATGCGGAAGGCTTTGCCTGCTAAATGTGCCAATGCACCGGCAACGATGATGCCTTTTTTCGCAAGAGCCGCACGGAATTCCGCATCATTCACGCCTTCCGGATAGAGGATGCAGCTTAATGTAGAAGCCGCCACCTCTTCCGAAGCGAGCGGTGTCATGCCGTACTCACGCAAAGCTGTGCGGACGGCTCGGCCAAATGCAGTGTGGCGTGCGATCCGTTTGTCCATCGCTTCTGCCAGAACGAGTTTCATCCCTTCTTCGTATGCGTAAATGAGATTGACAGGTGGTGTTGCGAAATAATTGCCTGGATTTTGCATGATGGGAATCCAATTATAAATATCGCAATAATACGCAGGTACACGGCCGATCGCTTCTCTTGCCTGCAATGCCGTTTGATTGAATGCGACAATGGCAAGGCCAGGCGGAACGCCGATTGCTTTTTGGGAGCCCGTCAGGACAATATCAATTGTATGGCCAGCGCTGCCGTATTCCTTGCTCATATCCTCTTCCATAGCAGCAGTCGCACAAACACCATCCACAATAACGAGGGCACCATGTCCCTTAATGAGCGGAACGAGGCGTTCCAAGTCAGCAGCGACACCTGTCGACGTATCCGCATGGGTCACCGTGACGGCCTTGTATGTATGGGCAGCGAGTTTCTTTTCCACTTCCTCTATTGCTATTTGCTGTCCCCATTCCGCTTGCAGCACATCAATTACGATTCCAAACGCCTCCGCCAGCTTGATGAACCGGTCACCGAAGTAACCATGGCTGATGATCAGCAACCGCTCTCCTGCTTCCACCGTATTGACGAGCGCCATTTCCATCGCGACGGTTCCAGAACCTGAAATGACGAACACTTCGCCATCCGTTTTGAACAATTCGCGCGTCTGTTCAATGGCCTGTTTATAAATAGAGACAAACCGAGGATCCGTATGGCCTCTTGTCTCCGACGCCATCGCATCATAAATGGAATCGACGACCGGCGTGGGTCCCGGAATCAGTAACATTTCTTCATTCTTCATCTTTCATCCCCCTCATCAAATTCGCTGCTTCCCACCCTACTATTCGTGATATAGCCGTGAAACTCCTTTTATTCACCGCTAGACCTGTCGAAATTACGAGAAACGTTCGGCAAATATAGGTCTCCGTCTACTTCTGTCTGCCTTCCTGTTAAGAGAAAAACGGCTTTATCCATTGGATGAAGCCGTCCTCCCTTCTATTCTGTATATTTTCCGATGCAGCGCTCACATTCATAAAGCAAGGACTCGACTTTCTCCACGATTTCACAACCGCATTCCTGGCAATATTTCTTCGTTTTCACTTGTTCGTTGCACGTCTTGCCCATATTCGTCACCTCCGTAAGTTCATATTTTTTCATATCCAGGCAGAGTTAAAAACTCTACGAAATCGTCTTGCATTACCATTGATTGAAAGAGCTCACCGGCTTCTTGAAATCTGCCTAGCTTGTATCGGCGCTCTCCAGTTTCCGTAGCAATTTTCTTCATTTCTTCTTCTAAAATAGTTTTGAATAGGTCGATTGTAATATTTCGCCCATCTACCAATCTACCTTTCGGATGGCGGATCCATTGCCATACTTGCGACCGTGATATTTCCGCGGTAGCTGCATCTTCCATGAGGTGGTTGATTGGCGCAGCCCCTTGCCCGTTGAGCCAGGAAGAGATGTATTGGACGCCGAGACTGCAATTCATCCGCAAGCCTTCCTCTGTAATCGAGCCTTGCGGGGCCTTCAGCAAATCGTCAGCCGTGACTTGAACATCCTCCCTTTTGTGATGAAGCTGGTTTGGCGTTTTCATCTGTTCATTGAACTCTGTCATTGCGACTGCCACAAGGCCAGGGTGGGCTACCCACGTTCCATCATGCCCTTCCAGCACTTCCCGCCTCTTATCCTCGCTCACTTTCCGAAATGCCTCCTCGTTTGCGTCCGCATTGTCACGGATCGGAATCTGAGCTGCCATGCCGCCCATCGCAAAAGCATTTCTTCGATGGCATGTTTGGATGCAAAGCTGCGTATACGCGCGCATGAAAGGGGATGTCATCGTCACTTGATTTCTGTCCGGCAAGATGACGTCCGGATGGTTACGCAGCCGTTTTAGGAAACTGAAAATATAATCCCATCTGCCGCAGTTAAGACCCGCAGCATGCTCTCGCAATTCATAGAGAATTTCCTCCATTTCAAAGGCGGCTGTAATTGTTTCAATTAAAACAGTGGCCCGGATGATTCCTTGGGGGATGCCGAGTTTCTTCTGCGCAAAGACGAATATGTCATTCCATAATCGAGCCTCTAAGTGGCTTTCCAGTTTCGGCAAATAAAAATAGGGCCCTGTTCCCCTCTGTATCAATTCTTTTGCATTATGGTAAAAATAAAGACCGAAATCGAAAAATGCACCAGCAATCCGCTCTCCTTCAATCACGACATGCTTTTCCTCCAAGTGCAAACCACGCGTCCGCACGATAAGCACTGCTGTTTCTTCATTCAATGCATACGTTTTGCCACTGATCGGATGTTCATAGGAGATGGTGCGTCTTACCGCATCTTTCAAATTGACCTGACCGTCAATGACATTCGTCCATGTCGGCGATGTTGCATCCTCAAAATCGGCCATGAAAGCTTTGGCCCCGCAATTCATCGCATTAATGATCATTTTCCGGTCGACCGGTCCGGTAATTTCCACCCTGCGGTCTTGAAGATCAGGAGGAATCGGCGCAACCGTCCAATCCCCTTCCCTGATTGACTGTGTCTCTTCCAGGAAACCGAGCCGTTCGCCTTGATCAAGCCGTTGCTGCCTATGGTGGCGTTCTTCCATTAACGCTTTTCGTCTTTCATTAAATTCTGTATGCAGCGCATAAAGGAATTCTAATGCTTCCGGTGTTAACATTTCTTCCGTTCCTGCCGTGATTTCACCCAATATGTCTATCGTAAAGCGTGTTTGCTGATTCAGAGGTCTCATCCTTTCCGATTTTATAGTTTCATCAGACAAACTGCGCTTGCTCCGTTGATCCCTTCATCGCAGTTGTCGAAGAGGTGCCGCCTGAAATGACTTGCGTCACTTCGTCGAAATACCCCGTGCCGACTTCCCGTTGGTGCCGGGTCGCTGTGTACCCTTTGGATTCATTTGCAAACTCCGCCTGCTGCAGCTCCGAATAGGCGGCCATCCCCCGCTGTTTGTATCCGTGTGCCAATTCAAACATGCTATGGTTCAAAGAGTGGAAGCCCGCCAATGTCACGAATTGGAACTTGTAGCCCATCTTGCCGAGTTCTCTCTGGAAACTGGCTATCGTCTCGTCATCCAAATTGGATTTCCAGTTGAACGAAGGCGAGCAGTTGTACGCTAGCAGCTTTCCAGGGAATTGCTCATGAATGGCATCTGCAAAGCGTTTCGCTTCCTTTAGGTCCGGAGTCGATGTTTCACACCAGATGAGATCCGCGTAAGGTGCATAGGCGAGCCCCCTTGCAATCGCCTGGTCCATGCCCGCCCTCGTTCGGTAAAACCCTTCCGGCGTCCGTTCTCCTGTAATGAACTCAAAATCTCTTGAATCAATATCACTTGTGATCAAGTCGGCAGCATCCGCATCCGTCCGGGCAATAATGATAGTCGGCACACCCATGACATCTGCCGCCAATCTCGCTGCAATCAAATTACGAACCGCATTTTGCGTTGGGAGCAGAACTTTTCCGCCTAGATGGCCGCATTTTTTCTCCGACGCAAGCTGATCTTCGAAATGGACGCCCGCAGCTCCAGCTTCGATCATTGCTTTCATCAGCTCGAACACATTCAACGGTCCGCCAAATCCGGCTTCCGCATCCGCCACAATCGGTGCGAACCAATCAAACCCGTCGTCCCTGCCTTCCGCGGCGTCAATCTGATCCGCACGCTGCAAAGCTTGATTGATGCGTTTCACAACATTCGGCACACTGTTTACCGGATATAAGCTTTGATCGGGATACATATGACCGGCGAGATTGGCATCCGCTGCCACTTGCCAACCGCTTAGATAAATCGCCTGTAGGCCTGCCTTCACTTGCTGGACAGCTTGATTTCCTGTCAGTGCACCGAGCGCATTGACAAACGCCTCTTCATGAATTGATTTCCATAACCGTTCTGCCCCTCTTTGGGCTAAAGTGTGCTCGATCAACACGGAACCGCGCAATTTAATGACATCCTCTGCTGTGTAGCCCCGCTCAATTCCTTCCCATCGGTCGTTCTGTCCCCATTCCTTTTCCAACTGTGCAATTTGCTCTTTTCTAGTTCTCATATTCACAATTCCTCTCCTTTCAATAATTCCTACTTTCTTACTGTGCCATAACAGTAATTTATGATATACATTAATATATAACAGAAGATTCATATTGTCTGGACATTTGGATAAGTTCCGTATTTTTCTGGATGAAAGGGCATTTTTACACGATGATTGAAAACAGCAAAAGCAGAAAGAGGGATGGAATTGACGTTGGAGAAGCACGGAGATGATTCGCTGGCTCACTATACAAGTGTGCTGGAAGATTGGGTGCCAAACGGTGCATCACTCGCCATTGCTGTGGGCGGGAAATACATTCATTATTCGCAAGGTACCTATGACGTAAAATTGAAAGTCGGAGAAGCATTTGCAAAGCATAGTATTGCAGATGCAGTATGTCAAACAGGAAGGAAGATGGAACGAATGGAACAGTCACCATCAGGTGTATTGTTTTACGGCGTCGGCTACCCTGTTCCTGTACAAGGAGAACTGGGGGTATTGCTCGTCATTCTGCCCCCTGCTGTCCAGATCAAAGAACCCATTCGTATGCTAACCGGAAAGAAGGGTGACGATTGGTACCCCATTCCAGTAGAGCAGGTAACCCATATCGAAAGCCTCCAGAAGAAGACATGGTTTTATTCCAATGTGGAAACTTTCAGCACGAGCTTGACACTGAAAGAACTAACATCCAAATTGCCCGACACGTTTCTCCGTGTCCATCGATCGTATATCGTCAATTTATCCGCTGTCCAAAAAATTTCCAAAGATATCTCTTCCGGGCTTGTATTGACAATGAACGATGGCAGTGAACTCCCGATCAGCCAATCGTATGTGAATGAAGTGCGGGCTGCCTTTAATTTATAAATTCCTCTACTAAAATAGCCGCTTGGGAAGTACCCAAAGCGGCTTTGTTTACACTATGATTGTCTTGCAAGAGTGCTGCCCTTTATAAAGCGAGGAATAAAAAACAAAGGATACAACATCAAGACTAAGTTTAATGTCCACCAACTCATATCAAATTCCAGACGGATCGACCAATAGGATATGGCCATTAAACCAGAGCAAAAAGTGAGCACAAGGGAGATTAAGGCAAACGGTTTCCACTCTGGCCGATTTTTACGATGCAAATAAATCGATGTCAGGCCTGTTATGGAGATAGCCATATCAAGCGGAAAAAAGGACCAATTCCAGGCAACCATAATAGGATTTGTATAATCCGAGTACGCATATTCCAGCGGGATCATTTTAAGTGCTGTGGCACCAAAGTACAAAATGAAAGACACATCAATTACTACGAAAAACCACTGTAAGACCCGCATCGACGGTTGTTTTTGAACACTTCCCATGGTTACCCCTCCATCTCGTGTGAGCTCGACGATTCTCCGCTTTGAGCTTTGTGAACCAAATGGTCACCACTGTTTAATAAAACAACCCCGGCAATAATAAGCCCGATCGCTATAATCTTTGTTACAGTCAGCGTTTCTTTGAAGAAATAATATCCGACCACCGCGATAGCAGCCGTCCCAATTCCGGACCAAATTGCGTACGCAACGCTAACCGGAATCACCTTTAATGAAAAATTTAAACTGACAAAAGCGAAAAGGTAGAATACAACCATTAAGATTGATGGTACCCCTTTTGTAAACCCTTCGGACAGCTTCATGGATATTGTTCCGATAATTTCAAACAAGATTGCCATTGATAAATAAACCCATGCCAACTACCTCATCCCTTTCGATTTATTATCCCGTGCATCACGAAATCCACCATAGACTGCACTACCTCTGCCAATGATTTTTTTGAATACGCAAGGAATTCGGGGTCAAAAATCGCCATAGAGGATCCCTTCAATACTTGGAGGACACTCGGCACATCTACTGGACGGAACTCCTCATTATGTATTCCGATTTCAATAATTTCTCGAACGGTCTCCCATTCATCCTGTAAAAGTTTTTCTATTTTCACCCATTCATTCGGCGCAAATCGCTTCATTTGGTCTAATAACACAGCATCCCCAACTTGCAGTCCACTGGGAACGATCAATAAAATCGCCTTTAGTTTTTGTTCGCAGGACCAGTCTTTCCTCTGGAAAATCGATCGTTCACGTTGCTTAACTTCCTCAATTGCCTCGTCCACAATCGTTTCGATAATATGCTGCTTCGAGTGAAAATGCTCATAAAATGTCCTCTTGCTAATCGCTAATTTAGCTGCAATGTCACTTATCGTAAATTTCAAGCCTTTTTCTGCGATCAATTCTAAAACAGCATGTTGCAGCTTTTCTCTCATGCCTTCTCTCCCTTCTTCTATTTTGGTACCAAAAAATAATTTATAGTACCATGATAGTTGGTAATAGTGAATTACGTCAAGCTAACCTTGGTATTAAAAATGACCACCGATTTAGATGGTGGTCATACTCATTTCTATTTTATTTAATAGCATCAATAAATTGGCGCGTGCCTTTCATTGATTCCTCGTAAAGCTGTTCGGACAGCCGTTCTGTTTCCTCTAATGTAGCCGGCCAGTTATCAGCCATCTGCTTGAAAGCTTCGGCAAACAGATGCGAATTCTGATGAATATCATTAATTGGGAAGGCATACCGGTCCAACTCCGCCAACTTCATGAAATCGTTCACTTTATGGTGGTATGAAATTGCCATGATTGGCGTTTCTGTACAAGTTGCCAAAATCAGCGAATGTAACCTCGTTCCGATGACAATGTCCTGCTTCTCCGTCATTTCCAGAATTCGTTCAGGCAATAGATTCTCATCGAGTACGGTCGTCTTATCCGCATGTTTCATCTGTGCCTGAATGTCCTTCGTCACGTTGGCATCCTGCGGGAATTTCGTAGCGAAGAAGTTAATCTGAACGTTGAACTGTTCTGCCAGCTCGTCCAGGTTTTTCGCCATGCCATCGACATAATCCTGATAGATGGCTGGATTCCCTTCTGGCCAATAATCCGCATTGTAATACGGCACTGCCGTCACACCTATTTGCGATGGTGCTTCAGACTTTTCCACACGATCCTTGCGCAAAGAGAAGGCTGGATCGCCAATGACATCGACAGGTTTTGTAACGCCAACCGTTTGAAGCAGCTGAGCCGACTCCGGATCCCGGACTGACACGCTCTCCGCATGTTTGCACATATAGCGGATGAACCATTTGCCGAGCCCCGTGTGCAGCGGACCTGCCCCACAGCCGTAAATGACATACGGTACATTCGAATTCTTCGCCATCATAGCGTAAGAACCATAAAGCGGCGCCTCCCGCTTATACAAATCCATCAGGATGCCGCCGCCGCCGATGATCAGAAGATCAAACGTGCGAACGATTCGTTTATTGTTTTGATACGTAGCGAAAAATGTTTTGGCTGCGTTCCCTTTTTTATAATATAGCGGAAAACTCTCCACGCCATAACGTGTCGCCGTCTGCTTCGGGTTATTGCTGAATACTGTAATCTGGTTGCTCTCAATGGAGAATGTCGAAGTCACCTGCTTAATTAAACTGAGCAGGATTGCCTCGTCTCCGTTATTATCGTTTCCGTAATTTCCTACAATTCCAATTCTCATTAGCAAACTTCCTTTATCCTTAATGCTTTCATTATAACATGGTTGCTGTTTTCATGAAAATGGTACACGATACGCCTGGCTTGGTGCGGTTTGCAGCATTCCAGAATAGTAGTATGTCTCTCTATTGTTTCCCCACATTCTATGAAAAATCGCTAAAGCGCAAAAACCGCCCTTCCGAAGAAGGACGGTCTAAAAAACTTATTTTGTCATGCTGCGATATAGAAATGCGCTGAACTGGGCACGGTTGACCGGCTTGTTCGGTTCAAACTTACCTTGCTCATTTCCTGTTGTAATACCGTGGTTAGCTAAGATATGAATTTGCTTATATGCCCAATGAGTTGGCGGCACATCCTTGAATTTCTTTGCCGACTCGCCTTTTAACTCATAAGCTTTTACGAGAATCGCAGCCATCTGAGCGCGCGTTAATTGGCCAGAAGGATCGAACTTGCCGTTGCTTCCGCCGACAAGACCCGCACTTGCGATTGCATTAATTTCATTGTAGTAACGATGCGTCGAAGGAACATCTGAGAACTTCTGTGCTCCTGCCTGTGTTGTGTCCAAATTGAACACCCGGCTCAGAATGACAGCCGCATGCTCACGGGATAGCGTTTGGCCAGGATTAAACTTGCCGTCGATATCTCCTTTAATATATCCGTGGTCTTTCAAGTAACGGATTTCAGTATAGTATGCGTAATCTGCCGGAATATCTTTGAATGCCGGCGTACCGTCAGACAGGTCAATCGAAACAGATACCGTCTTCGTACCGAGTGACGCAGTCACTTTACCGCTGCCTGGTACAGAAGATGCCTTGAAGACGCCTGAACTGCTAATCGTCCCGATGTTGCCTGTGACACCCCATTGAACCTGCTCCGGTGAATAGACGATCGGCTTGCCTTGTGCATCGGTCGCATTGACTTTGAATGAAACCGTTGTACCAGGATCGACCTTTGTTGTGCTCGGAGAAATGGTCAGCTTGGCCGGTGCATCTACCACCTTGACCGGGAATGATTGCGTTGCCGCACCATACTTGATGTTGACACGGTCCTCTCCAGCCTCAAGAGCTGTATAGCCCATGCCTGCTCCTGTCACTTTCCCTTTATCTGATGTCACTTCGATTTGAGAAGCATCCGATTTTAATGGATTATAATAAGCATCCAAAACATAATTCAATGTCAGTGGCACTGTAGCTCCAACTAACACCTCACCGATTTGTCCTCTTGAGACGCTGATGATGCCAGGTTCGCTGACAGGTGCAGTGCTGATTGCTTCCACGATAGCTGATACTTTCCGCTGACTGGAGTTAGTCGTGCGGTTGCCAAGCACGACTGTGTTGCTGCCATGTTTGCGGATTCCCATCGTTGTAGAGCCGCCGCCGTCAAAATTAAGTGCCCGGTCGTAACCTTGTGCCGCCAAGTAATTGGCGAACTGCGTCAATGTCATACCGCTGCTATAGCCACTCCGGCTATCGACGGTGACCAGATGAACTTGCTTTTTGTCCTTGCTTATTGCAATGGCCGTCCGTGCTGTCGTCGCTTTTGCACGCCAGTTGTTAGTGTTCATTGTGATATTCGGCTTACCGTCCTTAAGCAGCATTGGCCCGCTAGCTAGCATGAACTCTGAATCTTTCCATTTATCATCAATTGTGATAGAAAGAGAAACGCTATCGCCTTGCTTAATTCCTTTTAACCGTTCCAAAGCTTTTTCACCGTGTGCTGAAATAACAAAGCCGGTTGAAGGAATTTCAACTTTTTCCTTAGAACCGTAATCCCGAACTTTCACGACATTTCCGGTTAATTGTTGACCGTAATATGTAGAAGTAATTGGTGAACCTGTATCCACAACAATCTCAATGCCAAATTCATTGGAATTTGTGTTTTTCGATATGTTTTGTGGAGTGAAGACAATCGTTTCACCGGCTTGCCGTTCCCGGTTTAAGCCCGTCATTTTATAGTTTGTCCCACCATGGTTGATGGAAACATTGAAGTCGAAATGATCAATTTCGGCTCGTCCATCCTTCATGACACCGAATGCAATCGGCTGGCTAACATAATAATCCGGTGAACTGGAAATGGCTCCACCGTTTACGATTTCATTGCCTTGGGATATTAAATAAAGAGGCAAACCTGATTTCATATCAAAAAACGAGGCATTTACTGCACCGACTACACGGTTGCCATCTCGTGAATCACGATTGGCCAGTGTCGTAGTGGCATCCGTCTTCGCCAATGGAGAAGGGAGTCCGACTGACAACTTTGTGTAAGGATCGTTTAAATTTACTTGCAAATGGTTTACGTGGTTTGTTCCTCCATGAGTGTTATGTGTGTACGTGACACCTGAAGAAACGGGATAGCTTTCAACTGTAGATGTGCTGGCCGAAGCTCCTGCCGGGACTGAGAGTATAAGAGAGACAGCTGCAACTGTCATCGCGACTTTTTTTCCGATATTTCGTACCGAAACGCTAGAATACTTGATAAGTCGACACCTTCCTTTCTATGAATCAATCTACAGCTTACCAGAGCTCAAGGTAAATTGCCATAATCCATAAGAAGGAAAAAACCACCCGGGAACCGCCCAGGTGGTTGTTGTAATGCCTTTATTTTTCTTTCAAATTGAATTTTGCATATTGATCTGTCATAGAAGCAAAGGCCCCGAACAGAAGGAAATAAAACATCGTATACATTTTCAATTCCCAAATATTGTAGTAGAAACCGGAGAATCCTGTCGCAAACCAAAGGGCGATCATGAATTTCCCAAACGTCGTTTTTCGCTGTTTCCAGAAAAGAGCCAACATGCCTAGAAGATAAACCGCGAAAAGGATAACGCCTACTACACCCGTCTCTGTAATGATCTGGATATATTGGTTGTCTGAATAGAAATACTTGCCGCCATAAATATCCGAACGGATTCCGTAATGGTCATAAATCGGCGAGCCATAAGACAGCGTAGCCGAGCCACCGAAGGATCCAAATCCAGACCCGACAATTTTATAATCGTTAAAGATTTCAAACCCTTTTTTAATATAGAAGAAACGTCCGCTTTCCGACATGAGATCCAAGTTTTTCTGATCGAAGGTCTCGCCAAGACGGCCACCGATGCTTCCTGGACCTTCAACATCCGGCCCTTCTACCCCAAGTGATTTAAAATATTGTACTCCCCAATTCACCGGGGAATAAATAAGTATGATTGATGCTACACCTGCAATTGCAAGTCGCTTTAATACTTGCCAGTTCCTTGTCATGAGGATGAACAAAGCACCGAAAACAAAAGCCGAAATCCATGTTCCCCGGGAATAGGTGAGGATAAAGACGCCAATGAACAATGTTAAGTTCACATTGAAGAACCATTTGTACTTTTCACCTTTATACATATGTTGAAGGAACAAAACGGCCAAAATGCTGAAAAACAATAGCAACGCGAGTGAGTTTGGATTGCCGGGCAATCCATAAATCCTTACAGCGTTTGTTGGAGACAATATTTTGTACTTCCAAACATCCGGCAACAGCATTTGACGCATCGACAACTTCTCAATCAATCCATGGACGGATGAAATAACGCCGGTCCACACCGTTACCCAAGCGAGACTTTTCAGCCAGCCTTCCGGTAAGCGGCTGCGTGAAATGATGTAATACAGAAGATACATGATAATGAATGTACGAACTTGGAAAATAACTGCTGAAGTCAGAACCCCATTCATGAGGCCGCTGATCGATCCGGCAATTAGCAGGAGAATAAGCGCCCATTCAAATAATTTGAAATGGAATAGACTTAATAAATTTTTGCGTGCAGCAACCAACAATCTTAGAAATGCAATCAAGGTGATCAAGTCACCGACCAGCTTCACGCCTGAGTTGACTTCAACGAGCAACGGCCGGATGCTGACATAAATGACGAGAAACACTAGGCTTTGCTGGGGCCTTAGGAATGCAAGCGCAGCAAAGAATAAGGATGTGAGCACAAGGGCGATGGATGTTGGCAAAAACAGCGATACGAACAATACCGCCAAAGAGACAATAAAGTATATAGTATCTTTTCCACTAATTTTATCTTTGATTATGGTCATGTAAAATAATACCCTTTCTACGACTGATAGCCAAATTTATTATGTGATAACCCTTCTGACATTATAGCATCTAATACGACGTTGCGGTGTGCTCTTTAGTTTCATTTTTGAAAATTGATTATTCGTTATTTACAAAACAGCTTCGCATGGGCCAATGGACAGGCCTCTAATTAAATATTCGTAGGCAAATGATAGATCCACACGCAGAACATGCGAAAATTGGTCCTTATCCTCGCTTCCGAATTCTGTTACTATATTAATAGTTAGACAGAAGGAGGTTTACGAGTGAAAAAAATAGTTTCACTGACGTTATTGACATTGCTCATGTTCTCTTCCCTTTTCATGAATGTGGCACAAGCCAGTGGTATTAAAGGCCATCAGATGGAAACGGAGTTGAATTATTGGATTCAAAAAGGTGTCATCAAACCAGATGCCAAAGGAAACTACAATCCGAACAAAGCAGTTACGCGCGGAGAATTCGCCTCGTATTTATCCCGTGCTTTGAGCTTGCCAGTTTCCACGAAGTATACATTCAAAGATCTAAAAGCAAACTCTAGTTTGACAATTGAAATTCAAAATGCTGCTGGCGCTGGTATTTTGTCCGGGTATCCGGATGGCACATTCAGGCCAAATGACAAAATTACCCGACAGCAAATGGCTGGCATGATCTACAAAGCATTCCGCTACATGGATTTGCCTGTTCAGACCATTGACATGAAGTTCAAAGACCAAGCGAAAATTTCGGCGAATTTTAGAAACGCGGTTTCTGCAGCGGTCAACTTAAATATTATCCGCGGCGACCATCAAAAAGACGGGATTTATTTCAAACCGCAAAACAGTGCGACAATTGCACATGCGGCCGCCTTCCTTTTCCGAATGAATGCCGCAGCCGAAGTATTGAAACCAGAAACTCCGAGTGAACCAGGACAACCTGAAGTGCCTGATGTCGATCCGGAAGTATACAAAGTAAGTTCGATTTCAAACGGACAAGTTGTTCCGACAATCGCACTCTATAAAACATACGAAGATGCATTGGCTGTTTACAATGCATCTTCGTCCATAAAGGCCATTCAAAAAAATAATAAAATCATTAAAATGAAATCTGGCCGAGCATTCGGTTCGCAAAACCCGAAGCAGCTCACATCGCTATATAGCGATAAAACGCTGCGCAATGAAGTGACCTATATTCAAAAAGGCCGTGAAATGAAATATATCGGCAGTGGTCCAGATTATGTCATTGTCGAAGTGGCAGGTTCCTCTTATTACGCAAAGCAAAATGAAGTCGATCTTGTTCCATCCGAACTTGTAACCGGCTATGACTACTATGTTGTAGACAATAGTGGAATCCTAACACACTACTCGTACGACAATTTAAGCAAGAGCTATGGGACATATTCCATCGGTCCTGCATCCTCTGCTATGGGTGCTGGGAAGTATACGAGCCTGGATGGCGTGCATTTTACAAATGTCTCATCCAAACAGGTCATTACACATTATCCGTACTTCCAATTTCAATCTGTGCGCCAGCCTTCCAGCTATACTGCTGAAGAGCTAAATCTTTATATAGCGGAAGCACTGCGTGAACGTGAAAGCAGCGGTCATGCCCGTTATAAAGATTTATCCACCAAATCCAAACTTATTGGTCTTGGCAGTTATTTGAAGGAAGTTGAGCAGACATACAATGTGAATGCGATGTTCATCTTAGCGGCAGCTATCCATGAAAGTGATTATGGCATTAGTGCAAATGCACAAACGAAAAATAATCTATTCGGCATAAAAGTATTTGATTCATCGCCGGAAGCTGGCGAAGTGTATGCAAGCCCTAAAAATAGTGTAAATGCGTTTGTCACGCGATACATCAATTTAAACTATGCCAATCCGCTCGGCGCACATGCGAATGGAGCCGTTCCAGGGAACAAGGCAGTCGGTTTCAATGTTAAATATGCGTCTGACCCGAACTGGGGAAGCAAAATCGCTGGTCACATGTGGCGAATCGATAAATTCCTCGGCGGACGGGATTATAAGCAAGCGCAGCTTGGCCGGATTACTTATGACGGCTCGACAGGCGTGAATGTACGGACAAGCCCCGATACATCCAGCGCAAAATTGTTTACGTACAAACCGAAAAACCCAGGATTTGAGGCAGCATTCGGCTACCCACTCGTTATCGTTGATGAGACGACAGGAAGCGACGGTTACATTTGGTACAAAGTAATATCTGATTTAAATCCTCCTTCCGATTATGGCTGGATCCGTTCAGACTTAGTTTCGAAAATCAATTAATACGAAAACAACGCCCAAGGGACGATAGCTGTCCTCTTGGGCGTTGTTGTATTTTATTATTACAGCGCATCCGTATGCTCTGTGCCTGCTGGCAGTAATCCCGGCATGCCAATTCGTTCTAAACCATTTTTAATTTTCGTCGTGTAGCCTTTTTCATTTCGATCCATATACCCGGCTTTCGAGCGAATCATCTTTTCGAAGACACCCACTTTGGACGGATCAATTTCAGACCACATTTCGTAAGAATGAATCAAGTCTTCCAGCGTCAAATGTGTGTAGTCACGGCCAACAAATGTATGGTCCGGTGATACTTTATACCAAATATCTCCATCCGGCCGGATCCACTGATCCACATCTTTAACGAGAGCTGCGTGAATACTATTCGCCGTTTCCAAATAGACCGGATCTTTGAATTCTTGATACGCGAGAAGCAAGATATTCATGCCGCCTAGCTGATGGTTCATTGATGTATGTGTTTTCACCTTTTGCTTGGAAGGGAAATAATCCGGTATATAAAACGCATTGGTTCCAACGGAAATGATATTGCCCTTCTTGCGCTGTGAAACTAACAGATCCGCATAGTTCTTCAATCCAACATTGTAATCGGAATGTCCGAATGCCTTTCCTCCATTGTACAGGAAGAGTGCGATTTGCTCATTGAACCTGGTGTCAACGAAAGGCGCTGTCAGCCCGAACAATCCTTTCAAATAGGTACTGGTCACTTCTGTTTCCCAGTAGGTGGAGTTACCACGGAATACATCTAAGTTGGCATATGAGTTGTACAGCAAACTTTCATAATAACGTTCTTTCGTGTCTAAGTACTTCGCCATTACCCGATCTTCTTTAACAAGCAACAAGTTACGGCCATATCCTCTGCCTGATTCCGGCATTGGCTCGATGGTCGTTGCCATCTTATTGTAAGGACCTTGGGCGGTATACCATTTATTCCGCTTCTTATAGTTAATGGCCGACTCGAGCATCCAATCGTCCATTTCTTTTTTCGTCGAGAAAAGCTCTTCCTTTGATACGAGGATCCATTGATCCACAATATCATAGCCTCTTGATTGCAAATGGTAAACAGACAACTGGGAATCGCCCAGCTTCACACCGCTGAACGCTTCTGTTTCACTAAGAAGTTCTCGCGTATGACTCGCCGAACCGTTTGAATACGATTTAGTCAGCGCTTTGGATTGGTATGCTTTCCCGATCATCTTCTGTGATTTCGTTCCTTCAGGAGATGTTTCCTCAAATATCCCTGTTGGATACGTCGTAATATCGAAACCGAATGTGCCATCGGTCACTTTTTTGATCGGGAAACGGTCATACGTATGCAAAAGACTGCGGGTAACACCGTTATCCGTCTGGACCAGATCTACTGTGATCGGCAGACGCTGATTGTTTTTCAACTCAGTAAATAGGAAGTAATCCCCGTTCGGCAACTCCCGCTTTGTCACCGTCACGGCAACAGACGGTATCCCACCGATTTTGTACGTATACACTTTATCGGTTGCATGCGGGTGCTTCACCGTTTTTTCTCCGGCATACTGTAAGTATTGATTGGAACGCAAATAAGTTTTCGATGTATCCGAAACTGGTACTTCCGCAAAATTTCTTTCCGTCCGGATCGTTTCATACTTGCCAAACGTCTGAGCTGGTTTGAAGTCCACAGACAATTGTTCCTCAATCATACCTGTCTTGACCATAGCTCGATGCAAGAATACTACATACGTCGCACGGTTTACCGATGTTTTCGGATCAAATGAGCCATCTTCCTTCCCGGTCGTGATGCCATGCTGCGCTAAGATTTTTACACCTTCACGATGCGATTCACTGATCCTGTTTTCATCAGTGAAATGAATCTCTTCTCCAGTATCTTGCAAGTTGAATGCCCGCGTGATGACCGTTGCCATCTGCTCACGAGTCAATGAATCACCTACACCAAACGTCCCATCTTCTTTTCCAAGAAAAATCCCTGCCTTATAGGTCGCCATAGCACCCTTCAAATGAGAGGACTTGGAACTGACATCTTTAAAAATCGGTTCATAGGCTGCTTCAGGAAGCTTTAGCGCACCCGACATTAAATTGGCAGCTTGCCCCCTTGAAACTTCCACAGAAGGCCGGAATTGCTTATCCGGATAACCATTAATAATTCCCATATTCACAAGCTGCGTCACTTCGTTCTTAGCCCAGAAATCATTATGTATATCGGTAAAACTCTGTTCAATCTGCTGGCTTTCCGCCTCTGTCGAAGTGCAACCAACGAGCATCAATATAATAGATAAAAAAGAAATCTGGACAATCTTGCTAATTTTATTGCTTCGTGGCATATCCTCTCTTCCTCCTGATAATTTCTCTTCATAATGATAACATAAACGACCGTATTATGGCCTCCCATTGATTGGTTATGGGCAAGAAAAGGAAAAACTTTAGCTAATCGTAGTTGAAATAGGTAGAATTTGTGTTTAACATGCAGGCATATTATGCAGAATTTTGCAGCTTCGTGCTTATGCCCTCCTCTTAGTCTTTATAAAAGACTCCAATTGAAAAATAGAGAAAAAGTTTTATGAATATCCTGTCAAACAATGTCACATTACGTTATACTAGTAGAAAAGACGAAGCTTATAATCTATGACATAAATACTAAAGAACGAGGTGGTCGTTTGTTTATTTCCGCATTGAATGATCGCAATTTTAATATGCAAATCCGAGATACGAACCAAACAGGAGGAGATGGCTGGAAGAGAGTTTGGGGAAAAGAAGCGGCAGCCGCAAACCCGCTGGCGGCAGTCAACCAAGGACGCAATTCTCTTATTATGGATTCCATCCGGAAAAACGACTGGTCAGCCTATCATCAGTTTGAGGCTAAACAGCATCCCGCCTGGTATGACAAAGTTAACGGTGAGTTCAAACCAAACAAATTATATTACGGCAACTTGCTGGACGTTCAAAATCGCTCACTGAAAGAGGCCATGCAAAGCGGAGATCAGCAGGAAATTGCGAACCGGCAAGCAAGAATGGAAGAACTGATTGCAGATTTCAAAAATGCACCTGGCGAAGTACCCCATGTCATCACATTCGCAACAGACCCGGAGCTAGCACAGAAGCATGGCATCCAGAAACCGTCCAGCGACTGGTACAACTCGCCTTATAATAGTGATCTAGCAGCATCGCAAGGGCGCTTTCAAGATCAATACTGGTATGAGAATCCATACTTTGCGGATCACCCGAATGAAATGACTTTTGCCATGGAAGCCGTTCAAGAACTTCGCCCTGATATCGCCAAAATTGCAGCTTCCATTAATAAAGGTGCGTATGAGCGGAATGTTGCCTCATCATCATTCTCATCCAGTGCCTCTAAAACAGCCCAACCAGCAACTGAAACTGAAGTTACCGAAGTTACCGATTCCGACGAAACGACAGATACTTCTGCAACTCAAAGTTCCAAAGCCTTTACCCAAGCCGCCGAGCAGTTTTCCCATCAATTTAGCGCAGATGGATGGATCGCCACCCTGTTCTCCGAAAAGGAACAGACCGTGAACAATTCTTATGATGTTCTGCTTGACCAACTAACTCGCAAGGCGGAAGAACGAAGAGCGACGATCGGATAACAAAGTAACATCATTTTTTAAAGTGGATGTCCCTAGATGCCTTTACGACAAGTGGAGGTCTTTCTTGAACAGCAATGATCCTGTATAAGCTTTACTACACAAAGAGTGTGAGCCTTGAAGCTCGCACTCTTTTTTGCTAGTATGGCATCTATACTTTTCTAGGAGGTCATTCAGATGAAAAACACTGTGTTAGCCGGCACATTCATGGGGGCGATGCTTCTCGGAGCTTGCAATAATGAAGATACCCAAAAGGCCGACGACCAGATGATACAACAAGAGACCGCTGCAGAAAAGCAGGCAAACCTTGAAAGCCAAGGCGTGGTAGACAAATCAGACACAGCCAAATCTGATGAAGCATTACAAAAAGAATTCTCCGAAGTACAAGGCGTCTCATCGGTCAGCCTCATTGTCACGGAAGACAGCGGCGGCTACGTCCTAGTCGACTTCGAAGTAGATCACGATGTGTCAAAAGAACAGGCCGAACAAGTTGCAGCCGCCTTTTTGAATAAAGCAGAAGAAGCCTACCCCGAAGATAAAATCGATATCCAAGCACGCAAAAATGGCGAATCATTTGTCCAGCAAAGCAAAGAATAAGAAAAAACAAAAGAGCCTCCGATTTGCCGAGGGCTCTTTTGTTTGGTTCTGAAATGATAGATCGATTCAAGAAATTTTACTTTATTAGCTGGCAGCTCGTTTGAATGGGTTAACTACTCGTGTTATTTTGGTAAGTCATGAATGCGGGAATTCGTTTGTCTTGCCTTCGCCATGGTTTATTGGTGTTCGCCAAAGGTTATTGGCGTTCAATACGAATTATTGGCGTTCACCACGGGTTATTGGCGTTCAACTCGAGTTATTGGCGTTCAACACCGGTTATTGGCGTCCAACTCGAGTTATTGGCGTTCAACACCGGTTATTGGCGTTCAACTCGAGTTATTGGCGTTCACGCATTTCATTTGCGAAGCGCTCGTATATTTCCGCGAACGCTCGATTCCGACGGTAACCACTCGTATCCCCTTACCAACCTCTCAATTCCAAGGATAACCGCTCGTATCTTCCCAGGAACCGCTCGATTCCACTAGCACACCAGTTGCAATCTCCACGGTCATCTCTCAACTAAAAAATCAACTCAACCATGCTAATCTGCTCTGCTCTTCACCCTCCGGCTCCGCTTGAGCTCGACTCGACTTCGCTGAACAGTCTTCCTTACGCATGTTGCTTTTCGTAATTTTGGATATGTCCCTCGTACTGGAAGGTCAAGGAAATTTCATCCCAGCCATTTAGGAGCATCTGTTTGTAGTATGGATCGATCTCAAAGGAATAGGTTGCGCCGTCTTGCCCGGCAACGGTTTGTTCCTCTAAATTGACCTTTACTTCATATGTTGACTGTTCCCCTTTGGCCAGCAGCTCTTCTACTTCTTCGACAGTAAGCCGGATGGGCAGGATGCCATTTTTAAAGCAGTTGTTATGGAAAATGTCGGCGAAGCTAGGCGCAATGACGACTTGGAAACCGTAGTCCATGATGGCCCAAGGGGCGTGTTCACGGGAAGAACCGCAGCCGAAATTTTCATGTGCGACGAGAACTTTGGCATTTTCGAATTGCGGCTGGTTCAAGACAAAGTCTTCATTGCGCGAGCCGTCTGGACGATGGCGCCAATGGTAGAACAGGTATTTGCCGAAGCCGGTGCGCTCGATCCGTTTTAGAAATTCTTTTGAAATGATTTGGTCGGTATCGACGTTTTTCCGGTTCAGCGGGACAATAATGCTTTCCACGATATTGATCGGTTTCACTATGACTCATCCTTTCTTCAGTTACGCATGGGCCGGCTGCAGTGTGCGTACATCGACGAATTTACCCTCAATGGCGGCAGCTGCGGCCATCGCCGGGCTCATCAGGTGGGTGCGCGAACCTGCGCCTTGCCGCCCTTCGAAATTCCGGTTGGACGTCGAGGCACACCGTTCTCCGGCTGGCACTACATCGTCGTTCATGGCGAGGCACATACTGCAACCCGATTCTCTCCATTCAAAACCGGCTTCAATGAAAATCCGATCCAATCCTTCAGCTTCGGCTTGCTGCTTCACAGTTCGGGAGCCTGGTACAACAATCGCTGTAACAGAAGGATGCACCTTCCGTCCTTCCACCAATTTTGCTGCGCTCCGCAGATCGCTCAGCCGAGCATTCGTGCAGGAACCGATAAATACATGTTGAACTGCGATAGACGTCATCGGCGCTCCTTCTTCCAAATCCATATAAGCAAGAGCCTTCTTTAGTGCTTCCTTGTCGGAGTCCGATGCGTAATCCTCTGCTCTCGGAACATGTTTGCTAATGCCAGTTCCCATAGAAGGATTCGTGCCCCATGTTACGAATGGTTCAATTTCATTCGCATCGATTTCTAATACTGTGTCATATGTCGCTCCAGCATCCGTCGCCAAATCAAGCCACCGCTGAGCTGCTTTATCAAACTCAGCGCCTTCCGGAGCGAATCTTTTACCTCTTAAATAGTTGATAGTCGTTTCATCCGGGCTGATCAAACCGGCTTTGGCACCTGCCTCGATGGACATGTTGCAAATGGTCATCCGTTCTTCCATCGTCATGTTCCTGATTGCCTCGCCTGTATATTCAACGATATGGCCCGTTCCGACATCGATTCCAAATTTAGCGATAATGGCTAAAATCACGTCTTTTGCAGTGACGCCATAACCTAATTGACCGGAAATCTTGATTTCCATCGTCTTCGGCTTGGACTGCCAAAGGGTTTGCGTCGAAAGGACGTGCTCGACTTCACTCGTTCCGATCCCAAAAGCGATCGCACCGAATGCGCCGTGAGTGGACGTATGGCTATCACCGCAAACGATCGTTTTTCCCGGTTGTGTCAATCCTAATTCAGGACCGATAATATGGACGATTCCCTGATCCGGGTGCTCCATATGTGCCAGCTGGATGCCGAACTCCTCGCAGTTTTTTTCGAGCGTGGTGATCTGCTTCTTTGCAATCGGATCTTGGATGACCGGCAAATTCTTTGTCGGTACATTATGATCCATCGTCGCAAAACATAAATCCGGGCGACGAACTTTCCGGCCTGCCAGCCGCAGCCCTTCGAACGCTTGCGGTGATGTCACTTCATGAATCAGATGCAGATCGATGTAAAGTAGGTCGGGTTTCCCCTCCTCTTCGTAGACGATATGCTGATCCCAGATTTTCTCGATAATCGTTTTTGCCATTTCGGGCCTCTCCTTCCATTTGCCAACCTTCGTTGTTTACACGTATGAGAACATAATGCTATTGGAAACGAACTGCAAATCTAGTTCATCCACTACTTTATCTGTCCATTCAGCTGTGGAAAGCTTTTTATCATCGACGGCCAGGTCTGCTGTAAAGCATCCTTCCTCAAACACCGTTTCGACCGCTTTTTCGATGGCAGCTGCCTCCGTTTCCATGCCGAATGAATACTTGAGCATCATCGCTGCGGAAAGAATGGCAGCTGCCGGGTTGGCAACCCCTTTCCCTGCCACATCCGGAGCTGATCCATGTACGGGTTCATATAAGCCGAATCCATCTGTCCGGACACTTGCGGATGGCAATAAACCGAGTGAACCCGTAATAACAGATGCCTCATCGCTCAAAATGTCCCCAAACATATTCTCCGTGACGATCACATCGAAAGCGGAAGGATTGGTAATCAACTTCATTGCTGCGGAATCCACTAGCTGATGCTCCACTTCAACATCCGGATATCCCTGTTTTTTCTCATCTACAATTTGTCTCCACAGCTTGCTTGAAGAAAGAACATTTGCCTTATCTACGGATGTGACTTTCCCTCTTCGTAAGCGTGCGAGCTCAAATGCCTTCTCAACAATGCGCTCTATTTCCGGGCGAGTGTAAACGAGTGTATCGACAGCGGACTCATCGGTAAACCGACTCGGCTGTCCGAAGTAGATGCCGCCCGTCAATTCGCGGACAATCATCATGTCTACTTCTTTCGCGACACTCTCCTTGAGTGGAGAAGCCTGGATCAAAGAAGGGACTGCCTTCACTGGACGAAGATTGGCAAACAGATCAAAATGTTTTCGAATGGCCAGAAGACCTTTTTCCGGTCGCAGTTCGGATGGATTTTGATCCCATTTTGGTCCGCCGACCGCACCGAGAAGAATAGCATCACTCGCTTCACAAAGTGCAATTGTTTCAGCAGGAAGCGGATTGTTGTACCGATCAATCGCATCACCGCCAATCGCACCGTACTCGAAGTGGAACGTATGATTGAAACGTCTTGCAATCACCTCGAGCACACGTACCGCCGCTGATGTCACCTCTGGTCCAATTCCATCGCCTTGTAGAACAGCTACTCTTTTTTCCATGGAACTTCTCCTCCTCATTGTTTTCATTTCACTTGAATTCCCTTGAATAAAATTCCATATGCAATATATCACTAATTTGTCAAGAAACCGGTTCTTTTACCTTTACAGCCGACTTGATCAGTTTTCGATTAATTGCATTTAAATACGCTTTTGCAGAAGCTTCCAAAACGTCTTGCGCTACATCCCGTCCTGTCAGCACTTCGCCATTGAAGCTTAAATTGACGACTGCTTCCCCAAGTGCATCGCGTCCTTTGCCGATCGATGTAACACGGTAGTCCAGAATGTGAACCTGGCCGTTGACGAGCTTTTCCAATGTATTAAAAATCGCTTCGACTGAACCTGCGCCTGTTGTGGCGACGACTACATTTTCACCCGTCGGCACTGTAGCAGATACAGTAGCAGTCGGCACATTCGAAGTACCGTATTGCACTTGGACATTTGTCAGTTCATATGTCGGCACATCGGAGTACTCGATTTGCTTGCCCGTAAATAATACGAATAGATCATCCTCTGTGATCTCTTTCTTTTTATCCGCTAAGTTCTTGAATTCTGCGAACGCTTCGTTCAGCTGTTCGTCCGTCAGTTCAAATCCCATGGAAACCGCACGGTCTTTAAATGCATGACGTCCAGAGTGTTTTCCTAATGCGAGCGGCGCTGTCGTTTCGCCAATCAACTCAGGCGTAATGATTTCATATGTTTCACGGTTCTTCAGCATGCCGTCTTGGTGTATACCGGATTCATGGGCGAATGCATTCTTGCCGACAACTGCTTTATTCGGCTGGATAACAACCCCCGTAAGCTGGCTGACAAGCTGGCTAGTTCGTTTGATTTCCTGTAAGTTAATGCCCGTTTCGACGCCGTAGAAGTCTTTTCGGATATGCAAAGCGACCACAATTTCTTCCAACGCTGCATTTCCTGCCCGTTCTCCAATACCGTTGATCGTTCCTTCCACTTGATCCGCACCGTTTTCTATCGCTGCGATCGAGTTTGCGACTGCCATTCCCAAGTCGTTATGGCAATGA
>NZ_BQYK01000006.1:135724-140020 GCF_023168145.1 Sporosarcina sp. NCCP-2222
TAACTTCATTGATAATGCGGACAAGGTACGCTGGATCAGATCGGAAAGCATCTTCCGCAGACCATTGGACGAGCGGGAAAAAGCGCTTGGCGTATTTCACAGCTTCCACCGCGATGTCGACAACTTGATCAGGTGTCTTTTTTAATTTATATTCCATATGAATTGGGGAGGTAGCCAGAAATACGTGGAGATGCGGTTGTTCCGCTCCGCGGAGCGCCTCCCATGATGTATCGATATCCTTCTTCATCGCCCGTGCCAAACCAGTTACTGTAGAGCGTTTGACCGTTTCCGCAATTCTTTTGACTGCTTCGAAATCACCCGGTGAAGAAGCAGGAAAACCTGCTTCGATCACCGTTGCGCCAAACCGTTCGAGCTGGCGTGCGATTTCCAACTTTTCGGCAGTATTTAGATTAATTCCCGCCGACTGTTCACCGTCCCGTAGTGTCGTGTCGAATATATCAATTTTGCGCACTCGCGACCACTTCCTCCTGTTTGGAATTTACGCTTTGATTAACAAACGGCATCATTGCACGAAGCTTTTGTCCAACCTTTTCGATTTCATGCTCTGCTTCTGATTTTTCAATTGCATTGAAGTTCGGACGGCCATTTTCGTTCTCTTGAATCCAGCCTTCAGCAAATTTACCTTCTTGGATATCTGTCAAGATGTCTTTCATGCGAGCTTTCGCGTCTGCATCTACTACGCGCGGTCCTGATACGAAGTCGCCCCACTCAGCTGTGTCAGAGATGGAGTAGCGCATGCCGGACATGCCGCCTTCATACATCAAGTCGACGATCAATTTCAATTCGTGCATTGTTTCGAAATAAGCAAGCTCAGGCTGATATCCTGCTTCTACCAATGTTTCGAAGCCCGCTTTGACGAGTGATGTCAAGCCGCCGCATAATACTGCCTGTTCTCCAAATAGATCTGTTTCTGTTTCTTCTTTGAATGTCGTTTCCAATACACCTGCACGCGCTGCGCCGATCCCTTTTGAATACGCTAGAGCCACGTCTTTTGCTTGACCTGAGTTGTCTTGGAATACTGCGAACAATGCTGGAACTCCTGCGCCTGCTTCATATGTTCTCCGGACAAGATGCCCAGGACCTTTAGGAGCTACTAGGAATACATCAACATCACTTGGCGGTACGATTTGGCCGAAATGAACGTTGAAGCCGTGTGCGAAGACGAGTGATTTGCCTTCTTTCAATTCAGGTGCAATTTCTTCCTCGTACACTTTCTTTTGTCTTTCGTCTGGAAGAAGAATCATGATAATATCTGCTTCTTTCGCAGCTTCGCGAACCGTTTTAACAGTCAGGCCATCTTCTTTCGCTTGGTCAAAAGATTTACCCGGACGTACACCTACAACTACGTTGTATCCTGAATCCTTCAAGTTTTGTGCATGTGCATGACCTTGCGAGCCGTATCCGATGATTGCAATTGTCTTTCCTTGTAGAAGTCCTTCGTTGATATCTTGGTTATAGTACATTTTAGCCATTGTATATTCCTCCAATTTTCGGTTTTATTTATTTTAAAATGGATAACTGTGGTGATGGAGCCTTTTGCATGTCTCTGACGAATGCAGTAGCGCCAGTTCTCGATAACTCTTTAATGCCGTATGGCTTGACGAGATCAATGAATGCCTCGATTTTTTCCGGGTTGCCGACTACTTGATATGTGACAACGTTTTTTCCGGAGTCGATGATCGTTGCCCGGAATGGTTCAACGATGCTGTTAATTTCGCTGCGCGCCTGAGGAGGTGCAACAACTTTCACTAAGGCCAACTCCCGCATGACAATCGCTTTGTCAGTGATGTCATTCACTTTGATGACATCGATCTGTTTCTGAAGCTGTTTTACGAGCTGCTCAATTTTCCCTTCATCTTCCACATGGACGATGAAAGTCATTTTGGACATGCCTGGCTGCTCCGAATGTCCGACTGTAATGCTTTCAATATTGAATTGCCGTTTCATGAGCAGCCCCGTGACCCGGTTCAGCACACCACTTTGATTGATGACTGTTACAGTGATGATCCGTCTCATTTGCCGCTCACTCCAATCATTTCATGTAATCCTTTTCCAGGAGCAACCATTGGATAGACATTTTCCTGTTGCTTCACGCGGCAGTCGATTAGGACTGGTTCGTCTGAAAGTAAAGCTTCCGCAAACACGGCTTCCGCTTCTTCCGGCGAATTAATGCGGTATCCTTTAATGTCATACGCTTCTGCCAACTTCACGAAATTAGGCTGTACGGGAATCAACGACTGGGAATACCTTTCGTCATAGAATGTCTCCTGCCACTGCCGGACCATGCCGAGTGCCCCATTGTTTAAAATGACGACTTTGACTGGAATCCGGAATTCCTGGAGCAAGGAAAGCTCCTGGGCAGTCATTTGGAAGCCAGCATCCCCGACAATCGCGACGACACGCTTATCCGGTTTGGCAAATTGTGCACCGATAGCAGCCGGGAAACCGAAGCCCATTGTTCCCAGACCACCTGACGTCACCCAATGATCCGGGTTATTCAAAGCGTAATATTGCGCCGCCCACATTTGATGCTGACCGACGTCCGTTGTGACGATGGCATCCCCGTTTGTCAGGCGGTGGATGATTTGGATCGCTTGCTGCGGCAATAAAGCAGAATCGTCCTCTTTGTACCACAATGGGAAATCTTCCGTCTTTTTTACTAATGATTCAATCCATTCCTCCGTCTCCGGAGAATACATATCTGCAGCGAGTAAAGCTTTCAGTGCTTCCTTCGCATCCGCAACGATTGGAATTTCTGTTGGCACATTCTTGCCGATTTCAGCTGGATCGATATCTATATGGATTACCTTTGCATTCGGTGCGAATGTCTTTAGATTTCCAGTCAATCGATCGTCGAACCGAGCTCCAATGTTCAAAAGGACATCACACTCGCTGAGCGCCATATTAGCGGTGTATGTTCCATGCATGCCTGCCATTCCGAGGAACAGTTCATGATCGCCTGGAATACTGCCTAGCCCAAGGAGTGTGTTGGTCACCGGGATGCGGTGCCGTTCTACAAATTCCTTCAGTTCATCCATCGCTTGGGCGTGCAAGATGCCCGCGCCTGCCAGAATGATCGGTTTCTTCGCATGTGTGAGTGTATGGACCGCTTTTTGTATTTGCAAAAAGTTAGGAGTCGTCGTCGGCTGATACCCTGGGAGATCCACTTCGACATCAAATGACTCTGGTGTTGTGAACACTTCTGTCGCAACGTTTTTTGGGATATCGACGACAACCGGTCCTCTGCGCCCTGTTGATGCAATATGGAACGCTTCTTTAATAATTCTTGGAAAATCGGCTACATCACGCACTTGATAGTTGTGCTTCGTGATCGGTTGTGTAATGCCAATAATATCCGCCTCTTGGAAAGCGTCTGTACCAATGACGGAGCTTGCGACTTGGCCAGTGAAGACGACCAACGGCAAGGAATCCATCATTGCATCCGTAATGCCTGTCACCAAGTTGGTTGCGCCGGGTCCGGATGTCGCGATGACGACGCCGGGCTTACCGGATACACGCGCATATCCTTCCGCCGCATGGATGGCTCCCTGTTCATGACGGGCAAGCACATGTGGAATCGGATCCTTATACAATGCGTCATAAATCGGTAAGACGGCTCCTCCTGGGTAACCGAAAATGACTTCGACACCTTGGTCCTTCAACGCCTGAATCAGGACCGCTGACCCATCCGCCGGTCTTGTTGTCTGCTGCTCTTCCATGGTCGGCATTGGTTCCAAAACAGCTTGCTTCGTTTGAACTTCAGCACTCATTTGCTAACTCCTCCTGACTTTTCTCTGCTCCATTTTATTCAAAAATAAAAAGCTTTTTCTCCCCACACAAAGAAACCATTCTTCGTATAAGGGATGAAAAAACTTTTCATGGTACCACCCTTGTTCGCGGCAATCCGCCGCCTCATGAATGGATAGGATGCCTATCCATTCGTTTGTAACGGGCTGCCTGCAATTCATGCCGCCCGGGATTGCCTACTCAGTCTTCTTTTCAGCAACCCACTCCGAGGTGATATCGCGATTAGGTGTATTGCCGGCTTCCAGCACGACCGGCTCTCTGGGAATACAGGATCTAATCACTTTTGCCCCATCATCGATTTTATTATTAGATTTTCATAACGCCGCCTGTACTTGCAGAAGTGACAAGCTTTGAATATCTGGCTAAATATCCTTTTTTAATCTTCGGTTCGAATGGCTGCAGCTTTGTTTTGCGCTCTGCCAATTCCTCATCCGATACTTTCAGTTCGATCGTTCGGTTCGTCAAGTC
>NZ_BQYK01000006.1:140127-199123 GCF_023168145.1 Sporosarcina sp. NCCP-2222
TCTGTGATAAGTGCAACTTTTGTTCCGAGTCCGCGTCCTTGGATCGCGGAAGTCGGTGCAAGCATCTCCGGCATTCCCGGACCGCCTTTTGGTCCCTCATACCGGATTACGACAACATGCCCTTCTCGCACAGTGCCATTATCGATGTTTTCCTGCGCTGCCTCTTGAGAATCAAATACAATCGCTTCTCCGACAAACTCCTTGATAGATGGATCAACTGCTCCGACCTTGATGACCCCGCCATCCGGTGCGATATTTCCAAATAGTACGGAGAGGCCTCCGACCGGGCTGTACGGATTGTCTTTCGTCCGTATGACCTGTTCATTTGTAATGTGGTAATCCTTCACGTCTTCTCCGATTGTCTTTCCTGTCACGGTAATCCGATCTGGGTGGATGGCTCCTGGTATTTTCGTCAGCTCGTTAATGATTGCACTGACTCCGCCTGCTTTAAAAATATCATCCATCGAAACGTCTGAAGCCGGCATGATCTTAGCTAAGTACGGAACTCGTTCTGCTACTGTGTTAATGTCCTGCACGCTATATTCGATTTCTGCTTCATGTGCAATGGCCAGTGTATGTAAGACGGTGTTTGTCGATCCGCCCATCGCCATGTCCAATGCGAATGCATCATCGATTGCTTCTTTAGTAACGATATCTCGAGGTTTAATATCCTCTTTCACCATCCGGATAAGATGTTTTGCCGCCTCTTTAATGAGCTTATGACGCTCATCCGAAGTTGCGACGATCGTTCCGTTCCCCGGCAATGCCAATCCGAGCATTTCCATCAGGCAGTTCATTGAGTTCGCTGTGAACATTCCGGAACAAGATCCACATGTCGGACAGGCATTCGTTTCAATGTCGAGCAATTCTTCAGCAGACATTTTTCCTGATTTGTAGGCTCCGACGCCTTCAAACACCGATGTGAGAGAAAGTGGTGCACCTGTTGCTGAGACGCCAGCTTCCATTGGGCCCCCTGATACGAAAACGGAAGGGACGTTCGTTCGAACTGCCGCCATTAGCATGCCCGGCGTAATTTTGTCGCAGTTTGGAATGTAAAAGACTCCGTCAAACCAATGGGCGTTAATGACGGTCTCCGCAGAATCTGCAATCAGTTCACGGGAAGGAAGCGAATAACGCATTCCGATATGTCCCATCGCGATTCCGTCATCGACTCCGATCGTGTTGAATTCGAACGGAATGCCACCCGCTTCCCGAATCGCCTCTTTAACGATTTCCGCGAAATGGTTCAAATGCTTGTGGCCCGGAATAATATCAATATATGAATTGCATACGCCAATAAAAGGTTTTTCCAGATCTTTCGTCTTCACACCTGTCGCATATAGCAAGCTGCGATGAGGTGCTCGATCGATGCCTTTTTTTATCATGTCACTTCTCATTGCATTCTCTCCTAACAAATCGACCGATACCAGCATCAAGCTGATAGTAGATTGTGAATTGAATCACAACTCGTAATAGATTGTTGCTATCATATATCGGATAATCGGTAGAGTCAACACTCTTTTTATAATTATTTTTCAATTAGGAATAGTGATATTTATTGTAATCGCTTACATTGGCGATATATTGCATACTACATTACATATGACATTTTGTAAATTTTTTTGTGCATAACCATGGGGCCATACTTATTTTTCCACTTTGTCTATTCGCCATCCATGCCTTTTTTTATAGACATACGTGAATTTCATTTTTTCCGCCGTTCTAGTTTCCCCGATCGGTACCGTCAATTCCATAACCATTTTGGTTTTTTTCGCCTTCAATTCCTTTACCGTAGCGACATTCCACATGAGCTCACTCACAAATTCTGCTTCTGGCTGCGCCATCCTCTTCTTATAGGAAAGAATCCCATTATCTTTCATAAAACGCTTGGCTCCTTTTTTCGTCATCGTCTTCCGAAGTTCAGCCGTCAGTTTTTTCTTTGAATCAATATGGCTGGCCAAATAACGATAGTTCATGCCTTTGTAAAGAAATGTTTCGTATTCCCCTTCTTCATAGAAGCCCCCGTTCACTACGGCCAATTCCGTCGTTGCCCATTCTGCAGCCAGATTGGCTGCTTCTACAGGAGATAACGGCGTGGCCGCACGATTTCCTTGACAGGCAGTTAGCAGCAACGAAATGCATATTACAAACAATAACGTCCACCATTTTTGTCTCAACCGCTTTCCTCCCGATGTGCTAGTAGTAAAAGATATGTCATCAGGAGCCAATAAAATGTTGGACTCTGCAAAACATTTCGCTTCAGCGACTAGGAATCTTGAATTTATTTTCAAATAGACTTGCGACTGTTGCTCCGATCGTCAAATTGACAACCATATTGGCAACTGCGGGAACGGCCGCTAGCGAACTGACATGTTCCATGGCAAGCGTTGCTGCAAGAGCGGTGTTGCATATACCCGTGTGGAATAAAATTGCACGCGCCGTCTCCTCTGGTGCTTTGCAGAGCCGTGCAACGAAATAACCTGCGGCCATCGGAATGGCGACTTGCAGAGTGACTGCGATGAAAATCAAAGGCAAGATCGTTAAATTCTCCTGCAACGATTTCTGTGCATTCGAAATAACGGACAGGATGACGATGAATAAGGACAATTGGGATAAGACGGCTGTATACGGCCTGACTTTCCCGACCGGCTTCGGCCATTTCCTTTGAATAAATAAACCTGCCAAAAGCGGAAGGAAGACAATATAAATGATATTGAGAAACAGCGGCCAGAAAGCGATCGGAATTAATTTCCCTGCGAAAAACTGGACGAGTGCCGGGGTCAGCAGCGGTGAAATGAATGTATCCATTGTCGCCATTGTAATGCTGACTGCCACTTCACCGCCGGCAATGAACGTATAAATATTCGCGGATGTGCCACTTGGAACGGTTCCTGCCAAAATAATGCCGGTTGCAATTTCCGCTTCATTTCGGAAAAAAAGATAGGCAATTGTGATGGATACGGCTACCATGATTGTCCATTTGAAAAGCACGCCAAGGCATGCGTATTTCGGATGTTTAATGACTTGAAGCAGTTTATCGGTTGACAGCGATAAACCCATTAGTAAGAAAATGGTACCCAGCCCGACCCCAGTCAGGCCTCGTATGGCAGTGAATGCCTCTGGAAACGCATACGCCACTAGGGACAAGGCTACAATCCAAATCGGCAAGTATTTCGAGATGACACCAGTGATAAGAGGGATGACCTTCATTCCTTCGCCTCCTAGACAAGAAGACCTGTACAGCAGATCGCTTCGATCCGATGCACAAGCCTTCTGTTGCCATGATTTTATTCGAAGAACTAATTAGCCTTCGTGTAAATGAATGCTCCCTCTTCAAGTCCTTTTAACTCAACTGCATCTCCAATCGTGACTTCGCTATCCATCCGTGCCGTCACTTTGACAGGTGCTTCATCAAGCTGGATCAAAGCAACTGTATAGGGAGCGATATGTGCGAATTCTGCCGGTGCGACATGAATATCCGTAAAACTATAAACCGTTCCTTTTGGAGAAACTTCAGTCTCCTGCAGCTTTCCCTGCTGACACTTCGGACAAGTGTACTTGGATGTCACACTATGATAATCACAATTCATGCAAGCAAAAATCTTCATGACCCTCACACCCTCTCCAAAATATGCACAACGGAATAGGATCCCGTTCCACCTAAATTTTGTGCCAAAGCGAGACGCGGATTGCCTTCCACTTGATTTGGCGCAGTCCCTCTCAACTGATGTACGAGCTGATAGAGCTGAGAAATTCCAGTTGCACCGATTGGATGGCCACGAGATAACAGTCCGCCGCTCGTGTTGACCGGCTTGTCACCTATCACTTTAGTGCGGCCTTCCTCAATTGCTTTCCAGCCTTCACGCTTTGCAAAAAAGCCGAGCTCTTCGATCGCAAGCATTTCCGTCATGGAGAAACAGTCATGGATTTCCACGACATCAATATCTTCCGGTCCAACACCTGCTTTTTCGTATGCGAGCCGGCCTGATTCCTTGATGGCAGGAATGGATAATAAATCATCGGCGTCCTGCATTTGCGTTGGTCCGGAACTTTGGGCGGACGAACGGACGTGAACCGGTGACTTTTTGCTCGACAAAACGATTGCCGCAGCACCATCCGTCATCGGCGAACAATCGAACAAACCGAGCGGGTTCGTAATCATTCTAGCTTCCATGATTTCTTCTAAAGTGGCTGGTTTGCGGAACTGAGCCAGCGGGTTTTGCATCGCGTTTTCCCGATTTTTCAGTGCCACCATTGCCAGATGCTTTTTGGAAGCACCGGTTTCATAAAAGTACCGGTTGGCTAGCACTCCAAAGAAACCAGGGAATGTGAGCCCCGCACGCTTTTCATTTGAATCATTGTCCATCGCTGCATTGATCGCCTGTGTGACATCGGCAGTGGATGCATGTTTCATCTTTTCAACACCAGCTACCAAAACGGTCTCATATTCACCGCTCTGAATACCGAGCACTCCTTGTCGAACCGCGATGCCGCCGGAAGCGCATGCTCCTTCGACTTTAGCTGTCGGAATGAATCCAAGGCCTAATTCATTCGCCACAATGGCGCCAAGGATTTCTTGATTATAAATGGAACCGCCCATGAAATTTCCGACATAGACCGCGTCCACTTTCGGATTGCCTGCTTCATTCAACGCTTGAATACAAGCATCGAGCAACAAGTCCTTCATCGTCCGATCTACGAAGGTCCCAAATTGTGTCATGCCGACGCCGTGTACATATACATTCGTCATGCTTTCACCTCTTCATGCTGGTTGCGCAGCTCGCGCTTTAGGATTTTTCCGTAGGAACTTTTCGGCAATTCCTCGACAATATGAATCTCCTTCGGCTTTTTAAAGCTGGCCATATTTTCAATGCAGAGTGCGAGCAGCTGTTCATCCGTCACCTGCTGCGTACCATTTGGCACGACATAAGCAATGACGTTCTCTCCCCATTTCTCATCCGGCACGCCGATGACACATGTCTCCTTAACGCCTGGATGCATGTTCAAGACTTCTTCCACTTCACGCGGGTAAATGTTCACGCCACCAGAAATAATCACATCTTTCTTCCGGTCAACGATATGGACATACCCTTCTGGATTCTTCCAGCCTAAATCACCAGTATGGAGCCAACCATCTTGTAAAGTTTCCGCTGTCGCTTTTTCATTGTTCCAGTACCCCTTCATGACGAGGGATCCTTTACAAATGATTTCCCCGACTTCACCGTCAGGAAGCTCTTTCCCTTCGTCATCCACGATCTTCACGTCGACAAACAGGCCAGTTCGTCCGCATGATTCAAGACGGGTGCCTAGTTCCCTTTTTGGCATCATTGTGATGCACATCGGCGCCTCAACTTGTCCGTACGTCTCAGCAAAAATTGGCCCTGTCAGCTGGAGAGCCTGCTCTAGCTTGCTTGCCGCAATTGGGGATCCTGCCATGTTTATGCTCTTTAATGTCGAGAGTTTGGAAGGATCAAAATTCGGATGCTGAATCATCAAGTTAACCATCGTCGGCACGAGGAAAATGATAGATACTTTTTCTCTTGCCAGATCATTAACGAATTCTTCCGGTTCGAATTTATCGAAAACCACTTGCGTCAATCCATACAGCCAAGCTACATGGGATAGAAAATTACTTCCGTGCGTCAGCGGCGCCACGTGGCCGATAATATCGTCATAATCCGTTTCGCAAACAACTGCCAAAGAGACTGCCCCTGCAATCATATTTCGATGGGAGAGCATAACCCCTTTTGGATTGCCTGTCGTGCCAGAGGTGTACATGATGGCGAATAGTTCGTCTTCTTCCACATGTTCCGCAAACCCTGCACCGACATAGGATTGGATGACTTTTTCATAATCCGCCCCGACCCACAGCGTCTCCACTTCGGTTCCAATTGCGTCAATAAGCTCCTGATCACCTATTAACAAGCCAACATCAGCATCAGTCAGCATATACTGATGCTCTTTCGGATGGAGACGGTAATTGAGCGGCACTTTAATGAACCCGCCAAGCGCCACCGCGACATCCAACTCAATATGTTCCAGGCAGTTTGGCATCAAAATGCCGATCCGGTCGCCTTTCTTTAATCCTTTATGATGGAAATATGCGGCTAGCGCATGGGCTCTTTCCAACAACTCTTTATATGTGAACGAACGGTCTTTGTCTTTCACAGCGAGCTTATCTGGATTAGCCAACGCTGATTTCACCGCAAGTTTACCTAACGTTTCCACAATGAATCACTCCTTCTCCGCGAATTGGAATACAGGCATATTCCAAAATTCGTCGTTTCCGCGCTGTAACGCGACTTCATGCAACGGAAACAGCATATATTCAATCGTGACAGCTACCGGATTTTCTCCGTCGATAAAATGGCCGCCATCAATTTTTTTATCACAGTCAATAAACATTCCATGAAAATGAACTTCCAATTCGCCTTGCAAATCCAGACCGATAAACCCTGTACCCGACAACAATTCGATTGGCGTGTCCGTCTTAAGCTTCTTGGAATATTTCAAGCCGCCCTCCGCCGTTTGATCCAGTTGGACATACGTCGCGTAATCAAGTGACCCGATGCATTGGAATTGAGCGGCCGTCACTTGATAGGCACGGCAAACTTCCTTAAACCCTTCAAAAAGGTCGATCCCTTTCATGAACCTTCCGGCAATCCGATTCGTTTTTTGATCTAATACTGCTTGAACCCGATTATCCAAAGCTGTAGCCTCCATCAACTTTGATTACTTGCCCTGTTGTATAGCTTGACTCCGGTGAAGCGAAATAAAGAACGGCCTCGGCAATATCTTGCGGAGTCCCCATCCGTTTAATAGCTTGCTGGCTTACATCGTAAGCAACGCCTGTCGTAATGCCAGTCAATGTTGCGCCAGGCGCTACCGAGTTGCATGTAATCCCGTGAACGCCAAGCTCCTTTGCCACCCACTTGGTCAGGGCAATGACTGCCCCTTTGGAAGCGGAATAGGCTGGGCCGGAACGCCCGTTATTATCCTCCTGGCCTGAAATGACGCCGCCATTCATGCCGGAAATCGAACTGATATTGATAATCCGCCCGTATTTCTGCTCGACCATATGCGGATAAACAATCGCCTGGATAAACAGAAATGCAGCTTTCACATTTGTATCCATATCACGGTCCCACACATCAAGCGTCATCGTATCAATACCGAGTCTGCCGCATGTTCCCGCATTGTTCACTAGAATATGAAGTTCTCCGTACGTATCGGAAGCCCGGGCGACCGTCGCTTTCACAAATTCAGGATCGCGGATATCCCCGAGGCATTCCATGACGCTCGCATCGGTCGATTGGCTTTGGATCGATTCGATTGTTTTCTCGCATGAATTCAAATCAACGAGAACAATATTGGCACCTTCCCTAGACAGGATAATCGCCGATTCTGCGCCAATACCGCTGGCCGCACCTGTAATGATTGCTGTTTGTCCCTTTAATCTCACGATGTCGCCCCCTATTTAATGTTCAATAGATCCGGCAGGAATGTTGAAATCTGCGGGATATATGTGATTAATAACAGAATAATGATGGATGATACGACGAAAGGCAGCACACCTTTCGATATTTGGCCGATCGACGTTTTCGATATGCCTGCCGCGACGAACAAATTGAGTCCGACGGGAGGAGTAAACAAACCAATTGCCAAGTTAACCGTCATGAAAACGCCAAACACAGTCGGGTCCACATTGAAAGCAAGCATGATCGGCAATAAAATCGGAATGAATATGTAATAAGCAGAGATGGCATCAATGAACATACCTGCAATAAGCAATAAAACATTTACAAGCAATAGGATGATGATTGGGTTATCCGAGATGCTCAGCATCGCGTCTGAAATTTGTCGTGCAATTTGTTCTGTCGTAATGATATAGGCATACACAGAAGCCGCACTGACGATAAACATAACAACCGCTGTTTGAATCGAAGAAGCGATCAAAATGTCGTACAGTTTTTTCAGTGTTAATTCGCGGTAGATAAAGAAACCGACGAACAGCCCATAAAATACAGCGACAACCGCCGCTTCAGTCGGTGTGAAGAAACCGCCGTAAATCCCGCCGAGAATGATAACTGGGATGAGAAGCCCCCAAATGGCGCCTGTAAACGCTTTCAGTCTTTCCTCGCCAGTCGCCTTTTTCGTCATGACAACCTCGATTGGTCCTTCTGTCTTCTCTTGTTTCCATCTGACATACATCGCTGCCAGTATGAAACCTAACCCTAATAGCAACCCTGGCACTACGCCCGCCATGAATAAACGGCCGATGGACACAGGAATTTGATCGCCTGCCACGACAGCAAAGACGATGAACGCAATACTTGGCGGGATGATAATGCCGATCGCTCCAGAACTTGCAACGAGGCCGCCCGCTGTCTCCTTCTTGTAACCGCTTTTCACCATCGCCGGCACAAGGATGCCTCCGATAGCCGCAACTGTTGCCGGGCCTGAGCCTGAAATGGCCGCAAAGAAGATTGCCGTTAATACGGTTACAAACACAATACCGCTCTTACGATGGCCTACCAACGATTGGGCGAAATCAATCAAACGCTTGGAAATGCCCGCCTGCTCCATGATGACACCGGCTAAAATAAAAAACGGAATCGCCAGCAACGTGAATTTCGCTACACTTGTATACATAATGTCGGCAACCAGTTCCAAACCGAATACCCCGCTGCCTGTGAACAAGACGGCAATGGAGGACACAGCAAGCGCAATCGCAATTGGCATACGCAACATGACTAACAGGAAAAACAAACCGAATAAAATAAACGCCATCATGAGAGCTGCTCCCCTTTCTCATCTTGTCCCCGCAATTCTTTTATCGTCACTTGGACGGTCCGATAGATGCATAGTAGCGCACCAAGCGGCATCGCGAGAGAGAACCACCATTGCGGCCAGCCGAGTGATGGTGTTTTTTGGCCCATGTCCATTTGGAATTGCACCATTTGTATACCGAAATAAAGAAGAACGCCGAACAGCAGGAGCATCATCAGACCGACAAGTACGGAAATGACCCGCTTGAACGCAGCATTCGCCATATCATAAAGAAGAGTAAAGCCAAGGTGTGCGTGTTCACGCACACCAATGGCTGTTCCGACAAACGTCAGCATAACGAATAGATTGACGGTCACTTCCTCCGTAAATGAGAAGGAATAACTTGCAAATCCCCTCGAGAGGATATTGACGAATGCGATGGTTGACATGATGGACAATACAATAGCGACAATCCATTCTTCCAACTTGCTGATTACTCTTTCCATTCATGTAACCCCCAGTATTATTGGTCTTGGAACGCTTTTAGCAAGTCTTCGCCCCAAATATCCTTGTACTTATCATAGACTGGCTGAACTGCTTCTTTAAACGATGCCAATTCTGCTTCTGTCGGCTCATAGAACTGCATGCCGGATGATTTCAGTGCATCGATTTGATTCGCTTCTTTTTCACGTGCGATTTTCACTTGGTACTCTGCTGCTTCTTTGCCTAGTTTCTTGAAAAGCTCCTGATCTTCTTTGCTCATAGAGTCAAATAACTTCTTGTTAATTCCAAGCACTAGTGGATCATAAGAGTAGTTCCATGTTGTAATGTAATCTTGTACTTCGTTCAACTTAGATGAGTGAATGACGTCGATCGGGTTTTCCTGACCATGAATTGTGCCTTGCTGCAAGGACGTGAATACTTCAGAGAATGTCATTGTCGTCGGATCCGCGCCTAGTTCTCTGTACAGGTCTGTATACATCGTGATTCCAGGAATACGGATTTTCATTCCTTTCAAGTCTTCAGGCGATTTGATTTCATGTTTGCTGTTTGTGATTTGACGGAAACCGTTTTCTCCGAAACCTAATGTCTCGACCCCTTTTTCGCGAAGGATGTCAGCGACCGCGTCTCCACCTTCTCCGCCAAACACTTTGTCAACACCATCCGTGTCCTTGAAAAGGAATGGCGCGCTGGCTACTCCGAAACGAGGATCCAAGATGGAATAGATAATTGTCGAGTGGAAACTCAAATCGGTTTGCCCTTTTGCCAATAATTCAACGCCTTTACCGGAATCTCCGCCGGACAGCTGTTCATTCGGATAGATTTCGATATTGATGCGCCCATCGGTTTCTTCCTTCATGTCGCTCGCAAGCTTCTCTGCTGCTTTGTACCAAGTCGAAGAATCATTAACTGTTACAGACATCTTCAAGTTGTATGACTTGTCCTCTGACCCTGCACCTGATTCCGTATCGCCTTTCGCTGATGAACAAGCCCCTAGCAATAACATTGCGGATAAACCGATTGTCCCCAAAATTGTGCTCTTTCTTTTTCTCATTCCATTTCCCTCCGATTATTGGATTATCTTTTCGTGAATAAAATCCACCAAATGCATGGCTCGTGCGGTCGAAGAAAGACCTTCACGCTCCACCCCTACCTTCATTTGAAGCAAGCACCCTGGATTCGTCGTAATAATGGTCGATGCCTGAATCATTTTCACCTCTTTCATTTTCGATTCCAAAATTTTTGACGCCATTTCGGGTTGAAGCAAATTATAGATACCAGCGGAACCGCAACAGAGATTCGCGCCAGGCATTTCCGTAAACACACTGCTTTGTACCGCTTTCAAGATCGTACGTGGTTCGTCCGTGACCCCATTCACATTCCGCAAATGACAGGAATCCTGATAGGTGACGATTTCCACTGCCTCTGTGGAAGGCAATTTCTCAAGCTCAGCCACGATGCCGAGCTTCACAAGCAACGAAGAAATGTCAATCTGCTTGTCCACAAACCGCTGTGCTTTTGCATGCACTTCAGGGGACTCCCCTTCGAACAAACGGTCATACTCCGAAAGAAATGCGCCACAGCCTCCGGCATTATTTACAATAAAATCAAAATCCACGTCATCAAATGCTTGGATGTTCGCTAAAGCATTCCGTTTCGCCCGATCCATTTCCCCGCTATGGCCTTGCAACGCGCCGCAGCACTGCTGGCCTTTTGGCAAGACAACCTCGCATCCTAACCGTTCTAGAAGCTCGATCGTATTCCGATTCGTTTCCTTGAACATCGTGTCCATAAGACACCCTGTAAAAAAGGCGACTTTCGTTTGTACCGGACTTTGTAACCCCGGCTCTTTTTTTCGTTTAGGCGGTTCTGGCAAAGCCCGCTCCATATCCTTCATAAAGGAAGGGAACAATTCCAGGAAACCGATCTTCCGCACCACTTTTTGAAGGCCCGTCTTTTGATAAAATGTCACCAGTTTCACTGCGGCCTGCATTTTTCGCTGATCCGCAAACAGATGGTCAAATGCCCCTTTGCGTATGAGCTTTTCCTTGAGCGATTGATCTTTCGCAGAAACTATCGCGTCCCGCGTCTCCTCAATTAGCGTGCCATATTGCACGCCAGCCGGACATGCCGGCTCACAAGCCCGGCAGCCGAGGCAAAGGTCAAATGCTTCCTCTATGGAACCATCCCACTCAACTACTCCATCCCGCACCGCTTTCATCAAGGCAATCCGGCCGCGCGGTGATTGAGTCTCGTCATGCCCGGAGTGGATATATGTCGGACAAGCGGGAAGACAGAAACCGCACCGCATACAATCCATCAGCCGGTCTTCATCCACATGAGTGACGAAGGATTGCCTGATTTTTTCAGCCTGAAGGCTACCCATTGTGCACCACAACTCTCTTCTTCGAATCTTTGGCGAAAATCTTGCCTGGATTCATGATGTTCAAAGGATCAACCGCTAATTTAAGCGCTTTCATTAATTCGATGCCTGTCGTACCGATTTTCCATTCTAAGTAAGGAGCCTTCATTTCCCCGACACCATGTTCTCCGGTAATCGTTCCACCGAGTTGAATCGCATGATTAAAAATCTCGGCAAACGCCATTTCAACACGAGTCATTTCGTCCTCATCCCGCACATCGGTTAAGATGGTCGGATGTAAGTTGCCATCACCCGCATGGCCGAATGTACAAATGAGCAGGTCATATTTTTTAGCGATTTCCTGGATAGCCCTCACCATATTAGCAATTTCCGAACGGGGTACTGTCGCATCCTCTAAAATGGTCGTCGGACGTTTTCTCGCAAGTGCCGACAATGCAACCCGCCTGGCGGTGCTCAGCTGCTCCGCTTCTTCGGCCGATTGTGCCATTTGCGTCGAAGTAGCACCTTTCTCCTGACAGATCTGATGAATGAGTTTCATATCTTCCGTAACGACAGCAGGTTCGCCATCCTGCTCTATGAGCAGCATTGCCTCACAGTCTGTCGGAAGACCGATTTTCATATAATCTTCAACGGTCTCGATCGTCCCTTTATCCATAAACTCGAGCGTAGCCGGCACAATCTTCGCTGCGATAATCGCCGATACCGTTTCCGCCGCCTTTTCCAATTTGTCATAGAAAACGAGCAGCGTCTGTTTCGTCTTAGGCGCCGGAATCAATCCAAGTGTAATCTCGACAATGACCCCGAGTGTCCCTTCCGAACCGACATACAAACTCGTCAAATCATAGCCCGCCACATCTTTAGTCAACTTTCCACCGGTCGTCAGCAGTTCTCCGGATGGCAGAACCACCTTCAGCCCTTTTACATAATCCCGGGTCACGCCGTATTTCAATCCACGCAATCCGCCGGAATTCTCCGCGACATTTCCGCCAATCGTCGAAATTTTCATCGAACTGGGATCAGGCGGATACAGGAAGCCTTTTGACTCCACCACTTCATTGATCTCCCGAGTAATGACGCCCGGCTGAACCGAAATCGTCAAATTCTCTTCATCCAGCTCCAGAATTTGATTCATTCGATTAAACAGAAGAACAACGCCACCTGACGTCGGCGCCGTGCCTGCTGCCAAATTCGTGCCCGATCCACGAGATACGATCGGCACCCCGTTAGCGGCACACACTTTCACAATTTCCTGCACTTCCTCTATTGAAGATGGCGACAACACCAAATCAGGCAATGCCTGAAAATTCGCCGTCGCATCATAGGAATAAGCCAACTTCTGAGCGGTCGTCGTCTTCGCATAAGAACGGCCAGTGATCGCAATCAGCCGTTCCAACACCACTTCATCCATTCACCCGCCCCCTCTAACTTTCTGATTCTTGTTTTCATTCTAATAGTCTGAACATTTATATGATATAGTCACACACACAACCTTTGGACAAAAATTAGACACATTTTTTGGTTCTTTGTACAAAAGTCTTATGGAATTTTTAGTAATAAACTCATATAAAGAGTCGGACGAGGATAATACTTTAGTCCAATGAAGCGCATATGGAAAGGTTTATTGAAGAAGTTGATTGGTTACGAGATAGCTGAATTGATAATGGTGGGGGGGTGCCACAGGCTTTAGGCTTTAGGCTTTAGGCTTGAGCCAGTCTTGCGATTGATTAAGTTTAAGTGAAAGAGAGGTTATGAGCAGTTTTCATGAGTTAACGAGCATACTAATGACCACTCGAGAGAAGAAACGAGCACTTCTTCTAGATATTTAAGGACACCGCGGGAAGCGACGACCGTTTCGTATACGGATAACTTATTAATTTAGGTAAAGTAGTCATTTCGATTCTTCGAGTACACTACAAGAAGTTATGAACAGTCTGACGAGATAATCAGGCATTCAAAAATGTAGTTCAATCTAATTACATTAGTAATTACAACAAGGAAATGATACGAGCGGTTAGCCTGCTTATTCGAGCGGTCCATGAAATATACGAGCTGTTGCCAACTTATACGAGAGGTTCGTCAGGAGAATCGAGCGGTATTGGAGATATACGAGTGGTTGATAGGTTATACGAGTGGTTCAGGCAAAGATACGAGCGCTTCGCACATTAAAGAGCATACAGACATATTCCGAGTGACTTTTCTGAGCATCAAAATGTCCTTTTCAAACAAAAAAACCTTGCTACATCGTAACAAGGCGGCTTTCCCTTTCATCCCATAATCGGATGCCTAGGTAGAGAAGGAATACGTCATGGATATCAGATACAGACAGTCCGGTCAGCTGTTCTACTTTTTGAAGTCGATAGCTTAACGTGTTTTTATGGATGTGAAGCTTCTGTGCTGTATTTTGCATGGATTGATTTTCACTGAACCAGATCCGTAAATTATGGAGCAGTTCCACATCTCCCCCGAGCGGTTCGACCGTCCGGCGAATGAATTCGTCGCATGTCGTTTCAGGCAGGCTTTGGATAATTAATTCAAAACGAAGCTCGCGTTCCAAAACGACCCGCCCTACTCTTTTGGAGACGGCTACTGCCCGTTCGGCCTCGTTAAAAGATTTTCCTAACTCGAGAGGGTGTGCACTGCCTCCAATACCGGCAGCCACCGCAATTTTTTTTCTCCTCTTGAGATGCAGCAGGAAATATTCGAGCTCGTTCATTAATTTGTCTTCGGGAATATCAGGCAATAAGAGAAGGAGTTTGTTTTGTCCCCACCGGGTCATTTTCATCTCCGGATGGATGTTTTGTATTGCAATAAAGCTGTCCAACTCTTCCACAGTAAACTGGTCATCGTCATTCACTGCTTCGATGACGATGACTTGTTTGTATTTTTCAACATCTATCCCAAGCAAGGTACCCCGTTCCAGAAAACGTTCATCTTTTTTGGACGAAGTGAGCCATTCAAAAACGAAAAACTCCCGTTCCCTCACTTTTTCTTCCTTCTCTTTCCTTTTCAAACTATCTTGAATGAATAACTCGACCACCCGCAAAATCAACTGCGCCTGTGGTTGAATTTTTTCCGGGTCGCCTGTTATCCCAAGAACTGCAATCGGCTCGCCAGAAATGATAAGCGGCAAAACAATTCCTTTTCTTACACCCCTCAGCCTTTCCAGCTCTTTGTCAGTCATATAGAGAATCTGTTTTTGGCGCAGACTCAGCAAAGCTCCCTCATGAAATTGATTGATTCGTTTTGGATCGGTACTGGCTTGGATGAAACCGCGCCGATCCGTCAAAATTACTTGTTCTTGAATTAAGCAGGACAACTCCTCCACAATTTCCTGGCCCAATGTATCAAATTGAAACAATTTGATCCCCCCAAACTTCACTATACAAACACATTATCTGAAGAGAGCAAAAATAACAATACGTAATTCGACAAATACCGCTAAATTATACTGACAATTTAATTAATCAGAATAAAGTTTCGACATGATCCCCTACACTCCACAACTGTGGATAACATTATTCACAATATCCCCACGACAAACACTGGCTTTACCCCTTTATAAACAACTTAACCACAACTTATCCACTTGCTTATGTGGATAAATAGAACGGTTGTTCCTTTTTTTAATTTCTGCTAAAGTAAGGATAACTCCAATGCAGCACCTACTACTATATGATAATCAAATACTATTTAGAACTATTTTGGAGGTGAATTGAAATGAGTGAAATGCCTGATGATCTTCTCCTGGAAAGCTATTCAAAAGCTAAAGACCTACAGCTATGCCGGGATTTTATCCTTTTACTGGAACGAGAAATTCAGCGTCGTCACCTACATCCTGTTACCCAATCACCCCGAGAAAATAAATCAAAAAAGAGCTTCACCATTTAATAGACAATGGGATAGCTCTTTCTTTTTATTGTTTCACTTGAACTTCAACATAAATTCCTTTTTTCATCGGTTTGCCAGCTTGACTGGTTACATTCGGATGGACAATCAACATATACTTGCCCCCTGCCAACAATGGTTTTTTCGGTGATATGATTACAGTCGTGCTGTTCTTTCCTTGGATTGCGACAGGCACTTCTTCACCGCCTAATTCAATCAATTGCACCGTGTTGGAGGATAGAGTCCTCCAATTCATTTTTGTATTCATTTCTATCGTAAAGGTCTTTGTCTTCGGCACATTGAGCAGGGGACGCATGCGCGAGTATCCTTGCACACCAGAAATTAGCAGATCACGATGAGCTTGAATGACTTCTTCTCCAATCTCTGTTTCTTGATCAGGTAACACTCCCACTTGATCGACAGCTTGCCCTCCTGGAGAGTAAAACCGCGCAGTCGTCAGCTTTAAAACGCTGCCATCAGTAAATGGATACATCGATTGCATCGTTCCTTTACCATAAGACCGTTGTCCATATAAGGTCGCTGCACTTTTTTCCTTCACCGTCGCAGAAACCATTTCGGAAGCACTTGCGCTAAATTCATTAATTAATAAAGCGGCCGGTCCTTCCAGCAGATTTTTCTGCCGATGCGCTTCGTAAAGTATCGGTTGTTTATTTTTCTCCCTCAACTGAAAAGCATAACGGACTTCAGGAAAGAATCCTGCTACGTCTTGGGCTGCTGTAATATAGCCGCCTCCATTATCTCGCAAGTCGACGATCCAGCCTTTAGCCCCTTTCAAAGAACGAATAGCCTCATTCATCTCACCCGCAGCTTCATTGGAAAAGCTATTTAAGCGGATATAGCCGACATGCCCACCCAGCATGGCCGACTCCACGACAGGCAAATGAATTTCTTGTCGTTTCACTTTCATGGTAATCGCTTTTGAAACTTCAGGTCGCTCAATAGAAAGCGTAACGACTGTCCCCTCTTCCCCTCCGATTAAAGTAACAGCAGACTGCACTGTCTTACCAGCAATGGACGTTCCATTAACATTTGTAATGATGTCGCCCTGCAGTATTCCCGCTTGCTCCGCAGGACTTTTCGGAATAACCGAAATAACTTTTACACCTTTTGCATGCTCTTCAAGCACAATACCAATCCCAAAAATTCGCTGGTCAATCGCGTTGATAAATCCTTCAAATTCCTTTTTCGACAGGTAGACAGAATGCGGATCCAGTGCATCTGTTATCTCCTTTCCCGCCTTCTTCGATAACACGGATTCAGGAACAGAATCCACATATTCATCCCGAATCAGCTGCCGTATATCCTCAATCGGTTCGGCTAAAGCCAAAGAGGCGAATGGCAAATAAAACAGGATGGATGTGATAAACAAAAGAATAAAACGTACACTCGGTCTTTTTAACAGATCAATCGCCCCTTTTCTACTTATAGTTTCAGTATACATTTTTTTCTAACTTTATCGATACTTATTTCGTAATGAAGGATAAGCAAAAAAGTGAAGGAATCCCTTCACTTTACTTGATTCTTATCTATTTGCTTCTATTAAATCGGCTCGTTTGCTTTTTATAGAGTTAAGGAAGAACATAATACCAACTGTGATGATTCCTATTACGTCGGTAATCGTTTCAGGTATGATTAACAGTAGCGCGCCTGCAGCTAAAACAATTCGTCCCACTAGGTTCAAATTCGTTTTAAAGTATCCTTCGATAGCAGCACTTAATCCAATAATCCCCACCACCGCAGTAATAGTTATCAAGGCAATATCTAATGTAGCAGCAACCGGAAACTCTCTTGCATTCATAGCTACATTTGTCGTATCAAGCATTAACATTGCTGGATTATAGACGAACATATAAGGAATTAAAAACCCGGCAGCAGAAAGTTTTAACGCCGTAAAACCTGTTTTCATTGGATCTCCCCCAGAAATGCCTGCCCCGGCAAAAGCGGCCAATGCAACAGGCGGAGTAATATTAGCAAAGATCCCGAAATAAAAGACAAACATATGGGCAACAAGAATGGGAATATCAAAAGCGGCTAATGCCGGGGCAGCCATGGTAGCGGTAATAATATATGCCGGTATGGATGGAAGTCCCATTCCCAGAATCATGGATGCAAGCATTGTAAAGAATAGAGTTAAAAATAATGAACCCGCACCTAAGCTAGCTATTGATGTTGTCATTACGTTACCGAAACTAGTTAAACTGACAACTCCAATGATAATACCGACTACAGCACAGGCAACCATGACGGATAACGACTGACGAGCCCCACTATCGAGCGCTCCCAAAATATCTTTAAATGACATTCTCGTCGTTTTTCGGAATGCCGCCACAATCACAGTTGCAATAATTGTATAGAAGGCAGCATGTCCAATTGGCACATTTCTATAGAGTAAGTAGACAAGAAATAAAATCGGCAGCAATAAATGCCCACGTTCCTTCATAACTTCTTTTACCCGCGGTAGATCCGGCTTTGGAATGCCTTTTAAATTTTCTTTTCCTGCTCTAAAGTGAACCTGCATGATCACTGCTAAAAAATATAATACTGCCGGTATCAATGCAGCCAATGCAATAGTTCCGTATTTTACGCCTGTCGTTTCAGCCATGATAAAAGCGCTTGCCCCCATAATTGGCGGTAATATTTGCCCCCCAACGGATGCACTTGCTTCTACAGCTCCCGCGAAATTTTTAGAGTACCCTACACGTTTCATCATCGGAATCGTAAAAGCACCGGTTCCTACTACGTTTGCCACTGCAGCTCCATTGATGCTTCCCATGAAACCACTTGAAATGACTGCTACTTTAGCAGGCCCCCCTTGCTTATGTCCGGCTAAGGCAAGTGCTAAGTCGTTGAAAAACTGCCCCATCCCTGACTTGGCCAAAAAAGCTCCAAACAAGATAAACAGAAATATAAATGATACGGAAGCTCCGATTGCGGTCGAATATAATCCTTCCGTCTTCAAGTACATCTGTCCAAATATGTCTCCAAAATCATATTGCCTTGTCATCATCTTCACAGGAAGCCAATCCATGTGACTGAAAAATGGATAAGAAAGAAATAGCAAAGCCAAGAGAGGCAATATCCAGCCAGTAACCCTTCTTGCTGCTTCTAATATTAGGACAACTGCCAGTATAGCCATTACAATATCAGCAGTATTCGGAATTCCGCCCCGGGAAGTAACTATTGCAGAATACTCCCAGATCAAATAACCCGCTGTCCAAAGTGCCAAAACGAATAGCAGCCAATCGTAGATAGCAATCTTACTTCTATCTTGTTTTCCGTGTGTAGGATAGATTAAAAAGATGAGGGCTATCCCAATGGCAACATGAACTGCACGCTGTTGCAAGGCTGGCATTGGATAAAATGTGATATATAAATGGAATAGGGAATAAAAAATAGCGACCACTGATACAAATAGAACAATTTTCTTGTTCCGTGGCTTCCTTACTTTTGATTCGGCATCAAACTTTTCGAGTAATTCGGATTGCTGTTCTTCTGTTAATGATTCAGCATGTATATCTGCCTGACTTTGATTAACTTGTTTAATCAATTGACTCACCCCTGATCCGCCCCCATAAAGAAATTTTGACGATACGTACGGTTATCGTTTCATAATCATCCATCAATTGATATAGAGGAATAATATTCTCATGTGTGTATAAAGTAGTTTTAACATTTTCAGATACAGTTACAGTAACTTCACTCATCTTTCTATTTACAGACATGTGGATAAAACCATCATTAGACTTTATTATTCTGTTCTCCGTGGGAACCCCTGCACCAAACGTTTTGAACTTTGTTGATGTTAGGTACAACTCGCCTCCTTTTCTCTCGTATGTTTCAAACCATGGTTCTTTCTCTACCGAGTGGATCCAACCAAGTTGAAAATCATTGCTCGTTAAGAAAAAACTTTGATTTCCATAACAAACCTCAATTGTAGGGATTTTCAGCCCGAAAAGACAAAATAGGAGCACGAATAGTATCATGCCCCCACCGACATACATTTTACTTTTGTTCATCGTAGTACTTTTTCGCGCCAGGGTGGACAGGAGCCACCATTCCTTGTTGTGCATTTTCTAGTGAGATGTCATTGGCGGCCTGATGAGAATTGCCTAATGTCTCAAGACTATCAAAGAATTTTTTTGTTAGTTTGTATACATCATCTTCACTCATTTCACTGCTCACCACTAAAGCATTCATAATAGCGGCAGTTGGTACAGCTTCTGCATTGCCATACGTATCAGCAGGTATATCCATTGCTACAAAATATGGTTGATCTTTAGAGATTTCCTCCACTTTTGCACTATCTACAGCAACTAGAGTTAAATCAATACTTGCCGCAAGCTCCATAACTGACGAGTTCGGTAAACCACTTGTTAAAAACGCAGCGTCTATACTTCCTGATTTCAGTCCATCAGCTGCTTCTGCGTACCCAAGGTAATCCACCTTCAAGTCATCATATGTAATCCCAAAGCCCGCAAGAAGATTTCTTGCGTTCACTTCAACGCCTGAATTTTGATCTCCTACTGCTACACGTTTCCCTTTTAAATCTTCTATTGATTTGATTCCGGAATTGGCGGTCGTTACGATTTGCACATAGTTTGGATATAGAGCAGCAATCTGCTGAACCTGTTCTACTTTCTCAGGAAAATTACCAGTTCCTTCGACAGCTTCAGTTAACACATCACTCATAACAAACGCCATCTCCACTTTTCCTTCCTTGATTAGATTGAGGTTTTCAACAGAAGCGCCAGTAGATTGAGGTTTTGAATTGACGCCGAATTCATTGGAATATTCATTTGCTAGAGTCGTCCCAATAATATTATAAGGACCTGAGGAACCGCCTGTTGCTATTGTGACTATTTTGGCTTCAAGTCCGTCCGAATTTGACGTTTTCTGCCCTTCCTGTTTTCCCCCATCTCCACACGCCGAAAGAAGAGACGCACTTAATAAAGCGCTTACAAAAAGCAAGCTATACTTTCTTTTCTTCAATTAAACCAACCCCCAAAAATATTCTAATAACTTCAACAATAATATAGTAATCTATCTTTAAAAGCAAGTTAGTTATTTTAGAAAATAATATTAATTCTTATCCAAGTTACCATTCTATTAGTTATTTTCATCTAACATCCTCCTGCTTTTTACCGATATACTATGTAGATTCCATTTTCTTGTTTTGCGTATAGTTCGATGTAGTGAAATAATCAATAAATCAGCGAGCCAAAACATGTTATAATAAAAGGAAAATAAATACTGCAAGGGACCATCTTGGAAGTGATGTCTACTTCCAGGAGGTCCTCTTTTGCGGACAGAAGGGGTAAATGAAAGAAATTGAAACGATTAGTGTTCATCATGATGCTGTTCATCTTAGCCTATCCTGCCTTAGCGGATGCTAGCAGTCCGAAGGCGGTTCATATCACAGAAACAACGCCGGTGTTTAAAGAGACAAGCAAAGTAGCTGTTTTCTTAAAAGGGACTTCCCACGCGGTCATTAAGGAATCGGACAAGTATTACTACACGGCAATCGGTGGGGAAGAAGTCAAATTCTCTAAGCAACGTGCAACGCTCTCACAAGAGTCCCCGGGCAATTGGAAAGCTGTGCATCCAGTCCGAGCCAAAACAATTGGTGTGGCCACGATTTTAGAGAAACCATCAGTGCAGGCCAAAACAGTCGGTACGATTCAAAAGAACGAGACAGTTCACCTGCAGCGCATGAAAGGAAATTACTATCCGATCAATGTAGGAGGGAAAACGGGATATATCCGAAAGGACCAAATAAAAATCCAAACGGGCATCCCCGTGTTAATGTACCATGATATCGTGGAACGCAAAGTCGGCAATAATGCGTCTGAACTGGAATTGAAGAAGTTTAAAGAACAGATGGCCTATTTAAAGAAAAACGGTTGGACAACCATTTCTCCAGCCCAATTGGAGAACTGGGTGCAGAAGAAAGGAACCTTGCCAGCGAAATCGGTTCTCATTACGTTTGATGATGGCTATGTGTCCACAGTTGACTTGGCGTATCCAATCCTCAAGGAATACGGCTTCCAAGCCACTTCATTCCTTATTACGAGCCGCATTGGCAGAGCCGGTATGGTAACGGAAGAGGATATTATGAATACACAAGACGTTTATTCCTACCAAAACCATACTCATAGCTTCCATATGTTTAATACCATGACCAATCTAAGCATTATGCAATCGGAGTCCCGTTTGGCCATTGCTGCTGATATACAGGAAGCGAATGAAGTAATAGAACCGTTGCTCACAAATGGCAGCTCCGTTTATGCCCATGCGTATCCATACGGCAAATATAGCACGGAAGCAGTTCAAGCCTTGACGGACGCACATATTTCCATCGCCTTCACTATTAATGAAGGAAATGTCTATCAAGGAGATCCGATTTACGCATTAAATCGCCAGCGGGTTCATTCCGCCATGTCCATCCAGGAATTTGCGAATAAGTTAATAGGTAAATAATTACCATCTGCCCGGAATGCCATGTGCCTTCCGGTCTTTTTTATTTCCATAGCAGGCTTTATTAAATTTCAGTCAAAAGAAACCCACAAACCGTGCGAACAATCCATTGTTTAGCGCTAGGCAGACTCGTCCATGCTAGCTTATGTGCCGATGTGTGTCGGCGGTAATTTTAGACAAGAACCGTAAAAGCATGAAAATGGATTTAGCACTTCCAACTGCCCTTTGCGGAATTAAACATTTGAGAGTGGAGGAATTCTTACATGTATGATGTCATTGTGATCGGCGGAGGACCTTGCGGCTTAGCGACTGGTCTCGCCCTTCAAAAAAGAAAAATTTCTTATCTCATAATCGAAAAAGGCGCCATTGTAAATTCGATTGCCGATTGCCCACTCGACATGCGTTTTTATAGCACATCCGACCGCCTGGAAATCGGGGATATCCCATTCATTTCTCAGGAAGTGCGGCCGACCCGTACAGAGTTATTAAAATACTATCGCCTTGTTACAGACCGGAACGATCTAAAGATTGCATGCCATCAAAAGGTGGTACATATTGCAAAGAAAAAGGACTTGTTTACGGTTCGTACTGTTGATCAGAAAGGCGCAGACATCACATACCAATCCCGTATGCTCGTTATGGCCACAGGCATTTTTGACCATCCGAGAAGAATTGGCGTTCCCGGTGAAGATTTACAGAAAGTAAAGCACTATTATAAGGAAGGCCATTCGTTTTACGGCCAAGAAGTGCTGGTCGTCGGAGGAAAAAACTCTGCAGTGGAGGCGGCAATCGATCTTCATCGGAATGGCGCTCAAGTGACCTTAGTCCATCGCGGGGATTCCGTGTACAAAGGAATAAAACCTTCTCTGCTGCTGGATATCCGGAATTTCATTGAAAAAGAAAAGATAAAGTTTTATCCAAATTCCAGTGTTGGAGTGATTGGGGATTCCCAAGTTTCTCTACATACTCCTGCTGGACCGGTCACCATTTCCAATGATTATGTGTTTTCACTGATCGGGTACCAGCCTGATACCCAGTTGCTGCAGCAAATCGGCATCACAATAAATTCTGATACGCTCGTACCTTCCTTTGATCCATATACGTATGAAACCAATGTTAAGAACGCCTTTCTTGCGGGTGTAGTCACAGGCGGCATTACGAATACCGTCTATATTGAAGGTGGTCGATTTCACGGTGAGACGATTGCTTCGGAAATTGAAAAGCGAATAGCCTCTTCTTCCATTGTCCGATATCCGAATGTACGTGAAGCGTAACTGCATCCTTCCAGCCTGATTTCGTATGAATCGAAATCAGGCTTTTATGTTTTGTGCTATTCGCCGGCATAAGAGATAAGCCAAGATTACTTGTTAGGAGTACTCTCGAACCTCTTTCACTCTCTAATCAAAAAGAAAGTATTGAATTTATATAATTATATGACATAATGAACGTTAATTAACTAATACATTACTACATAAAAGTATTAAAGGGGGAAATGGGAGAATGAAGGAAATGGAGATCAAGAGTGAAAAGAGGGGGTTATTTAACCGATTTCTCGATTTTATTGAGAAATACGGGAACCGGTTACCTGACCCGGTTATGTTATTTGTTTATATTGCCGTCATCATTTTAATCTGCTCCGCAATTTTTGGAGCACTCGGCACGACGGCGATCAATCCGGGAACAGGCGAAGAGATTAAGGTGGTCAACTTGTTGAACGGCGATGGGCTCATCATGATCTTGACGAATCTTGTAAAGAATTTTACAAGTTTTCCGCCACTCGGGCTTGTGCTTGTTGTCATGCTCGGCGTGGGATTAGCAGAATCGACAGGCTTAATCTCAACTGTGATGAAAACTACGATTCTTAACGCACCTAAAAAAATTATCCTGCCGACTATCGTGCTCGTTGCCATTTTAGGCAATGCGGCTGCGGATGCGGCAATGGTCGTTTTGCCACCAATCGTGGCCATGATTTTCATCGCTTTAGGCAGACACCCGATTGCAGGGCTGGCAGCTGCCTATGCCTCCGTTGCCGGAGGATTTTCCGCAAACTTGATCTTAAGCGTTCTTGATCCTCTCGTTGCCGGCTTTACGGAGATCGGCGCGCAAATTTATGACCCGTCTTACAAGGCGAACCCTGCTATGAACTATTACTTTTTAGCTTTTTCTACATTAGTTCTTGTACCAGTTGCTGTGTTTGTGACAACTAAAATCGTAGAACCTCGTCTCGGCAAATATGAAGGGATTACGGAAGAATTAGAGGAAGTGACACCGGCGGAGAAAAAAGGATTGCTTTGGGCTGCCCTTTCCGTCGCGGTCATCCTTGGCACCGTTCTGGCTCTTTCCATTCCGGAAAACGGTATCTTCCGTCACCCTGAAACGGGTGGACTGACTGTATCCCCGTTAATGGATAGCCTTGTTCCGTTAATGATGATTCTGTTTCTTGTTCCTTCTATTATTTATGGAAAAATCGTTAAGTCGATTACAAACTCAAAAGACTTCGCAGACCATTTGGCAAAGGCGATGTCCGGGATGGGCATGTATATCGTCATCGCATTTGTCGCTGCTCAAATGATTGCATATTTCAATTGGAGCAATCTAGGTCCGATTGTTGCGATTAAAGGTGCTGAAACACTTGAAGCACTTGGCTTGAAAGGTGTCCCGCTATTCATAGGTTTCATTATCGTGGCGGCATTGATCAACTTCCTAATCGCCAGTTCATCTGCAAAATGGGCCATTTTGGCGCCGGTTTTCGTGCCGATGTTCATGATTATGGGCTACAGTCCTGCACTAACTCAGGCTGCATACCGGATTGGAGATTCGATTACCAACCCGATTACACCGATGCTTGCCTATTTTGCCATCGCATTAACTTTTGCTAAGAAGTACAACCCGAAAATGGGAATCGGAACGTTCATGACGTCTTTATTGCCCTATTCCATTGCATTCGCCATTATGTGGATCCTTCTCTTTGCGGTTTGGTACCTGCTTGGTATTCCGCTCGGTCCTGAAGGTGAGATTTTCTTATCAAAATAAAGCAAAAAGGGCGTTCCTCATTAGGAACGCCCTTGTTATTATCTTACAGAGTGTTCAGTTGACCGAAGCGTGTGCTTCAACACTTTACCGGAAGCGTTGCGCGGCAGTTCAGGTAAAAACTCCACTTCCACCGGCAGCTTATATTTCGCAAGCTGTGAACGGCAATAAGAGAGGATTTCTTCCTCTGTAATCGATTCTCCATCCTTTATAACGGCATAGGCTTTCGGCACTTCACCGAGAACTTCATCCGGAACGCCGACGACTGCCGCTTCGAGCAGCTCAGGAATTTGATACAGAACTTCTTCCACTTCGACAGGATACACGTTTTCTCCTCCGCGGATAATCATATCCTTTTTACGGTCCACTATATATAAAAGACCGTCGTCATCCATTTTCCCGAGATCCCCCGTATAGAGCCAACCATTACGTATTGCCCGCCTCGTCTCCTCTTCATTCTTCAAATACCCTTTCATCACTTGCGGGCCTTTCATGACAATTTCACCCACTTGGCCGACTGGCAACGATTCTCCAAATTCATCGACTACCCGCAGTTCCGTTTGCGGCAAGGCCTGCCCCACTGAGCCGATCTTCTCAAGTGCCAAATGATCCTTCAATGTGGAGGCGGCTGGTGTATTCTCTGTCTGCCCATAGAGATTTTGCACTTTCACGTTCGGGAAGGTTTCCTTCAGCTTTTTCACCATTTCATACGGCATGGGCGCGGCCCCATAACAGAACAGCCGCAAGGAAGGGATGTCGATTTCTTTCCGGTTCGGCAGATTCAGAAGTATCGTATACATGGCAGGGACGCCAAAAAAGATGGTCGGCTGCGTCTTTTTCATCAGCTCCACTGTTCCGGTTGGCGAAAAAGCCTCTTCCACAATGACGGTTCCCCCCTTGAACGTGACTGGAATCGCAAACACGTGACTGGCAGCACAATGGAACAGGGGTGTTGAAATGAGCATGCGATCTTCATTCGTTATCTCCATCGATTCGGACCAGATTTCTGCAGTTGAAACAATATTTTGGTGTGTCAGCATGACTCCTTTCGGTTTGCCAGTCGTACCGGATGTGTACATAACGACGGCTGTGTCATCCGGGTGGAATAAAACTGATGCAACGTCGGAATTCTCCTGTTCGATGATTCGAATGATGTCTCCAGAAGGACCGAGGGACAATTTCTCACGAAAATCATGCGTTGATTGTTGAATTACCTCTTCTAGCCTTTCATCGTAAATAAGCGCTTTTGCTTCTGAATGCTGAAAGATATATTCTACTTCTGGGGAGGCCAGTTTCGTATTGATCGGCATGACCGTATAGCCGCCAAGCTGGATGCCGAAATAACAGACGAGAAAGAGATCGGAGTTTAACGAATAGAGGGCAATAATATCGTTTTTTTCATATTCTTTCGATTGAAAATAAGCTGCTATCCGTTTCGCTTTTTCATAGAATTCGCCATACGTCCACTCCCGGCCGTCGAACGAAGTATACACCTTGTTTGGCTGATTTGTTGCATGCTCCTTAAGAACGTCGATCATCAACATGTTTGTCCCCCTATTATCCATCATATTTCTTTTATACTATCAACGGAATCTTCGGATTACAAGTTATTTTAATACTATTCAGATATATTGTCATTTAAAAAAGGACAGCAATTAAATGCTGTCCCAGCTACTAGTTATATTGAAAACTGTTGAATCATCTCCTGAAGATCCATTGCCCGTTTACTCAGATCATTTGCGACTGCATTGATCTCTTCAATCGTCGCTAATTGCTCTTGAATGGCAGCTGTATTCTCCTCATTCTGGCTAGTCGAAACATCAGCCTGTATCGCTATTTCTTGTACAGATGCTGAAACCTGCTCAGCACTCGCCGATATTTCTTCCGTCGCAGCCGAAACCTCCTCTATTTGTCCATTCATCATTTGGACTGCATTAACAATGATGGAAAATGCGTCACCTGCTTCGTCGATCACTTTCACGCCCGCCTCAACATTCGCTAAACTTTTTGAAACAGCTTGTTCCACATTTTTGGTGTTTTTCTGAATCTCAGCTGTCACATCCACAATTTGAGTAGCCGATTGTTTTGATTGCTCTGCCAGTTTGCGAACTTCATCCGCCACGACCGCAAAGCCTTTCCCGTGCTCCCCTGCACGTGCCGCTTCGATTGCAGCATTTAATGCAAGTAGATTCGTCTGCTCCGTAATATCCGTAATGACTTTCGTTATATGTTCGATTTCAGCCGTCTGTTCACTAAGTCTCTTTATTAGCTCATTTGTTTGATAAGAAGAATCATAAATGAGATTCATCTGGTCTTTCGCAGTCTTAACGGATTTCTCACTGTCACCTGCCAGTTTTTCAGTGTTTGAAGCATTTTGCAGTAGTCCTTGGGCTGATTCCGCTATTCGCTGTACACCTGATGCTGTTTCTTCCATAGCATATGAACTTTCTTTTGCGGAAGTCGCTGCGATTTGAGAGCCGCCCAACATTGCTTCCATGTTTTTATTTATCCCACGAGAAGAGCGGGTTACTTCTTCCGTACTTGCAGATAGCTCCTCTGCCGAAGCTGTCACATGCAACACATTTTCACTTACATGACCGAGTACAGTGCGCAAGTTGTGCTTCATTGTATTAAAGGCAGTTGCTAACTCATTCAACTCATCTTTTGATTTAACAATAATATCCTCTTTCGTAAGATCCCCATTTGCAATAATGCTTGAAGCTTCCGCCAATCGTTTAACAGGCCTAGAAATATTCCTGTTAATCAAGGTGGCTATTAGTAAACCAAGTATAACGTCAACTATTGAAGTAAGAATTAATCCCATCATTGCCTGGGATGCCTTCTTGTCAGTTGCCGCCCGATCAAGCGATACATGCTTAGCTTGGTAGTTGATCATGTTTTGAGCAGCTGCCTGAATACCCATGTTCGCCTCACGAACTTTTCCGTTCATCGCTGTGGCTGCTTCGTCGAGATTACCTTTTTGAACTTGTTCAACTATCCCTGCTGCTCCCTGGTCGAATAGTGTAATTTTTTCTTTAACATCCTTAAGATATCCTTTCATTTCATCTGAATGGACATAGCCATCCAGATCGTTTACACGGTCTTTCAATATTTGTTGGTTTTCACTCAGACTGTTTAAGGAGTGTTCATCCTGTTGTAGTATGTATGCCCGGATATACAGACCTTGCAACGCCATTTGTCTCTGGATATCATTCGCTAGTTCAGATTGTTTCACTCTGTTATCTATCATTTCCTCATAGTCGCTCTTCACACTCTTCAGTTGATAAATACTGTAAATAGAAAATGTAACCATTATTAATAGCACAATGCCGAAACCACCATAAATCTTTTTTCCAATTGTCATACCTAGACTCCTCACCATGATTTAGTAGTTTCATTACAATAACTTTCCCTTGTGAAAATTGAACCCCTAGTGCAAGGGAAACACCATTTCCGGAAAAAATCATCCTATAAAATACCATTCTCTGTTATTATACTTAAATTATCGGTACGAAAGTTCTAGTTTTAATAGCCTCTATAAAAAATATCTTGAAATGGAGAATTATATTTTTAATACTATATAAAAATAAATAGCAGACTATAGTGAATTCATGTAAATAAAATAGATATTTATTTTTCCATAATAAAACGCCATGGAAATAATTCTCCAAGGCGTCTCACAATTCTACTGTTTTTCAACCAGATTTACTAAAACATTCGCAAGCAATTCAGTCCGTTCAACTAAAGATGCAATTTCCAAATATTCTTCATCGCTATGTGCATTTCCTCCAATTGGTCCAAGTCCATCAATCGTAGGGATACCTAAGCTAGATGTAAACGAAGCATCCGACCCCCCGCCTGTTGCAACATCCGTAATGGTAATCCCCAGCTCCTTGCCAACCTTTTGAATAATGTTAAGCAACTCCACCGTTTGCTCATTCTTCTCCATTGGAGGACGGTTGAGGCCACCTTCCAATACAATGCTCGTTCCCGCTACATCCGGCACCTCACAAATCTCTCGTATCCTCCGATCCAGCCACTCCGCTTGATCCGCGAATGTAATCCGAACATCTACATGGCCTACTGCCGAAGGGGCAATCGTATTGACTGACTCCCCGCCTTCAACGATGCCGACACTGACACTGACGCCCGCTTCATGGTCTGTCAGAGCATGCAACTTAATGATTTTGTGCGCTAGTTCCTCAATTGCACTAATGCCATTCTGCGGTTCGATGCCCGAATGAGCCCCCTTGCCTTTAATATACATCGTATACCGTCCCCCGCCTCGACGAGCCGTAACGAGAGAACCATCTTTCCGCGCCGGCTCCATGACAAGGGCATATTGTTTGCCTGCCGCGTATTCTTCAATCAGCGATCGAGATGTCGGCGACCCGATCTCTTCATCTCCATTCAAGACAATCTGGACATGCCCAAGTACGTCAGGATGATGCTCTTTGAGTGCTTTCATTGTATATAGCAGAGCAACTTGGCTCGCTTTCATATCGATGACCCCTGGCCCATAAGCCCGTTCCCCCTTGACCGTGAATGGCCGCTGCTTCGCTGTACCTGTTTTAAAGACCGTATCCATATGGGCGATCAACAGGATGATCGGTTTAGTCACGCTATCTTGCAAAGTCAAAACGATGTTGTCCCCAGTTTTCGATTGCTCGTAAATCTTTGGACAGAAGCCAACCTGCGTATACTGTTCCCGCAACACCTCTCCTACTTTATCAACACCTTCCTTATAGGCCGAACCGGAATCGATGGAAACAAGCCGTTCCAACAGCGCCAGCATCTCAGACTCTTTCGATTGCAGATAGTTTTTCATGATAACCGTCTCCTTTCCCACTTTTCTATAAATTCATTATATAGAAACCGTAATTCCGTCACAATTATCCTAACAGATTACTTCGCTTCAAAGCAGGGAATGTTCTATGTAACAAGAATGATGAGGAGTGAAGAATGGTGAACTTACCAAAAGAAAATGGATTGGACCATACATTTGATTTGTTAACGGAAGGCTATCGCTTCATGCAGAAGCGGTTTGATTCCTTCCAAACCAAGGTGTTTGAAACCCGCTTGATGGGAAAGAAAATGATTTGCATGGTAGGACGGGAGGCTGTGGAATTATTTTATGATGCTTCTCGTTTTCAACGATCTGGAGCTATACCAAAACGTGTGCAGAAGACACTTTTCGGAGAGAAGGGCATTCAAACGATGGACGGCTCTGCCCACCATGTTCGAAAGGCATTATTTCTATCATTAATGACAAAAGAGCGACTTTCCTATTTGCAAGAGTTGACCCTGGAGCAATGGCGTGCTCGAACGAAGAAGTGGACTACTGACAAATCGGTTGTATTGTTTGATGAAGCAGAGGAAGTGCTATGCGAAGTGGCTTGTCTGTGGGCCGGCGTGCCATTAAAGGAGTCAGAAGTCTCAACACGTGCATATGATTTGGGTGCATTGATTGATGCTCTCGGCGGAGTCGGTCCACGGTATCGCGAAGGAAGGGATGCACGCATCAGGACAGAAAAATGGATAGAGTCGTTAATTGAGGAGTATCGCCGAGGAGAAATTCCACACAATGGAAGTGCATTAGAAGCCATTGCGAAACACCGGGACGAAAACGGGAACCTGCTCGATACTCATATGGCTGCAGTTGAGTTGATAAATATCATACGCCCAATTGTGGCAGTGGCTCGCTTTATTATTTTTGGCATGCTCGCCTTGTACCAGTTCCCAGAGGAGAAAAATAAAATACGTCAGCATGGCGACCACTACTTGGAAAATTTTGTTCAGGAAGTCCGCCGCTACTATCCATTTGCTCCATTTCTCGGTGCGATGGCGAAAACGGAATTTGAATGGAAAGGGGTCCATTTCAAAAAAGGAGACACCGTTCTCATTGATCTCTACGGCACGAATCATGACCCCGAATGTTGGAGAAACCCTGACCAATTCAAGCCTGATCGGTTTGATGAAGAGCAAGTGGATTTGTATAACTTTGTGCCACAAGGCGGGGGTCATGTGACAACCGGCCACCGCTGCCCGGGAGAAGATGTGACCGTAACGATCATGAAAGCGAGTATTTTCTACTTTGTAAATGAATTAGATTATGAAGTCCTGCAAGGGCAGGATCTCTCCATTAACATGGCACGACTACCGACACTGCCGAATAGCAGGATGGTTATACAAAAACAAAAAAATTTCTAGGGTGTCCTCCTGTCTGCCGCTAGCTTCTTTAACAGACACAAATTGCTACACAAACCTTTTGATTACTGACTACTATTCTCTTTTCTAATGGACGTTCAAGCATTTGAACGTCCATTCAGAGTGTAAACAAAGTCGATTTTAACTTTGCCTATACTTTTGTAATTGCTTTTTCGACTAATTAGCACACACCTCAGCCTGGCTTGAAAACGCTTGCCAGACTAGGCGCGAAGGCGAGCGAAGACTCGAATAGAACTAAAGTTCATGAGAGGACGAGCGAGCCGAGCAACAACGTATGAAAGCGTTTGTCAACAGGCTGAATGGACGTTCAAGCATTTGAACGTCCATTCTTTTGCATATTTACTATTTCCCAAAAGAGCCTATTATTCGTTCTGTACTTCCTTTCTTATTAAAATTTGTTTGTCATCGATCCTTCCGCTCGGTTGTTTGTTTTGGTCTTCTGTAATTAATGTCACTCCCTTTGAATTTAACGGAACTTTCTTACTCTTATTGCGTATATAGGAGAGTAAGTATTGTTAGGAGGAGTGTTTCTTGAAGAGAATTTCTCTTTTTATAATTGCTATGTCTGTATTGATTTCGCTTATAGGCTGTGATAGTAACGAACATCGGAGTTTAAAAGATTATGATGACAGCGACGTTGCTGCAATTGTGAGAGACAAAGAGATTACAATAGGAGAAATGCGTTTCTTGTATGCTGATGAAGAAGTATTGAGTAGTATTGATGATGCCGTACGAATGGAATTAATGATACAAGAAGCTAAAAAAATGAATACAGACGTACCTGATAAAATTGATTCGATGAGGAAAACCTGGGAAACGATGTCTTTAGATGACATTGAAATGGAAAATTCTCAGCGATCGTTTATTAAATCACAAGCTCGCAAGTTGGGCATGGAACCTGAGGAATATTTTAAGGAGTGGATAGAAATTACAAGTGTAAGAAGTTTATATATAATGGAATATACACAAAAAGCAGTTCGGCAACTAGAAGCATCTAACGATGAGGAACTAGCAGCGTATAATAAGGAAGTAAGTGAACATCTTGATGAATTAGTAAAGGGAAATGAGAAGGATATAAAAATTTTAATTCGCTAACTTCACATTAAAACACCCCAAAGGTTAGATGTCTCCTCTAACTTTTGGGGTTCACTTCACTGGGACGCCTGATCCGCTTTCTTATTTTCCTGATGCATTTTTTCACCTTTTTGATTCCCTATGCCGTGATGATTCTGAGATCCCGGCTTCTTTGGTTTTTGTCCATTGCCAGCAGGCTTCTTTTGTGCATGGCTTTTGATTTCTTTTCGTATATCAAGCCGCTCCGTCTTTCTTGTTGTGTTCTGTCGTTTTTCAGCAACTTCTCTGGTTGGAATATTTTCAAATGGCTCTTTCTCTATGATGGCTTTATTTGTTTTCTTTTGTCCATTTTGTCGTATTTCGAGTGCGGAATTCGGACGAATGGCTTTTTCTATCTTTATTTGTCCGCTGTTGTGCTCTCCTGCACTCTTTTCGCTTTCTACTTCTTTTTTCATATCTGTATCGGAACTATGGGACTTCGGCTGATTGTTTTGTTTCTTTTTATATTGCTGAATGGAGGTATCTTTTTTCTTTGCTCGATTTCGTTCTTGTACGGAGCTTTCAACTACCTGAAGCTTCACTTCTTGCTGACTGTCGCTGGCTGCTTTGATTGCGTTATTTATAATATCTTTCATCTTGGCGCTTTTCTCATTATCTTTGAAGACAAGCGTTACTACCATCTCCTCTGTACCACTTTCATCAGCTATCTCAATCGCCGCCTTCCCGAGAACATCTTGGATTGGCAATCCAACCCATTCAGAAAGCAACGCTTCAGATACCAACTTCTGTGTCTCGCCAAATTGATGATAGCCAACTACCATGCCACGTTGATCAACACCGAATTCCAAGGCAGCTTTCGACTCCATTTGTACATAGGCAAGTGCCTTTTCATTATCCGGATAAATAGATGCAAAGAGAACTACCAACAGCATCGCAACAGCAATAACAGGGCCGTATAGTAAAGGCTTCTTACGGCCGGGGACTGTAAGTGGATGAAATTCCACCTCTTGCCCAATTTCAGGTTTATCGCCAATAGGACATCCGCGCACAAATTCCCCTTCGCTCGTCAAAAACACGGTATATGCAGTTTTCGTCTCACAAACTATGCCTCTATTAGTACGCATCATATGATGTCCCCTTTAACGTAATCCTGTATGTATATAAAATCGCCTTTCAATAGCAGGACGATCGCCATAATATATTTCCTATGCCGCTCAATTGTTTTTCTGGATACATCGACTAGACGTTCCAGCTCTTTTATCGGCAACTGCTTCTTGCTGTCCATAAAATCAAAAAGAGTGGGCGTTTCAGCTATAATTTGAGCAATCTGGATGGCGGTTCTTCTAGTATCAGCATGCTTTGGTGAGGTTCGGCTTAATTCACCGAATGATAATCCGTATGTGGTAAGTAAAACATTAAATCGTCGTATCTCGTCTTTTCTTTCCCTGGCTCGATGCTCTTCTGTATGTTGCTGTATGGAAACCTGAGTGAAAACAGGATGTAGTTCATCAACACTTGCATCCGCCTCCTTGTTTGCATCCACAAGAAGGACGGGAGTACTATATGCCGTTTCTTTTCGAATAAAATCAATGAGTCTTCTCTTAATGACCAAATACGCAAATGTTGTTAGAGAAGCATAACGTGTTGTTTCAAACGTTAAAATAGCTTCATGAAATGCATTCATTGCTATGCTAAATTCATCATCATGTTCATCTATGCGGCGGTTACAAATGAAGGAAGCCGTTTTTTTCATGAATGGTGTATATGTGGAGAGGAGGTCGTTCATGACCTCCTCATCCCCTCTTTTCGCCTTCCATACTTGTTCGTGTAATGTATGGTCTGTTTTTCTGCTATGAAACATTCCTTGAATTAATGACAAGAACATACATACCCTCCGTTCCCACTAAACCCGATTGCTTATGATTGTAATGGGTGCACCGGGTATTGAAAAGATGTTTTGCCTGTTAATTTTTACTTGTTATTCTCTTTTTTCTCAACTTGCTTTTTGGCTTTCTCTGCTTTCCGCTCAACCTTCACTTCGGCACGCAGTTCTTTTTCAGTAGTTTTCAACTCGACACGTGCTGCTTTCTCCTTCGATTTCAATTCGTTCCGGACTTCTTTCTGAGCCGCTTTAAGAGCATGGAATTTCTCTTTTTGCTTTTGTTTTTGCACACGAAGTTCTTCTTTTTGCTTTACTTGTAAAGCTTTCCGCTCTGTCTTTAGTTCCACGTTTGTTTGTGCTTTTGTTTTTACTTCTTGTTTTACTGGCTCTGCTGATACGCTTTCATTTTTTTCCTCAATTGAAGGCTCGGCAGCTTTGTTTTCTGTCGTTTGCTCGGCTTTATTATCTGCCTCTACAGTCGATTCTTTTGATTGTTTCGCTTCCCACTTTTCTAAAGCGCGTTCGTAATTACGTTTAATAGATGCTTTGGCGTTTGGATTTTCGACTTTGTCATACGCTTTTGCGAGTGCTGCCAGATTGTCTGCAGTATAACCTTCCGGAATTGCTGGTAATTTTTCTTCAGCCTGATCTTCCTTTACCTGCTCCTCTGCTTTTTCTTCATTCTCATCTTTTGCCTCATTCGAAACTGCTGGCACCTCCGTGCTTTCTGATGTTTCGACTTTCGCCTCTGTCTCTTCTGCTGTAGTAGCAGCTGCTTCATCTGCTTTTTTATTCAGATTGCTAAGATCGATTACTTCCTCAGCGTTCGCCCATACATAGCCCGTCCCTGATACTGTCAAACCTGCAATTAAAAGTGCCACTCCGGATTTTTTCCATTTCTTTTTCATATTCTCATCATCCTTTTTTACGTTTTTGTCTATGCTGACAACTAGTTGTTCGAACTATGTTTTGATTTTCTGGGGGTCATTCAGATATGAATTAAACTTTGCTATGTAAAAGGTAAATTTGCACTATAAAATGGGGTTAAAAAGGAAAACCGGCTGCGAATAAAGGAGATACCCTCTTTCACAGCCGGTTTATATTACTATCCATTGTACTTATTTCTCACAAGCAATAAAATCTTTATCACGATCCAGCTTGGTATTTTTATTGTAAAGTTCTTTCGATACAAAAGGGGTATACTTCGTCTTCCCGCCTTTATTTTTCACGTTCGCGGATTGGGCAACGCCGCCTTTGTATACTTTGTTCAGCTCGGTACAGTTTTTATAGGCGATCACTTTCTCGCCTTTTGCAAGGGCTGGTGCAGAGCTGACTGAAAATGTGAGTGCGATAAGAACTGCAAATAGTGCGGTGATGCATTTCTTCAATATATTCGTCTTCCCTTCAACTAAATTCCATATACTGTTAACAGGATACCCCCAATTCACTATTTTGTCTAGTTTTCTTTTATTGATTCCATGAAAAAACCAGAGAATGAGCATCTCTGGTTTTCTCGTTTTATGAAGCTTTCCGCAAGTCTTCTGTGCTTGTTTGTCCCCAAATGGACTCCACCCATTCTGGATGGTCAATAAAAGGATTTCGGTTGCCTTGAATGGAAAAGATGACTTCATTCCGATTGCGTTCGAAGGCATCGACCGGATCCTGCTTATGCCATTCAAGAAGGACGGACAGTTTGCCGTGGTACGGCGCTGTTCCGTTTCCTAGACGTTCATTCAGCTCTAGATCAACTCGGTCGCCCGCTTCATAGCGTGTCGCCATGTAAAACAGCATTCTCGCTACGTCGCCCTTCACCCGATCGGGTGGCTCAAAGGAGTTCGCTGTCTTGTAACAGCCGTTACACCCACTCACTGGGCTTCCTCCATTGTCAAAGTCTAGATTTCCACGCGAGCTATTCACTTGGACATCTGTCGGGCGCAAGTGATGAATATCTGTTCCTGGACCAACTGTTGTGCCAAAGTTGCCGTGTGACTTAGCCCAGACATGCTCGCGGTTCCAGTCACCGACATTGCCTCCATTCCGATCTTTCGAACGTGATTCGCCGGAATAGATCAAGATGACATTGTTTGGATTCGCGGGATCTTCATCTGTCTGTTTCAATGCATCCCACACTTGGGTATATGTCAGTTTCCGATGATCCGCGATGATATCATGAAGGGCCGTCTTCAATGCCTGCCCTTCTTTTCCAACAGCATTTTTATAATAGTCATTTTCAGGAGTTGCTTCTTCTTCTTCTGTTACGACTACTGTAAAGCTTGCAGTGACTGTCTTTTCTCCATCCGTCGCTGTGACACCGACGATATGATCCCCTTTTTCAAGAGAAAGCGTCAAAGTTCCTTTCGCGATATCGACTGTTCCCTTTGTCGCTGAATAACTTAATTTGTCGCCATCCGGGTCGGAGAAATGCTCGGAGAGATTGATGGTAATCGTCTCTCCGACTTTCACATTTTGATTAGCAATCGGCTTTGTCACAACAGGTGCTTGATTGACAGCCGGCACCTGAATTCGCTTGCCTTTTGAATTGTAGAAAACAACTTTTGATGGATCTGCACCTTTTACAAAGTCGATTTTTCGGATATTCTCCGCTCCTCTGACTTCAAGAGGATTCGATCCTTCTACAATGATATGCCCCATCTCGGTGCCTTTCATATCTACGATCAAGCCTTTTTTCTTCGGCTGTAGAATGACACGGTTCGTCTTGAAGCCTTCTCCCGTCAACTCTATATAATCCCCTTTTAAATAAAGGCCTTCCTTTAGTGAAGAAGCAGCATCCATTGAAACGGAGACACTTGGCTCGGCTACAACTATTTGCTTTTTATGCTCATTTACTAACGTATATACTTTCTTAATCGGAACCGGCTCCCAAATAACTGGAGCTTTAAACTCGATTTGCACCATGACCGGATCATGATCGCTCGCACGACCTGCCATATCCGTGAAATCCGCATTGATGTGCAGCATATCAATTTCCGTCTGATCTGCCAGGTTGTTTGAAACTAGAATATGGTCGAGCACTTGTGAATTTCCTTGGTAGACATAAGAGTAACGATCGGATTCTTCCACGCGGTTGATCATATCCGTCATTAACTCGCCTTCATGGATTTTGATCGCTTGAGAGAATTGGAAATCGTTAAAATCACCGAGGGATACGACATTAGCATCCGGATTTTCTGTTTTGATTTCTCCGATGAAATCATAGACGATTTTCGCGATTTTCTTTCGCTGTACTTCACTGCCAAGAACCGGTGGCTGGATTGCACCAAATGCCGGTGTGTCTCCATTTTTTGAATTCCAGTGGTTCGCAATAACGACAATAGATTCCCCTTGGAAATCGAATTGTGCCGCAAGCGGCTTGCGGCTGCTCGCAAACGCTTCATTGTTCGGGTCAATACGTCCAGGGTTCAACGTTAATTTTCCGTTTTCATAGCCGACTGCAGTAGTTGCATCACCTGCTGGGCTGCCTTCCGTCAAGGAGACACGCGCCGGATTGTACAAGAATCCAACACGGATGTTGGCATTTGGCTGCCCGCCGTCTTCATTATTGACTGGATCGATATTGACATATTCGTATTGCACTCCGCCCGCTTCGACAATTGCTTGGATTAGGCGCTCATAGCTTTGATTTGCACGAGAATCGCCTGCATCTGGTCCATTATTGTCCTGCACCTCTGTTACACCAACGATATCCGGGCTTTGCATATCAGATGCGATTGCTCTCGCCAGTTTCCTCGCTTTGTCGTCGGTTGTTGTTTTCCGGTTGTTCGAGAAGTTCTCCAGATTATACGAAGCGATCGTCAGCTTGTCATCCGCTTTTACAATCGTCGTTTTTTCAGGTGTAGCTTCCCCTTTACGATGGGCCGCTCTCATCTTATCTAATGACGTGTAGATCTTATAGTTTTGGAATGAATAGCCCACGACTCCTGTGATAGGACCTTCAAATTGATCGCCTGTCGCTACTTCAAACTCGCGTGCCGGTCCGTTCGGCTCTAGTCGGAATTGGACACGATCCGCGTTTTCATCGTTTTCCTTCAGAAGAATTCCGCCCATGATCGTTTCAGTCGGAACATTTTCAAATACTGTTACAAGATCGCCATGCTGCTGTGGCCCGACTGCCTTCACAGTGCCCACTTCCACAAGCATTGCTTCACGGCTTTCCCAGAAATCCGCTGCATATTTAGTCGGATCGAATTCCGCAAAGTTCGGGCTTGCGATATGCGATGCCGGCAAATTGTTTTCATCAATGACAAACGGGGTAGGAAGTGGAACATTGCGTTTAAGGATCGTCACCTTGCCGCCACGGTCATCCCGCACATTGATTTGTGTCGTCTTCAAATCAGTTTCTTGTCTATCCGCGTATCCATCAATCGCGTATTCGCTTACTTGACCTGATACAGACACCAAATCACCGATAGCTAGTTTCCACGTGTCTTTTCCGCTATAAAGTACAATCGCTTCCGAAGTATTCAAATCACCATCACGTTGATCATCAGGTGTTTGAATGTGGTAATACGTCGAACCATTCAGCTCGTACTTATATGTCACAATCCCTTCTACGCCTTCGACCACTTGATTATTGAATGGCGATACATGGCCATCCCCTTGAATGTCATGGATCTTCAAGCTTTCCGTAATCGTATAAGTGAAAGTTTTAACATCGCTATAGCGACCATCATTTGTCCGGACGACCGCCTGGATAGTTGTTGATTCTTGAATGTCAATTGGCTCCGCATAAGTGGCGCCATTTTCAATTGGATCCGTTCCATCCAATGTGAATAGGATGTCCGCATCAGCTGTCTGTGTCGACAGCGAGACTTTTGTGCCTCCGACATACGTTCCGCTTCCAGGCGTTGCGACAACCGGCTGGATAATGGAGCTGTCGACTACAATGTCTTGCGCGGAACGCGGAATCAGTTGATAGTCGTTGTCAAACTGCTGAATGATACCTGTAATGGAATCATACGTCGTTCCAACCGCAAGTCCGAGTGCAGCTGTTTCATCACGGACAATGAATTCCGATCCATCTGTTGCCAAGTAATTCGCCCATCCGCTGCCTGCCTGCACGTCAGAAAGAATGACGTTATGCACCGTAACAAGCTGGGATTCATTGGCTTCGTTCACATCCGCACCCGTAATGACTTTAGGGGCAGGAGCACCGACTTGTTCCTTTTTCTCGACAAGGGTCGCCTTGTCCAATTGGAGCAATCCGCGATAATCTGCGAGTGTACCAGTTAAGACGACTTCATCTCCCACAGTTGCTGCAAGTGAGGTCGGTCTAACTGCGATCCCACCTGTTTCATCTTGGACGGAAATCGTGTTTTTAAGGGTAGCCGCTACGACTCCTTTAATCGTCACAGTCTCCCCAACAGCCATACTGCGTGCTTCAGCAATCGTGACAGTTCCAGCAGGATCTTCTGGATCACCCGGTTCTACAGGAGCACCGCCTCCATCCATTTGATGCTGGCCAAGATAGTCAAATGTATCTTTCGGATAAACAACCCACTCATCATCACGATTGAATGAATCATTAATAACACGGTCTCCTTCTGTCACGGAAGATTTCCGCACAAGCGTCACGTCAGTTCCCCAGTTGCTGCGTGCCCCAACTTGTCCAAATGAATCGATGACAGCTCCTTCATGCTTCAAAACAAGCGCGTCATCCCCATTAAAATTAATAACGCTCGTATTTTCAAAATCCCCTTTTGCTTTTAACTCCGCTACCGCATCCCGATGCGTCAGGACAAACGTGTCCTCTTCGGCTAAAGTGCCGGATAATGTGAGCGAAGCAGAAGGCGCCGTTGCCCCATTCGCATACAGCTCCAGCGTGTACTCGCCTAGATTGACCGGAGCGCCTGTCCCATTATATAGCTCAATCGCTTTATTAAAACTACTTCCTTCTACATACTCCGAAATAATCAAATCTTCCGCTGTCGTAGCCGATCGCACAACAGCCGGAAAAGTTGGAACGATCAAACTTGCAATCAACCCAACCGACAGCAAGCCATTCAACCCTTTTTTCCATTTCTTACTTCTCATGTAACCGTTCTCCTCTCAAAGTTAGTATTCCACGGTACAATTGGAAAAACCGCTCCCTTTCCCTTGCAAGATTCATATTCTGCAAGACTTCATACTCATCGTACCATTGCCTTGAGAGCGTTTCCATGCGACTTTTTGTAAGATTTCAAAGGTTTTCTCTATATCGTTTGACATATATTCCATTGGAATCTTAGTGAGTTTCGTCTGATTTGGCAATGTGAGGAAAGTTATAGAAGCGGTATTCAGGCTGGAGTTTTGGGGCATTAAAGATTGCTTGAAGACGGATAGCATTCCTGGGCTGAGGAACTGCAGGAGAAGTATGACCTTATTAAACTGTTGAGCTGCAAGTGGCGCTAGAACTGGTGTATTTAGCATGTTCGGAGTGTTTTTGACGCGTAATGCTGGCCGTTTTGACGCTTGGAATCGATTTTTATTGGCGTTCAGCTCTGGATTTTGGCGTTCAACTCCAGTTATTGGCGTTCAACTCGAGTTTTTGGCGTTCAACTACGGTTTCTGGCGTTCAACTTCGGTTTCTGGCGTTCAACTTCGGTTTCTGGCGTTCAACTTCGGTTTCTGGCGTTCAACTCTGGTTTCTGGCGTTCAACTCCGGTTTCTGGCGTTCAACTTCGGTTTCTGGCGTTCAACTCCGGTTTCTGGCTTCAGCTCGCCGCTTCTGGCGTTCAACTCCGGTTTCTGGTGTTCAACTACGGTTTCTGGCGTTCAACTACGGTTTCTGGCGTTCAACTACGGTTTCTGGCGTTCAACTCCGGTTTCTGGCGTTCAACTACGGTTTCTGGCGTTTAACTCCGGTTTCTGGCGTTCAACTCCGGTTTCTGGCGTTCAACTCCGGTTTCTGGCGTTCAACTCCGGTTTCTGGCGTTCAACTCCGGTTTCTGGCGTTTAACTACGGTTTCTGGCTTCAGCTCGCCGATTCTGGCGTTTAGCCCGGTTTTCTGGAATTACTTGGTTACTTATTTGGCGCATCAGCTATCTGTTTTGGCGTTAGGAGACTTTATTTGGCGCGGTAGCTATTGTATTTGGCGTTAAGAGACTTTATTTGGCGCGGCTGCTGGCGATTTTGGCGTGTAACAATTTTATTTGGCGCGGAACCTAGCTTATTAGCACGCAGGCAGCATTTATTGGCGTTCAACCCTATTTTCTGGCATTCAGCCCGGGATTCTAGCATTCATCCTCATTGACTGGAGTTCGCTCCGCGGACAATGACTTCAGCCCAGTCCAGCAATCACCCCATAAAAAAACCATCCCCCAAACGGAGGATGGCTTCCTGTTTCATTAATATACAATCAACGCTTGCTCGACGCCGGCACCTTCGACGATTTCTTGGACTTCTGCGCCGTCGAGGGTTTCTTTATGGTAAAGGACGTCGACCAGGTGTTCAAATTGAGGGGCAAATTCTTTAATGAGTGTTTCGGTTTTGCGTAAGGCTTCCCCGAATATTTTTTGCATCTTCTCTTCTTTTTCCCCTTTGTTGAAGGTGAGGGTGAAGCTGTCTTGGAACAAGCCGGTGTCAACCATCCGCTCAATGATGTCTTTGGCTTGTTGGACGTCACCGCTGACGCCGATGCTGTGCTCCCCGAGGTAGATCCGTTCTGCGACACCGCCCGCCAAAATCATGCTGACTTGATCCATTAGCTCGCTCGCTGTCTGCAAGTGGAGTTCCTTTTGAATTGGCGCCACATAACCAAGTGCCTGGCCTCGTGGAATGATTGTCGCTTTTCGGACAGATCCCGGTTTTGTTAAGGCGGCAACGAGGGCATGCCCCGATTCATGGATCGCGACGCGGCGCTTCGTTTCAGGGTCATTCAATGCACGGGATGTGCTTCCTAAAATCGTCCGGTCAATTGCGAAATCCAAGTCGCCTTTTCCGATTTGGTCGCGGCCGTCACGGATTGCGCGCTTGCTGGCGGTTTCAAACAATGAACTTAATTCTGCACCGGAAAATCCGGAAGTGCTTTCCGCTAACACATCGAGTGATGCGTACACTTCTTCAGACAACAGACGCCCTTTTGTATGGATATCGATGATTTCCCGGCGGCCGCTTGTATCAGGAAGCGGGACATTGAACGTATAATCGATACGGCCCGGTCGGAGAAATGCATCATCCAGCATATCTTTTCGGTTCGTAGCGGCAATGAAAAGAATATCTTCATTATCTTTTCCGCCATCTAATTGGACGAGTAATTCCGTTAAGGTCTTCTCGGATTCTTCCCCGCCGTGCTCTTTCCGTTTTCCTGCCAGCGCATCAACCTCATCGATGAAAATGACTGCGGGACGCTGCTTGCGGGCATTTTCGAACAAGGTGCGAACTCGTGAAGCCCCGACACCGACATATAGTTCTGTGAATGCAGAGCCGCTGGAAGAGAAGAATGTCGCGCCTATTTCCTGGGCAATTGCTTGGGCAAGAAGCGTTTTCCCTGTACCAGGAGGCCCGTATAATAGAACCCCTTTAGGCGCTCTAATACCGATTTGCGCCGCTTTTTTAGGATCTTTAATTATCGATAAAGTTTGGTGGATCTCTTCCTTCATTTCTTCCGGAAGACCCCCAATATCGCTCAATGTCACATTAGGCAGAGGAGTCGCTTTCGAAGCTCCATTTTTCATGGAAGAAAGGCCGACACCGATTTTCCCTTTTTTGTGAAGTATGAGCAGTGTAATGAAAGAAAGGAGGATGATCCCGGCAATTATAAGTCCGCCGTATTGACCATTATCCACATATTTATAGGCAAGATTGTATTTCTCAACGAGTTGTTCTGCCAGCTGGCTTGCAGGTCGGACTTGCGTTACATAGACCGTGTCCCCGTTTTCCAAATACAACGTACCATCCGATTTTTCTTTGAGCTTGAGTGGCTCACCGCTATGTTCTTGGATCTTTTTCTCCATTTCAGAGAACGACACCTGAACACCTTTATTTGCACCAGAGACATACCATCCGACACTGACAACTACACCCATGACGAAGAGGACCAGGACGACAATCTTTGTTGCAAATTTTAGATTCGGCTTCAAGCCATCCCCAACTCCTTTAGAAAGATAGACTTATTATATAAGAAAAGAAATCATTTTAACAGTTCTATGATTGGAGAATAGTTGACAAATTTATTACGCTTGGTCGCTATCCTTCTAGTAATAGTATGTTAGCAAGCCTGTCTTCGCCATTAAAATATTGACTTTTTCCATTACACATGATATCATTAATTTCTTATTCAAGTAGTGGCTTTTTAGTTTACATGGCATTCTACGTACTGTTTTTGAGGATACTTATTCACACTGGCGCGGCTATAGGGTCGCAAGGACGCATGAGAAGGAAGGGCTTGCGTTGCTTAGGTTAGAAGACACCCAGTGGAACATTGACCGCGGCAAATGAATTCAATGAGAATTACTGAAACGAAAACTTGAAAAGTTACTATATAAAAGGGTTGCCCCGTTTTACCGGGGCAACCCTTTGTTCATATTCTCTCTTCCGTCGACGAATCAAAGAAATGGGCTTTGTTCATATCAAATGCAAGCGTCACTGTTTCCAGCGGCTTGATGGCTGTGTCCGCTTCAATGCGCGCAATAAAGTCAGCACCATTCAAATTGGAATACAAATACGTTTCGGCTCCCATCAATTCAGCCACTTCGATTGTCGCCTCGAACTTCGATTGGGCATGGGAATCGATCATTTGTGGATCTGTATAAATATCTTCAGGTCGCACTCCGAGTATCAAGTCTTTCCCTGCATACCCTTTCTCTGCTAACCTGGCACGTTCCACACTTGGAACGGTAACAGTTGTTTCGCCTAAGACAAAACCAGTTTCCGTTAACTTGCCCGGGAAAAAGTTCATTGCGGGCGAACCTATGAAGCCGCCGACAAATACGTTGACCGGATTGTCGTATACTTCTTTTGGCGTCCCGACTTGTTGAATAAAGCCATCTTTCATCACAACGAGGCGTGTCGCCATCGTCATTGCTTCTGTTTGGTCATGCGTCACATAAATCGTTGTCGTCTGAAGCCGTCTGTGCAGCTTCTGAATTTCCGACCGCATTTGCACTCGAAGCTTGGCATCCAAATTCGAAAGTGGTTCGTCCATTAGAAAAATTTTGGCATCCCGGACAATGGCACGCCCTAATGCTACCCGTTGGCGCTGCCCGCCCGACAACGCTTTTGGCTTACGGGATAAATACTCTTCCAGCCCTAATATTTTGGCAGCTTCATGCACACGTTCCTCAATCTCTTTTTTGGACACTTTCCGAAGTTTTAAGCTGAACGCCATATTTTCATAGACCGTCATATGCGGATATAACGCGTAATTTTGGAATACCATCGCGATGTCGCGGTTTTTCGGCGGCACATCGTTCATCCGTTTGCCATCAATTTCAAAATGGCCGTCTGATATATCTTCCAAACCGGCAATCATCCGTAAGGTTGTTGATTTACCACAGCCAGAAGGCCCGACGAACACGATAAATTCCTTATCTTCTATATGCAAATTAAAGTCTTTGACGGCGATCACGCCTTTTTCGTACTCCTTCGTCAAGTTGACCAATTTCATTTCAGCCATTCAACCTTTCCCCTCGCTTTCCTCCCCGTATAGCACTGTCACATTTGGATGTTCATGCAGACAGCTGGCGGGAAATGATTCTGTTATCGTACCTGTACGCAACTGGTCCAGTGCTTCCCTTTTTTCATGGCCGTACGCCAGCAAGACAATGCTTCGGGCATTCATAATTGTTTGCAGCCCCATCGTAATTGCCTGTTCCGGCATCTCTTTACCATCAAAATACTTGGCATTTGCCCGCCGGGTGGAGACGGACAATTCCGTCACATGCGTCGTTGATTGGAAAGAGGTCCCGGGTTCATTGAAACCGATATGCCCATTTTGCCCGATGCCGACGACTTGGAGATCGATTCCGCCGCTTGCCTCAATGGACGCCTCGTACGCTTTACATGCTTCCTCCAAACTTTCCGCCATGCCATCCGGGATATGCCGGCTGGCAACCGGTACATCGACATGGCCAAAGAAATGGTGTTCCATGTAGGAATAAAAACTCTCCGGCTGCTCTTTGCCCAACCCAATGTATTCATCTAAATTAAACGCCGTAATGCGGGCGAATGAAATGTCGCAGCGGTGATAGTGGCTGACCAATCGCTCGTACATGCCAATCGGCGTTCCCCCTGTAGCGAGCCCAATTACGCTGTCCGGCTTGCTCTCCAGCTGATTCATCAGAATCTCCGCTGCCTTTTCACTCAGTTCCTCGTAATCTTTCACTTTGATCCAACGCACGGTTTATGTACACCATCCTCCCCCTGCAGAATGTGGCCACAACATTGAACTGCTCATCTAGCAATACGATGTCTGCATCCTTCCCCGCCGTCAAGCTTCCCTTACGATCATAGACTCCAAGCTGTTTCGCCGCATTGGCAGAGGATAATGCGACGAGTTCCTCCATAGTCACAGTGCCAGTAGCATGCAGACGTTTCAACGCGTCGTTCATTTTCAGCACACTGCCCGCTAATGTACCGTCTTTGAGTGTCGCCCGGCTCCCTTGCACCGTCACTTCCTGACCGCCAAGCGTATACACACCATCTTTCATTCCCTTTGCCATCATAGAATCAGTAATGAGTATCATCCGTTCAGGACCGATTGTTTTAATCATCAATCGAATCATGTCTTCCGAAAGATGGACGCCGTCAGCAATCAATTCGCAGAATATATCATCGATTAGCATGCCCGCACCGACTGTTCCGATTTCACGATGATGCAGTCCCTTCATCGCATTGCCGAAATGAGTCAAATGAGATAGCCCGTGGCTAGCCGCTTCTTTGATTGTTATGAAATCAGCGTTTGTATGCCCGGCAGATACAAGAACATTTCGTAGCGCCAATTGCCTGGTCACTTGAAAATCCTCATCTAGCTCAGGCGCAAGCGTAACAACCGACAGTCCGCCCAAATCATGGCCAAACCATTGTTCCATCATTTCCATGGAAGGCGGCCTTATGTAACCGGCTGGCTGTGCGCCCGCTTGTTCCTTATTAATGAAAGGCCCTTCCAGATGAAAGCCGAGCATTTCTGCACCTTCCGGATGTTGCTCTTCCATGAAATGCTTGCCGCAATCAACTGCCGTCCGGATTGCCTCGGGCGATTGTGTCATCGTTGTCGCCAGGAACGCTGTCGTCCCCTCACGCGGCAGGGCATTCGCGATATTCGCATACGCTTGCTTCGTTCCGTCCATAAAATCTGAACCGACCGCCCCGTGGATATGGATGTCAATGAATCCTGGCAATGCCAACAAACCTTGGCCGTTAAGAATAGTGCCCGAAAAACCTTCAACCGGTTCGGATTGCACGTGAGCGATTCGATATCCTTCCACTTGGATGTTTCCTTCTAGCATACCTCCATCCGACTGCACCATCATTACATTCGTAATAAGTTTTTCAGACATTGCCCCCTCACCCTTTCTTACTTTTTACGGCGAAATGTCTGGCTTTGGATCTCCTCAATCGCCTCACGGGTCGCATCCAAATAAGTGATGGTCGTATCAAATTGTCTGGACGCGACAGACATGAATAACATATCGATGACGTGCAGCTGGGCAAGCCGGGAAGATGTTGCACCGCTTCGGAAATTCGCTTCACGGGTTGGCGAAGTGTATAACTGTATATCGCTTATTTCCGAGATGGGCGTCTGTCCATATTTGGTTATGCTGATTGTGGTTGCACCGTTTAGGCTTGCCAGCTCCATGATTTTTTCCACTTCGAAGGTGGCTCCGGAAAACGAGATGCCGACCACCACATCTTCTTCGCTGACGTTCGCCATGATGGTAGCACCCATATGGAGATCGGTGCTCGCTGTCGACGGTTTATGGATGCGAAGAAATTTCTGCTGGGCGTCTAGTGCCGGAATACCCGAAGCGCCCACACCGAAAAAGTGAATGTTCTTCGCCTGGACAATCGCTTCAACCGCCCGTTCCAGTTGCTCACTGTCGAGCAGCTCCACAGTTTCCAGCAGCGTATGCACCGCATGATCTGTCACTTTCTGCATTAGCGCTTCCACCGGTTCATTCGGCTGGATATCGCGATTTGTTATTTCCAGTTTCCGCCCCAAATCCCCGTTGATCCTTAGCTTTAAGTCTTGAAAACCTTTCAGCCTCAACGATTTGCATAGCCTTGTCACCGCAGCTCCGCTTGTTTGCGATACTTCTCCCAGCTCTGTGACGGTCATGGACACGATATCTTGCGGGTTTTCCAGAATGTAATCCGCTATTTTCTGCTCAGACGGCGGGAGGGTTTCCCTCATCTCTTTCACCAATACTAATCCGCCACTCGTTTGTGCCATCTCCATCAGCCCGCCTTTACGATCAAGTCAACTCTTTTATCATCACTTCAAAGGTTCTGTATGTGGTAAATCCATTTTTTCTATATAAGTGCCCTGCTGAACTCGTTTCACTTGTCCATAGGAACCAAGCCCCTTGAATGGTCAGTTGCTTCATTGAAAACAATATCTCATGCAATAGGATTTTTCCAAGTCCTTTGCCTTGTTCTGTTTCACTGACACCAAATGGCCCGAACCGCTCCCGGATCATCTCATATCCGCCAAACATCGCGAAGCCGACAATTTTACCAGTCCTTTTAGCAATCATAATTTGTGAAGAATCAATCCCTTGCAAAAGCCCTTCCCGAATAGCGCGTCCCCAGTCCGGATTGAAAGCTTCGTTTGCAAAAAGAATCAGATCATACAAATCCCCGTCACTAACTTTCTCGAAAGTGTAGCCTTCCTTCTCGCGAATTTCCTTCAGCCCTTTGACCTCTTCGGGATACGTGTATTCCGCCAAGCTCCGATGCATCGCAACTGGCGAATAAAGGCGGCGAAATCCTTCTTTCTTCAGAAACTCATAACCCGTAGAATAACGGGCCGGATCGATGCCTGGGAGAAAATAATTGGGTGCGTAGGAAGAGAAAAAGACTTTATCCACTCCCTTGTTCTTTAGGAATCGAACCGCCCGGTCCATCATTCCGTGTCCGATACCTTCCCTTTGCAGATCATGTTTTACCATAAAGAACGTGATCCAGCCGGTCCCCTTTTCCAAATCTATTCCGCTCATCGGCAATCTCCGACGAATAGCAAGAAGCGCTCCTGCCACCTCTCCATTTTGCTCCGCGATAATCAATCCGTCCGGATCAAAATTCGCATCTAGCAACACTTGATTTCGAAAACGCTTCGGCGTAATTGGGTCGAATGCCAGGACTTCATTCCATAAAGAGACGATATCCCTCTCATCACCGCTCTTAAAAGCGCGAAAGACTGTCATCGGGTTTCACCTGCTGATGCCAGAGCGACTGCTCTTTTCACAAAACCTTCCGACCGGTCAATTAATTCCAGAGCCTCCGACTCCGAAACATCCGCAAGAATCATGACAATCGCCTGTTTGACATTATAACGAGTCGTTTCAAGCGTTTTTTCCGCAAGCTCATACGGTGCTTCTGTAATCGTACACACCATTTGTTTGGCACGCTCTTTTAATTTGAAATTGCTCGCGTTCAAATCGACCATTAGGTTTTTGTAGATTTTGCCGATTTTCATCATCGCGGTTGTCGAGATCATATTCAACACCATTTTATGGGCGGTTGCTGCACGGAGCCTTGTTGAGCCAGCAACAACTTCAGGACCAGTGATCACTTCAATTTTCACATCCGCATGCGCGCTGATTGCAGAATTGGCGTTCCCCGTCAGACTGATCGTTGATGCCCCAATGGATTGGGCAAAGGCCAGGGCACCTTTCACATAAGGCGTCCTGCCACTCGCGGCGATGCCAATCACGACGTCATTTGTTGCAAGATTCAGGTCCCTCAAATCAGCCGCGCCGAGCGACTCATCGTCTTCCGCGCCTTCCACTGCATGGTACATCGCACCAGGGCCGCCTGCCAGTACAGCTTGCACCAACTCTGGCGGCGTACTGAATGTCGGCGGGCATTCAACCGCATCCATGACACCGATTCGTCCGCTTGTTCCAGCCCCAATATAAATGAGCCTGCCGCCATTCTTGAATGCCTCCACCACATGTACGATTGCCTTCTCAATCTCAGGCAGCACTTGCTGAACAGCCAAAGCAATTGTCATATCCTCTTCATTCATGACTGTAATCATTTCCCGAATCGACATCTCATCCAGGTCCACCGTCTTCGGATTACTCTCTTCAGTGATCAGTTTCGATATCTTTTCCATCGCTCCGCCTTCCTATCTATAACGTAAGTATCGTTCTCTGTCCGCTACAAATTGCTTTGTTCCTTCCATACATTCCTCGATATATCCCACTGGGTCACCAATTCTCAATCCGTTTCGCAACGTGGAATTGCCTGCCAGCAAATCAAACATCGGATGTTTTAATGAACCGTATTCTAAAAACGAAATATCGTCTGGGTACAGTTTGAACAACACATTAAGAACTTGCACCATTGTCTTCACCGGATCGATATTTCTTCTATCCAGCACATGCAGCTGGATGCCTTGGCACACTTCTCCGGCGTATTTTTGATACGTTGGCGTAAAAACAGCCGCCCTAGCTTTTACATGCTGCAGGCCCAGTTCGTTTACCGCATCCTGCAGCCGTTCTCCGTCAATAAATGGAGCTCCCAGCATTTCAAAAGGCTGCGCAGTCCCCCGTCCTTCCGATATATTCAACCCTTCCAGCAAACAAGTTCCGGGATAGAGAAGCATCATATCAAGGGATGTGACGTTCGGAGAGGGCGGCACCCATGGCAAATTCAAATCGGGCAGCATATTGTCACGCTTCCACCCCTGCATTTCCACAACAGTCAGTGGGCAATTGATCGCGAATGCCTCATTAAAATAGGCTGCCAGTTCCCCGATCGTCATGCCGTGCCGGTTTGGAATCGGATACAGTCCGACAAACGACGTAAAATCGGGCGCAATTAGGTTTCCTTCCACCTTAGTGCCGCCAATCGGGTTCGGGCGGTCCAACACGATCATCCGCTTGCCTTTCCGCGCACAAGCTTCCATCATGTAAGCCATGGTGTATATATACGTATAGTAACGGGCGCCGATATCTTGAATATCCATCATGACGATATCGACCTTCTCCATCATCTCATCCGTCGGCCTTTTGGTTTCACCATACAGGCTGAAGACCGGCACGCCTGCCCTCGGATGACGGCTGTCTCCGAATTTCTCTCCTTCTTTCTTATTCGTCAGCAGCCCATGTTCAGGCGCGAATAACGCAGTGAGATGGATGTCCGTGTGATTATGGAAAAGCCGGATTGTCGAATCAAGCGAGGCATTCACGCCGGTTTGATTCGTCAAGAGGCCGATCCGTTTGCTGCGGATTTCATCAACTTGTGTTTCAAGAAAGACGTCAATTCCGAGTTTAACGGCCATCATTCCTTGACCCCGCCAAGAGTCAATCCTTGGACGAAGTAGCGCTGGAACAAGATGAAAACGATGATCATCGGAATCGCTGCGACTGCCGCACCACTCATTAGCAATTTAAAACTTGCCAAGTTGGCGTCTTGCAACGTTTTCAATCCTACTGGCAATGTGTACAACTCCGCTGTGTTCAGGACGATAATCGGCCAGAGGAAAGAGTTCCACACGTTCATAAATGTAAAGATGCCGAGTGCGGCTAACCCTGGTTTAGCTAGCGGCAGAACAACCGTCCAAAACGTTCTCCACTCACTTGCCCCGTCCATTTTCGCAGCTTCGAGCAATTCATCCGGAATGGAATACATAAACTGTCTCATGAGGAATACTCCAAACACCATAGACAAATCAGGCAGAATCAGAGCCCAGTGCGTATCCATCAAGTTCAAATTCCCGACCATGATAAACAACGGTACGAGGGTTACTTGCCCTGGAATCATCATCGTGGAGATGATAATCCAAAAGATCAGATTCCTGCCGGGAAACCGCTTTTTCGCCAGCACATATCCCGCCATGGAGTCGATGAGCAGGATGCCGACGGTTACAACAACCGCAATATATAAGCTGTTGAAAAACCATTTCCCAACATCATGTTTTTTGAAAAGCGATTTAAAGCTACCAAATGTGTTCGAGACGATATGGTCCATCTGCGCCTGATGGTATGCTTCGAGCTCTGCATCTCCAGCTTTTTTCGCTTCCCGCTCGCCTTTCCAATGCTCGAAGTAAAGTGGGATGCCCATCGGATACATTTTTGGCGGATTGGAATCCACATAGGAAACCGGCCGTTCCATATCCATGGACTGATAGCTGCTCAATTGGAGTGAAGTGGAGAATACCCAATACAGCGGAAGCAGAGAAACGACTGCAAATATAGAGAGCAGTGCAAAGATGATAAATTTATTTAAACGATCTAGTGGTTTTTTCTTCATTTTCCATCCTCCAATCACTCATCATGACGAAGCACCCGGAACTGGATGACAGAAAAGATGAGAATGATGACAAACAATACGACTGACTGGGCGCCAGCCAATCCAAAATCAAAATCGCGGAATCCTGTTTTATAGATAAGATGCACGAGCGTCTCCGTCGCACTGCCTGGTCCCCCGCCCGTCATCATGATAATTTGGGTGAAAACTTGGAAGGAACCGATTGTGCTGAGAAGCACTAAATACAAAGTCGTTGGTTTCAGTAAAGGGATCGTAATGTGGATCCATTGTTTGAACTTGCTTGCTCCATCCATTCTCGCCGCTTCATAGAGTGATTGGGAGATGGACCCCATGGATGCCAAGTACATGATGATGCCGACCCCGAACGGGATGAGGCATTGCATGATGATCAGCGCCCAAAGTGCAGTATTTGATTGGCCCAGCCAGTTGACCGGACCAACACCAAACCATCCAAGTACATAGTTGAACAAACCAAAATCGTAATTGTACATCCATCTCCAGACCATCGCGATGATCACCATGGATGTGACCGTCGGCAAATAAAATGCGGATCGGAATAGACTTTGAGATAGTTTGCCCAGCTCAAAGATAAGCGTTGAAAGTACGAGTGCACTGATTACACCGAATGGCACGGTAACGACTGTAAACAGGAGTGTATTTTTCAGTGCGATCCAAAACGCATCGCTTTGGAAGACTTCTATGTAATTCTTTAGTCCGATAAACTCGCTGCCGAACACTTTATACTTTTGAAACGATAGAATAAAAGCCCAAACGACTGGAATGGCTACAAAGAGGGTAAATAGAATGAGCTTTGGCAATAAGAAAAGGTACGCGCTATAATTTTTCTTCATTTGCCGGAAGAGGTTTTTGTTCGGTTTTCTGAACAGCTTCATCTTTTCTTCTTTTTTCTTGGGCACAGCACCCATCGGCATTTGCGTCATGAAGACTCCGCCTCCTTAAAGATGAAGCAGGCGTACGCGATGCATAGCCTGCTTGCTTGATCACTTTATAATTTTGTCGACTGCTTTTTTAGCGTCAGCCATCGCCTGTTCAGCGGTTTTTTCACCATTGAACACGAGTTGCAATTCATTTTGAATCGCTTCGTCTATTTTTCTCCACTCCGGATGGCGCGGCAGCATAACGACTTGATCGGACATTTCCATTGCTCTTGTCATCTGCGGGTTATCCTTGAACGGATCCATTTCCGCAGCACTCACCCGAGCCGGGAAGATGCCGTAATGCTGTGCCATGTGATATTGCTCATCCGCAGTTGAAATGAATTTCATGAAATCCGCAACAGCTGCCCGTTTATTCGCATCATCCTGATGCATCATAACCCAGCCGCCTACGCCGCCAATTGTCACAGGCTCCTTCGAGTCGCCTGTCGGATAGTTAGCTACTGCGAAGTTAGTCGGGTACGCGCCTTGTGCAGCACCAATCGCCCATGTTGCCCACGGCTCCATTGCCACAGTCCGCTGCTCTTCGTTCGCCCAAGCTTGGAATGTACCACCGACATCATTGCCGCCCAGTGTTTCCGGTGCGACTTTCTGCTTTAATTTCAAATCGGCCAAATCTTGAATGGCCTTCACGACTTCCGGTGAATCGAAAGTAAACTCAGTCATATCTTCGTTCAGCGGAGAGCCGCCATTTTTATAGAAGAACGGCCATGCTTCATAATAGCCAGGCAGGATATACGTCGAGAAACCGTATACATCCATCTTGCCGTCCCCATCCCGGTCAAATGTTAATTTCTCTGCAGCCTGAAGGAATTCATCATACGTCCAATTGCCGTCTTTCGGTGGTTCCACGCCTGCTTCCTCAAACAAATCCAAGTTTAACAGCATCGAGTGCAACGTAATACTATTCGGAATTCCGTATAGTTTCCCATCATACGTATAGGCATCCAATGCATTTTCGTAGAAATCCTCTTTTTCTTTCTTATCTAAGTAATTATCCATCGATTCGATGACGCCTTGCTCGATATGGTCAATGCTCACCGCGCTGCCGCTAATGTCGACTGGCGCGATATCCGGCCAGGCCTTCCCGGCAATTGCCACGCCGAGCTTATCGCCCATCTCAGCCCATGGTACTTGAACAAGTTCAATTTCCACACCCTCATGCGCTTCCTCATACTCTTTAATCTTCGCTTCAAGCCAGTGGAATTTATTTTCCTCTTCATCCGGCCATCTCGGTCCATCCCAGATCGTGATTTTCCCCTTGAATTCGTCCGCGTTGCCCGCTTCCTTTTTGTCATTGCATCCGGCTAGAACCGATGCGGCAAGGCCCAAGGAAGCTGCTGCGAGTGCAGACTTCTTTAACATCTTTTTCATTCAATTAACCCCCCGATGTTTGATAAAACAACATTTCCCTTTTCTTAATAAGCGATTTTCCCCATCACCGTCTGCCGTTTTGCTCCTGTTGCGGACGGCAAGGAATTTGGCAATCGCTGAAACCCCAGGTAGCCAAGAAGCGCAAAGACGAATGCTTCCTTCGCGTCTGGATCAATTCCAACTTCGGCAGAGGTCATGACCTCCAGTCCTTCCGGCAAAAGATCCTTCAAGAAGGTTAGCAATGTTTTATTATGCACCCCTCCCCCACTGACGATGACTGTCTTTAACCGGTATTTGTCATGATGCCGGGTAATTTCGTCAGCAAGCGTATGGGCAGTCAACATCGTAACTGTCGCAATTTTATCCTCATCCGCCATACCTTGTTGCTCCATTTCCGTCCATACGCGTTCCGCATAGGCAGCCCCAAACAATTCCCGGCCCGTGCTTTTCGGCGGTTGCGCCGAAAAATAAGGTTCCGAGAGAAGCTGATGCAGGAAAGTTTTATCGACAGTTCCTTTCTCTGCAAATCCGCCGTCGGCATCATAGCTCACGGCACCAGCAGAATGCTTCGATACGAACGAATCGATGATCATATTCCCTGGACCGGTATCATACGCGATTACATCCAGTCCTGAATCCCCGGGAGGCAGCACCGTAATATTTGCGATACCCCCGATGTTAACGAGCACTCGGCCTTCCGTATCAGATTGGAATAAGTAGTGATCCGCGAAAGGAACGAGCGGTGCCCCTTGCCCCCCTGCCGCCATATCCCGGGTTCGGAAATCGCCGATGACAGGAATGCCTGCACGCTCTGCCAGAACGGCAATATCACCGATTTGCATCGTATTCGGATGCGTAAAAGGCGCATCTCCTTTCACAAACGGTTCATGCCAAATTGTCTGGCCGTGTGAACTGATCAAATCAATCGATTCCAACTGGATATCTGATTCATGGAGTGACTCTTTTAGCAATCTGGCATACAGATCGCCTAAGTACATGTTCATAGCAGAAACACGGTTCAATGGCGCCTGCGCATCCATCAACCGGAGCAATTCTTGCCTGAGCTCCTCCGGATAAGGGACTGTCACGAACTTTTTCACTTCGAACTGTAGACGGTCAGGCTGCATCGAGAAATCGACAATCGCTAAATCAAGACCATCTAGAGAAGTACCTGACATCATTCCACAAACTCGCACAATCGCATCGCCCTCCTCCCAATCTAGTAATGAAAGCGCTTTCCACCATTTTACTTGTTGTGAAATTAAATTTCAACAGTAAATTCTAAATTTAAAAATTTATTTCAAGATAATGAAACAGGCAATTTCCCTTTGAATTGCACCTTGCCTACTAATCCAGCCGCTACGACTTCAAATGCCGTTTTTGTAAACTCATAGGTGCAGATCATGCGATTTGCCCCTTCGAAGAGTGAAAGGTCATATGGTGAACGAATGGCGACAATATCTACAGGTTTTTCTGAAGCGATCAATGTCTCTACAAGCCGTTGCTGGGTATCATGCTGGATGGCATTCAATGTAAGCACGACAATATGGTCATAGTCTTTCGCCATCTGTCCGATTTGCTCCAGCTGACCTTCCAATTGCTCAGGCTTCAGTTCCATATCAGTTACGTTTTCATGCACTTTTCGCATTTCTTGCCCCATCGTCACCGTTGCGTAACGCTTATCTTCCACCATCGTCGCATATTCGTTCGCTGGGTAAACAAGAAGAATCCGATCACCAGGTTGAACCACTTTTCCTTGCTTTCCAACTTCGGTAATCCCTCGTTCATAAATCTTTCGCATTTCCATCTTATGCGCTTCAGAACCGACAAAATCCGGGACAACTGGACTTTCCGCTTCCTCCCATGAGGCATAACGGCGAACAAGCTTTTCAATTCTTGCAACCGATTCATCTATTTGCAGTTCAGAAATCTTCCCGTTTTGGACCGCTTCTTTCATTGCAAGGATTGCTTGTTTCTGCAAATCGAACAGATGAGACACCATAACAAAATCGACGCCTGCCTGAACGGCTTTGACACAGCCCTGCACGGTGCCAATCCCTTTGGCGATTGCATCCATTTCCATGCAATCCGTTGTGATTACACCTTGAAACCCAAGCTCCTCCCGCAGCAAGCCGGTAATAATAGGGCGAGATAACGTGGCCGGCGTATTCGCTTCGGACTCCAAAGCCGGAAAATAAACATGGGCACTCATGACCGCATCGGCACCTGCTTGAATACAGCGCTTGAATGGCACGAGCTCCACTTCATGCAGCCGTTTTAAATCATGAGCAATGACAGGCAGATCGAGATGGGAATCAACATTTGTATCCCCATGGCCAGGGAAATGCTTCAATGTCGTCATGACACCCGCGCTTTGCATGCCGGCCATCGCCTGTTCAGCCATCTCTGCAACATGATTTGGATTTTCACCGAAGGAACGTACGCCGATGACCGGATTTTTCGGATTATTGTTCACATCCACAACAGGCGCCAAGTTCCAATTGATGCCGAGCGCTTTCAATTCCTTCCCGGTCAAAGCGCCTGCTTTCCTCGCATTCGCGGAATCTTGCGTTGCGCCAAGTAGCATGGCTCCAGGAATAATGGTCGTACCTTCACCTAATCTCCGCACGACGCCATTCTCTTGATCAATGCAAATTAATAAAGGTACCGAATAGCCCGCTTTTTTCGCCTCCGCTTGCAGACCGCTCGTCAAACGGGCAATCTCTTCTGGCGTCCCGATGTTTCGACCGAATAAGATAATACCGCCTATATGGTAGTCATGGATCAGGCTTTTAATCTCCTCGGACACCGTGATCCCTTTGAATCCAGCGATCATCAATCGGCCGACTTTTTTCTCTAAACTCATTTATTTTTCCCCCTTACACCGGAAAACCCGGAATCATTCCTTCTTTTCGTACATGAAGCCCTCTTGAATTTTTTAATGTCTGTGCATACGTCGCCCGTGCGAGGCAGCCCCGCACGGTTCCGAGCGCTTTGTAGTAATCATAGTAGCGGAAGCTCGAAGAATTTATCACGAAATCATAGCAGGAAATCGCTTCTAAATAAGCTTCGAACGATTCGCTCACGTCTACGTAAATATCCGGTTCATACCCCTCCATGTCTTCCCAGTTCTCACTGTGAAACACACGCTTTAATCCATGAGGCGGCAGTCCCTCCAGCTCAAACCCGGGAAGAGCAGCTTTCAACCACGCATCTTGTACGATCCGCTGGCAAAGCGCATGGTCTGGATGCATGCTGTTCTCCCAATGAGTGATGACAAATTCAGGCTTCTCGCGCCGAAAGATGGCAGCCACTTCCTTACAAATCTCTTCATTGAAGGTAAGCTCCGCATCACGATGGGAAAGGGTAATGCTGCTGCCTCCTAAAATGGCAGCCGCCTGTTCCGCTTCTCTTATTTTCTGGTCACGGTAGACATTCACATCCATCTGGGCCGGCGCTCCTTTTTCTCCTGCCGTCAAATGCAGAAACGTAACATGCCAGCCTGCTTTGGCGTATTTATGCGCAATCGCTCCTGCCTGCAGTTCTCCATCTCCACAATGTGCTCCGACAATCATCAGTCGCATGCAAGCCCCTCCCCCTCTTGTTTTTGTACGGCTATCAAATTGTGTAATCTCGGACGGAGCCGGATCATATGAGGATGCCTGCCGAAATAAACGCGATTTGTCAGCAGCATAACCGTCAGTTCTCTTTGTGGATCAATATAGAAGCTGGTTCCTGTAAAACCGGTATGCCCATACGTCCCGGCTGACAGCAAATCGCCTGCCGGGCTTGCCCCGTCCCCTTTTAATTGCCAGCCGATCCCTCTGCTTTCGTCAGAGAATGGTGTAAAGTTCCGGCGGGAAAGTTCCAACCAATTCCGATCGATGATTCGGTGCCCGCCATATTGACCGTTCGCCTCCAGCATCTGGGTAAACACAGCCAAATCGTTCATCGTTGAGAACAGTCCCGCGTGGCCGCTGATGCCCCCCATGAATTCCGTATTGTCGTCATGGACGATGCCATACTTATGATCATTCAAGTGGGCTACGAACTCAGTCGGCGCATAGCGCTCGCGTTCAAACTGTGGCATGTATCCCGTGTCATTCATCGCAAGCGGCCGGAAAATATGTGCTTTCGCATAATCTTCAATCCTTTGGCCCGACAGCTGTTCAATCAGCTCCATGAGAACAATGAAACCAAGGTCACTATAGACGACTGCCGTATCAGGCTTATACGCTAATTTCTCCTGATAAATGGAAGCCAGCACTTCCTCCTTCGTCATCTTTTCTTCAAAATAATGTTTGTGGGCAGGCAAACCGGAAGAATGAGTCAGCAACTGTTTTACCGTCACCTGGTCTTTTCCATGAACACTGAAAGCCGGAAGAAAGGTGGATACTTTATCATGTAAATACAGTTCACCCGATGCGAACAATTGCAGCATAGCGGGCAATGTGACCATGACCTTCGTCAGCGAGGCCATATCAAAGACATGACGGCTCGACATCCTGGTCTTTCCTTGCTCTAAACAGTTATAGCCCAGCGCTTGGTCAAGTACAATTCTTCCTTGATGCCGAACCCTGATCACTGCCCCCGGCGTCACGCCGGCATCAATCTCTCTCTGGAGGAAATTCAACACTTGTTCCAGAACAGACACCTCCTGATTCCAGTTGTTTGGACATCATTTGATATTGTTTCCACGGCGTGAATCCCAACTTTCCGTAAAATGCGACAAGCTGCGTCCAATCGATGACAATTGAATCTACGCCTCGTTTCATCAGCTCGTTGGCCCCGGCCTTTACAATATCAAGGCCAAATCCTTGCCCCCGTAAAGAACGGTCAATGCCTAACGGGCCAATGCCCCCTAATTCTCCTTGAACCAGCTTTCGCCAATATGTATTCGGACCAATTTGAGGGGAAGCCCCGTCATTCATTCGACAAAAGCCCTGCAACTGATCGTTTACGAACAGTCCGATGAACTCTCGGCC
>NZ_BQYK01000006.1:199227-209881 GCF_023168145.1 Sporosarcina sp. NCCP-2222
GAAAGTGTTGCAGCCCGTTTTCAAGTTCGTACGGCTTCCAGTCTTTCACGTTAGCAATCAAATCCGTCTCGACTGTTTCACACATGTATCCCCTCTTCGTAAACCACGCTATACTACCTGTATCCTCAGCCGGAACTCCTGGGAAGTAATGACGCATATCCCGACCTAGCCGAATGTCTGTTATCCCTTGTTTGCGAAATTCTTCTTCCGCGCACTCTAAGAGTTGCTTGCCGATTCCTCTGTTTCTGGCATTCTCGTTTACCAGCAAACATTGAATCCAGCCCATCTTTTGCGTTGCCATTTCGTTATGTCCCTCTGGACGTTTTGCTACGATGAATCCGAGCAAATTTGCCCCATCAACGATGGCCAATGATGCTTCTCGCATGATGCTCTTGTCATCGATCGTATTTTGCTTCCACAATTCATTTGTCATCGGAAAGCGTTCTCCAATTGAACGATTCCATAACGAGATGATTCTGTCGGGTTTGACTTCGTCGATATACAACATGTTCACGGCAGCCCCTTTCTGTTCAGCTCGCTTGTTAACGTTGACACAAATTCATTTTCCGGTTTTATTTGCATCACGGACAGCCCTGCCAGCACCGCCCCAACTGCTGGAGGTACTTGCGTAGATTGCAAGGTCACCGAAGGCAAGCACTGGCCAGCAAATTGGATCATCGTGTTTCTGCATAGATCAGAACCCGTAAAAACACCGCCAGACAAAATAATAGTCGTTGCATGCTCCTCATCAAATAATTGCTGCCTGCAAGCCACTATGCTCTCTATCATCTTTTCGCATGCCGCCTCAATAATTGTCTGCGCAATTCCATCCCCTGCTGTCGCCTCTTCCACAACATACCGGGACAGTGGCGCAATGACAGAGCGGGGATGCTCCTCGCCATAAATGGAGCTAATCACATCAGGGACGGAGGCAGCCGAAAAATGATGAAGCACTCGATCGCTGAGCGATGTGGACGGACCTCTTTCGTCATGCGCTTTAAAAATATGGCGCAACGCTTCATTCCCTAAATAAAAACCACTGCCTTCGTCATCGAAAAGATAGCCCCAACCTCCTGAACGCGCCGTCTCTCCGCGATCATTAATGCCAAACGTAATGGCTCCTGTGCCGGCAATCTGGACAATCCCCGCTTTCCCGAGCGTTCCGGAATAGAGTGCATTAAAAGCGTCATTTCGGACTGTGATAGATGCGCCATCCGGGAGCAAATCACGTAGCAAGTGGGCAACCTCTTCATCTTTACCGCTTTCCCCAACACCCGCCAGTCCAGCGAAACAGCAGCTCACTTGTTCAAATACGACCGGATTTTGTAATGAGAGGGTTTGCAGCAAGTCGGCCATGACTGCTGCAAACTCCTTCCGATTCATCGTATTTGGATTGCTTCTGCCCGTCTTGGCGTACATATGCACGCGGCCAAATTCGTCTGAGACAATGCCGGTCGTTTGCGTGCCGCCTCCATCAATCCCTATTACATACATATTCGTTACCGCCTTTTATCTCAGTATCTAGTTTCCAATTCAATTCCTTGATAAAAATGTTTTAGAATGACCGTGAAATTATAGCCGGCTTCAGCCATTCCAACTGCACCAACTTGAGACATGCCGACGCCATGGCCCCAGCCGCCTCCTTCCACTTTAAAGCCAGACACTTCATTCGTAGCCGGATCAAGGACCGGTTCAACGATGAACAAAGTGCTCAATAATACAGCGGGCTTGCCATTTGCATCAATATATTGCAGTGCCCAGCGGATGCGGTCCTTGTACTCGTAAAATGTTCCATTCTCCGTAACGAACTCGATTACCGCTGCACGGCCGGAACTGGAACGCTCAGTGATATTAATCTCCTGCACTTCTCCGACATCCGTGCTGAAATAACTGCTTAGCACGCTGCTGATTTCCTCAGCTGTCCACTCAAAGTTCCAGCGATAATACTTGGACCAGCCAGCTTCAAAGTCCCCTTTTTTCACTTCTCTAAGTGACTCAGAGTTGCCCGTCTTTTTGTATACGTCCAGTGCAGGGACATACTTTAACGAATTTCCTTTTTGCGCAACATGTGTCGCGCGCAAATAAGGGGTCGCTTCGGAATTCCATACGTCCTCATTATTTGCCGTAAAGCCACCGCTTGTGGAATGGAAAACTGCTGTAATCAACTTGCCTTCATACGTCGCCACAATTCCTTTTGTGCCGTCGACAGCTTCAGTGGATATCGGATGTTCAGCGCTATATCCTCCGTATACTTGATCAGATGTTGTCGGCAACAAGTCGTATCCGTCCGCACTCCGTTTCCCCATATTCGATAAGGCATACGTACGGGCAGCAACCGCCTGTGCCTTTTGTGCTTCCACTTCCTTGTACGGAACCGGCGGCAATTCTCTCGGCACCACTCCATACAAATAGTGTTCAATATTCACTTCATTAATGCCTGCCAGTGTGCCCGCGCTATTGAATCCAACTTCTGCAATTCCTCGATACGGGATGCCGTTAATCAAGACAATGCCGGAATCGGCTTGCATTTGAACAGGATGGCTTGTGTTTTTTTCTTCCGCACCCATCTTTGCTGATAGCTGTCGCTCCCCATCAGCAGTCGTTACGATCTTCCAAAAAGCATCAGAGGCAGCCAGCCCCTTTGCCACAACTTCATCCTTAAAAGCAGTTCTTACGCTGAATGAGGCATCTGTCGGAAACTCGCCTAAGTACAATCGGTATCCACCATTGTAATCCTCTACATACGTCGGATAACTTTCAGCATGAGCCCGTGCAAGCCAATCGTCCAAGTAGGCCTGGCTTGTCGTGAAAGCGACTTGCAAACGGTAATAACTCTGAATTTGGGCTGCTGAACCTAACATAACGGTCACTTCTTCCCCATTTCCGCTAAATAGGATTTCCCCTGTCTCTTTGTCCAGTACATTAAACGGACCATCCGCCTTCAGCTTGATGGACTCTGCCGCTGGAACGACGCCGATACGGATCACTGGCTCCGTTTCCTGAGCAAAAGATGTGGTGGAATACCCATAGAGCAAGAAAGCGCTTACAAGTAGACATGCAAAAACAACCTGTTTCCATATTCTCAACCTGTTCATCCTCCCTATTCTTGAAATTGTTACTATGTTTAGAGATTCGACTTCAGATTGAAATTCCCTTTCAATTTATTAAAATACTTCCGAAAATATTTATCATCAACTTTGAGCGACAAAAGAAAACTTGCTTCCTTTTCTCTTATTAAGCCTGATAAAACAAGTGCACTAGAGCGCAAAGTTCCTAGAAAATAAAAAAACAGCTGCCGGATTTCATTGTCCAGTCAGCCGTTCGTTTTCTCTTTTCAGCACTTCCGCCCGCAACTCGCCGCTTGTCTTTTTGCGTCTGTTCACTTTTAACTGATGCTGTTGAAGTAAAGCTTGAATATCTAGATTAGGTAACATTCTATCCCTCCATTTTGCTTCCTCCCTCTATCCTATGTTGTGAAAATAGAAAGGATACACCTTCTAAATATGTTCTTCTAATCTAAATATATCCACAAGTCTAAATAGAGCGTGATACCATTTACATAAAATATCCGTAATGATTTGTAATGTATTTGTAATGTTTATGCCGCTATCCTGTAAACTCCACATTGTAAGATGGAGAACGTAATCAGCTCACGTATATAAAAAAAAGCGAAAATCCATATCGAGCAGTGGTAGATAGGGGAAATACATGAAGAAAGTTGCTTTGTCTGTACTTTTAGCAGGTTCATTGGCATTTGGCCTAGCGGCAAATGACGCTGAAGCAAGCACTCATAAAGTGAAACAAGGAGAATCCTTATGGACTATCTCACAATCGACCAATGTATCTGTAGCAAATCTAAAAAAATGGAATAACTTGAAATCAGATCAAATTAAACCGAATCAAGTACTCGTTACTTCTAAAAAATCAACTAGCGCATCCGCAGGAAAGACTGGCACCTACAAAACAAAACATAACGTCAATATCCGTTCGGGAGCCGGTACAAATCACAAGATTGTTACACTCGCCAAAAAAGGCACTTCCGTAAAAGTCATTGGAGAAAAAAAGGTCGGCAAGGAAGTATGGTACAAGGTAAGTGTCAACGGTAAAAACGGTTGGGCACTCAGCACACTGTTGACAAAAGGAACAGTTTCTAAGCAATCCAGCTCCAATGTGGCTTTTGCCGATAAAGTCATCGACCAGGCAATGTCACTTCGTGGTATTCCATACCGTTTCGGCGGCACAACCGTCAACGGGTTCGATTGCAGTGGCTTTGTCCAATATGCCTTTAAGAAATCCGGCAAATTGGTTCCTCGCGACACACTTGGCCAATTCGCGGCTTCTAAAAAAGTAGCGTCACCTAAACCAGGGGATCTAGTATTTTTCCAAAATACATATCGTAAAGGCATTTCACATGTCGGTATCTATCTCGGGAACAATAAATTCATTCATGCGGGCGGCAAGAAATCTCAAGTGACCAGCTTAAGCGACCGCTATTGGAAATCTAAGTTTCACAGCTTTAAAAGACTTTAAAAAAACGTCGATGCGTAAATGCATCGACGTTTTCCTATTTTATCGCCCAATAGCAGCATATCCTCCCTGCACGAGCTGAAATCCACTATAATCCGGACGGGCATATCGCCAATGATGCAAAAAGACGGTCGTGCGCAAGCGGCCAATCTTGATTAATTCGTCCTTTTGTTCATCATCCAGATCAAACTGGGTGGCACTATAATGATCCACCGGTATAAAAATTATGTCCTTCTCATGCTTCCTCGAAATATATTGATCATCATGAGCATTTTTCATCGTGGAAAACAGAGCTTCAAACAGATTCAGTGCATTATCAATCCGGTTACGGGACAGTTCATCTTTCCGGTGGCTCAGTTTCATTCCAACGACCGGCCGTTCTCGGTTCCCCTCTTTGTCATCAAATAACCAGAGAGGGAAATTGCTTAACACGCCGCCGTCCACGACAATCGTATCGCCTGTCGGCACCTTCAACCGAACCGGTTCAAAGAAAAAAGGAATGCCGCAGCTCATCCGGAGTGCCTTGGCGACAGAAAAAGTTTCAGGCTCGATGCCATAATGAACAAGGTCATCAGGCAAGACGATTATTTTTCCGTTCGTCAAATCAGAGGCGACCAATTTCAGCGAACCCTCGGGTATATCTGAAAAAGTATAGATTCCTTTTAACGACAGTTTTTCAAAAAACCATTTCTCCAGTTCCTTCCCTTGATACAACCCCATGCGCCAATACAAATTAATCCATTTCATGAAAGGAATCGGCAAGATCGCTTTTCTCGGATCCAGCAGTATCTGCAAATCCTCTTCATGCAGCATCGTCTCTATTTCTCGTCCTGTATAGCCAGCTGCAATGAAGGAAGCGATAATTGCACCGGCACTTGTGCCTGCAAGACGTTTGAAGCGGTACCCCTTCTCTTCCAGCACCTGATATGCACCAACAAGGGCAAATCCTTTCAATCCCCCGCCAGCAAATACCCCGTCAATCTCCAAGTCATCCCTCCTATTGGTATAGGATAAGTTGAAAACTTGCGAAGTAGAACAGGATTCCTTATTTCAAATATCTTCTTGCTCCCGCGTAGTTTGTTTTATAAGTGCCTGTATTAATGGACACAATCTCCACTTTCTTTGATGAATTTGGAGCATGGATCATTTTTCCATCACCGACATACATGCCAACATGATAGACAGACCCTTTTCCTTTGTCACGTGCAAAGAAAATCAGGTCTCCCGGCTTTAGATCGGCCCGTTTGACTGCCGTGCCTTCCTTTGCTTGATCCGAAGAGTCGCGGGGAATCAAAATTCCATGATTTTTATAAATTGAATAGGTCAGCCCTGAGCAGTCAAACCCGTATGCAGAAACACCCGCCCATAAATAAGGCAGGCCGATATAGCGCTTTGCCGCATTTATAATATCCTGCCCTGTTGGATTTGGAACAGCATTATAATTTTCAAAGATCTTCACGTCAGTCTTACGAATATACTTCAGTCCATCCCCTGGCGTCATGACAGTAACCCAATCTCCATTATCCTCTACAATCGGAAAAATCGTCGTGTAACTGACTTCCAAAAACGCATATTTCGGTGACAGTTTCGGCTGATCATACAGGGGCGCAAGCTTCGCATCCACAATAGCGATCGAACAGTTGGAATCATACGAGTCCACAGACGTCACGTGACTTTTAGAAACCCATCCTTCGTAGCCTGATGGTTTCCCTGGCTTCTTTTGGTCCTTTATGGCAATATAAATCCAATCCCCTTTTGTTTTCAAGACAGTAACTTCATCGCCGTACAATGCCTGTGTATCCAGCCGGCCAATCAGTCCGTTCTTCTCAGCTACCGTCAAGCTCTTAGTCCACTTCGCCATCTGAGGCATCGGGACAACCGTGGCCGCATCGACGGATCGGGACTTGGAAGGGTGGCGCCACACGTTCGCAACTGGAACGCTGATCGCATATCGCTTTTCAACCTTTGCCACGTCCTTGTCTTGCAATTCAGATCCACATCGAACATTCTGCTGGAACGGTTTTGCTGCGGCAGGATGAGTGATAAGCGATAGACAAAAGATGGATAATAACAATGCTAAAAGATTCCTAGACATCTAGCCTACTCCTTTCTACTCAATTACTTTTATAGTACTAGCCAGATAAGAAAAAGCATAGAAAAAAAGACGAAACGATATCCATACCGTTCCGTCTTTCTGAATTATTGATTGAGTCTTTGAATTTCTCGATAAATGCCGGAAGGAAGATCATCGGTATTGACGGACGACAAATATCCCTCAGCTTTCATCTTCCTCACAAACTTTTTCAGTTCGATTCTCATTTTAACGATTTCCATGTCCCTGTACTCAACATAAAACTCTGTACCGCTCCGCTCTAGTGCCATCCAATCACGCTCCTTTTCCGTTTGAATATATATAGTACTTTCTTCTCTCTCAGTGTCCCCGAAAATTGTGTCTATTATGCCTTGTAAAAAGAATATCATGAATGGTCCCCAAGTTGGAGATGAACAGATTGGGACATTTTTTTCAGAAACCGTCGATTTTTAGGCCTTTTTAAAATAAATTTCCCAACATTTCATGATATGATTATAGATACTTATATACTATGATAGATAAAGAGAGGGATCAGGGATGAGGATAGGACATGTGATTCGGGCCGAGCGCGTCCGGCAAGAAATGAAGCAAGTCGTTCTGGCCAAAGGGATCTGTACGCCTTCCTACTTATCAAAAATCGAACGGAACCTGATTGAACCCAGCGAAGAAGTAGTCGAATTGCTCATGGAACGCCTTGGCATGGATCCAGGTAAATTCACACAGCCCGCCCAAGATAAAACCGAGCAGGAATTTTTAAAAATGCTCAAAGACAGCTACCGGAATGTCATCACCAAGCGTGACAAAGACTACACACGCCAGCAGCTAGACATGCTCCTTCAGGAAAACCCGATTTTTGAAGATCAATCGATTTATTATACTTATTTGCTTATTGTTTTGCGGTTTCGGTTGATATTGGGGGAGGATTTGGAAGGATGCAGGAGAGAGATTTATGCTTTGGAAAACATATTTCCACAATTTAATGAATATCAACAACATCTTTTTACATTAGTTAAAGCTTTATACTACTACTCTATAGGTAATCTTAGAAAAGCAATTAATTACTTCCAAGATGCTGCAAAAATTATGGAAAGCCTCATTTTAGATGAGTGGGAGAAGAATGAATTTTATTACATGATTGGTGTCGCATACACTGCAGATATTCGTATATTTTATTCGTTCGAATATGTAAAAAAAGCCCTAGAATATTTCAGAGAAAATCTTTACATGAAAAGAGTTTTAGATTGTTATATCCTGCTGGGAATTACCTACAAAAAGACAGACCAATATGATGAAGCTTTAGAAGCTTATCATAAGGCCAGTCAGATATGTGAAGAATTTCATTTTGATAATGAAAAAGGTTTGATTTACCACAATTTAGGTTCACTTAATTCAGTTATGGGAAATAGTAAGGATGCCATCTACTTCTATGAAAAGAGCTTAGAATATAAAATTGGAATTGCAAATCCTTTGATAACAGTATATTGTCTAGTTATAGAGTTCTATAAAAGCTCTAATAAGGATCTTGTAGAAAAGTGGACAAAAGAGGGTTTACAACTCTATGAAACACTGTCCGACGAGAAGCTTAAACCTTATTATTATCACTTATCCTTTCACCATTCTTTAAATAAGAAGGAAGGGTTAGATATTGAACTCGCCAAAGAAACCATTGAGTATTTTAAAAGCATAGACGATTACAAAAACATCCAAAAATATTGTATTGCACTAGCAGAATGGTTTTATAGCAACCGAAAATATAAATTATCATCGATTTACTTCAGAGAAGCAAATCGTTATGGTCATTATAAAAAAATTGATAACTGGGAGGATTTAAATTGAAAAAAGTTTTAGCTGTTGTATGTTTGTTGGCAATTGTTTCGGTGTTTTCCTTTACTAATGGTAAAGCTTATGCGGAAATAGACCAACTGCCTAAGATCATGAAAACAATGAGCTACTCTGCACCAACACAATTACAATAACTCCCCCAAGAAGCTCCCCATCCGGGAGCTTCTTTTTTTAATTCTTTCGCCTATTACAAGCGTATTACATTTTCCCATTTTCAAGTGGTTTGCGTTTTTCGTAGATTTGAGCGGGTATGTACAGAGTAGCACTACGAAGCACAACACAACTTGAAGGAGGAATCTGATAATGGATGATAAACGATTTATTGGAGTGTATCATAGCGAGTCAGCATTACTTGACAAGGTTGAAGAGTTGAAGGCGCAAGGAATTGCAGATGATAATATTTATGTAGTAGCTAAGAATGATACGGATCTTTCGATGCTGCGGTCTCGCACATCGGCAGATATTCAAACGACAGATAATGAGTCGTGGCTTGATAAGTTCATGGACTTTCTTTCTGGCAAGGATCATGTCAACGGCATGCTTCACCATCTCGGTCTGAATGACGCTGATGCAGAACGTTACTATCAAGATATTGAGAACGGCGGCTTGTTGCTCTATGTGGATCAGGGTGAGGCATCAGTTTACTACGAGGAAAATGAAGCGACATTCGGAATGACTGATCTTGGACGCGATCAAAATTTAGGTGCGAATGCTGTGAATGCCTATCAAAATATGGAGATGCGCAATGAATATCAAGATAGCTTGCCTCCGAACGAGCAGTATGTCAACGATGGCCAGTATGGCCGTGTTGGCGGAGAAGCCGTTTTGGACCGCACTCCTTTAGATACGGATAACAATTACCAAACAGCTGGTTACGGCCGTGAAGAAGAGCGGATGAAGCTGCGGGAAGAACGGCTTCAGGTTGACAAGCGCACGGAGGAAGCCGGCGAGGTGTCGTTAGAGAAAGATGTTGTGAGTGAAGAACAATCTATTGATGTCCCTGTCATGCGTGAAGAAGTGTACGTGGAACGCCGTCCTGTCATGGATGGAGACGTTACGGATACTGATTTCACTATGTCCCAAGAGGATGAGTCAATCCGTATTCCTATTACGGAAGAACGACTCGAAGTGACAAAGAAACCGATTGTCACGGAAGAGATTGTCGTCGGCAAGCGTCAAGTGGAAGATGTGGAAACCGTCAGCGATACTGTGAAACGGGAAGAAGCGCATCTTGAACAACAAGGCGATGTGGACATCACAGGCAATTATTATGACAAGCGGAAGAACAATGACTTGTTAGATTAATAATGTAAGTGGGAGTTCTTTCGTTTACTGAAAGGGCAGACTGCAGACTAGACCTGACGAATTCAGGTTTGTCTGCAGTCTTTTTCTTTTGATTACTAACAATTTTCTCTTTGATACTCTTTTTAACAAACCGCCACTAGTATTCATCTACTTTTCCTGTACTTTCCAAGGAGAATGAACCACTATTACACACCTTGTTACTCCTAATTAACTAGATCACCCCCCTCTCTCTACGGACTTCATCACACAATTCTCGTTCCTTTTCGACAAATTCTATATATTTTCCACATTCACAAATATGCCATATTTACCTTGACGTTTGTATTTTCGCACTTTACGATGGAATGAAACTATTCTCATAATCTACTATGAGTATTACAAATTGGAAAGGAATGGTTTGGTGACTGATTTAACAACGTTCACAAAGAAATATTTAGAAGACAATGAATCTTATTTTTCAACGGTGAGTGAATTCATATTTCGACATCCTGAGACACGATTCGAGGAATATGAGTCTGCCCGGTATCTCGCTGAACAATGTGAACAGCAAGGATTTTCAGTAGAACGCAATGTCGCCGGAATTGAAACCGCTTTCGTAGCATCGCATGGATCCGGTGAACCAGTGATTGCATTTCTTGGAGAATTTGATGCGCTGTCTGGATTAAGCCAGGAACCGAATCTCGCTTCTCCAAAGCCTGTAGACGGACCGAATGTCGGCCACGGCTGTGGACATAACTTGCTCGGCACTGGTGCATTTGCGGCAGCCTGCGCTGCGAAAGCCTATTTGGAAGCCAACAACTTGCCAGGTACCGTAAAATTTTTCGGTTGTCCTGGAGAAGAAGGCGGCTCTGGAAAGACATTCATGGTGCGCGATGGCGCTTTTCAGGG
>NZ_BQYK01000006.1:209993-219050 GCF_023168145.1 Sporosarcina sp. NCCP-2222
AACTCGCCTCACTTAGGACGGAGCGCACTGGATGCTGTGGAGCTCATGAATGTTGGAGTGCAATATTTACGGGAACATATCATTCCCGAAGCGCGAATACACTATGCTATCACAAATACAGGAGGCATTTCGCCGAATGTCGTGCAGGCAGATGCCGAAGTGCTTTATTTAGTTCGCGCACCGAAAGTGGATCAAGTTGATGCGATTTATAAGAGAGTCTGCAAAATTGCAGAAGGCGCTGCTTTAATGACGGAAACGGATTTGACGATCGAATTTGACAAAGCGTGTTCTAATTACATACCGAATCGTGCGCTGGAACGGCTTTTGTATGACAGTCTAGTCGAAATTGGAGTCGAACCGCCGACAGATGAGGAAACCGAGTTTGCAAAGCAAATTTTTAATTCCATGACGGCAGGGGAACAAAAAGACTTCTTGAATGGCATGAGAGGATTTGGCTATGAAGGTGATGGCAGCGAGTTTGAAGGGAAATATATTTCGGATGTCATTTCCCCTTACGTTGAATCGGATGGTATTTTAGCAGGCTCCACAGATGTGTCAGATGTCAGCTGGGTTGTTCCAACAGCTCAACTTTCCACGTCAACATCGGCGCTCGGCACACCACTCCATACTTGGCAAATGACGAGCCAAGGCCTATCATCCAACGCCCATAAAGGCATGTTCCGCGCGGCTGGTTCGATGGCGCTCACCGGCATTAAACTGCTAGCAAATCCAGGGCAATTGGATGCTGTTAAGGACGAGTTTAAGGCTTTCTCACAGAAACATCCATACACATGTCCAATTCCAAAGGACGTACGGCCATCTCCACTTCAGAAGGCCTGAAAGTAAAACTATTATAATCGAATCGAGGGGAAGTACATGGAAACTACGAAGAAACAAGGTTTTTTCAGTAAAATCCTGAATGGCATCGAGAAAGTCGGAAATAAACTTCCAGATCCATTCATTTTGTTCAGCATCTTGGCAGTGTCTGTAATTATCGCATCTTGGATTTTTAGTTTGTTCAACGCATCTGTTATTCACCCGGGAACCGGAGAGACACTTGCCATCAAGAACTTGGCTTCTGGCGAAGGGCTGCAATATATCCTTACTTCCATGGTGACGAACTTCACCGGCTTTGCTCCCCTCGGCATTGTTCTAGCAATGATGCTTGGTATTGGGTTAACAGAAAAAGTAGGAATGCTCGACTATGCAATTAAGAAAACCATTATGAAATCCCCTCCTGCCCTTCTGACGTATTCTGTTGCATTCGTTGGGATTATGGGGAACTTGGCTTCCGACGCTGCGATGTTATTGATTCCACCATTGGCTGCCATGGTATTCTACCGTGTCGGTCGGCACCCACTTGCGGGCCTTGCCGTAGGCTATGCTTCTTCTGGAGCTGGATTCACTGCGAACTTATTCATTGTTGGTACGGATACGTTGCTTGCCGGCATCTCGACAGAAGCGGCAAGAATTGTGGATGATTCTATCACTGTACATCCTACAGATAACTGGTTTTTTAACATTGTGTCCGTTTTTGTCTTAACTTTTCTTGCTGGTTTCATTACCTCCCGTTTTATCGAACCACGGCTTGGAAAATATAAAGGCGATGCTGTGGAGATGGATGTCGAAGAGGAAGATCCGAAAGCAGGCAAAGGGTTCCGAAATGCTGTCATTGCCGGTCTTCTCTATATTATCGTGCTCGTTGTAGCCATTGCTTGGCCGGACAGCCCGTTGCGCGGCGAAGATGGAAAATTGGTTCCATCTCCATTTATTTCAGGAATTGTACCGATTATTTTATTCCTATTTTTAACTGTGGGTATCACATATGGTGTCACTGTCGGGAAAATTAAAAGCGGAAAAGACGTTGCTGGTTATATGGCGGAAGCCATGAAGGACATGGCTGGCTATATTGTACTCATCTTTGCAATCTCCCAGTTTATCGCTTACTTTAACTGGTCCAATATTGGAACATGGATTGCCGTTAACGGCGCGGAATTCTTGACGGAAATTAACTTCACAGGAATGGGACTGATCATCGGATACATCATTTTCACTGCATTGATGAATTTCCTCATCACGTCTGGTTCTGCAAAATGGGCGCTAGAAGCACCAATTTTCGTTCCGATGTTTATGCAGTTGAACTACCATCCGGCCTTTACGCAGGTTGCATACCGGATTGCCGATTCTTCGACGAATATTATTACGCCGCTCATGCCGTACATGCCTGTAGTTCTATCATTCATGCAGAAGTATGATAAGAAAGCCGGTATCGGAACATTGATTTCCTTAATGATTCCTTACTCCATTAGCTTCCTTGTCGTATGGATCATCTTAATACTCATTTTCTTCTATGCAGGCATTCCATTCGGGCCAGGTGTAACACCGTTTTTGAATTAATTAAGGATGAGGTGAATCGTGCGTGGAAACAGATTTAAAAGAACAGCTCGTGGCATGGCGGCGGGATTTTCACCGCCATCCTGAGCAAGGCTTCCTAGAGCTCCGGACGGCTTCCATCGTCGCCGGAGAACTGGATCGCCTCGGCTATACGTTGAAAACCGGCCTTGACGTAATGGATCCTGATCAAATGATGGGAAGGCCAAATCAACAGGCTATTGAAAAGCAGTTGGAATGGGCTCGCCAACATGGTGCTAATTTGGAGTATCTTGACCGTTTTCAGGAAGGCTATACGGGCATCGTAGCAGAATGGGATACTGAAAAACCCGGGCCAGTTACAACATTCCGAGTCGATATGGATGCCCTTCCTATTGTGGAAAGTGATGATGCAGGACATTTTCCACATCAGCTCGGTTTCAGATCAACAGTCCATGGCTCCATGCATGCATGTGGCCATGACGCCCACACTTCGATTGGCCTGGGACTCGCCGTCCGTATTGCGGAAACGGCCGAAGCTTTCGGCGGCAAAATTCGGATCATTTTTCAGCCCGCAGAAGAAGGCACACGCGGCGCGAAGTCGATGACGGCAGCTGGCGTAGTGGATGGTACGGATTATTTCATCGCCTCCCACGTTGGTACAGGCGTCCCCCACCGGCATGTCGTGGCGGCCTCAAACGGATTCATGGCGACGACGAAGATGAACGTCACCTTCCGCGGAACAGCATCCCATGCGGGCGCTATGCCGGAAGAAGGTCAAAACGCCCTCCTGGCTGCCGCGAATGCCACTTTGAACTTGCATGCCATCTCTCGGCATTCTGGCGGTGCTTCTCGCGTCAATGTCGGCGAACTGCATGCCGGCAGCGGCCGAAATATCGTAGCAGACCTTGCGGAGATGAAAATTGAAACTCGAGGAGAAACATCCGATGTCAATCATTATGTCCGTGAACAGGCCGAAGCCATTATCAAAGGAGCTGCTGCCATGTACGGCGTCTCCTGCGACCTGGATATTGTCGGAGAAGCAATCAGCTGTAAATGCTCTCCGGAGCTGGCGGAAATAATCGTCGAGTGTGCAGCCCCTTCCCCATTTGTGGAACAGGTCGTGTTGGAAGATAATGCTTCTGCTGGTTCAGAGGATGCAACATACTTCATGCAACGCGTAAAAGAACAAGGCGGCCTGGCGACGTATTGCATCTTTGGCACAAACCTTGCAGCAGGTCACCATAATGAAAAATTTGATATCGATGAAGAATCGATGTTTGCCGGTGTCGATGTCTTGTACCGCGTTGCTCAACGATTGAATGCCTTAAAATAAGCGTGCCCCCCCTTCCTTTTGGCAATGGGGGTACTTTTCTTTTTCAGATTGCTACCTTGAGAAGATTTGTTCCTAGACAGCTACTCAAAGGTTTTACGTGATGAAAATGAATCGGTACTACATAGGAGGATTTTATTTCATTACTAGCCATGGAGTTTTGTTGCATGATCTGAATAAAAGATATCGACATTCTGTCAACCGATCAAGCACCACTCCCCTTCCCATACAAAGCCCCCTCCAGCTCCTTTTAACAAATCGCAACCACTTATCCCTTAAGATAATGCCTGCTGAAAGTAGCTACCGTTTCTACAATAATATATACGGCCATTCACCTCTCCCCCGCTTCAATCTGTTTTCAAATTACTTTCCTTTAGTGGTTTAATCATTACTTTCGCCAGATAACACAGCTGTTGTAGTTTCCCTGCCCATTCCTAATAGCTTAATCCTCGGATTTTTTCAGGACTAAAGGATTAGTTAAGGTTTTGAAAAGGAAGGGATAGATAGAAAGACTAGGATGGGTCTACTAATTGGAGGTTTGATTGCCAATAAATAATTTTTAAATACCTATTGAGCTAGTAGCATTGCGCTCCGATAATACTATTGGAGGCGATTAATTTGAAACGTATATCAGTCATTTTCTCTGCTATATTACTATCATTAGTTTTATTTTTACATCATCCTCACCTTTCTGAAGCAGCTATAACTTCAGCGCCTAAGTCCTATGAAATGATTAAAAATTCTCTTGTAAGCGGACAAACAACCGGCCGTTTTGAGACGAATGAACTGACCTATAAGCAAGTAGGAGACTTGATACACACAGTAGTGACAGAGAATCCGGCCATCCAATACTATGAAGGTGCCTCGATTCGCTCAGATGGACAGATACAGTATAAATATTCTGTCCCTGTCGATACAGTGGGTGCTAACCAAAAGTCCATGCAGGCAGAAGCCGATCGCGTGCTCCAATCGATCATTAAAACGGGCAGCTCCGACTTGGAAAAAGTCAAAGCAATTCATGATTATTTGATATTGCATGTTGCCTATGACTATGAAAACTTGAAGAATAACAGTCTGCCGCCTGATACCTATACTGCTTATGGGGCACTTGTGAAAAAAAGTGCAGTTTGTGAAGGCTATACAAAAGCCGCACAATTGCTTTTGGATCGGCTTGGAATCGAGAATCGATTTGTCGTCGGTTCAGCAGGCGGCGAACTCCATTCATGGAATGCTGTCAAATTGAACGGCAGCTGGTATATGATGGACATCACTTGGGACGACCCTGTTCCGGACAAGCCGGGTTATGTTCAATATACGTACTTCCTCGTCATGTCTGAACAACTTCGAAAAGACCATACGTGGAAGGAAGACGAGTATCCTGCAGCTACGAGCACAACATACGGATACTTCCATGATTTCGGACAAACTGTTGCAGTAGGCGATACTTTTTATTTCAGCAATCAAGCAGATAACAATAAACTATATAAAATCACTAAAGATGGAACGGGACGCCAGCGGGTCGGGAATGTCCGTGCACCTTACTTTGCCATCTACGGCTCGACTATCTACTTGAGCAACTACATGGATAGCGGCTACTTATACAAGATGGGACTGGACGGCAGCGGATTGACCCGTATGAATACGGTCCATTCTACGGCCATTCAAAATGACGGCAATCTCCTCTCCTATCGAAACGAAAAAACAGGCAAGCAAGAAACCATTACATTGAAAAAAGAAGTCCAGCCTGTCATCCCGTTCGGCGAAACAGTAACCGCAACGAAATTGTGGACGGTCACATTCAATACGAAAATTGACGCGGCTTCGGCAACAAACCACAATGTATTTGTCACATCAGCCGAAGGAAAAACAGTGCCTGTTAAAGTATCCGTACATCCGAAAGATCCTACCAAACTGCTCGTCTATCCGCCTGCTGGAAACTACGAGCGAAACCAAAACTATGTACTAACGATTGAGAAGGTAAAAACCCCAAGCGGTAAAATTCAATTTAAGCGGGCTTCCCACCCGTTCTATGTACAATGAACCACACGCACGCACGATGCCTTCGTGCGTGTTTTTTAATTCCCAGAAGGAAACTAGTTTTCAACTGCGACAAGGAGGGTATTTCCGCAATACAACGAATTTCAAGGAGGCACCATCATGAAAAAAATATTCATTGGAAGTTTCCCGACCCAAGAGCGCTTGATTTCAAAGATAAAAGAATTGCAGCGAAAAGGTGTAAAAGAGGATGATATGTACATTGTCATGAAAGATGACCTGGCTGTCGCCGAATTGAAAAGCCGCACCTCCCAAGACATCCATGGCACACCCTCTTCCTTTTTCAACCGTTTTCTCGGATTCATGGCCGGTGAAGATAACGTCCGCAGCATGCTGAAAGATGCCGGCTTCACCGACGAGGAGGCCAAACTCTATTACGATGCGGTTCAAGATGGCGCCATTCTTCTCTACATCGATGGGCAAATCGACAAAGAGATCCTACTCGACCAAGTCGCAGACGAGAGCCGTTACGGAGGATATGATCCCCTGACGCCAGAAGAAGTGCACCAGGAGCAACGGGATTTGTAGAAACATCAAAGAAACAGGCCGCTCGTTAGCAGAAACGAGCGGTTTTGATTTGATTCTGATTAAATACATGTGGTCAGCAGTGTCAAGTAGTTTCCTGGTAAGTGTAGGCATATACGAGCGATCATTTCTGTTAATCGAGCGGTTGGACAACAGATACGAGAGGTCACCTGGCATAATCGAGCGGTGGTATCTAGATAGGAGCGGTCCCCGGGATATACGAGTGGTTCGAGAACAAAAACGAGAGGTCACGAGGACTAATCGAGCGGTTCAAAAAAAGACAGAAGCAGCCTTTGCAAAACAGGATTTTTTGAAAACAGTTTTGGAAACTCTTGATGACTATAAACATGCGGTACTTCGTTCAATCGAGCACTTAATTAAGTATGTAAGAGCACTTCCTGACAAATTTAAGCACTCTTCTAGTTAATCTCGGACTTCCAAGTCTCATTCGAGTACTCTTTCATCGTACACTTCTAAAAGCAGCATCACCTTCTACAACAGCTGGTGAATGGAACTCACCTCCCCCCTGACAGCCCTTAACACCAAAACAAAAACAGGCCTCCAGAGCTTGACTCTGAGGAACCTGTTTGTTCAATCTATCATTTGTGCTTCTTCATGAATTTGTGTACTTGAGATTCAACCTTATCAACATGATCATCCGTCAGTTCTTTCTCAGGGTGTGGATGGAACCAGTCGATTTCCCCTTCATGGTAAATACCTTGGTAGTCGTTTCCTTCAATCGTTGTTTTGAATTGATGTCTTTCATGAATTTGGCCTTCAAACATTGGCTTCACTTCGAAGTCTTTCATTTATTCCACGCTCCTTCTACGTAATCTGTATATTTTAGTCATACCCCGTGAATTACTAAATACTCCCCAATCATTAATTTACATTAAATTACCAAACTACACTATATACGTTTCAATACTTTCCGGGCGCCGAGGAAAAGCCAGGTGCAAATGACGAAGGGCATCGTCAATGCGGACAGGCCAAATGGCAAGAGCATGGTGTCCACACTGGCAATAAGCGGTGCGGTCAAAAAAGCAGCAAGCATAGCAGAGACTGGGGCGAGCGGGTGGTGGCCATCTTTAAAGACAATCCCTACTGCAATGACTGTCAAAATTGCATTATAACCGTATAGCCCGAGATCAATGAGTGTATGTTCCGCTCCTAGCAAAAAGGCACCCGCCACGGCGACAACATTTCCCGCGATGGCGTACAGGCCAATGCGCCAGCCTGCCCAAAACAATCCGGCAAATAACAGGACGCCCGCAATGACGCCTTGCAGGAAAAAGACTTGGCCGATGCCACTGAAGAAGGCGTCCAACCAATCGATGGGACCCGCAATTTCCAATTGCCAATGGGATAAATCTTGGGGCACGACATTTTTTGTAATTCGGAATGTATCCAACCGGTAGGAAGCGAGCAGTACAATCCATGTAAGTAAAATGAACGGAAATGTCAGAACCGGGAGCCCGACATTTTTAAATAGATTCATCATGGAAGCGGTGAAAAGTGAAGCGATGAGTGCGCCGGTCAACGCGATGACCCAACTGAAAGTCCCTGTTAAAAAAAGTGTTACGGAAAGCCCCGTCAGCACCGAATTATATCCAAATAATCCTTGTTGGATCTGTTTTGGATCTGCACCGCCTAAATAGGCGACCCCCGCTCCAATAGCAGAAGACAAAAATGCGATGACGCCGAGTTCAATGGATGTTGTTAGGATAGCTGCCAAAAACAGCAGTCCAGTTACCCAGTTTTCAATCAGAATGACTTGAGAAATCCCATGTAATATGGTGATCCAAAGCGAAAATGGAAGATTTTCTTCGGTTGCCATTCGCATTTTTTTCTTTCGTATAATTTCTTTCATTTTCCTTCCCCACTCCCTAAATTCAAACCACATGTCCTATAGCATCTAGTAATAGAATGTTCGATTTCAAATGAATTATGTACATGCTTTTATTCACAGCTGGATATAAGGTGCTATTTCCTTGAAACACCGTATAATTCGTGAAGTTTTGGATAAGGTTAGGCATTGTCTAATTAACTACATATATAAGGAGGGGTATCGTTGTATTTAACACCGCGCGAAATAGATAAACTCCTGATCGTCGTTGCAGCCGATGTGGCCAGAAGACGCAAGGAAAGAGGGCTCAAACTAAATCATCCTGAAGCCGTTGCACTCATTACCCACGAAGTAATGGAAGGCGCTCGCGATGGAAAAACAGTCGCAGAGCTAATGCAATTTGGAGCCTCTATCCTGTCCAGTGAGGATGTTATGGACGGCGTTCCAGACATGATCCATGATGTCCAAGTCGAAGCGACTTTTCCCGACGGAACTAAACTGGTCACTGTGCACTATCCAGTCAAATAATAAGGAGGATCTCCATGAAACCAGGTGAAGTGTTTTTAAAGGAAGAAGAGGTTCTTTGCAACGCTGGCAAAACTGCCTCCAAGCTGTTCGTGAAAAACGTTGGAGACCGGCCAATCCAAGTAGGATCCCATTACCATTTCTACGAAGTCAATGAAGCTTTACAGTTCACACGGCAAGAAGCATACGGCAAACGGTTGAATGTACCAGCTGGCGCAGCAGTACGTTTTGAACCGGGAGATGAAAAGGAAATTGAACTGGTAGATTATGGCGGCGAACGAAAAGTATACGGCTTTCAAAACAAAGTAGATGGATCTCTTGATAAGGGGGATGGCAATGAGTTTTAAAATGCCTCGCGATCAGTATTCCCAAATGTATGGACCGACTACTGGCGATTCCATCC
>NZ_BQYK01000006.1:219182-237410 GCF_023168145.1 Sporosarcina sp. NCCP-2222
TTCCTGATGTCGTCATTACGAATATCATTATCGTGGATTACACCGGAATCTATAAAGCGGATATCGGGATCCGGGACGGAAAAATTGCCGCTATCGGGAAAGCAGGAAATCCACTGGTAATGGATGGCGTTGATATCGTCATCGGCTCAGGAACGGAAATTATTGCAGGCGAAGGCAAAATTGTCACAGCAGGCGGACTGGATACCCACGTCCATTTCATTAATCCTGAGCAGGTTGAACACGCGTTGGCTTCCGGATTGACTACGTTGATTGGCGGAGGGACAGGTCCTTCAGCGGGTTCCAGAGCAACTACTTCCACGCCGGGCGTATGGAACATCCACCGCATGCTCGAAGCAGTTGACGGATTGCCCATTAACGTCGGATTGACAGGCAAAGGGCAAGCAGCAACTGGGGAACCGCTAGCTGAACAGGTGCGGGCTGGCGTCATCGGTTTGAAAGTCCATGAAGACTGGGGTGCTACACCATCCGCCATCGATTATACCCTGCGGGTCGCCGACGAATATGATGTCCAAGTCGCACTGCATGCCGACACGCTGAATGAAAGCGGATTTGTCGAAAATACAATGGCAGCATTGAAAAATCGTGTTATCCATATGTATCACACAGAAGGAGCAGGTGGCGGACATGCACCTGACTTGATTGAATCGGCGAGTTATATGAATGTCCTGCCTTCCTCCACAAGTCCGACTTTGCCGTTTACAGTGAACACGCTTGACGAGCATTTGGACATGTTAATGGTGTGTCACCATTTAAATCCTTCTGTACCCGAAGATGTTGCATTCGCAGATTCCCGAATTAGGAGAGAGACGATTGCCGCGGAAGATATATTGCAGGACATGGGTGTCTTCAGTATGACGAGCTCCGATGCCCAGGCGATGGGCCGTGTCGGAGAGGTCGTGCTTCGCACATGGCAAACCGCCCACAAGATGAAAAAAGACCGGGGCTATTTGGAAGGCGACCGAGAGCTCTGCGATAACAACCGGGTAAAACGATATATTGCCAAATATACAATCAACCCTGCCATTACTCACGGCGTATCCGAGTACGTCGGTTCTATCGAAGTTGGCAAAATTGCAGACCTGGTCATTTGGGAGCCTGCATTTTTTGGTGTGAAGCCTGAAATGGTACTGAAAAATGGCTTTATTGTCCAAAGCTTGATGGGCGATGCAAATGCTTCCATTCCGACGCCGCAACCCGTCATTTATCGCCCGATGTATGCTCAATTCGGAAAAGCTTTAGGGAAATCTTCCATTACCTTCTTATCTCAAGCGGCTTTTGATAATAAAATCCATGAGCAGCTTGGGCTTCAAAAGATGATTTTACCAGTCCGAGGAATCCGTACATTAACGAAAAAAGATATGAAATTGAATTCTGAAACACCTGAATTGAAAGTAGATCCCCAGACGTATGAGGTATTTGTCAATGGCCAGCGAATTACGTCAGAGCCAACAAAAGAAGTACCGATGGGACAACGATATTTCCTATTTTGAGGTGAAGGCAAATTGATAATTGAATCAGTTGTAGCAAATGTGGATCAACTGGATCACGAAGAACTCCATAAACGCCATATCGAGAAGGTCTATCTCGAAAGCGGCGATCTCGTAAAACGAATCCAGCGCGTTAAAACAGATCACGGAAAAGAACTTGGCATCCGTCTGCGCAACCCACGTGATTTGATTGCCGGTGACATCCTATTCATGGATGACCATAACATCATAATGGTCGATGTCATGTCGGACGACTTGCTTGTCATCCAACCGCGCTCCATGCATGAGATGGGAACGATTGCTCACCAGCTGGGCAACCGCCACCTTCCTGCTCAATTCGAAGGAGATGAAATGCTTGTCCAATATGATTATCTCGTGGAAGAACTCCTGCAGGAGCTAACCATTCCCTTTAAGAGAGAAGAGCGGAAATTAAAAAAAGCGTTCCGCCATATCGGACATAGCCATGACTGAAAATCTTCTTTCGCTGCTCCAATTATGCGATTCCAATTTTCCAACGGGTGCATTCAGCCACTCGTACGGGATGGAAACGTATATTCAAGAGGATCAAATCTATGATCAAGCTTCTTTCCAGCAATGGCTTACTGTCTACGTAAATGAGCAACTCGTTTATTCTGACGGCCTGGCTTGCCAAATTGTGTACGCTGCTCTGGTGGAAGAGAACGATGAACGTATTTGGGAGATGGACCGTCTGCTTACGGTCCAAAACCTCCCGAGAGAATCGCGGGAAGGGACGAAGCGAATTGGCGAACGGATGTCGATGCTGATTGAATCCCTTTACGACATCCCCCTTTTGTCTACATACGCCAAAAGGATTCAGGAGAAAAGATCGAATGGGCATCCCGCCATCGTCTTCACGATCGTCGGACACCATCTAGGCGTTTCATCCGAATCCACCATTCTCTATTATTTATATTCGGTGGTTACCAGTCTCGTCCAAAACGCAGTGCGTGCTATTCCTCTCGGACAAACGGCAGGACAGCAAGTCATTCAACAGTTTCAACCTACCCTATTGGATGCAGTAGAAAAAATAAAGCAGATTGAACAAGATGATTTCGGTATTGTCTCACCTGGATTGGAGCTCGCACAAATGCAGCATGAACGGGTCGGCATCCGAATTTTCATGTCATAGCTACGAACTATAAAAAAAGGAAGTGATAGGATGGAACCGATTAAAATCGGAGTAGGCGGTCCAGTAGGAGCCGGAAAAACCATGCTTGTGGAGAAGCTGACCCGCCATATGGCGGATGACATAAGTATGGCTGTTGTGACGAATGATATTTATACAAAAGAGGATGCGAAGTTCCTCATGCAAAACGGTGTGCTCCCTGAAGATCGGATTATCGGTGTGGAGACAGGCGGCTGTCCGCATACTGCCATCAGAGAAGATGCTTCTATGAACTTTGCCGCGATCGATGAGCTGAAGGAACGCCACCCGGATGTGCAGCTCATTTTCGTCGAAAGCGGAGGCGACAACCTAGCGGCTACTTTCAGCCCGGAGCTTGTCGATTTCTCTATCTATATCATCGACGTGGCCCAAGGCGAAAAAATCCCGAGAAAAGGCGGACAGGGCATGATCAAATCCGACTTATTCATTATCAATAAAACCGATCTGGCTCCCCATGTCGGCGCAAGCCTTGACGTCATGGAATCAGATACAAAAGTATTTCGCGGCGAAAAACCCTTCGTTTTCACAAACTTAAAAAATGATGATGGGCTGGACAAAGTGATCGAATGGGTACGGGAAAACGCGCTGTTGCAAGGACTCGCATAATATGGTTCAAATGACGGGAGAACTCCAGATGAATCTGGAGGACAAGCAAGGCAGGACGATTGCAAAGGACGCGTACTTTCAAGGTGCTTTAAAAGTGATGCGTCCGATCTACCTTAGCAAGAGTGGACAAGTCTGCTACTACATTTTGAACCCGGGTGGCGGCTATTTGGATGGAGACCGATATAAGATGCGGTTCAGTCTCGAGAAACAAGCGCGAGCCACCTTGACAACGCAATCCTCCACAAAAGTTTATAAAACGCCTACCGATCATGCCTATCAAGAAACGGAAATCATTTTGAAGGACGGCAGTTACTTGGAATACTTGCCTGATCCGTTAATCGCCTATCGCGGTGCCAAATACAAACAGAAGAACATCTTTCGGATGGACCGGACTTCGATGCTTTTGTACTCGGACATTATTACGCCCGGCTGGTGCCCGGATGGTAAGCATTTCAGCTATGACCTCGTTCAGCTGGTCAATGAATTCTACCTGGAAGACGAACTAGTTGTCTTTGATCACTTGAAACTAACCCCTTCCAACCAGCAAATCCATGGTTTAGGTTTCATGGAAGGCTATACACATCTTGGCTCGATGTTCGTCATCGGAGAGAAGGTCGATAACAGTTTATTAGACAGGCTCTATGATGCCATGTATGAAAAAACGGACGCCTATCAAATTGGTCTTTCCAAATTGCCGATACCAGGCGTAGCGATCCGAATTATGGCCAACTCCACCCAAGTGATCGAGAGGCTCTTTTCAACATGCCATACACTCATAACAAGCGAATGGTTCGGTACACAACCTAGCTTTTTGCGAAAATATTGAGGACACAGCGGGGATGCTTTCTCCCCGCTTTTGTTATGTTTGAATGCTGAATTTTTCTAGAGGACCATGAGACTAAATTCGAGCAAACTACTCGGCACAAGATCTGTGTCAGGTTTAACCTTCATATCCACAACGGATTCACAAGTTATTATGTCAAAGGGTTAGCTTTACTTTTCTTTATAGATTCGCCAATGATTTGTGCAGCTTTAGTCTTGCGCTCAACCATACGCTCTCAATGACTAAGCGGGGATGCCTCTTCCCCGCTCTTCTTATGTTTACCTCTTCACCCGCGACAGCCGGATCGGAGCTTAGACACAACAATCAAGCCACTTCCTCATTTCTCCCCTACAAGGTCGGTGTTTGTTCCATAGTTCCTAGAGTGCCCGTTGTTCTCAAGACCGTCTGTCGAATCGACAGCCTGTTCGAACGAGGCTCTTTCAACGTTTTGGACTAACCAACCTCCTTATCCATAACATAGAGTCATTTTTTCCACTCGCTGCGCGTAAGTTGGTAGCACGTTTTGGTTGAAACGTGTTACGGATCTCCATGGAGAGAAAGGGAAATGGCATGAGACGCTTTATTGTTACAAGGTTAACCGAAACCATTGCCACGCTGCTGCTCGGCAGTCTGCTTTGTTTTGCTTTGATTCGGCTATTGCCGGGTGACCCTGCGGTCGCTATGTATGGTGAGCAATTTTTGCGGCTCAGCGAAGCCGATCAACAACGAATTACCGAAAACCTAGGACTCCACGAGCCCTTTCCCCTTCAATACGCCAAATGGCTTGGCAATACAGTTCAGGGAGATTTGGGCCATTCCTATAGCAACGGGGAGCCGGTGAAGGTAATCATCGGGAGAGCGGCAGGACCGACAATTCTTCTTATGCTGTCGGCCACAGGAATGATCGTTGTCATTTCACTCGTATTAGGGATTATCACAGGATTAAGACGACATTCGGCGATCGATCACGCGGTTACGATCGGCAGCTTTTTCCTTATGTCCATTCCAACATTTTGGTTGGCATTGATGCTAATTCTTGTTTGTTCCGTTTATCTCGGCATCCTTCCCTCCTCAGGAATCGGCCATGACGGGCTCTTGGACGGGCTGAAGCATTTGCTTATGCCCTCACTCGTACTTGCCTTGTCCCATATCGGTTATTACATCCGCATTTTGCGCAATCACCTCGCGTTAACAGTAAATAAGGATTTCATTTGGGCTATGAAAGTCCGTGGACTTCCTCCTAAAACAATCGTTTTCCGACACCTGCTGCCCAATGTTTCGGTGCCATTTGTGTCGTATGTCGGCATGTCCTTTACGTTGACCTTAGGAGGTTCAGTCGTCATCGAATCCATTTTTTCTTGGCCAGGGCTTGGAAGATTGGTTCTTGATTCCGCAATTGGCCACGACTACCCCGTCATCATGGCCACCATTTTATTGACGATGAGTACGGTAGTCATCGGCAGCTTCCTCATTGACTTAGTTTGTGCATGGATGGATCCACGCATCAGGAGATCAATTTTTACTAATGAGGTGATAGCAAAATGAACTTCAAGAAGTGCAGCATCGCGATGTGGTCTGCTTGTTACTTGCTAGCACTCGCCACTTTGACGGCAGCCGCCCCTTTTCTTACTTCCTACGGACCCCTGGAATTGGACTTGTCCGCTGTCCTGGAACCGCCGTCTCGCAATCATCTACTCGGAACAGATGAGTTAGGACGCGACATTTGGTCACGCCTTCTGTACGGCGGGCGAATTTCTTTGACCGTTGGATTTCACGCCATGGTAATCTCGATTGGAATTGGCGTCTCTTACGGCGCATTGAGTGGATTTGCCGGAGGGCTCATCGACCGGATGCTTATGCGTATAGTAGACACTTTGTTGAGTATACCCACTATCATTCTCATCATCGGCCTGCAAGTTTTTCTGCCGAGAAACGTGCTGACCATCATCCTGTTGATAGGCGCGACGAGCTGGATGCCTGTTGCGCGTCTGATCCGGACAGAGGTTTTATCGTTGAAAGGAGAGATTTTTGTTCAAGCCTCTGCAGTTCTAGGTGCTTCCCCCCGCCATTTATTGCTCCGGCATGTGCTTCCCCAAACACTGCCGACCATCGCGGTTATGGCGATTAGTGGAATAAGTCACTCCATTTTGGCCGAATCCACCTTAAGCTTTCTCGGCATTGGCATCCCACCGCATGAAGCATCCTGGGGCAATATGCTGTCAGGCGTTCAAACGTATATCCTGTCGGGCGGCTGGTGGGTCGCGTTGTTTCCTGGGTTAGGCATCACCTTAACTGCCCTTGCCGTAACGTTCCTAGGCGACCACTTCCAAAACCGATTCGCCTTGCCGCAACTGAAAGGAGGGCCATCGACATGAAAGAAAATCTATTAACCGTCAAAGGTCTGACCATTTGTACAGCGAGCTCGGCCGACATCCAACTTGTACAGAATCTCAGTTTCCAAGTCGCGTCAGGCGATATTGTCTCCATTATAGGAGAAAGCGGTTCAGGGAAAAGCTTGACTGCCAAAGCGCTGCTTGATCTTCTGCCGGCAGGGATTCAGCGGTTATCTGGTACCACTCAATTTCAAGGAAGCGACCTGTTTTCAATGAGCAGACAAGCAAAACGGCATTTCCTCGGCACTCAGGTCGGATTTGTTTTCCAAGATACATTTGGCTCGTTCGACCCGATGCGTACCATTGGCCAGCACTTCATGGAACTCTTCAAAGCACACAGCGCATTAACCAGGCAGGAAGCGAAGGCGAAGGCGCTCCATCTTCTGCGAGAAATGCGTCTTCCCTATCCCGAACGCGTTTATTCCTCCTATCCGGACGAATTATCAGGCGGGATGAGACAGCGTGTCCAATTGGCGCTCGCCTTGGCTCTGGATCCGCTTCTGCTTATTGCGGATGAGCCGACTACCGCGCTGGATCCCCCCGTTCAAGCCGACATTTTGCAGTTGATGAAGTCATGGCGGGCAAGGACAGGAGGCAGTATTTTGCTCATCACCCATGACCTTGGGGTAGTGGCTGAAATGGCTGACGAGGTGCTAGTCATGAAAGAGGGAACCATTGTGGAATCCGCACCAGTGGAGAAACTCTTCTCTGCTCCTGTGCATCCACATACGATGTCGCTGTTAGTCCATTATCATCAGTTAGCTGCTGCCGGACAACGGCTGGAATTTGAGCCCACCACCCTTCAAGAGCCATTACTTTGTTTATTAGATGCCAGTAAGACCTACTTAAGCAGAAGAGGATTCAGAAAAGAGGAGATTCAAGCTGTCTGCCAAGTGACCCTTACCATTCATAAAAATGAAATATTTGGTTTGATTGGCGAAAGCGGCAGCGGTAAAAGCACCCTATCCCGCCTGCTATTGCATTTGGAAAAGCCACAACGGGGTACAGTCCGTTGGAGTGGAAATATGCCTATTCGAAAAGGGATTCAATGGGTTCATCAGGATCCGATCGCTTCCTTTGACCCAAGGTGGAGCGTCGAGAAAATCATCGGTGAAGGAGCGGACTATTGGTTTAAGGGAGAGAGCAGAAAAAAGGAGAGCATTTTGGCGGTCCTGGCACAAGTCGGATTGGACGAAACAGTCCTCCCTCTTTTTCCATTCGAATTATCCGGAGGGATGAGACAGCGGGTAGCCCTGGCAAGAGCGTTGCTGCTGGAGCCTGAATTACTCGTATTGGATGAACCCTTTGCAAGTCTCGATTTAAGTTCCCAATCCAAAATGCTCGCATTGCTCCGTCGCATTAATGAGACGCGTAGAACATCCATCCTGTTCATCTCGCACGACATCCGGGCAGCCCTCACACTTTGCCATCGGATCGCTGTCATGGCACAAGGAAAAATCATTGAGACCGAAACACCAAGGAGATTGTCGCAATCCTCCAACAGTGAAACCAACCGGCTGCTATCTTCGACTCTAACATCTTGTCCGGCTGAATCTAAAATTGAATTTGAAAAGAAGAGGGAGACAGAATATGCGCATAGCACGTAACCTGTTTTTATTACTAATCAGCTGCCTGCTTCTGCTTGCAGCCTGCGGACGCAGCACGTCCCATTCCAGCTCGGTGGCAGCTGAAAAGAAACGCATCACTTACGGAACGGATGCGGAAATCAAACAGATCAACCCGGTATTGACCGATGCACAGGAAATTGACCGGCTCTTATTTCGCGGGTTGACCCAGCCGACAAAGGACAATGAAATCGTGCCTGATCTCGCTGCATCATGGATCACTTCGGATGATCATCTGACTTATACATTTACTTTGCGTGAAGATGCACAGTGGGAAGATGGCGAACCAGTAACGGCTGAAGATGTTAAGTTCACATTGGATGCCATTACTGACCCTGCCATTAACACACCGATCGCCGGTGAATTCAATGAGATTGAATCCGTTACTGTGCTCGACACATATCAAGTTAAAATTTCATTGAAGAACCCTTTCCCGGCCTTATTAGGGAAATTGCAAGTCGGCATCGTGCCTAAGCATCTGCTAGAGAATGAAAATATGAATCAAAACGCATTCAATCAGCAGCCCGTCGGAAACGGGCCATTCAAAATGAAACAATGGGATGCGGATCACACTATTACTCTGGAACGGAACGATTTGTACTACGGGAAAAAGCCGAAACTTGATGAAATCGTCTTTAAGCCAGTGTTGGATGCAAACAGCCGTGTGCTTCAACTGAAAACAGGCGAAATCGATTTGGCCTTGCTCGGGCCGAATCAAATGAAATCCATTCAACAGAAAGATAAGCTCACCATTTATGGTATACAGACTGCCGATTACCGGGCCGTTATGTACAATCTAAAAAAACCGATTTTTAAAGATCCGCTTGTACGCCAAGCGATGAATTATGCCATTGACCGGGACGCGATCGTCAAAGGCATTCTAAATGACAAAGGGCAGCCGGCCTATTCTCCCCTGCAAAAATCATGGGCGCTATCAGATAAAATCAGCGAAATACCATACAATCCGGATATGACGAAAAAGCTAATGGAAGAAGCAGGCTGGGAGTTGAATAAGGACAGCGTGTATGAGAAAGATGGACAACAATTCGAATTCGATCTCTATAGCATCGCGACAGACCCGGTACGGGTATCCCTTGCCAATATCGTATCCGAACAATTAAAATCCCACGGCATGCTCGTTCATCCGAAACCATCCAATTGGGATGCGATTAACCTAGACACTATTGAATCGCTTATGATCGGCTGGGGCAGTGAAAATGACCCCGATGATCATACGTACCGTCTCTTTCACAGCAGTCAAATTGGGGATGGGCTTTACAATATGGGGGCCTACCAGAATCCCGAAGTCGATCAATTGCTGGAAGCGGCCCGAACGGCTGATGACGTAGAGGAACGTAAAAAATGGTACGGCGAATTCCAGGAAGCGCTGGCAGAAGATCCACCTTTTAATTTCCTCGTCTATTTGGACGCCATTTATGCCGCCAATGACCGCTTGACCGGCATCGAAACCCGGACTCTCGGCCACCACGGCTTCGGTGTTGTCTGGAATATTGAAGATTGGGATGTTCAATAAGGTGGCGGCCATGACGGAATCAACATTAAAACGATTTGGCATATCCATGGAAAGCGGACTGCTTACAAAATTTGATCACCTTATTCAAACAAGAGGCTATGAAACCCGTTCCGAAGCAGTTCGGGATCTCGTGCGCGACGCCCTGCTGCAACAATCGTGGGAACAGGATGAGGACGTTGTCGCTGGATCGATCGTTCTTTTCTACAATCATTCCCACAAGCACCTGCTCGAGGAGATGACTGAAATCCAGCATGGTATGCACGACCACATCCTGGCGACCACCCATTTCCACCTCGATCACGACAATTGCCTGGAATTGATTGTCGTGAAAGGGAAAGCCTCCGCCATTCAATCACTCAGTCATCAGTTGACCAGTTTGAAAGGCGTGTCCTATGGGAAATTTACAGTCGCTCCGATTTCAACAAATTAAAGAAGGCCGGCTGTACTAAACGCATTATCTTTTTCACCCACATATACCGAATGAACATAAAAGGCAGGCTTCGCTCTATCAGAGCAGCCTGCCTTTCATTATTTATATGTTTTCCGCCAGTCGCTCAGTTCCTGTTCGATAATAAATTGCTCCAGCGCTTGATCCCATTCGCCCGTCATCGTATTCCAAACGCGTGCATACATCCGGTCGTCAGCCACCTGATGCAGCCGGAATTCGATACATTCGACAGAATGGAGCTCTAATTCTGTCACGGACTTGACAGCATGGATAGACGTTTGGCCATATTCCTCTTCTTCGTCTTCCTGTAGCTTTTCGAGTATTTCGCGTACACTCGATTCGGGGATCATGTCGGTGCGCCACTCGTTGTTCGTCAGCCGGAAGCTTTTCGCTCTCGACTCTTTTATTTCTCCTACCAGAAACGTGTTGTGAATTGGGCTGAAATAAGCTGTTTTCTCTTGCCGTTCAGGTGATTGCACATAAATGCCGCTCTCCAGCTGCTGGCTGCCCGCATCCGTCAATGAGTACCCATCTTTATTTTTGACAATCAAACCGGCCCCTATCATCGCATCAATCATATCTTCGATGAACAATGATTCCACCAGTAGGATCTGACTCACTTCCTCCGCAGTTTGGAAACGTCCTTTTCGGAAGCTGATCAGCAGCATTTTCATCAGAATATCCATAGGTGTCCGTTTGACCGTTTCATATGTGATTTCAACGGAATGTACTGGCAGTCCCCATGTTTCAGAAGCAAGCAGTTTTACATTCGCATTCCGCAACACTTCATTTTGCAGCCGCTTTTGTAAATCCATTTAATTCTTCCTCTCCATTAGCGCAAGCTCCTTAAAGCCATTCTGTACTTTCACCCGGTCAACGAGCCGGCTGTACATCGCTTTGGTCTCAGCCTTTTTCGGCCTTTTTGTGAACATCTCCGAACTACCTACGACAATCAATAGTTCTCGGGCTCTCGAGAGGGCGACGTTTAACCGGCGATAATCTTCCGCAAAGCCGATTGTCCCGCTTGGCTGATCGTGATTTCGAACAAAGCTGAGAATGATAATATCCATCTCCATACCTTGGAATTTATCGACCGAGCCCGTGCGGCAATGCAGATGCTTCGGCATGACATCCTGCTCAATGAGCCGATCGATACGCTTCACCTGTTCCCCGTAAAAGCTGATCACTCCAACGCTCTTCTTTGCATCCGGCGCCAGCCGCCCTTCTTCAATTGCATTTACCGTGGCGGCATCGATATCCATTAGCAATTCGCGGATCGTGCGGAGCTCAGCTTCATTATACAGACTCGTTCCGCCTTTCACTTGGGCCTCAAAGAATGCAGATTCATTCGGCATGTCGAACCAAAGAAGATGATTTTTCCGCTCAATGAACCGGGATGATAATAAATGATCGCGTGTACTGTCCGAATCAGCTAACCCACATTGAAGCCGGTACTGCCCTTCCGCATAAAACGGCGTAATTGTCTCCATGATTTCTTCGTGCATCCGGTATTGAATGCCGAGCATCGTCTTGTTCTGCTTCGGCAGTGTTCGGAATAAACGCTCGAACAGCGATTCTTTCAGCATGTTCCGCAGCTCATTCTTTTCCTTGTCATCTTTGATTTCTTCAATAAATTCTTCCATTGTCTCCCTGCCGACAAGCGGCGGCAACTGATGATGATCACCGACTAAGACAATTTTCTTTCCTTTCAGCATTGGCAGCAGTAATTCCGGAGGTGTTGCTTTAGAAACTTCATCGATAATGACGACGTCGAATGTCGGGTAGTCCTCCATGAATTCCTTCCGAGCCGAAGCGACACATGTCGTTCCAATTACATTGGCATGTCGGACATAGAGCTTTCGGATTTCATCGAGATCGTAGTCGCCCGCTTCCTCGAGCAACTTGCTCCATTCATCCTGCAGCTCTACGGCGAGCGGCAAATGTGCCTGTTCGTCATTCAGTTGTCGTATCGTTTCATTCAAGACCTTCATTTCCGCGTGGACTTGCGCGATGCGTTCGTCCGGATTCGTCTGGATCACTTCTTCGAGAGACGCCAAAACAGCGGCATGCTGGGCAGCTTTCTCCTCCAATTCGGCATGCTTCTGACGCAGTGTTTCCAGCTGAGTTTGAGTGGATTCGAGGTTGACAGTCTCATCATTGAGGCAGCTGCGTTCCTTTTCCAGCTGCACTTCAGACTCGTGGAGCTTGGCGAGCCGGTCCTCATACTGAGCCAGCCTCTTTACCCCTTCCTCGAGCTCTGCCTGGACAACAACGAGTTCGTCATGGCCAGTTACTTCTGGTGCCAATTCATCGTGTTCCTGTGTCAGCAGCTCCCATTGGGCAGTATGGTTCGCGTGATCCTTCTCAAGCTCGGAAACATCGCGCTCCAATTGGCCGATTAAATCCCTGAGTTCTGCGACAAGCTCCTTTTTGATTGAGTTGAACATCAACTTGGCCTGTTCCTGCGCTGCCTCCTTAATACGAGACGCATGGCCGGTCACTTCATCCAGCTTGCCGTACAAGTAAGTGAGATTCTCAGCAACCCGGTTTAGAAGAGCCGCTTTTTGCTCAGGCGGGAGCTTCGGGATTAAGGGGCTTTTCGTTTTAATGAAACGCCCGATAGCATCGATCATATCATGCATCTCATCGGCAGTCCGGTACAAATCGCTATCTTTGCTCGGGAGAGTAGTGAACGGAAAGCCATTTTTCTTAAGCACATCCTCTAAAAAGGAAATGCCATTTTCAAGCCGTTCAAAAACGCCTTTCCATTCTTCGAATTCGTATGAGTAAGTGCCTGTCCCAATCGTCTTCAAATGTTTATGCAGGGAGTTTATTTCAAGCTTAAGCGGCAATGATGGATCATATCGAAAGGCCTTTACTTTCTCCAATAAATCCGGCAACCCCTGAACAGCCGCAATCTCTTCTCTCAGTTTGCTGTGAACATTACTGCGCTCGGCATTCTCACGCAAGTCGCTGCTGATCTTTTCAAGAATGCGCTTCGCTGCCTCCATCGCTTCTTTCGTCTCATAGAAGCGCATGATTTTTCCGTTTGCATCTACTTTTCCTTTGACAGCATCCATTTCCAGTTTCTCGTGATCATTCAAATGTAATGATTCGATGTCCATTTCAAGACGGGCTGTTGTTTCGGCAAGCCGTTTCAATTCGTCGCCAATGCGAGATTGTTCTCGCTCCAACTCCTGTGCCTGCCGGGTAGTCTCTTTTACTTGCAGCTCCACTGCCTGCAAATCAGCCGACTGTGCTTCGTGCTCCTGTTTCGCAACCCGCCTTCTCTTCTTCGCCTCTTCCAACTCCGCCAGCTCTGCCTTATATTTCTCTAATGCCTGTTTGCATTCATCGATTTCTTTGGCAATGACAGCTAATCTATCGGCACGGTCTTTTCGCTGCCCATTTACGGCGGCCAGTGTCTCTTCCTTCCAATGGTGAGCTACATTTTCTTCAATGAACCGCTTACCTTCCTCTTCAATACTTTCAGTCCGGCCGTAGCGCAATATTCGGATGCCGGGATCCGAAAGCAGACGGCCAAGTGCATTATCGACAGCAAGATTGGACTGCGAAGCGACAAGCGTCCGCATGCCGGCTTTTACAAGCTGGTGACATAATTCCGAGATGACCGTCGTTTTTCCTGTTCCCGGAGGTCCTTGGATGACATAAATATCGTTTGCCGACATGGCGCCGACAACGGCTTCCCGTTGGAATTCATTGAGAGGATGATGGAAATCAAGCTCTGCTTTTTTTTTCGTAATTTGTACAACAGGACGTTCTTCAAAAAGAATCTTCTCCAAGTTTTGATTGGCAGCAAATCCGTCCTGCAAATCTTTAAACCCTTTACGCAATCTCCTGATCTGGCTTAATTCGGCAAAATTGCTGAATACCAGTTCCTTCTCCTTCATGGCCGGGACGAGCGAACCTCGACGGGCAAGTGCCTGATAATGCCGCTTTAGCTCAATTTTCACTTTCCGTTTCGCCCGATTGACGTCGATAACAAATCCAAAATCGTCGCCGGAACCTTTCCATTTCGCACTGAAGCCGGAAATCGCATTCCAATCTTTCGCTTCCAATCCACCGCATGTGAAAGTGGCCTGGGTAAAGTCCTCATTGACGGCCACTTCAGAGAAGCGGGCTGTAATATCTGCAACGTCAGCATTCTTTTCTTCAATCCGCAAATAGCCTTCCCAGCTGGAAATCCTTTTTTCCACATAGGCGGACCGCTCCTCGGCGATTGGCAGTTCCCGCAATCTTGTGTACAGCTGAATCGGCATCGGCTTTCCGGCTTTGCCCACTTGGAATTTCAGCCGTGCCGGCAAACGGCGATTTGTCCGAACCGGCTCCCTTCTGCCTTTCACACGGAATGAAATGGCGACGAACCCTTCATTTTTCATGACGCATTCCAGGACGGCAACTCGGTCATCGAGCAGCCTGCATAACGGACCGTTCGTTTCATTGTCAAAGAAGAAGGAGAACGTCATAACATCCTGTTTGGCAGGCATTTTTTCTATGTAGACATCAAAATAATCTTGCATGGCAAAAAAGCTCACTTCATCGAGCACCCATCTGCCGATCTCTTTCCGAGCCCGCTGAGTCAGTTCCAAGCGGCATGCAGCCTTGATCTGTTCCATTGACATTCTCCTTCCTCAAAAAATGAAGTCATACGTTCTATCATACAACAAAATCGGGGTTCATTTGTATGTGGAAAGTCCTTTTTTCTCGAATCATGTCAGGAAGTATCTGCCCTCTTCCGCTACCCTTCTTCAGTGGTTGGTTCTCCTTCCTGAGTTTTCCTTTGTGGCAAGGCGGGTAATTAGTGAGTAAGGAATAAAGGAGGTGCAAGCCATGAAAGAAAAGACATTTATTGGACTGTATGACAATATAGATGAGATGACTTCTAAAATTAATGAATTGGCTCATAAAGGGATTGACCCGTCACGTATATGCGTGATCTCAAAAGATGAGACGACAGTTTCAGCTTTGCGGCATCGTACATCTGAGGAAATCCAGTCAGAACCATCATCTTGGTTTGACCAGTTTATCGGTTTTCTTTCAGGGGAGGACCGGATCGAAACGATGCTTGTAGAAGCAGGATTTGATTCCTCAGAGGCAAAACAATATTACGAGGAAGTCGCGATGGGGAAATATGTGGTGTATGTTGATGGGACAGTGGAAAAAACCGTATATGAAGTCCATGCCGAGCAACAGAACGAGCAGGAGGAAAATCCGTTTGATCCAATCGAAGTGCTACCAGGAGAATCACCCCTAGAGCAGGAAGAAGCGAATGAACAAAATCCAGTCGGCCGTAAAGGTCGCGAAGCGCTGTTTGATCATACTAGATATGAAGGAGATCATAACACATCCCGAGAAGCCGCTACCCGGGGATATCCGCAAAGCGATCGCGAGAAGGAATTGATCCGCGATTACTATGAGCATCAAATTGAAGATAATCACAGCGCAGAAGAACAGATCAACATCGTACCGAAAGCTTTCCAAGAAAGCCAGATGGATCGCCAGGACGCGATAGCGGAAGAAGCGACGACCGATGAATATACCATTCCTCCCTCGTTGACTGATCGTAAGAAGATAGAACCCATTATTATTGATTTGCGTAACATCCCGCGAAAAGATGAGCATTAAACAAGGTCCAAGCCCTGTTTAAGGGACTTGGACCTTATTTCGATCAGCAAATTTAAGAACTGGTGACGCGATTTCGGCCAGAGCGTTTGGATTTATACAAGGCGCTATCCGCACGGATATATATACTTTCCGCAGTATCGCCCTTCTGATAGGTTGCGATTCCAATACTAACTGTAACTGGTTTGCTGTGCCAGCTAGAATCTTCGACGTAAGTCCGCAGCTGTTCCGCAAATGCAAATGAAATCCCCCGCTCTGCCCCTTTGAGGATAATGGCAAATTCTTCTCCACCAATCCGGGCAGCTGAATATTGTGCAGGGGTTAGCTCCTTCATTTTGATAGCCAGTTCTTTTAGTACCTCGTCCCCAACATTGTGGCCATATGTATCGTTCACGTTCTTAAAATGATCAATATCAAAAATCATAATGGAAAAGACCCTCTGCTCCCTATTCGCCTCTTCCACTTGTTCAGCCAGTCTCTCTTGAAATACCCGGCGATTAAATAATCCAGTTAACGGATCTGTCGTCGCCATTGTCTGCAGGCGATGGTTCAGTTCAACTAATTCTTGCTGCTTCTGCTGAACCTCATTCATCAAACCAAGTAACGTCTTGTACGCTTTTTCGGTTTCTTGCTGAATTTGTTCTGCATTCCGTTTCGCCATAAGCAATTCATTTTCATATTCCTCACGGACAGTTATCTGCATAAGGGCGCATTCATACAAGCCATTTCGCTCGCGTGCGCTCATTAATACTGGAAGCGAACCCTCTTTCCCTTTTAATGTCAAGTGAAGTTCATCTACCCGTCCGTGTATATGGAGAGCCGGCACGAAATATGTCTGGAAATAGATCTTCGAAGGAACCGTCATGATATCGCGCATGTTTACTGGCGTACGCTCACTGCCAAGCATATCACGCAGCGTCTGGTTCATCTTCGTTATTTCCCAATTCTCTGTTAGAACCAAATAGCCGCACGGAGCAAAATTCAATTGCTCATTCATTGTTACTTTCTGTCTCCATTGAGATAATCCCGAATTACTTGAATGGTTTCTTCCGGATCGCTAATGTGCGGATTGTGACCTCTCGCATTCATTAAGACAAATTCACTGCCTTTAATATGTTCATGCACATATTCACCAACTTCAATCGGCGAAATGGCATCTTCGCGCGTCTGCAAAATTAAAGTTGGAACTGAAACCTGTGCCAAGCGGTCTCGTAAATCTGATGTAAATGTCACTTCCGCAAATCGCCTTGCAATGACCGGATCATTTTCACTTAAGGTCCTTTCAAAGTTAGAGGCAAGCTCTGGACGTTCCTCATTTTTCATAACGACGGGTGCCAAATATTTGGCCCATTCCTTGTAATTCAGCTCCATCATATCCAGCAATTCATTGATGTCCTCTCGTTCAAATCCACCTTTATAATCACCATCGTTCATATAATGTGGCGATGGACCTATCATAATCAATCGGTCCATCAGATGCGGTCGCTGAATCGAGGCGATTGCGCCGATCATACTGGAAACGGAATGTCCCACGAAAATCACATCGGACAGATTCATTTCATCCGCAATCTCGACCAAGTCTAATGCATAGCCGTCTAGTGAACTGTACCGCTCACTGGAATACAGCGACTTATCGCTCCTTCCCGAACCGGTATAATCGAACAATACGATGCGATAGTCTTTTTCAAACGCGGGCCCAATCCGGTTCCAGACCGTTTGGTCGCAACCAAAACCGTGAGCGAAAACTATCGTCTTTTCTCCATTCCCAAGAACCGTTACATGATTTCGTTGTTTAATGCTCAATCATTTTCATCCTTTAGCTGTAGTTTTTATTGCTTACATTCTATCACAAGGATGATAGACATTTCATGTGATATTTGAACATTCATTACGCTTGCAATAAGGGCTGTCATTTCAGTACGATGTACGTACCTTTACACACCTTAGGAGATGAATAACAGTGAGAGAATTCAAAATCACTTACTTCTTTGATGAAGATCATTATATCCGACGTTTCATCCATATAGAGACAATGGAACAAGCCATCGCACTGGTTCAAAGCGAACGAAACCGATTCATTTCCTTCACAGACAGCCGCGGCATTTACCACGAACTCGACACCGGAAATGTGAGAGTTACCCAAGTAGCTGAATACTTCAGGACAAAAAAATAATTTATTTTTCAAGCGAATAAAAGAAAGAGCCTCAGAGGAAAATCCCCTGAGGCTAAACTGTATAGGGAGCCGAGTCACGTTCCTTGCCAAAAGGAAGGAGGTGAAAAGGCAAAGAAGTGTGCAAGCATAAGAGATAATTCACTTTATCGGGTCGCTTGTCCTACCACTTTCGTAATTTACACGAGCGACGGGCCTTCCACAAATGAAGCAGTTGCTTCTGGCGGCGCGTAAATAATCTTCCTTCTGCTCCTCGATAACCTGCCGGTACGCCGATAGGCAGTCCCATCCG
>NZ_BQYK01000006.1:237506-252329 GCF_023168145.1 Sporosarcina sp. NCCP-2222
TACAATAACCCTTTGTGATTCTTTGTGTGCGACAGGCTTGTTTCGCCGAGCAGATATTGGCAGCTGGACAGAGGAGACGTACTTTAACTTGAATATTTGAGCAGTGGGGAAAGACATTCGAGCTCTTATAGAAATATACGAGCGGTACGCGATGACTTACGAGCTCTCACAGAAATAAACGAGCGGTACGCGATGACTTACGAGCTCTCACCGGAATATACGAGCGGTATGCGACGACTTACGAGCTCTCGCAGAAATATACGTGCAGTCCACTCTTCCTAAATCAAAAATCAGGTGAAGAGCAACGAATTGTTACTCTCCACCTGCAGCCTATCTATTATTCTTTTAAATCTTCGATTGAGTCAATATCCATATATTTCGGTACGACGAGGCCGATTTTGACGCCTTCCATGTTGACGCCGAGCTCATCAAATTTACCATCGAATTTGTCGGCATACGTTTTATGCGTGACTGGAAGCCAAGCTGCTAAGGATGCGTCGGCGCTTCCATCTGCAATCGCAGTCCATAACGGACCGGCTTCGACTTGTGTCAAAGTCACTTTGTAGCCCATGTCTTCCAAGACGGTCTTCACAACATTGTGGCTGGCGATTTCGCTGTCCCATGCGACATAGGCAAGATTGATTTTATCGCCATCGACCGGATCTACGCCGTCTGTCCACTCGGAAATCTTATCGGCATTAGCGTCCACCCAATCACGGGCTGCGTCTTCTTCCTTAGCCCCTTCTTGGATTGCTACCATGACCGAGCCCATATCCTCTTCTGTCCAATGGAAGTTTGAGAGGATTTCATATGCTTCCGGCAGGTCATCTTTCAAGCCTTTTCTGGCAATGGTACGGATTTGTTCTTCCCCGCCGTATACACCTTTCGGATCATCAAGATACTTCAAATCAAACTTCGCGAATTTCCAATGCGGCGTCCAGCCTGTTACAATGATCGGCTCTTCTTTGTCATATGCTTTTTTCAAAGCTGCTGTCATGGCTGCTCCTGAACCAGTCGTAACTGTCCATTTGTCGAGACCGTATTCTTCAATTGCTTTATCTGTCGCTTCCATGATACCGGCACCTGGGTCGATTCCAGTAATTTTATAATCAACAGACTCTCCTACTGAAGAGGAGGAACTTCCGCTTGCCCCCTCATTTTTTCCGGCATTGTCGTCTTCATTGCCACAAGCAGCTAAGCCGATTGCAAGCATTGCTGCCGCTCCTAGTCCAAAAAATTTCTTCGTAATATTCATGATAAAGTTCCCCCTTGTTTTTTCTTACCTGCATGTTGTGTAATCCGGTCGAGAATAATGGCTACGATGACGATGGATAATCCGGTTTCAAACCCGACACCCGTTTTTAATTGGGTCACCGCCCGATATACTTCTTCTCCAAGACCTGGTGCGCCAACCATCGATGCGATAACAACCATGGAAAGCGAAAGCATGATGCTTTGATTGACTCCCGCCATGATTGTCGGCTTTGCCAGTGGAATCTGCACTTTAAGGAGACGCTGCCATGTCGTGGAGCCGAATGCTTCCGTCGCTTCAATCAAATCCTTTGGCACCTGCTCAATACCGAGCATCGTCAGCCGAATGGTCGGTGGCATAGAAAAGATGACCGAGGCCACTACGCCCGGCACGACGCCGATATTGAAAAAGAAGATGGCCGGTAGTAAATAGACGAAGGCTGGCATCGTCTGCATCAGGTCTAAAATCGGACTGATGATTTTCTTAGCCGTCGGCTGCTGCGATCCCCAGATGCCTAACGGGATGCCGATTATGAGCGCGATGACAACAGATGTGATGACAAGTGCCAGCATCTGAAGCATCGAATGCCAGTAGCCAAGATAATCGATGAATAGCAGGCCGATCAGCGTGAAAATCGCAATGCGCCGAGTGGACAGCAGCCAAGCGACAACCGCAAAGAGCACGGCAAGTACGATGGATGGCACCCACGCCATTAGATCAACGGCACCTTCCACCGTTCCTTTTAAAAATCCTGAAAGCCCATCGAACACGGATCCGAATTGTGTAACCAGCCAATCAATGCCCGTATCAATCCAATCGGCAAATGGCAGTCTAGGCAATAATTTATTCATTGCTCGCCACCTCCAACTCTACAGGCTTCGCTTCTTCTATCGTTCGGCTGTCGTTAATGAATTGCCCATCCCCAGCTAGCGCGCCAATCATTGCCCCCCGGATAATGATGCCTTCTAAATGATTGCGTTCGTCCACTACCGCCATTGGAATAGTCGTTGTCGATACCGTATCAAACAGCTCCGTCAATACGGTATCTGATGATGTTGTGGGCACATCTTTGATCAGCACCTCTTCCAATGAAGCGCCAGATTCAGAAGCCGCCACAGTGTCTTGTGCCGTAACAGCCCCGAGCAGGCGGTTCCCTTTGTCGACGACATAAATAGAGGAAATGCGGAGCTGCTTCATTAAGCGCAAGGCAACCCGCGGTCCCCGGTCAACTTGGACGGTGTCAGCTTTTTTCATAATATGGCCCGCCGTCAATACTTTGGATAAATCAACATCCTCGACGAATTTTTCAACGTATTCATTCGAAGGGCTCATCAAAATTTCTTCCGGTGTCCCAATTTGAACGATATCGCCGTCTTTCATTAGAGCGATCCGATCCCCGATCCGGAGTGCCTCATCCAGATCATGTGTAATAAAGATAATTGTCTTGCCCATGTCGTGATGCAATTGAAGCAATTCATCCTGCATATCTTTTCGGATTAATGGGTCCAGTGCGCTGAACGCCTCATCCATGAGAAGAATATCGGGATCGTTCGCCAGCGCCCTTGCCAAGCCGACGCGCTGCTGCATTCCTCCGCTCAATTGGTTCGGATATTGGTCTTCATAACCAGCCAGGCCGACGAGCCGTAAGGATTCTTTTGCACGTTCCTGCCGCTCAGCCTTTGCCGTGCCTTGGATCTCCAATCCATATTCCGTGTTCTCCAAAATTGTTTTATGCGGAAAGAGCGCAAAGTTCTGGAAAACCATCCCGATTTTTTTCCGTCTGACATTCCGAAGTTGCTCTTTATTCATCCGTACGATATCGTCTCCGTCGATCCGTATTTCTCCAGCTGTCGGCTCAATCAGTCGATTGAACATACGAACCAGCGTCGATTTACCGCTTCCGGATAAACCCATAATGACGAAAATCTCACCATCGTACACATCGAACGATGCATTTTTCACGCCGACTGTCGTTCCCGTCTGCTTCAAGATCTCCGCTTTGGATTTCCCTTCGTTGAGAAGCTGCGACGCACGTTTACTGTTCTTGCCGAAAATCTTCGATACATTCCTCACTTCTATTTTCTTCTTAACTTCCAATTCTTCCATACGTACACTCCTTACAAACTCAATGTCTACTAGTATATGTGTAGGAAAATATAATTTCAACCGTTTTAACTATATTAATTGTTTGTACAGAAAAAACTGTACAAAACTAACGTATATCATTGCAATTCCAATGTGGATATAATACGCTTAGGAAAAGTGACATGATAATAGCGGAGGGAACTCACACATGGAAGGCAAAGAAGCACTCGACAAAGCACGTGAGCGAATTATTGAGACCATTGCACAGAATATACATTTATACGGTTTGACTTCATCGGCAGGACGGCAATTCGGCACGATGTTCTTTCATAATGAACCGATGACACTTGATGAAATGACAGAAGAGCTCGGCATGAGTAAAACGAGCATGAGCACATCGGTCAGGGCTTTGTCTGATTTGAAATTGGTGGAGCGCGCCTGGAAGCGTGGCGTCCGGAAAGATTTATATCAAGTGAAGGACGATTGGTATCAAAGTTTTATCGACTTATTCTCCATCAAGTGGCGTAGATCCATTTCATTGCACTCCACTGCGATAAAAAAATCATTGAGCGAGTTGGAAAGTTTGGTTGAGGATCCTGAAACGAGCGAGGAAGTGAAAGAACTGGCTCAACAGGACGCTGCTAGACTTGAATATATCCGGGATTACTTTGAATGGCTCGACAGACTCGTCGATGCGTTTGAAAATCATGAAATTTTTAATCTTGTTCCGCTGACGAAAGATCTGAAGGATAAATAAAATAATAAAAAAGCCTCCATCGATTTATTCAATCGGCGGAGGCTTTCTCGTTGCTTATAATTTTACTCGTTGAAGACGCAAAGCATTCAAGACGACAGATACCGAACTGAATGCCATGGCGGCCCCTGCCACCCATGGAGCAAGTAATCCAAGAGCCGCAACCGGAATGCCGATCGTATTGTAAAAGAAAGCGAAGAATAGATTTTGCTTAATGTTGCGCATCGTTTTGCGGCTCATAATGATGGCATCCGCCACGCTATTCAAGTCACCGCGCATGAGCGTAATGTCAGCCGCTTCAATTGCAATATCGGTTCCCGTTCCAATCGCCATGCCAATATCTGCAATGGCAAGTGCTGGCGCATCGTTAATTCCATCACCGACCATTGCCACCTTTTTACCTTGCGCCTGCAGCTTCTTGATTTCCTCACTTTTTTCTTCAGGCAACACTTCTGCAATGACATGGCTCAATCCGACTTGCTGCCCGATTGCTTCAGCTGTTTGCTTGTTGTCGCCTGTCAATAAAATGACGTCCAATCCGAGAGCCTGCATTCGTTTGATGGCAGCTTGAGATGTTTCTTTTACTGTATCTGCAACTGCTACAATGCCTGCAAGCTGTTCATTGACCGCAATAAGCATGGCCGTTTTGCCCTCGTTTTCCATGCCCTCCATTTTCGACTCAATATTCATCAAGTCGATATTCCGGCTGCGCAGCAATTTGCGTGTCCCGACAAGCAGCCGCTTTCCGGCAACTTGTGCTTCAATTCCAAAGCCCGGAAGCGCTTGGAAGGACTCAGGTACAAGTAATTCAATGCCTTTCTCCTTCACACCTGTTACAATCGCTCGAGCCAGCGGGTGCTCCGATTGGTTCTCTGCTGAAGCGACCCATTGCAGGACATCTTGTTCATCATAGCGTTTCGTAACGACAACATCAGTCAATGCCGGTTCACCTTTCGTCACAGTTCCCGTTTTATCCAATACAACCGTGTCAATGGCACGGGTATTTTCAAGGTGCTCACCGCCCTTGAACAGGATCCCCATTTCAGCAGCTCTTCCAGAACCCGCCATGATAGATGTAGGAGTCGCAAGACCAAGCGCACACGGACATGCGATAACAAGGATAGAAATGGTTGGAATCAAAGCTGCCCTGAAGTCTCCTGGTGTGACGAGGAAATACCAATCCAGAAACGCCAAAATGGCAATTCCGACAACGATGGGAACAAAGATGCCGGATATTTTGTCGGCCAAACGCTGGATTTCTGCTTTTGAACCTTGTGCTTCTTCGACAACTTTAACAATTTGGGATAACGCACTATCTTTTCCCACCTTGGTTGCTTTGATTTGCAAAGAACCATTTTTATTGATGGTTGCCCCAATGACAGGGTCCCCCGCAGTTTTATCCACAGGAATGCTTTCCCCTGTAATCATCGATTCATCAATGGCACTCTCACCTGCAATTATTTCACCATCCACCGGAATTTTTTCTCCCGGTTTGACAAGAATGATATTCCCAGCCATGACTTCCTCTATCGGAACCTCGATTTCAACTCCGTCCTTAAGGACACGAGCTGTTTTAGCCTGTAATCCGAGCAGCTTTTGAATCGCCTGGCTCGTTTTCCCTTTGGCGCGCACTTCAAATAGTTTTCCTAGTAGGACCAATGTTAAAATGACCGCCGATGCTTCGAAATAAAGTTCCGGTTCTCCGACTTTGCCGGCCTCCACCCACTCATACGCCAAATAAAGACTGTAAAAATAGGCTGCGCTTGTTCCGAGTGCTACTAAGACATCCATATTGGCGCTTTTATTTCGCAAAGCCGTAAAGGCGCCTTTATAAAACTGCGCTCCGATAATGAATTGAACAGGAGTCGCGAGTGCCAATTGCACCCATGGGTTCATTAAAAAATGCGGCAAGTATAAAAAGGACAGAAAGTTGAAATGAGCGACCATCGTCCATAACAAAGGCAGCGTCAAAATGGCTGAGAAAATGAATTTCCTAGTTTGCCGCTGGATCTCCTGTTCTTTATGATCTACTGTGTCTTTTTTGTCTGATTTCGGAATTAGTTCGTATCCCATCTTTTTCACAGTGCTGACCATTTCGGCAGGAGACGTTTGGCCCCCATCGTAATCGACAGTCAGGGTTTCCAGCGCAAAATTGACCGCAGCATTTGAAACTCCCTCCATTTTGTTAACTCGCTTCTCAATCCGTGCTGCACAGGCAGCACAAGTCATGCCTGAGACATCAAATTCAACTTTATCTTGAATGACGCCATACCCTAGCTTCTCTATTTTCGCTGTTAAATCATGAACATTCGTCTTATTAGGGTCGTAGACGACAGTGGAACTTTCCAAAGCAAAGTTGACATTGGCCTTTTCGACACCTTCCATTTTGGATAGTCCCTTTTCGATCCGGTTGGCACAAGCCGCACAGGTCATGCCATTGATCTTCAAGGTTTTTTCCGTTGTAGCCATTTTCATTCCTCCAATACGGTAAGGGGGTATTATTCTTATAAAAAAGAAGGATCATACGACTGACGTATAATCACTTCTTCCACCGCCCTATACCCCCATATGGTGTAAGCGGCATCGACAACAAGTTATGCAAGGTCATACCCTTGATCTTCAATTGTTTCTTTAATCTTAGTTAATGTATCTTCTTTATCGAATTCAACCGTCACTTTATGATTGGCTAGATCTACTTTAACTGCAGATACACCTTCCAATTCGCCAACACTCGATTCGATTGCATTTACACAATGTCCACAAGACATGCCTTCTACTTTTAAAACTTCCTTCATGATGATTCCCCTCCTGTTTCAATTAACAAACTAAATATAACATACCCCATACTGGTATATCAAGCAAGAAATCAAATCTTTATTTCGTCATAGTTCTCATGACATTCATCAGCTCTTCTATTGCAGCCTCACCGTCCTGCCCTTTAATGGCATTGACGACACAATGATGTGTATGGTCTTCTAACAGTGCCAAAGAAACTTTGTTCATAGCTGATTGAATTGCGCTGATCTGATGTAATATATCAACACAATACCGATCGTTTTCTATCATTTGATGAACCCCGCGTACTTGTCCTTCTATACGTTTCAACCGGTTCAGCAACTGTTGCTTATTGGGCTGGACCGTCTTCTTAGTCGATTCTGTCATATGTTCACTCCTCAGAGTTATTATGATACCCTGTACCCCTAATCTACCACTTGGAGTCCGCAAGAGCAATCATATGGTTCCAATAAACGGCGCTTTCATCCCTTTATATTCCCAAACGCTTTTTTATTTCTTCATGATTTCGCTCAAAGCCAATAAGAACATCCGGCTTCCTATTGAAGCCAAACAGCGATTTTTTCGTAAATATAAATGCTGGGACAATTCGAGAACCATTTAATTGAATGAGCTCCTTCTCCCGTTCTGGTTCTTTCGAAAGATCATAGTGTATATATGAAATATTATTCTTAGCGAGGAATGCTTTAGCATCTTGGCAATCCGAGCAAGTCGGTCGTGTATACAGTTCAAAACGTGCATTTCCCATAAGTCTATACCTCCTTAATAGCTGTAATTTTGATGTCCTATCTTGATACATACGCGGGGTATCCTACTATTCTTCGCTCAACTTCTCTACTCTAATGATAAACATGTTTTCATATACGGTAATAGGGTATTATACCTCATGAGGGTATGCAAGTATTTTTTCTAATTTACCGAACTGCCAACACCGAATCCAGCGGATATTTTAGAAAGGAGAGAGTAGAATGACAAACCATTCTCACCACCAAGAACAAGAAGAGACTTTAAAAGAAGAACATTCGAATCACCACGAACATCACCACCAACACGGGATGGTAAATCACCAAAACCATCACGCCCATATGGTCGGTGACTTTAAAAAACGCTTTTACATCTCACTGCTAGTCACGATTCCTATCCTACTTCTGTCACCTATGATTCAAATGTTTCTAAGCGTTGACTGGAGATTTAACGGAGACATGTATATTTTGTTTGCCCTCTCCACATTTGTATTCTTTTATGGAGGCTGGCCGTTTCTAGCAGGAGCAAAAGATGAACTGAAAAAGAAAAATCCCGGGATGATGACGCTTATTTCGCTGGCCATCGTTGTCGCATATGGATATAGCACCGCCTCTGTTTTCGGCTTGGCAGAAAACGATTTCTTTTGGGAACTCGCAACCCTCGTTGATATTATGCTACTAGGCCATTGGATTGAAATGCGGTCAGTTATGGGGGCTTCAAAGGCCTTGGAAGAATTGGCCAAACTAATGCCTTCCGAAGCGCATCTTATCAATCAGGATGGAAACATTACAGAAGTAGATGTAACCGAGTTGAAACAAGAAGATCGGGTCCTCGTAAAGCCTGGCGAAAAGGTGCCGGTAGACGGAATAATCATAGAAGGTACATCAACCATTGACGAATCAATGTTGACTGGAGAATCGCTGCCTATCGAAAAAGAAAAAGGTGCGGAGGCTATCGGGGGTTCCATTAACGGGGAAGGCTCCCTGATCCTTTCAGTAAAAAAGACAGGCAGTGAAACCTATCTTTCTCAAGTGGTCAAACTGGTCAAAGAAGCCCAAGAATCAAAATCAAGGGCTCAAGACCTCGCCAATCGAGCTGCCAAATGGTTGTTTTATGGTGCATTGGCGGCAGGTGTGCTCACCCTTTCAATCTGGCTGATTCTCGGTTTTCCAGTTTCCTACGCAATTGAGCGAATGGTAACAGTCCTCATTATTGCATGTCCACACGCCTTAGGATTGGCAGCTCCATTAGTGGTCGCCGTTTCAACTTCCATTGCAGCAAAAAATGGACTACTCATCCGAAACCGAGCAGCTTTTGAAGGTGCCCGTAACATAGAAGCGATTGTTTTCGATAAAACCGGTACCCTCACGAAAGGGGAATTTGGCGTAACAAATATCTACCCATTTGAACACTATAATGAAAAAGAGGTGATTTCGTATGCAGCTGCGGTTGAAGCGCAATCACAACACCCGCTTGCCAAAGGCATTATAAAAAAAGCAGAGGAATTAGAATTGCCTCTTAGAAAAGTTGAGAATTTCAAATCGTTGACTGGAAAAGGACTTGTAGGAATAGTTAATGATATGCAAGTAGCCGTCGTCAGCCCCGGTTTTGTTAGAGAGCAAAATCTCTCCTTTGATGAAGGGCTCTTTGATAAATGGTCCAGTGAAGGAAAAACAGTTGTATTTACATTAATTGATGAAACGGTAGCCGGGATGATTGCATTATCGGATATAGTCCGGGAAACGGCAGTGGATGCAATCCAGCAGTTAAAAGAAATGGATATCAAATCAATTATGCTAACAGGAGATAATTCGAAGGCAGCCCATTATATCGGGCAGCAACTTCATATAGAAGAAATTATTGCGGAGGTTCTTCCACATGAAAAATCGGAGAATATTGAGCATATACAGAAGGTTGAACGGCTACGAACTGCTATGACCGGAGATGGTGTTAACGATGCTCCTGCACTTGCCAAAGCCGACCTTGGCATCGCTGTCGGGGCAGGCACCGACGTAGCCATCGAAACGGCAGACATCGTTTTAGTTAAAAGCAACCCGCTCGATGTGGTAAATAGCATTAAACTTTCCAGAGCGACATACCGCAAAATGATCCAAAACCTCTGGTGGGCAGCCGGCTATAATATTCTTGCAATTCCTTTGGCGGCAGGAGTACTTTACAATTACGGTATAGTTTTGAGTCCTGCATTGGGCGCTATCCTCATGTCTCTTAGTACTGTGATTGTAGCCATTAATGCAAGACTGCTAAAGATCTGATTTGGATACATTGATAATAAAACACCTCCGCACAATGCATGCAGAAACAAATACATCCACTGTGTCGGAGGTGTTTTCAAATTATAGATAACCTATCAGGGGTACATGTAAGCTCATGGATGACCTTGATTTTCAGAGTAAAGACGGCCATTTTCCAACCATTAATAGAAAGTTTTTGCCTAAAACGAAGTTGAGTGTTTTCATTCAAGCGCCTTCTAAACAACTGCTATTTTATCCTTAATGATGATGATGATCTTCTGCCGGCTCGGGTTTTACTTGGCATAAAATCGAATCATCATGCTGATGGGCGGCCGTTTCCAACTGGATTGTTACATGATGGATATTTTGATGTGAAAGGTCATGTTCAATTCTTCTAATCACCTGTTCACTTTCGGCAATTGTCATTTGATCGTCAACAACAGCATGGCAAGACAGTGCGTTTAATCCGCTCGTAATGGACCAAACGTGAAGATCATGTACACTTTGCACACCTTTGGCATTACGAATGGTCTGAATGATGCCATCCATATCTACGTTTTGGGGCACCCCTTCCATGAGAACATGAAGTGCTGACTTGGAAACGAAATAGCCGCTGCGTAACACAAGAATTGCGACAATGACACTTGCGAGTGGGTCAGCCCACCCCCAGCCGAAGAACATCATAAGGAGCGCAGCTGCAATGGCCCCGATGGACCCGAGCATATCACTGATGACATGAAGATAAGCACCCTTCATATTCAGGTTCTCTTCTACATCTGCTCCTCGCATCATGATCCACGCAACCAAAACATTAATGGCGAGTCCGATACTGCTGATAATCAACATTCCGGTCGTTGCCACTTCAGGTGGGTTTGCAAAACGTTTGATAGCTTCATAAAAAATGAAGATGGCGATAACAATTAACGTTACACCATTTAGAACTGCGGCTAAAATTTCAAACCGCTTATAGCCAAATGTCTTGCTGCGGCTCGCCACCTTTTCCCCGAGTTTAAAAGCAAGCAACGCAATAGCGAGTGAAATTGAATCGCTCAGCATATGTCCGGCGTCTGCCAAGAGTGCAAGGCTGTTTGTTAGAAATCCCCCCACTGCTTCGACAACCATATAAGTAGTAATAATTACAAAGGAAATGAGCAATACTTTTTTGTTAGCACCGTGCGTGTGATCGTGCGCGTGATCATGCCCCATAAAAATACCTCCTTCATCTTAATTGTGTGCCGCGTGGTCAATGGCCTGTTTCAATAAATTCATGACATGATGATCGTCTTCTGAATAGTAAAGTGTCGTCCCTTCCCTTCTAAACTTGACCAATCGTAGATTCTTCAAAAAGCGCAGTTGGTGAGAGACGGATGACTGGCTTAAATTTAGCGTTTCTGCAATGTTATTTACCGAACACTCTTGCTTGCACAGCAAATTTAATATCCGTATTCTGGTTGGATCACTTAGCGCCTTGAAAGTTTGGGAGACGACGAATAGCGTTTCCTCGTCCAATAGTTGCTCCTCTTCATGCTGATTCACTGTATTTTTATCTTCGTTCATATGTATTTCCCTCCAATCATGGAATTAACAAATTCATATATGAGCATATGTTCATATATTATAATTAACCTTATTAATTGTCAAACCAAAATATATTACCCCCCTATATTTTCTTACCCTTATTATAAAAACAATAACTTCAACCTAATAATCAATGCCTTTTACAGTTCATCTATTTACATACCCTTAAAGGGTATTATAATATAGCAGTAGATCTATCTCTCTAGAAAGGCGTGTCTAACCATGCAAACGGAAAAAAAGGTGAAGCTTGCTGTCAACGGCGGAATTTCATTTGGCGCTAAATTAAACGCTCGCCAATTGATGGCACTTGCTGAGCATTTGGGTGATCAGGAACTGGAAGTCACGACATTCCAGCAACTATATATCGAAGTGATAGAAAGCGAAGTTGAGTTAATTAAAAAGAAGTTTAGCGACGTTGGACTTGCCTGTTATCCGGTCGGAAATTATGTCAAAAGCTTGCGTCATTGCAACTTCTGTAAAGGAGCAGAAGAAGAAGGAATGCCTGTTGCAATCGAGCTGAACAAGCGGATCGCGGGACGTCCTGTTCCATTTACTCTTCGTCCTGCGTATACGGGTTGCCCTATCGGATGCGGCGAACCCCTGGTCAACGACATTGGCGTTATCAAATCAAAAAATGGCTATGATCTCTATATTGGCGGGAATCCAAAAGGCGCTTATGCTAAAACGGGTACTCTCCTCCTCGAACAAGCACAGCCAGAGGAACTGTACGAGGCTGTTGATCAGATAATCGACTTCTATGCCGCAAACGGGAAAAAACGAGAATCTTTCTTTAAGTTTGTGAATCGTGTCGGTGTGGATCGAATGAAACAAGAAATCCATTTGGTTACTGTGTGACAAGCAAAGACAGCCAGTGCAGAATAGCATGCACTGGCTGTTTCGGTTTATTCCACCTTTATCTGCCCCATCATTCCATTGTCCTCATGCTCAAGGATGTGGCAATGAAACATATAAATACCTTTATCTTTAAAATGAACTGCAATTTTCACACGCTCGTCCGGTTTGACGGAAATACTATCCTTCCAGCCCCGTTCATTTTCCGAAGGCTCTTTTCCGTCCCGAGAAATAACCTTGAATTGTGTCCCGTGGATATGGAAAGGATGAATCATTCCTCCCATCATGTCCGGCTTATTGTAAATCTCCCACACTTCCGTGACCCCTTGCTTTTGTGTAAAGTCAATTCGATTTGGATCAAACTTCTTGCCGTTAATTGTCACATGCTCCATCATGCCGAATAGCTCCACTTTTTTAGTAACCGGTAAGTTCTTTTCTTCCTCTGTTAGAATAAAATCATTCATTTCACTCGGCAAAGTACTCTTTTCCGCCTGCTGATCCGAAACATCAAGCGGTAATAGAATCGATCCGTCCTCATTTACTAAAGCCAACTCATCCGTCCTATTCAGACTTGAAAAATCAATGACAATCTCGGCACGTTCCGATGGTGTGAGCGTGATTTCATTCATTTGAATCGGTTCATTTAAAAGGCCCCCGTCCGTAGCAATTTGGACAAACGGATCTCCTGTGTTTAGCTTGAATGTAAAGTTTCTCGCATTGGATCCATTCAGCAGACGAAAACGAACTTGCTCGCTCGGAACAGTCAATCTCGGATTAATTGTCCCATTCACAAGCAATGTATCACCAATGGTTCCATCAGTATTTTTGGCGGCCTCGTAATTCAACTGCTTTTGTTCATCAAACAACCGATCTTGAAAAAGCAAAGGAAAGTCATTTTCTCCATACCGATTCGGCAAACCAAGCCGTTCCGATTTTTCGTCTTGAATATAAAGCAATCCGGCAAGCCCGTTATATACTTGTGCAGCGGTATTGCCTTCAGGATGTGGATGAAACCATAACGTTGCGGCCTCTTGGGCTACTTGAAATTTAATAACCCTTTCCTCACCAGGCTGAATCGGATCGTGAGGTCCTCCATCCATATCCCCTGCAACCTTTAGTCCATGCCAATGGAACGTAGTCGGTTCATCCAATTCATTGATCGTCTTAATTCTGATCATTTCGCCTTTCTCCACTGAAATCATTGGTCCTAGAAACGTTCCATTGTATCCATATGTTTTTGTTTGAATCCCATCATAAAGTTCCGTTTCTCCTTTTTGTGCTCGCACAGTATAAGTTATTTTCTCCCCCGGCTCACGTTGAAGCAATGGAGGAATCTTCAATTCATGCTCCCCTGTCGAGTCATTTAAATGAACAACATCATCATGGCTCGTATGCCCTTCCATCCTAGTCTCATTTCCCTTTTGATGTTCTCCAGTCTCATGAACCTCCGGCTTCGCACTGCAGCCGCTAATCACCATAAGAATGATAGTGCTTACAGCGATCATAATGATTTGTCGCATCTATTATCCGCCTTTCCTCTATATATGTTCCTTATAAGAGTAACGAATAGATATGAAAAAATTATGCAAACGGCATGATGTCTACTGCATTTTTTCAGTAAGACTTCTTGAGTATGTTGATGGCCAACCCCGAGAGTGAAAACAACGCTCGCACCTCTTGTTGGACGGGGATTAGGATTCAAGGTAATATATGTATCATATTGATATCTCACACTACAAATAGAGGAGTGTCCTAGTAATGAAGAAAAAAATACTTGTGTTTCTATCAATGGGCTATGGATACTCCACTGCTGTTTTCTTTTAGCTATTTAAAATTGGCGGAGTCTGTCTAATTTGATAAGAAAACGAGCAGAAAAATACTATAGTAGGTGAGGTAATAAAATGGACGAAAAAATTACAAGGAAAAATCCTGAATCTATGCCGAAACCAGTGGGTCACTACACTCATATCACGAGAGTTCCCAAAAATGCTGAGTTATTTGTTACATCAGGCCAAATTGGTGTTGATATGAACGGCCATGTTCCTTCTGACTTTAATGAGCAGGTAGTGAACACATTCACAAATATAAAAAATCTCTTAGAATCTGAGGAATTAAATTCGGCTGATATTATTAAAGTAAATATTTGGTCAACAGAAGAAATAGATTGGGGCTTCTTTGATTCAGAATGGGAAGCTCTTTTCAACAACAAATTCCCGGCAATGACGATTGCTTATATAAGTAAACTAGGATTACCAGAGTTGAAGATTGAAATCGAACTTTGGTGCGCAAAAGTGATTCCCGCCGAATGAGAAGTTGAAACGTGCCCAGGCTGTTAAAGATACCCAAGAATCCCACTGGGCCTATCTCGAAATTGAAGAAGCCGCTAGAGAGCACCAGTACGTGACATCAAAGGAAGGCATGGAAATCATAAAGTGATTCAAAAATCGAGTAGGAGGGAGTGATTAACTCCCGACCTCTCACACCACCGTACGTACCGTTCGGTATACGGCGGT
>NZ_BQYK01000007.1:0-3263 GCF_023168145.1 Sporosarcina sp. NCCP-2222
GCTCGAGTTTCTTGCTGGCATCATTTAAGATGTCAATTTCGAATCCGAAGATTCATGTTTGTCTTCTTCCCGACAGGGCCGGGTTCCGACTTTATTGTTGACGTTTTGCTGTTCAGTTTTCAAGGTTCATTGCGCTGTTTGTTTTCAGCGACTTTACTAATATAACACGTTGTTTTCTTTAAGTCAACAACTTTTTTCAGTTGTTTTTTTGTCATGCCCTCTCTCTCAAGAGGACATGTACTAATATACAACATAGTCAGTTAGGAAATCAAGCTTTTTTCGAAAAAAATATTCGCCTAATTTTATTGCCGTCGATTATAAAGAGAAGAATCCCTGATATTACAACGATTCCACCTGCAATTTGGCTGATACTTAAGGTCTCATTAAAGATATAGTAAGCAAGAATGGCTGCCCCTACAGGTTCAAATAATATAGCAATTGAAATGACATTCGTGCTTACCCATTTCACTGCCCAATTAAAAAGCGAATGTCCGAATAAGTTCGGAATAAGAGCCAATAAGAAAAACCAAAACCAATTCGAAGCATCATACGGTCCAAATGACTCTCCTTTGATTAAGACATAAAAAAACAATGTAATAGTACTGATTGAATACAAGACAAACGTATAAGTAATAAGAGACAATCTCTTCCGTACTTCTTGCCCAAATAAAAGGTAGCATGTCACTAAGGCGCATCCAGCCAACGCAAGCATGTCACCATAAAACGCTGTGCCGCTCACTTTGAAATCGCTCCAGCTAATGATGATACTCCCCGTAATTGCAATACCCGCAGAGATAATTGTTTTTGGTGATAATCTCTCTTTAAAGAAGAAATACGTTCCCGCTAAAGCGAATATCGGTTGTAGTGTAACCAAGACGGTAGAACTTGCAACCGATGTGTAGTTAAGCGATTCGAACCACAGGATGAAGTGGAAGGCCAAAAAAATACCCGCTATCGCGGAAAAGGTCCAATCCTTCCGGCTTAAGCGGAATAATTCTTTTCGATACTTCAATAGAAAAATCGGCAACATAAGAATAACAGAGAAAAACATCCGATAAAACGCAATTACTCCGGATTCGGCTGTCGATAGTTTAACAAAGATCGCTGAAAGTGCTACGGAGATAACTCCGATAATAATCGGGATGTATGGGTGTATTTTAGGTTGATCCAAGAAGTTCACGTCCCTTTCATTATTTGTGTATGTTAGAAAGCCAGTCATTCAGGCAATAGAAACAAAGAGAATTATATCATGCGAATTTTATTTATTACAGTTCAATTTTCTTTTTAGGGGGATCCTTATGGAATGGATTGCAAACAGCTCCATGTACCCCGAGGTGTTAATTAAGCTCGTCGTTGCCTTGGGATTAAGTTTAGTGATCGGTGTGGAGAGGGAAATAAAGAAAAAGCCGATTGGATTGAAAACGAGCGCAGTCATATCCACTTTCAGCTGTCTCTTAACTATCGTATCAATGGAAGCGGCGTATTTAGTGCCCCCACGCGAAGATATCAATGTTCAAATGGACCCGCTCCGACTCGCTGCACAAATTGTCAGCGGCATCGGATTCTTAGGCGCAGGAGCAATTTTACGCCGGGATAATGATAATATTACTGGGTTGACGACCGCAGCCATGATATGGGGTGCAGCCAGTATCGGAATCGCAGTCGGCGCTGGCTTTTATATCGAAGCTGCTTTTGCCGTCGTTTGTGTTTTGTTCGTTATTGAAATTGTCGCTCCCGCTCTGGATAAATACGGTCCGAAACGCATTCGTTCCAAAGAGGCAGCATTTATTGTCATTGTTTCGGATAAGTCTAAAATTAATGACCTGATTAAATTCCTTAATAACGAAAACATGATGATCGAAAATCTTCGCATCAAAAAAATTATGAACGATGAAAAAAAGGAAGCTCATGAATTAGACTTTCGCTTAGCCGCGCTCACAAAGAAAGAAACTGCAGAACTATATCTTGAACTCACTGAACTAACGTACATCGAATCAGTCGAACTAGAAATTTTCCCATAATTGGAGGCATTCACGTGAACGATTTACTTCATCTATTGAAACAGGGGAATAAATCCTCCTTGCTAGCTGCTATTGTCAATGCGATCATCGCTATCATTAAAGGAGCTGCTTTCCTCCTCACAGGAAATGTCGCAATGTTCGCAGAAACCATGCACTCACTCGGCGATGCCGCGAATCAGTTTTTCGTATTTATCGGGTCCGCGTTATCTAAAAAGGCGCCAACCCCCAAATTTCCAAACGGCTTCGGCCGTGTAGTCAATTTAGTCTGTCTCGGTGCAGTCATGGTAGTTGCCATCATGTCCTATGAAGCAATTAAAGAAGGATGGCATCATGTGTTAAACCCAACAGAAACGACTGGTTTGTGGATCAACCTTTCCGTACTCGGCTTGGCAACATTGCTTGAATTCGCAGTATTATTGAAGGCATCGAAAGAAATTATGCACGATTTAGGCAGTAACAAGAAAGGATTGGCTGCCTTTGCATCTAGTTTCTCGAATTTAAAGCGTGCAAAACCTGCAACTAAATTGGTCTTTATGGAAGATCTCGTTGCCACAATTGGAGGAATCCTTGCATTCGCTGCGGTTCTCCTCGCTCACTTTACAGGTTTCCTTGCAGCAGAGGGAATCGCCTCGATGATTATCGGCTTAATGATGTTCTATGTTGTCGGGAAGATCTTTTTAGAAAATGCAAGAGGCGCTATCGGGGAAACCGATGAAGAAATGTTAAATCACATTGCTTTTCTCGTAGCTGAAGATCCAGATATTAAGGATATACAAAAAGTAGAAGTCATAAAAGAAGGAGAATTTCTACATGTGGAAGTCGTGGCAGAAGTGGATCCTACGAAAACAGTTGCGTACGTCGATGACATCCGCGACCGGCTCATGCTTCTCATCTTGAAGCAAAAAGGCGTACGGGAAGCAGTTATTTCATTCGATGAAGATGATGGGGTTAAAACGTGGAAAGGTATCAATCAGCCGGAGAAAATCCATGACATCAGTACAAAACTGCCCAAACCAAACAAATAATATGGAAATGGCGGGGCGGCTATACGCTTCCCCGCCATTTTATTCTGTTCGGAGGTCAATCCTATATATCCGAACTTTTAAAGAGAGGCTGTCAGAATAGAAGCTACTTGCTCCTTATTCAATTTAGCAAAATTGCCAACCGGCCCTCCTGCCATCGCCTTTTCGGCCATGACTTCAATTTTGGAGTCATCAATTCCATAGTCATGCAAACGAGAAG
>NZ_BQYK01000007.1:3339-30530 GCF_023168145.1 Sporosarcina sp. NCCP-2222
GTTGACACCGAATACATTGACAGCCAATCTCGCAAATCGGCCTGGATTCAAATGGACAGATTGCTCCATCCAGTGCGGGAATAAAATGGCGAGACCTCCCGCATGCGGAATATCATATACCGCAGAAACAGCATGTTCAATTGTATGCGTTCCCCAGTCCCCTCCGTTATTGCCCATACCAAGAAAACCGTTCAGCCCCCATGTTCCAGAAAGAAGAATCGTTTCCCGAAGCTCATAGTTTTGCAAGTCTTCGACAAGCTTCTTGCCACTCTCCATAATGGCACGCAAGGCACCCTCACATAGCTCATCTTGGAGTGGCGTGTTTATTTCATCATGGAAGTATTGCTCAAAGATATGAGACATCATATCTACGATGCCGTAAACCGTTTGGTCCTGCGGCAAAGATAAAGTATACGTCGGATCTAGAATTGAGAACTTTGGAAAACTGAATGGACTTCCCCACCCATATTTCTCTTCCGTCTCTTCGTTCGTGATCACTGAGCCTGCATTCATCTCCGAGCCTGTCGCAGCGATAGTTAAGATAGTTCCGAAAGGCAATGCATCTGCAGGTTTCGCCTTTTTTACGACGAAGTCCCATGGGTCCCCATCATATTTTGCCGCTGTTGCAATCAATTTCGTGCAGTCGATGACAGAACCGCCACCTACCGCCAAAATAAAATCAATTTGATGTGTTTTACACAGTTCGGCACCGCGTGCTGCAGTCGTCACTCGTGGATTTGGTTCTACCCCTGCCAGCTCATGCACTTCCATGCCGTTTGCATTTAATATCTCCATTACTTCCTCATAGAGACCATTACGCTTAATGCTTCCGCCGCCATATACGACAAGCACCTTATTCCCATAAGGCTTAATTTCTTCCGCTAGGGAAGCGATTTTATTTTTCCCGAAAATGAGTTTCACCGGATTGTGAAAAACGAATCCATTCATGTAATCCTCTCCCATCATATATATATCAATTTAAGGCAAAAAAGACACCCTCTGTCAAAGAGGATGTCTTGATTGTCGCATATTACGCCCAGCCACGGAAGCGTGATGCTTCAGCAGTTTTACGAATACCGATCATGTACGCCGCTAAGCGCATGTCAATATTACGAGTTGTGGAAACGTTATAGACGTTTTCAAATGCAGTAACCATTTTTTCAGTCATTCTGTCGCGAACTTCTTCTTCTGTCCAGTAATAACCCATGTTATTTTGAACCCATTCGAAGTACGATACTGTTACGCCGCCTGCACTTGCAAGCACATCAGGCACAAGAAGAATGCCGCGTTCAGTAAGAATTTTAGTCGCCTCAGATGTTGTCGGTCCATTTGCGGCTTCAACAACAATCATCGCTTTAATATTATGAGCGTTCTTTTCAGTGATCTGGTTTTCGATAGCAGCCGGAACTAAGATATCGCAATCCAATTCCAAAAGTTCTTGGTTGGAGATCGTATTGTCGAACAAAGTAGTTACTGTTCCAAAGCTGTCACGACGATCTAGCAGATAGTCGATGTCCAATCCGTTTGGATCATGCAAAGCACCATATGCATCGGAAATACCGATTACTTTTGCGCCTGCATCGTGGAGGAACTTCGATAGGAAGCTTCCTGCGTTACCAAATCCTTGGATAACGACACGTGCACCTTTCATATCGATTCCACGGCGTTTTGCCGCTTCATTGATAATGATAGTTACGCCTTCTGCAGTCGCACGGTCACGGCCTTGAGAACCGCCGAGGACGATCGGTTTTCCTGTAATGAATCCTGGTGAGTTGAATTCGTCGATGCGGCTGTATTCATCCATCATCCACGCCATGATTTGAGCATTAGTGAAAACGTCCGGAGCAGGAATATCCTTCGTAGGACCCATCACTTGGCTAAGCGCACGTACATAACCGCGGCTTAAACGCTCAAGCTCACCCATTGACATTTCCCGTGGATCACAGATGATACCGCCTTTCCCTCCACCATATGGAAGGTCAACAATACCCGCTTTTAATGTCATCCACATAGATAACGCACGCACTTCGTCCGCAGTGACCTCTGGGTGGAAACGAACTCCCCCTTTTGTTGGTCCAACTGCATCATTGTGTTGGCCACGGTATCCTGTAAATACTTTAACTTTTCCATCATCCATTTTCACTGGAATCCGGACCTCTGTCATACGGATTGGTTCTTTTAGTAGTTCGTACATTCCTTCATCGTAGCCTAGTTTGTCAAGTGCTTCTTTGATGACAACTTGTGTAGACGTGAACAGATTCAGGTTTTCAGTCATGTAAAAGTTCGCCTCTTTGATTCATAATTGTTTTACAACGCCCATATTGTACCATAGTCTAAATGCCTTTTGTAGAAAATAATGATTAACCTTCAAAAACTTTATTGATTCTTTCGATCGCCCAATCCAATTCCTCTTTCGAGATAATTAACGGAGGAGCGAAACGGATAACCGTGTCATGTGTTTCTTTGCAAAGTAAGCCAAGTTCTTTCAACTTTTCACAGTAAGGACGAGCTTCTTCAGTCAATTCGACACCGATAAAGAGTCCACGGCCACGCACTTCTTTAATAGAAGGATGTTGGATTTTCTTCAATTGCTCGATGAAGTAGTTACCAAGTTCCAATGACTTATCCGCAAGCTTCTCGTCTTGTAGAACTTCAAGGGAAGCGATGGATACTGCACATGCCATCGGATTTCCACCAAATGTAGAACCGTGTGATCCCGGGTTGAAAACGCCTAGGATGTCTTTGTTAGCAACGACGCAAGAAATTGGGAACACACCGCCGCCTAATGCTTTACCTAGGATATACATATCCGGCTCAAAGCCTTCCCATTCAGTAGCAAACATTTTACCTGTACGGCAAAGACCTGCTTGAATTTCGTCTGCGATGAATAGTACATTGTTCTTTTTGCATAGTTCGTAAGCAGCTTTCATATAGCCTGCAGGTGGAATGATAATGCCTGCTTCACCTTGAATTGGCTCGATGATGAATGCAGCTGTGTTTGGCGTAATCGCTTTTTCCAACGCTTCAATATCGCCATAAGGGACAAGTTTGATGCCTGGAAGCATTGGACCAAATCCACGCTTGTATTCCGGATCGGACGATAAGGAAACAGCAGTCATCGTACGACCATGGAAGTTGCCTTCACAACCAATGATTTCAGCTTTATCCTCTTCAATGCCTTTCACATCATAGGACCAACGGCGAGCAGCTTTGATAGCAGTTTCAACAGCTTCCGCACCTGTGTTCATCGGAAGAACCATGTCCTTGCCGGAAATCTGGCTAACCATCTCATACCACGGGCCAAGTTGATCGCTATGGAAAGCACGGGAAGTTAATGTTACGCGATCCGCTTGATCTTTAAGCGCCTGAATGATCTTCGGGTGTCTATGACCTTGGTTCACAGCAGAATATGCAGAAAGCATATCCATATACTTATTACCTTCCGGATCCTTAACCCAAACACCTTCCGCCTCAGAGATTACGATTGGTAGTGGATGATAGTTGTTCGCTCCGTACTTTTCGGTTTGTGAAATCACTTTTTCTGATACTGTCATATGAAACCCTCCTTCAATTATGTATGGAGCAGGTCAGGCAAATGCTGCCTGCTCCATGGTTGTCGCAATTAAAACTTACAGTGTTTCAGATGTTGTCTTGCCTTGCATGTGAAGTTGCAAGTAATCTGGTCCGCCTGCTTTGGAGTCTGTACCGGACATATTGAAACCGCCAAATGGCTGGTAACCTACAATCGCGCCTGTGCAGCCGCGGTTGAAGTACAAGTTTCCAACGTGGAAATCTTCACGAGCCTGTTCGATGTGGTGACGGTTGTTCGAAATGACCGCGCCAGTCAAACCATAATCAGTGTTGTTTGCAATTTCAATCGCTTCATCAAAGCTTTTCGCTTTTGTAATAGCGACAACTGGTCCGAAGATTTCTTCTTGCATAACGCGCGCATCAGGAGCGACGTCAGCAAATACAGTTGGTGCGATGAAGTAACCTTTTGAGCTGTCTCCTTCTCCACCTGCAACGAGACGTCCTTCTTCTTTACCGATTTCGATATAGCTCATAATTTTATCAAATGAACCTTGATCGATAACTGGGCCAGCAAAGTTAGATTGGTCAGTCGGATCGCCGTATGTCAATGCTTTTGTCAATTCCTCAACGCGGGAAACGACTTGATCATAAACATCTTCAAGGATGACAGCACGTGAACATGCTGAACATTTTTGACCACTGAAGCCGAATGCCGATTTAACGATAGATTGTGCAGCCAATTCAAGGTCTGCTTCGCTATCCACGACAATTGTATCTTTACCGCCCATTTCAGCGATAACGCGTTTCAACCAAATTTGGCCTTCGTTCACTTTGCCAGCACGTTCGTAGATGCGTGTACCAACTTCACGTGAACCAGTGAAAGAGATGAAACGAGTTCTTGGGTGATCCACAAGGTAGTCGCCCACTTCAGCGCCGGAGCCTGGGATGTAGTTAACTACACCTGCAGGCATACCTGCTTCTTCTAGTACTTCGATAAATTTATATGCAACAACAGGAGTCGTAGAAGCTGGTTTCAATAATACAGTATTCCCAGTAACTAGGGCTGCAACTGTCGTACCTGCCATGATTGCAAGTGCAAAGTTCCAAGGAGAGATGACGACACCTACACCTAGAGGGATGTAATCGAAACGGTTGAATTCGCCAGGACGGCTTTCAACAGGCATGCCATCTTTTAATGTAAGCATTTGACGGCCATAATACTCTAAGAAATCGATTGCTTCTGCTGTATCAGCATCCGCTTCGTTCCAAGGCTTACCTGCTTCTTTTGTTAGCAAAGCAGAGAATTCATGCTTGCGGCGGCGAATAATCGCTGCTGCTTTGAATAGAACGTCTGCACGGAATTCAGGCTTTACTTTTCTCCATGTATTGAAAGTTTCATCTGCTGTTTTCATCGCTTTTTCAGCAAGGTCTCTGCTCGCTTTGGAAACGCGGCCGACCACTTCTTCTTTATTAGCTGGATTCGTAGAGACAAGTTTGTCTTCAGTCATAATCCGCTCTCCGCCAATGATCAAAGGATAATCTTGGCCAAGGTAGCCTTCCACCAATTTTAATGCCTCTTGGAAAGCTTTTTTATTTTCCTCTAGAGAAAAGTCTGTAAATGGTTCGTGTTTGTACGGAATCATGATACTCCTCCTTCAATTATCCAAACGCAAAAATTATTTGCATTTATTCTTTGATTACAACTATAATAATGCAAGAGATTATTGCATATTTCAAGTCTTTTCTCTTAAATTTGTTGAAAAATTTTCACTGGATGGTGTTAAAGTTGGTTCAATACGACAATCCTTACTTTCCATTTTATCAATTTGCGGTCAATCATGCGGGTGTCGGCATCCATGCCATCGACCAAACCGGCAGGACGATCATTTATAATGACAAGATGAAAGAGATTGAAGGGCTCGACCTAGATGATGTAGGAGACCGATCCATACTGGAGCTCTTCAGTTTTGAGCAGGAAGAAAGTACGCTGCTTAAAGTGCTTCAAAGTGGAAAAGAACAACTGAATGTCAAACAGACCTATTGGAACCGAAATGGAAATGAAATCACGACCATCAACGATACCTTTCCTATTTTCTCGGAGGGAACTTTAATCGGGGCAGTTGAAATCGCCAGAGATGTAACGGCCCTGGAGAAATTTATTTTCCACCCGCTCCGGAAGAACAGTACACCTGTCACGTTCAATCAAATAGTAGCCAATTCGGATGCGATGAAAGCTGTCATTACGACCGCAAGAAAAGCGTGCAGGGCAAAGCTGCCGATTCTCCTCATCGGCGAAACGGGAACAGGAAAGGATTTATTGGCAGAAAGCATTCATAATGAATCATCGTCATCAGATATTCCCTTCTACACTCTTTTTTGCCATAGCGCCGATTCAAAAATGATCGAAAAACTTGCACACGAATTTGATGAAGCAGACCAGTTTACCTTGTTTTGCGAACGGATCGACCTCCTGTCTATGGGACTGCAGCAGAAGCTTCTTTCCATTTTAAACGATGCGGAGAAGGACGGACGGCAGTTCATTGCGAGCATCGGGGAAGACCCGGTAGAATTGATTTCACGCGGCACCTTGTTGAAGGATCTTTATTACTTCTTCGCATCCTTCACTATCCGGATTCCGCCTGTCAGGAAACGGAAAGAAGACATTATGCCTTTTATCGAATCGTACCTGACGAAGCGCAAGGAACGTTTCGGCTATTCACTTGAAGGGGTATCCGAAGAAGTGGAACAGCTGTTTCTTCTTTATGACTGGCCGGGCAATTTACGGGAGCTGGAGTTTTTGCTGGATGAAATCTCTTCCTTGGCTACAATGGACACCGTCATCACATACGAAATGCTGCCTCTCCATTTCAGGATCAAAACGGACGACATGATGAACAAGCCTGTTCAAGCTGTCGACTTTATTGTACAACCAAATAAAGATTTAATGCCCCTCGATCAATTTTTGCGCGAGGCAGAGGAATATTATTTGCTGAAAGCGATGAAACTGCATGATGACAACATCACTAAAACGGCCAATGCGCTAGGAATGAGCCGCCAGAATCTTCAATATCGATTAAGGAAAATAAAAAAATGAAGGGAGCGGCAACTCAGCCATTCCCTTCATTTTTTCATTGATAACCTGATCGTTCGATCCAATCCTTCAACTTGTCTTTAAGTGAATTAAAACCGTCCGCATCATGCTCTTTCACTCGATCTTGCAATGATTTACGATTTTTCGCCGTCTTGTTCTTCTTAGCGGCATCTGTCGTTTCCTGCAAGGCACGGATGGATAGGCTGATTTTCCCTGCCTCTTCATCCACTTCCAATACTTTTACGTTCACTTCTTGTCCAATGGCGAGGTAATCGTTTATATCACGAACGAACCCGTATGTGATTTCCGAAATATGAACGAGACCTTGCGTATCCTCGTCCAGCGCGACAAATGCACCATACGGTTGAATTCCCGTCACTTTGCCAGAAAGTTCTTCCCCCACTTCATATTTTCTTGCCATGTTGAAACAGCTCCCAATCTTTTTGGTATCCATTCTGCCTATACGGCCATCCGCAATTATACCATGTAATGAAATTTAGAGCAAAAAATTGACAAGTTTCAAACACTATTCGGGACGTTTGGAAAATTGGCTCACCGCTTGGTCCAACGTCAGGTAAATGCCGTTTGCTTTGAGCTCTTCATAATACGGCGAATAAAACCATCCATCTTCTTCCATCTCTTGGACGACCCGCGACATAATCGAAGCGGACGGAGAATCAGAACCTAGCGACGCGATTCTCTTCCACGCTTCCCGGTACTCCTGTTTCACACGGGAGTCAGCTCCTATTGCATTGTGCCCTCCTTCTCCCATAATGTTGATAAATACCCACGTATAAGCTCCATAAAGATGTTGCGAAGCCTCTTCCTTGCGTTCTGTTTTCAGCAGCAGATTTTCCATTTCTTCGAGATAATTCACTAACTTACCTAATGACTGATCAGGTGTATCCAATGCCTTGTAAAAGTCATATTGAGGCAATTTTATATAGACAACACAATCCGGGTGAAGGAATCGGGAGATGCGGTCACTATACTCATTCGTCCCAAGTAAAGGAGTCGGATAAGAGCCGTTGATGGAGGTCAAGTAGATATTTTGCGACTCCATCCCCTTAATCACATTCTTCAGCTCATCAGATATAGTGTCCTCCTGCGGCATATAAACTTCACCGTCTTGCAGTTCTTCTAGTTGCACCAATTCCGCATATTCCGTGGAGGATACTAAATACATATAGCCCGCTTGCATTTGCATAAGTCTCATCAAGTAGCGTTCCAAAAACCGTTCACTTTCTTTAAGGTTGTTCGTCAAAGGATGAGCAAACAGCTCCTCCGCTATCTCGGAAGGCAACTTTATCTCATCAATAAATTCATCGTACTGTTTGAGCGCTTCTTTCTTATCTATGACGCCCTTTTTCTCTAGCGTATAGTTTAAATTGAAAATGAACATATCAAATTCTTTGCGTATATCCTTGTTATACAGATAATTAATCATCATAGGGTCTTTCTCGATCAACGGGGCAAGTCCGCTTAGATCGAGCCTGTCTTGGAATTCCTTTTCAAATGACGTTTCGAGCTTCGCAATGAGTTTAGCGGATGAAGCTGCCTTATATTCATCACTCGAAATGATCCAGAAATACGAGATAACGGCGAGTGACAGCAGTCCCGCCACCCAGAGATAGATCGTTTTTTTATGTTTGACTTGCTTCTTTTGTCTAACAGGGTTAACGACAGATTGTACTTGGTATAGCTGTTCAAAACGGAAAGAAGGCCGAAGCCTCTCAAGTGATTTATGTAACAAGGATAGCTTCTTTTCAATAAGTGGATCGTCGAAACTGGCTAAGCCTTCCCTCTCCAGCTCAACTATCGTTCCTTCGGGCAAGCCTGTAATACGGGCAATTTCATCCACCGACAGCATCTGAAACCGTGAAAAAAGCAGTACGCTTTTCATTTCAACTGGCAAGTCTGTCAATCTTTCAAAGAGCTCGTTATCTTCCTCAAATGTCAAAAAACCTGTCGTTGGAGAGGGATTATTCTCGGAAAGTTGCTCGTATACGCCGCGCAAGACAGGGGCCAAATCCAGGTCCGCCTGCATCCCATTTTGGGCATGATATGCTTGAAAAAATGTTTCGGTCCATTCTCCAGCAGCTTCTGGCGACATACCAAATTGGATGGCCATTTGCTCCACTTGTCTCGCCAGTTGCATCAGGCGTTCTGTTCGCTCCTCCATGGAATCATCTCCCACTCTCTCCAATCTTTGTCCATCTATCATAGCAAGTTATCCAGTTCTGGACAAACAAACAAAAAAGCTGCCCCCATAGAGGCAGCAGCTTTGAGACATCTCTTTACTTTGGTTCGTATTTCACACGCCATCCATCTTCCGTCCAAATCATCCGGAGTTCTACTGTCTTTTCGTAATCAGGAAACTGTTCTGTATTTACATGGAGGGTAGCAACACCCGGCCAGTTTCCTTCTTTGTCCTGTTCCAGTCCTTTAAATGACATGGAGGAGAACAACTCATTAAAGCGCGGCCATGACGGTTTCATGGACTTCATGAATTCTTCCTTCTCCACAAGTTCACTCCCTGGACCTTTATAAAACAGTTTATACATCGTGTCGTAGTCATCGCGGAAACCAGCATAGTAATAGAGTGCGGCAATCGACATCGGCTCTGTTCCTAGAAGCGCTTCCCCATTTTTGTCCTCCAACACTTGATTGTAAAGCCGGACGATAGTCTTCATCGTATCATCATTGATTTCAGTCAAGGGATACTCGTCGTAAGACGGCAATTTTGTCAGCGTCAAATCTCCTATCTGCCAAATACCATTATCATAAAGGAGGTTAAGCGCATATCGGGAATTTCCTTGTCTGGATAACTCCACAGTTCCATATAAAAGGGGCTCAATCCGATGAACTGATTCGCCAGAGAAACTGATTTCATCACTGAACTGTAATAGAGACAATCCTTTTTGCCACGATTCCTTATAATGTTCTAGTGTTATTTCATATCCTGTTTCGGAGTATTTCCAAACATTCTCATGATGCAAGTGGTACATCATTTCAGGATCTTCCTTTTCATTCGCCATCATATAAAGCGCCACAATTTCGACTGGAGTCCTCCCTGCGAGTACCGACAAATCATATTGTTTTTCGAACGAACCGTAAAGATCTTTAATTTTTTGATCAAATGCAGCGTTCGGTAACTTGATCTCCTCGTCTGGAAACACCGGGTTCTCACCATACATATACATTTCTAATTGCCCTGCCCTTTGCACGACTAAGGCATCTTTAAGTGCATCGTACCCAATCCGGTTCAACGTTTCGGATGATGTCCACCCCGATTCTTCCATCTCTTCAACAATAGGCATCATGACATATCGCAATGGAGTTGCATCGGAACCAGACGCGATGTTCTTCCACGCTTCTCTGTATTCCTGGTTCACCTTCCCTTGCTCATCAAAGACAGGTGATTTCTCTGTACCCCGCAAGATCGTGTTGAATATCGTGACGAAATACGTTTCCAAGAGTTGATATAGAGCCGAATTCTCTTCAACATTTGTTAAAGAATGCTGCATGCCTCTCAACATTTCCACTGATTCGTCTAACGGATACACCAGCTCACCTGCCACAATATAAGGGGCTTCTGGCATCATATCGATAAACGCCCGCGTGTCGGGGTTCAGAAGTGGAACAATTTGTTCATGTATTTTGGAGGAATAGTACTTAGTGAAAAACTCTTCGCCATACGAATCCACGTCAGACTGCAATTGGATCGACTGTTCCTTCATCGTATCCAGGATATTTTGCAGACGTTCCGGAAACGCTCCCTTACTCATTCCAATCATATACGCTTTGTCCAGGGACGGATCGACCTCATACGCTTGCAGAACGTCGTTATTCTCCTGAAGAATTTCATCATAAATCGCTGTAAGGCGCTCCACTTTTTCTTTATAGGCATAGATAAATTCAAGGCTGCCCTCTTTATCCTCAGTTAACGGATTCGATTTAAGATCCGCCACCATTTCAGAAGGTGTTTTTAAATTTTCCACGCCTTCATTATAAATTTGCAGTAACCTTCCTTCTGGATTGCCATCTGCACGTATACTAGCCATAAAGGTTTCATTCTTCAAAAACCAAAAGAGCGTACTTGCATCATACTTTTCAAAGTCCTCCTTCTCCAACTTCAACATAAGTCTCCGCTTCTCTCTCTCCGCCTCATAATCCTTTTGCAATTTCGTAATAAACTGATCGAGTTCTTCCGAAGTAACCGGTTCTTCATCTGTATTTTTTTGATCCGCCACATGCAACCCTGCAATTAGACTGATGATCAGAATACTCGCGATGCTAACGATCCATACCATGACTTGCTGGTTGATATTCTTCCGCTTCCCAGCTGGCATTTCAGCAGGTTTGGTTTCATTCTCAAGTTTTTGGAGCACCTTGCTTGGATCAAATGTGGAAGGAACCCGCTCATAAGACTTTTTCAGCAATTCCATCCGTTTCTCAAAACGCTCATTGTCCATTGGAAGCACCTCCTGCTTGCGAGATCATTTCTTTTTTGAGCAATTCCTTCGCTCTGAAGATCCTCGTCTTGACGGCTGGCATGGTCATGTTCAAAATATCTGCGATTTGTTGGTAACTGACATCTTGAAAATAGAAGAGGATGAGCGGAATGCGATATTTTTCATCCAGCCGGACCATTGCTTCATGCAATTCTCGATCCTCTTCAAAAAGGAAGACTTGGTCCTCGGCTGAGGGTTCGCTGGAATCAAACCGATTGCTGACGATCTTCTCCCGCTTCTCTTTTTCTCTTCCTTCCTTCCGGTAATAGTCCCGTGTTGCATTCAACGTGATTTTATAGAGCCACGTCGTAAAACGCTGCTGGTTAAATTGGGGGAGAAAGCGATACAACTTGATGAACACTTCTTGCGTCACATCGCCGATATCATCCAGTCGCACCCCGCATTGGTATGCAAATTTCTCCACCGTTCGATAATAATTCGACATTAACTCACCGTAGGCCGCATGATCTCCCGCCTGGGCCTTGGCTATCAGTTCGGACTCATCCATTTCTCTTCCCCCGATCTCTCTATTGCAGATGATACGACGGCAATCGTTGATTTGTTTCAAATGCAATAAAAAAAGCATCTGCCCAGTGGACAGATGCGATGTGAATGGTTTTTATATTAGACTATACATTTCGCTTCATATTTGATGGCCAGCAATTTGTAGGCAATTTGCATACAATGCTCAAGCGGAATCCATAATTCATATGAATGTTCATAAATCTCACGGATCCGTTTGGCCAAATCTGTCGGATGATCAAGCACTTGAAGTTCCGCGACTACCTCCGTAATCTCCAAGTCATATGCATGTGTACCGGCATCGAATGGATCCCATTCTTCAAGAAGCGCCACTGCTCTTTTATTCATCTCAATTGTTTGCACGACAGGTCACCTTATTTTTCTTTTCTTCTATTTATGATAGCATAGTATAGTCAAAGAAAAAAGGAAAGAGGGATTTTCATTGAAAGCATTTGAACATGTGATCGATCGCCGAAATACTCGCTCCGTCAAATGGGGAAATATGGAGGCAGTTTACGGCGTAAAAGATGCATCCGAGATCTTGCCAATGTGGATTGCAGATATGGATTTCGCAGCTCCTGCACCCGTGATTGACGCTATGCGGGAACGATTAGACCATGGGGTTTTCGGTTATTCTTACATATGCAAAGGATGCAAGGATGCTGTCCGCGAATGGCTTTCCGTCCGTCATGGATGGGAGACGAAAAACGAATGGATGTTATTCCATCATGGCGTCGTGCCGGCTATTGCAACTGTAGTAGAAACATTTACCAAGGAAGGCGATAACATTTTAATTACGCCTCCTGTCTACCCGCCGTTCTTCAATGTGCCGGGCCATCAGAAACGCAATATTGTCGAATATGTTATGAAAGAAGAAGACGGACATTACTCGATTGATTTTTCCGAATTCGAGAACTCTTTAAAACAGAATGTGAAATTATTCATCTTCTGCAACCCTCATAATCCAGGAGGCATTGTTTGGAAAGAGGACGAGCTGAAGGAAATCCTTCGACTCTGCCAAAAATATGATGTGCTCGTCTTATCAGATGAAATCCATGCCGACCTTGTATTCAAGGGCAGTCATCACATCCCGTTGGCGAAGATTGCCGAAACCGAAGGCGGCCGTGTCATCACATGTGTCGCTCCGACCAAAACTTTCAACCTTGCCGGCGTGCAAGCTGCCGTCATGATTGCCGAGGACGAAGAACTTCACGCGGCGCTCGCCCAAAATGCGCTAGCACACGGACAAATGGAATTAAACTCATTTGCTGCTTCCGCTTTAACTGCAGCCTATAAGGAAGGCGGACCTTGGCTGGACGAACTGCTAGAAGTCATCTCAAGCAACATGGATTACGTAAAAGAAGAACTCGAAGCCAAAGTGCCTGGCATAAAGATCGTCAAGCCAGAAGCAACCTACCTGCTGTGGATCGACTACCGGGGAACTGGCTTAGACGAGAAAGACATGATGGAAAAGCTATTGAACGTAGGAAAACTCGCCCTGGAACCCGGAACAAAATACGGCGAATCCGGAAGAGGCTTCCTCCGCATGAACGTAGCAACTCCACGGTCCGTCGTAGAAGACGGAGTGAATCGGTTCATCCGCGCATTGGCTTGAAACTGGTTATCTAAATGGAAACAGCATCCTCAAAGATGAGGATGCTGTTTTTCTCTCGCTTCACGGCGCTCTCGTAAAATCCGTTCCTCCAATTCCCTCGTCTCTTCTTCCTGCTTTTTCGAATTACGGCGAATCCACATGAATGTCAGAACTAGTAGGACCATGAAAAATGCAAATGAGATAGCGGCCGGAATATACTCTGTCTTATCTTCCGGAAAGTAAAGGAACGGCATTAGAATCGCGTTCAATTACGACACTTCCTTTTTTGTTGAGTTTACATTATTTTTGAATGATTTCAATCGATTGAATCGAAACATCTTCAACCGGCTTGTCTTGACGGCCAGTTTCCACTTGAGCAATTTTGTCCACAACGTCCATTCCTTCAATGACTTGGCCAAAAACGGTATGTTTTTGATCCAAGTGAGGAGTGCCGCCACGCTCAGCGTATGCTTCAGCGATTTCGTCCGGCCAGCCGCCTTTTTTCAATTGGTCAGCAGAACCTGGTGCACGGTTCGCCTGAACGATGAAGAACTGGCTTCCGTTTGTATTTGGACCTGCATTTGCCATGGAAAGGGCTCCTCTAATATTGAAAAGATCCATTGTGAATTCATCCTCGAATGAATCTCCGTAAATGCTTTCGCCGCCCATGCCAGTGCCGGTAGGGTCTCCGCCTTGGATCATGAAATCATTGATAACACGGTGAAAAATAATGCCATCGTAATAGCCGTTTTCTGCATGAGTCAAAAAGTTTTCGACCGTTTTTGGCGCTTTTTCAGCGAACAGCTTGATTTTGATCGGCCCTAATGTTGTGTTCATCACAACTAGTGCTTCATTTGCAGCAACTTCGTTTGTCAATTGTGGATACATGGCAGTAGCCTCCTCTGAATTTGAAACTAATTGGTTTGCGGAAGAATTCGTCTCTTCCTCTAATGTTTCTTCTGGCTTGAGTTCACTTTGACCGCAAGCCGTTAATAAAGTCATTAAACATGATCATCACAATGATGGTCATTTTCTTCACTTCTGCTTACCCTGTCCAAGTTTACCATATTCATTTCTGTTTTTCGATTTATTAAGCATGATATTTCCTTCGGTAACCGAATTGTTTTATACTATTGCATGTCAGTAGGTAAAGTTTAGTTCCAACATGCAAAGGGAATCCTTTTTTTGATTGGAACTTTCCAGGCATTAGCGCATTTTATATGCGAAGAAAGCGGGTTTCCAAATGACAGCACAAAAACGGAATTTTATTATTATATGGTTCGCTAACTTCCTGGTGGCCGGAACAATGACCATGATCATGCCTTTCCTCTCCTTATACATTGAGACATTCGGAGACCACTCGGAAGCTTATGTGCAAAAATGGGCTGGGCTCATATTCGGTGCCACCTTCATCACCGCATTGATCATGTCGCCAATCTGGGGCCGTGTTGCTGATAAGTACGGCTATAAGCCGATATTGTTAATTAACGGTTTCGGGATTGCGACTTCTGTTTTCCTCATGGGCTTCGTCCATTCCGTCGAAGCATTTTTCCTTCTTCGTCTTCTGAACGGTGTAGTAACTGGATTCATTCCGACTTCTCTTGCATTTGTCTCCTCCCAGACCACTCGGGAAGAAGCAGGAAAAAGGCTCGGCACATTGCAAATGGGAAGCGTTACCGGGACTTTGTTTGGTCCCGTCCTCGGCGGATTGCTGGCAGACGCCTTCGGCTTCAAGTACACATTCATCATAACTTCTTTTTCGGTTGTCGTAGCCGCAATTATTGTATTGATCGGCATTAAAGAAGAGAAAAGAGTTAAGGACGCAAAGAGCGCCAATTACTCCCGCAAAACGATTTTAAGCGGACTGCTCCATCATCGCCTCATGCTGAATGTCATGGTCGTCACCGCGCTCATCCAAATCGGCAATTTCAGCATTCAACCACTTCTTTCTTTGTATGTCGCTGATTTGAGCCATGCGACAAATGTAGCATTCTTAGCGGGGATCACTTTTAGTGCTGCCGGTGTAGGCAATCTTTTATTTGCACGGCGTTGGGGAAAGCTTGGAGACGATATCGGATATGAAAAAGTGCTTGGCACCTTATTATTGTTATCGTTCCTGTTCATCATTCCGCAGGCGTTCGTAACGAATATCTGGCAATTGATCATTTGCCGGCTGTTATTCGGGATTTCCATGGGTGGCATGATTCCGATTACAACGGCTTTGGTCCGGCGGGAGGCACCGATTAATATTCAAGGGGAAGTGATGGGCTATAACACAAGCTTCCGGTTCCTCGGAAATATTATCGGGCCTATGTTCGGTGGTATCGTGAGTGGATTCATCGGCATCTCCTCTGTTTTTATCCTGACAGGCGTCTTGTTTTTGCTTGGTTTTGCATTTTTATATTACGCAAAACGCAAACCAGTTCAGGACTTCGAGGATTTTCTTGCAGAGGAAGAGAAACAGCGGGCAAAAGTTTAATACACATTTACGTAAAATGAGCACACTTCGACTTTCGAAGTGTGCTATATTTTTTATATGCATAATTTGGAATGGAGGCTCATTTTTGAAGCAGTTAATCGGATTGGGATTCATCTTTCTTTGCATCCCGCTGTTATGGGGCGTCCAGCATTCTATCGCTTCCGAGCTATCGAAAGCACAATCAGCTCATGCCGAGTTACAAGATTCGCTTGAGTTTACTGAACAGCAGAATAGTTTACCCATTATTATCAAAGATCGCAACGGTATTATTGTTGCCGAACAATATGCAGAATGGAGACATCCTCTCGAACTGTCCTCGATCCCCCTCTTTATCCAGCAGCTGTTTATTACAAGTGAAGATAGGGGCTTTTATGAACACCGAGGTTATGACGTCTCGGCCATCGCAAGGGCATTCGCTGTGAACGCCGCAGCCGATGACAGAAAACAGGGGGGTTCCACGATTACACAGCAAGTAGTCCGTATGAATTTCTTAACGACGGAGAAAACATACGAAAGGAAATTCCGTGAACTGCTCTATGCGGCCGAGATGGAAAAACAATTGTCGAAGGACGAAATTCTGGAGATGTATGTAAACGATATGTACTTCGGACACCGGGTATACGGAATCGGTGCCGCGGCCACGTACTTCTTCAGCCGCCCTCTCGAACAGCTTAACGAGGCAGAGATGGCTTTCCTTTCGGCTATTCCAAATAATCCGTCCCTCTATGATCCGGTTCGACATTTCGATCAGACGAAAAAGAGACAGGAATTGCTGCTGAATCTAATGGCACAAGAAGGCATCATTACAGACGAAGAATGTGAAGCTTATAAAAAATATCCGGTCCGGCTGAGCTTAAAAAAGAAAGCGCGTGGATTTGATGCCTACAGCTCTTATGTGCTTGCTGAGCTGGAAGATCTAGTTTCTGATGCGGAAGGATTCACTAACAAGATTCAAAGTGCCGCTTCCCCTGAGGAGAAAGAGGAAATTGAAAGAAACCTGCAAAAAAGGACAACCGAGATAGCCCAAAGCGGAATTGTTATTGACACTGCCCTGTTACCAAACAAGCAGTTACATGACGAAAAGGCGATGGATGCATTGCTTCCGGCAAATGGTCTGCAAGCAGGTGCAGTTGTCATAGACAATGACACGAGAGAGATTGTCAGCATTTACGCTGGTAAAGGCTACCGCAAAGCGGATTTCAACCGCGCCTATCAAGCCTATCGGCAGCCGGGGTCTGCCATCAAACCCTTGCTGGTATATGGCCCCTATCTTGAAAGCGGGCCCTATTCGGAACGAACGCCGATCGATAGCAGCAATATTTGTGTTGGCTCCTACTGTCCGACAAACATTGGTGGATACCGTTACGGCATTACAACACTAGGTGAAGCCTTCCGTTATAGCCATAATACAGCAGCCGTCCGATTGCTCCTAACTGTCGGATTGGATCGCGCATTTGATTCGCTAACTCCTTTTCAATTCAAGATGGTGACAGAGAAAGACAAAACCTATTCTGCAGCTCTTGGGGGATTTTCCAAAGGCGTGACACCACTAGAAATGGCATCCGCCTACTCCAGCTTCATTGATGGCACGTACCAGCCGGCGCATGCCATTCGTGCCGTTACTACCTATGACGGAGAAGCGCTCTACAAATGGGATGACAAGCGGGAGACCGTCTGGAGTTCTTCCACAACCGCAACCATGCGGTCGATGATGAATGATGTCGTGCGCAACGGAACGGGGAAAGGTATTCGATTGACAACTTCCTACACGGGGGCAAAGACTGGTACGACCAATCACTACAAAGATATTTGGATAGCCGGCTTCAATGACCGGTTTACGACAGCAGTCTGGATCGGACGCGACACCCCCCAGCCGATCAAGTACGCAAGTGACCAAAAAATACATGTACGCGCATTTAACGCATTAATAGAGGAGTAGCCCTTCAACGGGCTACTCCTCTATACTTTTGGCAAACTGGCCATGACACCGTTATATAACTTCAGCAAGATATAAAGAATACAAGATAGAAACAGGCTCCAGATAATAATCTCAAACGCAATCAATCCGACTGTGCTGCCCAGTGTCATGAACTTAGTCAGTTTGAACACGATGTAGATGAAATAAATGAAGGTTGTCAGGATGAAGACTAGCAAAAGGATGGTGACCGATTGGATGCCGACAACAGAAGCAAGAGCACCGAAAAAGTAAATGACATTGCCGCCCTTCGCCTCGCTGTACGACTCACCTTTCGCATCCTTCGAAAAAAATAGCATCGCTGTTTCATGAATTGTCTCGGCAATAAGCTTCAACGCAGAAAACAGCATAAAAAAAACAAGTGCATAGATGATAAGCAAGAACAGACGGAGCTGAGCATCCGTTAAAAACTCTCGCATTCCAGCATAAAGTCCGATTTCCTGAAAAAACCCGACCGATGCACTAACTGTATAAACACCAAACGTTAAACTAAATAGTGATATGGTAACAAAAGGCAAATAACCGAACAAATATGGATTCCTCATTAGACACCCCAAAAAATATTATCTTTTTCTATAATATAGGAAGAGAGTCGACTTTAGCAATAAAGTGTCGACATCGCCTATGCAAATTTGCCCGATTTACGTTATACTTTTAAGCAATGTAAGGAATTTTGATTCAGTTGTTGGAAGGAGGATTTTCTTGGAATTCGTATTGTTGATTTTCTTGCCGATTGTGGCTGCCTTATTCATTCCCTTTTTATTTAAAAGAATGAAACGTATACATACTGGTTGGTTTGTTTTGGCAGTCCCTCTCGTACTGTTTCTCTATTACGCAACATACATCCCGTCCACAATGGATGGCGGACATGCAATATCCGAACTGCAGTGGATTCCATCATTGGGCATTTCATTTGTCTCCTACATTGATGGGCTCAGCCTGCTTTTCTCATTGCTGATCACAGGGATCGGATCACTTGTAGTACTTTACTCCATCTTCTATTTGGATAAAAACAAGGAGAAGCTAGGTAACTTTTATGTCTATCTTCTCCTTTTCATGAGCGCCATGCTTGGAGTTGTGCAGTCCGATAATGTCATCTCCCTCTATCTGTTTTGGGAATTGACGTCGATTTCTTCATTTCTTTTAATCGGTTACTGGTATACCAGGGACCGTTCCAGATTTGGTGCATTGAAATCGATGATGATCACGGTTTTTGGCGGTTTGATGATGCTCGGGGGATTCGTCCTTCTCGGCATTATGGGGGATACATACTCCATTCGTGAATTGATTGCGTCTGCTCCTGATTTTGTTGGACATGACTATTTCACTCTCGCGCTAGTTCTTCTATTGCTCGGGGCATTTACGAAATCGGCACAGTTCCCGTTCTACATTTGGTTGCCTGATGCCATGGAAGCGCCGACTCCGGTCAGTGCTTATCTACACTCGGCAACAATGGTTAAAGCAGGACTGTATTTAGTGGCACGTTTCACTCCGATCTTCGCTTTTTCAGAAGTCTGGGTATGGCTTGTAACTGGAATCGGCTTGCTCACCCTTTTCTGGGGTTCATTATTTGCAGTAAAACAGACGGATTTGAAAGCGATATTAGCCTTCTCAACCGTCAGTCAACTCGGATTGATCATGTCACTGCTCGGTGCAGGAGCTATCACGTTCCACTCCGATGATGCGGTATTTAAATTTGCCATGTTCGCGGCTATTTTCCATTTGATTAATCATGCGACATTTAAAGGAAGCCTATTCATGATCGCAGGTATTGTCGACCACGAAACTGGTACACGGGATATCCGGAAACTGGGTGGCTTGATGAGCATCATGCCTGTCAGCTTCTCGGTCGCATTCATTGGTTCCATGTCGATGGCAGGCCTTCCGCCATTCAATGGATTCCTCAGTAAAGAGATGTTCCTGCAATCAATGGTGGCGATCCGGCAGTTTGAACTGTTCCAATTCGATACGTGGGGTATCCTGTTCCCAGTCATCGCATGGATTGCTAGCGTTTTCACGTTTGTCTATAGCTTCTATTTTGTGTTCAGAACATTCGCAGGAAAGCGCAAAGAAGGCCAACTGCCTCAGGAACCGCACGAAGCACCTGTCGGCATGCTCGTTTCTCCTATCATTCTCGGAGTCTTGGTCGTCGGAATATTCTTTATTCCCAACCTAGTTGCAAAGTGGTTAATAAAACCGGCTGTTGCAGCGATTCAACCGAATTTGTATTCACAGCCTGGCGACATAGATATCCATGTTGCTGCCTGGCATGGTTTTAAATCGGTTGAACTCTGGCTAACAGTGGGCGTAATTATAGTTGGAGCCTTGCTCTTCATTTCGCTATCCAAATGGCAAAAGGTGTATGGCTTGCAGCCTGCTAAGTTTTCTCTAAATGCTTTGTATGACGGCATGATGAGTTTCAGTGAAAAAGGGATGAATCGGATTTCCCGTTTCTATATGACCGGGTTGATCCGTACGTATATGATTTACATCTTCGCTTTCATCAGCGTCGCCGTTCTTGTCATCTTATTCACGCAAGACGCGTTTGTCGTTGATATGGACAGCTTTGCCCATATTGGAGTCTATAGCGTGATCAATGCTGTCATCTTACTATTGGCCGTCTGCTTCGTCTTGTTATCGAAAACAAGACTGGCAGCCATCATCGCTCTTGGCGCTGTCGGCTATTCAGTTGCCTTGTTCTTCGTCATTTTCAAGGCGCCAGATTTGGCGTTGACGCAGCTCGTCATCGAAACCGTATCAGTCGCTCTGTTCCTGCTCGCATTCAAGCATTTGCCTGCTCTAAAGGATCATGGTGAAACGGTAAAAACGAAAATGACGAATGGCATTGTCGCAATAGGAGTCGGGATCACAGTGACGCTGGTTGCTTTGTCAGCCCACTCCCAAAAGCTGATTCCATCCATTGCCCAATATTACAAAGACACAGTGAAGACTGAGGCTGGCGGCGGAAACATTGTAAACGTTATCCTGGTGGATTACCGTGGTTTCGATACATTGTTTGAAATTGCCGTCTTATCGATCGCAGGTATCGGCGTGCTCGGAATGATTAAGCTTCGCCTTGGAAGAAAGGAGAATTCGGATGAGAACAAATGATGTCATATTGCAAACGACGACAAAAGTTGTCTTTTTCATCATTTTCCTTTTCGCCATCCATATTTTCTTTGCTGGCCACTATACGCCGGGCGGCGGATTTGTTGGCGGATTGCTGACGACAGGAGCCCTTGTGCTGCTGTTGCTCGCATTTGATTTGAAAACGGTCCAAAAGGCATTGCCTTTCAATTTCGTTATTGTCATTGGCATCGGTCTGTTGCTCGCTCTTGGTACAGCGGCAGGCTCCATCCTGTTCAATGTTCCTTTTTTCACCCATGCCTTTGACGATTTTACCCTCCCCCTTTTCGGGGAGACCTCCCTCCATACAGCAATGCTGTTTGATGCGGGAGTCTACTTGGTTGTTGTCGGATCAGCGATGACCATCATCCAATCGATTGGAGGGGATGCGTAATGGAATTGCTGATGGCGATTCTAATCGGTGTTTTGTTCACGGCAGCTGTCTATCTCATCTTGTCCAGAAGTCTGTTAAAAGTGATTTTAGGCACCGGGTTATTGAGCCACGGAGCACATTTGCTCATTTTGACAATGGGAGGCCTTGGCGGTTCTGCCCCTCCTGTACTGGATAAAGAGGCTACCAATTTTGCGGATCCTTTGCCGCAAGCTTTAATTTTGACAGCGATTGTTATCAGTTTTGGAGTGACAGCGTTTATGCTTGTCCTTGCATACCGAACATACGGCGAACACAAAACAGATAATATGAATTTGATGAGAGGAAATGACGAACATGATTAATCTACTTTTGTTTCCTATCATAATTCCATTTCTCTTTGCCATCGTGCTACTGTTTTTCAAGGAACGGATTGTGCTGCAGCGAGTATTGGCTGCAGTTGGCCTGATCGCTGCACTGGCAGCTTCCTTGTTTCTTGTTTACACCGTTAAACAAGATGGCGTGCAAACGATTACGCTTGGCAGCTGGCCGGCTCCTTTCGGTATCTCGATGGTGTCGGACATGTTTTCAGCCTTGCTAGTCACGACGACAATCATTATTACACTGCTTGTCGTTATCTATAGCTACACTTCCACCGGGGAAGCCAGAGAACATTATTTCTATTACTCGGCAATCCTCTTCATGGTTACTGGTGTGAATGGTGCATTCACGACAGGTGATATTTTCAATATGTTCGTCTTTTTTGAAGTGCTGCTCATTGCTTCTTATGTTTTGATTGTTCTTGGAGGAGAAAAGAGACAGTTGCGTGAGTCTATTAAATACATATTGATCAATGTCGTATCATCTGCTTTATTCGTCATTACCGTCGCCTACTTATATTCCGTTGTCGGAACTCTAAATATGGCGGATATCTCGGTGAAAATTGCTGAGATTGGCCAGCCCGGCATTATTACGGTTATTGCCGTGCTGATGCTCATTGTGTTCGGGATTAAGGGATCTATCTTCCCCCTATACTTCTGGCTGCCCGGTTCTTATGCGGCACCGCCGATACCTGTCCTCGCTCTGTTCGGAGCTTTGCTGACAAAAGTCGGGGTGTACGCGATCATGCGGACCTACACATTATTTTTCGTCCACCAGACGGACTTTACACACGGGCTTCTGATGGTTTTATCCATTTTGACGATTATTGCCGGATGTATTGGTGCCCTTGCTTATTTCGACCTCAAACAGATTGTCATCTACAACATCGTCATTGCGGTCGGAGTCATCTTGTTCGGCGCAGCACAGATGAACGAATCGGGGCTTTCAGGCGCTGTCTTTTATTTACTTCATGACATGCTGATCAAAGGGGCTTTGTTTTTCTTGATCGGGATGATCATTTATGTGACAGGCACTTCCGATTTGCGAAAAATGGGCGGTCTGATGAAGACTCATCCATCACTAGGCTGGTTTTATTTAATCGCTGCATTCGGCCTGGCCGGCATCCCGCCCTTGAGCGGCTTCATAGGAAAGCTGCTTATTGTGGAAGGGGCATTCCAAGCTGACCATATATGGGGAAGCATTGTCGTCTTGGCTTCCAGTCTTGTTGTGTTACTATCTGTCATCCGTATTTTCATTTACGCTTTCTGGGGCGAACCTCAAGCCTTGCCTTCAGTGGAGCGTAAACCGTATAGAGGGATGATGGTTCCAACTGTTGTGCTCGTCGTTCTCTCTGTCCTCTATGGTGTCGGGACAGAATGGCTTCTCCCTTACATGACGGATGCATCGAATGTATTACTACAACCATCCATCTATATTGATGCGGTGTTAAAGGAGTAGATGTCGATGGCCTTTCAAATATTATTAAATGTTTTTATCGCAGTCACTTGGATGTTCATGACGTCTTCCTTCAGTGCTTCGACTTTCGTAATCGGGTACCTGATTGGATTAACGCTTCTCTTTTTGACACGGCGATTTTTCAAAAGCAGGCTTTATTTCTGGAAGCTTTGGGCTGCGCTCAAACTGACCTTGCTTTTCCTGAAGGAATTGACGCTCTCCAACATTTCGGTCTTCATGCTCGTCATCCGGCCGAAGTTGAATCTCCAGCCCATGTTTTTTGCATTGCCGACTGAGCTGGAGCATGATTGGGAGATTACGCTGTTATCAAGCCTTATCACATTGACGCCAGGTACTATTGTGGTCAACGTATCGGATGATCAGCGGACGCTTTATATTCATGCGTTGGATGTTGACGATGTGGATGAAGCGATTGAATCAATTAAAAACTCTTTTGAGAAAGCGATTATGGAGGTGAGCCGCGGATGACGATATTTATTTGGATCAGTATGATTGTAGTCTCTCTATCCATGGCCGGCCTAATGTATCGTGTATTCAAGGGGCCGTCTGTGCCTGACCGGCTCATCGCGCTGGACGGAATCGGTGTCATGCTCATTTCAGCGATTGCGCTGCTTTCGATATTGTTCGATACGAGATTTTATATCGATGTGATTTTGCTCATCGCTATCATTTCCTTCATCGGAACTGTATCGTTCTCCAAATTCATTGAAAGAGGGGAGATTATCGAACGTGAGCGTCATCATTAATATTCTAATTGTCATTACAATTACTGTAGGCGTTGTTTTTACGGCTGTTACGACCATAGGGATACTTCGGTTCCCCGATGTCTACACAAGGGCTCACGCGGCCTCTAAGAGTGCTACACTGGGTGTCATGAGTATCCTGCTCGGTGTATTCATTCACTTCTGGTATAACGAGGGGCTTTTCAGCATTCAGCTGCTGTTAGGTATCATCTTCTTGTTCGTGACCTCTCCGATCGGCGGACATTTGATGAGCCGGGCGGCATATATGGCAGGTGTGAAACCAACTGAATTGACAGTCGGGGATGACCTGAAGGAAGTTGTCGAGAAAGCCAGGAAGGAAAGCGGTTCATTAAAATCCGAAGATCAATAACAAAACGCGCAAAGGGAACGTACTTGTTCCCTTTGCGCGTTTTTTATCAATATGGATAATACGGCGGATAATACGGAGGATAGTACCCCGGATATCCTCCATACGGATAATAATTGTAATATGGAGTCGGATAATAAGACTGCGGGAAGAACGCGTTACCTAAAAAGCTGCCTACCAGCCCTCCTAAGAACGGTCCACCGAATCCATATCCAAATCCACTATTCCCAAAACCCCGTCCAAATCCGCCACCATAACCACGACCACCTCTGCCATAACGTGACATCTTCATCCCCCTTTCCCACCTATCCTATTCAACATAGATGATTTGTGGAGGGACAATGGCCTATTCTGAATCCTTTTCCGCCATTCTTTCAATCAAAGTTGCAAGTGTGCGGACCATAACACCTGTTGCGCCCTTTGGTCCGAGATCATGTGGAGCAGATGCATCTGACGTGCCCGCGATATCCAAATGGACCCACGGTGTTTCGCCGACAAATTCTCCGACAAATCCACCGCCAAAAATCATATGGCCATCACGGCCCGGTGAATTGTTCAAGTCCGCGACATCACTTTTTCGGATTCGCTTCTTGTCGTTCTCCGTCAACGGCAGACGCCATACAAATTCACCTGTTTCCAAAGAAGCTTCCATGAATTCCTCGAAGAACGCCTCATTGTTTGTAAGTGCACCTGTTTTATCATTTCCAAGAGCTACGATGACACCACCTGTCAATGTCGCAACATCAATCAGATAGTTTGCGCCGGATTGCTTCGCATACGTCACAGCATCTGCCAGCACGAGCCTTCCTTCCGCATCCGTGTTCAATACTTCAATTGTTTTTCCGCTTAATGAAGTGATCACATCGTCTGGTTTAAAAGCCTCTCCGGATATCATATTATCGGTGGCTCCAATAACGGCAATGACATTTCGGGCCGGCCGCAATTCGCCAATGATAGCCATGGCTCCTAAAACAGCTGCAGCTCCTCCCATGTCTCCTTTCATTCCAACCATGCTCTCCCTTGGTTTCAGAGAGTAGCCACCTGTATCGTATGTAACCCCCTTACCGACCAAACCGACTACATCTTCCCATTTCTCTGTAGCCGTATATTTCAAAACGATCAATCGCGGTTCCTCGACAGATCCTTTATTAACCGCAAGAATGGCTCCCATTCCGAGCTCTTCCATCTCTTTCTTTCCAAGTGTTTCAATTTCAAAATCATATTTCGCCGCTAGTTCTTCAGCATATTCCGCAAGTTTGGTAGGCGTCAGCAAGTTTGGCGGCATATTGACAAGGTTACGAGCTTCATTGACTGCACTTGCATACGCCTGTCCAACAGCAAAAGCAGCTTTCAATTCATCTTCGTCATAGGAGGAAATGAACTGCAGGGACTCAATAGAGAAATCCTTTTCATTCGAATCCGTCCGGTAGCCTTCAAATTTATACGTACCTAGGCCAATCCCTTCTGTTGCCGCATAGGCGACATCCGCACATGTCAATTCTTCGGTTGTAAACGGAGCTGTCCAAATGGCCACGTTTTCATACTTGCTGACAAGCAATTCTTTTCCGACAGCCGCAAACGCCTGGCGAAGTTTTTCTTCGGTCAAGTCCTTAGGCGCGCCTAGTCCGACAAACAGCACGCGTTTATAGCTCTGTTCGGATAAAGACGGCATCTTGACGATTTCTTTAAATCCAGTCTTAATATCTCCGGCACGCACCCAATCCAAAATCCGTGAACTGAATGAGTCCGCAAATGCCGCCCACCCTTCTACATTTTCAGGATGTTCGGGTACCCCGACAACTAAAACGTCTGCTGTCACTTTGCTGAGTTCTGTTTCAATTGATAGTGTTTTCATTTGACTCCTCCTGACTTTTCATACATCTTGTATTATATACCATTGATCCATTTACTTAAAATTTCGGAACGGAAAAGTTGTAATTTTCAAGCCCTCTTCCAATCGCTATGGTATACTGAAAAAAACGATTGAAAAATCGAATAAGAAGCATTGCATTCGCGAAAAAAAGTTTTTTACGGCCATTATCTTTTAACAAGGAGTGTAAGCAGATGGGTATAGTACAAAACACTCCGCTTTTGGCGGCTTTATTTGCCATCTTCTTTGCGCAGTTCGTCAAAATTCCAATCCATTATTTATTGACGCGAAAACTCGATTGGAAACTGATGACGTCCACCGGTGGCATGCCGAGCTCACATTCGGCAGCCGTATCAGCCTTGACGACAGCTATTGCCTTTGAAACTGGTTTAGATTCTCCCCTCTTCGCTGTGTCTGCGATTTTCGCAGTTATAGTGATGTTCGATGCGACGGGCATTCGCTACCAGGCGGGACAGCAAGCACTGATCATCAATCAGATGCGGCTGGACTTCCAGACGTTTGTTCAGGAGATAAAAGGCTGGCCGCAGAAAGACGGACAGCAAAAAATACAGGAACTGAAAACATTGCTTGGCCACAAGCCGAGTGAAGTGTTTGCAGGTTCTGTTACGGGAATACTCATTTCCCTTATTACGTACACCCTTATCAAATGAAAAAGGCTCGCCTGGAGAATTCCCTCCAAGCCGAGCCTTTTATCATGTATAAAAACAGTATGTTGGTGTACTAAGTTAAAACATTTGATAGCCTTGTTTCCGTAATGCTTTGATGACGATCCCTGAGATGATGGCACCGACAAGACCACTAGTCAAAATGATAATATCGACCGCATGCAAAGCCATGATTTTATGTCCCAAAGCATTAAATGCATAAGCCGGTTTCGTAAAGTACTCATAAAATTTAACTTCATCGATAATCAAGATGACAACGATCGGATAAATGATGGCCATCAGCCAAGACATCCGCAAGAGCATATTTAATAAAAAACCGATGCCAAAGAACATGACAACGAAAATCAACACAGATAAGATGACTTCCACCAAAGAAATTTGTCCCAATTCGACTACCCCCGTTTTCCATTCACCATTTTACAGGAACATCGGCACCCTTTCAACAGAATGAGGAACAGTCACCGAT
>NZ_BQYK01000007.1:30652-55091 GCF_023168145.1 Sporosarcina sp. NCCP-2222
AGGGAGACATCTGCCCCATCCTTTAATTCGAAAGGAGACTGCCAGGCGGCCGCAGCAATCTCTTTCGCATCCCGCTGGATCATCTGCCCTTCATTGCTCGGCTTCAATAAGAAAATCCCCATATTATCACTGATCGCACCATTTAAGACGCCTGTCCGGAAGCCAATCATGCCGACAAGCTCGGTTTCGATTCCCGTTTCTTCCTTCACTTCCCTCACGGCTGCCTGATCCGCCGTTTCGCCGCCTTCCACAAAACCAGCAGGTAGAGACCAGAAACCTTTCAAACCGCCATACGTCTTTTTAACAACGAGCCACTCTCCATTGCTGTTTATTACGAGGCCGGCGGCTCCAAGCCATACATTGCCCCTTGCAGTCATAGGAATACCCCCTTTCTAAAAAAAGCACCTGCCCTGTACTACAGGCAGATGCTCATCATGAACTTATGATATTATAAAAGGTTGAATTTCCCTTTTTTCAATGTGAGGCCTAGACCGCCAATCAAGAACAATGCACGGTTGTCGACCATTTTCTTCATAAACGATGCTTTTTTACCTGTCATCTTCTTGCCAAAAGCAACACCGATTGCATCGTCATCACCAAGGGACGCAATGCTTCCTTTAAGGTCAGGAACAAATTCGGATGTTGATTGTCCTTTTATAAGAGCAACTAGGTTGTTTGCACACATATCACCTTGCTGCATCGCGATTTGTGCAGTTGGAGGATATGGACGGTTCGTTTCTTCATTGATCATCAATGCGCAGTCGCCCACGATGAATACGTCAGCAAAGCCAGGAGCACGAAGATCCTTTTCAACTTTGACACGCGCACGCATGTTTTCAATGCCAGTTTCTTCGATCAAACGGTTACCGCGGACACCTGCTGCCCATACGACTGTTCCCGCTTTGATAAATTCAAATTCTTCTTCGCCTTTTTTGATTTTTACGCCTTCAGGAGTCGCCTCTACAACTGGCGTGCCAATTGAGAATTCAATTCCTTTCGACTTCAATTGACGAACTGCATAATCAACTAGTTCAGGATCGAATCCTGGAAGAACCATAGGTGCCGCTTCTACACAGATAACCCGGACTTTTTCACGCGGTACATCAAACTCTTTGCAAAGTTCTGGTACACGGTTCGCCAATTCACCTAGGAATTCAATCCCAGTGAAACCAGCTCCGCCAACTACGATTGTCAGGCGGCTATCGTCTTTTTCCTCTTCCAATGACCATGTAGCGAATTGGTATTCGATATGCTCACGGATTTGACGTGCTGCTTTAACATTCGCAATGGAAAGAGCATATTTGTCCAAACCAGTAATGCCGAATGTTTCTCCTTCGAAACCTAGTGCGATAACAAGATAGTCATACGCATGCGTACCCACATCAGTTGTAACAACTTTGCCCTTCACGTCGATCGCTTGGACTTCAGCTTTGACGAACTTGACTTTATCTTGGCTGATAACATGCTTTATATCATAACGGACCTGCTCAGGAGATAATGTACCAGCTGCAGCTTCATGCAGCCAAGTCGACTCATAGTGATAATCGTTCTTGTTGATAAGTACGATATCCGCCTCATCAGTTCCAATCGATTTTTGCAAGTTAACGACTGTAGCTAAACCGCCGTAACCCGCACCTAGTACTAAGATTGTCGGTCTTTTCACGAAAATCGAAACCACCTTTGAATTTATTAGCCCGCAAAACGGGAGAGCCCCACTAAAAAAAAGTGTTACACCAGCCGGCTTGCCAGGATAACATACCTGTCAGCCAAATGGTCTAACTTGCAACCGGAGGGTGTGGGGACCCCACATCGATTGAAGTATCACTTTTTGCGCCCGGCCCATAGGAAATCGGTATGTGAGACGATTTTCATAGTCCTGGCATTTGTCCATTTTCGACAAACTTCTATACTTATACTAGCCCTTTTAATAAGCGTTTTCAACACTATAATAAAAATAGTTATGATTTGAAAATACTGAAATAGAGTCAAACTATGCCCCTAGGTATTATAAAAGTGAGTCTCTCTCTATCATTATTAATCGCAAGACTGCGGGGAACCTGCTTTGGATGCAGTTCTAAAGGATGTTCCGCAACCACAGGAAGCTATGGCATTCGGGTTATCGATTGTAAAACCTCCGCCCATCAAAGACTCCTTATAATCCACTTTAGTCCCAGTGAGAATCGGAGCATCTTCTTTCGTAACAAGTACGTTGATGCCGTGCTGTGTGGATAAAATATCTTCATCCGTTTGTTGTTCTGCAAATCCTAATCCGTATGTCAATCCGCTGCAACCGCCTCCATTGACAGAGACACGCAAGAATGAACCTTCATCCCCATTATGCTCCATCATCTTTTTCACCTGAAAAGCAGCCGCTTCTGTTAGTTCAACATATTGAGTCATTTTATTCACCTTCCTGCAAAGTAGTTGCCGATTTATCCGGCATGCCAATAATTTTTTTATCATTTCCCTAATCATATCAAGGTTTTTCGGAGCTGTGCAAATATAGTTGCTTCCAGTTCTAAAGATTTAGGTTATACTATAGATAATAGTACGAAAGGATGGTGCGCCATGGAGATAAATCCTACCTATGAAAAGAAAATTCAGTGCCTTCATTGCAAGGAGAAATTTACTACAACCAAAATCCGTTCTCGTTTCGTGCGCGTCATCAAGCATGAGAGTGACTTCAAACCAATCTACAACAACTCGGATATGCATCCGTTATTTTATAATGTCGCGGTTTGTCCGCATTGTGGTTTTTCATTCACAGAAGATTTCACGCCTTATTTCGGCCCGGGCGTCAAAGAAGAAATTGATCAAACGATCACTTCGCTTTGGAGCGGCCGCTCATTCGGCAGCGAGCGGACAATAGATGAAGCAATCGAGTCTTATAAGCTAGCCTATCTCAGCGCTAGCATCAAAAGGGAAAAATCACTGACGATGGCTGGCATCACGTTGCGGATTGCCTGGTTATACAAAGATAAAGACGACGAGGCTTCCGAGAAAAGATTTAAAGCCATTGCACGCGACCTATACACAGAAGCATACTCAAATGGAGATTTTGCCGGAACTCAAATGTCCGAAACCCGAGTCCTTTATATGATTGCAGAATTGTCCTGGCAAATTGGGGATGAGGAAGAAGCGATACGAAACTTATCTCGTATTATTGAGAGCCAGCGCAATTCGACAGAACCCCATGTCATCCAACTCGCAAAAGATCGTTGGCAGGAGATACGTGAAATGAAAACACAACCATGAAAAAGCGGCCCATTGCACAGGCCGCTTTCTCATTTAGACAATTCCATTAAAATACTTGTTCCACTTCTACAACGCCAGGTACCTCTTCAAGCAATGCGCGCTCAATTCCGGCTTTCAGTGTGATCGTCGAGCTCGGGCAAGTGCCGCAAGCTCCCAATAGACGAAGCTTGACGATGCCATCTTCCACATCGACCAATTCACAGTCGCCGCCATCGCGCAAGAGGAATGGACGCAATTTATTTAAAACTTCTTGTACAGAATCGATCATTGTTGTATCTGTCATGGTATAAGATCTCCCCTTTCATTATACTTATTATAATTAAAGAGCACTGCAAATACAAATTAATAAATTTGTCCGTACTTGAAAGTTCTGGCTCTATCTTAGTTTTTACCGCTTTTTCGTTCGTATGCAGAAAGGAGTAACCTTGGGATTCATTGAATAAACTCGATTAACAAGCGATTAAAACGCTCCCGCTCCTCCCAAAACGGTCCATGTCCACTGTAGTGAAAAGGAATGAGCTGCGAATTGGTGATTCTTCTCTTTACCTCTTGCGCCTGGGAAAAGGGTATCACTTTATCATGAATGCCGTGAATGAGTAACGTCGGAACCTGAATAGCGGCGAGATCTCTTTCCACATTTTCATCACGCAATAAAACGACAACAGCTGCCGTCGACCAACCTGCTGCCTGTATCCCCAGTTGAAAAAACCAATCCGAAAAAGGCTTCGAAATATATTGAAAGAAGAAGCCGTCTGTCACTTCCTGCATTAGTTTGGGGCGGTCGTTTACGGCTTGTGTTAAGTATCGGTTTGCTGTTTCGGCAGAAAAACCTGTCGGCGCGGCTGCGTCGACGAGAACAAGCCGTGATACGCCATAGCCTCGATATCTCGACATATACCTTATGGCAATTGCGCCGCCTGTTGAATGGCCCAAAAGCGTAAAATTTTGAAGCTTGAGTGCCTCGACGACAGCCCGGAGATCATCCGCCAGCCGATCTAATGTATAGCCGTTGAACGGCTTATCTGATAAGCCAAACCCTCTCCAATCTAGACCGATGCAACGAACTCCCATAGCCGGCAGAACATCAAACTGATACTCAAACTGTTTGTGGCTTAACGGCCAGCCATGGATGAACAATATCGTTTGTTCAGCTTCGGGGTTCAGGTCTTCTACAAACAAGTTCACTCCCCGATCCACATTGACGTAATACCCGATATAAATTCCTCCCTATTACGTTGTCATCCTAGGCTATTCCATATCAACTGGACATATGTGCATACCAGCAATTGAACCCTTCGATTTCACTGAAACAGTTTATGAACTCCGAACCGGAAAATAGTTTGCTAAAATCTCATATCTTTCTTATCATAAAGATAGAAGATTTGTTAACAGATTGGAGGGAACTGTGTTATGGGGGAAAGATCAGTGAGAATAGAAATTTATGGAGCGGATGTCGTCTGTGCAAGCTGTGTCAACGCACCTTCGTCAAAGGATACATATGAATGGTTGCAGGCAGCCATTGACCGGAAATATCCCGGACATCCGTATCGCATCGAATACATCGATATTGAATCGGATATTACGGATGAGGCTCAAAAATTGGTTGCCGAGCAAGTGTTGAACGATGAATACTTCTACCCGCTCGTCATGGTAGAGGGAGAAGTGGTCGGTGAAGGCTATATTCAATTAAAGCCGGTCTTTACCGAACTTGAGAAACACGGCTTTGTACCGCAAAGCTGATCGATATGGAGTGAAAATAAAAGGGATGGAAATCATATAGATTTCTATCCCTTTTGCTTAAACAAGTGCATTTAACTGTTAGTAGACTGAAATATCGTTGATTTCCGTTCCGGGCGGACGCTTTCCGGGGGGGCTTGCCCTCAGCCAAGCGGACAACGAAGGGTTCGCTTTGCCTTAATTTCTGCGAACTTTGCAGAAATTAAGGCATCTGGCTGCTCCTAACGCTTTGCTTTTATTCGCAAGAGCCGTTCTCCGTAACGGCTATCTTCGCGCTGCGCTGATCCCCCAGAAACCGCACGAGCTGAAGACCCTGGACTGAGCGAAGCGAGGGAAGCGACTGAAGCCGTGCCCGCGGAAAGCGTCCGCTCGCAGCGGAAATCAACACTGTTAGATTTATCTCTATTTTTTTTAAAAAAAGTAGACAAACACCAAAGTACAGGGTGTTTGTCTACAGTCTGAAATCCTTCACATGCTGAAGGGATTTTTTATATTAACCATTATGCCATTTGTACATCCAAAGAACACCGGATTTCAATAATCTTGCAATCCGGCCGGTTACGGTCCGGTCGGCTAAGTAGGCGAATCCTTGCTTCTTCCCAAGGGAGCCCATGAATCCTTTTAGTTTGATTTCCGGCATTTCTTTTGGCAACGGCTCGCCGTTCCATTCCATCCGAAGGACACGGACGATTTGCTCGGCCTGTTCCTCTGCAAGCTGAGCGCTCGGCGCATGTGGCAGGGCTGCAATATCTCCAACAACATACACTTCCGTATGACCTGGAACTTGATGATATTGGTTCAACACGACACGGCCCGACCGATTCTTTTCCACTTCTAGATTTTCGATTAATCCAGCTGGTTTAATGCCGGCTGTCCAAACGACAGCATCGACTTCAATCTTATCTTCGTGGTTGTAGAGTGCGTTTGGCTCTACTTTTGTAATGTTCGAATTAGAAACAACTTCGACGTCATGCTTGATGAACCAATCCTTCACATAGTTACTGAGCCGCTCAGGAAAGTCCTTCAAAATTCGGGATCCACGATCGAACAGCTTGATTTTCAAATCGGGACGGCTCTCGCGCAGCTCGCTCGCCAATTCAATACCGCTAAGCCCTGCGCCCACGATGCCAACTGTAGCGCCACCACCGAGGCCTAGCAGCTTTTTGTACGTAACTCTGGACTTTCCGATAGTTTGGATGCTGTACGTGTTCTCAGAGGCTCCTGGAACGTCATGATAGTTATCCTCGCAGCCAAGACCGATCACCAACTGATCGTAAGGGATTTCCTTGCCATCCTGTAAAAGAACTAGCTTTTCAGCAAGTTCGATATCCTCGATTTCCCCTTCTACTACACGCAACCGATCATGCACAGGCAATGCAACTCGTATTTCAGAGTCTGGTACTGTGCCTGCAGCCAAAGCGTAGAACTCTGTCTTTAAACTATGAAATGGCGTGCGGTCCACTAGTGTAATTTCAATGTCGTCAGGAAGTTCTTTATTCAAAAGACGGAGCAAGATGCGCATGTTTCCATACCCTGCACCTAATAAGACAAGTTTTTTCATAGTATTCTCCTTCGTCTAACAGTTTCCGTTATTTTTCCACCCTATTATATCAGTTTGTGATAACTTTCACAATAAGACTTGAAAATTGACGCCGTTCGGAAAAAAGAGTAGGATGCCATTTAGGTGAGGTGATCGTCGTGAATCCGATAGTCGAATTTTGCATGAGCAATCTTGCAAACGGTTCACAAAAAACATTGGAAGCGTTAGAAAGGGATCCAAACATAGATGTATTGGAATATGGCTGTCTCAGTTATTGCACTGCCTGTGCGGACTCGCTTTACGCCCTCGTGAATGGGGAAATCGTGAAAGCAGAAACACCAGATGAATTGACAGAGAAAATCTATCAATTCATAGAAGAAAATCCTCTATTTTAATGAACTGATCAGGAAAAAATGCAGGCAATCCAGTTTTCATGGATTGCCTTTTATTTTATCTATGCGTAGTCCTTTATCGGTTCCAATCGGCGAGTGTTGCAAAGAGATGTGTCGGCTGCTTTGCCGCTTGCAGTACAGTTTCACGGCTTGTGACGCCGCCTTCCACGTGAATCGTGTCAATGCCGAAACGAAGGCCCGCTTCGATATCCGTTTCGTAATTATCCCCGATCATCACCATTTCACCCTTTTGATAACCGCCTTGCTGCTGAATAAAATGCAGCATATGCGGCTCTGGTTTGCCTACAATGACCGGAACGACATCTGTTGCAAATTCCATAAGCTTTACGAACGAGCCATTTCCCGGTACAAGTCCGCGTTCCGTCGGAAACGCTTTGTCTCCGTTCGTGGCCACAAATCCCGCACCCGCCCTGATAGCTAGACAGGCTTCCGCCACCACTAATGCAGCGCGCAGTCCTTCCTCTCCGATCATCATGACAGAGGCTCCGTCAAAATGTTCCTTGCAATATGCTGCCGCCGCAATCGCTGATGTCATAATATGGTCCTCTTCTGCCTGAATGCCTAGGGAGGCAAGTTTAGCTTGGAGCTGCCTTGCAGTCATGGACGAGTTATTCGTTACAAAATACGGAGCTGTTCCCCGCCTGCCCAGTGCATCAATGAGCTCGACTGCCTCTGAAATGGCTTCCTTCCCTCGGTACACTGTCCCATCCAAGTCAAAACAGACCGCTTTATACTTGTCCATTCTCAATTACTCCTGCTCCGAAGGTAAAAAAGCGGAGACCGGGCCTAGTTCGTTCTCCAAATAATCACGAACCCTCGGAGGGAATGCAGCCAGTTCCTCGATTGATCCAGATAATACAGTATCCAATGTTCCAATATCCACTTTCGCAAAGTCACGGACAATCATTTTCCGAAGTTCCACAACACGTTTCAACGGTTCAGCCATCTGCGGAGTGATCACTTTTTCATCCTCTAAAATATCGATTATATCCTCATAGCTACCCGGATCCCGCATGATGAAACCGTCAATCATCGAGTTTCCGACGTCAATAATCGATTCGACGATTCCGTGTGACAGTCTTTCTAATGCGAGTACGTGGACTTGATCCTTCTGCCATCCTGCCTCTTGGCGGAATAACTCAAGCAGCTGCTCCATGTAGGTAAGGGTAGCATAAATTTTGTTGCGATCAATGAAATACAATTGGGTCTCCTCCTAAGTAAGCAATTTCATGCTTCCATCATATCACATATCTTATTATACTCTTTTCCATCATTTCGTTGCCAACAGGCTTATCAAAAAGAGGCAAGGAAAAACGCATGTGTAGGTTACACATGCGTTTGCTCATCCGGGGCAGCCTCGACAGGAGCCGGCTTCACTTTCCCGGTCTTTTTTAAAATAAAATAAGCACATCCGAAATTACAGTATTCGTATAAATAATCTTGAACCGTGCTAATTTTGGTTTCATAGGTCGCCTTATTGTTCCGATCCTCAAAAAATCCTTTGAGACGGAGTTGGCCGTATCCCCAATCCCCCAAAATATAATCATACTTTAACAAGACGTCACTGAACCGTGCGTTCAGCGCTTCTTCATTAAAACCATCGCGATACTCTTTAACGAGATCATATGTGTAATTTTCTATCGTAATCAAAGTCACACCACCATTCAGCTTTTCACCGCTGACTCCAATAATTCATCACCAATCCGTTGCTTTTCCTTCGCCGCCGAGTTAACCTGCTCATCTGCATGGTAACTCGAGCGAACAAGCGGCCCTGCTTCACAATGTGAGAAACCTTTTGACATCGCAATTTTCCGCAATTCGCCGAATTCCTGTGGAGTGTAATACTTCTGGACTTTCAAATGCTTTTTCGTCGGCTGCAAATATTGGCCGATCGTCATGATGTCCACTTGATGCGCACGTAGGTCGTCCATCGTCTCGATGATTTCTTCCCACGTTTCTCCAAGTCCTAGCATTAAAGAAGATTTGGTTGGAATATCAGGATACATTTCCTTTGCACGGAGCAAAAGCTCCAGGGAGCGATCATACGTCGCACGTGCACGGACTCTTGGTGTCAATCTCCGAACCGTCTCAATATTGTGGTTCAAAATATCCGGCTTGGCATCCATCAGACGCTTCAAGTTATCATAATCTCCGCCCATATCAGAAGGAAGCACTTCCACTGTCGTGAACGGATTTTTACGCCGGATGGCCCGGATTGTTTCAGCAAAAATGGCAGAACCGCCATCCTTTAAATCGTCACGTGCTACTGCGGTGACCACGACGTGTTTTAAATTCATCAAAGAAACCGAATCCGCGACACGTTCCGGTTCAGCTTGATCCAATTCATTCGGAAGACCCGTTTTCACCGCACAGAAACGGCATGCACGAGTACAGACAGCCCCTAGAATCATAAACGTAGCTGTCCGGCGTTCTCCCCAGCACTCATGGATATTCGGGCAGCGTGCTTCTTCACAAACAGTATGTAAGTTCTTTTCACGCATCAATTTTTTCAAATCTGTATAATTGTCATTCGTGTTCAGCTTGATTTTCAACCAATCCGGTTTACGGACATGTTCATCTCTTTTCTTAACTTCTGGTCTGCATGACAAGACAACCGACTCCAATCTGCTTGACGATATATTCCCTTATATCAGTCAATGTAACATATATTCAGACTTCAAACAACCTCCCGCCGCCTCCAAAACTAAAATAATTCTAAAGCTGTTCGCATGAAATGGAATCTCATTCTTATCACACGTGGCATTCTCTTTTCTTCTATTGGCGGAACGGAAGTACTTTTGTTCATAAGAAAAAGACTGCAGACAAAATCAAGATTTCTTGACTTTGCCTGCAGTCTGGAGCGCCTTTTATCGACGCTGTTTCCATATTAAGCTCGGCTTCTGGATTTCATGATTGCATAGACGACGCTTGCCGCTAAACCACCCCAGATAATGAGGATCCCAACAACCATCATAAAAATTGCATCTCCGCTCATTGTGAATCCTCCTTATCGATTATCATAATCCGTGAATTCTGTCGTTTTCTTATTCCACTTCATTGCAGTGAAAATCAGTGCCATGACAATGGCGAAGATCGCAACTGACCATCCGCCAGCCAAAATGAATCCGTCCGGATAGCCTTCGTAGTTTCCGTTATCCGTGTCATGAAGCTTGTAAATATTTTTACGGAACAAGTCAATCATCATCCAGCCCAAAACGATAGGTGTGATGAAACTTAAACAAATACGCCAGAGCGTTCCAACCCGAATGTCGGATATCTCATTGGCATGGGTCTCGAACACACGAAGTTTACGGAATGCCCAAACAATGAGAATGACTTCAATCAATCCAATAGCTGCTACTCCGAATTGATTGATAAAGTAATCGGCCGTATCAAGCAAATACAGACCGCCATTCGTTGCAAACAGCAAGGAGATCAGAGCGGCTGCCCCCACACCGATGATAACGGACTTGGTACGGGACACATTGAACTTATCGGAAACCCCTGCAATATACGTCTCGCAGATCGAAATAAGTGATGTGAGCCCTGCCAGTACGAGTGACAGGAAGAAGAGTGCTCCGAAGATTCCATTCATCCCCGGCATCTCATTAATGATCTGTGGGAATACGACAAACGCCAAGCCTACACCTGCAGTAGCCACTTCGCCAACTGGCACGTTTGCTTGCGTCGCCATGAATCCTAGTGCCGCAAAAATCCCAATTCCGGCAAGTAATTCAAAAGCGGAGTTCGCGAATCCTGTGATAAATGCATTGTTCGTAATATCCGATTTCTTTGGCAAATAGCTGGAATAAGTAATCATGATAGCGAAGGCGATGGATAAACTGAAAAAGATATGCCCATACGCCGCCACCCAGACGGTTGAATCCGCTAACTTGCTCAAATCAGGTTTAAAGAAAGCTTGCAATCCTACAGCCGCCCCATCGAGCGTGACCGCACGCAGGACAACAAGAAGGAAGACGACGACAAGCGTCGGGATGAAAATACGGTTTGCCAATTCGATCCCTTTCTTGACGCCAGCAAGCAGAATAATGAAGGCGATCGCCCAAACGAGCAGCAATGGAAGTAATACACCTGGAACTATTCCACCGATTTCTCCCGGATTATCCGCGAGATGCAATACGGAGCCGAACAAGAAACCGCCCGTATCATCCCCCCAGGCCATATTGAAGGAATAAATCGTATACTTCATCGCCCACGCGATGATGACAGCGTAGTAAGTCGAGATGACGAATGAAACAAATATCCCCCACCATCCGAGCCACTCCGCTCCTTTTCCGTTCATACGGAAGAATGACAATGGAGCTGAACCACGATACTTGTGGCCGATTGTAAATTCCATGATCAAAATCGGTATGCCGGCAGTCAGTAGTGCGAATAAATAAGGAATGAAAAATGCCCCTCCGCCGTTTTCATACGCTACGTATGGAAAACGCCAGATATTGCCAAGCCCTACCGCGGAACCTACAGCAGCCATGATAAACCCGGCCCTCGAGCCCCATTGCGAACGCTGTTCCATTAAGCTATCCCCTTTCTCTTTTGCTCCTTATCTAAAAGGAGGCAAAGTTATATATATTCAGATTAGTATATAATCTTAGAGATTAGTATATACGTCTAACTGACTATTGTCAAAACATTATTTTATTCGACATTAAATGCATCCATAACAAAAGGGCGATGAAAAATCATCGCCCTTTCACATCTGTCATCTTAGTACCTATATAAGTAAGTCTCTTATGCGGATTGGCCTGTTTTCATTCTTTTACTCTTTGCTGTCCAGACAAAGAACAAGGCTCCGAGTATAACAAGTGACACAATCAGACCAATCCAGACAGAACCGGTCAATCCTAAAACGATATAACCTGCCATACTGATGCTTGCAGCCACCAAAGCATAAGGCAGCTGGGTCGACACATGGTCCATATGGTTGCAACCCGCTCCCGTCGACGACAGGATCGTCGTGTCAGATATAGGAGAACAGTGGTCTCCAAACACAGCACCCGCGAGTACCGCTGACAGTGCTGGCAACAGCAGCTCTGGCTCTGCATTCAGCATGATCGTGCCAGCGATCGGCAACAGGATGCCGAAGGATCCCCATGAAGTGCCGGTGGAAAACGCCATGACACCCGCCAGGACGAACATCAGCACAGGAATGAAACCGACAGGGATATTGGATTTCTCAACGACTCCAGATAAAAATTGGCCAGTTTCCAATACATCGATCAAATCGGTCAAAGCCCAAGCGAACACAAGAATCAAAACAGCCGGCATCATCGCTTTGATACCGCCGATAAACGCTTTTCCAAGCCATTGTATAGACGCAGTCTCGTTATTCTTTAATTGAGCGATATAAGACCAGCCCGCGACAAGCGTTCCAATCGATCCGCCGATCAGCAAGGATTTTGGAACATCGGTATTTTCAAAAATCGACCAGATATTCATCGTTCCGCCTGCCTGATAGCCCGTGTAGATCATCATGCCGAACGCTGCGACGACGAGTGCAATAATTGGCAGTACCAAATCTCTTACCTTGCCATAGGGATGGACAGGAAAATCCTCTTTCAGCTGGCCAGGAATCTCTTTATCGGGGTCGAAGAGCTGGCCCTCGTCCGCTAGTTGCTCATGTTTTTTCATCGTAAAGAAGTCAATGTTTGTCCAAGCGAAGAAGAACACCATCAGCAATGTGATGATTGCATAGAAATTCATCGGTGCCATCAGCATGAAAGCAGATAGCGGCGAGTAGCTCAATGCTGCCGTCGATCCGAGGATCAAAGCCAGCTGGCCGATCAGGAATGCGCCCCAGCTGGAAATTGGGGAGATGACACAGACAGGAGCAGATGTCGAGTCGATGAAATAAGCAAGTTTTGCTCTGGACACTTTGTGCTCGTCCGTAATGGGACGCGCAATTTGTCCAACTGCCAGTGCATTGAAATAATCATCTACAAAGATGAGCACTCCGACAATGACGGTCAGCAATTTGGCACCTCGTTTTGTCTTGATCCGGCGTACGGCCCATTCTGCAAATGCCCTGCTCCCTCCCGAGAGACTGACAAATGCCGTGATCACACCCAGTAATAAAATAAAAAGCATTATGAAAATATTATACGTGTTTAGGGAACCGTCATCCCAAAACGAGACGATCATCCCTTTCCATAAATAGCTGACTGTTTCAGCCGGTGAAAACGAAGCTACCAATAAAGCCGCTGCCACAATCCCGCTTCCTAATGATAATAAGACCCGCTTTGTCACCAACACCATCACAATCGCAATTAGCGGCGGTAAAATCGATACCCAAGTTCCAATCAAGTTGCATTCCTCCATTTCTATGAATCGAGGCCAAGTAGGGGGTAATGAAAAAACCGATACCTTCACACTTTCGTGTATCCGGTATCGGCTATCTACGGTTCGTTTGTTGGATAATTTCATACTATCTAACGTACGATCTGTAGCTCATCATACATTTTAATCATGTATGACAGTGCCATCCCTGTTTGGAATGACCCCAGCTTGAAGGACTTGACAATCCATTCAGCTTCGGCAAAGCTTCCTTTCTAGCACGGTCAACGGTGTCACCCTCTCGTACGCTACTCATAAGCAATGCAGCCTCTACCTAATCGATATTCTTCTAACATGTACTAGCCTAACAAGAATAGATGGCAAAATCAATGGTTAATTATCTTTGCCTCCAGGCTGCAAAGGCACTTCGATTTGCGGCGCATTGCCATCGCCCTTATTGTAAATTTGCGGAATCGGGCTTTGGATCATACCAAACGCAACCGGTATGCGTTGCTCAACAGTTGTGGTACGGGTCGCAAGCGGAACGATGATTTGGACATCCACCTTAACTAGGACATTCAATTCCACGATGGCATTATTGATGCCGAACTCAGTTACCACCGTTTCTACATCCGTGTGCACGCTTCCGACGACATGAAAGCGAATGGGAATTTTCGGCCCGAGATTACCGAGCAGCGGGATGTTCGTCGCTTGCCCAATCGGTACAAAAAAGACAACACCTCCGTGGCTTTCCATTGCTTGAGGGTCGTATTCAATATTTTCATTGAGCGGCAGCATATCCATGTTGCCGCTTTCCGCCATATCGAGATGAGACTCCACTAAACTATGGATTTCCGCCATTGTCTTACTGATAATCTCCGTATCGAACTGTGTCGTAACCATCGCACCCGAATCGTTAGGAATGTTCTTTATAATATCATTGACATTATAAATTTCCGTGGAACGGGATTTGATTGCCTGCGTAATGACATGCGCCGCAATGATTTCCGTCTGAAATTCCGCGTACTGTATGTAAATAGGGGTAAGTCTGGAGTTTATGAAGTAAAGGAAAATGGCAATTGTCAAAAGAAACGCAGGCAAGATGAGAGATATCCATTTACGCTTTTTCTTTTGCTTTTTACTGCCGTAATATTTACGCGGGACTTGACCATAAAATTTCAAAACGACTCCTCCTACATAAATCTATGCAGGCAAGGAGCCGTTCATTCCATCTGTTGACCGCCAGTCCGCTTCTCTTCCAGCCGGCGTTTTCCATACCAGCCGACGACATCGCGGATCAATTCAGGCATAATATACTCCTTTGGCGCATCCTTCAATAACGGGAAGAAGTAGCCAAAGGTGAACATGTCCAGCGTAACTAGCCGATAGATCTTGTCTTCCTCCACTTCCTCATCACTGATGCACAAGGTTCCTTCCTTCATTCGCAGCCGTTCACGGATCATAGCTCCCATCAAGGTGCCGCGAAAGCCAAGTCCTCTCACTTCTGTCCGTGGCAGCTCGATGTTCAGGGAAAGGTCATATAACTCACGCATTTCCTTGCCGCTTATACTAACGATGCACGGGTTGATCGGATGAGGCAGCAGAGCATGCAGATCCCCTTTTGTCACCCACCCATTCTCCAGTCCACCAAGAAAGATACCTGCGTTGAACAATGCACAATCAGCCTCTGTGTAGGCAATCAGCGCGTCTCCGAAGAAAGAAGACAGCTTGCTCGGACCAAACAACTCTTGCGGCATCGACTCAATATTATAAAAGACGTTTTCATCTAGCGTCTTTTTTCCGCGGTCCATCAATCCATTAACCATTGCCGTATCTCCCGGGTCACTGTCCAAAATTTCACAGCGGACGACAGCCGCCTCTTTATGCGTAATACATTTTTTCTCAGTGTCGTATTCGAGCGAGACATGCCCGACATACATCCCGAATTTCCCCGTCGCGGCCAATAAAGTATTCCCAATCCATTCCCCTTCCATAAATAAATGATGGGTATGTGCACCGAGGATGACATCGATTGATTCAAATTCTTCCGCAAGCTTCCGGTCCTCATGGATACCTAGATGGGATAGGCAAATTAGAATATCCGCCTGCCCTTCTATTTCCGCCACGATCTTTCGAAGAGCTGCATGCGGCTCTGTTATCTTCCACCCCAAACGGGAATAAAAAGCCGGATACATCGCCGTTGCGCCGATCACACCGATGCGCACGCCTTCTGCTGTTTCAAAGATGCGATATGGCTTCAGCCACTTGGGATACGACCCGTCCGGCTCCTCCAAATTACAGAGGATCACGTCGAACGCCGCCCCTTCATACAATGTGTTCAATGCATTTTTCGACAACGTAATTCCTTCATTGTTGCCGATTGTCACTGCATCGAACCCCGCACTGTTCAACAGGGCAACATTTCCCTTTCCTCTTGTGCCCTCTGTATAGGGATGGGATCTGTCGATATGATCGCCGATATCGAATACAAAACAAGCATCGCCTTGCAGCTGATGCTTTTCTTTGTTTTCTTTTATATACCGGCTGATTTTAGGCCAGTTATCAAAATGGCTATGAAGATCATTTGTATGGTAAAGATGAATTGAGACAATAGATTCTTTCATTTTAACCCCAGATCCCTTCAATGATCGATCGAATTCCAAAGAGCAATAAAATGACTCGCAGAACAATAACAAGTGTTTCCGAATTCATTTTTTTATTCAGCATCGAACCAATCGTACCACCGATGTACGCACCAGGAATGACGGGAAGTGTATACAGCCAAGGTACATGCCCGAGGGAAATATGCGTGATCGAGTTGACGATAGCCGATAGAAACACCATGAACATCGATGTGCCGACCGCAACATGCGGAGGAAATAAGAAAAGTAAAATCATCGCTGGCACGATCATCGTTCCCCCGCCAATGCCGAAGAGCCCGGACGTAAAGCCGATTACAAACGTGAGCAGCAACGCAAACCAGATCGGATAGCCATATACATGGGTTTCCCCTTTTGGATCAATGAAGATACGTTCCTTCCCATGGTTGACAAACCAATGGATCGGCTTCAAATATTTTCGAGCGAGCAATAAAACAGCCAACACAATAAGCAAAATACCAAAGTATAAATTAAATGATGGCAAGTCGACGTTTTTATTTACAAATGCCCCGATCAAAGTCCCCGGTACCGTACCTACAAAAAAAATGAAGCCGCTTTGATAATCGACCGTCTTTACTTTCATGTGCGATATGGTCGAGGAAAGCCCGTTGAAAATCATCATAATGACGGACAACCCGACAACACTTTGCGGTGTAATGCCTGGAATCCAACCGAGATCAATCCCGACGAGCAACGTTAGGGGTACAAGGATCGTCCCACCGCCTAAGCCGACGATGGATCCGAGTACACCTGCAAGCGCACCGATAATCGCTAATAAAACATATTCCATTACTCTTCTCCTCCAAAGAGGTCCAACTGCTTCGGTGCAGGGCCGGCACTATCAAGCCCTTGCAAGCGTTGAAAACGCTTTGCATTCTCTGCCGCATGCCCTCCGGAATTGTTGTTGAACACGATGAAGACCTGTTCCGACTGTTTTTCAAGTTCAGCAACCGCCGCACCGATTTCCTCCAACTCCTCATCGGAATAATTATAGAGATAACGCACTTTACGCCATTCTTTGCTATCGCCTGTAACGTTACGCCAGCCGCCGACATTCCGGCCATGCATACGGACAAACGTTTTATCGGCCCGGGTTGCGATCGGAACGAACGGAACACTGCCTTCGCCGGCCTGCGGTTCATCGCAAACCGTATGAATCGCCTTCAATTCCCTCAGCAGCTCGATTGTCTTCTCCTTAAATTCGTCTGAATACCAGCTTTGATGTCGGAACTCAATCGCCACATCATAATCCGCCAGTTCTCTGCATATGTATCTAATTTCTTCGACGTGCGCCCGAATGCAATCAAACCACGGCGGAAATTGGACAAGCACCATCGCCAGCTTTCCCGCTTCCTTCAAAGGCCCGATGGATAAACGGAACGCCTGAAACATCTCTTCCGGCGTATCATACGGGATCTTCCCTCTCTGATGTCCTGTCATGCCTTGATACGCCTTGACGATAAATTGAAATGTATCTGGCGTTTCCCTGATCCATTTCAGGATATTCCGCTCCGGCTGAATGGCATAAAAACTCGAATCCAATTCGACAATCGGAAAATGGGTACTGTAATCAATCAATTTCTCTTTGGCATTCGAAGTGGGGCTATAAACATCGGGATGATCTCCCCATCCTGTCAAACCGACTTGAATCAATGCCCTCTCCCCTTTCTAGATTTCGTATAATCCATCATAGCATATGCATAACCGGATGCATTGCTAGTTTGCATTTTGATTCACACTCTCCCTTTATGGAATACCTGTAACCGCCTGAATCCGCCTGCCGGAAGGCATGAGACCAGGGCTATTCCTTTTGATGCAGGAAATTAACTGCGTTTCATCGTATAATGGAACTTCAAGCTGCTAATTTAATGCTTGATTTCATCGCTAAATGCTTTAGTATATACTCTTGTAGTTCTATCGTTTGCAGAATAAGATTGGAAAAAGTTAATTGTTTAATTTGGAGGTTATTATGAATTATAGAATCAGCAACAAAGCAGTATTTGAACAAGCACAGGTACGTTCGGTCTCAGATGTAGTGTTTACAGAGGAAGAACTTCAAAACGGCATGAAGCTGGCAGTGTCTAAAGACGATCCAACTCTCGAGCTGTATTTAATCGAAGTGGACGGGCAGAAAAAGTTTGAAGTGCGTTGGGATGATTCGCAAGAGCTTTTCACGGGCTGGTATACCGCTTGGGAGAACTTTACTTGGTGCCTGAACATAGCAGGTAAGTAACTAAAAAGGAAGAACGAGTCCAAAAAGACCCTGTTCTTCCTTTTTTATTTTTACAACTGTCCTATACGGTTTCTATACTGCTGCTTATTTACACCTTGCTCGGCAAGGTGAGTGTGATGGTCGTCCCTTTTTGAACGGCACTTTTTACTTCAATCGTCCCTTGATGCGCTTCAATCAAGCTTTTGACGATGGCAACTCCCAGGCCTGTCCCCTCAGAAGCCTGCTCGGTCGTAGTCCCCCTGTAGTATCGGTTGAATACATTGCGCAGTGTATCCTCCGTCATGCCGACACCGTCATCCTGGATTGTCAGGACGACTTGTTCCGGCCGTTGTTCGATTGTCGTCACAATATGCACAGACGTTTCATTATGAATGACGGCGTTCATAAATAGATTGTGCAATGCACGTTTCAGCAGCTTTGGATCAAAAGCAACTTGGATTGAACCTTCTGCCAGCAGTTCAAAATGATGATGATGTGCACGCAGATCATTGCTGACCTCTGTGAGCACCTCCCGCGTAAAACTGACGAGATCCTGTGTCGTTTTATGGATCGGAACTGCATGGGAACTATCGAAACGCATGGCAAGCGTTAAGTCTTCTACGAGCTGTTCCATATGCGTACCTTTTTTATCGATTTCATCCACAAAATTATGTTGTTCCTCTTCAGACCACTTATAATCCGGGTTCAGCAATAAAGTAGAATAACCTTTTATATAAGTGAGCGGCGTTTTTAAGTCGTGTGATATACCCGCAATCCAATCACGTTTCGCCTCTTCCACTTCGGCACGTTCTACCCGTGCCCTTTCCAATTGTGCTCGCATGTCCATCAATTGATCAATAACTTCCTGATAGAGCTGATAACGCATTTTGAATTTCCCGTTCTTCTTGCATGTTTTCTCATAGTCACGAAACGAAGCAAAATCTCCTTCGGCCAGCTGTTTAATCCAGCTCATGATCCTGATAAGTGGACTCCCAAAATACCAGCCGAACCACACAATGCTAATGAAGGAAACAATCCCAACGACAACAAGAACGACCCACTCGTAGCCTTCTCCCACTAAACCGTAATGAGGCAGGATTCCTTCCATCGTAATGGGGAGCATCGCGGCTAACAGCAGAATCCAAAGCAAGACTCCAAATAGGAAATGAGTGATAAATCGTCTTTGTATTTTCATGATGGTTTGCCATTCGGAGGAATAAATTTATAGCCGATTCCTCGTAAATTAACTAAGATTCTTGGCTTTCTAGTATCGTCGCCAAGTTTTTTTCGTAGTTTCGCTATATGAATAGTGACCGTTTTCTCTTCCCCGAATACATCCTCACCCCAGACATTTTCGTAAAGCTGGGTCGTTGTGAACACGCGGTTCGGGTGTTTACAAAAGAAATGAAGCAGCTCCAACTCCTTTGCCGTCGTGTCTACCGCTTCCCCTCCCACTGTCAATACGGCTTCATCAGGTGAAAAACTGAAAGCCTCATACTCGTAAACTTTGGGCACAGGGGGAGCCGGCGTTTCATAGACCCTCTGACGGCGTAATATCGCCCGGATTCTGGCTACCACTTCAAGCGGGTTAAACGGCTTTGTAATATAATCATCTCCACCTACACTAAGTCCGGTTAATTTATCAAAATCACTAGAACGGGCGCTAATGAATAGAATCGGAACAGTTGTCAGCTGTCGAATTGCAGAACAAAGCGTAAACCCATCTCCGTCTGGCAGCATAACATCGAGCAAAATTACATCAAAATCATTCACCGTTAACGCCTGCAACGCTTCTTCTTTTGAAGTGGCGGTGACAATTTGCGTAAAATGTTCTTTTCTCAACGTAATTTCCAGCAATTTAATAATCCCGATTTCATCATCCACTACTAAGATTCTTGCATCGTCCGACATGTGATCCCCTCTCTTCTATCTATATCCTACCAAGTTTTTCTTAAAGCACCTATATGAATTTAAAAAGATTACATACTCTTTCCTTCCTGTTTACTTTGTTTTTACTTTCAACTTGTACGATAGAGGTAAGCACTAGACAGGAGGTTCGCTATGACTTATATCATTCAAACACATCAACTGACAAAACGGTTTGCAGCCGATCTGGTGATTGATCACGTCACCATGAAAATTAAAGAAGGAGAAATTTACGGATTCCTCGGTCCCAACGGCGCAGGAAAAACAACAATTATGAAAATGTTATTAAATCTGGTCAAACCGTCATCAGGGGACATATTCATTCAAGGAAATCCTGTCAATCTCATGTCATATCATTATTTGCAAGATATTGGCAGCCTCATTGAGTACCCTATCTTTTATGAGGATTTAACGGCCTATGAAAACCTGCAGATACATTGCACGTATGTTGGCCAGCAGGACGACAGCCATATTGTGAGCGTACTGGATACAGTGGGATTGCGTAATATCGACCGAAAGAAAGTGAAGGAATTTTCGCTTGGAATGCGCCAGCGGCTTGCCATTGCTAGAGCCATTGTAACAAAACCTAAAATCTTGATTTTAGATGAACCAATAAATGGCCTGGATCCAATCGGGATAAAAGAAGTGAGAGAGCTGCTTGTATTATTGAAGCGCCAATATGGAATGACGATACTTATATCTAGCCATATCATCTCAGAAATTGAATCGATTGCAGATACCATTGGCGTTATCGATGATGGAAAGTTAATTGAGGAAATTTCAATGTCTGCCTTGCGTAAGCGGAATCAGCCGACAATTAAAATGGTCGTCAGCAATGTTCAGGAAGCCAAACGCTTGCTCGAAGGGTTTGATCACACGCAAGCCAAAATCATTGATGAGAAAACTGTGCATGTGACCAAGACAAGGGAAACCACTGCAGTATTGACCAAACGGCTTATTTTCCAAGGGGTCGATGTAGAAGAAGTCGTCACCTTCCATGAAACGCTGGAAGAGTACTTTGTCAATCGGATAAATGGAGGGAAAGAACATGTGGCAATTACTTAAACTCGAATGGAGAAAACACCGGATGGCCCGCTATTTTCTAAGCTTCTTTTCATGTATAGTGGGAATCTATGGGTTCGTTATTTTTGCAGCATTAAGTTCGAAAAACGATATAGACAGTGTCATTCCATCATACAATGACTTCTTGACCTTAGTGACGCTACTGACAAACATAACCTTTATCATACTGGGAGGAGTCATACTGTCTCGTGTCATTATTTCCGAGTTCCGAACCAAGACAATCAATGTATTATTCACTTATCCCATTCGGCGAAAAACACTAATGCTGGCTAAGCTGCTGCTTGTTTTTTCGCTGACGGCCGCCGGACTTTTCCTAGGCACATGGATTATGCAGGGTCTCACCTACTTCCTGCAGCCATCTCTCGGACTTTTCGAAGGCACATTTACAATGCGAGAAATGCTGGACACATTCCCTAAAACGTTCACGAATGCAATCATGATGGGGGCAATTGCATTAATCCCTCTCTATTTTGGAATGCGGAAGAAATCAACCTCAGCGACAATTACATCAGCCGTCCTGATTGGATTTTTAATCAATTCGACGGTTTCCAATGGGGGCTCCTCTTTCAGTCTAAGTGATGTAATTATAATACCGCTGATATTCTCTTTGTTAGGCGCAGGAATCGCTTATTTATCCATTCGCAATATTGACCGAAAGGACGTAGTGTAATGATAAAAAAATTAATAATGGTCGTCTTGCTCTTGGCAATCGGCTTAGGGATTTTCATCTTCTTTAAACAACCAACCGAAACAATTACCATCGGGACATACGATGCGGTCCCTACTATTGAAGCAAATCTGCAAATGATGACGATTGAAGTGTCGAGTTCACCTGACGATAAGATTCATGTGGTAGTTGAAGGGAAAAAGGGAGTTGAGGAGCAGTTCTCCATTGATCATGACGAGACCAAACTTCTAGTGAAAGAGAATAATGAGAAGCAGTGGAACGACTTCATCACGATCGGCTCTCAACCAAAAATCATCATGCAAATACCAACGGCGCTTGAGAATTCAGTTTCCATTTCCAACAAGGATGGAGATTCCTATTTAAAAGGCTTGGATGTAAAAACGGTTCAAGTGAAATCATCGACAGGCAGAGTGACCCTTCGAGATATTAATGCTTCAACATCTGAATTGAATTCAACGGATGGAAATGTGACAGTTCATAACAGCGAAATAGAAAATGGCAGCATTTCAACAACTTCCGGCAACGTCAACGTACGGGAGAGTAAGGGCACTACACTTGCCGCACAGTCTGTGGACGGCCAAATTAAACTAACAGAAGCGACAGAACAATCCGATGTCAGACTAAAAAGCAAAACCGGCGACATTCAAGTCATCTATAAAACAGCCCCGTCCTCCTTGAAACTATCAACAAGTGGCGAAATAGTTAAAGTCGAACTGCCAAGTTTTGATCAAAAGACCGGTATTATCGGTAAAGGGACCAATATCCTTTCCATTGAGACGAAAGACGGAATGATCCAAGTTAAGTAGACGTGCGTATGAGGATCTAAAGACCGTGTAGGTACAGGGGCAGGCTATTACTCATATACCTTTAAAAGTTCTTTGTCTACGTAATAAGAAGACAACCTGTGACGTCTATCACCGGGTAAAATGGTTCTATCACCGCTTGAGGCTGTTCTATCACCGAGTAAACCGATTCTATCACCGCCTGTAACTGTTCTATCACCGGGTAAACGGATTCTATCACCGCCTAGAAGAAACGATTCTATTACGGGGTAAATAAATTTGTTTAAAGTATAAGAAGTTCTCCTTATTAAAATACACCCCAACAGGAAAGACTTTACTCTTCCTGTTGGGGTGCATTACTTTTTACATTCACTTGATGAATGGAGGTTCAGTTACTTCTTTATTCTGTACAAATCCATGTTCTTTGATAAAATTCTGATCTATATCTTTGAAATAAAATTCGTGATAGGTATGCAGCGGATTTGTTAGTTCCTCCACATCTACCCCTTTGCTCTTTAGCAATTGATGTGCCGAGAAAATATCATTACATTGCAGATCTAAAACAGCACTGACAGGTAGCTCGTTATCTTCATTGGCTCTGTAACGATTACTTAGTGCCAACTTTGTGTTTTCATTAATTTGAAAAAAACAAGCAACATCTATTTGATCCACAGGGCGTATGCCCAGAATTTCAGAGTACCATTCAGTTGCCTGCTTCAGGTCTTTCACATAATGCCAAATCACAACGTTACCGTTCCACCATCCACTGCTTGCTATATCCATCCTCTCATCCTCCTTATTCATTGAGAATTCTAGACTTGCATAGAAATACCCTTTAAAATTAGTGAAATAGCTCCGTTGCCTGACAATTATAAAAAAACGAGCTACCTATTACCTATCAGGCGGCTCGTTTTAAAGTCTTCTATTTTACTTCAATGTTATACAGAAAAATTTCGTAGTCATCCATTTCGGGGAACGCGATGGAGGAAGCCATGGTAAAATCATATTTTTGCCCGGCTTTCATTGGAGATAAGATTTCTCGGGATGCACCCCCTACGATTTTTCCATCCTTTTTAAATACGATTCCAACATCAACAGACGTGATATCATATTCGCTCTTATTTTCTATATAGCCCTTCACCACGTGGGCTCCATAAAAGTCTTTCTCCACTTCAAGATCCGTCAATGAAATGTCAGAGAATGTGGCCAAAGGCGCCTCTTCGATAATCCAATTTCCTTCTTTTACTTCCAGCTCCACTTTAATTTCCTCAAAGTCTTCGTGTTGAATTGCAGGATAACTCATTACGACAGTTTCTCCTGGACGGATGGTTCTTACAGTACTAGGTTCAGCAATGACTACCCCATTTTCGCCAGTGATCGTCCAATTAATGTGTGCTGATTTTGCCGTATGTTCCTTGTTCGGATTTTTGAAGACTCCCGCCACTTGCAAATAGCCATCTGCGTCCCGTTCATATCCATACTCGACGACTTCCAAGTCTTTTATTTCAACTTCTTGTTTTGTATTCTCATCTGTGTTGCCGCCGGCAGTCCCTACATGACCTTCTGCTTTACTGCTTGATTTGTCATTTCCACATCCAGCCATTAGCAGCAGACAGATTAAACTTAGTGCAAAAATAAACTTTCTCATATGTCCTCCTACTAAATCTCCCTCGGCATATGTCATTCTAGTTGTATTTTGGAGTGTAATTAATGGTCGCAAGTTTACAAAAAAGTACCCTTGCCACAAACGAGATGTGACAAGGGCAAGAGGTGCTTAACCGATGGATCCTTCCATTTCGAACTTGATCAAACGGTTCATTTCAACTGCGTATTCCATCGGCAATTCTTT
>NZ_BQYK01000007.1:55202-58189 GCF_023168145.1 Sporosarcina sp. NCCP-2222
CGTGTTCGAGTGAAATATTGTCGTTTAGGATTTCGTTGTATGGAATTGTGTCCGATGTAGACAGTTTATCCATGATTAACGTATCACATTCGATGTTCGCGCGAGCGCCTTCTGCACGGCGGCCGAAGTGCACGACACCACGGTAGGTTACTTTACCACCGTGTTGGGAAATCGACTTGGATACGATCGTAGATGACGTATTCGGCGCCAAGTGCATCATTTTCGCTCCAGCATCTTGGTGTTGGCCTTTACCGGCTAGTGCGATGGAAAGTGTCATTCCACGTGCGCCTTCGCCTTTTAGGATACAAGCCGGGTATTTCATCGTTAGCTTCGAACCGATGTTGCCATCAATCCATTCCATCGTTGCATTCGCTTCACAAACAGCACGCTTTGTAACGAGGTTATAGACGTTATTCGCCCAGTTTTGGATCGTTGTATAACGGCAGTATGCATCTTTCTTGATGATGATTTCAACGACCGCACTGTGCAGGGAGTTCGTTGTATAAACAGGTGCTGTACATCCTTCGACGTAATGCACACTTGCGCCTTCATCGACAACGATCAATGTACGCTCAAATTGTCCCATGTTTTCCGAGTTGATTCGGAAGTAGGCTTGCAATGGTGTTTCTACCTTAATGCCAGGCGGTACGTAAATGAAAGAACCACCGGACCATACAGCAGAATTCAATGCCGCAAACTTGTTATCCGTGTTTGGAATCACAGTGCCCCAGTATTTTTTAAATAGCTCTTCATTCTCGCGAAGGGCGGAATCCGTATCTTTGAAGACGATCCCCATTTCCTCGAGATCTTCTTTCATGTTGTGGTAAACCACTTCGGATTCATACTGTGCTGATACACCAGCCAAGTATTTTTGTTCCGCTTCCGGAATACCGAGTTTGTCGAATGTTCTTTTGATTTCTTCCGGTACTTCATCCCATGAGCGTTCTGTCGCTTCGGATGGCTTTACGTAATAAGTAATTTCATCGAAGTTCAATGAATTCAAGTCGCCGCCCCATTGTGGCATTGGCTTGCTGTAGAAGATTTCAAGGGATTTCAACCGATAGTCGAGCATCCATTGCGGCTCTTCTTTCATTCGAGAAATTTCTTCAACGATCTCTTTCGTCAATCCACGTTCCGAACGGAAAACAGACACGTCTTTGTCATGGAAACCATATTTATAATCGCCGATTTCAGGCATTTTTTTCGCCATTTGAATCCTCCGTTCTTATTTGTCGGTAGCCAGGTCTCTTCATTCGAGGCAGAACAATTATTCCTCGGATTCGTTCCCGACTCCTTTTTCCAGCGCCTTCCACGCCAATGTGGCACATTTGATGCGGGCTGGAAATTTCGCGACACCCGATAAGGCTTCGATGTCTCCTAAATCGACGGAATCATCTACATCCTTGCCAAGCATCATGTCCGAGAATAGATGGGCATACTTCACGGCGTCTTCCGTCTTTTTGCCTTTGACCAATTGGGTCATCATCGATGCGGATGCCATGGAAATGGAACATCCTTCCCCTTCGAATTTCGCGTCTTGCACGACGCCATCCTCCACTTGAAGTGTCAAATGGATGACGTCGCCGCAAGTTGGGTTATTCATATCGATCGTTACATTGTTGTCGGATAATACGCCTTTGTTTCTTGGGTTTTTGTAATGGTCCATTATGACGGACCGATACAATTGGTCTAATTTGTTAATTGACATTATTGGAAATACTCCTTTGCCATGCGGAGCCCTTCTACAAGCCGATCCACATCGTCTTCGGTGTTGTATAAGTAAAAGCTGGCGCGAGCCGTGGCAGAAACGTCAAGCCATTTCATGAGTGGCTGGGCACAATGATGGCCTGCACGAACTGCAATGCCGTTCATGTCAAGCACAGTAGCCAAGTCATGCGGATGGACGCCTTCCAAATTGAACGTTACGATGCCGGCACGTTTTTTCGGGTCTACTGGGCCGTAAATTTGCAGGCCTTCGATTTCGGACATCTTTTCCATCGCAAGACCGGCCAGCTCATGTTCATGGCGTTCAATCTTGTCTAATCCAACTTCCCTGAGGAAATCGATTGCAGCGCCTAAACCGATCGCACCAGCGATAATCGGCGTGCCGCCTTCGAATTTCCAAGGAAGCTCTTTCCAAGTGGAATCATATAAACCGACAAAGTCGATCATTTCACCGCCAAATTCGATTGGATCCATTTGGTTCAGCAATTCCTTTTTGCCGTAAAGCACGCCGATACCAGTCGGGCCGCACATTTTATGGCCGGAGAATGCCAAGAAATCGCAATCGAGCTTCTGCACATCGAGCTTCAGGTGAGGAGCGGCTTGTGCACCGTCCACTACCATGACAGCACCATTAGCATGTGCAATTTCTGCGATTTCCTTAATTGGATTCATCGTTCCAAGAACATTCGACACATACATGACGGACACGATTTTCGTTCGGTCTGTCACTGTCTCACGCACTTTATCAAGCGATAGCGTACCATCTTCCTCAAGATCGATATACTTCAGCACTGCACCTTTTTCTTTCGCAAGCTGTTGCCATGGAATGATGTTTGAATGGTGTTCCATGTACGTAATTACGATTTCATCGCCTTCACCGACATTTGCGCGTCCATAGCTTTGGGCGACAGTATTTAAAGCAGTCGTCGCTCCGCGCATGAAAATGATTTCCTGGGTCGATTTCGCATTGATGAATTCCCGTACTTTTTCGCGGGCATTCTCATATCCCTCGGTTGCCCGGTTCCCTAAGGAATGGACACCGCGGTGCACGTTTGAATTGTCCTCCGAATAATACTTCGTCAATGCATCAATGACTTGCTGCGGCTTCTGGGAAGTCGCAGCACTATCTAAGTAAACGAGCGGATGCCCGTTGATTTCCTGGTCAAGTATCGGGAAATGGTTGCGGATCTCTTTACTGAGCATTAGCGCACTTTCCTTTCAATGACCTCCGTCAATTGCTTCTTGACACCTTCGATTGGCAA
>NZ_BQYK01000007.1:58311-90504 GCF_023168145.1 Sporosarcina sp. NCCP-2222
CTGCTGTTACATCATCTTCGTCAATCAAAAGGATCGGGTTCGCATCTCCGCGAGCCTTCTCGCTCAGCATCAAGACACGTGACTCTTGAACTGCATCAGATCTCGTCGCGCCCTTCGCGATACGGCCAATTCCATTAAAGATAGACGAAGCTTCTTCTTTCATCACACCATGCTTTAGGATGAAGCCTTGTGTATCCATTCCCCAATGCACGATTTCCGAAGTGAAGTTCTGCTTTTGATTGCCACGGCCGACGACCACTGTTTTCAGGTCGCTGGAAGAGCCGTTTCCTACAAGATGTGTTATGTTTTCCGAAACCGTGTCGCTGTCGTTCATTAGACCAAGTGCCCATTCGATGCGGCTTCCTGGACCAGCTACACCCCGGCGATTGACATAGGTTGTGAAACCTTTAGCCAATACATCCACTGCACCGTATTCCACTTTGGCATTGTCGCCAGTGAATACTTCTGCAACGATATTTGCCAATCCTTGCGCTTCCGCAACTGTGGATTGGTAGTTCTCAACATACGTGACGGAACTGTTCGCATCTGCGACGATCAATGTATGGTTAAACAGGGATGCTTGCGCATCGTCATGTAAATAAACAACTTGGATCGGTTCTTCAACGACTACGTTCTTTGGAACATAGACAAACACGCCGCCATTCAGCAAAGCTGCATGAAGCGCAGTCAAACGGTGTTCATCCACTTTCACGCCGTCCGTCATCAAGTATTTTTGAATAAGTTCAGAATGCTCACGGCTTGCAGTGAAAATGTCCGTCAAAATGACGCCTTGTGCTTTCAGCTCTTCAGAAAGCGAGAGGTATGCAGGCGTATTGTTGCGTTGCACATAGATGTTCTTTTGTTCTTCAACGTTCACAAGCCCTTTTACTTCTTCAGGCAGTTCTTCTAAAGATGCATACGTGCCGGATTCCACCGCGTGGACCGGAAAACTTGTGAAATTCCATTTATCAATCTTTGTTTTATCTGGTGTTGGCATTGGAAGCTGTTCCACTTTCGCCAGTGCATGCGCACGGAATTCAGCCATCCAGTCGGCTTCATTCATTTTTGCGGAAAAAGAGCGGACGTCCTGTTCGGTCAATGCCATTGTTGTTTCAACCGTCATTTTGAATCGTCCCCTTTCTTAAGCTTCTTGTCCAACAGTCTCGTCTTCAATTCCAAGTTCTTCTTTAATCCAGTCATAGCCGTTTTCTTCAAGCTTCTTCGCAAGCTCTGCTCCACCTGATTTAACGACTTTCCCTTGCATCATGACATGGACGAAGTCTGGAGTGATGTAATTTAGAAGGCGTTGGTAGTGCGTGATGATCATGCAGCCAAATCCTTCTCCGCGCATTTCATTGATCCCTTTCGACACGATCTTCAAAGCATCGATATCTAGACCGGAGTCGATTTCGTCAAGGATTGCAAATTTCGGCTGAAGCATCATCAATTGAAGGATTTCATTACGCTTCTTCTCTCCGCCAGAGAATCCTTCATTTAAATAACGAGTTGCCATATCTTGATCCATTTCAAGGAGATCCATTTTGTTGTCTAGTTCACGGATGAATTTCATCAATGAAATCTCATCGCCTTCTTCACGGCGCGCATTCACTGCAGAGCGCAAGAAGTCAGCATTTGTTACACCGGAAATTTCACTTGGATATTGCATTGCCAGGAAAAGACCTGCTTTGGCCCGCTCGTCCACTTCCATTTCAAGGACATCTTCTCCGTCCAGTGTTACTGTTCCCGATGTTACTTCATATTTAGGGTGGCCCATAATCGCTGATGACAGCGTAGATTTACCTGTACCATTCGGACCCATAATCGCATGGATCTCGCCTGTATTAATTGTCAAATTGACACCTTTCAATATTTCCTTGCCTTCAATTTCGACATGAAGGTCTTTAATTTCCAAAGTTGCCATTCCACTACCTCCAGTATGATCAAGATGAACGGTTTATCCATTCTCATTTTAGTATCATTCTAATCTTATCGCATTCCCAGCTACGTTGCAAATCATTGAGAATCATTATAAAGTAATTGCCGATTGCCCTCTTTCTCCGCAGAAAATTATTGACTTTCCTCTTAAATGATATTTTCAATTATCCCTTGTTGATTGAGAATACGAGATTAAAAAAATCATCCCGGAAGACAAAACCGGGATGATTTTCAGTTGTTTACGCTTTTCCCTTCGGAGTGAAACGATCGACAATCATTGCGAGCGCTCCGTCCCCTGTGACGTTCGTAGCTGTTCCAAAGCTATCTTGCGCCATATATAAAGCGATCATGAGCGCGATCATCGATTCGTCAAAATGTAGCATTGATCCAAGTAAACCGACAGCAGCCATGACTGCTCCTCCAGGCACACCTGGTGCTGCAATCATTGTGACACCAAGCATGAGAATGAAAGGAAAGTAACTGCTGAATTCAATGGGCATGCCGTTCATTAGAAGAACGCCAATGGAACATGACACGAGTGTGATTGTACTTCCTGACAGATGAATGGTCGCAAATAGCGGTATAGTAAAATCAGTCACCTTATCAGAAGCCCCCGTCTTTTTCGCCTGACGCAACGTAACGGGTATTGTAGCCGCTGATGACTGTGTACCGATTGCCGTCATATAGGCTGGTGCCATCGTTTTCATAAGCAATAGCGGATTTTTCCCGTTCAATGTTCCCGCCACTGTATACTGCAGAGTTAGCATGATCAAGTGAAGCGCGATGATCATGACAAAAACCATTGCGAAGACGGAGAGAACTTTCGCTACCTCGCCCGTGTATGTCATATTAAGGAATATTCCAAAGATATGGATCGGCAGCAACGGAATGATGATATACGAGATGACTTTCTCGATTAACAAGTTGAATTCATCAAAGAATGCGAGCATCGATTTGCTGTTGATGGATGCCATTCCGATACCGAGAATGAAAGCAAGCAATAAAGCAGTCATGACGCCCATCAGCGGAGTCAATTCCAATTCAAAAAAAGGCTCCAGCACAGGATGCGTTCCTTCAATCTGCTTTTGACCTGTCTTAATAAAGTTTGGCAAAATAGTCGTTGCGGCAAAGAATGCGAGCACACCAGCGACTATCGTCGAAATATAGGCAAAGGCCGTTGCCAATCCAAGCAATTTTCCGGAGCCCTTTCCGAGCTTTGCAATTCCCGGGGCAATGAAAGCCACAATGATTAAAGGTACGACGAAGTTCAAGAAGCCGCCGAAAATCATATTGAACGTGGCAAACGTTCTGCCGAAGCCTTTTGCAAACCCTTCATGAAGCAAAGGCAGTGACCATCCTAATAAGATAGCGAGTCCGATGGCGATAATGATGCGCCAAATAAGTCCTAGTTTAATTCTCATCCCATGTCCTCCCTAGATGTACAACTGTATTTCCAACCATTTAACTCTACCATACTATTGGAAGCAGTGGAACAGCACAGGGAGTTTTCATAATTATTTATCAAAAAGACCCCTTTCCATAACGGAAAGAGGTCCATTTCATATGATTACTTAACAGGCACTACAGAGCCTTTCCATTCTTCAAGGATGAAGTCTTGGATTTCTTTTGATTTTAAAACTTCGACAAGAGCTTTGATTGCTTCGTTATTCTCATTGCCTTTATTAACAGTAATGATGTTCACATATGGGGAGTCTTGGCTCTCAAGAGCAATCGCATCCTCAAGCGGATTTAAACCTGCATCAATTGCATAGTTGGAGTTGATCAATAACGCATCGCCTTCGTCATTATTATAAAGCTGTGGCATAAGAGCCGGCTCATAGTTTGCATCAAACTTCAGGTTTTTCGGATTGTCGACGATGTCGCTCAATTCCGCTTTTACTTTATCCACGCCTTCAGCGAGTGTAATAAGTCCTTTTTCTTCAAGCATCGCGAGTACACGGCCATGGTCTGCAACCGAGTTGCTGATCAAGATTGTCGCACCTTCCGGAAGCTCATCCAGTGACTTATATTTCTTTGAATAAACACCGATTGGTTCAATGTGGATTGATCCAGCATTGACGAAGTCATATCCGAAGTCAGCAATTTGACCTTCCATGTACGGAATGTGCTGGAAGTAGTTCGCATCCAAGTCGCCTGCATCCAAATCTTTATTCGGAAGAACATAATCTTGATACGTTTCAATTTCTAATTCATATCCCTTTTCTTCAAGCAATGGCTTTGCTTTTTTCAGGATGACCGCGTGAGGCGTATTCGAAGCCCCAACTACAATTTTCGTTTTTTCTTGTGACTCTTCTCCAGAAGACGCGTTATTGTTGTCTTTATCTTTTGTGCCGCAAGCCGCTAATGCCAAGACAAGCGATGCGAGCAATAATGCCGAAATGATCTTTTTCATGTAGTTTCTCTCCTTTTAGTTTCTTTATATCAACAAGCCGAAGCTTGCAGTTCCTTACTTAGCGTTTGTCGATTTTTTTCACTGCCAAATCACCGATAAATTGAATGATAAAGACGATGATCAAAATGAGAATCGTTGCTGCCAGCGTCACATCTCCCCGGTTTCGTTGGAAACCATCGAGATACGCCAAATTCCCGAGACCGCCAGCTCCGATTACTCCGGCCATTGCTGTATAGCCGACCAAAGCGATGGCTGTTACAGTAATTCCCGAAATAAGTGCCGGCAATGATTCTGGAATAAGTACTTTAAAAATAATTGTGCTCGTTTTGGCTCCCATCGAGCGAGCTGCTTCAATGACGCCTTTATTGATTTCCTGCAATCCGATTAACACCATCCGCGCGTAAAACGGAGCGGAGCCGATAACAAGCGCCGGCAATGCTGCCTGCGGTCCTCGCATGGATTCCATAATTAACTTGGTGAATGGTATTAATAAAATGATCAAAATCAAGAACGGAATGGACCGGAACACATTGACGAATGTACCCGTGATAAAGTTGAAGGTCCGATTTGCCCATAGCTGCCCGGGACTCGTCAAAAACAATACAATCCCAAGGATCAGACCAAATATGAATGTATAGAATGTCGAAGCGGCCGTCATGTAGATCGTCTCTTTCGTCGCTTCCCACATTAGTTCCCAATCAACATTCGGAAAGAATTTTTCAATCATGGACGATCACCTCCGCCTGAACGCCTTCGTTGTGCAAGTATTGAATCGCCTCTTGGACGGTCGTTTCATTGCCAAGAATTTGCAGAATCAATGTTCCATATGCCCCGCCTTGCGTATGGGTAATATTCCCTTGCACGATGTTCACATCCACTTGGAAGGAACGAATCAGACTGGAAAGAACCGGCTGTTCTGTCCGCTCACCGATGAACACCAGCTTGACGAGTGTTCCGTCCGGCACTTCCTGGCGAACGTGAGCCAGAGCTTGCTCCGTACCAGCCGGCTCGGTCACTTGGGAAACAAACCGTTTGGTGATCGCAGCTTTCGGTTGCTGGAACACATCCAGCACATTGCCAATCTCGACAACACGGCCCGCTTCCATGACGGCAACCTGATGGCAAATTTTCCGGATGACATGCATTTCATGGGTGATCATCACGATTGTCAATCCAAGACGCTGATTGATGTCGGTCAATAAATCTAAAATCTGATCAGTCGTTTCCGGATCCAATGCGGACGTCGCTTCATCACAAAGCAACACTTCCGGTTCATTCGCAAGTGCCCGTGCAATGCCGACGCGCTGCTTCTGCCCGCCGGAAAGCTCCGATGGATAGGCGTTTTCCCTTCCGCGAAGACCAACTAGGTCTATGAGTTCTTCCACTTTGCGTTCCCGTTCCGCTTTTGGCACACCGGCAATTTCCAATGGGAATGCGATATTACCTTTCACTGTCCGGGACCAAAGTAAGTTGAAGTGCTGAAAGATCATGCTTACTTTCTGGCGGACTGTACGCAGCTCCTTCGCAGAAACGGAGGAAATTTCACGGCCTGCTATGGTAATAGTCCCGGACGTCGGTTTTTCCAAACCATTCAACAAACGGATGAGCGTACTCTTACCTGCTCCACTATATCCAATGATGCCAAATATGGCGCCGTCCCCAATAGAAAGCGTGACACCATCGACGGCCAGTAAACCGTCTTTTTGGCCATATCGCTTATTGACATCTTTTAATTCAATCATTTTGTTCACCTCTGCTATTCTCGCTGATCATGTCGCTGCCGTTTAGTATCCGCATGTCAGGCCAATAATAAAAGCCTTCCTGCAGACAAGCAGAAAGGCATCACGTATTATGTAATAAACGTTCGTCCGATCTCTCATCTCTCAAAGCAATTCGCTTTGCGTGACTTGGCACCATTTCACAAATGTGACGGTTGCCGGGCTTCATAGGGCACTTCCCTCCACCTCTCTTTATAAGAGCGACATATTCAATTGATTGTTAACAGTTATACCATGCGTTGTTTTTACTGTCAACTTAATTTTTCAAGCAGATACGGCACGGATTGAAACGCATATATCTTATGCGCCAGCTCCCCATCCCTTTGAATAAGCAAGCACGGCACACTTTCGATCTCGAAATCAATCGCAATGGATTCGACGTAATTCAAATCCGCCTTGCCAAGAGGCAAATCAGGTTTCAGCTCTGCAATGACCTCCATCATTTTGGAAGCAACCGCGCATGTTCCGCATAGCGGTGTATATAAATAAAATGCAGCATCCGGAAAATGGCTCCGTTTTTCTTCCCATTGCTCACGTGTCCAGTTATCCATAGATGTCCTCCTTGTGATTCAAGTATAGCGAGGCGCCTTATTCAGAACAACAAGTCAGGGTGCACCTTGAAATTCGCTGCCAGAAGAATAAGGGCAAGTGCTCGATAGGGGGTTGTCTCGACTTGCCGATACACCCGCTCTGTATACAGATGAATGGCTTCAGGGTATTCCCGTTTGAAAAGGGCGCGTATCGCATCTCCGGATGCATCCGCATCAACGAATACATAGATATCCTGGTGCTCATGGGGGGCGAGGAGCTCCTCCAATTTGTACGGACTGACGGTTCCATTCGTGCATACGATTTCGACAGGCTCCGCCAATACAGCGAGCAGACGCTTTTTGTCAGAATGGCCTTCCACAAAGATCACTTTGTCTTCACTCATCATCTAGCACCCCTATCCGGAACATGAAAGGCGCCGGATTTCTCCGGCGCCTCAGCCTGTTGCTTTTTTGAGAACGCTCGTTACATTCAGCGTACCCTTAATTACTCGCCAACAGTCATTTTGTCATAGTCTTCTGCAGACATAAGTGCGTCTAGTTCTGATTCGTTGGAAGCTTCAACAACGATCATCCAAGCGCCTTCATATGGTGATTCGTTTACTAGTTCCGGGCTGTCTTCCAGCTCTTCGTTTACTTCGACAACTTTACCGCTGATTGGTGCGTAAAGCTCGGAAACTGTCTTAACAGACTCAACGCTGCCAAAAGGCTCGTCCGCTGTTACGTCGTCACCGACTTGTGGAAGTTCGACGAATACGATATCGCCAAGTTCGGATTGCGCGAAGTGCGTAATGCCGATGCGGTATTTGCCGTTTTCATCTTTTACCCATTCATGTTCTTCTGAATAACGCAAGTTTGTAGGTGTGCTCATCCCATAACCCTCCAATAAGTATACAAATATTCATTCCATTCAATTTTGACATATTCCTAGCATAAAGACAAGAAAGTTATTCCATGCCCCACATGTCCTCATACTGCTTTTCATCAAAGCCTACCGTTACCCTTTTTCCATCTGTCGCAATTGGCCGTTTGATGAGCATGCCATCGGATGCAAGCAACGCCACTTTCTCATCATCCGACATCTCAGGCAGCTTGTCCTTTAATTGCAATTCCCGATATTTCAACCCGCTCACATTAAAGAACTTCTTTATCTCGAGACCCGACTGTTCAATGAACGTCTGAAGGGTATCTTCTTTCGGCGGCTGTTCTGCGATATTCACGTAGTCCACCTGCAGTCCCTTCGACTCCATCCATTTCTCCGCCTTCTTGCATGTACCGCATTTAGGATAACCATAAACTGTAATTGCCATCGTATGCACCCCGCTTTTTCCATTCAGTATAACAGAAAAACCATCCGGACAAAAAGTGGTTGCCCGGATGGAACGACATCATACGATATACTTTTCAGCTTCGATCAACTTCGCGGAAGCTTCGCGTTTTTTCGCGATAATGTTATAAGGATTGGAACGAGTCAATTTGCGCAATGCAGAAAGCATCATCCGTTGGTTATCCCCATCAACAGAAGCGAGCAATGTTTCTTTCGCATCTTTTTCAATCGCTTCAAATGCTTCTTGGCAGAAGATTTCCGTGTAAAGGATCTTTTGCTTTTCTTTTTCTTCACCGTTTTTCGCTACTGCCTTCTCTGTCCGGAGCAATGCAGATTCCATCGCGAAAATATTGTTTGCGATATCCGCAATATTCACGAGCACTTCTTGTTCCGTTTCGAGTTTTGTACCGAAACGCTGTGCTGCCATGCCTGCCGCAAGAAGACCGATCTTCTTCGCATTTTTCACGAGTACTTTCTCTTGCGCAAGTGCTTCGTCCCCGATTTCTTCAGGCATCATCATGAGCAGTTCTTCCTGCAAGCTTTGCGCTTTTTCCAGCAATGGCAATTCGCCTTTCATCGCCTTTTTCAAGAACGTGCCCGGTACGATCATCCGGTTGATTTCGTTCGTTCCCTCGAAAATACGGTTGATACGGGAATCACGGTAGATACGCTCCACTTCATATTCTTGCATGAAGCCATAGCCGCCGTGCAGCTGGACTGCTTCATCTACGATGTAGTCAAGCACTTCGGAGCCAACCACTTTGTTAATCGAGCATTCGATGGCATATTCCGCTACGGACGCAGCCACTTCTTTGCCATCCTTCTGCTGCTCCGGCGTCATCTGACTGTTGCGCTCCTCAAAGTAGCCTACCGTACGATAGATCAAGCTCTCTGTCGCGTATAATTTAGAAGCCATTGTCGCCAATTTTTCTTTCGTCAAATTGAAAGAGGAGATCGGCGTCTTGAATTGCTGGCGCTGATTCGTATACGTGATCGCCAGCTCAAGCGCACGCTTGGATCCGCCAATCGTTCCGACGCCCAGCTTGTAACGCCCGATATTCAAAATATTGAAGGCGATAATATGGCCGCGGCCGATTTCTCCGAGCAGGTTCTCGACCGGCACTTCCGCATCCTCCAAAATAAGTGTACGGGTAGAGGAAGACTTGATCCCCATCTTCTTCTCTTCCGCGCCAACCGAAACGCCAGGAAACTCTCTTTCTACGATAAACGCGGAAAACTTATCACCGTCAACTTTCGCGTAGACAACAAATACGTCTGCAAAGCCTGCATTTGTAATCCATTGCTTTTCCCCATTCAAAATATAATGGGTGCCAGCTTCGTTCAATTTTGCCGTTGTTTTCGCACCAAGTGCATCGGAACCGGAGCCCGGCTCAGTCAGCGCATACGCGAAAATCTTCTCAGCCGTTACAGAGCTAGGCAAGTATTTCTTCTTTTGCTCCTCATTGCCGAACAGCACGATCGGAAGCGTACCGATTCCCACATGCGCTCCGTGCGTGATCGAAAACCCGCCAGCGACAGACATCTTTTCCGCAATCAAAGCGGACGAGATTTTATCCAAGCCTAAGCCATCGTATTCTTCCGGAATATCAGCACCAAGAAGACCAAGGTCTCCAGCTGATTTCAACAGACGGACGGAATGTTCGAACTCATGGTGCTCCAAGTTTTCGATAACGGGCGCCACTTCATTCTTCACATATTCCTCTGTCGTTTTGGCAATCATTTTATGCTCATCTGTGAAATCCTCCGGCGTGAAGACACGATTCGCTTCGATGTCTTCAATTAAGAAAGCCCCGCCCCGGATGAGATCTGTCGTTTTCGTTTCAGTCATTGGTATTCCTCCCTAAGTTATCAATAGTAAATTCCTTATCTATATGCCTCAACAGACACAATTGGTTGCCTTCATTACAATAATTCAAATACTCCTGCTGCTCCCATGCCGCCGCCGATACACATTGTAACGACTCCGAACTGCTTGCCTTGGCGACGCAGCTCATTCATCAGGCGCAATGTTAAGACGGAACCGGTCGCGCCAAGCGGATGGCCAAGTGCGATCGCTCCTCCGTTGACATTCACTTTATCAATATCTAAGCCAAGATGACGGATGACCTGCAGAGACTGGGAAGCGAATGCTTCGTTCAGTTCCCACAGATCGATATCATCGATGGATAGCCCTGCAAGCTTTAATGCTTTTGGCACCGCTTCGATCGGTCCGATCCCCATGACTTCTGGCGGAACGCCGCCTACCGCGAAGGAACGGAATTTTGCAAGCGGCTTGAGCCCTTGCGCTTCTGCCACTTCCCGGTCCATGACGAGGACAGATGCGGCTCCGTCCGACGTCTGAGACGCATTCCCCGCCGTTACAGATCCTTTTACGGCAAACGCAGGACGCAGCTTCGCGAGCACTTCCATTGATGTACCTACGCGCACTCCTTCATCCATTTCAAATTGGAAAGTCGTCTCTTTGTATTTACCCGACGCATCGACATAGCGTTTCGTCACTTCAACTGGCACAATTTCATCCACGAATTTCCCTGCTTCGATCGCAGCGGCTGCCCTTTCGTGTGAACGGACGGCGAACGCGTCTTGGTCTTCCCGGCTGACGCCGTATTTCTGCGCCACTTGCTCTGCCGTATGCCCCATTCCCATATAACATTGAGGCGCTGTTTCGGCGAGCTTGAAATTCGGGCGAATCGTGTTGCCCATCATTGGCACCATGCTCATGGATTCGACCCCGCCAGCAATGATTGCCTGTGAATGGCCGAGCATGATCCGTTCTGCTGCATATGCGATGGATTGCAGGCCGGAAGAACAAAACCGGTTAATCGTAATCGCCGGCGTCGTATCAGGCAATCCGGCAAGCGCTCCGATGTTACGCGCCACGTTCATCCCCTGCTCCGCTTCAGGCATCGCACACCCCATGATCAAATCATCTATTGGCCCATCATATCCATTTGCTCGTTGTAACGTTTCTTTGACAGTCAGTGCTGCCAGATCATCCGGGCGGACCGTTGCCAGCGATCCTTTCCCTGCTTTGCCGACCGGTGTACGTGCACCGGCCACTAGTACTGCTTCCCGCATTCGACTTCCTCCTTTGCTAAAGTGCGCTGTTAATTGCGTAACGGCTTCCCTTTCAGAAGCATGTGCTGCATCCGCTGCTGAGACTTCGGTTCCGCAACGAGGCTCAGGAACGCCTCCCGCTCTAGATCGAGCATGTATTGTTCATCGACAAGTGTCCCGTACGGCACTTTTCCTCCTGAGAGGACAAAGGCCAATTTCTTTGCAATTTTCAAGTCATGGTCGCTAATATAACCCGATAGATGCATTGCTTCCGCTCCAAGCAGCATCGTCGCATAACCTGAATCTCCCGTGACTGGAATCTGTGCTTTGACGGGTGGTGTATAGCCACCCTCATAGAGAGCAAGTGCCGCTTGCTTCGCGTCATAAAGCAGATGATCCGGATTGACACTGATGCCGTCCGCAAAATCCAGGAAGTTATTCTCCCGCGCTTCTTCGCCAGATGTCGACACTTTCGCCATAGCGATTGTTTCGAACACTTTGTTCGCCACATATTGATAATCAACATGAACGCCATTCGGCATGCCTTTCAAGTGCTTCGAGTACAAGTTAACGTTTCCGCCTCCGCCTGGAATAAGGCCGACGCCGACTTCCACAAGACCGATATACGTTTCCATCGATGCTTGAATATGAGCCGCCGGCAAACAAACTTCCGCACCTCCGCCAAGCGCCATTTGGAACGGAGCCGCCACGACAGGCTTCCGGCAATACTTAATTTTCATCATTGCGTTCTGGAATTGACGAATCGTGAAATCCAGTTCAAAAATATTGTCATCTTGCGCTTCCATCAAAATCATGCCAAGATTCGCCCCGACGCAGAAGTTTTTGCCTTGGTTGCCGATGACAAGCCCTTTATAGTTCTTTTCCACTTCGTCAATCGCGAAGTTGATCATTTGGATAATATCAAGTCCGATTGCGTTGGATTGCGAATGGAATTCGAGCAGCGCAACACCGTCCCCAAGATCAATCAGGCTGGCGCCTGAATTCTTTTTAATGACTCCGTGCTTTTTCTTGTAGCGTTTCAAATCAATGACTTTCTCATTGACCGGCACCGGCTTATACGTTTCGCCGTCAAAATAGAAAACGTCTCCGTCTTCTTCTTTATAGAAAGTTTCATAGCCTTTATCCAATAAAGACCGGACAAATGAAGGAATCTCGAGCCCTTCCGCTTCCATCCGCTCGACAGATTTCGCGACGCCGATTGCATCCCAAATCTCAAACGGGCCTTGCTGCCAGCCGAAACCCCACTTCATCGCATTATCAATTGCGACGATGTCATCTGCAATCTCACCATGCAATTGAGCAGAGTAAACGAGTGTCGGCGCAAGGATATGCCAAAGGATCTCTCCCGTCCGGTCGTTGGCGTAGACTAGACTTTTCACTTTGTTCGCAAGCCCTTTTTGCTGCTTCGCCATCTCAATTGAAGGCGTTTTCATTTTTTTCGTCGGTCCATATTCAAACGTCTCTGGGTCCAATTCAAGGATTTCTTTGTCTTTCTTCAAATAGAATCCTTGCTTGGATTTTGCGCCAAGCCATCCATTGTCGATCATTTTCTTCATGAAAGGCGGCAATTCGAACACTTTCTGCTCTTCGCCTTCCGTCTGATCGTAGACGTTTTTAGCTACATGCATGAATGTGTCAAGACCTACCACGTCCAGCGTACGGAACGTCGCCGATTTCGGACGGCCAATCAGTGTTCCGGTGACGGAGTCGACTTCTCCAATGGAAAAGCCTCGCTTCCCCATTTCACGCAATGTGATCAGCAAACCGTATGTACCAATCCGGTTGGCAATGAAATTCGGTGTATCCTTCGCAAGAACGACGCCTTTGCCGAGGCGATCTTCTGCAAAATTCGTCATAAATTCCACAACTTCGGCGGACGTCGCTTTAGTCGGAATAATCTCGAGCAGTTTCAAATAGCGCGGTGGATTGAAAAAATGGGTGCCTAGGAAATGTTTTTGGAAGTCTTCCGATCGCCCTTCCGCCATTGCTTCAATGCTAATGCCTGAAGTATTGGAACTGATAATCGTTCCTTCTGTGCGAATCGCATCGATCTTCTCGTACAACCCTTTCTTCACTTCCAAGTTTTCAACGACGACTTCAATGATCCAGTCGACATCCTTTAATTTCTCCAAATCGTCTTCCAAGTTGCCGACCTGGATGAAAGATAGGTTCTTTTTCGAAGTTAACGGTGCCGGTTTCTGTTTCACGAGTTTTTCCAAAGCGCTTGCTGCAAACTTATTGCGCACCTTTGGATCATCAAGGGAAAGTCCCTTCCCTTCCTCTTCTGCCGTCAATTTGTTCGGGACGATGTCCAGCAACAAGACGGGAATGCCGATATTCGCGAGATGGGCTGCAATGCCAGATCCCATGACGCCTGAACCTAATACTGCCGCTTTTTTAATTTGATAAGCCACGTGCGAAGCCTCCCTTTATTTGAATGAATGCTCATTCATTTTGCGAGTAAAAAAAATACCTCGAACTCTATGTCTATCATTTTAGAACATTAGAGTTGTTTTCGCAATATTTAAATCGGAAATTTTTAAAAATCTTCCACTTCCCTCCTTCAGGGCATTTTAGTACACGCGTCAGGCAAAAGGATGTAAACTAGTGTGTAGCAACTTGGAAGGGGATAAATACATGAAGTCAATTACGACAGTCGAACAATTCAATGAAATCATTGCTAGCGATAATAAAGCATTAGTTAAATTCCAAGCAGGTTGGTGCCCGGACTGCACCAGAATGGACATGTTCATCGATCCAATCGTGGAAGAATATGATATGTACACTTGGTACGACCTGGACCGCGACGTTCTTCCTGAAATCGCTGAAAAATATGATGTCATGGGGATCCCAAGTTTATTGATCTTCCAAAATGGCGAGAAAAAAGCACATCTTCACAGCGCAAGCGCCAAGACACCTGATCAAGTGGTCGATTTCTTGGAGAGTGTAAAGGAACAATAATTTTTATCCATAGCGGTGGCAGTTACTCACAACTTGCTGCCGCTATTTTTCTATCTGTTTCGAATCAAATCAATTATACTAAAGAAAAACAATCATGAGGTGGAACATGGACTACGAAAAAGAGATCGAGCGATTAAAGGCACGAATCGTGGAATGTGAACAGATCATCAAGGAAACGTCCGTGCCGATCATTTCATCTATTGTAGAAAATACAATTTTAGTTCCAGTTGTCGGTTACGCTGGTTCAGAGCGATTTGAACTTATCCGTTCACGGGTACTGGAATATTTGGACAAGAACCGACATGTCAATTGTGCGGTATTTGATTTTACTGGTGCCGATTTAGATAAGGCGAAAGACGCCCAGTTGAATGTCCTTGCCATCGAACTGGACATGCTCAACAGTACATTGAAACTGATGGGTGTCCGACCAATATCTGTCGGTTTCAATCCACATATCGTCCGGGAAATTGTTTCTGCGGGCATTCAAATGGACTTTGAGTCGTATATCAACTTCAGGACGGCACTAAAGGTTCTTTTAAAAGAAGAAGGACGTTCCTTGTCAACTATTTGATAGACGATTGAAAAAGGAGGCGCCAGAATGCATCACGTCCCTTTTAACGGAAAATCACAATTTGACGAAGACATTGATCCAAAATACAGGCCATCCGCCTGCGGTCCTGTGACCGCCTACACGATCCTTCGCTATTTTAATGAACATGGCGAATTTGATGTAAATGTACTGTACCGAAAACTGGGCGGTACCCGGATTGGTTTATTCAAATGGCGCCTGCTACGAAATTTGCGAAAATTGCTAGGTAACGCTTGGGAAGTAGAATCCTGTTCGATTGAAGAGCTTACAATTGAACTTCAACATGGACGGCCCGTCGCAGCCAAGTTCGATAAATGGTTCACCTTCCGCTGGCTGGGTAAATACGAGTTTGATTATCACTGGGTGCCGGTCGTCGGGTACGAACAGGCAAATGGCGACATTTTTCTCCTGATCCATGACAATGGTGGAAGCCACCGAGAAAGCCGCCTGCGCAAAGTTTCCTATCGAGCGAACCGTTCCATCCTATCATTTGTGAAAATTAGAAAGACCGCTGCTTGAGCTGCAGCGGTCTTTTTATTATATTGACGTCTGGAACAACGAATCCATTTGCCGGACAATCATCGTATATCCCATCTCTACTAGTTCTTCCCGAAGACCAGAGTTGAAGTCGGGCAGGTTCAATGCTTCAAGCGGATCGTCAAAGTCGAGCTTGCAGTGAATTTCCGCCAACTGTCTCGAAAGGCGCAGCATGGGCATGTCCGCCTCAATTTTTTTGCGTGTGCCTGCAGATAATTCCTCCAGCGCTTCAATGACACCTTCCACCGAACCATATTGCTGGATTAATTTAAGGGCAGTCTTCGGGCCAATTCCCTTTACTCCTGGATAACCGTCACTCGAATCACCTGTAAATGCCTTCGTGTCTATGAACTGCATTGGCGAAATCTCGTATTCCTCCCGAAAACGATCCTCTGTGTATACATCATAGACGTTATATCCTTTTTTCATGAAGGCAATCTTGACGTCCGGCCGCAGCAGCTGCAATAAATCTTTATCTCCTGTTACGATCGTCACTTCCGCCTTGCCATCCCACTCGCAAACGAGCGAGCCGATCAAGTCATCCGCTTCCATGCCCGCAATGCCGTAATTTTTCCAACCAATTTTCTCCGACAGTTCCCGTGCCATATCAAATTGGGGCACCATCTCAGGCGCCGGTGCCGGCCGGTTCGCTTTGTATCCATCGAACAAATCATTCCGGAACGTATGCATCCCCATATCCCAGCAGACGGCCATGTGTGTCGGCTTAAAAATCGACACTGCCGTCATCGCATGCCGGACAAAACCTTGAACGCCATTTGTAGGAACGCCTTCTGCATTCGGAAAATAATGCCCCATGGCGGATGTTGCGAAAAACGAACGGAACAGCAGCGCCATGCCATCAATTAGTAATATATGCGGTTTTTGATCTGTATTCATTTCTATTTCCTCCTTTATTTTTGTCGCCTCGTTTATAGTCATTCAGTGAGCGGGTATATTGCTTGCAAGGGGGAATCCATATGCCAATCCATGCAGGCCAGTTATATTGGCCGACGACAATGAATGAAGCAAATTCAATCCAAAATTACATAACGGATAAGACATACGATGCCGTCATCATCGGCGGAGGCATGTCCGGCGCATTGAGCGCGCTATCCCTCGTTGACGCGGGTATGACAGTTGCCGTGATCGAAAAAGAAGAGTTCGCTTACGGCAGCACAGCTGCGAACACTGGATTGCTGCAATACTCCAATGATATCATGCTTCACGAGCTGATTGAACAGATTGGGGAGGAAAAGGCGGTCGCATTTTATCGAGTATGCTACGATGCGCTCAAGGATTTACAAGAAGTTGCGGAGCAACTGCCGATAGATCCCGACTTCATCACAAGACCGAGCCTTTATTATGCGAGCGACGAGAAAGATTTGTTAAAAATTCAAAAGGAATACAAAGCCCTTTCAAAACATGACTTGCCATGCGACTATTGGGACCGCCATGCCCTTCTCGAAAAGACGGGCATCGACAAGCCGGGCGCCTTATGGACTTTTGGAGATGCGGAAGTGAATCCATTTAAATTTGTGCGAGGCATCCTGCAATTGATCCAGTCGCAAGGCGCGGATCTACATGATGGTTTGGAAGTGGATGATGTAAAGGAAGAGGAAGGAATTCTGCATGTCCTGACAACTAGCGGCAGCATTAAAGCGAGAAATGTCATCTTTACAACTGGCTACATGAAACCGCCAGTCGGCAAGCTTACGGGGGACATCATAAAACGGTCCTACGTGGCCGTCAGCAAGTCGATTGAGCAGCATGCCTGGTATGAAAATGCGCTTATATGGGAAACGAAACGCCCTTATTTGTATATGCGGACTGCTGTTGACGGCCGAGTTATCATAGGCGGATTAGATGAGGAAACCGACCAAATGGATATTTCCCAAGAGAAAATCAACGAGAAGGCGAATGAACTTATTTCTGAGGCTTCTCAATTAATTCCTCGTCTAAAACTAGAGTTGGAAATGTCCTATTGTGCTATTTTCGGAGAGTCAAAAGACGAACTTCCTTTTATCGGCAGGCATCCCGAGAAATCGAACCTTTATTATTTGCTCGGCTTTGGCGGAAACGGCACCGTGTACAGCATGCTCGGCTCGAAGCTGCTGGCTGAATTGATTCAAGGAAAGGAGCCGGCTAATTCGGAAATTGTCGGGCTGGATCGGAGTGTGCCCGGTAAGAGAGAAGCGGTTATTCGGTAAACGGTTTACTATGAGTACTGCCACTTTTCCGTTCAACTCGGTCAGGTGGCAGTTTTTTTAATATCTAATATGTTTAATTGATGAACTCCTCGATTATTTCAACCACTTCAATTCTTCCATTTATCAATAGTTCAGGAAGATCATTATGCCTATTCCCCATCCAATATTCCCTAGCTTGTTCTATTTTACGCGAAAACGGAACTCCATCCTCCTTCGGCAACAGGCTTCCATCCCCCTCAAAGTAATTTCCTACTACTCTAAGTTTGACGATTTGTAAAACATTTCGATTATAGCTATCAAACAACATCTTCCACTTCAACACATCTTCGTAGTTTTTTGCAGCGTAGAGACAGGATAATCTAGAGGGATATTCGGGAAATTCCTGTAGCCTGACCATTTCCACTACTGTTTCTCGAATGGCTCTCATAGTTTGGTCGACATATTTCATTGCGACTTCAGCATCTTCTTTATTTAAATTCAATCCATCATCTGAATAATGACTGGATAATATTTGAATGAAGTCTTCACCTTTCGAATTTACTTGTTCCCTTTCAAAGAAGAAGTGATATAACGAATTGTGCTGGTTGTTATCAAAATTAATTATTTGCCCGAGTTTCATTTTTGTTCGAGTAACAAGGTGATAAACAATAAACTCTTTATCTTTCATCATGAACCTCCTAGTACTATTCACTTCAAATAGTAAAACAGGCGAAGGGCTATTCAGCCCTCCACCTGTTGTTGTTTGCTTTCTTCACTTCCCAAGTAAACCAGCAATCTTCTCAATATCCGGTGCGAAGACCCGATCTTCATCAATCGGATTTACTGCAGAAATCAATTCATCAAACTTCGCTTTCGTCTTTGGCGCCATCTCGTCTTCTCCGTGATAACGGCAGCCTGTAAGCGCACATAAGGCTTCAATCGCAAGCACTCGCTTGGCATTCTGGATGATTTGATTCGCATGGCGGGATCCGATTGTCCCCATTGAAACATGATCTTCCTGATTACCTGACGAAGGAATGGAATCGACGGAAGCTGGATGAGCAAGCGTCTTGTTTTCGGATACAAGGCTGGCTGCTGAATATTGCAGAATCATCGCACCAGACTGTAAGCCAGGCTGCGGGCTTAAAAATGGCGGCAGCCCTTCGTTCAGCTGCGGATTGACGAGCCGTTCGATTCTTCGTTCTGAAATATTCGCAAGCTCCGCGACCCCAATTTTCAGGAAATCCATCGCAAAGGCGATCGGCTCTCCATGGAAATTGCCGCCTGATACGACGACATCACCATCTTCAAAAATAAGCGGATTATCTGTCGCCGCATTCATTTCAATCTCCAGCTTTTCCTTTACATACGTGAGAACTTGCCAGCTCGCCCCATGCACTTGAGGGATGCAGCGGATCGAATACGCATCTTGTACCCGCTTCTCCCCTTGTGTCGTTGTCAGGCGGCTTCCCTGCAGCCAATCCAGCATGCGGGAGGCAACATCCACCTGCTCCTTGTAACCGCGCGCTTCATGGATGGCTGGGTGGAATGCGTCCGTAATCCCAAAGAGCGCTTCCATCGTCATCGCGGCAATCCACTCACTCGCATAGGCCAATTTTTCCGCTTCGAGATAGTTCACGACGCCTTGAGCAGTCATGGCCTGCGTGCCGTTAATGAGCGCAAGCCCTTCCTTCGCCTCCAGGACAATCGGTTCCACTCCATGTTCTTTCCAAACATTTTCCGCAGGCTCCGGTTTACCGTTCTTCCAAACGTACCCCTCCCCAAGCAGCACGAGCGCCAAATGGGAAAGTGGCGCCAAATCACCGGATGCGCCAAGTGATCCTTGCTGCGGAATAACCGGATGGATTCCGTTGTTCACCATATAAGCAAAGCGCTCCAAGACAACTGGACGAATACCGGAAAACCCTTTAAGTAACGCATTTAACCGCAGAACCACCATCGCGCGAGATACCATTTCCGAAAACGGCTCTCCGACTCCGCAAGCATGAGATCGGATAAGATGGAGCTGCAGTGCCTTCGTATCCTTTTCGTCAATTTTCACATCACTGAACTTGCCGAATCCCGTATTAATGCCGTACACGGTTTTGTCGTTTCGGACAATGCTCTCTACCGCTTCCCTGCTCTTTTGCACACGTTCCAGCGCCGCTTCATCCAAAGTGACGCTTTGATTGTTATATAAAATCTCATTCATTTGTTCGAGTGTTAATGAAGAACCTGTTAATACTACCATGTCTACCATCCCTCTCCATGAAAATGAAAACGTTTTCCCTACCGACATCGTACACGATTTTAAATGCTTTTTGTTCATTTTTCCGAAAGTTTGTTCTATGGTAATGTGCTGTCGATTTACTATGTTGAAGAAAGCTTCGGTTTCTATCGATTAGTCAATTGATTCAATTCATTGGCCGGGGCAAATTTGAATAGCGTCCAACCAAATTTCAACTAGGTGCATACACTAGGTTGATAACGTGAAAGGAGAGTTTACAGGGATGAATTCAGATAGCTTTGGAAATGAACAATGGTACCCGCAATTGCCAGAAGGCTTTGACAGAGAGGACGGTCGTATGTATCCACAAGGAATGGATGGAAGGATGCCTGGTACTGGAATGCCAAATTCATACGGGGGAAGTTGGATGCCCGGACAACAAAACTGGTCGGACGGTGGATACATGCCTGGAATGCAATCACCTGGATTTGGCGGATGGCAGAATCCGAATGAACAAATTAGCCCCGCATTTTTCCCAGGTGGATCCGGTTTTCCTGGCCAAGGCGGATTTCCTGGTTTCCCATCTAGTCCAGGAGGATTTCCTGGTTTCCCATCGGGCGGAGGCGGTTTCCCGCCAGGGCAAGGAGGCTTCCCTGGATTCCCGCCTGGTCAAGGCGGTTTTCCAGGACAATTCCCTGGTCAGGGAGGCAACCAAGCACCGACATCTCCACCGCCAAACTTTACTCCTTCCTACCCGGAACAGCAGCTCTTTAGAGTAGATCCAGGAGGCATTCGCGGCTGTCTTTACCGCTATACATTTATTTGGACTTCCCGGAATAGGGGGTTCTGGTTCTTCCCGACCTTTGTCGGCAGAACATCGGTCGCCGGTTTCCGTTGGCGCAGCCGGACGAGACGCTGGGAGTACTTCGGCATTGATCTAGACCGAATTGAGGCGTTTACTTGTTTTTGAGTAAACGGAATATGAAGCATGAGAGCGCTTGTCTCTCATGCTTTTTTGTGGTTTTAAGTGGTCGGGTTCATCTAGATTCCAGACAAAATTAAATACTTAGGAGAAGTCGACAAGAGTTTACGAGCACTTTTCTGGAGGATACGAGCACTCTGCAGGATTTATGAGCACTCTTTCGGCTGATACGAGCAGTCACCAGCAGTTATGAGTACTCTTTGAAAGATACGAGCACTCCGTAATGGTTTATGAGGACTCTTTCTGAAATACGAGAACTTCGAAAGACTTACAGTGTTCTTCTGACTGATATATGGGGATAGCAATAACATATGACCTATGTACTTCCGCGAATTCGAGCGGTATCTGAACAGATACGAGTGGTTCAAAATCATATACAAGCGGTTGCCAAAGGATACGAGAGGTTCCTGATCTTATTCGAACGCTTCCAGAAATATACGAGCGGTCCCGGACAGATACGAGAGGTTGCGGCAATTATACGAGCGGTTGGCAGGAGTCACTGAAATGCCGGAAGTTTGTAGAGTTGAACGGAGATTCCTTTAAAGCTTTATTAATAGTAATTCATAATAATAACCATGCCAGTTAAAACTAACTATGTCTAAAAAAATAAAAGACCGGGTATAGAAACACATTTCCAAACAACAGGAGGTCTTTTCAATGCAGAAATATGTAATTGGTATATATGAAAATGAACAGCAAGTGGTTGAAGCTGTAGAGAATTTAAAAAAGGAAGGTTATACGACTGAAGAAATTTCAGTTGTTGCTAAAAATACAAAGGATTTACCTGAAATTACTCAGAAAGTAAAACCGTCTACAACGGATGGAGCCATTGCAGGAGCAGCCACTGGTGGCGCTATTGGCATTGCGGGATTACTAGTAGGCTTATCCACTGTATTGGTGCCGGGACTGGGTGCTGTGTTAGCTGCGGGACCGATTCTGACAACCATTGGCGGAGCAGTCATTGGTGCCAACTCCAATGCCGGCGGATTAAAGCATGCCCTTATGGAAGCTGGCGTTTCGGATGAAGATGCTGAGCAATACTCTACCGATGTAGAGAATGGAAAAATCCTAGTGCTAGTTCGTTCTAAAAACGGATGATGTTAACCTGAACTTCTCAAAACACGTATGCGCACTAGTCTAATATCATGACGACGCAGACAACTGGCTGGCTCGAAGACGGTGTGTGCAACCGCCCTCATGCCAGCCAGTTCTTTTTGATCGAATCCATTTTTGATCAATACCCGTTAAAGCGGACAAATTCTCCGACGGGTTTACGATAGCCGCGTGCACGAACTTTATCCACACTCTTCCCGATCGTTATCATCATAATTGGTTCTATATGTTGAGGTATATTAAATTCTTTTCTTACTTCCTCTACATTGTGAACGTGCATTGGACAAGTATCAAAGCCATAGTGCTTGGCGCTTAACATAAACAGCATAGCATGAAGGCCCACATTTCGTGCCAACTCCACATCAAATTCACTCGGGTTTGCTTTTAACCCCTCACTATATCGATTAATTGTTTCGACGACCATCTCATATTCTAGTTCATCCATCATTTTCAACATTTTCATCGGTCCATAAATCTTCTCCACTTCGGACATTTCCAAACTGTTTTTGTTCCCCATGACAAGGATCACAGCACTTGCGGTATGTATTTTATATTGGTTATAGCTTAATTCTTTCACACGTTCTTTTTTCTCTTTGTCAGTTATAACGAGATACTCAGCAAACTGTAAATTAAATGCACTTGGTGCCGTTTTTGTTAATTCAAATATGTTTTTAAAATCATCTTCTGTCATTTCGACATCTTCTATAAAATTAACCGCAGAATGGCGGTCTTTTACCAGGTTTTCAAAGCTCATAGTTAGATTCCCCGTTTCTATTTTTTATCTTGCTACGAGTGATCCTCGAAGTGTAACGAACTCCAGCGATTGTACGCCTACATATGTATAAACAACATGCACATGAAACATCATGCATATGTTGTCTAATTGAACCATTATCATAATTAGCGGATCGTTTTCAATGCGGTTGCCCACGGTATGACTTGATCTAGCATTTGATTGACTGAATCGACTTGGACTTCTTTCGGTTTAAAGTCTGTACCGTTCTCGAAGTCGGTAAATAGTGATAAGGCAGGATGGACTCGTACGTCCGCTACTAATAATTCACCCAAAATACCACGTAAATGCTCTGCTGCACGAGCACCGCCTACGGATCCGTATGATACGATACCAGCGGCTTTGTTGTTCCATTCGTCGCGCAAGTAATCCAATGCATTTTTAAGCGCACCTGTAATGGAGTGGTTGTATTCTTGTACAATAAATACGAAACCGTCTTGTTTTGCGATCGCCTCCGACCAAGCGCCTGCTTTAGAAGCATCTCCACCCGGCTCACCTAGGAGTGGTAATTTATAATCCGCAATGTCAATAATGGTATAGTTGGCATCTCCACGTTGATCTGCAACTTTTTTTACCCAGGCGCCGACTTGCGGGCTTACCCGTCCCTCACGAGTCGATCCTAAAATGATGCCGATATTTAATTTAGTCATTGTGAGTTCCTCCTGTTTTTCATTTCCAAATAGTTTGTTCAAAAATCCCATTTTTTATATTCACCTCTTACAAGTACTCTTTTTCGATTTGCTTCGTGCTGCGGACTGTATCGATTGGCCGTACTAACTTTTCGATTTGCTCACGTTTTGGCTCTAAAAATGGTGGCAATGATAATTTCTCTCCCACTGTTTCATACGGTTCATCGCCCATAAATCCAGGGCCATCCGTCGCCCATTCAAATAAAATCCCAGGTGCCACACGGGCATACAGTGATTCAAAGAAGAAGCGATCCACATAACCTGATGTGCCAAACCCAAAACCTTTCATGCGTTCAATCCATTCATATAACACTTTTGTATCTTCCACTCGGAATGCTGCATGGTGTACAGTACCAAAGCCTTGCTGTCCATTTGGTAAAATGGTGTTGTGCTCTACAATCACTTGCGCACCATTCCCTCCTTCACCTACTTCGAATAAGTGAAGCGAACCTTCTTTTGCGATTTCCCGCATCATCATGGCTTTTTCAAGTACTTCTTTAAAATAATCAAACTCGGCAATTCGAACATGAATGGGACCCAACCCTGTAATGGCAAACTCCAATGGAACCGGACCGTTTTGCCAAGGTGTGCCAGATGCAACGCCCTCATTTTGTTCATCCGAAATCAACATATATTGTTGGTCATCAAAATCAACAAACGATATTGTTTGCTTCCCGAAGACTTCTTTAATTCCTGTATGTTCCACTTCGTATTTATCAAAACGTTTCACCCAGTAGGACAACGCTTCATCCGTCGGCACACGGAAAGCCGTTTTGTATATTTCGTTCGTTCCATGAGTTCCTTTTGGAATTCCCGGAAAGTCAAAGAAAGTCATATCTGTTCCGGCAGATCCTTTATCGTCTGCGAAGAATAAATGATAGGTTTGAATATCATCTTGATTGACAGTTTTCTTAACTAAACGCATACCAAGCACATAAGTGAAAAACTCATAGTTCTTTTCCGCACTGCTTGTAATGGCTGTCACATGATGGATCCCTTTTATTTCATTCATTCGTTTCTCCTCCTTCATTTAATCTCGTACTCAAGATAAATTCCTTCAAAAAATTATAGTGTTTTTGCCTTGCGACCAATTTGTTTTAAGTACGTTATGATTTCCTGAAGATCGCTGGCTTCAACATCCTCAAATAATTTGCGGATGGTTTCCTGATGCTTCGGGAAAATATCATCCATAAATGATCTTCCTGCATCGGTTAAGGCTGCATACGTCACTCGTCGGTCTTCTGGACAGTCTTTCCGCAACACATAGTTTTTTTGCTCTAATTTATCAACGACATACGTGATACTGCTGCTAGAGATGAGAACATTCTTCCCAATCATCTGGATTGGCTGATCGCCTTTGTGATACAGCAATTCTAAAACAGAAAACTCTGTTGGATTTAATCCATACGTAGCTACATCTTTTCGAATACCATCTAGAATCGCTTGGGAGGCACGAAGTATAACGGTAACTGCTTTTAATTCATCACTTCTTAGTCCCATTCGCTTCACTCCTATGTTGGTGAAAATAGGATGAACTTATACTTATTTAAATTGTATGAGTTCCACTGCTAAGTTCTTAAGCAGTTGGATTGACTTCTAGTTCCACTTTAATCTTGATATCTTTTCCGACCAGCACTCCACCAGTTTCTAATGCAGCGTTCCAAGTTAAGCCGAATTCTTCACGATTGATTTTTGCTTCTGCTTCAAATCCGAACACTTCGACACCCCATGGATTTGTGCCTTTCCCACCATATTCCACGTCAAATGTTATCGGCTTAGTTACATCTTTAATTGTTAAATCACCTGTTACTTTGTAGTCTTCCCCATCTTTCGTAATGTTTGTTGAATTAAACGAGATAGATGGATACGTCTCTACATCGAAGAAGTCAGCTGATTTTAAGTGATTGTCCCGATCATCGCTATTAGTATCAATACTTGCAACGTCAAATGTAAAATGAATCGAAGCTGTTGACAAATCTTCTAAGTCTGAAGCTACTACATCTGCTGTATAAGATGTAAATTGACCTCTAACTTTCGATACCATCATATGCTTTACTTCGAATCCTACTGTTGAGTGAGATATGTCTACTGTCCATTTCTTCATCTTAAAATTCCTCCTGTTTTTATCTCGAATTCGAGATATATATGAAATTTTTTTGCCCTACTAATTAAATAGGGCAAATAGAAATTATCTTGAATTAAGATATCTTTAATTCGAGATAAATTTAACATAACACTGCTTTGATTGTCAATAGGCATGTTTTTAAAAATTTCTTTGCCCTAACAATTTCACTCCATGCATCGGGTTAAAGCATGCTCTTACAGATGGAATATAAATCAATCTTCGTGCACTTTAATCCTGCCTGAAAGAGAGTTGTGCCAGGTTTTTTCGCCTTCGGAACCTGGCTAACCTTCGGTTTCTTCTACGGGTTAGTCAAGAACCAATCTATACGAGCCTGTTTCATCAAGAAAATCTTTTCTTGATAACCTGCCCCCTGTGATAAACTGGCGATATGCCGTAATCGTGCCATCGTGCGAAACAATAAAAACTCTCTTTCTTTTTAATGACCTAAGTTCTTCACTCAAGTCGCGTGCAACACTATCAAATTCATGCTCCGGCAAAGTATTAATTCCGCCCCGCCACAAATTAGCAGTTGCATCTGAATCTAATTCAAGATCCGGATATTCAGATTTCAGAGTTGCAAAATCAATGATTTCATCACAGGGCAAAGTCTTTCCATCAGGACGCGTGGGAAAAATCCTTGGGCCCACTTTGGGAGTCACAATCTTACGGCACTCCACGTTTTCAGACCAGATTAAAGCTGTTTCGATCGTTCTTTTAAGAGGACTTATGAGGATCACATCATCTTCCGTTAAGAGGAACTTGTTACGCAGCAGCTTTGCTTGATTTACGCCTTTTGATGTTAGTGAAGGATTTTTTATTTGAAAGCTATCAGGTATATCTAGTGTATGCTCTCCCTGGCCATGACGAATAAATAGTAACTCCATATGATCACCACCATAATTTTAGAAATAGGTGTAGGCAGCATGCTTCTCGTTATCAGTCCAGGTAACACTTTGAATTACATTGTGATAATCCATCTCTAACAAATAGATAGCTTTGCTTAAAGCATCATAGAAAAAAGAAATGAATTCGAGCTCTTTGAATACATACACATCTATTTGCTCTTCGTCATTATGATAAGCTTCAAATATCCTGTGATTTCCATTAATACAATATGGCATGCTCCTCGTTAGATACTGACTTTCAATAATCATCACAGGATTCTTATGATTCTTTTTCATTTTATCTAAATCTTTATTAATATTATTTGCATCAACTGAAGCTATCATTGTAGATGGATTCTTAGTTTCATACTGAATCTCCTCTGCTACAATATGGGATGCAGCACCATCTATGTCAAATGCATACTCAAACACCCCTAATGGGAACTCCGCATATAAAGAGAAAGTCTCCCGACCAATGGGATGCACTACAGGATAATCTCCATCCCTAAAAGTATATTTGACTATTTCACTCCATTTAGAAGCCACCCTCAATCCATATTCCGATTTACGTTCCATTTCTAGAATACGTGAAGAAATATGTTTTAATGGTTGGAAATATTTAGATTCTTTTTCACGCTTCTCCATTTTACTTTCAACCATCTTACTCACCACTCTCTACTTATAGCTGTTGAAACCCAATTAAACCCTAACCTTTCATACCAAACTGGTGAAATGACCAACATAAAAAAATCATGGATACAAGTGAACAACAGGATTTTAAGGAGGTCAATTTATTCTTAAATAAAATGAAGCAACCATAATGAGAAGACTGATAACAAATATAAATTCATTTTTATCCCTCCTTCTTTAATACGTTTAGTATACAAACTGGCTAGTTTGAAAAAGAAACTTGTCTACTGACCCACTCTTTTATGTTTCGAGCAATTACGTCCGGAGCATCCTGATAAATATCATGGCTCGTTTCAGGGATATTTAAAATTTCAGTTGTGGGATACCATCCTCAAAAAAGTTAATGGCCTCTTGCCTTACATACTCCAACTCTTCAGGTAATGTACTGTACATTAAGAAAACTGGACATTGAACCTGTGAAAAGATATCCGCTGTAGGCTGCTGGTCCATTCCTTTGATGATTGATTTTGCTGTAAAAGGAGATACTGCCAGTCGAATCTCGCCTTCAATCTCAGTAAACTGAGCTAAAGCTGCCGCTTCATTTTGTTCTGACCATCTTGAAGAATTTGCTTTCTCTGCTGTTAGCATTGCTTCCCAAGAAGGAAAACGAATGCTTTCTATGAAACCATCCACATCTGTAAGCTGCTGTTCCAAAGAATCCCCGAAATGGTCTTGCTGAAAATAACCGCCATCCAATAAGATGACTCCATTGATGGCTTTAGGATACAATCCAGCCACATACAACGCCAGATGTGCCCCCCATGAATGTCCCACAAGATATATGTCCGTTAGCACCAGTGCATGAAGCATGTGATGCATTCGTTGAGCCATTCTTGACGGCAGATAATCTTCCTCGTTTGCCAAGCCAGCCGTTCCCCCATGTCCCGGCAAATCTAAAGAAATAACATGAAAATCATTCATTGTATGACGTGCGAGTTCGCCGAAACTTAAACCAGAAGAGCCTAGGCCATGCAAAAAAACCAAGGTTGGCTTGTCTGGATTCCTCCATTCGTAGTAATGTAACTTCATGACTTCCCTCTCTTTTCCTCAATACTTTTCTTTGAAAAATACTTTTCACCTCAACTGCTACCCAACTCTCCATATCTTCTGGCATCACCCAGCCAGTGACTTACATCACGCCATTTAATATTCTTTGATACAACCCAGGTAACATCCTTCCTGATATCATTTCGTTCCACCCCATACAGATCCGCCCAAAAAAACATCCCATCTTGATAAGTGAAAGTTACATCATAGATAAATCCGGCGTTACCTAGATGCAATTCTTCAACCCCTTCGAATAACAACTCAATTGCTGACGTTTCCTTATAATGTCCTTGAAAAAGGATACGTACGTTGTTAGGCAGCCCATCTCCAAATGTCATGGTTTCCTCATTTACATGAAAGCCACTCCACATGACCATCTCTTTTAAGCAGCTATCATGAAAGTAACCAAAGTTCGTTAGAAGCTCATTTATATCCTCAGTTCCCTTTATCTCTCTCCATTCCATATGTATCACATCCTTTTTTTATCCAAAAACCAATCCAACCCCTACTCTATTTCTCCCAAATATATGAAAACCCCTCTTAAAAGAACTATTTCCTTCAAACAAAAGAACCCCGCCAGAAAGCAAAACGCTTTCCAACGGGATTATCAATTACTCTCTACTAAAACTCAAACGGTAAACCTTCCAATTTCGTTCTTTAAGTCTTCCGCTATCTCAGCTAAGTTTCTGGCGGCGTACGATACTTCTTCCACAGTAGCCGTTTGCTCTTCCGTTGTCGCAGCAATTTCACCGGAGTGCATCGCTAATTTCTCGTACAGCGAAGAAATTTGCTCGATGGAGTTCAATAAATTCCCCATGACGCTTTCGACTTCGGCAGAAATGCTTGTCGCTTCTGATGATTGTTCAGAGACAGTATGGACTGCCTGTAAAATGCTTTTGAATGCTTCCCCTGTGCTATTGACCAAGGCAGATCCGTTTTGGACAGCTTCATATCCATCTGTCATGCTGTCAACGGTATGGGAGATATCTTGTTTAATTTCGCTAATGAGCTTGCGAATATGACTGGCGGCATTGCTTGACTCCTCCGCAAGTTTTCGGACTTCATCCGCAACGACGGCAAAGCCCTTTCCTGCTTCCCCTGCACGGGCTGATTCAATGGCAGCATTGAGGGCCAGTAGGTTGGTCTGTTCCGCAATAGATGTTATGAATTTCGAGAAATCCTCAATTTGCGAAGATTTTTCGTGCAGGGCAATGACCGTTTCCTTCGATTGTTTAGTATAGGCATTGATCTGTTCCATACTCTTTTCCGTATTGGCCACACTTGTATTTCCATTGGTCGAGATCGAAACGGTATGTTGAACGAGTTCATTCACCTTGCTCATTTTTTCGGACAGGTCCCGTACTTCCTCGGTGATCGTGCTTATATCGGATACCGCGTGGTTGACCGTCTTCGTTTGTCCTTCCGTTTCGTACGACATTTGCTGCACGGAATCAGCAATTTGGATAGATGCAATTTTTGTTTCGTCCGCGCTGGCTGTAAATTCACTCGACATCGCGAGTAATTGATCAGATGAGCTAATTACCTTATCAAAAGCCGTTCGAACCGAAGCAAGCATTCCCTCATACTGCTCCGCTAACACGCCAAAATCGTCTTTACGATTCAATAAGCTCTCAACATATTCATCTTTAGTGAAATCTAATTGCGCTGTGCGGTTAATGACTTGGCTGAACTGGTGAATCGGTTTAGATACCCGTCGTCCAATGATAATTGATAATAAAACCGAAACGATGACAGAAATGAGTACGATGATAATAGATGTTACATTATTCGCATGCAATCGATCGTTATAATAGTTCTCATCATACGTCAAAGTAAGCAGGCGCGATTGTCGATATGTATTTTCACCATTGGCATCCTTTTTTATTTGAGGGATGAGTTTATAGACAATCCCCTCTTCCCCATCAATATTTCGAACAATGACTTCCTTCTCTTTAGCAATTGCCTTTTTTCCTTCATCCATCAAGGAATCGGATAAGAGAACAGCTTCCCCATTGGCATCCTTCTGATTCATGGAATAGGCAGGCTCTCCATCGATTGTGATGGTGTAAATGCCAATATCCTTCACGTAAGGATACTTCTCTTTTAACTCAGTTGAAATTGTTTCCAGGTTCATGGATTGAATTAAATCAGAAAACTGATCAGCCGTCGCGGCGATTTGAATCATATATTTCTTATCAGAAGTAGCCGTATAGCTGAACTTATTGGTTTCCTTTGTCGCTTCACTGATCTCTAAACGATCCGAAAAGAAGGCACCCGAATCCATTCGCTGCTGCAATAGCTTTTCCAAGCCAAATTCTTTAAGATCGAGTCCCAGATCCGCTTCCCTCGTTGCATACTCAATAACGAAACGATCGTTAATGATAAAAATATCAAATCCGTCAAATCGTTTCTTGAACGCCTCTAAGTCCCACGAGGCCACATCGGGATTCTCCGCATACTCTTCTTGCAGGGTTCTCGTGAATTCCTCCATTTTCCCAGAGAGCGATTCCTCGATAATCGAATAAGCCACATCAGAACCTTCAATTACACTTAATAAATGATCCTCGATCAGCTTTTCCGTTTCCTCTTTTTCTACTTCCAAGCTCTCTTGACTTCGAAAATAGTTGATGGCAACAATCGAAATGACGAGAATTGAGATTGAAATAACTAAGGTGAATATTAAATTTCTCTGAAATGTTCCCATCTTCTTCATAGTCCTTAACTCCTCTTTCTTATATTAGTTCCTTAGTATTATCGGTTGGTTAAAGAAATTATATAGTATGAAGTTAAAATATTATTAGAATAATATTTTTCCATTATTTCTTGTTGATACCAACGCTTACAATACCAGTGCCTGCAACCCTTCTCCTTATTATTCCTTCTTCAAAATATTTTCGTCCTGCAGCTCCAGATGTTTTTAGAAAACGTTCAAAAAAACCCTTCATTTAACATTTACTAGATATAAATCAGCGTGCTAAAATATATTGAATTTAATTCCAAAAGGATGTGGAACCCCAACAAGTATTCCGTTATTGCACATAAACCCATTAGGCTAGAATGTATTTTGTTTTGAAATTTAAACGACTGAAGAGGTGTTTACAGTTGATAGCGGAGAACAAAGAGCAAACCATTTTTAACCACATAGGAAGTAAAATCACGACAGATCGAGAAATTGAAATCGTCGCCCGATTAGAAGAGCCATTAATCGTAGTTCTAGGGAATGTATTGAGCGACGAAGAGTGCGATGAACTGATCGAAATGTCGAAGGACAAAATGAATCGCTCGAAGATCGGGACGACACACGTAGAAAACGAACTAAGAACGAGCAGCGGGATGTTTATGGAAGAAAGCGAAAACGAAATTGTCACGAGAGTCGAAAATAGAATTGCAGCAATCATGAATATTCCCATCGAACATGGAGAATGCCTTCAAATCCTTCGGTATACGCCGGGGCAACAATATAAAGCACATTATGATTACTTTTCTGCATCCAGCAAAGTAACAAACAATCGAATTAGCACGCTCGTCATGTACTTAAATGATGTGGAAGAAGGCGGAGAAACCTTCTTCCCTCAGCTGAACTTTTCCGTAACACCGAAAAAAGGGATGGCCGTCTACTTTGAGTACTTTTACAACGACCAAGCGGTAAATGAGCTAACGCTGCACGGCGGAGCACCTGTGATTACAGGTGAAAAGTGGGTCGCGACGCAGTGGATGAGAAAGCAAAAAGTCAGATAAAAAGAGATCGCCTTGTGTGGAAAACATAGGGCGGTCTTTTTTTGTGATTTAAAGCTAACAGGCATAGGATACTAGCCCCCTAATTAATCCAATAAAGTTTCCATAATGAATCACAGCCAACTTACATATAGTAGGAAACGGACAATCGGAGAACTATACAAAGAAGGGAACGAGGAACTTGATTGATTGAAAGAGCATTGTTAATGATTATCTTATTGAGAATCTTTTCTGGCAGTGTGGATATTACGGCAGCCCTGTTAATGTACAAGTTCAATGACTTGGAAAAAGCATTTTACATCAATACGCTACTAGCTCTTGTAGGACCATGTGTATTGATCATTACTACAGCATTTGCCTTAATCGGTCTATCTGAAAAAATTTCTCTCACACGAATGATTTGTCTTTTCGCCGGGATTACGCTTATTCTTATTAGCTTAAAATCCAACTGAATCCAAGGCATGTGCCGCTCTTAAATCTGGAGGTTCGTGCCCAAACACCAAACCAACAAGCCAATCAAAGACGCTTTTTCATT
>NZ_BQYK01000007.1:90604-152036 GCF_023168145.1 Sporosarcina sp. NCCP-2222
TCTTATAGAGGAATCGGAATTCCTGGATTTTCTTTACGTTTCCTCATCACATTATTCATAGCATTAGCTCAATCTCGAACTAACTTGCGCTGATAACCCACAGGCTTAGTGAATACATAGACGGCCAGTTGCAGCAGTACAAATAGCACCGTTACAACGATGACTAGCGTTTCAGGCAAGAACGGACTGAAATGGTATCCTCTTTTTTCAAATTCGGTGACACGTGCCACCCAAACATATGAATGGAAGAAAGACAAACTATTTGCCACAAGTAATACGATGAGCGTAGACTTCCTTTTTGCCAAGAAAGCCATAAATGAGACGAAAATAATGGTCACAATGTAAACAACCATGGACTGATTTGTCAGGTCGTCATACATGGATAAAAAAGCGAATGGGGTGCCATAAAGGAATAAAATGAGCAGTGTGTACTTATTTAGCTTTATGATTATCTCCCCCACTGCCTAATAGATATTCGAAAAGAAGAGCTATTATTGAAATTCTATTTGGAAACCGACATCTCTTCCCGTTTCACGTTCCGGGCAATTTTTTCAGTTAAACGTGTTGTCACTTTAGGCAGTACCATTTTAATAACAGGTGATAACACAGCGCCGGTTAGGCCGCCTGCATTCACTTCAACCGTCCCTGTCATCGTAGTTTCCCCCGCTGTTTCCTCAGCAGTGAACTCTCCACTTCCTGTAAAGTTATCCGTAATGCCATTTAATTCAAAACGGATCATGGATGGCTCATGGAATTCCGTGATGGTTAACTCCATTTTCACTGTCTTTGTAAATCCTTTAAAATTCCCTTCGAATGTCCAAATTGACTTCTGCTCATCAATTTGTTCATGCTCCTTATAAGCCGGAACCATGGTTGCCCAGTTCTCAATTTGACTCACATAATTCCATACGTTCTCTACAGATGCAGGAATGATTACAGAATGAGACGCGATTGCCATACATTTTCACTACTTTCTTTTCAATTAATAATAGGACTGCATAACAACCATTTTAGCATTTTGATTGTTAAAATTCACCTTTTGTTTGGGTGAAAATTCAAATGGCATGCAACCGTTTAATTACATAGATACATGCAAGCGACAGATAGAAGTACTATCCAACAAAATGCTAGTCCCAATTTTCGGGGTGCTTTTTTCTACTAGATGCTAACGTATCTGTAGCAGCTTCCTATGCATATGAGTGAAGACCTGCAATAATCAAGTTCACGGCAATTAAGTTGAACATGATGATAATGAAACCAATGACTGCTAGCCATGCGGATTTCTTTCCTTCCCATCCGCGAGATAGCCGCAAGTGAAGATAGGCCGCATAGAATAGCCATGTAATGAGAGCCCAGACTTCTTTCGGATCCCACCCCCAAAAGCGGGACCATGCCTCATGTGCCCAAATCATAGCAAAAATAAGGGCGCCAAGCGTGAAAACAGGAAACCCGATAAGGACGGACCGATAACCGATTTCATCCATCACTTGTGAATTCGCCTTTTTTGCAAACGGTTGGAACAATGTCGCTACAGGGCGACGTAATACCAGTCTAAGCAATAAATAAAGAAGTGTACCAGTACCAACTGACCATACAAATGTGGTTAAGGTTTTCGCGTTAACAATTGCCGGCATTTCTGCGAGTGGTGACATTTTATCCGGTGTGAGAGATTCATACTCATTCATCCCGAATAACGGTGGGTAGTTATAGACGATTTGGGCCTGTTGCTCATTTTTATTGATGTAGGTGAATTTTGCTTCATATCCCATTATCGCAAACGTCGAAGATGACAAGATAAAACCAATAACAAGGATAAGGGTGAATATAACGGCTTCCAACCAAAATCTTTGCTTGGATCGTTTCGTTAGATCCGTATTTTTCAATAAAAATACAAGACCAGCAACAGCACTAATCGCGAGAATTGCCTCACCAATAGCAGCTGTTATTACATGAATCGTCAGCCAGTAGGTTTGAAGAGCAGGAATTAACGGCGTGAGCTCCCTTGGGAACATACTTGCATATCCGACCAGGACAACAGCAAGCGGGAGTGCAAACAATCCAAGTGAGGGCGTCCGGTATATGAAAAATAGCAAGATGAATGCGCAAACAACCATCATTGCAAAAGCTGTAATGAATTCAAACATGTTACTTACTGGTGCATGTGCTGATGCAATCCATCTTGTGATGAAGTAGCCCAAATGAGCAATGAAACCGAGAATTGTCACACCGATTGCAATTTTTCCCCATCGATTATTTGCATATACCTCTTTAGATTTTGAGCCTTTTACGGCCCCGCCAAAAAATAGTGTTGCAATAAGGTAGGCGATAAACGCAAAGAACAGTAGATTTCCACTTACCGAAGCCAGTTGCATTATTCTTTCTCTCCTTCTATCTCTTCCTTATCAAAAACACTGTCTTGTCTATCTTCGTATTGAGGCAAGTTGGCATAAATAATCACTTTATCTAGCTCCTTTTTTAAGCCGAACCAGTTTTTGTTTGTATGCCCAGCCACGATAAGTTGATCCTCTTCCCCTTTTTGAATCCATATTCTTCTATGATTCCAATAGGAACCTTGTGCCACACCGATCATGAAAATGATGCCACCAAGTAGTAAAATGTATAATGTCTTATCTTTTCGAACAACAAGTCCCGTAATATCCCGGGTCTCCGCACTAACAAACACAGCCTTATAATCATTCTTATTGGTTTCGAGTGTTTGGCGTATCGCGACAAAACTCATTTCCCCTTCTTTTTTATCCTTTGTTACCATTTTGAAAATGAAAGCTGGATTGTTCGGCACTGGAGATTTGGACTTTGGTTCGCCATCCTCTATGCCATCAAAATCGGGATAAAAATCTTTTAACTCCACGTAGGCCCCTTCATTTAATCTGTAGAGCCTGTCAGGATTAAGAAGATCCACTGTAAATTCTCCAAATGATTTTTCCGTTGCTTTCTCGACTAATTGAAATGTCATCGACTTCAGTTCATCCAAGCGGTAATCCATTTGGTATATATTGAAGCCATCAAATTGCAGTGGCTTGTTGACGATAATTGAATAGTCCTTTACAAACTCCATCCGATCTGACTGGCCCGGTAGACCCCCTTCTGCATCCTTATATAAGGTTACATCGGATTGAAAATTTTTCACGATTGTCCCTACTCGGTCTATCGCTTGACCAAACTCAGCGTCTTTCTCTTTCGAATACGTTTCAATAAGGAAGTCATTATTTTTTAGATAATAGCCTGGTGCACCAGGTATAGCACGCGTCTCACCCTCTCGTAGCCAAAGAGCTTCGTCAACATAAAATCCAGGTAGACTTCTTAAGAGGACACCTAGTAGGAAGATGATCAGACCTGTATGATTAACATATGGCCCCCATCTTGAAAAACGGCCTTTTTCTGCAAGTAACGCTCCATCCTCCGTCTTCAGATTGTAGCGAAGCTCCTTTAGTTTTTCCTCGGCTTTGGCAAGAGAATCATTTGATTCGGGTACATGACCTTCACCGTAAATCCTTTGCTTTTTTAGAAATGAAAAATGTCGTTTCGTCCGTTGTTTTTTCAGTGATTTATAAAGTGGAATAACCCGATCGACATTTGCAATGATGATCGACGTGCCAAGCATCCCGATCAGCGTTATAAACCACCAACTATTGTACATATCATAAAAACCAAGTCGATAATATAAAGTTCCTAATAAGCCATAATGTTTTTCGTAGTAAGCTGCAATATCCACCTCAGTAGTTGCAGGGATAAATAGCTTTTGCGGGAAGAGAGTTCCGATTGCCGAAGTAAGAAGAACGGCGATAATAATATTGATTCCTACTTTAACGCTTGAAAAGAACCCCCATATTTTATCAATGATAGATCGCTTATATGTTTGTGATCTTCTGGCCGCACCTTCGTAACGCATATCAATCAGCTTGCTTTTCTTTGCCTCTTCCGTCAGCGGTCTTCCACATCGTTCACAAAGAATTGTTCCGAAAGGGTTTTCATAACTGCAAAGGCATTTTATTTTGTTCAATTCCTATATGCCCTCCAATGTTCTTCGTATTTATGATTAAAACTTATTGACTTCTTGTCTCACTTTCGTAAGTGTACATGTCAATTATGCAATATACATGGAAAATATAAGAAAACTATGTGAACTCCTCATTACGCTTCCTATTAATAACTTTCCTTTATTAAAAAAGATGCCCATCATCCGACAGGCATCTGAAAGCAACGAGTAGTACGGATTCTCGAATCAGAATCCCATAAAATCACCAAAAAACGGGCTCAGCCACATTATTATGTAAGTCAGTCCATCAAAGAAAAGTAAAATACCCATCGCTATCATAATAAACCCGCCGATTTTCGTAATGACTAGATTATGTTTCTGAATCCACGTAACGCGTGTAATAAACAAAGATAAAAGGAAAAATGGAATTGCGAATCCAAGAACATATGCGAGCATATACCATACGCCTGATCCCGGATTTTGAGAAGCCAACATAAAAACAGCACCTGTAATCGGTCCGGTGCAAGGAGTCCATCCAGCCGCAAAGGCAATCCCTACGAGAAAAGTTCCAAAAAAACCCGCTGGGCGATTTTTAATGTACAATCTCTTCTCCTGCATCAGAAACTTAGGGGTAAAAAGGCCAAGTATCATCAAACCAAAAAGTACAATGAAAACAGCACCAAGCTGACGCAGTAGATCTTGATACTGATAAAAGAATGTGCCGACAAGTGATGAACTGTATCCAAGAAAAATGAAAATGAGTGAAAAACCAATAAGGAAAAAGATCGTATGGAAAATTCCGGCCTTCCTGAATCGATTGTTATCCGCCTTCAGTTCATCTAATGAGATACCCGTTATATACGAAATGAAAGGGGGATAAAGCGGGAGTGTGCAGGGTGATATAAAATTTAAGAGTCCTGCACCAAAAGCAAGAACTAAGTTCAAATCTGTCACCAAAAAAAGTAACCTCCTTTTGCTAAAACTACATATGATTTACTCTATATAGGCCATTCATGTTGAGTAATTTCAAAGTTCAACTCTCCTCTCCTCCGAATTAATTATAAGGAACAAATATCAAGTAACTATGCAATGTACAACCGGCACGAGAGCTAGCACATACAATCATGACAACATTGTGTCTTCATAATTTTTTGATAAACAATCAGTATAGTTATGTTATCAAAGGAATTATTTCTTATTTTAATTTGCAATCTATGGGGGAGGATGAAATTGAATAACAAAAAGAACAAACGACTTATCTTCCGATCAGTTGTATTACTGATATTGGCAGGTGCAATAATATTTACAATATACGGTAGTCTCACAAAAGAAACACATAGTATATTGAAGGTTGGTGATGAAGCACCAGACTTCGAATTAGTCGACTTAGACGGAAACATCCACCGATTATCTGATTACAAAGGCCAAGGAGTTTTCTTAAATTTTTGGGGAACTTGGTGTGCCCCGTGTAAAAAAGAAATGCCCGCCATGGGACGGCAGTATGAGATTTATAAAGACGAAGGGGTGCAAATATTAGCGGTCAATATTGCTGAACCGAAATTAAAAGTTCAATCCTTTGCAGAGCAATATGGAATGGTTTTCCCTACTCTGATTGACAAAACGAAAAGCGTCATGCAAGCATATAACGTTAAACCGCTGCCTACCACTTTACTCATTAATCCAGATGGGAAAATCATTCAGATCATCACAGGCGAGATGAGTGAAAAAGACATTCAGGGATATATGGAAAGCATTAAACCTTGAATATCTACTTTACTTTCTTATAAATGTAGAGTTCTCCAACGTAAAAAATAGTTTGTTCATACTCTATGACTTTTCAGCATTTCGATCAGACATACCCACTTCTCTGTGCCGCCCTTTTTCGAATCAGGAAAAATTTGTCCCAAAAGTAAAAATAGTTTAACATATATATTGGGTGTAACTTACGAGGGATGGGGGCAAGTACATGATTAACGTAAAGCGAAAGTATTCTATCGAGCAATTTATTGATTGTGAGAAACTGGTGGGGGTTTCGATTTCTCCTGATGACGAGAACATATTAATTGCCAGTGATCGTACAGGTGTTTTTAATGCCTATGCGATTTCTCGTACAGGAAACAGTGTAGAGCAACTGACATTTTCGGAAGACGATATGATCCTTCCGAAGGGTTATTTCAAGGATGGCCGCAAGTTTCTGTATTACAGTGACAAAGGCGGCAATGAAATAACACATCTTTATATGCAGTTGGACGATGGAACAAGCGTCGATCTCACACCTGGCGAGGAGGAAAAAGCGGAGTTTCTCCGATGGAGCCAGGATGAAAATTCCTTCTTCTATGAATCGAATAAGCGGGATCCACGTTATATGGATTTATATGAAATGGATTGTGACACACTAGAGCCGACATTACTGTTTCAAAATGAAGATGGCTACGTAGTTTCCGCCATTTCCCATGATAAAAAATATATTGCTTTGTCCAAACCGCGAACTTCAAATGATTCCGACATGTTCATTTACACGAAAGAAAATGGAGTGAAACACGTATCCGAACATGAAGGCGATGTTCAATTTGTCCCCGTCGCATTCGATTTAGATTCTTCGCATGTATACTATCTAACGGATGAAGATCATGAATTTTTGTACGTGAAGAAACGATGTCTAACGTCAGGCAAAACAGACGTCGTCGCAAAGGAAAATTGGGATATTCAAATCGCTCGCTTTTCTCCTAATCATAAATACCTTTACTACTATGTAAATAACAACGGAAGATCTGAAGTCCGTATTATCGAGTCTGAAACAGGAACTGCCGTTGAAATAGCTGGTCTTCCTGAAGGCCAAATTAGTGGAGTAGCCATTTCGAAAATTGAAAGGTATATGGCGCTTTTAGTTAACCGGTCTACGGCTCCTGCCAACTTATATGTCTACGATTTTGAAGCTAAGGAATTGACTCGTTTAACAGACACCCTTAATCCGGAGATTGAGGAAGAAGATTTAGTAAATGCGAAGGTGGTACATTATCCTTCATTTGACGGACTCGAAATTCCAGCTATTTATTATGAACCACGCATTGAAGAAGGTGAAAAAGCACCTGCACTCATTTGGGTTCACGGTGGGCCCGGCGGCCAGTCGACAGTAGATTTCAGCCCAATGTTCCAATACCTCGTGAATCATGGGTATGCTGTACTCGCTGTCAACAATCGCGGCAGTTCTGGATATGGGAAATCATTTTTTAAGGCAGCTGACTTAAAGCACGGCGATGTGGACTTAGCTGATTGTATTGAAGGGAAAAAGTTTTTAATCGAGACCGGAAAAATAGATGAAAACCGAATCGGCATCATCGGAGGCAGTTACGGCGGCTATATGACGCTGGCCGCGCTCGCATTCCAACCTGATTCATTTGAAGTGGGTGTAAACATTTTCGGCGTGTCCAACTGGGAACGTACATTGAAAAGTATCCCGCCATGGTGGGAAGCGATGCGTGACCTGCTTTACAAGAAAATTGGCGATCCTTATGAACAAGCCGAATATATTCGCAGCATCTCACCACTCTTCCATGCCGAAAAAATCAACAAGCCGCTCATCGTCCTACAAGGCGCAAATGACCCCCGTGTCCTGCAAGCTGAATCTGATGACATTGTGGAAAAAGTGAAAGCGAATGGTGTCCCTGTCGAGTACATTATTTTCGAAGACGAAGGACATGGCTTCACGAAACGTGAAAACCAAATTAAAGGTTTTCGGGCAATCCGAGAGTTTTTGGATACGTATTTGTAAGATAGGATGGAAACAGGCAAGCCGCATGATTTGCAGCTTGCCTGTTTTAATTGGGATTGTGAACCCATAGCCATCTAATGATTTATCGCAGTATCGCTGGCGGAATCCCCGCTTCTGTTGTGAAATAAGCATAAAGCGTAAATAGCAAAATTAGAATCGCAATAGCTATAACAATCAGTGATAACACGGGTTGGAAGTGCTGTTTTAATGATTTTATGCCTATGATTAAGCTTAATAAACCAATAATTGAACAAACAATCGCACCAATTATGTTGTTCATTTTGGGCAAAATTGCTCCGAAGAATAAAATAAAGAATAATACCTGTAGGCTGATACCAATCAGCAAAGCATTTGGCTTCAGAGACATTCACTCTTCCCCTCTATCCATTATCCAATCCTATTTAATTCAAAAAGATGAAGCGCTGGCAAAGGAACCACATGACCTGTCACCAAACTATTTCGGCTAACACTCAAATGAATAACTGCTCGTTAAATTATTGTGAATTTCTAATATGGCTTATTCGTTCTAAAAGTATAGGGGTCAAATTCAATAAGATCGAAACAATTGTCAAAAACCATAATGCCCTTTCCATTCCAGGTACTACATCCATTAAAGCTGCCCAATCTTCTACTTTTACCCACCTAGATACAAGACTGTATTCTGCACAAAGTGTGAATGCTGTAAATGATAACCCCATCGCCATAGCAAGCTTATAATCCTTCCCTGCTTTATACAAATAAAGATTGAATAAAGTTGCTACTATTGCGATGACTCCAAATAACATAAATAACATGACTAGCCTCCGTATATTTTTTATGCGTTAGTATTTCTCTATTTTTATATTTATTATTTCCTCACTAATGGTTACGTTTTCTGTTTCAGCAACTCTCTTGATAGAATCTTCAATTATTTGCTCAATCAACTTTTTATCGACTTTTACCTTCTTCGGAAAACCTACTGATACATCAAAACTTCCAGCACCACTACCTAGCATGATGGATATGACATCCTCTTCAATTGCAGTTTGTTCTGTAATAGATGCAATTATTTCATCTTGTAGTTCAGATAATATTTTTCCATGTTCACTATCTGCTACGTTTTGGTCATTTCCTACTGCTTGCACTTGTTCTACGTTTTCGCTCCCATTACATCCAGCCAATAAAATGGAACTACATATTACTCCTGAAATAATAGCTTGTTTGATCATTACTACATTCCTCCTTGAAAAATAAAGTGCATAAAATCTCTTACTTAGCTTGACGGCATCGAATGGAAAAAGTTCCAAAATAAAACACAGCTTTATTTTTCATTACAGCTATTTCAGTTGAAAAATAAAAGAGAGCTGCTTGAAACAGCTCTCCAGTCTTTAAGTTCAACACCCGTTACCCTAGGAATCCTATTTAAGAGATAGAGGTTTTTCCGGGCGATTCAAACAATAATTGCAATCAGGATCACTACATCGAGATTCCGTCCAACTATTACAGGCAGGACAAAAATATGTATCAAATTTATCATAGTAAACTAATTCAAACTTGCATTCTGAACAATATTTTCCTTGTTCGATATGACCATACAATTCAAATTCATCTATTTTTACTATCCCATCTGCTTCACGAATTTCCATACGAAATCTCCTTTGTAAAAGTTATTTTAACTTCATCAGACCTTCTTCAGACTATGGTATAACTATTCTAACATGCGTCACTGCTTGAAACGCACCTGATGATGCAATGTTTCCCATTGCATTCTGAATAGTATTCAACTATAATTTATTTATTAATTTAATACTCCCATTTACCGATGGGATAGAGGTTGCTGCTTATAAGAGTAGGACGGACGAGATTCTATGAGATTGTGGACTCCGTTTGAAAGGATAAGTTGCCGAAGTGTGGATAGATCATTGGATATCCATGCTGGTGATGTTTTCGAATAGGAACATCATTGTCACGTTTTACAACGTGGAGAACTATCTTCGGAAGGATTAACGCACTTATCTGCAGCCGTCGATTTTCTTCGAAGGCTGTTTTTTATTTGTAGGTATGCTTAGAGTACCCCCTTCCACCATACTAAAGGAGTGGACAACTTGAAGAGCAACACAACATCTACGACGACACCTCAATTGAAAAGAACATTGAAAGCACGCCATCTGATGATGATTTCCCTCGGGGGATCGATCGGAACCGGTATATTCCTGGCGAGTGGCGGGGCCATTCATACGGCAGGACCAGGAGGCGCATTGGTTGCCTATGCCGCAGTCGGAATCATGGTGTACTTCCTCATGACGAGCCTGGCGGAAATGGCCGCATATATACCGGTAGCCGGCTCCTTCAAAGAATATGCGACACGCTTCGTCGATCCGGCATTCGGGTTTGCGATTGGCTGGAATTATTGGTACAACTGGGCGATCACGATTGCCGCAGAGCTCGCAGCTGTCGTGTTGATCATGAAATTCTGGTTTCCACATAGCCCTTCGTTCGTATGGAGCGGACTTGCGCTTCTCATCATGTTCGGCTTCAACTATATGTCCGTCAAAGGATTTGGCGAAGCGGAATTTTGGTTCTCACTAATTAAAGTCGTGACCGTCATTATCTTCATCATTACCGGGTTGCTGATGATTTTTGGCATCATGGGCGACGAAGCGATCGGCTTCTCCAACTTTACGATTGGCGATGCACCATTCCATGGAGGATTTTTTGCGATACTCGGTATTTTTATGGCAGCCGGCTTTTCATTCCAAGGTACAGAATTGCTTGGGGTTGCTGCCGGGGAAAGTGAAAATCCAGAAAAGACGATACCAAAAGCGGTGAACTCCGTATTCTGGCGTATCCTTTTATTCTACATCTTGGCGATTTTCGTGATTGCGATGATTATTCCGTATACAGATTCTCGATTATTGAGTGAATCGGTTTCGGTCAGTCCCTTCACACTCGTCTTTGAAAGGGCAGGTTTTGCATTTGCCGCTTCCGTCATGAACGCCATTATTTTGACGGCCGTCTTATCTGCGGGAAATTCAGGGATGTATGCGTCCACGCGTATGCTTTGGGATTTAGCACGAAGTGGGCATGCACCGAAGTTCTTAGGGAAATTGGACAAGCGAGGCGTTCCAGTGAATGCATTGATTGCGACTACATTAGTCGGATCCCTAGCCTTCCTCTCCACTTTCTTCGGAGATGGCACGGTGTACGTCTGGCTGCTGAACGCATCAGGGATGGCTGGATTTGTGACGTGGCTTGGAATTGCGATCAGTCACTACCGGTTCAGAAAAGCTTATATTGCGCAAGGCAGGAATCTGTCGGATCTACCGTATCGCGCAAAATGGTTCCCACTCGGCCCTTTGCTCGCACTGGTCCTTTGTCTCTTTATCATCGCCGGCCAAAACTTCCAAGCGTTTACGGGTGATCAAATCGATTGGAATGGCGCCCTTGTTTCTTATATTGGGCTCCCCCTCTTCTTGATCGTTTGGCTGATTTATAAAGTAAAGCATAAGACGAAATTGGTTCCGTTGAAGGACTGTGATTTTGAGAGTAAATGAGAAGAAAAAACAGCAGGATGAGAGAGCGTATGCCTCTCCATTCTGCTGTTTTTTTGGAACAAAGTCTTGTCCCAGATTGTCAGAATCTAACGAGTATCAGTTTTCCATAGTTTCATACGAACTACAAAAAAGGCTGTCACAGAAAGTCATGTCAACTGACTTTCTGGACAGCCTTTTTTAGGAAGGTTCTTCCTACATCAAACGGTTTTCTCCGTCACATTCACCTTCGTTTTCTTGCTTGATGTCCGTTCAGCAAAACGCCCTGGAAGAGCCATCAAAGCTGGCAGGAAGACCGGAAGCAAGATAAAACAAAGTACAATCAATCCTGTAATGACCGCGATCGCAAGCTCTGTCAGCAAGACAATTCCGGCCGGCATGAGTGTCGCGAATGTCCCTCCCAAGATAATGACCGCTGAAATGATCACACCGCCAATATGCTTGGAGGCCAGGACGATCGCTTCCCTTGGATCAAGATCCGGGTATTCCTTAAATCGCATCATCAAGAAAATACTGTAGTCTACTCCAAGCGATACAATAATGATGAAGGAGAAGAACGGAACAAAGGATGATAAACCTGCATACCCGAGCCATCCGATGAAGATGCTATTGACGACGAACATCGCCGCGTAGTAAGCACCGACAAGAGACGCTGTAATGAAGATTGGTGTCCAGAATGACCGGATGACAACGAACAGAACAAGCAATACGCCTGCAATGACAATGATTGTTGTTTTACTCAAGTCCCTGGACAAGATATCATTCATATCATTTGTTGTGGCACTCGATCCCGCTGTTCCAAATTCAGAACCTGCCAGTACCGATCCTTTCAATCCAGTCGAAATAGTGGAGTTGATCTGGTCGACTGTCTTCAATGCACTTGTTGAATAAGGATCATCATTCAAAATGACCGTCATCTTGGTAATGGTGCGATCGTCAGACATGAAGGCATCGAGTGAGCTCTTGAATTCATCATTCGTCAACGCTTCCTCTGGAATAAAGAAGCTTTCGTTCTGATTCAACTGGGACAAATACCCGTTCGTCTGGCCGATACCATTTGAGATTTCATCCAAACCGTTGTTGACTTCCGATAATTGGCTTCCGAATGCACTGAATCCGTTCAGCCCCTCCGCAAGCTGCTTCTGACCTGCTTGCATTTGGCCGAGTCCGTCGCTGACGATGCCCATATTCGTTACAATCTTGCCAATCCCCGAGGATGCTTCTCCTAGTCCGCTCTGCAGTTGTTTCAAGCCGCCTGCCATCTGATCCAGCCCGCTGCTGATATCCGCTAGACTTTGATTAGCCGTTCCAAACCCATTTGTCACAGCATTGTACTGCTCATTTAAAGCGGCAATACCTTCTGGCGTAATGTCATTTAAAGAGCCCGAGACAGCTGTTAGTGTCTGGCTCAGTTTTACATAATTTTCGTCCTGCTTAATTTCTTCGTAACTGTTTCCTAGATCAGCCACCATCGAGTGCATAAGAGACAGTGTATCTTTTACGCCAAGAAGAGCCTGAGCGGCACCTTGATAATGGGTGCCCATTTCCTTATAGCCTGCCTGCATTTTTTGGTAGTTATCCGCAAGAACCGATACCCCGTCGCTCATTTTCGCGAGGTTGGTTTCTATGGAAGCGATGCCGTTTGAAATCGTCTGCGAGCTTGCAGACCCATCATTGATGCCCGCCTGGATTTGCTGCAGGCCGCCGGCTAATGCGGTTACGCCATTTTGAAGCTCGGCTGTACCGCTTACCATATCGCTTACTTTCGAGAAATCCGCCGAGCCTAGTTTTTCTTGTGCTTCCTTCATCCCATCCGAGATGGCATCCACGCCATTTTGTGTGGATGAGAGTCCATCTGTCACTGTCCCCATCTGACCGGACACATAGAAGTCGTCAATGCGTTTACCTAAAGGCTGCGTGACGGAAGAGACTTGTTTGACGCCTTTCAGCCCTTTGAGCCTTTCGGTAATGTCATCAATCGCCGCAAGCGACTCATTGTTATCCAAGGCTTTATCATGCTCAATGACAACCGTTGCCGGCATGGATTGGCCTTTGCCGAAATGATCCGCAACCAAATTGATGGCTTTGGAAGATGGATATTTATCGCCCAGTTCTCCTACGGTGTCAAAGTTCAGTTTCTCCTCATGGAAGAGAACCATCGGACCGATAATGAGAAGAATGATCACCGTAATGAGGATCGGGTGTTTAATGCCAAGGGAAGACGCTTTCCCCCAGAACTTGTTCTCCTTATGACCGCCGACATTCTTGGACGGCCAGAAGAGCTTCTTGCCTAACACCTTCATGACAAAAGGAGTTAATGTCAAAATCTCAAGCAACAGAATCGTCACGCCAATGACGACGACGACACCGGATTGGTAGATCGGTGATTCGGAAAACACAAGCGCCAGGAACGCGATGAACACAGTCAAAATGCTGTATGCAATTGTTTTCCCCGCCGTTTTGTATGTGTTGATAATCGAATCATCGGTGGAGTGGCCTTTTGCCAGTTCCTCTTTAAACCGGTTGAATAGCAGGATGTTATAGTCCGTGCCAAGTCCGAAGAGAATGAGGACCAGCAGCATCTGGGTCAAACTCGTAATCGGGAACCCGGCCTTATCGATCAACTGCGCTGCAATCCCCATCGAAACTAGATAGGAAAACGCAACAGCGAGCAAAGAGATCAGCGGGGTGACAACAGATCTGAATGCCACAATGAGAACGACCAGGATAAAGATGACCGTAAGTGCGGCGCTCTTTTCTACGCCCGCCTGTGTCGCCTTTAAATAGTCATTATTGATGAAGTCTTCCCCGCTCAAATAATAGTCAACTGGAACTCCATCCAGCTTGTTCTCAAACAGCTCTTGAATCTCATCGATTTCCCGATCTTTTTTATCGAGCTTATAGCTGACCATCAGCGTCGTGCCATCTTCCGAAATCAAGTTGTCTTTCGCTTCGGGCATGTTGAAAGGGTCAATCATGTACGTGATTCCGAGTTCCGCGCTGCTGTCATTCAATGACTGCACCGCTTCCCCAATTTCCTTCATATCACTCTCTGAAATCTTATTCTTATCATGAAAAACGATGAGGTTGTCGGTACCTTTCGTTGTATCCATCTTCTTTAAGATTTTATTCGCCAAGACAGAGGGGCTGTTAGCACTCGTTCCTTCTTGCCCTTGTTCTCGTAGAATTGCATTGACGTCCGGCTGGATGACTGTCAGCACGATCGTGGCAATCAACCAGACAGCCAAAATGGCCCAGCGTCCTTTTATGATAGCTTTCATTCTATTTCCTCCCGCATAGCTGCCTATTTCTTATTTTTCTTGGTTTCGGAGAAGTACAGGATATCCGGATAGCCGTAATCATCCATGCCCTCCGCCTCTATTTGTTTCTGGACAGCTGAAACCAGTAAATTGATTCCCTGCTCTGCTATCTCTTGTTCTTCAGGCGTCAAGAAATCTAAAACCGCCCGTAACGACTGGTTTTTCAATTGTGATATGCTCTCATCAATCTCTTCAGCGAGTCTCGACGACAAACTGATATCGACCAAACGCTTATCCTTCTGATTCGGCGTTTTCTCCAAAATGCCTTTCGATACTAATCTCTCCACGATATCCGAAACTGTACTTTGCGTCATCTTCAAATTTTGCGAGAGCAATTTGACACTTACCGTCTTATGGGCAAACACTTCCCCGATCACCCGCACCTGTGGAATGGTTACCCCATGCTCCTCCGCTTGTCGCTGAAGGCTTTTCATCGTATAGCGATGCAAATAGTCTATCGACTCTCCTATAATTGTCGCTTTATCCACTTTCCTTTTCACATCCTCCCAAATTACATCGTAGGCGATACATCTTGTACGATATATATCGTAATGCGCTGGACTCCGTTTGTCAATAATGGATACAGCGGCTGTATACCCCTAATCCAATAAATTACTAGAAACGGCTAGAAGTTATCGCATATTCAAATATAAAAAGAGAGCTGAGATTATATTCCCAGCTCCCTTTAGTCTGTACTTGTAACAAATCCTTAGTTGATTTTTTTAAGGAAAGTACTTGTGGCCTCAGTGATATCTTTAACATTAGTTTGATAGAACGTATGAGAGCCATCAATCATTTGGAACTCAACATTTGCACCAAGTCGCTTCAAGTGATCTTTTTGGAGCTCTTCTCCATTTTCCACTTCTTTTTGAGCATATGAGGATATTAGTTTCAGTACAGGCACTTCTGAAGGGAAAACGGTGCTGATTACCTCATTGATGTTGTCATCTGAACTCCGAATCTGATTATTGATTGTTTTGTTGAAAAGATGATAAGAAAATAATTGATGATCCCTAATTTCTTTTTCAGTATAGTCATTTTCAACTGTTTGAGTAGAAGTTACCAATCCATTGATGATTCGACTTAATCCAGTCTCTTGCATTAACATAAGAGAACCATTTAAGATTTTTATAATTTTGGGGTCATAGACGAAAGAATACATTTTAGATTCTATTTTCACTGTTGGAGATGTGTCCAGCATAATAATTGCAGAGACTTCTTCAGGATAATTTGATGCATAATATTCGCTATAAACTCCGGACACAGAATGCGGCATTAAGACATACGGCGGCTTGATATCCGCCTGTGATAATGCTGTTCTGATTTCTTCCGTATAGTTTTCATTTGTTCGTGGTGTATCTGTCTCGTCACTGAACCCCACTCCAAAATATTCAACTGTAACTACTTTATATGCTTTCGAGAGTTCTCTCATTAAAGGACCAAAATCTGCACTTGGCAAAGGCGCACCAGTACCCGGTAACAAAACAATGGTTTTCTCTCCCTGTCCCATTGAATAGACATGCATGTTCTGATTGTTTACTTCTACCATTTCTCCGTAAGGCGAGATCGCTTCAAGCTCATTTGAAAAGAATATTTTGTTGATCGCAAATCCTATTACATTCAAACAAACGATAATTCCTAAGATCCATGCAAAAACACGCAAGATCTTCTTACCTTTTTTCTTTTTAATTTTACTCAATATGATTACCCCTTTTCTCCCGTAATAACGCTGCCGACATTTTCACATATTACTAGGTAAAATATTACAAGCTCTTGTTATACTAATAGTAGAACAGATATCACTAAAGGTCAATCTTTATGGCTGGCCAACGCAAAAAGAAGCATGTCCTCCCCATCCAGAGAGGACATGCTTCTTCTGCTTTCCTATATCATTCCCCTTCTTGTACATCTGCATCCTTGGCGTAGTTACACTGAGATCAATCGACAGGCGTGTAGCCATGACGCGCATAGAGAAAGGCGGACTTGCGAGCCTAAGAATTCTGGCCCTCAAGTCCACCCACACGATTCACTCATTTTCCACAAGCGGCAACTGGAAAGCCCAAATTAGTTTTAAGTACAAGTACATGATAAAGAGAGAGGATGATTATGGACAATAAAGACCAGTGAGATTTGTAAAGAGTCCTACATCATTTTAGTACATAAAAAAAAAGACTTGCCAGCCACTCCAAGTCCCTCAACTGTATAGATGATTATCCCTTTACTACAGGTGCATTCTTTCCAATAATTACGCACATCACAACAATAATTGCCAAACCAATCGATAGCCATGTAATCGATTCCCCTAAAAATAACACAGAAAATGCAATCATTATAAAGGGTTGTAAATATTGAATCTGCCCGACTCTTGCAATCCCTCCTAACGACATTCCACCATACCATGCCACATACGCTAAAAATTGACTTACCACACCTAAATAGAACAAGCTGATCCAAGCTTCGATAGGCGCTTGTAACATATGAACTGAGATGCTGAAGCTAACAGGAATAATAAAGAACGGGGCGCCAATTAATATAGCCCAAGCTATCACTTGCCAACTGCCAAGCTCTTTTGAAAGTTTTCCACCTTCTGCATAACTTAACCCCAGTATGACAACAGCTGCAATTAGCGCAATATCACCTTTTTGCAGTTGCCCTACACCTAAATAGACGGCATATGCCAGTACTGTAACAGCACCCATTATACTCGCGATCCAATAGCGTTTCGAAGGCCGCTCACCTCCACGCCACATCGCAAAACCGGCTGTTGCAAGTGGGAGTAAAGCAAGCTCTATGGCACCATGAGAGACAGGCAATGTTTTCATTGCAAATGTTGTTAATAAGGGAAAGGCAAGCACCGCCCCTATAGCGACAATAAGTAAGCTTATGAATTGTCTCTTATTCGGTATGGATTGCTTTTTTATAATAAAAATCGTTCCCACGACAATTGCTGCAATAACTGTCCTGCCTAAGCCAACGATTGTTTCGCCAAAATAAGGGACAGCAATACTTGTAGCTGGTAATGTAAGACTAAAACATATTATCCCTATCAATCCTAATACCATTCCTCTTCTTGTGTCGTTCCCCATATAAATCCCCCTTCACATGCATAAAAATATATCCCATAATCATAGGTAAAAGGATAAGCGAATTAACATGATTGTACTGAATATCTACTTTTTTTAATATGGGAGAATTACGTATCTGTCATGGTACAGATGACCAAGGAGCGTATAAATGACAACAAAATTTAGAGGGATTTTAGAATGGGTGAAACAACAAATTGAAATAGAGCAGGTAAAGGCAGGAGACAAATTACCATCGATTCGTCTGCTCGCTGAACAATTTCAGTGCAGCAAAAATACAGTAGTTAAGGCATTACTTGAATTGGAAAAACAGCATATTGTATATGCCAAACCTAAAAGCGGCTATTACGTCGTTGATGATTATCAAACACCTAGTCAACATGAGAATGTTATCGATTTTTTATCGGCTGGCCCAGATCAACGAATCATGCCATATGAGGATTTTCAGCATTGTATGAATCAAGCCATTGACCATTATAAAGAACAATTATTTACTTATAGCGAGCATCAGGGACTTCTTTCATTACGCGAGGAGCTTGTACGGTATTTACAACAATTACAAGTGTTCACGAAACCTGAACGACTTGTTATTACTTCTGGATCACAACAAGCACTTCATGTTCTGTCCCATATTCCCTTTCCAAATGGGAAAAGAAATATATTGATTGAGCAGCCTACTTATTTCGGGATGGTTGACATACTCAAGTTAAATCATATACCTACTGTTGAAATTGAATTATCAATGAAGGGCATTGATTTTGAAAGACTTGAGTACTTATTTCGAACGAATGATATTAAATTCTTTTACATCATTCCAAGATGTCATAACCCCCTTGGCCATCATTATACAAATAGTGAAAAGAAAAAAATCGTTGCTCTTGCAGAAAAATACGATGTGTTTATCGTAGAGGATGATTATTTAGCTGAATTAGATCCGAATACGAAAGCAGACCCTTTGTTTGCTTATGAACCGAACGGAAGAGTTATTTATGTAAAGAGTTTCTCGAAAGTCTTTCTGCCAGGACTTCGGATTGCTACTGTCGTGCTCCCTGAAAAAATGATTTCCTCATTCGTTCGTTATAAATTCAGCACCGATTTTAATACATCCCCACTTTCACAAGGTGCATTAGAAATCTATTTAAAAAGCGGCATGTTTCACTATCACTTAGAAAGCGTAAAAAAAATATATACTAAAAAAATGCAGACATTAGTAGAGGCTTGTTCATTGTATTTACCGAACGATGTACAATTTACAAAGCCGGAAAGCGGTTTTTATCTAACCATCTTTTTACCTTCCCCTATAGATGTCGATAAATTGATTCACTTATTACGTGAAAAACACATATACGTAGACAACGCTTCCAGAATGTACGTAGCCGAAAACAAACAGAAGGCAATTCGGCTAAGCATTTCGCAAGTAAATGAAAATAAAATCCATTTCGGTATTCAACAATTAGCTGCTCTCATAATCGATATGTGTGAAAAAAAGAAGTACAATCTACTCTCGTTTAAATCCCATTAAAGTCGTTAGGACATGTTTCATTTGATGATCTTAATCAAAGCTCTATTGTTAAATAGAAAAGAGTCGATTCCTTTATCTCCAAGAGGAATCGACTCTTTTTCAGGTACATATTATTTATCAGTTTGTTGTTGCTTTTTTTTCAAATACTCCGCACGTATTTTTTCAAGTTGCTGCTTTTTATCAAAGTTGGCAGGCTTGTGTTTTTCATGATACTTTGCCACAGCCATCTGACCTTTGGAATCCAATTGATACTTCCCCACTATGCTCACCTACTTTTCTTGGCCTTAAAGAGAATCTATTCAACAAATATAATATACCTTATTTACTGAAGTAAACCTTTTTACTTTATTAGTGTACTGCCTAACCATCCATATGTCAGCAAAAATTAGTAAAGTAATGATAGCCAAATGGTTTACAACTTAAGCATCTACCATGTAGATTCCCTATTTCAAAGTTCCCCTCTCTTCTTACGAAGAAAGAACAGTTTTCCTCTTTCGCGTATACCGCAAATAATAATACAAATAACATGCCCCGATAAAACCGAATCCGATAGCAAGCGATACCCGCTGCGTCGGATCGACTGCAGCGAATACAAATAACAATGCGCAAATTACAATACAAAGGATCGGAACGACCGGAAACAGGCGGACTCGGAATTTAAGATCTTCCGGCTTTCCTCCATCTTTTACATACTGCATCCGGAAACGTATTTGGGAAATCGCGATGGCCATCCATGTGATTGTTCCCCCGATTCCACTGACTGATAGAAGGACAACAAAGAGCGTAGTCTCTGCCATGATACTAGTGAGCAAGGAAAGAAGGGCGAAGCCGAGAGTAACAAGCAGCGCATTGATCGGAACGCCCCGTTTGTTCAGCTTCCCGAACATCGGATGCGCCATCCCGTCTTGGGACAACGAATAAAGAATCCGCGTACAAGCGAATAGGCCCGTGTTTCCGACGGATAGGATGGCCGTCAAGATGACGAAGTTCATGATATCTGCAGCGTATGGAATCCCGACGATATCAAAAACAGTGACGAATGGACTTTCCAGAACGCTCGCTTCTTTCCAAGGGACGATTGCCGACAAAACAAAAATCGCCAATACGTAGAACACCAGAACACGCACAACGATGTTTCGGATAGCCTTCGGGATATTCTTTTCCGGTTCCTCTGTTTCCCCCGCTGCCACGCCCATGATTTCAGAACCTTGGAATGCATAAATGACAGTCATCATGACGATGAAAACCCCGGTCAGCCCTGTAGGAAACACACCATCTCCGACGATATTCGATAAATAGGGAGCCGGTGTCCCGTCCATCGAGATTAAACCGAACATGGCGCAAAAGCCGATTCCAATGAACAGCAGGACCGCCAATACTTTAATGCCCGCGAACCAATACTCCGTTTCGGCGAAGCTTTTCGTACTAAGCGAATTGATGGCGAACAGGAGAACGACGAATACTGCACACCAGATCCACACAGGGACATCCGGAAACCATCTGCCCATCAACAAGCCGGCCGCGATAAATTCAAGACCGACGTAAAGTGCCCAACTCAGCCAATACACCCACCCGATGACGAATCCCGAGGCAGGTCCGATAAACTTCGTCGCATGAGCCTGAAAAGAACCTGAAACCGGCATCACGACGGATAACTCTCCTAGACAAACCATGGCCAGATACATTAAGAGCCCACCTACCAGATAGGCTAAAATGGTACCGATTGGCCCGGCCTCCCCGATGGCATACCCTGAACCGAGAAATAGGCCGGTTCCAATAACGCCACCGAGCGAAAGCATAAATAGGTGTCTGCTCTTCATCTCCCGCCTAAGCTTTTGCGGACTCTCTTGTGTCGTCTTCATCTCCACTCACCATCCTCCTCAATATAAATGAAAGCGTTTACAAAAAATCAGACCTTAACTTCTTTTAATGGCAAAATCGGTTCTAATCTTTGTTGCATGAGCAAATGGAAATGATGGACACAATTCTCAGTCAGCGAAAACCTTCCTTGCTGGTACACACCTGTTTCGATGCCCTTTTGGACAACCTCACAAATCTCCTTGTCTTCCCGGCGTACATCTTCATCGACGGACATGAGCTCTTCTTCCTCTTCCGTGATCGTATCGTTCATGAAAAATGTCGTATAAATATATTTCGTTGTTTTATGATCAATCGGTATCGACTGGTGAATGGATAAATTAGGTGGTCCGGGATCGAATGAAAACCACATATTCGGATAAAGCCAGTAGTATCTCCCGCCCTGTCCCATTTCAAAATCAGCGGCTTGTCCCTTTAAAGGAGTCGCTTGATAAACATAGTTGTCGTAAAGGATCGATTCATATTGCTTCATATCCACTTTGGAAACGAGTGATTTATGGACTCCCGGACAGTGATCGCACTCCAGATAATTATCGATGCCGATTTTCCAATTCGAATGACAGATCGTTTCTTTCACCCTCGTTTTCTTAAATTGATCCAAATTGTCTTGTTTCACATGCTCAAATAACCCCCCGAACGTCTTGGCCATCGGTTCTGCATCCGGATCAAGATTCACAAAAATAAACGACTCGAAAATCTCCAATCTGACATCGTGTAAGCAAAAGGCAGACTCATCAAAGTTCTCGACACCTTTCATATTCGGTGCACGGTTCAGCGACCCATCCAGCATATAAGACCAAGCATGGTACGGGCAAGTGATGATGCGCTTATTCCCTTCCCCTTCGACCAGCTTCGCCGCCCGGTGACTGCAGACATTATAAAAGGCACGAATCTCCCCATCATCACCCAATGTCACAAAAATTGGTTTACCTACGATTTCAGTTGTAATATAGTCGCCCGCTTTTTTGAACTCGCTAACATGTCCAACATACTGCCACGTTTTACTGAAGATTTCTTTCAATTCGAAGTCCAATACATCGGGATCCGTATACAGCCAAGCTGGCAACGTGTGCGCTTCACTCAAGTTTTCGCTGACGCTTACTTCATGTTTCATAGATGAACCCTCCTATTCATTAATAGAACAAAATTCAATCTTTCCTGCCACTTTGTGAACGATATAGCATTCAATGGATTGATTCTAAAGACCTGTCCCCCCTACTCGTATTACATAATACGATTGAAAATTGTTATTATTCTTTTAACTAGAAATATATTATCACAAAGTTCTTCAGAAGGCATTTAATTTTGCTCAATCACATCAAGGATGATTCGTTAAAGAGAAAGTAGATCAGAAGCATAGGATGTTTTAGAAACCTAGCCTACCCTTGGGGGAAATTGTCTGAATGGTTGAAAGATGGGTATTTATGTTATACAGCCAATGAGGCGGGAGGCAGAAGCTGAACTTCAGAATGGCTTAGAACAGTTTCAGAAGGAATAGGCCTGTGCAGAAGGATAGATTGCGCTCTGATAATGTTCTAATTTCAAAGCTCGCTTCATAACTTCCTCTAGCAACGATATGAAAGGGTGATTCACTATTCGAAAAGCACTCCTAGCGATCATGGTGCTGATGCTTGGTTATGCCTACGCCTTTCCACTGCAGTCAACCAAAGCCGCGGCAACCAACATGTATGTAAACGCAAAAGCAGATATTATTTTGCGTGCAGAACCGAAACAAAACGCGGTTAAAATTCGAACAATTAAAAACCATGCCAAGGTAACTGTATTATCTTCGTCCAACGGATGGTCCTATGTACAAGCAGGCAAAGACAAGGGATATGTGTATACATCCGCTTTATCAAAGAAGAAACCGAAAGCCGCAGCCTCCACTGTAACTGGCGGCCTGGCACCTAAAGAAGGATTGATTCTCACGTACGAACCCTCATTTTTAGAACAAAAGAGAGAGACATTTTACGTTGAAACAGAGGACGAGTACACGTACTTATATAATAAAAAGAGTCCGCTCTACCCGGATTTATCGAACTTCACTTATATCGAAGACGGCAAAAGGCTGCTGATGGGTGTATCGAGCTCCGACTTCATCTTCGTCAACATTCCCTATCCTTTAAAAGAAGGAGCGACCATAACAGATTCGTCGATGATGTTTGAGGAACAAAAGGTGTTAGTTGAAAGCACAACGAAAACGGTGACCGTGAAGGCTGGTACCTTTACGAATACTGTCATTCTCAAGTATCCAAATGGCGCACGGGCGTACTTTGCTAAAGGGGTTGGAATTATAAAGAGTACCGATAAGAATGGCAAGGTTATTACGGAGTTGGTATCGATGGAGGGAGGTAAATAAGGGGACTTGTAAAGGCACCTGTGCAAAAAGAGTTACATTGCACAGGTGCCCTTCATTTATTTTTTCTCCCAAAACTAACATCATCGATATTCCTTACTTAATCCAACTTCTTCACATGCTTGGTTGTAATAGTTACTACTCGCATCTGGGCTATTTAAGATTTCATCCTTAAACAAAGTAACCCTCATTCTATCGCGCAGCTCTTCACCAATATCAGGGAATCGATATCCTACCCTCTCGATATCCTCCATATCATCCAGCTTCTTGAGTACAGTTGCAATTGCACAGTATAATCCAGGAAACTCTTTAGCAATTTCCTCTGCGTTCTCCAAGAAGTTTGACAGATACTCGTCTAGTTTATGAAACATATCAGGCTGACCATCATAAACCTTAAATGGAAAACTCGACCCACTTTCCCATTGTATCAACATGCCATAGAATGAAAAAATAGCACCCGCCCTAATATGTTTTTCCGGACTAGAAAAGTACTCATAAAATTTTATATGACTCCAATTCTTACCTGTCGCTAATCCTACCCAGCGCATACTGTCATACAGTTTTTCTAAGTGCTGTTCTATTTCTGACATTTGCAAACACCTCTTTATTCTAGTATTTCCGTACAAAATATTGTCATGTACAAACGACTACTATATTACGACATTGTACTTAGCTGATAACCGTAACGCCAACTTCCTGTTGACGTTTCAGCCGGTAATATCCTCTACAAAATTAAGTACCATTAGGTTTTAACATAATCAAAATTGAATTTACAATATCAGAAGCAGAGATGAACAAGTTATACCAAAAGATAAGCAACAAGACAGCTTCTTCTGCTTTTTTCTATCATTCGCCCTGCTTGAACATCTTAATCTTTAGTGTAGTTATAGTGAGATAGATCGACAGGCTTATACCCTTTTAGCGTAAAGAATCTCAACTAGTCACCATTTTATCCCAATAATAGATAACCGTCTAATGTTTTTTGTAAAGGCACCTGTTACTACTTAACTTACTATCGCTCATAAAGTTTACATTGTTAGGAAACAGGTATAGGGGAAAGACGAGATGAATATAGTTCGAGAAAGGAGGATTCTATGAAGTTAACAAGCAAAAGAGTATGGTTGAATACAATAATCGTTCTTACATACGTCTTAATGATTGTCACCAATGTATTGGCGAACGTCTTACCCATAAATGGCCAAACGACGGGGGAAGTTTCAGCGAAATACAGCAATTTATTTGCTCCTGCAGGCTTTACATTCTCAATCTGGATCGTCATATATGTCTTACTGGGATTACATGTTTTATACCAACTCGGTTTCTTTCATAAAAAGCAAAAACCTTCCACAGCCCGTCTATTAACACAAGTCGGCATCTACTTTTCCATTTCTTCCATACTCAATACCCTTTGGATACTAGCATGGCATTACGAAAAACTATTCCTTTCTGTCATTCTTATGGTCGGATTGCTCCTATGCCTAATCCACATCAACAAATTGACCGCAGAGGCTTCCCTCTCTTTAAAAGAGAGCTTTTTTATCAAACTTCCTTTTAGTATATATTTTGGCTGGATAACAGTCGCAACCATTGCCAACATTACAGCTTTCCTTGTCTCCATCGAATGGGATGGATTTGGGCTATCTGAAGTGACATGGACGATACTTATCTTGATTATCGGAACGATCATCAGTGTGGTAACCATGCTCCGCTTACACAACTCTGCATATGGTTTGGCTGTAGTATGGGGTTATTACGGTATCTATTCTCAACATACATCAGAAACTGGATTCAACAACCAATATCCTGCCATTATACTGACTGTCATTATCTGCATGATCGTCCTATCCCTAACGATCATCCTTGTCGCCGCGGGAAACAGGAGACAGTCCAAAATTTAAGTGTAAATTCTGTGAGGCTGTAGATTGAGCGCTATCCTGATAGTTACCTCCACGCATATGCTTTGGAATTTGGCATGCGGGAATGCACCAAAGTGGATAAAAGCAAAATAGAAGCATGCTCTCCCCCTCAGGAGAGAACATGCTTCTTTTGCTTTTGTCTATCAAAATGAAAATCAACTAAAAACGGTGTTACCACATTTTATAGGAACTGATACGGGCCAATAAAAATTTTACTTCTGATGATTTAGTGTTCGATATAAAAATACGGCGAAGTGCTGACGTGTAACTGGTGCGTTAGGCATGAAAGAGCCATCTGCCCCAGTTGTAATACCGTGACTTGCTAAAATCTGTACGTCGTCATAATACCAATCCGTCGGTTTAACATCTTTAAATGTTTGTGCTTCTCCTTGATGCGATAAGTGAAATGTGTTCACTAAAATTTTTGCAAGCTGCGCACGGGTTAGCGTTGATTCGGGGGTTATTGCATTATTATATCCATCAACAATACCTGCTTGGTAAAATTGCTGTATGACGTCATGATAAGTGTGTGTCCGCGGTAGATCAGTAAACGTTATTGCTTCTCTAAGTACGGGTAATTTTACCGAGTCAACATGATGTAACAGTGAAAAAACATGCTTGCGTAAAATTAATTCATTTGGATGAAACGTCCCGTTCGGATATCCTTTAATGATATTTGCATCACGCATCTTTTCAATTTCATTGAAATAGGAATGACTAAATGGGACATCGGAGAAAAACTGAGCTTTTATAGAAAACACATAGTCAGCACGTGTAATCGGACCATACGTGTTCATCATGGAAAAAACATTGTCTCCCGCCATTCCATTTGTTGTGAATGTTATAGGTTCAGGTACATTGTTACCCGCCGAATCCTTATTAATAGTGTCATTATTATATGTATGAATTTGTAAACCACTTACCTCTGAACTTGCTGTTATTTGGATTGGCATTTCTTTCGGTAATTGTACTTTATAATAGTGATGCTGACTGCCATAGCTCGTATTGTGATAAAACATATCCTTAATTTGCTTATTTAATGGAACTAATTGTGCTTGTAAATATCCATTATTTAACCCATTGGATATAACTTCATTTTCGGCAATTGGTTCGAATGAGGTATTTAATGTATATTTCATTTCTGGTTCAATCTGGTTAGTGTACTTAATGAGTAATGTATATTTCCCCGGCAGAACGAAGTTTTTTGTCTCAGTTTGAACTTTGTCGCGAAGTAAATTATGCAACACTTGCTTACCGTTTTCATTATAGAGTTCATACCAGCCATTTGCTGGGGTTTCAGGATCTATAGCTGAAGAATAAGTGGAGCCTTCAATTGTAAATAGGCCTTGTTGTGGCACATCAAACGTATAATAATCTTGATCAAAATAATTAACTTTATGAACAGCGCCAGTAATTTTACTTTGCAGCGGAACGTGTGTGGCTTCTTCAATCGAATTGTTTGGTTCTATGTCAGTTGTACCCACTTCTTCAAGCGTATACGACGCCGTGAAATCGACAGGAACGATATGATTAAAAGAGTGGATTTGCAGTATGTAAGCCCCTGCTTGTACATCAATACTCCCAACTGTTTTCGTTTCATCTCCATCTGATTTCGTTGAAACAACCGTGCCTAACGCCCTGTGAGTTTCATCAAAAACAGTGACCGCAAATGGCCTAACGATGTTGTCGTTCTCTAGCGTAATGGTAATTCGTTTCGGTTCGTATACATGTAAAGAGTAAAAACGAGTCTCATCTGTCTTTCCTTGAATTACCGTTTGTGGTGCCCAAGTAGAAGGGTTTTCAAACGTACTGGCTGATCCAGTGATTGGAACAGTAAATAATGAAGCTATTAGTAAAGCGCTAAAAATAAAAGATTTCATTGTAACCTCCTTAAATTCTTTATAAATTTTAATGAACTATGAGGATTGTTACAAGTTGTAAAATGTAGTGATTTAACTTAATTATGGAACTACCAACCTATATGATGGATAACGTAAATTCTGATCCATACAAAAAAGAAGCACCCCCTCCCCTATCCGGAGAGAACGTGCTTCTTTTGTTTTCATATATCATTCACCAGCTTGTACATCTTCATCCTTCGTGTAGTTATACTGAGAAGGATCGACAGGCGTATATCCTTTTGGTGTATAGAATCTCAACAAGTCGCCATTAACTACTTTATCGGATAGCCCCAATTTAAATGCTACTTCTTTTTTCATCGCTTCAGCTTGCTCCAATTTACTTTCGTCGAGTGGCAAGCCTGTTTGGCTGTCATAATACTTTTCATTAATGGAATCGATCGTCGGGCTGACAAAATCGCCATTTCTGAATGGGACCACTTCATTATGCTCTTTCGAGAATAAATCCGAACCGAATTGAACGAAGTTTTTTGTATCGATTCCAAGCAAATGCAACAACGTCGGAAGAAGGTCTGTTTGGCCGCCATACGTGTGGCTGACGCCGCCTTTCAATCCGGGAGCGTGTATGAATAATGGAACACGCTGCAAGTTGGCACTTTCATAAGGAGTAATTTCTTTCCCCAACACTTGCGCCATCGCTTTTTTATGGTTCTCGGAAATACCATAATGGTCACCATACAACACAATGACCGAGTTATCGTACAAGCCCATTTCCTTTAAGCGGGTAAAGACTTTTTCAATCGTTTCGTCTGTGTAACGCGCAGTTTGGAAATAATCGTCCACACTGGCGTCCCCAGTCTGTGCTTTGTCAATGGACACTAAGCTTTGATCCATCGCATATGGATAGTGGTTGGCAACCGTAATGAATTTTGTATAGAAAGGCTGCGGCAGTGAGCTGAGCATACTTTCCGACTGTTCATAGAACGGTTTATCCAATAATCCATATTCCGCCATGTCGATTGGGTTAGTCGTATCATAATAACTCGCATCGAAGAAATGCTCGAACCCAAATTCTTTATAAATCGTATTTCGATTCCAGAAGCTGCCGTTATTGCCGTGGAAGACAGCCGATGTGTACCCATAATCCTTCAAAATGCCCGGCGCAGCTTGGTACGTATTTTGCGCTTTTGTAATAAAAGCAGAGCCTTGCGGCAGCCCAAATAGGGAGTTTTCTAACATGAATTCCGCATCGGACGTTTTCCCTTGGCCCGTTTGGTGGAAGAAGTTATCGAAATACGCGGTGTTCTTATCGTGTGTTAATGAATTTAAGAACGGTGTTACTTCTTCCCCGTTCAATTTATAGTCAATCAGGAAGTTCTGGAATGATTCTAAGTGCAAATAGATGACGTTCATTCCTTTGGCCTTCCCAAAGTAGACTGGGTTCGGCTCTGCGTAAGCAGATTGTGTATAGTTGATCACTTCTGTAATATCACTGCTATCCGCCATCGCCCGCTGCGATGAAGCGGCCGCCGTTTCCACCGAATCATAAATCGAGTAATTGTACATACCTAGATATTTCACAATATAGTTTCGATCAAAGCCACGAGTCAACAGCTGCGGACGGCTTGCTTCAGCCAGTCCTAGATTAATCAATGAAATGACTAATGCGCCAGCAATAATGGCAGACGCTGTTCTAGTTCCAATTCGATTCGTCCCTTTTTCTACCTTACGTGAAAATCGAAGGTACATCATGACGAATACATCTACAAAGAACAAAATATCAAATGGTTGTAGCAAAGACAAAATACTACCGCCTAGATCCCCGAAATTCTGCGTTTGGAAGAGAGTCGGCAGTGTAATGAAATCACTGAAAAACCGGTAATAGACGACATTCGCATACAAAAGAATCGACATCAACGTGTACACGACGACGAGCATTGTATATTTTCTCTTACCTTTAAATAAGAAAGAAATGCCTAGAAACAGCATCGCTGAACCGAGCGGATTGAGCAGTAACAGGAAGTGTTGAAGTGCTCCTTCTACCCCCAATTCAAATTGAGTGGTTTGCGCAATATAGGTTTTCATCCATAACATCAAGACGGCGACTGCATAGAATCCTAAAAAGTTGTGTAGAAAAAAATCTTTCACTTTCCATTGATTTCTCATGTAACCACCAACCTTTTATTTTTTAATTTCATATTTGATCTACGGAAAATGTAATTTTAAAGTTACTTTATTTCTACAACTAAAACATAGTACTCCTCTTGAGGCTTTTCGTCAAGTTAAAAACTTCCAAGTTAAAGTGGAGAATCATAGCGTGATCTGCTTTCACTGCATTCATCCCGACTGCCCTTCCGCCAATTCAGGACGAATTATGTCGCTTGAAGTTTCCGAAGGATGCCATAATTCTTACTGTTCTTATTTTAGCAGTCGTTAATCTGTTGTTAGGCGTCTGTTAGCTATCATTAAAGACGATGACGACATATCCTGAAAATAGAATGGACTCACCAGTTCCGCCGGCTAGAAGAGTATTCCTTTTTACTTAAAAAAGGAGCTTTCTAGTAAATGAAAATTACAGTGCCTTGTCTAGCACATCATCCGATAAAAAACGAAACTGTGAATTATTTTGGTTTATGGAAATCATAAAATTAACCATCTTAAATAAGCCGCGCACTGGAAGGACAATAATCTTACTTTAGTATGTACTCCTCTCACTTGTTTGAGCATACACCAAAAATTTTTGTGGCAACATAACAATTGGTGTAATATAATTCTTTTACTAGTTTTGCTTTGATCCTCCCATTAGTTAGAACAATTGCTCCTTTTTCATGAACCGCAATATGACCTTTTATTGCTGAAACGGCTCCTTTATGCAAGCATAATATAAAAGAGAAAATATGGTTATCCCCTTTTTTCTTCCAACAAATAGTATATACCTGAATTCTCAACACGCGCTTTTCAAAGATAATTCCTGGCCCGTTCATAAGGCTCTACCATATTCAGGGCAATGCTTTTTGTAGGTTCCAGTAGTCGACTTAGTGTTTTTTCACGAATGAATTATATACAATTCATTTCGAAAATCAATTAAATTCATCTGATGCTTAAAAGATACTTTTAATCAATAACAAAAATTAAATAAAAAACAAGAAGCAATGATTCTCATTCCCCTAAATTACGCCCTAATAGGAATGAGATTCAATGCTTCTTTAAGCGGGATAAACAGCACTGTGCTATTTTGTTAGTATTAATTTAATATCATAGTAGAAATTTTCACCAATAAGTTTATTCCACCATATTCGTCGGAAATACAATTACACCATGTGCATGTCTTCCATTTACCTAAATACTGAGGAGACCAGGAGTTTCAATAAAACTGGTGTTTATCGACGTTTCTAAATAGGATCATGTTGCAGCTTTCACAACGGTTTGCCAGAAAAAAGAGTATTATACTGGAAAGGCGGTGCCATTTAAAAATTTACCCGGTATTTTAGATTTGATTTCAAAAAAAGATTGTACTAAAGATTCCGAAACTTACTTTCTATAACTTTCCATTCTTGAATTCACACACTAAGCGGTATGTGAAAGTTGATCACTTAGAATTGATTGAAAGAAAGAATATTATTATAGTTCGGAGGTTTTATTGACTACCTCCCACTATTAATGCAGTGGTACTAACAATAGAAAGTAAAAGGTGGTAAAATACTTACTTCAAACTACTTTTGAACCGCTCTAGGCATTGAATCTAAATAAATATCATAGTTATTAAAACGTTGATTATACTCTCGAAGCAAATCATCTATAAATGCATTAATAGAAATATGTTCCAATTCAATCGGAAAATCCTTAGGTACCAGATTATCTTTTTTCAACTCATCAGTTGTATTGTATAATTTGGGTATCTCTTTACTGAAATCCACAATTAATAATGCACATCTTTCGTATTTATGATGTTCAGTTGTAGTATCTCGTCTGCCATTAATAAAGTTAAAAAAACTAATGTATTTTGCTATATTGGTAGTATTATTTTTAAATTTAACCTTATTATTAAGCATAGCAACATCATCATATTCTCTTACAGGTATTAAATAGACTTCACCAAGGCAAAGTTTCGGGTTAAGATTATGGAGGTTCAATGCTTCTGCAAAAGTTCTCTCAAATAAAGTATCTGCATTTTTGGCTAGACTACTCATTTGACTTCTTACATTTATGACTAATGTTTGTTCAGTGAGTTCTTTCCCAAGGTAACATGTAACATTTTCATGAACCAGTGGACCCCAACTAATTTTTTCTCTAACCTGTTTTATATTTGTAGGTTTAACACAGATATCCTGATCCTTTTGTTTTAATAAACCAGCAATCTTTAATTCTGGTTTACTTTGTCCAGGTGGCGGAAATATTTTGGTTGGATCGATATTAGCCCTAATGAGCTCAGCCTTAACAAGTTCGTGTAAATGATTTATTAAACCCTGCGACCTAATCAATGCTTCTTTTGCTTTTTGTCCATTGCCATATGGTTGACCTTTTGTATTGTACTGCGACCCTTTCACGGTTGCAGTTGTAATTGATAATTCAAGATCATCCTTTATATTAGCCAAAGCAGAATTCACATCCAAGAACCCATTTTTATTTACAGAATACACCATTCTCTTCCCCCTACTAAAATCCTATTCATAATTTATAGTATATATTAACTCTTATTTTGTCAAAACAAAAATTAATTTATGATAAAATGAATAAAAAACAACTGAGGGAGATTGTTATGAATTATATTTTTATTGTAAATGATATAAAAGGGGAAAAAGAAATTAAAGGGGAGAATATAATTGAACATTTGCTAGATATAAAGTACTGGTTATTTAGAGATACGTACCCTTTGGGTAACAGAGTTAAGAAGCTTGAGAAAGGCGATATGATTTTGTGTTACATGGCTGGTCATCACAGAAAGTACTTTGTTGCATCCTTTGTAATAGAAAGTGAGGCTAGAGATATAGATGAAATCAGTGGATTAGATGATATATTCTATGATATCTTCAAGTTTGCTATTCGAATAAAGGATGTTCGAAAATTTGCACCTCCAATAATTATTTATCCTTTAATTAACGACCTCGCTTTCATTAAAAATAAAGCACACTGGGGTATATTTTTTAGACAATCAATTAAATCAATTTGCAAGAACGACTACAAAACAATTGTGAATAGTCAAAAAAAGAGTAGTAATTAACTACTCTTTACTGTTTTTAAAATTCCAGATTGTATTTACTGATTAAAAAGCAATCTAATTCATTAATATCATCACACGATTTAACAAAAGCTACTTCGTTTTCATTCAGCGGAGGCAGAGTGAAATTATTAATATACTTTTTTTGATAGCAATAATACCCTCCACTAATCATATAACTCGTTAATTTAATATAATACTCCATAATTATTGAATTAAGGATTTTGGCTATAACCTCTAAGCTAGGTATATTATCATAAAATATACTATCAGATGTTACACCGTATATTGCATAACCGTTATTGAATAGTGCTGACTCTTCAAATAGGGTGAACTTAGGTCGGTCGGAATTCGTGGGTGATATTATTTTCATTCCAAAACTATCAAGTGCTTGACTTCTTCCATATTCATACCATACTGAAACAGTGGGATTACCGCCATTTCTAGTGTTTAGCTCTTCACGTGCAGATTCTAAATAGGAATAAGCAAATGGGAATTTTTCTTTTAATGTTTTCTCTGGTATTACTTTAATGTGCCCTGATCCATCTTTATAATAAGGGTAAATAATTTGAACTTTTTTCTTTACTCTACCAGTATGATGATCAATATTTGTACCACCTTTTATTAAAGGAACAGTAATCTGTTTTTCAATTTTGTAATCTTTCCCTTTGTAACGTTTTACATAAAATTCATTTTCGTCATTTATTGAATCACTTATATCCATTCCTATCATATATACGCTGTCTTTTTGAGTAGCAATCCCTGTACTTATTTTTAATTTTAATCCTGCATTCTCTATTTTATTTATGTTTCGTTTTTCTTGATCATTTAACAGGTTTATAGTTTCAGAATCGATATCACTGTAATGCAGCTTTTTTAATGAATTATTTATTCCATTTAAATTATCTTTATCAAAATTGCTAACTATTTCATAAAATAAGCTCTTCTTATGACTTCTATCAAGTGTAATAATTGATGAATAGGTCTGTGCATTAGGAAATAACTGACAGTCCTTAAAATCGATTATTTGTTTTATTAAATTATTTTTTATTAAGAAATCTCTAAGAGGTTGGGCAGATTTCATTTTCAGAAAATGATTGGGTACTATATAGCCTAGTGTACCCTCTTGATTTAAATAATTTACCCCAAGTTCGATAAATGCAAAATAAATATTAATACTCCCAGAAGTGGTAGTGATGAAATTTTTCTTTAATTTATTCCTCATCTTGACATCTAGATCCTGAATTTTTATGTAAGGAGGATTCCCTACTATACAATCAAAACCATCATTGACATCTTCTTTTGAAAATTGCTTTATCGCATCCTTTTCAGTGCTATCATAGCAGATAATATTTAAATTAATTTTTTCTACATCTACATTTTCTTTATAAGCTAATAGCAATAATAGGATTTTTGTTCTCCGAACATTTTCCTCCAATAAATCCATTCCAAATATGTTATTTTCAATAATTTTTACAATACTTTTGGATTTGTCCCTATTGTATAATCTTTCGGCGGCTAGAATAAGAAAAGAACCATTTCCACATGAAAAGTCACATATAGTTGGATCTTTATAGTGATCCATAGTCTCGGATAAAATATAATCTACAATATAACTAGGTGTGAAGATAATACCATTTGAATCTGTCGTTTTTTTGGAGAAGAGGGAGTAAAAGTATCCTTCAATATCCTTTAAAGTCCAAAAATTTCTTATTTTCATTAAATCCTTTTCCGTTTTTAAACAATGTTCTCTTAGACAGTTTTTCAAGAATTTATTTTTAATTCCATTTACGTTTATGCCTAACTGCTTTAAATAAATTCTAATTAATTCACTTTCTACTAATAAATCATCTGGCTGAGTATTCATCTGAATTTTTTCAACGATCATAGTAGACAATTGATCACCTCATAGTAATATTTAAAAAAAGATTATTCTCATATAATTGAAAAAAACATTCAATATGACCTATATAAAAATATACCACTAACAAATTTTTCTTTTTCAGAACATTCGTTTGAACTTTAAACGATCTTATCGATTTAATTATAGCATATAATGTAGAAATTACAACTGCAAGTAGAAAGGGTGTTGAATTTGATGAATATTGAGAATGTAATGCTTAACTGCAGGTTAAAAGATATTTTACACAGTAAAAATTTGTCGGCAAATAAACTTTCTAATGATATTGATGAAAGACGTACAACGATTAATGATTTAGTTAATAACAAGGAAATGGAAAAAAGACAAATACCCGCCAGGTTAATTGCAAAACTTTGTGCATATTTAGATATCACCCCATCTGACCTTTTTGAGGTGACTCGAAAAGATAACTAAGGTTCAAATATGAAGGAATATAAGTCATTCTAGTCTAAAAAACAACCAAAATTACTTGTCTTAACAAAAGAAGCATAAAATCTTATGGAGAAGGTGGGAGTCGAACCCACATCCAAAGGCTCCAATACTTAAGCGTCTACGCGTGTAGATTGACTATTACGGTTCTCGCTGCATTTTCCCTTCAATCAAGGCGTCTGAGCGCTATCCTGGTAGTCGCTTGCAACGGCCTCAGGAGGCGACCGTTACCGTATCCCACTAATAGGTGATCCTAACTATGCCACATGGGCGATAGAACTGCTAGGCAGATTCATAAGCTTACGTTGCGAATGCTAAGTTGTTGTTTGTTTTGCCAGTTATTAATAACTGCCGTTTCTGACGGAGTCGAGCCCTCCGACGCGCAGCTCAACCTCAAGACCACCCCTGTCGACTCCGTAACGTCCCCGTAGGAATGGATAGTAAAGTGCCTCATTAGTAAAATTAAGAAAAAATTTTTTATTCTACAATCGCACCTTGATTTAGGCGCTATTCCGATTGTTGTTATCTATATAATTAAGATACATAAAGTAACCGCACATAGGAAAGGAGAAAATATATGATTGATATACTCTTTAAATATATGTCTGACTTCACTTCAATCAGTGAAGATGAACAGCGGGTGATTTCTGCAAGTTTAAGAATTGATGAATACAAAAGAGGAAAACACCTTCTTAGACAAGGAGATCTTTCCGCCGTTAAATGTTATTACGTATTAAAGGGGTGTGTGAGGCAGTTTTTTATAGATGAAGCAGGTAAAGAGGTAACAACCAATTTTTTTACTGAGGAACAAGCTATACCAATTATCAACGAAAAGACTTCAGGTGAGCTGTCAAAGTATTCATTAGCCTGTATTCAAGATTGTATATTAGTTGTGGGCGACGTTGATGCTGAAAATACGATGTTTACCAAATACCCACAACTTGAAATCATGATACGAAAAATGATGGAGATCAACCTTGGTGAAATGCAAGACCAAATTGGTGAATTTATCAGCTCTACTCCAGAAGAACGATATAAAACCGTTTTAAGAAAACGTCCTCTGTTAATTGATCGTGTACCACAGCATCAATTGGCTAGTTATCTTGGGATGACTCCTGAGTCATTAAGTAGAATAAGAAAGCGAATTAAAGAAAGCGATCGTTAATAGATGCTCCCCACTCAGCAGGGACAATGTAATAAAGACTAACTCGACAAATTTTTTGAACGACATACCAACCAAATTAACTTAAGTCAATGAAGGCTGATTAACCCCTTGTTACTATTTGAATAGCAAAGAAATTACTTTGGAGGGGTTTAAATGAAAGCGATCGTTTGTAATAGATATGGTTCACCCGATGTACTTGAGTTACAAGGGGTGGAAAAACCTTTCCCTACCGAGAATCAAGTATTGGTAAAGGTTCATTCAGCATCTGTAAACTTTGGGAACGTCGTTCTTTTGCAAGGCAAACCATTTTTAGCTCGATTTGCCTTCGGAATAAGGAAACCAAAATACGCGATTCCTGGAGGGGACATAGCTGGTACAGTTGAAGCCGTCGGGAAAGATGTTAAGCAATTTAAAGTAGGAGATGAAGTATTTGGAGACCTCTCTGGTTGTGGATGGGGTGGGTTCGCTGAATATGTTGCAGTCCCCGAATTTGCTCTAGCCTTAAAGCCGAACAATATTTCGTTTGAGGAAGCAGCTGCTGCTCCTTTGGCTGGTGTGACTGCCCTACAGGGACTACGTGATAAAGGGAAGATTAAATCGGGACAAAAAGTATTAATCTATGGTGCGTCTGGTGGTGTCGGCACTTTTGCGGTACAAATTGCTAAAGCATGCGGTGCGGACGTAACGGGAGTATGTAGTACAAGAAATGTAGACATATTGCGTTCGATCGGGGCCGACCATGTCATTGATTATTCAAAAGATCGCTTCACTCAACATGAGGGTTATTATGATTTAGTTCTTGGCGTGAATGGCTCTAATTCCCTTTCCGCTTATAAACGGGTATTAAAATCAAATGGGATTTTTGTACATGTAGGAGGTTCCGAGGCTCAACTTTATAAAACATTATTTTTTGGACCATTTACTTCAATGACAGGAAGCAAGAAAATAAGCAGCCTGTTGCAAAGAGCCAATCAAAAAGACTTACATGTTTCTAAAAGAATTACTTGAGACCCGTAAAGTAAATCCTATAATTGTTAAGCAGTTTAAGTTAAGTTAAATAACTGAGGAGTTTAAATATTCTCAAGAAGGTAACGCGCAAGGTAAAGTGGTGATTACCATCTAATGGGGACCTCTCCTTGCTTTATTCATAAATAAAAAGACCAGACCATCTCATCGAAATTGATATCCTCCCGTATATTGACTCTGACATGTTGAAGAATTAACCTCTCGATCATGATTCGCTCCACACTGTCTAAGCTCGAAAGTTTCTTGTACACATACACATGACCACGTCACGTGATTTCGAAAAATCAACTGATTTTTATTCCACAGCAGAAAAAAATCGTAACCATCTACCTTGTGGGTCGATTTTTACGATTGTTAGCGTTTTGAATGAGGATTGTTGCTTAGTTATAAAAATAATCCATTACTGCTTTGGTTGTGGCATTCTTCTTTTCTTTATATTCTTCGAATTTCTCGCGCTCTTCTTTGGGAAGCTTCACTTTTAATTGCGGAAACTTGATCAATTCCCCGAAATCACTCACTTATATATATAGTATACATAGAAACCAAATATATTCCCATAGAGCGAGTTGCATAACGATGAATGGGAAGGGTTTCGCAGTTTTTGGAAAAACTCAAGTACCAGACCCAACCTATCTGATTCAAAAGTAAAAAGAATTAAGAAATAGCAGGTTTTTTTCAAGTTTCCCGTTAGTAGCAGGTATTAAATACCAATAAAACTCCATGATACTGAAATTTGGAGACGGCGGGAGTCGAACCTACCGTCTCAAAACACTGATATAATGCCTATAGACTTTAGAGGCTAATTATTTCTAACTAAACTTCTACTGTAGATTTTATTTCCACAATCCTCCATTTCTGTTCTAAGGCCGCTCTCGCTTCTGAAGTCAAATCACTTTCTTCTATTGCAAAAACAAATAAATGTGTGACTCTACTCATAGCAACATATAACAAATTTTGATGTGTAAATTGATATTTACCTTCTTTAAAAATACCGTATTTATGAAGCAAAACATTTGTTAAATGCTTTGCTTCATAATCTACTAATAGAACCGAACGAAGAGTTTCACCTTTAACCGAATGTATAGTAAAAATATCATCCTCATCATCTATCTTTACATCCCATACCTCGTTATCAATAGTTATATCTTTTAGTTTTTCAAAAAGATTATTACTAATAGTTATATTCGTTGAACCTCTTTCTTCTAAAAATGAATTAATCAGATTTTTTAATTTAACTTTCTCTTCATCTATATTACCTTTAATTATCTTAATAAGTAATTTGTTAAGTGACAACACTTGTGAATGATTGTTAAGCCATTTTTTAACTTCTAATAAATTCCCGCCTTCATTTATGATTCTTTTAATAACGAAATCGAAGATAGTAGTTTTCAGTGCTTCATTTTTTGATAATAACCTTTTTTGTTTTTTCTGTTTATATTTACTTCCAGCTTTAACATCTGAAGCCCATTTTCTTTCTAAGACTAGAACCTTATCTCTTTTATTACTCCCTTTAAAGTTAGCATCAAGTTCCTCATGTTCTTGAATAATATCTTTATACGTATTATAAATATCATTCTTATCTTTATATAACAAAATAATTGGTGTAAAGGACTTTTTTTCTCTATGAATAGATTGCATTTGTGATTCAGGCATAATTACATTTAAGTGTTCTGCAATTTCGCTACCAAAACGATTTGTTATATTTATTCTAAAAATATCTTCTTCTCTTACTATAGGCATCTGTTGGTTAAATGTGATTGTCTGATATGGGTCACCAATTTTCTGAAAAACATTATTAGGTGTGTTAAATAACTTTTCTAATAAATTCATACCTTTGGGGTGAGTATCTTGAAATTCATCTAAGAAGATATATTTAAACCTTTTGCGTAACACTTCTTTGAATCGATCTTCTGCTAAGAAAATCTCAGAAAATAAAAAGGTATCATCATACGTGAGAAGTCCATTCAATTTTCTAGACATCTTAGCATCAAGCATTAGTTCTCTGTAACTTTCAAATTTATCCCACTTTGTAGTATTATATAAATTTAATTTGTTATCTTCATTTACAAACAACTCACTTTTACTAATTCTTTCAGGAAGACTATCTCTAAATCGTTTAAATTTATCCTGATTAATCCAAGGCTTTTTTATTCCAACGAATGTTTTATAGTATTCCAAATCGCTTTTACCTTCATTATCAAATAACAAATCATTATGTTTATATTTATATTTGAAGTAAGGAAATACACAATAGCGATTAAAAAATTCATGAATAGTTCCAATAAAATGTGGGTGACTAATTGTACCTACACCTGCTTTAAGTAATGCACTGTTAATTTCATTAACAGCCACATTTGTATGTGTAATAATACATACACCATCTTTACTGTTAGTTGCTTTTAGGTTTTTTAGGAAAATAACAATCTTTGCAGCTAAAGTAGTTGTTTTCCCAGCACCTGGTCCAGCAATAATTGTTTTAGTCTCTGTTAGTTCTATAAATTTTCTTTGTAGACTATTAAACTCGCCTTTTTTATCAAGTAATATACTCTCTACTAATTTATAATCTTCTTCTTTAACTTTCACCTTCCTCTCCTCCTGTAACATGATATATTGCTTCAACAAGATGGTTTATTGAATGATCCTCTAATAAATCATCTTTTATATTTGTTTTATTATCTAATAAGTATTTTGCAAATTTTTGAGCTACTATTGCTTTGGACATTTCTTTTTCTAGTAAAAATTTATATACCTTTGTTGCTCTCGAAATTTTATCTGGACAATTACCCCATAATTGTTTCTGTTTATCTCTATTAGTTTGTTTAGTATATTTAATTTCCAGCAAAACATTTTCGAAAGCTTCTCCTATTTTACTCATTGCAATAGAATGTTCCAAAGTCCAAGGCTTGGAAATAAAAACTTTTGTTTTTTCAATATTATTGAAATAATTCTCCTTGATTCTTCCTTTGACTTCTTGTGCATACTTATCAAAATCAGGTGTTGATTCTTTTAATAGTTCCTCAATTTTTTTTTCTATTTCTTTTAATTTTAGTTCTTGTTCATTTCCAATGAAGTTTTCTTCAATTTTATAACCATATAATGTCTTTGATTTCTTAAATATATCCTTTGTAGTTACATAAATTCTTTCAAATTCATTTTTAATTTCATCACTCTCGTATAAACTAGCAATCGTTTTATTCAAATCTGTATTTATATTGAGATAACAAGGTCTATTATAGTATTCAATAGGCTTTAGATCTAAATCTGTGATAATTGAGACTGGAAAATTCATTAATTTATTTGCGTCTGCCCTTAAAAAGATTGATGAATATCTCTTAAATGCTAAATTACCAACATTTATTATGGAAATGCCGTATCTATGTAAGGGACGTCCGATAACTTCTGCAATAGCAGGTAAAAGTAAATTTTCTGCATCTCCTTCTACAAAGATAACTCCTTGTGCGAAAAACATATTAGCTTTAGTTGCATCTAGGAATCTCTCTAAGAACTCATAATCCCCCCTTTCTAATTTTGTATGTCCTGATTTCATAGGGAATGCTTGTTTATTATAAATAAAGATTACACTTTCCAATGAAATCGATGAAGCAAGAATTGGGCTGTGAGAAGTAAATATATATTGAATACCAGTTTCTTTAGCATTTTGCTCAAAGTGTTTTATGATTCGTAATTGCGCTTGTGGGTGGATGTGAGCTTCTACTTCTTCAATCATGGCTAGCTTAGGTCCAATTGCTTCTTCACTTAAAAGTAACAACTCAATAGCCATAAACAATAAATTGGAACTTCCCAAACCTGTACCAATTTCGCCTAAATTTAATTCTAACTTTCTTAAAATTTCTACGAAACTCATATCTTTATTTCGTATCTCTGGAATTTTTTTATTATTGTCCTCAAAAAACTGATCGACTGTTAACTCGATTTTTTTTAATACAGGCGTTTCTAAAACCTTTTTTAATTCATCAAAGGCTGTTTTAAAGCTCTCAACAATTTTTTTCTGTTCAATACTATCTTCAGTAAACTCACTTAAATTCTTTACAACCTGAGCAATTCTAGATCGTTTACCTGGACTTAATTCTGTTGCAGCATCTCTCAATGGTTTTAAATATGTAACTGACAATAATTGTCTAACAGTTTCTTCAAGTCCTTTTTCTAAGTCTTCTGGCCCAGCTTTTAAAGTCTTTTTAATTTTCATTTGTTTATTTATGTCTTCATAAATTTCAGCTTCTATTATTACTCGAAGGTCAGTTCTATCCGGATAGATCGTTAACCATTCATAAAAATAAGCCTCTTCTTCCTCACTTAAACTTCTAAATATACACTCGATTTTAAGTTTTGTACTTTCATTATGAAAATCTTGTTCTGTAATCCAGTTTATATCTTGGTTATTTGTAGAAAGTACAGTTTTAATAGCATCAATAATAGCTGTTTTACCAGCATCATTTTCTCCAACAATTATATTAAGCCCCTTGTTAAACTCGATCTCCATTCCGCATTTTCCATTAGCTTCCTCCCCAAATTTTCTCCAGTTCCACAACTTTAAACTGTGTAAATACATTTATATATCTCCTTTCAATAATAAAAATAGCTACAATAACACTAATTATAGTAAATTAACAATAACCGATTTAGAAATTTATCCTTTTAATACTATTTATGCAATTTCATCTATCATAACATAAGTAAGTTATAAATCACCCTCTTTAATGGGTCAAATTCCCAAACAACTATTTCTATTTACCTAGTTCTCTAACAGTATATTTCTTTTTAAAAAGCACTGACTCTCAGCACTATACTTACCTTTTTACAATCTAAATTGGCGTCTTAAATAACATCTCGACATACTTTTGTGTTTGAACCCACTCGAATTTATGAATCGTGACATCTTTTTTACCCCGCAATGACAAAGAATTTACCGTAGAGTGTGCCAAGTTCTTTACCATTTAAGGAAAAGTCATCTCACCTCTTTAGCAGCGACAATGTACTGAAGTTTAACTCGCCAAATTTTATGTACCAAATACCAGCCTTCATTAACTTAAGTCAATGAAGGCTGTTTAACCCCTTGTTACTATTTGATTAGCAAAGAAATTACTTTGGAGGGGTTTGTATGAAAGCGATCGTTTGTAATAGATATGGTTCACCCGATGTACTTGAGTTACAAGGGGTGGAAAAACCTTTCCCTACCGAGAATCAAGTATTGGTAAAGATTCATGCAGCATCTATAAACTTTGGGAACGTCGTTCTTTTGCAAGGCAAACCCTTTTTAGCCCGATTTGCCTTCGGAATAACGAAACCAAAATACTCGATTCCTGGAGGGGACATAGCTGGTACAGTTGAAGCCGTTGGGAAAGATGTTAAGCAATTCAAAGTAGGAGATGAAGTATTTGGTGACCTCTCAGCTTGTGGATGGGGTGGGTTTGCTGAATATGTAACAGCTCCCGAATATGCTCTAGCCTTAAAGCCAAATAATATTTCCTTTGAGGAAGCAGCTGCTGCTCCTATGGCTGGTGTGACTGCCCTACAGGGACTACGTAATAAAGGGAAGATTCAATCTGGACAAAAAGTATTAATCTATGGTGCGTCTGGTGGTGTCGGCACTTTTGCGGTGCAAATAGCTAAAGCATGCGGTGCGGACGTAACGGGAGTATGTAGTACAAGAAATGTAGACATATTGCGTTCGATTGGGGCCAATCATGTCATTGATTATTCAAAAGAGCTCTTATCTCAGCATGAGAGTTATTATGATTTGGTTCTTGGCGTGAATGGCTCTAATTCCCTTTCAGCTTATAAACGGATATTAAAAACAAACGGGATTTTTGTTCATGTCGGAGGTTCTGAGGCTCAACTTTATAAAACAATATTTTTTGGACCTTTTGTTTCCATGACCGGAAGCAAGAAAATAAGTAGCCTGTTGCAAAGAGCCAACCAGAAAGACTTACACGATTTAAAAGAATTACTTGAGACTGGTAAAGTAAAACCTATCATTGATAAGCAGTTTACGTTAAGTGAAATAACTGAGGCGTTCAATTATTTTCAAGAAGGTCACGCCCAAGGTAAAGTGGTGATTTCTATTTAACAGGGATCCTCTCCTTGCTCTATTTGAATAACCCGTTTTAACATTTTTAAAATATTTGTAGCCAAATAAATGAACATGAAAGGATGAATCATCATGAGTATTGCAGTACTTTACGGAGGAAGCCGTCCAAACGGCAATACAGAGACACTAACAAAGATAGCCATTCAAGGACTAGATGTGGAAGAGATTTATTTGAAAGAGTATACGATTGAGCCTATAACCGATAAGCGTCATGCTGAGGAAGGGTTTCAGGAAATCAATGATGATTACAACTTAATTATTGACCGGATTCTGCCGCATGATATTCTTATCTTTTCTACGCCGATTTATTGGTATAGCATGACTGGGACAATGAAAAACTTTGTGGATCGATGGTCACAAACTTTGAGAGACTCAAATTATCCAAACTTTAAAAAGCAGATGTCTCAAAAAAGCGCATACGTAATTGCAGTGGGTGGAGATAATCCGTACACAAAAGGCTTACCAATGATTTTGCAATTCCAACATATTTTCGATTTTATCGGGACACGTTTCGAAGGATATATTATAGGTGAAGGCAACAAACCTGGAGATATTATTCAAGATAAAAAAGCATTGTCTGCAGCTGAACAACTTCGAAAAGAATTACAATGAGACCATTCTGATCTGATATTTATTTTCATTACGTATCAATATGATGAATATGAAGAAAAACAGCCGGATAAGAGGGGAACCCCCTCCATTGGGCTGTTTTTTAGTGTTTTTTTCTAATATTGTTACCCTCTACTTAAATTATAACATCTACCAATAATTAATTATAGACTACCTTTTCCCCCATCCCATCCATTATACTGTAATTCGCAAATCAAAAAGCATAAGGGGTGTATTTACATGGATGACAACAAAAACATTTTAGATCCTGGACCTTTCTTTCATGGCACAAAAGCAAAACTGGAAATTGGGGACCTTCTCGAACCTATGCACTTCTCCAATTATCAGGATAAAAAATCAAACCATATCTATTTTACCGCAACGTTAGACGCTGCTAAATGGGGTGCAGAATTAGCTAAATCCAATTCAAAAGAAAGAATTTATATCGTAGAACCGTTAGGTGATTTTGAAAATGACCCGAACTTAACGGACAAAAGATTTCCCGGAAATCCGACACGTTCCTATAGGTCTGCATCTCCTTTGAAAATAATAGCAGAATTAGGCTCATGGGAAAGACATTCTGATGAACAAATAAATCATATGGTTACTTCTTTGCAAAAGTTAAGTGAAGAAGGGAAAAATGTTATATACGATTGATTCTCTCTCCTATAGTCAGAGTAGAGTATCGTTACCGATAGATAAAAAGAAGGCATATCCTTGGTGGCCACTACTATCCGTAGCGACTTTTTTTCCTTGGTCAATTGCGCCGTTCCGACAGGATTCCCGTTGCGATCCTTTAGATGTACAGTCACTGACGGCAATTGATCATCTTTTGTAACACCTGCTTCAGGTGGATCGGCAGCAGTCCTTAACATCAGTATCATTTTTTTAATGGCGCATGCAGCCAAAAACAAAAGCACATGCGAGAAGCAACGTCAGCCACGTCCACTTTTCATCTTATTGATTCTTACAATTCACGAATCGCTATGTTCTAAACGAATTTCATGTAAAACTCTTTACTTTATCCAAGCTGAAAAGCCACCATATTTACGGGCCTTTCAGCTTTTTCTATCATGCGATCATTGCGAGTGATTAGTTTTTTATTGTAATAAACGCCTTTTCGTTTTTCAGTAGAAATTGAATGGTAAAAGGGTCGTCCCCAATTTGCTCTTTCGTCTCCGGCAACTCAAAATATGCGTTAATCGCATTTTTGACTTCTTCCACTATTCCATCGGATAACGGTTGATCCAAACTTGTCCGAAGTTTGACGAAGGCAGCACCTTTTTTTACTCGATATGACATACCCGTAACTTGATATGCTGACTTACCGGCCATCGCATCGTATAGATCCGATGCCACATATGCCCAGCGATTGTCTTGTTGACGATGCTTTAAATTGAAAGTATGCACTTTAACTTCTTTAATATCGAGATCCTGTGCTTTTATTTCCTTTTCAATATCCTCAATGATCTGATCCGATTCCTGGATATGGTCTGGCATATCGATTTGGACAATGTGAGAAAACCAGGTTTCTTCAAACCCAGCCAGTTCATAGTCTGCTTCTTTCGCATAGCCATAGGAGGTAAAAACTTTTTTCACAATCTCACGTACTTGATCATATAAACCGAATGTTTCCCCACTCCCCGGATCTATTTCCTCATCTGTCACACTTGATATTTTCAAATCAAATTTGTCAAATCCATTGATATATAAGTAGTCCGTTATCTTCGGTTCCAAATCTTTGATTGCTTGATGTAGCGCGGACTTTTGCAAAACTAATGAAACCTCGACGGTATAAGGCGAGGGTGTCACTCCGATGAAATTCACCTCATACCCTTCCTCCGTAACGAGTTCAAAAAGTTGTGATGTTACATCAGGGTTATTCGAACCATTCAAACTTGATGTTATGGAAAGCGGAATAATTTTTGAGACGACACGGGCTGCAGTAGATGAGTAAATAGGCGACGTAAAAATCAGAACAAGGCATGCGACAGCGATCCAGCCAAAAGATGTCAACCTGCGACTCGTTTTGTCATGAGCTTTTTGCAAAATACGGGTTCTTAATTCGGTTTTTGATTCATCGGTCATGTGCAATTGTGCTTCTAATTCAAGTAGCTGCTCATCTAAAGACTTCATTCGTAGCTCCCCCTTCACTCAAATCCCTTTTCAGTTTTTCCAGCGCTCGCTTCAGTGTCATTTTTACTTTACTCTCGGACCACTTTAAAATGAGCGCCGTTTCTTCCGTTGAAAATTCCTTTAACTTCCGCAAGATGATTACTTGTCGGTAAGCCGGTTTTAATTGCTGAATCGCGCGGTACAATTGTTCGTTTTGAATATTCATCGCAACCAGCTGTTCTGGAATTGGGTCATGATCTTTCGCCTCCAACGTCAAACCAAAATAATGTTGCAGCGGATGCTTCTTTCGAAAATAATCAGCTGTGACATTTCGCGCAATTGTAAATAACCACGTTTTCACGGAGGACCTACTTTCAAATTGTTGGTGGTGCCGAAATGCTTTAATGAACGTTTCCTGAGTCAAATCCTCAGCTTGTTGATAATCTCGAACCATCAACAATATGTACGTTAATACCGAATCACTATATTCATCAAACCAATATTCCAAGTCTGCCTGTTCCAAAACGTCCCCCCTCTCTCTACATACTTAGACGTAATAAAAGAATGGCGCGTCACACTTGCCTATCTTATTACGAAAAGAGCTAGACAAACAAAAAGAAAAGCAGCATCCCATTGTAGGATAACGCTTTTCTTTTCCCAGTATCTACTTATTTTGAGTCATAGACCGTAATAGACTAACAATCGCAGAAAATCTGCATTATTTAGGATTTCCGCTTCAATAGTATCCGATGTTTGATTTGAAATATCGATGCCCGCCTCTTTCATCGCTTTTATCGCATTTGGATTTCCCCCGTGTGCTTCAATTCCTGTACTGGGAACTTGCCATTCTCCTTTGTATTTTTGTCTTTCTATATGAAAAGCCCCTTGGCGTCGTCGAGCTGACCGCAGAGGAGCTTGGAATATTCATGTGGAAACATCCGGGTTTATATACTATACTGGTGTCGTTAAGACGCGGAGGACGGGGAACGCTGCCCTTGGGGACGAGAACGGCATTACAGGCAGATGCAGCGAATTTATATTTTCGGAAGTAGGGAGAAAAATGATTGAGTTAAGAAAAATTACCCACGATAATTTTGAGGAAGTGTTGAAGTTAAGCATAACAGACGAGCAGAAAGGAAATGTGGATTCTAGTATATACTGTTTGGCTAAAGCCTATGTAAAGATACTCAACGACGAAAAACCTCCTATGATCTTCGCTATATGCAACAATGATGAAGTCATAGGATATGTCGATATTGGATTTTTCGAACTGGCGGAAAGTGCATTTTTATGTGAAAAATATGGAGATAAATCTACATATGGACTTAATCGCTTTATGATTGATAAAAAGCATCAAGGTAAAGGATTTGGCAAACAAGCAATGATGAAAGTTATTGATTACATAAAGTCGTTTCCACAAGGAAAAGCCGATGCAGTTGCTACATCCTATTGGATGGTAAACGAAGCCGCCCGGAAGTTGTATGCGTCTGTCGGTTTCGTTGAAACAGGAGCGATATGGGACGGACAAACATCTGATAATTGGAATGCAGAAAGAAAAGATATAGAGTATGCAGAAGTAGGTGCCAGACTCGGATTATAAAGCTAACAACACTTTGATAGTGCATCGTCAGTATAAGACTATATGAAATCAGATGAAACAGGGCAAAAGAAAAAAACCTTGATTATCAAGGGCTTTGACACTGTTTGAAATCCACTGATTTCGTCTTATGGAGACGGTGGGAGGAACCCACGTCCAAAGGCTCCAATACTTAAGCGTCTACGCGTGTAGATTGAAACTACTTACGGTTCGCGCTGCATTATGCCGTCAATCAAGGCGTCTTGAGCGCTATCCTGGTAATCTCTTGCAACGGCCTCAGGAGGCGACCGTTACCGTATCCCACTAATAGGTGAGCCTCTCAATGCCACATGGGGGAATAAAATTTCCAAATTTTTAATATTAATTTACTTTGTTATACCGTACAATTGTTTCGAATAAAACTCTCTAATTCCCCGCTTTATCAGCTCATTAATCGAATTCAACTCAATTTCTCCTTCGCAGCAGTGATATTCTCAATCCCTTCCTGTTTGTTCACGTATAAGCTCCTTGGTCCATTTACTTAATTTTCATAAGAGTTCAATAAGGAAAGAACACCAAGCAGCTCAATGGACTTTCAAGTAAAGCACCCTTTCATATTATAAGGTCAGCCAGATATTTCTGGTTGACCATTTATTTTATGATTTAATGATGATTACTGTAGCCGGGGTAGGACATTGAATAATTAACCCGATTTAACCAAAACAATCAAATCGCCTAACCAAATTATCCCGGCAACGCGAGCGCAAGGGTACGAGTTTGTCACAGTTCCGGAATTGTTGAATTTTCCCTTAAAGAAATAGAAGGTCTATTTCTTTTTAATTTCCCAATCCCCAAAATAGCCTAGCTTCGATTTGTATGCAAACATTGATATATTCAATATGCAGCAGAATTATATTTGAACAGGACAACTGATAACAAGAAAAACACAGGGAGATATTCCATAGTGCCCGTGAGTTTCATGATAGAACTTTCCTGAATTCAGTTGTTTTATAAGGCTTCCTTAATGATAAAAGTAATATATTTCCCAACATTCAAACCATTGAAAAACAACGAAGAGTAATAGACAATATAAATAGAAGTTCTGGCCAGTCTTCTAATAAATCGCAAAGGGGTTATAGCTGTGGAACGAATAAAAAAACTGTTCTTAGTCATAGCAGCAATGGCGTTAATGCTTTCGACTGGTGTTGCTGCACAAGCCCAGGATGCTAACAACATGAACACTCAAGATCAATTCAATGCTTCCTTATCACAATCCTTGTATTACGATAAGGATACAGGAAAAGTGCAAATCGATGAAAATCGTATGGCAGAACTTCAAAGCATCAGCTTTCAAGAGGCTCAAGCTTTGAAGGAGATAAACGAAGCTTTATCTAACCTTTCAAAAGAAGAAACTGACAAAAAGCTGATTGAAGCGGGTTATGATCCGGAAAAACTTGAAGACGGCGAGTACCTCCCAAATGCATTCCCGGTTTTTCTTGTTGGAATCGGTCTAATCCTTTTGTATTTATGGTATGACAGTTATATAACTTATAAGGAGAAAACTGATTTAATTAATGCATGTACTAGACAGGGCGGTTATCCTAAAATGGATAAGCGAGATATCTCTGGTTATTGGGGTAGTCCAGACGCTGGTTATGGTTTTTCTATTGGTGGATATAACTTTGCTTGTATGAAGAATCCTCAAGACTAATCATCATTATTAACATTAACGCACTGAAAGTAATCTCTCAGTGCGTTTTTTTATCTATTATACTCAATACAGTATGCAATAGCGTAAGCAATGTTTGAGGTAATTATTATTCCTGCAAATAAATAGATAGGAAAAGCGGGATGATTATATACGACACCTGTGGAAAAAGCCATAATTGCCATTGCCAACATTGTCGCCAATGTGAAGGTAACATGAGAAGCCCTGGTTGCCTTATTAGTAATGTTTACCTCTCTTTCATCCCCTTCCTGAAATTCTCCAATTTTAAATAAGAAGTTAAATTTTTTTCCTGGTTTCATGTTAAAGGATAGTATCATATAAAGGATCGCCAATATGAAGCTGACAAAGAATGGCCAAACGCTAAATTTCACGTTAACTATATTTATCTCTCCATTTGCCAACCCGCGATCAAATTCATCCATCAACCAGATATTCTCATACGCAGACCCCCACGCATAGGCTGTTACACTAAAGATAATGATTTTACTTACAGTTTCAAATACGACAATCTTCACTCTACATCCCCCTTGTAAAAGATTTGTTCAATTGGCTCCTGAAACACTTCCGCAATATTCATTGCAAGTAAAAGCGATGGCACATAGGTTCCTTTTTCCAACGCGATAATGGTTTGACGTGTAACACCCACTTTTTCAGCTAAATCCTTTTGTGTAAGGTTCGATCTGGCCCTCAACTCTTTTATCCGATTCTTGATCTCCATTTCTTCCCTCCTTAACTCTTAACTCAAATGTAAAGTATTTCTTACATTAAGTAAAGAATTTCTTACAACAGAAAAGTTGGGAAAATGAAAAGAAAAAACCATTCTTACGCTTCTTTTCGTTCAAATGTTTATTAAATATCCGAGTAACCCTTTTTCTTTTCAAACATGAAAACATTTCCTTCCCCTCCATTCAACAATTAAAAAAGAACCCAATTCATGAAGAATCAGGTCCTTGCTTATATAGATTAGTTCCCTTTATGATGAACCGGCGGCTTTCCTTTAAGCGGCTCCGGTAGATCGTCGTCAGCTGCGGAAACTGCAGCTGCATTGAACAGCGAAAAGACTAGAATAAATAAGAAGCCAATAACTTTTGCTTTTTTCATAATCATTACCCCTTTACAGTATTTTTTTCAGATACATGAGAGCTGACTTATACTGACGACATTCTTCGAAGTACGCCACCAATTCATGGATATATTCCTTGATCATTTGTTGGTCAGAACGTTCCTCGAAATATGGCAATGCTACCGTTGAAATATAAAATTCGAAAATCGGATCATGTTCTAGTTTCTCCAGTTTATATTTGAGGACTTGAAATTTTATGATATGCTCCTTGTCCTTTACACTTTCCGCAATTTCTTCCCCGACATTTACGAACTTGTTTGCATTCGATTCATCTCCAATGTGTAGAAACTCTTTAGAAATGCTGTAGCAAGTTTTCATTCGCGAATTGTCACCGTCACGATAGCCTAGACTTGTTTCAAAAGCCTTAATCGCTTCGGAAGACTTACCTTCATCTGAACAGACCAACCCTAAGTTATGGTAAACTTTACCGATGACTTCCCGGTTGTGTAAGGGCATCACTTTCTCCAGGATGCTAAGATAAGTCTCTTTTGCTCGTTCCAAGTTCCCCATTTTTCGGTAGTTGATACCTAATAGAAGCTGACAATTCACACATTGCTCATAATCCATCTTTCGAGCGAAGAGTTCCAATGCCTTTTCTTCGTAATAGGTTGACATAGAGTATTCACCCAAAAGATGATATACGAGTGCAAGCTGGTAATACACATCCTCTATTTCACTCTGGGGCACAAGTTTTTCGGCTTCTTTGTACAGTTGGAGCGACTTTGTAAGACTGCCATACATGTAATGAAAAAGCCCACCATACCGGTTGTAATATGGTTTCATCATTTCGGGTACATACTCCTTGAGCTTAGCCGTCTCCTCGAAGAGTTCGAACACTTCCTCACGTTCTTTCTTCATTAACGCAATGCGCAACCCAAACAACACTTTAAACACCTGCATTGCCGGATCGATTATCATTCGATTCTTCGCTATGAAATCGTTATATAAGACGACAGCACTTTCGTTACACCCATTCCGAATTGCCCGGTGAAGTTCCAAAGCTTTCAGTTGCAGTTGATGAAGAAGATCAACTTCTAGCTTCAAATCTGTCGTTTCCAATCCAAGCTTTGAACTAAAGATATCCAACATTTCATCGCTTGGCTCTACGATTTCGTTTTCAATTTTGCTTAGATAGGATGTAGCGCACACTCCTAAAGCTAACTCTTTCTGTGTTAGGTTGTTCTTCGTGCGAAAGTATCTGATTTTCGAACCGATACCCACCATTTTACCCCCTTTTTATTATCTCCTACTTTACCAAATAAATACCGTAATGTTAGTCTTTACAAAGTTGGGAAAGTTACGAGGAGACTTTGACCTAAAGACAGATTTTATTTGTGAGTTTCCTAAAGTCAAGAACCATTCATTACTCTTTCACCATAGCCTTCCAAATTCCTTCTGTGAAAGTATAATAACAAAGTATAGGTAACACATTTTCACAACTATCCTTATAAGGAATAAAATGATGGGAGGTCTCCCCTCTATTTCTTTTTAAATTCCCAAATAGCCTAGCTTCTATTTGTAATTCCTACTTTGATATATTTCAATATGCAGCACAATTAAATTTGAACAAGAGACCTAAGAATAAGAAAAAACATAGGGAGATTTTACTCTTCCTATGTTTCATTCAAATTAATTATCTGTTTGTTTTTGCTTTTTCTTCAAATACTCCGTACGTATTTTTTCCAGGTGCTGCTTTTTATCAAATTTGACCGCCTTGTTTTGTTCATGATATTTTGTCACAGCCGTTTTACTTTTGTTGTCCAATTGATATTTCCCTACGTTGTTCACCTACTTTTCTTTTCTCATCTATAAATATAATGGACCTTAGTTAAATGAAGTATACCTTTTACCTTTAGTAGCGACTTTCATTCTAATCTGCTTAGTGATTAACGATGCAAAGCCTCTATTACTCATCATTTTATCCATAAAATACATAAAAATAGAGATATTGCCCAAGAGTACAACCCCTGTTCAATACCCCTATCTTTCTAAATCATTGTTATGACTACTTTTTTGTCCATTTAACTATGGAGACGGTGGGAGTCGAACCCACGTCCAAAGGCTCCAATACTTAAGCGTCTACGCGTGTAGATTGACTACTTACGGTTCGCGCTGCATTATGCCGTCAATCAAGGCGTCTTGAGCGCTATCCTGGTAGTCTCTTGCAACGGCCTCAGGAGGCGACCGTTACCGTATCCCACTAATAGGTGAGCCTAACAATGCCACATGGGCGATGGAACTGCTAGGCAGATTCATCAGCTTACGCTGCGAATGCTAAGTTGTTGTTTGTTTTGCCAGTTATTATTAACTGCCGTTTCTGACGGAGTCGAGCCCTCCGACGCGCAGCTCAAGCTCAGACCACCCCTGTCGAATCCGTAACGTCCCCGGTATAAAAGGTTGAACCTGCTAGGCACGTGGCCTGCCTGTCAACACATTCAACTGGAGAGTCAGGAAATGCTATGCCCGAAGCATAGCAGGTTTCTGAACTATCACTGTCCCAATCATACAACGTTTCTGCTGAAATTTCAATGGAAAACGCTTCCGCTTAGTATTGCTGCTTCGCTTTGAAGGCGCGTTCCATTTCACGTTTCGCTTCTTTTTTCTTCAGGTCGTCCCGTTTATCATAGAGCTTTTTCCCTTTCCCGATGCCGATCAGGACTTTAGCAAAGCCGTCCTTCAAGTACATTTTGAGCGGGACGATGGCGACGCCCTGTTCTTTGATTTGGCCGACGAGCGTGCTGATCTGCTTGCGATGCAATAGCAGCTTGCGGGAACGGATAGGGTCGTGGTTGTACCGGTTCCCTTGCTCGTACGGGCTAATATGCATATTGGAGATCCATGCTTCGTTGTTGCGAATGAGGACAAACGCGTCGCGAAGCTGGACCTTTCCGTTGCGTACTGATTTGATTTCCGTCCCTTGGAGGACGATGCCCGCCTCGATTGTTTCTTCGATTGCGAAGTCATGATTTGCTTTTTTATTGACCGCAATGACTTTTCCTTGGCCTTTTCCCATTGTCAACACCCCTCTAAAGCAGCCGGAGGGGATTGCCGCTCCGGCCTATTTTCTCTTTCTTGGACGTTTCTTTGTTTTCTTGGCGACGCCCTCATAGAATTTCTTCTTTTGGCTCGGTCCGCCCTGTTTCTTGCCTGGTGACGACTTGTCGCTTCGCTTGCCTTCCCCGCGTTTGCCGCCTTCCGATCCTCCTTGCTTTTTCGCATGGATGACTTTCGGCGTTTCCTTGCGCGTCCGGTGGAATGATTGCTTCATGCCGGCGATTTCAAAGTCGATCGCGGACTCTTCCGGTTTGACCGATACGACGCGAATCGTCACTTCGTCTCCGATGCGGAACTGCTTGCCGGTATGGCCGCCGATCATCATCATTTGGCGATCGTCGAATCGGTAGTAGTCGTCTGTCATGTAGCTCACATGGACAAGTCCTTCCACCGTGTTTTCCAGCTCGACGAACATGCCGAAATTCGTAAGGGACGAGATGACGCCGTCGAATTCCTCACCGATCTTATCGAGCATGTACTGTGCCTTTTTTAGAGCGTCTGTATCGCGTTCTGCATCGACTGCACGCCTTTCCCTGTCGGATGTATGCTGGGCGATTTCAGGCAGCGCAGCGTTCCAGTGGGCGATCGTTTCGGACGACAGGTCCTTCTCGATCAAATACGTGCGAATTAGCCTATGGACGATCAAGTCCGGATAACGGCGGATCGGTGATGTGAAGTGCGTATAGAAATCCGTCGACAAACCGAAGTGGCCGAGGCTCTCCTCGAAGTATTTCGCCTGTTGCATGGAACGAAGCAACATCGTCGAAATGACCGTCTCTTCCGGCAGGCCTTCGATCGATTCGATGATTTCCTGCAAGGCACGCGGGTGGACATGGTTTCCTGTCCCCTTCACGACGATACCGAAATTCGTTAGAAACTCAAAAAACCGCGCTAGTTTTTCCTCTTTCGGATTTTCGTGAATCCGGTAGATGAACGGCACATTCAGCCAGTGGAAATGCTCCGCCACTGTTTCATTTGCCGCGAGCATGAATTCCTCGATCAGCTGCTCAGAAACGGTCCTTTCGCGAAGCACGATATCCGTCGGCCAGCCTTCTTCATTGACAAGGACTTTCGATTCCTTGAAATCGAAGTCAATCGCGCCACGGCCCATCCGCTTCTGGCGCAGGATGGCAGCGAGGTCGCCCATGTCATTGAGCATCGGAACGATATGCTCATACTTTTTGAGCAGCTCTTCGTCCTTCTCCGCAATGATCTTATACACATCCGAATATGTCATCCGCTCTTTCGAATGGATCACACTCTCGAATATTTCATGGTCGGTGATTTTCCCGCTTCCGTCAATCGTCATCCGGCACGACAGCGTAAGCCGGTCGACACCCGGATTCAAAGAACAGATGCCGTTCGACAGCTTATGCGGTAGCATCGGAATAACCCGGTCGGTCAAGTAGACGCTCGTTCCGCGCTCATACGCTTCATCGTCCAGTGCTGTGTTCTCGCGCACATAATGGCTGACGTCAGCGATATGGACGGACAGCACGTACGTGCCATCATTATTTTTCACGACGGAAACAGCATCATCCAAGTCTTTGGCATCCGCGCCGTCAATCGTAATGATCTGTTCGTCGCGCAAGTCACGTCGCTTGAACAAGTCCTTTTCCTGAACAGTTTCCGGAGTCGATTTAATCTCATCCATGACCTCTTGCGGGAATTCGATTTCAATGCCGTGTTTATAAATGATTGATAAAATATCGACACCCGGGTCGTTTTTATGCCCGAGAATTTGCACGACTATGCCTGTAGCCGATTTCAGTTCACTTGGCCATTCCGTTATTTCGACGACCACTTTATGGCCATCCACCGCATTCAGGCTGTGTCCTTTGGCGATGAAAATGTCCATTGGCAGCCGTTTGTCGTCTGGAATGACGAAGCCAAAACCGCGATTGTCCTGATATGTTCCGACGACTTTAGTTGTCTTCCGTTCTGCAATGCGGATAATCGTTCCTTCCCGCCGGTCGCCCATGGAGCTGTTCGCAATGCGGACGAGTACGATATCGCCGTTCATGGCGCCGTTCACTTCTGTCGGCGGAATGAAAATATCATCCATCCCTTCCGTTTCCGGCGTCACAAAACCGAAGCCTTTCGCGTGTCCGATAAATTTGCCCCGTACGAGATTCATCCGCTCCGGCACGCCGTATCGGTTTGTCCGGGATCGAACGATGTCGCCCTTCTGCTCCAGATGGACAAGCATCTTGACCAGTTCCTTGAATTCTGCCGCTCCTTCGATCCCCAGTAATTCCTGGATTTCCTGGACCGTGAGCGGTTTATACGATTCCTCTTTCATGAATGCCAAGAGACGTTCTCTTAATTGCTCATCAAAAAATTCCAATGATATAGTCCCCTCCTTCTATCTACAACATGTTCATCTAGTTACAGTTTCACACGTTCCAATCCAATGATTCAAGAAATTGAAATACATCTTCATGGAGCTGTTCCTTTTCCGGCCCTAATGTAATGACGTGGCCGGAGTTTTCATACCATTTGATTTGCTTATCGAGCGACTCGGTGTTGTCGTAAATGACGTTGGCCGAATCGGGATCAATGACTTCATCCTGTGTCGCCTGGACGACAAATAACGGCGCATACACATGGTCGAGCTTCTCTCTGACATCATATACAAGGGCCCGCAAGTCTGCCAAAGACGGCATCGTTTTTCCGCGAATAGCATCCACTTCCTCTTCGATGACGGACTCCTCTTTTCCTTCGTACTTCTTATAGTCCTTCGCGTATTTCAACACGCCTTCAAACATTGTGTCCGTCGTCTTCATCGACATCGGCGCACACATTGTCACAATACCCTTTACCGGGTAATTCATTCCTACGTTCAATGAAAACACGCCGCCCAGCGACAAGCCGGCGACTGCGATTTCCTCATAGCCTGCCTCACGCAGCTGGTTGTATCCTGCTTCGACATCGGCCCACCACTGGTCCGGTCCCGTCTCGATCAATTCCTCCGGCGGCACGCCATGCCCCCGGTAATGCGGCGCAAGTGATGTATAGCCTTTCTTCTCCAGAAAACGGCCGAGCATCCGGACGTCCGCTGATGTGCCGGTAAATCCGTGCAGCAAGAGGACAGCACGCGTCCCCTTTTCAAAGAAAAACGGTTTCGGTTGAGCAATTCTCAAAACAATCATCCTTCCAAAACGTTTAGATGTAAATGGTCACCTATATGTATCATGTGCTCCTTCTCTTATCCTATTCTTCCCAATGAAAGAGAAAAGAAAACGCCTGACCCTACTTGGAAGGTCAGGCGCTGAGCAAGTCTGCTTACAATATGTTGTTAAAATTTAACGATCGCAATTGCTAAAATAAAAAACAGAATGGACAATACAATCGTCACCCGTTGGAGGACGAGGTCCAATCCACGCGCCTTTTGTTTTCCAAAAAGTTGTTCAGCACCACCGGAGATGGCTCCTGACAGGCCTGCACTTTTTCCGGATTGCAATAAGACAACTACGATTAATGCGATTGAGACAATTAAAAGCAACGTCAATAACAAAGCATGCACTTTGTTCCCACCTCCTGCATAGTACATCACGACATTTCTATTCTATCAAACATTGCCAAACGTGACAACAACATTTGTCAATTCCGTCTGATTATGCAGAAATGTCGTGAAGAGGTTGCTGCTCGGTCTATTACTTTTTCAAGTTATAGAAAGTACGTGCTCCGAGGTATTGTGCTGTATCATCCAGCTGATCTTCGATGCGAAGAAGCTGATTGTATTTCGCCACGCGGTCTGTACGGGATGGTGCACCCGTTTTGATTTGGCCCGCATTTGTCGCTACTGCGATGTCGGCAATTGTCGTATCTTCCGACTCGCCGGAACGGTGGGAGATAACAGCTGTATAGCCAGCGCGTTTTGCCATTTCGATCGCATCGAATGTTTCTGTCAATGTACCGATTTGGTTTACTTTGATGAGGATGGAGTTGCCCACGCCCTCTTCAATGCCGCGTGCCAATTTTTCTGTATTCGTTACGAATAAGTCATCACCGACAAGCTGTACTTTTTTGCCAAGGCGCTCAGTCAGCAATTTATGGCCTGCCCAGTCATTTTCGTCCAAACCGTCTTCGATGGAAACGATCGGGTATTTATTGCAAAGCTCTTCGTACCAATCAACCATTTCTTCAGATGTCTTGACGATGCCTTCGCCTGCCAAATTATAATTGCCTGCTTCTTTGTCGAAAAACTCAGAGGACGCGACGTCCATCGCAAGCAATACTTCTTCGCCTGGCTTGTAGCCAGCTTTTTCGATCGCTTCGATGATCGTAGAAAGAGCTTCTTCGTTAGAAGCTAGGTTCGGCGCGAAGCCGCCTTCATCGCCTACAGCTGTGTTCAAGCCTTTTGCTTTGAGAACGCTCTTCAGGCTATGGAAGATTTCCGCACCCATGCGAAGTCCGTGGCGGAATGATTCTGCACCGACTGGCATAACCATGAACTCCTGGATATCCACGTTGTTATCCGCATGTTCGCCACCATTTAGGATGTTCATCATTGGTACTGGCAATTGCTTCGCGTTGACTCCACCTAAGTATTGATAAAGCGGGATATCGAGATAATCAGCAGCCGCATGTGCAACCGCCATGGAAACGCCTAGAATCGCGTTCGCGCCAAGCTTTCCTTTGTTTTTCGTGCCATCCAGTTCAATCAATGCCTTGTCGATAAGTACTTGGTCAAGAACAGAGTACCGGTCCACAAGCTCTTCTGCGATGATTTCCTCTACGTGGTCAACTGCCTTTAGAACACCCTTGCCATTGTAGCGATCCGCATCTCCGTCACGCAGCTCAACCGCTTCATATTCGCCTGTTGATGCGCCGGAAGGAACGATCGCGCGACCGAATGCGCCGCTTTCTGTGAACACTTCCACCTCGACTGTCGGATTTCCGCGTGAATCAAGGACTTCTCTTGCTTGGATATGGGTAATGATTGGCATAGTAATTCTCTCCTTAATTAAAATAATGGTGTTCCTGTCATTTCAGCAGGTTGTTCAATTCCGAGCAGCTTCAACATCGTTGGTGCCAGGTCAGCCAAAATGCCGCCTTCGCGAATCGTGATGTCGGGATCGGTGATGATAACAGGCACCGGATTCGTCGTGTGGGCTGTCATCGGTTTGTCTTCTTCCGTCCTTACTTCATCCGCATTGCCATGGTCAGCTGTTACGATCGCCACGCCGCCCTTCGCATGGATGGCATCAATAATTTGGCCGAGGCATACATCCACCGTCTCGATTGCCTTCACTGTCGGCTCCAGCATGCCGCTATGGCCGACCATGTCCGGGTTGGCGAAGTTAAGAATGATGGCATCCTGCTTGTCGTCATTAATTTGTGCAAGCAGCGCTTCCGTCACTTCGACTGCGCTCATTTCCGGCTTCAAGTCATACGTCGCGACTTTCGGGGATGCGATGAGAATCCGGGTTTCCCCTTCAAACTCCTCTTCCCGTCCTCCGCTCATGAAGAAGGTGACGTGCGGGTACTTTTCAGTTTCTGCGATACGCAATTGCCGCAGCCCGTTTGCCGACAGCACTTCGCCAATCGTGTTGAGGAGGTTGTCGTTTCGGAACACAACATCCGCCTGGACTTCCTCGCTGTATTCAGTGAAGGTAACAAACTCCAGGTTTTCGAGAGTTTTAGGTCCTGTATGGAACCCATCGAACGACGGGTCTGTAAACGCACGCGATAGCTGGATTGCGCGGTCTGGACGGAAATTAAAGAAGATGACCGCATCTCCTTCATTGACAGTCGCGACCGGTTTTCCATCCTTCTCGATGACAAACGGCACGACGAATTCATCCGTTACGTCCTTGTCATACGATTTGAGAATTCCTTCGGACGCAGAAGCCGCCGTGTTTCCAGTTCCATCGACGATCGCGCGGTACGCCAGTTCCACGCGGTCCCATCGCTTGTCCCGGTCCATCGCATAATAACGTCCCGAGACCGTCGCAAGCTTGCCGACTTCCAAGTTCTCCATTACTTTGTCAGTTTGGCTGATGTACTCCATCGCTGTTTTCGGTCCGACATCGCGGCCATCTAAAAAGGCGTGGACATATACGTTATCTAGCCCGTTCATTTTCGCTAATCGCAAGAGGGCGAACATATGTTCATAATGGCTATGGACGCCCCCGTCCGATACAAGCCCCATCAAATGCAGCGCGGTGCCATTTTGTTTTGCATGCTGGACCGCCTTCAGCAAAGCCGGGTTTTCAAAAAAGTCACCATCTTTAATGGACTTGTTAATGCGCGTCAAGCTTTGGTAAACGATCCGGCCGGCACCGATATTCAAATGGCCGACTTCGGAGTTCCCCATCTGGCCTTCTGGCAAACCGACGGCTTCGCCGCATGCTGTTAGCGTGGAATGAGGGAAGTTGTTCCATAGTAAATCGTAATTCTGCTTATTCGCCTGAGCGACCGCATTGCCGAATTTCTCATCCCGCAGGCCGAAGCCATCTAAGATGATTAGTGCTACCGGTCCTTTACTCATGGACGCCCGCCTCCACCAATTTTAGGAAGGATGCCGGATCCAAGCTCGCTCCGCCAACAAGTGCGCCGTCAATATGCTCCTTGGACAGAAGCTCGACGATATTTTCAGGTTTCACGCTGCCGCCGTATTGGATACGGATGCTGTCTGCGATCTCCCGGTCGTATAATGCTGCGATGGCAGAACGGATTTCTTTACATACTTCATTCGCATCATCAGCTGTCGCTGTTTTCCCTGTGCCGATCGCCCAAATAGGTTCGTATGCGATAACGGCATTGACTGCGTCTGTTCCTTCGATGTTTTGGAACGCCTTTTTCACTTGGTCAGAAACGCGGCTGACCGTCTCGCCTGCTTCACGTTCTTCCAATGTTTCGCCGACGCAGACGATTGGCGTCAATTGATGGGCAAAAGCAGCTTTCACTTTTGCATTGACTGATTCATCCGTTTCATTGAAATATTGCCGGCGCTCGGAGTGACCTAAAATGACATACGTGACGCCAATGTCTGTAAGCATGGTCGGGCTCACTTCGCCCGTAAACGCCCCTTCTTCCTTGTCGTGCATCGTTTGGGCACCGATGGAGAGAGGGGTGCCCTTCGCCATCTGGACAAGCTCTGCCAAATAGAGTGCCGGCGAGCAGATGACCGCATCGACATCCGAAGCGGACAGCTTGCCTTTTACTTCGTCGACAAAGGTTTTCGCTTCCCCCATCGTCTTATACATTTTCCAGTTTCCTGCAATGATCGGTTTCCGCACTTCGATCTCTCCTCTCACTTATCGTTTAAAGCAGATACGCCCGGAAGTTCCTTGCCTTCCATGAATTCAAGGGATGCGCCGCCGCCTGTAGAAATATGATCCATTTGATCTGCGACATTGAACTTTTCAACAGCCGCTGCAGAATCGCCACCGCCAATAACGGTATACGCTTCCGTGCGGGCCATTGCTTCAGCCACTTGCTTCGTCCCTTGAGAGAATGGCTCCATTTCGAACACACCCATCGGCCCGTTCCAAATAACCAATTTCGATTGTTCGATTACTTTTGCATAAAGTGCTGCTGTTTCAGGTCCGATATCGAGACCCATCCAGCCGGCAGGCATTGCATCGATTTTCACTGTTTTCACGTTGGCAGTCGCAGAGAATTCATCCGCAATGACCGCATCGATTGGCAAGTACAAATTGACGCCTTTGTCTTTTGCTTTTTGAATGAATGAGGCTGCCAGTTCAATTTTATCTTCTTCCAAAAGCGAGTTGCCTGTGTCGTACCCTTGCGCTTTTGAGAATGTATAGGAGAGTCCGCCGCCAATTAATAAATTATCGACTTTATCAAGCAGGTGGTCGATGACTCCGATTTTGTCCTTTACTTTCGCTCCGCCAATAATTGCGGTAAACGGACGGTCCGGATCGGATAAAGCTTTTCCAAGCACGTCCAATTCTTTTTCCAGAAGCAATCCGGAAACCGCAGGCAAATAGTCTGCGATGCCTGCTGTCGATGCATGTGCACGGTGTGCAGCGCCAAACGCATCGTTGACGAACAAGTCCGCAAGCGCAGCAAATTGTTTGGCGAGTTCAGGATCGTTCTTTTCCTCACCTGAATGGAAACGGACATTTTCAAGCAATAGGATGTCTCCGTCTTT
>NZ_BQYK01000007.1:152157-190559 GCF_023168145.1 Sporosarcina sp. NCCP-2222
GCCTTTCGGGCGGCCGAGGTGGCTTGCTAAAATGACTTTGGCCCCTTGGCTGGTCAAATATTCGATCGTCGGGATAGCAGCGCGGATTCTCGTATCATCCGTAACGGCTCCATCCTCCATCGGCACATTAAAATCAACCCGGCAAAAAACTCGTTTGCCACCTAGTTCTATATCTTTCATCGTCTGTTTGGACATCATGAAAAATAGCACACCTCCGTATGTAATGTAACTTCCTTTTGCGGGAAATTCCCGACAACTACTTTCCGCCTAATCATACCATATCCCAACATCTGCTACCGCAGAAAATCATCCAGGATCAGTATGTAGAAAAAAGAGGAACGGGCTGATCCGTTCCTCTACCCAACTATATTATAAGTCGTAGGCTGTTTGTTGGCTATGATTTGATTAGAACCCTTGTTGCTGCATGTATAATGCCAAGTCGATGCAGCGTGCAGAGTATCCTGATTCATTGTCGTACCAAGAGATAACTTTCACCATATTGCCGTCAAGCACCATTGTGGACAGGCCATCTACAGTGGAAGATGCTGTGTTGCCGTTATAGTCGCGGGACACAAGCGGGATTTCATTGTAGTACAAGAAACCTTTTAGTTCATTCTCAGACGCATTTTTCAAAGCAGCATTGACGTCTTCGACGGTCACTTCCTTGCCAACTTCCGCAACGAAGTCAACGAGGGACACGTTCGGTGTCGGAACGCGGACTGCCATGCCGTCCAGCTTCCCTTTCAATTCAGGGATAACCTTTGTGACTGCTGATGCTGCGCCAGTAGTCGTTGGAATCATGGATTCCGCAGCAGCACGTGCACGGCGGTAATCTTCATGCGGCAAGTCGAGAATACGCTGGTCATTTGTGTACGAGTGAACTGTCGTCATCATGCCGCGCTTTATGCCAAACTCGTCGTTTAGCACTTTGACGACAGGTGCCAGGCAGTTTGTCGTACAAGACGCGTTCGATACGATATGGTCGGAACCTGCATCATAATCCTTGTGGTTGACGCCCATAACCAATGTTTTGATGTCGCCTTTTGCCGGAGCTGACAGGATCACTTTTTTCGCTCCTGCATCGATATGCTTTTGAAGTCCTTTTTGGTCCCGGAAGACGCCTGTTGATTCGATAACCACATCGACCTCAAGCTCTTTCCAAGGCAACACGGAAGGATCTTTTTCAGCGTAGACGCGAATCTTTTTGCCGTTAACGACGAGATGATTTTCATCCGATCCGACTTCCGCATCGAAAATTCCGTGCACCGAGTCATACTTGAGCAAATGCGCCAGCATCGCTGCGTCCGTCAAATCGTTGACCGCGACGATTTCGATATCGTCATGCGCCATTGCTTCCCGAAATACCACTCTGCCAATTCGTCCAAATCCGTTAATCGCCATTTTTAATGTCATGTGAATGACCTCCATCTATTTAAGTATTTTTACGTAATATCCGTTGCATTTCAGCGGCTGCCCCTTCATCGGTCACTAAGATTGTCTGCCGAGGCGCGCTAGCCATATAGGCGAGTATCGCGGCTGCTTTGCTTGCACCGCCTGCCACCGCAATTAAAAGCGGAACCTGTTCCAGCTGTTCGGTCTGGATGCCGACCGTCCGCAGCCGATAGACGACGTTTCCGTTTTCATCGAAATAATAACCGAATGCCTCTCCAAGAGCTTTCCCCTGTTCCAGCAATTCCAATTCCTCATCCGACGAATTTCGCATCGCCGCCATCTTTTTCGCATCGCCAATCCCATGCAGGACGCAATCCGTTTTCTCATATTGCGCCATCATCTCAAGTGCGGCTGGTTCTTTCCGGAATACCTCGTGCGCTTCTTCGCTTAGCGTCTCCGGGTAATAGAAGGTGCTGTATGTTGCACCGCAAGCTTGGGCAAATAATGCCGAAATGACATTCGCCTGCAAGCCGATATCCTCTCCGACGCCGCCTCTTGCTGCAATAAACCGCAACCGTTCGGCTTCCGGGAACTTTCCGATAAAAGGTGGGATTGCCGCAACTGAACTGCCGCCCGTCACCGCCACAATTTGACCGTCACCAATCAAGGTGACAAATTGCTCGGCAGCCTCTTTGCCGATAACAGCTTTTACAGAAGACGTCACGTCAGAGTCGCCAGGGACAACAATTACTTTCCGAATGCCGATCGTCTGCTCCAAATAGCGTGCGAGCGTATTGCGACCCGACCAATCATCCATACTAGTACGCAGTGATGACAGCATTTGTCTGCCTTCCTCTGTCACACTGGCGCCTTCCTTCTCGATCCGGATCAAGCCCGCATCACGAAGAGCCTCCAGTACATTGCGCGCTTCCCGTTCCGACAGCCTCGCCACTTGGCCCAGCTGCCGCCTCCCGATTGGCCCGTTCATATCAATTATTTTTAATGCACTATATCGCTGTTGCATGAGATCCATCATTTCAGGCACAAGCTTCCGTTGCGCCTCGAGGAAATCCGAGTTCAATGAAAGCCCCTCTTTTCTATGGACAAAAAATGTCCCGCATATTTATTTTTGTCCCACCTAAGATAAAAAAATAGATCTTGTGTTTATTGTATACCTATTCCTTTCATTTTTCAAACAAATTTAATATGTCAATATAACCGATGGATCCATACAATAAAACCTCGCCATCTTTCTCGATTACCGGAATCATGAGCATATATTTCTCATGCGCTTCATCATCCTCTTCAATATTAACCGTCGACCACGTAAGCGAAACATCCTCCTGCGCCAGCTTCATCATTGCTTCTGCATCTTCGCATAAAGGACAGCCCGGTCTTGTGTAAAATGTGACGTTCATCGTTTCCACCCTCGTTCTTGTTTTATATGGGTTGATTATAACGGATGGAAGAGTGGAAGGACAAGTTGGGTGGTGTGGTGGATGGTTTATGCGCGGGTGAAGGTTGGGTATGCGCGGCTGGATGACGTGTATGCTCGGGTACGGTTGTCGTATGCGCGGCTGGGGGTTGGTAATGTGCGGGTACGACCACTTTATGCGCACCTGGTCTGTTGGTGGAGATATTTTGCTTCGCGGGTTATATTTTTTGTGATGGCTTATCTTATTTCGCGCTGAATGTCCTAGAGCATTTACAACAAAAAAACATCCAACCCACAAAGGATTGGATGTCTATTGTAGTTACCAGCTTCGGCCAGCGCCGCCTCCGCCACCGGAGCCACCTCCGCCGGAGAATCCACCGCCTCCGCCGAAGCCACCGCCACCACCGAAACCGCCTCCTCCTCCAAATGATCCTGGGAAGAAGATCGGTCCACGCGATCTACTGCGTCTGCCACGACCGCCTCCGCCGCCACGACCGCCACCGCTTCCAAACATTCGGAGTAAGAGGAAGATGATGATTAAGATGACGATAGGAGTAGGGAGCCCCAATCCCCCATCATCTTGGCGTTCAACCGTTTGCACTTGGGCGAGTTCACCGTTCCAGCCATACTCTTTTGCGATTTCATTATAGAATGCTTTATATGCTTCTGTGATGGCCATATCAGGTTGTTCCTCATGCAAAAAAGGTATAGACACGTCATCTATAATACGTCCAACTTTTCCGTCAGGAAGAGCTCCTTCAAGTCCATATCCAACTGTCAATTCAAAATGCCGGTCGCCACTCGAATTTGGAACTGTCGTGACAACAAGCAAAGCACCATTATCTTGCCCTTTCTTACCTAACCCATAGTGACGAAGAGCCTCTACTGCAAACTCATCAACGGGTTCATCGCCAATACTTGGCAAAGTCAAAATCGCTAGTTCAGCTGTCGTCCCATCATTCAACTGCTTCCCCAACCGATTCAACTCAGCTTTTTGCTCTTCTGATAATATATTCGCATGGTCTTGCACATACTCATCATATTTGTTCCAAGGAGGGACATCCGCTGCCAATGCCCGTCCCGGTAAGATAGCCGCTACGAGGATGAGGGCCATCAGGATGAAGCGGGATGCGGTGCGCATCAGTCTTTGCCATCCTCGAAGTCTACTTTAGGTGCTTCAGTTGCAGCTGGGTCTGCTTTGAAATATTCTTTTTCATCGAATCCGAAAATGGAAGCGACGAGTTTACCCGGGAAGCGCTTGGTTTGTCGGTTGTAGTTTGCCACCACGTCGTTGTAGTCTTTCCGAGCGACGCCGATCCGGTTTTCCGTGCCGGCGAGTTCATCCATGAGCTGGGTGAATTGTCGGTCTGCCTTTAATTCCGGATAGTTTTCAACGACGACGAGCAGTCGACCGAGTGCGCTTGTCAGCTCAGCGTCAGCTGCAGCTTGTTCTTCCGGTCCAGCGGCTCCAGCTAAACGGGAGCGGGCATCTGCGATTTCGGTCATGACTTCTTTTTCATGGCTCGCGTACCCTTTCACTGTGTTGACCAAGTTAGGAATCAAATCCAGACGCCGTTGTAATTGGTTTTCTACTTGGGCATAGGATTGATCCACATCTTCTTCTAAATTGACGAACTTATTGTAACTCGGGACAAGTATAATACCGAGTACGACGATAATTCCTACGATCACTGCGATTGGTCCTAAAATCTTTTTCATTGTTCTCCACTCCTCTTCCATCAATACGTTTCTTGTACCCGATTGCCGGTTCCTCTAAAACGTCTGTTGTTTAATTCTACTGGCTGGCTTATTAAAAAGTTTCATCTTTTTTGAAGCTTACGCTATTCCCAATTGGATTAGACGCAAAACGGCTACCCTCTGGGTAAGAGGATAGCCGCCGATTTTAACTTATTTCGAAAGGTCTTTCATATCGCTTCTTGTGATGATGTGGTCAATGAGACCATACTCTTTCGCACGCTCTGCCGTCATGAAGTTATCGCGGTCTGTGTCTTTCGCAATGACTTCGACCGGCTGGCCTGTACGCTCAGATAGGATGGTGTTCAATTTTTCGCGAAGGAAGAGAATGCGTTTGGCCGCAATTTCGATTTCCGTCGCTTGCCCTTGTGCACCGCCAAGTGGCTGGTGAATCATGACTTCTGCGTTAGGCAATGCATAGCGCTTGCCTTTCGTTCCAGCAGTCAAGAGGAATGAACCCATAGAAGCTGCCATCCCGATACAGATTGTTTGGATGTCTGGCTTGATGAATTGCATTGTGTCGTAGATCGCCATACCCGCAGTGATGCTGCCGCCCGGGCTGTTGATGTAGATGGAAACATCTTTTTCTGGATCTTCCGCTTCCAAGAATAATAGTTGTGCTACAATGGAGTTTGCGACGTTGTCGTCAATTGCGCTTCCAAGCATGATGATCCGGTCTTTCAAAAGACGGGAGTAAATGTCGTATGCGCGTTCTCCGCGGTTCGTTTGTTCAATAACTGTAGGGATTAAATTCATTCCATTTCCTCCTTTAAGGTGGATGTTACTATCGGTCTGTTGAAAGTGTATTTCAACTGTACCCTTATCATACCTATTATAGTCAACAATGGTCAAATATAATGCATTGTAAAAAACCTATTGCATTCATTCCACTTCTTTTGTATAATGAAACTTGTCCGTTACAGATATGGACACTATATATGCCCTCGTGGTGCAATGGATAGCACGCAAGATTCCGGTTCTTGAAATGTGGGTTCGACTCCTGCCGAGGGCGTCCTCAAATACTTTATTCAGATTTGATCTGGATAAGGTATTTTTTTATTCAACGAAACGAACCGTTCCTTTTTAAAGAAACGGCGTTCATCTTTAGAACAAGTGCTGGACTGCAATTGCGGTTCCAGCACTTTTATTTTATCAGTTCTCTTTTTCCACTAACTCAGAAAGCGTATCAATCGCTTTATCTTCGTCCACGCCATCCGCCATCAACGTGATGGATGTTCCTCTTGCTACTGCCAGGCTCATGATACCCATGATGCTTTTGGCATTTACTTGACGCTCGTCCTTCTTTAAAAAGACGTCGGCCGAGAAGCGGTTGGCTTCTTGGACGAATAAGGCTGCTTGTCTAGCCTGCAACCCGGTTTTCATTTTCACTTCGACTGTTTTTTCCACCATAGCACTTGGCTCCTCTCCACTCACTAATTTCATCTATTACTCAATGCCGCCGCCTCGAAGCTTATCTGCAATCTCTTCAATTTTGCGCAGCCGATGATTCACTCCTGATTTGCTGACGGGTCCGCCTGAAACCATTTCCCCTAATTCCTTCAGGGTCACATCTTGGTATTCGACGCGCAGCCGTGCGATCTCCTGCAAGCGGTCCGGCAATTGATCAATTCCGATCGTGCTTTCAATGAACTTGATATTTTCCACTTGCCGCTGCGCCGCCCCGATTGTTTTGTTCAGGTTGGCCGTTTCGCAATTGACGAGTCGATTCACGCTATTTCGCATATCCCTCAGGATCCGCACATCTTCAAACTTCATCAAAGACACATGGGCTCCGATCAGGCTGAGGAAATCCGAAATCTTTTCCGCTTCCTTCAAATAAGCGATATAGCCTTTTTTCCGCTCGATCGATTTGGCGTTTAGATAAAAACTGTTCATCAACTCCACCAGCGCTTCACTATGCTCCTTATAGAAAGAGAACATCTCCAAGTGATAGGAAGATGTTTCAGGATTGTTCACTGACCCGCCGGCCAGGAAAGCGCCTCTCAAATACGCTCGCTTGCAACAGTCATTTTCGACTAAAGGTGCCGCAATCTCATTGTTAAACTGAAATGTGCCAGTCAAAATATACAAATCCTCGAGAAGCTGTTTGGCACCTTCCCTGATTCTACATATGTATATATTGTTCTTCTTCAGCCTCATTTTTTTCCGTACGAGCAATTCCACTTTATAAGGATATAGTTTCTTAACGTTGGAATACAAACGCCTGGCAATCGCCGCGTTTTCTGTTTGAACATCCAGGCTCAGCTGTTTGTTCGAGAAGGATAGAGCGCCGTTCATCCGAATGAATGCCGAAATCTCGGCTTTGATGCAACAATCATCGGACTCCACTTGCGTCAATTCCTTCTTCACTTCTGCCGCAAAAGACATGATAAACCCCTTTCCCGGCACTTCCACATATTAACGGGCCGTTTCATTTTCAATAAAGTCCATTACCCATGAGGCCACTCTATCCGCATCATGGATGACCCTGCCGTCAGTTACAATTGAAATGGGCTCAATAAAGATCCGGGGCACAATTTCCCGCAGCACCTCTATATCATTCTCCACTTGCCACACCTGGCCGGAAAGTCCCTCCGCTTGCAGCTCGGCTGATAAATCCGTCCCATTCAACAGAACCGTATCAATAAAATTTGTTTCCGCATGATCATGCAGTGCTTTTACATGCTCTGACGCTGTATAGCGATAGGTCTCTCCCGCTTGCGTCGTCAGATTGCCAATATATATTTTCTTCGCCGAAGCCGCCACTACCGCATCACGAATGTCCCGTACCAGGATAGTCGGAAGGATGCTTGTGTATAGACTGCCCGGTCCGAAGATAATCAAATCCGCTTGTTGAATTGCCTCTACCGTTTCTGGCAGCGGCTCTACCTCTTGCGGAGACAGATAGACCCTTCTGATTTTGCTTCCATAGACGGGAATTTTCGATTCCCCTGTCACTATTGTCCCATCATCCAGTTCTGCATGCAACGTAATTCGTTGATTAGCAGCTGGTAAGACTTTCCCTTTGATGTTCAACACCCTGCCCATCTTCTCGATTGCTCGGGCAAAATCCCCGGTAATATCGGTCAGTGCAGCAAGCATCAGATTGCCTAGTGAATGGCCCTTTAAATCGTCAGATGTAGCAAAACGATATTGGAACATCTTCTCAATTAAAGGCTCAACATCTGAAAGCGCTGCCATTACTTGGCGGATATCACCAGGAGGTGGAATATTGTATTGATCCAATAACCTCCCGGAGCTCCCCCCGTCGTCAGCTACAGTTACAATTGCAGTCAGCTCGACAGGGAATTTCTTTAATCCGCGCAGCAATGTGGACAATCCGGTGCCGCCTCCAAAGACGACAATTTTTTTCATTTTACCGGATTGCATCATGTTGTCAACCCTTTCTTTTCTCAATATCCCGGTGGGTAATAATCGTCCGGTATTCTTCCTTGAACCGATTGCCGAAGTATTCAGCTAATGTAACCGAACGGTGCTGGCCACCAGTGCAGCCGAAAGCGATTACTACTTGGGATTTCCCCTCGTTTTTATATTGCGGGATGAGGAATTTGAACAGATCTGTCAGTTTCTCGATCAGCATTTGCGTGTCATTCCATTTTAGGACATATTCCGATACTTCCGATTCCAATCCAGTTTTCGGCTTCAACTCCTGGATATAGTACGGGTTTGGCAAAAACCTGACGTCGAACACAACATCCGCGTCAATCGGCATACCGTGCTTGAAACCAAAGGAGATGAAATTGACCGTAAACAACGTGCTCCCTTTGGCGGAGAACTCGGCCATGATCTTCTCTCGCAGCTCTCGCGGCTTCAGTTTCGAAGTATTATAGATGGAGCGGGCCCGGCCTTTCAATTCTGAAAGCAAGAGCCGTTCTTTCCGGATGCCTGTGAGCGGCAGGCCGCCTTCGGCTAACGGATGTGAACGCCGGGTCTCTTTGTAGCGTCTGACCAAAGTTTCATCTTCTGCATCTAAGAACAGCAGTTTGACAGAAACCCCTTCCAGCTGATTCAACTCATCGAGTGCGCCAATGAGCGAATCGAATAGATCACCGCCGCGCGTATCCATGACAGCCGCAATACGGCGCATCTTCGTTTCCGATCTCATCATGAGATTTAAAAATGTTACCATTAGTTCGGGCGGCAAATTATCGATGCAATAAAACCCTAAATCCTCGAAGCTCTGCATCGCGACGGTTTTACCGGCACCTGACATGCCGGTAATAATAACGACTTCTACATCACTGTTCGGTTTTTCTTTTTCCATTCTAGTCAATCACCCTCCGTTGAATTTTGAAGTTCATATCGCAACAACTTAAATTCCTCGGTGTAATAAAAAGTGCCGTACTGGATGGACTGTGGCTCTGACACCGCGAACAAGAGATTCATGCGGTCTCCTTCTGCCATTGGCAATGTGTGCAGCGCTTCCGTGTCATGCCATTCCAGCTCACCTTCCCTGTTGGACTCATACGGTGTGCCCGTCAGGTCAAGCGCGGCAAATGTGAATAACATCCACTCGTCCATCACTTCTTTGCCGTCCTCATCCATGATCATCATCGTATAGATCCCTTTCAGATGCGGCTTTACTGGCACAGCTCCAGTTTCCTCAGTGAATTCACGAATGGCTGCCTCATATATCGACTCGCCCGGGTCCATCTTGCCGCCGGGCGCAACATACCAACCTCTTCTTGGCTTTTTTAATAAAAGAACTTGCCCGTCTTTGACGACAAGTAAATTTGCGATTCTTTGCATAGGCGTTCCTCACTTTTTAGCATGCATATAACTAGTATACAACGATTTTGATGCAAACAACAAAAAAAGAAGGCAACCTAGCCGAAGAACGGCAGATCACCTTAAAACTTGCTATATAAAAAGGGGGGTCAATTGATACTTCTACTATAACCTAAAGTTGTTTCATTACCATTACAGGCATATTAAGGTTTGATTAAGTAGATTTTTATTAAATCAGGCGAAGAAATCCATTATCCCTCACCTGATCCAATTGATACGTCCCTGCTTCTTATGCGTTGGCTTCCAGTTTCTCCGCCAATTCCTCTACATACTTCTGGCAGTTTTGCGCTGCAATGCTTCCGTCACCCGTTGCCGTAACAACTTGACGCAATGTCTTTTGACGAACATCACCAGCTGCATAGATGCCTGGGATAGATGTTTCCATTTCTTCATTTGTTACGATATAGCCGTGTTCATCCAAGATGCCTAGGTTCTTGAATGGCGCTGTTAGAGGATCCATCCCGATGTAGATGAACATACCCTCTGTTTTGAATTCGCTCTCGGAACCATCCACAGTCGAAACAAGTGTGACAGAACTGATTTTGTTGTTCTCGCCATTCACTTGCTTGACAGTCGAGTTCCAGATGAAATCGATTTTTTCATTCGCAAATGCACGGTCTTGAAGGATCTTTTGTGCACGCAGCTCATCACGACGATGAATAATCGTTACTTTCTTCGCGAATCGAGTCAAGTATGTGCCTTCTTCGACAGCCGAGTCACCGCCGCCAATTACGACGAGTTCTTTGTCTTTGAAGAATGCTCCATCACAAACCGCACAATAGCTGACACCGCGGCCTTGAAGTTCTTTCTCGCCAGGGATGCCCATCTTGCGATATTCAGCCCCTGTTGAAATGATGATCGAACGTGCTTTGTATTGCTTTTTGCCGGAGATGATTGTTTTGTATTCTTCTCCGTCGATGATTTCATTCACGTCGCCGTATGCGTATTCCGCACCGAAACGTTTCGCGTGATCCATCATCTTCGTCGATAAATCCGGTCCTAAGATGGACTCAAAGCCCGGATAGTTTTCGATTTCTTCTGTATTTGCCATCTGGCCGCCTGGAATACCGCGTTCCAGCATTAGCGTCGATAGACTGCCGCGAGATGTATACACCGCAGCTGTCATTCCCGCAGGACCAGCTCCAATTATAATCACATCATAAATCTTCTCAGTTGACATGAAAATTCCTCCTCTGATACAAGTAAGCCTGCTCAAATCATATAAGATTCTACTAAACCATTCAATTTTTCTGCTTGCTTCGACATTTTTCCCAGCCTAGGAGTTGAAGTGCGGAAGAAACTCGATCAATTCATTGACATATTTCGTCAACGTCTTCACCGAAATACCGTATTTTTCAGCCAGGGCGGTCTTCGTCACACCAGGATGCCGTGATGACAGGAACATATAATCAGCCGCCGCTGCAAGGGCATGCGGGTTTTTGAATGGGTATTTCTTAACGAGCGCCATTTCACATAAGGTGAACCACATTTGGAATAAATGCGTTCCTTCCTTATCTAACGGCTGATAAGCCTCATATAGCAAATCTGTCGTCTCCAGCGCTCGCAAGAAGTAATCTTCAAAGCCGGCCCCTGCCGAAAAATCATAATGCAGGCTATGCGCCAGAAACAGTTGCTCGTACACACTTAATTTCGAGACATCTATATAAGTAGGATGCGAGATGATTTCCTGCTTATGCGCAGATTTGCCGAGCAAAAAGAACCCTAACAGTCTTTCACTGCGATATTTGTTTGCGATTTTGCTAAGCAGGAATTCACGGTCTTGCTCATAGGATTCCGGCCTCGCAGAAGAATGGACGTCTTTCCAAGGTTCAAATCCCGCCTTGGACGGATCCAATTCGACGAGCTTGGCATACGCCTGCTTCGCCATTTCCTCGTGTCCGGAAAAATAAGCGGAATGAGCTAGCCAGAAATAATAGCCTGCGTCTCCTTCAAACCCTCTCTTTTGCAAGCTGCGCAGCCAGTTATACGCTTCCTCGTGCTTGCCGACTAGCGCAAACGTCGCGCCTAGCTTGTATCGGTGCTCAAACTGATACGGTTTGATTTTTAACAGCAGTTCAAGCAAGGAATCGAGTTTCTCCTTATCTTTCTCATAATAATAAAAGACCGCGAGATTACAAAGGGCATGCAAGTTCCCTTTATTTTTCTGCAAGACTTCATCTAATAACTCCTTGGCCGGCGCAATTTTTCCGATATAGAAATACGCCAGCGCCAAGTTATTGTAGGCTGCCCAAAACTCTGGATAATCAACGATGATGGACTCCAGTATGTCGACCGCCTCTTCAAAGTTGCCTGACTCCATAAGCCGGCGCGCTTTCTCCTGCAAGAAATACACTTCGCTATCCGGCATCTCTTCTTCATCGAAGAACGCTTCCTCTTGCTCAGCAAAATCGATGATTTCCATCGACTCATCTGCCAAGGGGCCGTCCGGTGCGAGGGCAATATATTTCTCCGCATAAATCTTGGCGTCACGAAGCAGGCCTAAGTGGGCATGCACTTCTGCCAAATAAAAAATGATTTCCTCTTCTTCAGGGTTCAAGCCATGAGCCGCTGTCAGCAATTCATAGGCTTCCTCAAAACGCCCCTCCTCCATTACGAGCACGCCGTAATGCATGAGAATAAGAGGATCATTCGGGCTCAGTTCGACCGCGCGCCCAAAATATTTATGGGCATCGCTGAACTTGTCGCGCTGCATTGCCTGCAAGCCCTTCTTATAGTAAAACTCACCATCCGGGATAAATGAAATGACCTTCTTATTTATGTTGTTACGCTTATTATCCAATCATATTCCTCCGAAAAAAGTTAGAAGGAACGCACAGAACGTCCCTTCCAACAAACTTGCTTCATTATATCATAACTTCTAGTCTCGTCATCACTTTTTGACAGAATCCGTCAACGGGGCTTCGTTTGCCTTGCGCTCGCGCATCTCTTCCGCCGTATAAATGATACGCACCGGATTGCCGCCTGCAAGAGAACCGGGCGGGATATCCCGATTGACGAGGGATGCAGCCGAGACGATTGCCCCGTCACCAATTTCCACGCCCGGCAAAATCGTCGTATTAGCTCCAATCATCACTTCGCTGCCGATCACGACATCGCCAAGGCGGTATTCGTCAATCAAATACTCATGCGCCAAGATCGTCGTATTGAAACCGATAATCGTGTTCTCTCCCACTTTGATCCGTTCCGGAAACATCGTATCGGGCATAACCATTAAGGCGAAGGATGTCCGATCACCGATTTCCATCTTCAAGAAAGTGCGATACAGAAAGTTCTTCATCGGGATGAACGGTGTATAGCGGGCGATCTGGATGACTAAAAAGTTCTTTGCCACTTTCCAAAAGGATACCGTTTTATAAATATGCCAGAGGGAATTGGCTCCCCCTACCGCCTTATACCTCTCCGTCCGTCTCACTGTTCTTCTCCAGTTACAATAGGAAGAAGATCAGAAATATGCTTCAGCATATAATCAGGATGATAAGTCTGTAAAAAGGCCTCCCCTTTAAGGGACCAAGCAACACCGGCTGTACGGACGCCAGCATTCTTTCCGCCTTCAATATCATGATAGTTATCTCCGATCATCATCGCCTCATCCGCTGCAACGCCCAATCGTTGCAATGCCAGCAGTATAGGCTCCGGATCCGGTTTTGGCTTCTTCACATCATCTAAGCCGATAATCGTCTCAAATACGTCTTCTACTTGAAGAAGACGTAATCCTCGCAGAATCATATTATTTCTCTTCGTAGAGACAATCGCCATTTTAATGCCTAATGCATGCAGCTTATGTAACGTATCGGCTACTCCTTTGAACTCCGTAGCCAATTCGTCATGATGTTGAAGATTCCATTCCCGATATTCCGTTACAAGTTGCTCTGCTTTAAGAGGATCTACCGTACCGAACGATTCCACCAAAGTTGGACCGAGGAAAGGGATGATATGTTCACGCAAATATTTCCCTGGGTAATGACGGTCGAGCACCGTCTGGAATGTCTGGATGATCAGTTCATTTGTATCCAGCAACGTACCGTCAAAATCAAATAGTAATGCTTTTATTGGTTTAGCCATTCACAATGACCTCCTTCTGTTTCTGTCGTTCTGCTTGCTTCCATAAATAGGCCACTACGATGGTCAGCACAAATGCGGTCACAAGGCGGATGAGTAATAAAGGCAAAACCGGTATGCCAAGCGGCACGAAAATCAGCGTATCTTCCACTACGGCATGACAGGCGACAAGGAAGATAAAAGCTAATGTGGCATCGCGTTTGCTGACGCCGTCCTCCTGCACAGCCTGAATCATCACGCCGGCTCCATAAGCCAATCCGATGACGAGTCCTGCGACCAGAGTCATCGACGCATTTGGCTGCACTCCGATTACCTTTGTAAAAGGTGCCAATGCATTTGAAAACTTTTGTAAATAATTCCGATCCTTTAAGAATTGGACGATCACCATTAATGGAATGACAATGAGCGCCAACTGTAAAATGCCGAAAGAAGCTTTCTGTAAACCGAGAAGTCCGATTTCCATCCAGCCATCCGGCGCGGCAGTCGCTTGGGGCGCCATGCCATACTTCGCAAGTTCGCCTCCGCCTTTCCAGAAAAGGTTAATGATAATGCCGGATATTGCCGCCAAGCCGAACCGGACGACGAGGACGACCCAAAGTTTAACTCCGACCTTCAATGCCACCCCGGTCTCGATGAATATATTATGGGCAAAACTTAACATGATGGCGATTATGAAAACTTCCTTCACTGTCAGATCAAGCGATAATATACCCGCAATACCCGCATATAAGTTTAATGCATTTCCTAACACAAGCGGGATGGCCGCTTCGCCGCTGAGGCCGAATAATCCCATGAAAGGAGAAATCAGCTTCACAATCCACGGCAAAATCGGTGTATGCTGCAGGATGACAACTAGGATCGTAATCGGGAAAATGATCTTCCCTAATGTCCATGTCGTTTTAAATCCTGCTTTCAAGCCATTTTGTACTGTTCTCATTTCCCCGGCCCCTTGCTTATTTATCTTGATAATTCACTTCTACTTTTTGTATGAAGCGTCTGTAAATGAACAGGCTCACTCCAGCTATGATGGCAATGATAGAAACAATTTGCGCAGCTCTGAGGTCCCCACCATACAAGCTATCTGTCCGCATGCCTTCAATGAAGAAGCGGCCGATCGAATACCAGACGAGATAGAAGAAGAACACTTCTCCACGTTTCAAATTTATTCGCCGGATAACTAATACGATCAACAGCCCGACAACATTCCAGAGAGATTCGTACAGGAAGGTCGGATGATACGTCACGCCATCGATCGTCATTTGATTCATGATCCAGTCAGGAATGATGGTGTTCTGCTTGAACGATTCGGATACCGGTCCACCATGCGCCTCCTGGTTGACGAAGTTCCCCCATCTGCCGATGATTTGGCCGATCAAAATACCGGGAACCGCAATATCTGCGACTTTCCAAAACGAAATGCCCCGCTTCTTCGTATAGATATACGTAGTGAGGAATGCCCCAATCAGAGCTCCATGTATCGCAATGCCGCCTTCCCATACTTTAATGATGTCGGCAGGATGATCCTTATAAATATCCCATTGGAAAATGACATAATAAATCCTCGCACTGATGATTGAGATTGGCACGGCCCAAATGAGCAAGTCCGTCAGAAAATCAGGATGCATGCCCCGCTTAACCATTTCCCGCTGCACAACGATGAATGCCAACACGATTCCGAGTGTAATTAAAATGCCGTACCAGCGGACCGAAATCGGCCCGAGCTCAAATGCAACCGGATTGATTGCAGCTAATTCAAACATAAATCATTCGTTCCCCTCTGATTCCACAGGTACCGTTTTCCTGTTTATTTCCATTTCTAGTTTCTTTGTAAAATTCTCGGCTGCATTGATCCCAAGACGTTTCATCCGGTAATCCATGGCAGCGACTTCGATGATAACCGATAAATTCCGGCCCGGCCGCACTGGCACCGTTAGCTTGGTCAACTCGGAGTCCATGATTGCCATCTTCTCCTCATCGATGCCTAACCGATCATATACTTTTACCGGATCCCATACTTCTAGATCAATAACGAGTAAAATACGTTTATCATCTTTTACTGCGCTGGCCCCGAACAACGTCATCATATCAATGATGCCGATGCCCCGTATCTCTAGCATATGCCGAAGCAGTTTTGGCGCATTGCCGATTAATACATTTTTGGCAACTTGCCTAATTTCAATACTATCATCTGCGACGAGGCGGTGGCCCCGTTTCACCAGTTCCAGCGCGGTCTCACTCTTTCCGACACCACTTTTACCGGTAATGAGGACGCCAATCCCATACACATCCACCAATACCCCATGCACCGTAGTCATCGGCGCAAGCCGTCCCTCTAAAAAATTTGTCAGCATGCCGGAAAAACGAGTGGTCGGATTATCGGTCTGCAGGACGGGGATTCGGCATTTCTCGGCAGCCGATTTCAACTCCTCTGGCGCTTCCTCTCCGTGTGCGACAATAATGGCAGGCGTCATGTCTGAGCAGAGCCGCTCCATCCGTTCCATTCGGACTTCAGCCGGAAGGCTATAAAAAAACGCTAGCTCCGTTTTACCTAGCAATTGCACGCGTGCGGCGGGATAATATTCAAAAAAACCGGCTAATTCCAGGCCAGGCCTTGAGATATCACTTAATGTAATGCTGCGGTTCAGCCCTGCTTCTCCTGCTAACAGTGCAAGATCGAACTTTTCTTGTATATCCTTCACGATCACCTTTGACATTATTCCCCCACCTTTCATCGTATGTCCTTGCACCATTTTACCATGAACCGTTTCAATTGAAATCAATTCTGCGTGAGAACAGAGAATTGGATAAAAAATCCGGTACCATCTTGAGAACTTTTGAGATGAACCATCCATCCTATGCGTTGTTTAAGGACTACCCACTACTCTGCTCCAAGTAGACACAGAGAAGAGCCGTCATGAAAAAATCATGACGGCTCTTCTTTCATATGTTATTTCACATTGTAACAAACGATGACAGAGCCTGTTTTGGCTTCGCCATTAACGAAAAGCGGCGTGCGTTCTTCATCGGAATTCTTATGGAAACCAATGGATCGCTGCAGGAACTGTTCTTCCACTCGCGTGCGCTGTACGTCGTGAAGCTGCAAGTCAAGACGTCCCATGTTCGTTGAAATCTCACCAGACAAAGGTACGTCAGATGGCACATAGATTTCTACAGAGCCACTAACTGTACGGGCTTCTACTTTGCGTGCATCGGAATCGGTTGTTGTCACGACGACATGGCCGTTAAGCGACTTCGCTTCTACTTCCTTGACCGCACCACTGACATATACCCGGCCGTTCATTGTTTCAGCATCCAGTTCTTCTCCGGTAATTTCCTTCAGTTGAATCTTCCCATTACCTGTTTCCAATTGGGCTTCTCCGAAAACTAAGTGGGAGCCTTCAATTTTACCGTTTGCCGTCTTACAGTACAGTTTTTCTGTCGCCAAGTCGTTTAAAACCGTTTCTCCGTTCAACAGCCGAATCGATAGCTTGTCGTAATCTTTCTTCGGTACTGTGAGGATCACATTCACTTGGGTTAATTTCAGATCACTGACAAGACGGAGGCGGCCCTCATCATTCATGAACACAAGTTTCTTAAGGAATTCCTCTTTCGCTTCTTCTTCTGTTTTCTGATTGAACACTTTCACAGTGAAGTCGGCAACCACTTCATTGCTTTCTGCGTCTTCATTCACCTGGATCGTCAATTTCCCATTGTCGATGTCCACGATGATTTCTTTTAGATCGTCCACTGGCTTAATGACAGAATGTGTGAAGGTACTGCCTGAACCGAACGGTGCATCGAAGTCGAAAGTTTTTACCCGTTGCACGGCAGTCTGCATAAATTGCATAAATCGTTCTCCGACATGCCCGACATCTTTCCGCAAATCATTTAGGAAGTCATCCATGGATTCGTCCCTTTTTGCAGATTTCGGTTCTTCTTCCACCCGGCCTTCATATGTAGGCTCTTTATACGAAGTGTCGGATGAATTGTCCGCCTTTGCTGAGGTCCCATTCGAATTCTTCTCCATTGCTTCCAATAGAGTAAGCGCCTCTTCGATCGTAATGGTGCCGTTTTCTACCATAGTCAGGATACGTTTGCGTTCGTTTTGCATTGTTCCGCCTCCTCATTAGTAATGGATGGAGCACCAGCCGTAAGGAAAAAACGGCTGCCACCCATTTTGTAATACTTATATATACGAATCGGACGTGCGGAAGTTTCACTTGCTGACGGATTGGGCTTCCTCAATTTTCATTTTCATCCGCTCGCGGTCCCGTTCCAAGATCGGTTTTAAATACCTACCCGTGTAAGAAGCCTGTACATCCGCCACTTCCTCCGGTGTTCCGGTTGCAATGATCTGTCCGCCTTTTTGTCCGCCTTCCGGTCCTAGATCAATAATATGGTCGACCGTCTTGATGACATCCAAATTATGCTCGATGACGAGGACGGTATTCCCTGTGTCAACCAGTCTTTGCAAGACGAGGAGCAATTTCGAAATATCGTGGACATGGAGACCTGTCGTCGGTTCATCCAAAATGTAGAACGTCTTGCCATTGGAACGTTTATGCAATTCAGAAGCCAGTTTCACACGCTGCGCTTCACCGCCAGACAATGTCGTCGCAGGCTGCCCTAATTGAACATATCCAAGTCCGACATCCACAATCGTCTGAAGCTTTCTGCTGATCTTCGGTATATTCTCGAAGAAGATCAGCGCATCTTCCACCGTCATCTCTAGGACGTCCGCAATATTTTTACCTTTATATGTGACTTCCAGTGTTTCACGGTTGTACCGTTTCCCGTGGCACACCTCACAAGGCACGTAGACATCTGGAAGGAAGTGCATCTCGATCTTGATAATACCGTCCCCTCGGCATGCTTCACAACGGCCGCCTTTCACATTAAAGCTGAACCGCCCTTTTTTATAGCCCCGCACTTTCGCTTCATTGGTCATCGCAAATACATCCCGAATATCATCAAAGACGCCTGTGTAGGTCGCAGGATTCGAACGCGGCGTACGACCGATCGGAGACTGATCAATATCAATTACCTTTTCCAGTTCCTCGACTCCAGAAACGGAATCGAATTCTCCAGGCTTCTGCTTGGAGCGATTCAGTTTTTGGGCAAGGACTTTATAAAGCACTTCATTGACAAGCGTACTTTTCCCGGAACCTGAAACGCCAGTCACCGCAATGAATTGCCCGAGCGGGAAGTCGACATCGACATGTTTCAGATTGTTTTCCGAAGCGCCTGTAATGCTCACTTTCCGGCCATCAGGCTCTCTTCTTTCGAGTGGCAGCGGAATGAACCGTTTCCCACTTAAATATTGCCCCGTCAAAGAATTCGGGTCATTCATAATTTCTTCTGGCGTGCCGGCAGAGACAATCCGTCCTCCTGCAGCTCCAGCGCCAGGACCGATATCAATCAAATAATCGGCAGCCATCATCGTATCTTCATCATGTTCGACGACGATGAGCGTATTTCCTATATTCCGCATATCTTGTAGCGTGCCAATCAGCCGGTCGTTGTCCCGTTGATGAAGTCCGATAGACGGCTCATCCAAAATATAAAGGACACCAGTTAAGCGGGAGCCGATTTGAGTCGCCAGCCGGATACGCTGTGCTTCCCCTCCGGACAATGTACCCGCCGCTCGGGATAATGTTAAATAGTCGAGACCGACATTAATGAGAAACCCGAGTCTCTCTTCGATCTCTCGCAAAATCATATTGGCGATTTGGCGGTCTTTCTCTGACAGAGTCAGGCCTTTAAAGAAACGGTCTGCCTCCGTTATGGATAATTCCGTCACCTGGCCAACATGGCGGCCGTTCACTTTCACTGCCAGCGCCTCTTGCTTCAAGCGATAGCCATGGCATGCCGGACATGGCCGCTGCGCCATGTATTTCTCCATTTGCTCCCTAATATAATCGGAAGACGTTTCGCGGAAACGCCTTTCTACATTCGCCAATACCCCTTCGAAATAAATATTGTTCACTCGGGTGTTGCCGAATTCATTTGTATATTTAAATTTGATTAGATCGTCTCGCGAACCGTAAAGCAATTTGTTCAAATCCTCATCCGATAGCTCGCTCACCGGATCTGTCATTGAAATGCCGAAATGTTTCGCGACCGTCTTAAGCAATTCAGGATAATATTGTGAGCTGGTTGGCTCCCATGGAGCGATGGCATTTTCTTTTAAGGACAATGCACGATCCGGGATGACCAGATCAGGGTCCACTTCCAGCTTAGTGCCAAGCCCATCACATTCCGGACACGCACCAAAAGGACTGTTGAAAGAGAACATTCTTGGTTCCAGCTCTCCGATGGAAAACCCACAGAGCGGACAAGCATGATGTTCACTGAATAATAATTCCTCTCCGTCGATGATATCGACGAGCACCATTCCTTCGGCTAAACGCAGTGCAGATTCGAGCGAGTCGCTCAACCGTGATTCGATGCCTTCTTTCAAGACAATACGGTCAATGACCACTTCGATCGTATGCTTTTTATTTTTATTCAGCTCGATATTGTCATCGAGGTCCATTGTTTCCCCGTCGACACGAATTCGGACATATCCCTGCTTCTTAATATCTTCTATTAATTTGGCATGTGTGCCTTTCCGTCCGGATACGACGGGAGCCAGCACTTGCAGGCGTGTCCTCTCAGGAAACTCCATAATCCGGTCGACCATCTGTTCAATCGTCTGGGATGTAATTTCAATTCCGTGCACCGGGCAGATTGGTTTGCCGATTCGCGCATAAAGCAATCGTAAATAATCGTAGATTTCGGTTACCGTACCGACTGTGGATCTCGGGTTGCGGCTCGTCGTTTTTTGATCGATCGAAATGGCAGGAGACAGCCCTTCGATGGCATCCACGTCGGGTTTGTCCATCTGTCCAAGAAATTGGCGTGCATAGGCAGACAGCGACTCAACATATCTGCGCTGGCCTTCCGCATAAATCGTATCGAAAGCGAGCGAAGATTTCCCGGAGCCGGACAGACCGGTCATCACGACCAGCTTATCGCGCGGTATCGTCACGTCAATATTTTTTAAGTTATGGGCACGTGCCCCTTGAATGACTATCTCATTCTTCCTCATGTGCATTTCACCTTTCAGCCTTCAATTCTAGAATCGTATCACGCAATTCCGCGGCCCTTTCGAAATCCAAAGCTTTCGCCGCTTCTTTCATCTCTTTTTCGAGCGAGACGAGGAGCGTCTCTTTCTCCGCTTTCGTCAACGACTTTCCTTTTGTCGCTTTTTCCACGTAGGATACCGCATCCTCGGCAACCTGAGTCGCCCGGATAACATCCCGCACTTTCTTTTTAATTGTCGTCGGAGTGATGCCGTGTTTTTCATTGTACGCCATTTGCACTTCCCGTCTCCGCTTCGTCTCTTCGATTGCCTTATTCATAGAATCGGTATAACGGTCCGCATACATGATGACATGTCCTTCCGAGTTCCGGGCAGCGCGCCCAATCGTTTGGATGAGCGATCTTTCTGATCGGAGGAAGCCCTCTTTATCCGCGTCTAAAATGGCAACAAGGGATACTTCCGGTATATCCAAGCCTTCCCGGAGCAAGTTGATGCCGACTAGGACGTCATATGTTCCAAGGCGAAGCTCACGAATAATTTCAATCCGCTCGAGCGTTTTTATTTCGGAGTGGAGATATTGAACTTTTACGCCAATCTCCTTTAAATAATCGGTCAAGTCCTCGGACATTTTCTTCGTAAGTGTAGTAATCAATACCCTTTCATTCTTCTTCGTACGCTCATTGATTTCGTCAATCAAGTCATCAATTTGGCCTTCGATCGGCCGCACCTCAATGATAGGATCAAGCAATCCTGTCGGACGGATGATCTGTTCAACCATTTCCGGAGAATGTTCGATCTCATATGGACCCGGTGTCGCGGATACAAAGATGGACTGGTGGGCATACCGCTCGAACTCATCGAACGTTAATGGACGGTTGTCCAGCGCGGAAGGAAGGCGGAAACCATGATCGACAAGCACTTGCTTCCGTGCCTGGTCGCCGTTGTACATGGCACGGACCTGCGGCAGCGTAACATGGCTCTCATCAATAACCATGAGAAAATCGTCCGGAAAATAATCAAGTAGCGTATATGGCGTAGCTCCGGCCGGACGCAAGGTCAAATGCCTTGAATAGTTTTCGATGCCGGAACAGAACCCCATTTCCCTCATCATTTCGAGGTCGTATCGAGTCCTCTGTTCGAGCCGCTGCGCCTCCAATAATTTGTCCTGTTCGCGCAACACTTTCAACCGTTCTTCCAACTCGACCTCAATGTTGGCGATGGCTTTCGTCAACTTATCCTCGCCGGTGACAAAGTGGGAGGCCGGAAAGATGGCGACATGTTCCCTTTCCCCTAATATCTCACCTGTTAATGAATCCACCTCACGGATCCGATCGATTTCATCCCCGAAAAATTCAATGCGTATGCAGTGCTCATCCTCGGACGCCGGAAAGATTTCTACGACGTCTCCTCTTACCCTGAAAGTCCCCCGGGTGAAGGCGATATCATTGCGGGAATACTGGATATCTACGAACCTTCTAAGCAGTTCATTTCTGCCGATTTCCATGCCCGGACGAAGCGAAACGACGTGTTTGCCGTATTCCTCCGGAGAACCGAGACCGTAAATGCAAGATACCGAAGCGACGATCAAGACATCATTGCGCTCAAACAAAGCAGAGGTTGCAGAGTGGCGAAGCTTATCAATCTCATCATTGATGGTCGCGTCCTTCTCGATATACGTATCGGTATGAGGCACGTACGCTTCCGGCTGGTAATAGTCATAGAAGCTGACAAAGTACTCAACCGCGTTATTTGGAAAGAACTCTTTGAATTCGCTATATAATTGCCCTGCCAACGTTTTATTATGTGCTATGACTAGGGTTGGTTTGTTAATTTCGGTTACTACATTGGAAACAGTGAACGTCTTGCCTGTCCCGGTAGCCCCAAGCAAGGTCTGGTGCTTTTTCCCCTCTTTGACCCCTTGCACGAGCTTGGCGATCGCGGATGGCTGATCACCCTGTGGCGTGTAAGGGGCTTGTAAATTGAAAGTTTGGACCATACGAGTCCCTCCCTGAATGAATTGTCTTTATTCTATCACAGTACTCGCCATATCTAAAGAAATAAGCGAACGTACGTTTTTTAATGCAGCAAGCGAAATAATTCCTGCTTATTACGAATCTATACCCATTTTTCCCCAGAACAAATAAAAACGCTGTACAGGTAAAAACCCTGTACAGCGTCTTATTCATCAATTGACCATTTCTAACTTTAACAATTCATCCGTATACCTTTCAAATGCCGAGACATCACGGTTATCAAGTGATGCATCGATCATTTCCAGCAATCTTTTCTTCGTCTGCTCGCGGTGGATATGGTTGAGGAACAGATCCATATAAATTTCGTTCAGTAGCTTTTCGGCATGCATCGTCGAACTGTTTTTTCCCACGGCTTTTAGGAACTCTGTATACGAATAGTTATTTTCCATCTCCCTCACCCCTGATGCCCTTTTCGTTATTATACATAACAAATCAGAATAGTTGCAAGGGTTTTGGGAATATTCTATTTTTTGAACCGATTTAACTATCCAAGGGAAGAGATGTCCCGGTTTTAAGCTTCTTTGGATGCAGATCGGATGGTAGCTTCCGAAATAAGCATGACCACAAGCCCAATCAAGATAGGCTGAACAGACAAGCCGAACATAAAGAATGCTCCCGCTACTACAACGAGCGCCTGCAGCCATTGTGCATTTCTCACTGTAGTTCGCAATGCTTGCGACCGCTCTTTGTCACTTTCGGGAAACAACATATCCATCCGGAAGTCATCGCCCATTTTCAACGCGTTATATAGCTGGAGAGCAGTTGCGAAAGCCAATGCTCCCGTGAAGATATAAGCGCCGATCAGAAACGGGATGAAGAGGACACCTAACACAGACAAAACGGTGAGCCTGACCCATAACCAGAAAATATCATCTGTCCGGACCAATGTCCGCTTGACTAAGAATGCCTGTGGCTTCGTCTTCCCAAAGACCGGGTTCGATAAGATGGGGCCAAGCCATCTCCTTCTGCTGACCGAGCCTTTCAAGTGGGGAACGTCTGTAAAATAGTTCGCAAATCGATAAAACCGCATCATCCGATTTTGTTCCATCTTAATGAAGTGCTCATAGGGGAATGGTTTTTCTTTGCGTTCCTTTCTCCAATACACATCATACAGTGCCGCAACCAGCCCGGCTCCAATTAAAACGTAAGGCATGCCGACCAACCCTGAATAAAGGATAGCAAAAGCCAGGACATAGCGTATCAATCGGTCAATCCAGATCGCATGCCCGCTTCTGGCATGATGAAAAGAGTATTCCGTCTCTGCGAACAGCCATTTCAAAAGCACAATAAAGACGGCAGCGGCCGCATAGCTGGCTGTCCCCCCTGTATGTGTCGCAGACAAGAGCGGCATTGCGACGATGAACAAAAGAAGCGGGATAGGCAGCTGCGAGAAAAACGTCCATCTCAAAGATCGTTTCATATAATGATCCAGCTGGCTTTCCAGAGGAAGGAAAAAGACGACATCCGCCGGCTTCAACAAGGTAACCGGGGCTGACATTGCAAGCGGCAATGCAATTAACAAGGAGGCCAGGAGTGCTGCCGGGAAGTTCTCGGGCACTTCTTTCAGCCAGTTGCTATAGGCATAACCGCCAGCGCCGATCGTAAAGACGAGAACGATCGCCAAATGTCCAGTGAAAACAAATTTCATATACCGCTGGACCTCGTTCATGTAATGAATGAACCGGTCGCTCCAAATATTACGCACGTCCTTCATTGTTCCGTTCCTTTGTCATTGCGATATAAAGCTCATCCAATGAGGCGCCTGGCCGATTGAAAGCCTTCCGTAGATCGTCCATCGTCCCGTGCGCACGAACTCGTCCTTCATGCAACAAGATGATGCGATCGCAATACTTTTCTGCCGTCGATAAAACGTGGGTGGACATCAGGACTGAAGCCCCGTTGTTCTTCCGCTCCGTAATCTGGTCCAGCAACGATTGAATGCCGATCGGATCGAGGCCGACAAAAGGTTCATCGATAATATACAAAGAAGGCTCCACAAGAAATGCGCACATGATCATTACTTTTTGACGCATCCCTTTGGAGAAATGGGCCGGAAACCATTTTAATCTCTTCTCCATCATAAATTCTTTCAGCAATCGTTCCGACCTTGCCTCGAACACGTCACGATTGACGCCATAGGCCATTGCTGTCAGCTCCAAATGTTCCTTTAGCGTGAGTTCCTCATACAAAATCGGTGTCTCTGGTATATACGTAAAGGATTTTCGGTATTGCTCGGGGCTTTCCTTGAAGGTCATTCCATTGACCCGGATATCGCCGCTATGTGGGTTCATCAGCCCGATAATATGTTTGATTGTCGTACTTTTTCCCGCACCGTTTAATCCGATCAGTCCCACCAGCTCGCCGCTCTTAATTTCAAACGACAAGTCATGCAGTACCGGATTGCGGGTATAACCGCCTGTTACATGTTCTACTTCGAGAATTGCCATGACCATCCTCCATTCTTCACCTCATTTTAACAAATATCTAACTGGAATGCTTCGTCCATCTCACCCTTCTTATGAAAAAATATGCTACACTATTGAAATTAATGCCGCGCCTTGCGAAAGAGCGCGCGAGGGGGGCCCCCTTCTCCCGATAAAAGGGGAAACCATACGACGAAAGGATGTATATCAATGACCAGTTGTTTATTTTGCAAAATCATTGAAGGCTCCATTCCTGGAGAAATTATTTATGAGGATGATCATGTCGTCGCCTTCATGGATATAGGACCTGTTAGTGAGGGGCATTTGCTCCTGATCCCTAAAACTCACCGGGAAAACATCTATGACATGACCGAAGATGAAGCTGCGCGTCTTTTTTCAGTTGCCCCAAGAATAGCGAACGCTTTGAAGGAAGAATTTACACCAGCCGGTTTAAATCTTCTTCAAAATAACGGTTCTGCTGCGGGACAGGCTGTATACCATTTCCATATGCATTTCATTCCCCGATTTGATCAGACGGATGGTTTTCAATTCACTTGGGACCCGAAAGTTGAGGAACTGCCTCAAGATCGTATCCGACAAATTGCAGAGGGCATTCGATCCAAATTGCAAAACTAACCTTGAATGTTTGTCTGAAAAATTATATAATGCATGTACGTTTTCGCTGCCGATCACGAGGATACGGCAGGAGGACTAAAAGAGAACAGTTGAGGAGAGTTGAGAAATGAATACGAAAAATTTGATGCTCATGGCCATTTTGGTGGCAGTCGGTGCTGCGTTGTATCTTGTCATTCCAGGTTACGGGGAGGGCATGAAGCCTGATTTCATGCTAACGATGATGTTTATCGGGATCTTCTTATTCCCTGATGTGCGAAGTGTCTTTTTGCTTGGCGCGACAACCGGGGTTCTATCCGGAATTTTCACCAGCTTCCCTGGCGGATTCCTGCCGAATATTATTGATAAGTTCATCACGGCGTTTGTCATCTTCGCCATCGTTTTATTACTGAAAAAGCTGTCGCAGAAGCTTGTCGTTTCGACAGTGATTGCTTGTATCGGCACCATTTTATCCGGTACGATCTTTCTTTCAGCAGCGATTTACGTGATTGGTGCCAACGTGCCGTTCGGTTTGCTGTTTGTCACAGTTGTCTTGCCTGCAGTGGCAATGAACGGGGTTGTCTTCTTCATTATCTATCCAATCATTGTGAATCTATTGAAACGGACATCATTTAAAACAGCTTTATCCAATTGATTGATCACCTTCCGCTTCCAGCGGAAGGTTTTTTTATTTGTCCAGCCCCCGCCGGCAGCATGTTCTTCCTTGCCGGCGGGTCGCCCCTCATGTTTTAATAAAACTATAAAAGGAATACTATTATATAAGGAAGGAGCGGATTCAAATGAAAGCTTCCACATTTATACTAGGGCTTGTCGCAGGCTCGGCAGCCGCAGCTGTTACGGTCCTTTATTCAACTCCCCAATCGGGCAAAGAATTGCGTGGCTCTGTGAAAAGCGCATCCAGCGATTTGAAATACAAACTCCAGGACGTCAAAGTGAAATTGGCCGATATGAAAAGTTCAGTCAAGCATTTGGCGAACGAAGCGAAGGAATATATTCCGGAGACTGTTGATGGAGTAAAGGAATCAATTGAGAAATGGCAAATGTCCACCGCTTCCAATCAAGTGCGTTTGGAAAAAGAAATTCTCGCGATTCAAAACTCACTCGAAGAGCTGGAGAAATCGATCGCAGAACAACATCGATAAGTAGTTTATGGGTTATCCTGACAATGCGGGATAACCCTTTTTTCATCAGAAAATTAATATTGTTGCAATTCCAACTTTTTTCTTTGTTACTTTCCTGCTATAATGAAAGAACTAGTAAAATATACGAAGTTGGAGGTATTTTATATTGGAAGAAAAGTTTTCTCGTAAAGAGGCGATGATTTATAGCCAACGGGTTGCCCAAATGTCGAAGGCTCTTTGGAAAGCCGTTGAAAAAGACTGGCAGCAATGGATACGTCCTTATGATCTCAATATTAATGAGCACCATATTTTGTGGATCGCTTACCATCTGCAAGGTGCAACGATTTCTGATGTCGCAAAATTCGGGGTTATGCATGTATCGACCGCTTTCAACTTCTCGAAAAAACTGGAAGAGCGAGGATACGTCCAGTTTTCCAAAAAGGAAGATGACCGACGCAATACATACATCACTGTTACCGAAGAAGGGGAAGCCTTGCTGCAAGATATGAATAAAAACTATTATGATTCTGAGCATGGCATTCTGGAAGGCTCTCTTCCCATCAAAAATATTTATGGTAAATTTCCTGAATTTTTGGAAGTGATGTCTGTCATCCGCAATATTTATGGCGAAGACTTTATGGAAATCTTCGAGCTAGGCTTCAAGAACATAGACGATTCATTTGATGAAGCTGAAGGTGACCTGGTGGCCGTCCATACACCCGAGAAGGCGAGATTCTAATAGCGGGCTGCCGGGCCATGACGAAACCAGGCTAGCTCCCTCTTCTTCTGTTTCCTGTAAACGAGGTAGGGAGGAAAAATAATTTCATTTTCGTTTTGCTTCTGCTATCATTAAGTAGGAACGAAGAGGAGGTATGGATTTGATCCTTACAGTAACGGTTCTGTTTTCATTATTTTACTTATATCAAATAAACAAAATGACATTTGCACTTTGTCAGTCAAGGGAAATTCCTGAGGAAAAACAACCTAAGATCTATCGCACCGTAAATATACTGATTACCATTTTAATTTTATCGTTTTACTTAGAAGTCCTGTTAAAGGTCTGATGAGTTAACAATTTGAAAAGGTCCATTTTCCCGTTAAGGAAAATGGACCTTTAGTAATTAGCTGCTGCTTAGTAATAGAATGCTGCACCTACGATGATCAGCAAGATGAACAGCACAACCAGCAACGCGAAACCGGAACCTTGCCCGCTATATCCACCCATTGGAGCACCTCCTCTCTCCTATATGGTATGCGGCGCCTTTTTCAGCTCATAGGCTGTTTATCCGATGGAACCTTTTTGTTTTCGATACGTTTTTATGGTATAGTATCAACTGTTGTAGACAAAAGTTAGGAGAGAAAACGTATGAAAAAAACATTAATTGCCGTTTCCTTAGCTACATCCGTACTTGCCCTATCGGCTTGCAGCGATAAAAAAGCATCCGATGACGAAGTGATCGCATCCACGAAATATGGTAACATTACACAAGATGATTTCTATGAAGAAATGAAAGATGCGATTGGCGTTCAAGTCGTCGAAAACATGCTTCTTCAAAAAGCGATTGAACATGAATATAAGATTGATGACAAAGAATTGAAGGAAGAAATTAAGAAACAGAAGGATATGTATGGCGACAACTTCGATCTATATTTGCAGCAAAATGGCATTACTGAAAAGTTCTTCGAGAAGAACGTGAAATCCCAAATGTTGCAAAAGAAACTTGTTGACTCTTTGAAGGTTTCTGATGAAGACGTTAAAGCTGGCGTCGAACGTGCAAAAACCGAAGTTCATGCCCGCCACATTCTAGTGGACGATGAAAAAACTGCAAAAGAAGTCATTCAAAAATTGAAAGACGGTGGAGATTTCGAGAAGTTAGCGAAAGAATACTCCACTGAGCCAGTCGCGCAACAAACTGGCGGTGACCTTGGCTGGTTTGGACAAGGTAAAATGGTACAACCATTCGAAGATGCAGTATACAAGCTGAAAAAAGGTGAAATCAGCGAACCGGTTAAATCCGATTTCGGCTATCATGTCATCGAATTGCTTGATACACGTAAAGCTGAAACAGATAAAACAGATGATGAAATTAAAGCTGAAGTAGAAAACAACTTGAAGAGCGTTGCGTTTGAAGCTCGTTTGAAAGAACTTGTGAAGGATGCAGATATCGATATTAAGGATGAAGAATTCAAACACGCGATCGATACGTATCTTCCTGCAAAAGAAGAAAAAGCGAAAAAATAATGAATGATAAAAGGGCTGTCCCGTACGAATTCTCGTACGGGACAGCCCTTTGTAATTTTTTTATTCAAACGAAGGCTTATAGAAAGAACGATTATCGAGCGGGAAAATACGTTCCGTGAATTCTCCCGGTGCTGTTTTGGCCATCGCCCGGTTCAACATATTCATTTTTGCATCTATGTTATCGATATAATGAAGCATTTCCGCTTCCTTCAGCATCGGACGTTTTGGGCTTCCCCATTCTTCTTTCCCGTGATGGGACAAGACCATATGCTGCAGCAAAGTCACTTCCTCGCCTTCAATTCCTAATTCATCCGCAGCTTTTGAAATTTCATTCACCATGATGGAAATATGGCCGAGCAAGTTCCCTTCCACTGTGTACTGCGTTGCGATCGGGCCGGATAATTCTACTACTTTCCCGATATCATGCAAGATGATGCCTGCATAGAGTAAATCTTTGTTTAAGGTCGGATACAACTCGGCAATCGCCTTTCCAAGCTTCAGCATCGACACGACATGATCGAGCAGCCCAGAGACGTAATCGTGATGATTTTTAGTAGCAGCTGGGTACACCATAATATCCGTCTGGTGTTTCTTCAAAATATGTCGGGTAATCCGCTGGATATGTGGATTTTTCATCTCAAAGAAAAATTGAAGCAGCTCCTCAAATAACTCTTCCTTGCTCTTTGCAGCGGAAGGTACGAGGTCAGAAAGGGAGATGCCCTCCTCTTCCTTTGCCGGACGGATGCTTTTGATGCGCAGCTGGTTTTTGCCGCGGTATTCATGGATTTCCCCTCCGACTTTGACAATCGTAGCGGCAGCATACATTTTTTCCTGCTCTTCGCCCGTGTCCCAAAGCTTCGCTTCAATATCACCGCTTTTATCTTGAAGGATTAATGTCATGAACGGACTGCCCTGCTGTGTAATCCCTTTAACGGATTGTTTGATTAACAGAAAAAGATCAACCGGTTCACCGACTTGATGCTCTGCTATTTTTTTCATTGAAGAACCGCCCCCTGATTGCTTCCGATTTCGGAAACAGTAATGATGTTTGCTTCATGCAGATGCTTTGTCATCGTTTCGTGGCAAGTGAAATAGATGAACTGATGCTCCGCTTGCAATCTCTTCAACAATTTTATCATACGAGAAAGCCGTGTGCCGTCAAAATGGACGAACGGATCATCCATAATGATTGGAAAAGGCGCTGTCCCGTGCAAGGATTCTGCCAGTGCCAAGCGCAAGGAGATATAAGCTTGTTCCTTCGTCGCCTGACTAAGCTCCATTATCGGAAACAACATATTGTCCTCTTGGCGGATGGCACGGAAAAAGCCTTCTTCTCCTACCGTTAAACCGACATAGCGGCCACCTGTCAAATCGGAAAAATAATGGCTGGCTTGCCGCAAGACACCTGGCAGCTTTTTCTCTTTCAGTTCAGCCATCGTTTGGCGAATGGCGGCCGCCACCGCTTTTTTCGATGACCATTGTCTAGCTAGACTTGCAAATTCAGCCCGCTTGTTTTCAAACTGCTGCAGCATGCGTTCATAGGTTTCATTATCCGCCAGCCGTTTGGTCAGATGCGCCAGCCGTACCTTCTCTTCCAATAAATCTGACTGCTGTTTCGTAACTTCTGTTAACCGGTTTTCCACTTGCCTAGCCGCCTCTTCCAATTCGTTGATGGACAGATCGGTTGGCCAATTGGAACGGTCATGCATACGGAGCTGACTTTGCAGATCATCTAATTGCCTGCTTACTAGTTCGGCATCCTGGAAGACATCGAATGCACGATAGAATTCTTCCTCGGTTGTAGCATCTGCTTCGCTCAAAAGTTCTTCTTTCTGGGATTGCAGCATGGCTGCGGTTTGATTTACCAGTTCGAGTTCCTCTTGCAATCGAAGCTGTTTTTCCGCGTCTGTCTTCTTTTTCTCCATCTGCTCCTTCTGTAGCATCCATTCATTGCGCAGGTGATCGTAAAGGCTTTCTTCGGGCACTTCTTTTTCTAACAGACTATGTGCCTCATCCATGCATTCGGCTAGCTTGCGAGAGGCATTCTGATCACGTTGCTGGGCAGCAAATAATTCTCGATCCACTTCCTGAAGCTCTCGTATCATCCGGAAAATTTCCGGTATGATCTGCAAACTTGGCAGTTCGTCAAAGCCATATGCTTGAAGGAACGTAAACAGCTCGTCAGCAGCCAGGTCCGTCCTATTATCCGCCATTCGAAGCTCTTCTTCATATGACTTCCGATTCCGCTTCACTGCCAGTAAAGAACTTTCCAGCGCTTCTTTCTTCCGGAGATAGCTATCCACTCTGTGAATGAGCGCATCCATCTGTGCTTCTTCCTCCGCATGCTGCGCAATAAATTGTTCCATCTCTTTTCTTTTTGCATCCGATGGATTCCCACTTCTCGTTTTCACCACGAGGAAAGTGGCAACAGCCCCAATCAGCACGCCACAAATGGCAAGAGTCCATTGTTGGCTGACGATTCCAACGCCTGCCAGCAGAACGGCCATCAGCAGTAAAGCGAACGGGACGATCCTCTGATTCCCGGCAGGTGTATCCTTCAGTTGAAGGAATGCTTTCGCTTCTGCAAGACGTCGCTGAACGCCCGGCCAGTCGGCACACTTCTTCTGTTCTTCTTCAGTAGGAGCCAATTCATCCAAGCGCAGCTTGTCTTGCATTATCGTCCTCTCTTCACTGGCTGTCTGCGCAAGCTGTCTTTGTACATAATCCACTTGTTTCGTTTGCTGGTGCAGCTGATCCAGCAACGTAAGCATTGTTTTCTCCTGCTGGATGGATACATCCGCTTCAAGCAATAAGGCCGCTTTCTCATCATCACGAATGCCAAGGCTGGCAAAATAACGTTCTCGTTTCGTATCCAATAAACGCATTTCCTCGGATGCGGCTCTCTTATCAGATCGCCATTGATGCCATTCGGTTTCTCTTGCAACGAGCCGGTCAAGCCGGGGTAGGAACTGCTGATCTCGCATTTCGCCTGCACTATTAAGTTTCTCCAGCTCATTTTGAAGGACTTGCCTTCGTGCCAAGATGTCGAGCAATTTGCCGTTGATGATCTCGTACCGACGTATGCCATCCGTCGGGAACTTCCGAACGGATAGTTGCTCTAACCGAGCCAGTAAACCCCGTTCCTTTTCAATCAATGGAAGCGTCTGGCGCTGCGTTTCTATCAGCTTGCGCTGCTGTTCCAAATCTCGTTCGTCGTCCTTCAGTTCAACAAGATTTCTGTCAATGGCCATCATACGATTGATAGCAGGAGCGTATTCATCTGCCTGCTCCCTTTCTTCTTTCAAGGCCTTCTCCAACTCCCGCAACTCCGCCAATCGTACGTTCATTTCGGGAACTCTTCCATTCCTCTTAAAAAGTTCGCCCATTTCCTTTTCAAGCTTTGATTCTAGCTGCAGCAACGCAACCACTCCGGTCGTTCCTGATGCAAGAAGCGTCCTGCTCAACTGTTCCTCATCCATTTTCTCGAATCCTTGCAACTGAAGGAGGGAGAAGGAAAAGATCGATTCAAACGAAGAGCGGTCATAGTGGCGGAGAAGCTGCTGGAGCGCCTCTTCTCCTCCGGTAGAACCATCTTCGAAAAGGACTGTCACTGTACCGGCCGATTTGCCTCGCACGCGTTCTACGATGCATGAACCCCATTCTGGATCGTCGAAATGGACTTGTCCTCCATATTTACCTCCTGTCTTCGGCTCATAGCGTTGTAGAACATGATTCTTTTGAGGGAATCCGAAAAGAATATGCAGTAGGAATTGCTGGATAGTCGTTTTCCCTGCCTCATTATGGCCATAGAGAACGTTGATGCCGTCCTGAAGATCAATTGTCACGTTTTCATGTTTTCCAAAACCATAGATGACCAATTTTCGGATGATCATTTTCTCACCTCACTCCCCACGGATCATTTCCTTTTCTATGAGCTGTTCCGCCTCCACTTTAATGCGCGAGATATCCGTTTCGTCGAGGACATCCAAGTACTTGCTCATTCGCACATGCTGATAAACTTCCTGCAAAGTGGATCGCCAATCATCCATGGCCCAGTCTTCCATCGTCTTGACGATCGAATCGACCATGAGATTCGGCGCCGCAAGAATACTTGAAGAATGCCGTTCCAGTTCCAAGCTCCGAATCCAGACAAACGGCTCATTCTCCTCGAGATGTTCCCGCAGCACTTCAAGCCATTCATGATCTGGCGCTTGGCTAAATAGTTCAGCCGCCTCAGCATCCACCTCTGTCAAAACCAGCTCGAGGATGCGTCCTCGCTTCATTTCACCTGTCTCTAATGCTTCCTCGCATCGCTGTATCCACTCATTTGCGTGACGCAGCCCGGAGCAGTTTACTTCCACTCGTTCAAAAAGGATTTCTGAAGTCGGCACAAATCGAAGCACCGTTTCGCTCTTCGATAACTCCACCTCATAAAATCCTTTCATTCCTTTTTCATTTCGATGCCTGCCTTGAATATTGCCAGGGTAAATAATGGCCGGTTCCTCATGCAATTGCTGGCGAAGGTGGATATGTCCAAGCGCCCAGTAATCATACTGCTTTTCAAGAAGCTCTTCCTTCGTGAACGGCGCATACACATCGTGCGTTGCATCCCCTGCGATGCTGCCGTGAAGCATGCCGATTGTCAGGCTGTTTCCTTCCGCCTTGGGATAGTCACGGATCATCGGAGTCCGAACATGCCTTTCTTTATAGCTGAAGCCATGAATGAGTATGTCCTCTCCGTTCACTTGGAATTTCACCGTTTCGACTGTATCGGCAAACACATGGACATTGGGCGGCAAGGCGACCCTTGTCCATGTCCCTCCCAAATGATCGTGGTTCCCATGAGAAAGAATAACAGGGATACCTGCCTCATGTAGCTGTTCCATCCCTTCCTGAAATTTCAACTGCGCTCTTAAATTTCGATCTTCCCCATCATATAAATCGCCAACAATAAGCAAAAAATCGGGTTTTGATGCGAGCGCATAGTCAATCAAACGCTGAAATGCCCGGATTGTACTATTCCGGAGTGCTTCCAGCCGGGATGGCGGCAAGTCGGTCATCCCTTTGAAAGGACTTCCAAGATGAAGATCGGCTGTATGGATAAAACGGATCGTAGACATTGCACTCCTCCTTACACAACGAATATTTGTTCCTATTTTACCATATGTAACACGAATAGAAACATAAATATAAAAGGAAGCCCTCCGCAGAAGACTTCCTTTCTTTTATTCTTTTCCTAGTTGAACTGCTTTTTTAATATCCTTCAAGGAACGAGACGGGCCATACATTAGGACGCCGCCGCGGTAGACACGAGCCCCAAACCAGCCAAGCAGGAACAAGGTGACTAGCATAATGCCGATGGATAAAAGCGGTTCCCATAGCGGCAAGTTCAGCATACCGACACGCAAGAACATGACGAGCGGTGTGAAGAACGGGAAATACGAAGCATATTTCAAAAAGCCAAGTTCCGGATTATTCAGCCCCGCCATCGCAATAAGGAATGCTGCAACGATCAGCAACGACATTGGCATGATCATCTGCTGGACATCCTCTGTCCGGCTGACGAGCGAACCAAGCAATGCCGCCAGCGTGGCATATAAGAAATAGCCGAGCAGAAAGAAAATAACCGCATACACCAATGTGGCGACATTGAAATTAGATAGATTCAGCATATCCAAGAAACCGCCTGTTTCTTTTGTTTTCGAGGTATTAAAAGCAATGAATCCAGCTAAACCGTAAATGATAATTTGGACGATGCCAAGCATTCCAATGCCGAATACTTTAGCAAACATATGCTTTACGGGCGATACACTGGAAATTAGGATTTCCATAACCCGAGACGATTTTTCCGTAGCGACTTCCATCGCAATCATACTGGAATACATGATGACCGAAAAATAAATGACAAACATTAACACATAGACAAGAACGCTCGCCTGCATCAATTCTTCCTCCGACTTCGCAGACGGAGATACGTTTTTCTGCTCAAATTGGATCGGGGTGAAAAGGGACTGGACCTGCTCTCCTGTCAACGACAATTGTTGAGCATTCATTTGCGTTTGGATGGTTTGAAGCGATTCTTGCAGTTGTCCCGGGATATCGAAATCTATGACGCTTTTCGTCATATACTTCGCTTGGATTGTATTCCCCTCGTTCAAATTCAACGTAACAAAAGAATCTAATTTACCTTCTTTCACTTGCTTTTCAAGTTCGGATTCCGCAAGATCGGATTGCACAAGCTTCAATGAATCCGCTGATTCCATCTGTGCTTTCAACATCGGGAAAAGCACACCGCTATTATCAATGACCTTCAGCTCATTTGCCGCCTCGTCATCCCCAGTGACATTTTTGACCGTGTCAACGATGTTGCCGATGTTGGCAAATATGAAAATCGCCGCCACCATAATGGCTGTCGTAATAATGAAAGACTTCGCCTTTGCCTTAGTGACAAAAGCCTGTTTAAAAATAATCCAAAACTCACGCATGCTCTTTCCCCACTTTCGCTATAAAGATTTCCTGCAAGGACGGTTCCTCAATCTCAAAATGGCGGATCGGGCCGGCTTGCATGGCGCCAGTGAGCAACTGTTGAGCAACCTTTTCGTCCTCGATTTGGAAGATGCCCCCTTCTACCGTTTTCGTAAAGCCGGTAACACCCGCAATGGATTCCAACGCCGTCAAATCATGATCCGCTTTGATTTGTACATTTTGTCTGCCAAATGAGCGCTTTACTTCGCGCAGCGAGCCTCTCACAATCTGATTTCCTTTATGGATAATGCTAAGCTGTTCACATAATTCCTCCACATGGTCCATCCGGTGGCTAGAGAAGACGATCGTCGCCCCATTATTCCGAAAATCGAGGATAGCGCTTTTTAACATTTCCACATTGACGGGATCCAAGCCAGAAAACGGTTCATCTAAGATGAGCAGTCTCGGATTATGCATCAATGCGGCAATCACTTGTATTTTTTGTTGATTCCCTTTTGACAGCTCTTCCACCCGTTTGTTTTTATATTGCGGTACTTCGAACCGTTCGAGCCAATGGTCGATTGCCTTTTTTGCATCATTCTTTTTCATGCCTCGCAATTCTCCGAGAAAGACGAGCTGATCTTCCACTTTCATCTTCGGATAAAGTCCGCGCTCCTCCGGCAAATAGCCGATTTCGGGACTTGTCGCATAGGAAATCCTCTTGCCGTTCCACGTAATTGTCCCTTCATTAGGCGTCAGCAAACCCAACACCATCCGAAACGTTGTCGTTTTTCCTGCTCCATTGGCCCCCAGAAAACCATACATGGTCCCTTCTTCTACCGATAAATTCAGGTGATCGACTGCTGTGAAATCACCAAATCTTTTCGTCACATTCTCCAATAATAATGTCATCAGTTTCCCCTCTCTCTTTCCCTGCTATCCTACTTACGCAATAGGCAGCATATTCGTTTCACTTATAATCTTTTATTCAGAATCATTACTGCCACAGCGTATGATATGAGCATAATGCCGTATGCCGAAGCAACCAGTACGAATGCGAGAGCGACACCTTCAAAAATGAGTGCGCCGAGCCACATAAGAGCAAGGACAATGACTGTAATGCCCCAAGATATTGTCCGCGCTTTCGTATGCACCGCTTCGTACCGCTCATCGAACCTCCGCTCTTTCCTGCCCTTCCGGAAGTAAAGCAATGCGACTAACAGGACAGCCCCCGCTCCTGTAATAAAACCTGCGAGTGTTTCCAATGTTGGATTCATCAAGAATCCCCCCTTTTTTAATTCTGTTTATTCGCTATGGCGGCGCCAATGCCGTAGGAAATCATATGGATGACCCAGATTGCAGCTAAGATGAAGAAAGCTAATTTGGGACCTTCCACAATCATGACAATGGCCCATGCAACTAAAATCGCCACCGTCGTCGCTCCCCAGGAGATCGACCTGGCTTGCCTATGAATATTTGTATAGCGCTCGTCAAACCTGCGTTCCTTCTTCCCTTTCCTCCTGCTGAAATAGAAGATAATACCGGCAATCGCCAAACCTAACGGCAACCCGGATAAAAATGCCCATATATCGAATTCTTCGTACAACTGTCATTCCTCCTCCGGTAAGAAAATATCTTCAATCCTGCAAGCAAAGAGCTTCGCGATTTTGAAGGCTAAAATGAGGGATGGGTTATATCGTCCTTTTTCCAAAGAAATGATCGTTTGTCTGGATACATCCAGCTTTTCCGCAAGATCGTCCTGCGTCCAACCCATCTCCGTCCTCTTTTCTTTTATCAAGTTATTCAGTTGGATGCTCCTCCCCTCGTTTTGTAAAGTTTCTTTTACGTAAAGCTAACTTTACGTAAAGTTTACTTTACCTCAATTGCATTGTCAAGCAACCTTTACATATTATTTTTCGGTATGAATGAATGACTGTTCATTTATTAGCATGGCGTTGTATAATAGAAAAAAGTGAACGGAGGGATGGTACACATGAGGACGTATAAATTGACGGCATATGAAAAGAATGGGGAATTGCTGACGGAGGAGACTTTTACTGCGGCGACGGACGAGGAAGCGAAGAAAAAAGGACGGGTCATGCTGGAAGAGAAAAGCTTGGCAGAAAAGACGCATCGCCTGGCTTCGCCTGCAGGGAAGCTATTGCTCTTCCATACATGATATACTGAAGAAAATACTTCCGGAGGTAGCTGTATGAACATCGCGCTTATTGCACACGATCAGAAAAAAGATGAAATGGTGAACTTTACCATTGCCTATGAGCATATCTTTTCACAATATACGTTATACGGGACAGGAACAACGGGGAAACGAATTATGGAGGAAACCGACTTGCATGTCAATCGGCTAATGTCCGGACCGCTGGGTGGCGATCAGCAAATCGGGTCAATGATCGCGACCGGGGAACTGGACCTCATCATTTTCTTCCGCGATCCCTTAACCGCCCAGCCACATGAACCGGATGTCAGTGCTCTCTTGCGTTTATGCGATGTCTATGGTGTTCCCCTTGCGACGAATATCGCAACGGCGGAACTGCTTATACGTGCGATTGAGAAAGGCTACTTCTCCTGGCGGGATACAGCAGAAAAATATCGTTCCAAAGGGCTTATGTGAAAAATTATAATAAAACCCGCCTCCAAATTTGGAGGCGGGTTTACTATTTATTGCAACAAATACGTACGAAGTGCCTGCTGCAAGGAACCAATCGTTTCTGTCTGTTCATCAAACCGGACGCCGAGCCTGATAATGTTTCGTACCACATCCGGCCGCAGTCCAGTAATCACAGTTCGGCATCCCATCATCGATGCGCCGTCAATAATTTTCATCAATTGGTCGATTACTTCGACCTCCATATTGGCAATGCCTGATAAATCCATAAATAATGTTTGAATGCGCAACCGGCTGATTTCCA
>NZ_BQYK01000007.1:190647-201542 GCF_023168145.1 Sporosarcina sp. NCCP-2222
CGGCACCGAGAGATTTTCTACCAGTTCTCTTTGCGCTTTTAACAGCGAATCTTTATAGGTTGAATAGTTAATAAAAAATGCATTCAAGAATGTATCTACTCGATTGTTAATCTGTTTTTCTAAACTAAAGAAGTCGTACTTGAATTGTTCCGCTTCTGTATATTTATTAATAAAGGACCAAATTGTTCTCCGAATTGCTTGTACCCATTCGAGCTTGAAAGATAAGGTGAGCGAGTGGGTCGCCCAAGCAATGCCTTCCTGTTTGGCAAATGCGAGAAGCTCTTCTTCTCTTCCTTCCATAATGCAGGAAACGAGGTGATGAGCATTGTTAATCAAGTCGATATTGCCGATTTGAAGAATGTCGTCTATTTTGTCTCTGACTGTTACAGCTTCATTCAAAAGTTCTTGCTCGAATACCTTCTTATTCTCTTCAAAGTACTTCTCAACTGAGTCATTGTTGAAGATACGGTCCATTCTTGCTCCCCCTTTTACATCTATGCATCTACATATATAGCCTTTTCAAAGCGGGAATAAACCTTTAATTAAAGATATTTTCGCTGGTAATTTAATACACTCATTTTCCTGTAAAAGAAGGCTTCCTTTTTTCAATAAATGCTTGGATTCCTTCCAAATGATCGGCAGTGCTCCGCATCGCTACTTGGGCTTCGCTTTCCATTTGTAGCATGTCCGCCAACTCGTTCATTTTTGAAGTGTGTAAAATCTTTTTCGACGCTAGCATCGCCTGGATGGGAGATGCCAGCAAGTGTGCAGCAAGTCCCGAAACTGCTTGTTCCAGCTGCCCACTAGGAACGATTTGGTCCACCAGCCCCTTCGCCTCTGCCTCTGAACCGGTCATCACGTCGCCTTTCCAAATAAGTTGCTTCGCTTGCGGGACTCCAATCCGTTCCTTCAAGAAGAAGTGGCCAGCCCCATCCGGCACTAACCCGATGCCAATGAAATTCATCGCAAGTTTACTATCTTCCTCAGCAACAATGACATCACAGCCTAACGCCATGCTGAAACCAAGTCCGGCAGCCGCACCATGAATAGCCGCGATGGTCACTTGCGGCAAACTGTACAACCCTTTCGCCAGCCGGGACACATCCACCATCACTTTCCCGATATCCATCGGCGATTCCGGGTCAATCATTTTCTTAATATCCCCACCTGCCGAAAACGCCCGTCCCTCTCCTTGAAGGATCAGCACCTGCACCGACGCATCTTCTCGTAATGCCTCGAACGCATCCGCAAGCTCCTTCATCATCACATCATCCATCGCATTCATCGCTGCTGGACGATTCAAATACAAACGCGCAAGCCTTCCTTCTTTCACCAATTTGATTGTCTGATACATTATGACACCCCTTTTAAAATGAATAGCTGTTCATAATATACTATTCGGCGTATTTCGCTAAAATCCTTTAATCGGCGGGGATAAAGTATTTTCGCTTTGAATGGATTTGTTTTAAACTATAATTCTCCGCGTAGCTGGTAAACCGCAGTACTATGTCCAGGCAGGCCAGGCGTGTCTCAGACGCGCATAAAACGAGATAACCGCGCATTATACTGCCTTACCCGCGCATAAACCATTTTTATAACAGGCTACCTTGATTTGTATGGGTCTTTTAGTAAAAACCTTTGATTGGTCAAAGGCATTCAGCGCGACATCTTTTGTTCTACATCTTTTAATCCCCGCGAAGCAAGCAACGCACCCTCGAATTGGCATACCACAAAAAAACGCCTGGAAAATCAGTTTCCCACTGAATTCCTAGGCGGTTTTCATTCCTATTTATGCTTCCGAAACAACAGGGCGGTTCGGGAAAATTCGCTCTAAGTGTTCGATCTTTTTATCAATATACTCTTCAAACGTCAAAATGTACGCAGCCGGATCTTTCGGATTCTGGAATTGCGTTATCTTTTCAGTTACAGGGTCCATGAATTTGCTGGACGCTCCGCAGCCGATCCCGATGATCGTTTGAACCTCTTCCATGATGAGGATATTGTATATGCTCTCTTCTCCCGGTTTGGCGTAGCCGACATTTTCCAGATTGCCGAGGATATTTTTCTGCCGATACAGATAGTATGGAACATAGCCGTTTGAGGCAGTCCATTGCTCGCCCTGTTTCATCATCTGCTCGACAGTCACTCGGTCAGCAACCCGGTATTTGTCCTTATTGCGGGTCATTTCCGAGGCGCGCTTGAATGATAGCGTATGAATCGTCAATGATTCGGGCTGCATTTTTTCAGTTTCATTTAATGAATGCTGGAACTCGTCCAGCCCTTCATTCGGCAAGCCGATGATGAGGTCCATGTTAATGTTTCGCATGCCCATGTTTCGAGACATCCAAAACTTGTCGATTGTTTCCTGTACGGTATGATGGCGTCCGATCGCTTTCAACGTCTCATCCGTATAGGATTGCGGATTGACGCTGATCCGGTCGATTCCCCATTTTTTTAGCACTTCGATCTTTTCAGGCGTAATCGTGTCCGGGCGCCCCGCCTCTACGGTTACTTCTCGCACTTCCTTCATATGTGGAAATGAGTCATACATCGTTTGATAGAGAGCGTCCATCTCATCTGCTTCAATGCTTGTCGGTGTGCCTCCGCCAAAATAAATGGTCGTAATTTTAATATCCCGTTCTTTCAGCCATTTGCCGATTTCGCGCATTTCTTCGTGCAAGCCATCCAAAAATGACTCAACCCGTCCATTTTTCCGATGGATGGCATACGCTGGAAATGTGCAGTAGGCGCATTTCGTTGGACAGAATGGAATTCCGATATACAGACTTACTTCGTTTTCCAAGTCATGCAGATCAGGTATCGCACCTAATTGCACGTCTGCTATTTTCGCCAATAAATCCACTTTCTCCTGAGAGATCCGATGCTGCTTCATTAGCAATTTCTTTGTATCCGCTGCCGTTAGTCCTTCATTACGATACTTATGATATAACTTTGTCGGGCGGATGCCGGTCAATATTCCCCAAGCCTGCTCCATCCCTGTAGCCTGCTCCAGTGAATCGAGGAAGAGATGAGAGTAAATCCGTTTTAACTGCCGGTTGCGCTGCTTCTCGTCTCCTTCTTCTTCCTTTTCCGAGAAAGCAGAATGGTATACATGTCCGTTCCACTTCAATGTGGATTCCCCGCTCCATATGCCTGCTGCCTGCTCGACAGTAAATTCAACTAGAATTACATCGTCTGTGCCTTCTATTTCAATTTTCGCCTCTTCAAAAAACAGATTCGCCAGATGGGTGAACATGCGAATCCAATCTTGTGGAAACGATTGCTGTAAAATGATTTTTTGCAATGGAAGTACCAACTTTCTTTGATTACTCAAATACCTTTCCACATTGTATCAAAAATCCCGAAAAACCGCTTCTCGAAATAAAAAAACGACCTGATGACAGGCCGTCCATTACGTTAGGATATCGTTTGGTATAATTCTTGCACAGGCTTCATAAGTACCCGATTGACTTCTTCGATCAAGCCGCTCAGCTTCATTTCCGCTTGCAGCAAGTTCATAATCTTCTCATTTTGTTGCGCCAATTGAGCTGTTTTTTGTGCATACTCAAATTCTTCAGGGGCAATTTCTTCCCCTTTCATTTGCTTCTCCTGCAACGTCACTTGGATTTGGCGGAAGCTTTTGAAAAGCTCCAATGCCGTGGAATCTGTTTTTACTTCGTTAATTGCTTGTTCGACTTCCGCAAATTCATCCGTCTTGCGAAGTGTTGCTTCCAATCGGTTTACGTCATCATAAATATTTACTGTCATAGTATTTCCCCCTCAGTTTATGTTGTAAAAAATACGATCAAGCCTTGCACGATTCCAATGAGTCCTCCGAGCAAAGCGCCGAGAACGGTGATCATTTTAAATTCCCGTTTGGAAATGCCTAATACTAAGTCTTCCAACACGGCAACCGGAAATGAATCCACTTGCTCCCTGACAATTTCATCTAGCTTCAACCTGCTAAGAGATGCCTCCAACTGCTTTTCTGCCTGGTCGAATGCAAACCCCACAAGCTTCGGCGTTATATGGGCCGAAGTCCAATCGGATCCTGACGGCCAATACTCGGCCAGTGTCTTATCCAATCTTGCTTCGATCGCAAGCTCCTTTTTAGCATATGCTTTGATGGAAATGAACAGTCCATCCCAATCGAAGTTGCCGATCAGCTCTTCCATCGGACGCTTCGTCAGCTTATTCCACTCTTTCTCGAGCAAGGAATGTACCAAATTATATGTCCCCGGAGCAGTGATAAATTTCAATGCTTCCCGCTGAACCTTTTCGACGAGGGAGTTCGAATCTCCGAATAGCATGTTCAACATGCCGCCGAATGTTCCTTTGGATTCCAGAAAATCATTGATCAGCTTCTGAAACATCACTTTTCCTTCATAGGAATCAATATAATTCTCAGCACTTTGTAAAATGTGATTCGTAATGGTCGGCAAATGTCCGCTTGCCTGTTGAAGCCATTGCGCCGGCACCACTTCCTCGACTGTCCCGGTCATTAATTTTTCGCGTACGGACACCAATTGCCCGTCTATGACCGCCATGAACTTTTCTTCTGCTTTCCCTGCAAATTCAGAAGCGCCTGCGACTGCTAGCCAATCGTTCAGTGTCTTGTCAGATTGGAGAATATGCTCATCCAGCTTGCGCTGCACAAATTGTTCCGCTTTCGCTTCCATTTCAGGAGTTAGCAGTTTCTTCCGGAATGTCTCTGGGGTCAATAAATAATTCGTGACAGTCTTCCCTAGTTGCTTGGCCAATTCATCACGCCGTTTCGGAATTAACCCCGGGGTGAAAGGTACTCTCCAGCTGCCAATATATTTCGGTTCATGCGGCCTGAAGAGCATCTTGATGGCTAAATGGTTCGTAAAGCCGCCAATCAAAGCCCCGATGACTGCCATGAACAGAAGTGTCCATATGAAATTCATCGCTTCACCTTTTCCTACTTAGTTCCGCTACATTATAACAGAACCATGGCATAGGCAAAAAGAATAAGGTCTGCTTGACTATAAATCATTTCAGCCACTTTCCATCGCTGTCTATCCCAATCTTCTTTCCATTCCAATACATTTCAAGCGGATATACCTCGGATGCCTTCTTCGAAAAATACCACCGCCTGCCTGGAGGGACGAGCACAATGTATGTGTCTCCTCTTCCTAGGAAGTTTAACTCATCCGGGTGGATATCCGTCCCCTTCCTGAGTGGGATGCCGGCATCCAAAAGCTGTTCTCCGACTCCCTCCACATCTGGCGTAACGATGCCGACTTCGCTAATATTTAAGAAGGACTCTTTCGTCAAATCGCCAAACAAATCTCTTTTTCGCCTGCCAATCAACTCGACGATATTACCCGCAGGATCTTCAAAGTACATCGAATCTGCATTGAAACTGGAGAAATACACCTCATCCCGTCCGTCTTCCCAATTTAATGAAAGCCGGTCCTTGATGAAATATTTCATCATGGAGAATTGATTTCCCGGAATATTGAATGCGAAATGATAAAATGCGGGCTGTTCTGTTTCTTTGAAGGTTACTTCTGATTCACCGACCCGAAATGTCATCTGCCCTTCTGACTGCTCGACTACGTCCAGCTCCAGTAAATCTACGTAAAACCGTTTCAATGCTTTTAATTTATTTGTATAAAATGTCGCTGATTCAATCATCCCTGGATTCTCCCGTCTGTTTTTCCCATCATTCTTGAAAGCAATTTATGCAAAAGTATGAGAGTAAAGTATAGAAGCAATGCACCCAAGACTAAATTCCATAAATCAAAAAACAGATGTTGTAAGTTACCCGGTTTAAACAAGTCAGCCGATACGGCAATCGGTTCTTTTCCATAGTATTCAACCCAGCGAAGCGGCCAGCCGAAGCGATATCCGGGCTGTGGAATAATTAAAGCAGAAAGCGCAACAAGTAAGACACATAAGCCGAATAACTTCTTATAGCGCAGCATATTCTCCCCCCAATCCTAGCTATATTCAGCATCACATCACAGTGACTATTTCAAGAATTATTGGTAAACTATTATACAACAATTCTAACATATCTATGTTGCAGCTGTCCCGCGGCTGTACATACTCAAAGGAGGAGCACGATGACAATTCAATTTCGAAAAGAAGAAGAGTTTTTTACTTTCCATGACCCGATGCAGGATGGCAAACTAATTGATCGTCAGACAGAAGTTCGGTTCGATCCGCTGACAGGAGAAACAGCGCGTATCATCTTTGATCCGGGAGCACCTTTCACTCCTGCTGATTTTACTGAAGAAGCTGCTGCAACTGCTGGCAAGAAGTGTCCGTTTTGTGCTGAGAATGTTTTTGTTTCAACACCTAGATTTCCGGATGAATTATTCGACGGGGGGCGTCTGATTCATGGGGAGGCCGTCGCATTCCCGAATCTTTTCCCTTATAGTAAGCATAATGCTGTCGTCCGGATGAGCGATCAGCATTATGTGAAGCTGGATGAATTTACAGTGCCGCTTATAAAGGATGCTTTCATGACCGCGCACCAATATGTCGAGAAAGTCACGGAGTTTGATCCGAAAACGACATACGCTTCCATCAACTGGAACTATCTCCCTCCCTCTGGAGGCAGTATTATTCACCCGCACATCCATGTGCTCGCTTCTGAACATCCAACAAACTATCAGGCAAAGATTGCCCTCTCTTGCAGGAACTTCAGCGAACGTGAAGGCGAGGGCTTTTTTGAATCATTGGCAGCTGTGGAGAAAAGAAATGGAGAGCGTTGGCTCGGCACAAAAGGATCCATCGAGTGGGTTCATGCCTTTGCTCCGCTCAGCCATGCCGACTTTATTGGCATAATCGGTGCGGCCGCCTTAAAGGATTTGACGGATGCACATTATGAAAGCTTGGCGGAAAGTCTAACAGCATTCTTTGCTTATTTTACACAAGCCGGCATTAACAGTTTTAATCTAGGCCTGTTCATTCCCCTCTCCGGTTCCCAAGCCGAGCGGGTCCACATTCGCCTCGTTCCAAGAATGACGATTGGCATGTTGAAGACGAGTGATATGAATGTTTTCAATTATTTACACGGAGAACCGCTTTCTTTGAAAGCTCCGGAGGAAGTGGCGAAGGCGGCCAAACTCCATTTTGCAGAAAACTAATAAGTAGGTGTTTTTGATGAAAAAAGAAATAATTGACCGGACTGGACGTCCCGTTACTTTTAATTACCCACCCAAACGGATCATTTCCTTGTGTCCGGGGATTACGGATACTTTATTCGCTCTCGGATTGGAACAAGAGATTGTCGGCAGAACACGTTTTTGCAAATATCCTGAAGATCGTGTCCAATCGGTGCCCGCTGTGGCCGGGACAAAGGACTTGAAGCTTGAGGCGATTCTGGAAGCAGCACCAGATCTCGTCATTTTAGAAAAAGAGGAAAACACGAAGGAGATGGCAGAGCTCCTGGAACAGCATGTGCCTGTCTATGTGGCGGAAGTGCAGACGGTCCAGGAAGCATTGCAAATGATTGAAACGATAGGCGACTTGACGGATCGCCGGCTTCAAGCAGAAAAACTGGTGGCAGAAATTCAGCTTGAATTTGAAAAATTGTCGGCTCGAGCAGGTGCGCGGGCCGCTTATGTCATCTGGAAGAAGCCATACATGGTCGTCGGAAAGGATACGTATATACAAGATGTATTGCAGCGGCTCGGATTTGAAAATCCCTTCCTACAGAAAGAAGGCCGTTACCCAGCAGTGACCCCTGATGATTTTCAGAAAGCACAGTTGGATACGATCTTTTTAGCTTCTGAGCCGTATCCTTTTAAAGAGAAGCATCTCGAGGAATTCAGGAACATGGCGCCTGGAGCTAATGTCGTTCTGATTGATGGCGAGATGCTATGGTATGGGCCGCGAATGCTTGAAGCACCAAACTATTTCATTAGAAATCTAGGTATGTAATCATCCCTTATATGCCCAATATACTAACTGGTTATACTTTACATAGTTTGATAGGCATGCTATCATCCTCTATGGTATCTATACTAAATGTGATACTAATGACTCATTCAAACCATAAGAGGTGTATACATTGTGAAACGTTTTGCATTTAAGAGCGTTGCTATGAAAATATTGGCCGGTTTCGGTATTGTTATTTTATTGATTTCTTCGTATAGCACGTTCAATTTCTACACAAACAAAAATGAAAATAAGCAAATGGAAGAAATCATTGATCGGCAAACCGAGTTGTTGATTGCCAATCAAGTATTATCCAATACTCTATCTTCACGAATTTCGTTCGTACAAGGCTACTTGCTGACTGGACAAAGTGTCTATTTAGATTTGTTTGATCAATATACGGAACTCGGAAAAACAAATGAAGACATTGTCCGCTCTTTGGATGACAGCGAAGAATTTGACACGCTTATCCAGCAAACCGTCACATGGCGAGAATATATTAAAGAGGAAGTATTTAATGAATACGATCGGGGCAATAAAGAAAATGCCCTTCGCAACATGATGATTTCAAGCAATGACTTGAAAGTAATCAAAGATGGCTATGAGCAAATGGCTAAAGAGCGTGAGGATCAAATTAAAGCGATGGGTGCAGACATGCTCAAGCATAGTAAAACAAATTCCATCATTGGAGTTATTACGTCCATTACGATTACGATTCTCGCCATCATTGCAGCATTGGTGACAGCACGTCTCATTTCCAAACCGATTCAGTCCGTCACGACTCGCATGCGTGCGATTGCAGATGGCGATATTAGCCAGGAAGCATTAATTACAAACTCAAGAGATGAGATCGGGCAGCTAATCGGAGCGACGAATGAAATGAACGCCAAGATGCATTCTATTCTTCAACAGATCAACGAGGTGGCAAACACGGTCGCTTCTCATAGCGAGGAGTTGACCATATCGGCTAATGAAGTGAAGGCCGGATCTTCACAAGTTGCCATGACAATGCAGGAACTGGCAGTAGGTACGGAGCGACAGGCTTCACATGCCGGGGATCTTGCTTCTTTAACTGCTTCTTTCCATCAAAAAGTGCAAGAAACGGATGAAAGCGGTGCGAGGATTCAAGGGTATTCCCGCCAAGTCAGTGACATGGCTTCCGAAGGGAATCGACTCATGGACTCGTCTATGAATCAAATGGAGCGCATTAACCAAATCGTCCGTGATTCCGTTGACAAAGTGGAGAGATTGCAAGACAATTCAGCTCAAATTTCATTGCTTGTTTCTACTATTAAAGATATTGCCGAGCAAACTAATTTACTTGCACTGAATGCAGCTATTGAGGCGGCACGGGCTGGCGAGTCCGGCCGTGGGTTTTCGGTTGTTGCTGATGAAGTGCGGAAACTGGCCGAACAAGTGGCACTGTCTGTCTCGGATATTTCATCTATTGTATCTCGGATTCAGCATGACACGAGCCAGGTCACGAACACCTTAAAGGACGGTTATAGCGAAGTGGAGTCCGGTTCGGACCAATTGAAGAATACCGTTCAAACATTTGAACGGATCAATGAAGCAGTCAATCAAATGGAAACCGGCATTGCAACTATTGCCGGCAACTTGAACGAGATTGCCGAAAACAGCCAGCAAATGAACCAGGCAGCGGACGATATCGCTTCGGTCTCACAAGAGGCGGCGGCAGGTGTTGAACAAACTTCTGCTTCGGTTCAGCAAACGTCCAGCTCCATGGAGGAAGTCGCAGCGAGCTCCGAGCAGCTTGCCAAGCTAGCGGAAAACCTAAATGGTCTCGTAAGGCAGTTTACATTATAACGTCAAAAGGGCTGTCATGAATGTCTACTGACCTTCAGACAGCCCTTCTTTTATCCGCCCATCGCATTATAAATCGCCGTCATACGGATGGCATGCTCCATCTCATCATGCATCGCAATGAAAATTGGATTATATGCCTGCTGGAATGGTATACTCAGCAGCATAATCTTATAATGCTCAACTGAATCCAGCTCATCCACAAGCGCCCGCCTAGCGCACTCTTTCAAATCATGGCAGGCAACCGGTTTTCTAGGATTTTGAACAAACGTCCCGGTCATCATATAATAGAGCTGTTGCATCATCTCATAATGGCTTTTTTCATCTTCGTACGCATGTTGAATGAAATCCCGCCATAATTGATTATTTGTCTGCTCATACATGAATTTGTAAAAATAATAGGACCGATATTCGTCCTCAATGGCCTGCTTTAATTGATTCACAAACACGGCAGCATCCTTTCGCTCTCATTTCTTCACTCTATGCATGCGAAAGCTGCCATATGAAAGGAGCGATCTCATTGCTGCAGCATTTCAACTATAAACCAATGTATACAGAAGGCACACTGCCGGGCTGGACTTTTTCTTTTTTCTATCAGCAACAACGCTATACAGGAGATTATATGCCGGACGGCGAAATCCGGTGGACCGGAGACACACCACCTGAAGAAGAGACGGTCAAAAAAATGATCCATGAGCTCATGACGTTTCACGTCTATGAATGAAAGATTTAATTCCACATATACTACCTTCCGATGAGGAGGAGATACGGATGGATAAAGAAAAATCACCGGAACAATTGCGGAAAGAAAAAGAGCAATTGAAAATCCAGGACCAAAAAACCGAAAATGTCTTCGAAGACAAAAGCCGCGTTCCAAATGAGCAAAATGCTTGGAAGGAAACGCAGCCTGAACGTTTTTAATGACGAAAGGGTTGGAATCGAACTGAGTTCCAACCCTTTTGAGTGTCTACAAATAACAGCTAGTCTCTGCTTCCCTTCCTTCATGGACTCCTTTCCTCAACTGACGTCATCTGGCACTGGTGCCATCCTTTGATTGGTCAACGGCATTCTTCGCGATGTAGCACTTGCATTCCCATGTATACTTTCGCGGTTTTCCTAGCCCCACTAACTGATGCTGGCGCGCAAAGGGTGCCCTG
>NZ_BQYK01000007.1:201579-205812 GCF_023168145.1 Sporosarcina sp. NCCP-2222
ATTAACCTGGCGTACCCGAGCATAAGCAGTGCATACCCGCGCATTCCCTTCCTGTATCCGAGCCGAAACGGTGCGTAACCGCGCATTAACGGTGTGTACCCGCGCATTCGCCAACCGTATCCGCGCATAAAGGGTGTCTATCCGAGCATTAAATCCTCCCACGTCATTAATTTCAACACCCAATCTTCCCCATAAAAAAAGCCGCAGACAAGTTTCGTCTGCGGGTAATAATAATTTATTCATCTACCAATTTCCTGCGGCCAAAAATGAAATAGTAATAAATGGATGAAATGACATAAAGCACGGCTGTGATCGTGAAGGCATAGGCATATCCCCAATATGTTCCTTGCGATACGACGAGCCCCGTTGCAATCGGCCCCATTGTCGCCCACCCTAGATTAAAGACCATCTGGTTTGTCGAATTGGCAAGCCCCTTATATTTATCTGATACCACTTCCATCGCTACCGCGCTTTGAATCGGATTGCCCGCATTCATTAACGCCTGACGCATTAAAAAGCCAAGCGACGCGAGCCATAAGGAAGTCGTATAGGCCGTTAAAATCAAAAATGGAATGGACAGCATCTGAAAGAGAATCAGAGCTTTCACCTTCCCCATCCTTCTGGACAAGGCAGGACCGATCATCGCCGCCACAGCTGTCATCGCAGAGCCCAACGACAGCACCAGGCCAATATAGGAATTGCTGGCGCCAAACCGATTCGCAAAATAAAGGTTCAAATACGGAACAACCAGGCCTGAACCAAAACCGATCAATAAACCCGCGAACGAGAAGTGGAAAATAACAATTAAATTACGCTTTAAGCTGTCATCCGCTTGCTGCTGTTTAGACACTCTTTCACTCTTCTGCTCAGCATGTTCCTTTCGCTTCTCCTTCAATTGAAAGAAAGGAATGAGACCCGCCGTAAAAATGGCTGCTCCAATATAAAGTGAATAACGGATGGAATCCACGGTGCTCATTTTCAAGATGCTCTCCAAGGCATCGGCAATAATTCCGCCAAATAGGCTGCCGAGAACATTAGCAATGGTAATAAAGGCAAAGTTGACGCTGAACAGGTGGACTCGCTCGGAGGGAGAAGAATTCTCCGCTAAAAACGGAATCCCAGATACTTGGACGAACGCCATGAAAAGCCCCGTCAGAAAGGCTGCCGTAATAATCGGGGCTTCTGTCACCGCCGCGCCTCTGAAAAACAAGGTAGAAGCTGTTAAGACGGCTCCTCCGACTATCAGCCATTTCCTTCCGATTTTATCGCTTAAGAATCCTGCTGGAATGAGCATGATGGCAGAAGCCGTAGCCGTCATGGAAATGACCTTTCCGTTGACCGTCTCCGGCATGCCAAGCTCACGGATGTATAAATTGTACATCACCATAAAAACACCCATCCCAATTTGGAGGAGTATATTGCCTAACATAAAAAACCGGACGTTCCGATTAAACGATAAGAAATTCCGTTTCCAGTCCGACATCCATCTCATTTTCGTTTCCAACTTTCCTAGCACACTATTTCGATAATCTAAATATACGTGTTACTGAATAGTTTCGCAAGTAGAATTGGAGATTTATCAGACATAAACTGTTCAGGTTAATAAACCTGTTGCAACACCTTCCCTCGCCTGCCTTCCCTCGGCCAATTGCACGCAAAAAGGAGGCCCGATATCGAGCCTCCTTCCATTTTATCCTACCTTCGAGCCATTACCCGCCTGCAGTTTATACATTTGCGCATACTGGCCTCCAAGTGCAAGCAATTCATCATGCGTGCCCTGCTCCACAATTTCTCCGCGGTCCAAGACGAGAATCCGATCCGCGTTTTTAATTGTAGATAACCGGTGAGCGATAATGAATGTCGTACGTCCTTTTTTCAGCACATCCATCGCATGCTGGATAATTTCTTCTGTTTCTGTATCAATATTTGAAGTCGCTTCATCCAGAATGAGAATAGCCGGATCGAACGCTAGTGCACGTGCGAATGAAATCAATTGCCGTTGTCCTGAAGAAAGTGTACTTCCCTTTTCGACAACCGGCTCATCGATGCCACCCGGCAAGTGCTTCAGCACCCGTTCGCCGCCAACCGCATCAAGAGATTGCTGGACCTTTTCCCGGGAAATGCGTGCATCCCCGAGACTGATGTTTGATTCGACCGTTCCGCTGAATAAATACGGATCTTGCAGAACGATTCCCATATGGTCACGGATCGTCTGGCGCGGAATCTGGCCAATATCCTTTCCATCTATGGTAATGCGACCTTTCGATACATCATAGAAGCGGAAGAGCAAGTTCATAATCGAACTTTTTCCTGAACCGGTATGGCCGACCAGCGCCACCGTCTCCCCTTGTTTCGCTTCGAATGAAATATTCTTAAGCACATATTCCTCTTCTTTATACGCAAACCAAACATCTTCAAACCGGACGTTTCCACGGTACCGGGCGATCTTTTCATCACTGACCGGCTCCCCGTTGCGATCCATCAAATCAAAGACACGGTCTGCTGCAACAAGCGACTGTTCCAACCGGGCAAACTGGTTGACGATACCTGTAATTGGGTTGAATAAACGCGTAATATAATCAACGAACGCATACAGCAAACCGACAGACACAACGCTTTCAGCATTTAATGAAGCTCCGCCGAAATACCAGATAAGGAACACGAAAGCGAGTGAGCGGATAATATCAACCAAGTTATGGGACGTTGCCGCCTCCACTTTCAAAAGCTTGCTTTGGTACGTATAATGCTCGTCATTGATTGCATTGAACTCCGAATCCATCTGCTTTTCCCTGCGGAATGCCTGGATAATTGTCATTCCATTAATGGATTCATTGATCATCGCGTTCATTTCACTGTTCTTGCTTCGGATAATATGGTTCACTTTGGATGCAAATTTACGATAGGCCTTCATCCAAATATACAGGACAGGCAAGACGAAAAGGGTGATCGCCCCCATCTTCGGATCCAAGTAGAAGAGTGCAATGAAAATACCGAGCATATACATGCCGCTGATTGCGAATTGTGAGACAACTGTCACATACAAGTTACGGATTGCTTCCGTATCGTTTGTGATCCTCGCGACTACCTTCCCTGCCGGCAAATTATCGAAGTACCGGATCGGAAGCCTTTGGATGTGAGCATACAGCTCATTCCGCAATTTTTGAATAATGCGGTTTGCCGCCTGCTGCAGCAGCAAGTATTGGAAATAACGCAATACAGCTGTCACGACTGCCAATCCAAAGAAGACGGCAAGCAGTTTGGCGATTGGCGTGAAATTGATTGACTGATCCACTGATGTGGCAATATGGTCATCGATGATCTTTTTCGCAATCAATGGACCCATCAAGTCAGCTCCAACGGCAAACGCCAGCAACACTAATCCTGTAATCAGAAGCTTTTTATAAAACAATGCATAATGCAATAAACGTTTTCCTGTACCCATCTTATTCAACCTCCCCGATCTGCTGGCGGTCGAATTGCTCTTTGTACCATCCATTCATCGCAAGCAAGTCTTCATGTGTTCCTTCTTCAACGACTTTGCCATCGTCCAGGACGATGATCCAGTCCGCATGTTCAATGGCGGAAAGGCGATGCGTTGTAATAATGGTCGTCTTGCCTTCCCGTTCCGTCTGGATATTCTCAATGATTTTCGCTTCGGTTTTCGCATCAACTGCGGAAAGTGAGTCATCTAAAATGAGAATTTCCGGATTTTTCACGAGCGCCCGGGCAATGGAAATCCGTTGTTTTTGTCCGCCTGACAAGGCAACTCCTTTTTCACCGACGAGCGTTTCAAGACCAGCCGGAAGCATTTGCAAATCCTTTTCAAAGTGTGAAAGTCGAATGGCTTCTGCGATATCCGCCTCAGTCGCCTCCGGACGGCCGAACAAGATGTTTTCGCGAACAGAACGCGAGAACAGCACATGATCTTGTGGAACATAGCCGATCCAGTCACGCACTTGGTCTTTCCTCAATGAATGAAGAGAAACATCTGAGAATGCGATATCCCCTTCGCCTGCAGGATATTCACGGAGGAGCTGTTTAACGAAGGTCGTTTTCCCGCTTCCTGTCTTCCCGACAATCCCGAGAGTCTGACCACGTTCGAGCCGCAATTCAATATGATCGAGGTTCACAGCGCTCGACATCGGATATTGGAAGCTGACATCTGAGAATCCAACGCTTTCCGGTTTCTCTACATCAATATGCTTGTCAGGATCTTTCACGTCTTCTTCATAT
>NZ_BQYK01000007.1:205929-225493 GCF_023168145.1 Sporosarcina sp. NCCP-2222
CTTTCCGAGCGTAATCTCTCCAGTCGATACAAGATAAGCTCCATAACCAAGCCCGATCATATACGTCAATGCTGTAAATGTTTTGGAAAACGGCATGAAGAGCGCGTCAATCTTTTCTACATGCATATTTTTTTTATAGACATCCTCTGTCATATCCGCAAATCGTTGTTCCGTCGCACGTTCTTGCACATAGGCACGAACAACACGGACACCTGCGACCGCCTCGAGGACATTGTCATTCAAATCTCCGAATGCATCTTGCGCGACCATATACCGTTCGTGAATTTTCTTGCCAAGAACTTGCAAACTATATGCCAAAATCGGCAACGGCAAGATGGCCACGAGTGTCAGTTTCCACGAGATAATGAATCCCATTGTAATAATCAATGTGCCTAGATAGGCAGTCGAATCGATCAGCGTCATAATGCCAAAGCCGGCTGTTTCAGAAATGGCACGCAAATCATTTGTAGAACGGGCCATTAAATCACCCGTTTTATTCTTTTCATAAAATGTTGGGGTCATCTTTAAGAAATGGCGCATTAATCGAGTCCGCAATTGCCGCTCAATGACATAGGCTCCGCCAAACAGCTGGTACTGCCAGACAAAGTTACCAACATAAGATACGAGCATGATCAACAACATCCCGCCGATGAACAAAGCCAACAGATGAGTCGTCATCGTCTGTGTGTGGATGGCATCGATTGCCTGGCCGATAATCCACGGCGGCAAGATGACGAGCACATTCGCAATCATTAGGAGAACAAGCGCAATCGTATACCGCTTGCGATTCTCCTTGAAAAACCACTTTAATTTAAATAAAACCGAAAACATACGTATCTACCTCTTCCTTGATTCGTAACTATCCACTTTCAAGAGATTCCTTTTTTAATAATTTCCGTTGCTGTTTGATGAAAGTCATCACCAGCACTCCTTTCCTTCGTATTTTTATATGTCACACGCATCGCGTGAAAACACCCAATTTCCATATTTAGAAAGACAAAAAAGCACACGCCTCCTACAATAAGCGTGTGCTCAAAAAAGGAACGGCTGTTTGCCGTCCAAATATGATTAGTTATAATTCAACGAGTTGGCCGGCACGGAATATGATATTGTTGAAGTTGAAATCCAGTTTTCAAAGTTTTCATTTTCCGCGCCTCCCTCACTATTTCGATTTTCGAATAATTCTACATTACATGTTCAATTTACATTTGTCAATAAAATCTCGGAAAAAGTTGGACACTAATTTCCTATTTTTCATGTTCTTCGGACTATGCCCTGCCTAGTTTCAGCTACGCTCACACCGGGTATTGATAGAGCAAGGCCAAAAAGGTCTCCCGATTGCAGCGAATAGTTTGCAACATTTCTGATTATACTGTTACTAGCAAGATAAGTTGGCGCCATTCCCCTTGACGTCATACAACCCCACGGCAATGTAACATATGCACCAGGAGCGAAAAGCGCTCCTGGTTTTTTTTGACCGTCCTATCCTATGATGAAAACCTGCCATTCATTCAGCCAAATAGGGAAAATGCTGCTGCGCCTAAGATTGTTGTGACAATGACGACAATCCATGGAGACAGCTTATAATAAACGAGCAGTGCAAACGCAATTAGTGCAATGGCAAAATCGACTGGCTTATGTATGGAGCTTGTAAATACTGGATTGTATAGAGCTGCCAGCAAGATGCCGACGACTGCCGCGTTTACTCCTTTTAATGCCGCCTGGATGCCCGGCTTCGAACGAACGGCTGACCAAAAAGGAAGAGCTCCTATGACAAGCAAAATGGAAGGCAGAAACATAGCCGAAACTGCTACGAGTGCTCCGACAGGTCCATCCATATATTGCCCCAAGTAGCCGGATAAGGTGAATAGTGGGCCTGGCACTGCCTGCGCGGCCCCATATCCTGCGATGAATGTCTCGGCATCCATCCAGCCTCCCGGAACTATCTCTCTTTCTAGCATCGGTAAAACGACATGCCCTCCGCCGAATACAATGGAACCGACCCGATAAAAAATATCGAAAATAGCTACTAATGAATGATTCGATAACGGACGCAGCAGCGGCAAAGCGATCAACAGACCGAAAAATACAATCCATGCCGCCATGCCAATCCGTTTCCCAAAGGAAAGAGTCAAATCTGCCACTGCATCGGTCTTTTCTTTCCTATATAAATAAAATCCCAGCACTCCTGCAAGCACAATAATCATGATTTGCCCGAATGCAGTTGGCATTAATAATGTAGTTACGGCCGCCAGCACGGCAATGGTGATCCGTTGTCGATCCGGTGTCAACGTTTTGCCCATCCCGAGCAGCGCATGCGCGACAACGGCAACCGCAACAATTTTTAATCCTTTTAACCAACCAATATCAAACGTCGCATTGGACATGAGATATGCAAATGCCATCAACAAAAGAACCGATGGCAAAGTGAATCCTATCCATGATAATAGGCCGCCAAACAATCCTCCTCGCATGAGACCGATAGCAATCCCAACCTGTGAGCTTGCCGGTCCGGGCAAAAATTGGCAAAGCGCAACGAGATCGGCATACATCTTATCGTCCAGCCATTTTTTCCTTTTTACATATTCATCCCGGAAATATCCGATATGAGCAGCCGGTCCGCCAAATGACGTTAGCCCAAGCTTAGTGGAAGCCTTTAAGATCTCCCAATACCTTGATGTCCTCATTCGAAATCTTTCCCCCTTTCACTCTTCCATCCAGTATACCTGAATCGGGTAAAATCATTTGTTTTTTTCTTGTAAATAATTTATCATAATCTTAACTAACTATTTTACCTATACAGGAGGTGTGTACTTTGTTCTACCCCTCATTCGGGCGCGGAACAAAGTAAACTTATTTGGACATTGCCATACGATTGGCAGCATTTGCTGCCTTGATCGCTCTCACCGCATTCTTTGTTGCGAGTGAATTTGCAATAGTGAAAGTACGGACAACACGCATTAATCAGCTTGTCGCAGAAGGAAACCGCAAAGCCTTGATCGCGAAAAAAGTGGTCAGCAACTTGGATGAATATTTGTCTGCCTGCCAGCTGGGGATTACCATCACAGCATTAGGACTCGGTATGTTAGGCGAACCGACAGTCAAGCTGCTTTTAAACCCAGTTTTTTCCCATTTTGACTTGACACCGAATGTGACAACATTCCTTTCTTTTGCAATTGCATTCACAATCGTGACATTTTTACATGTCGTAGTCGGTGAGTTGGCTCCGAAAACTATTGCCATACAGCGTGCCGAAGCTATTACACTATCCTTTTCACGACCATTGATCATTTTCCATAATGTTATGTATCCGATTATTAAAGGAATGAATGGCGCTGCAAGAGGAATCGCACATATGCTAGGCTACAAAACAGTATCCGAGTCAGAAGTAGTCCACTCCGAGGACGAACTCCGCATGATCCTGTCCGACAGTCTGAAAGGCGGAGAAATTAATCCTGCCGAATACAAATTCGTTAATAACATCTTTGAATTCGACGACCGCGTCGCACGCGAAATCATGGTGCCGCGGACTGAAATGATGACCATCGAAAAAGATATGACGTTACAAGACGTGTTTGAAATGATCGGTGTGGAACAGTATACACGCTATCCAGTAACAGACGGAGATAAAGACCATGTTATCGGTCTCATCAATATGAAGAATCTGTTGACCGCCTACATTAAAGACCCGACGACCGGTAAACAGCCGGTTATTGAATATATGCAACCGATCATCCGTGTCATTGAAACAATGTCCATCGGCGATCTCTTGCTGAAGATTCAACGGGAACGAATTCACATGGCTGTGTTAATGGATGAGTATGGTGGAACATCCGGTCTCGTAACGATAGAAGATATACTCGAAGAGATCGTCGGAGAAATACAAGATGAATTTGATATGGATGAAATACCGGAAGTCCAAATGATTAATAAAGACCACTATATTTTCGATGCGAAAATGCTGATCGAAAATGTGAACGACGTACTCGGCACCCATATTATCGAAGAAGATATCGATACGATCGGCGGCTGGTTCATGTCCCAACGTTTTGAAGCAGTTCCAGGTGAAAAGATCATTGAACAAGGCTATGAATTCACCGTGAAAGATGTGGAAGGCCATCATATTCTTTACTTGGAAGCTATCAAACACGAAAAAGAAGAAGTGAACGAGACATCTGATTTATCCTATGAATCATAAAAAACGGCATTTTGCCGTTTTTTTTTATTTCACCATATTGACGGTTGTGGATATTTTTGCTATTGTTAGTTCAACTGATAGAAGGAGGGTGAAGACATATGAAAAAGATGACTACTTACACTAACTTATTTGTAATGTGGATCGGACCCATGCTTTCACCTGACCTATCGCACTGATCGATATGTCTATTCTGTTTTGCGCGTGAAAGCCGTGGTGTCCGATCCTGGACCCACGGTTTTTTTGATTTGCACAAAACAGGAGGCTTTTGAATGACAAACTTACAACAGCTAGGTTGGACAGAATTACGGGAGCAGGACTGGTCTGCATTACCCGAAGGAATGAAACAGAAATCATTACCCGGACGAGTAACACTTGAACATAAACGGATGTACCGCGTCATCACGGAAGAAGGCGAATGGCTATCCGTCTGTTCCGGCACGATGGAGCATATGGCGAGCGAGCGAAGGGACTTCCCCGCAGTCGGTGATTGGGTGGCGGTCGAAAAGATGCCAGGTGAGCAACGGGGAATTATCCACTCCCTCCTCCCCAGAACTTCACTGTTTTCAAGAAAGTCGGCTGGCATGACTATAACAGAACAGATCATTGCGACCAATGTCGATATCGTATTCCTCGTCATGTCACTGAACCAAGATTTCAATGAAAGACGGCTGGAGCGTTACTTGATTGCTTCATACGATTCCGGAGCGCTACCGGTGATCCTCTTGACCAAGAAAGACCTATGCGCTGAGCCAGATGTTTTTATTGAAAAAGCACAATGGATTGCTCCCGGAACAGATATTATCACAGTCAGCAATCATACAAGAGAAGGACTTGACGAAGTGCAAGCCATTTTGCAAAACGGAAAAACCGCTGCCCTGCTCGGCTCGTCAGGCGTCGGCAAATCCTCCCTGACTAATGCATTATTAGAAGACGGCAAGATGGAGATTCAAGACATCCGAGAAGACGATGCCAAAGGAAGGCACACCACTACCCACCGGGAAATGTTGCTTCTGCCGAGCGGAGGCATCCTCATTGACACACCAGGAATGCGTGAATTTCAGCTTTGGGATCAAGGCGACAGCTTGGACACTAGCTTCCAAGACATCGACCAACTCGCCCATTCCTGCAAATTCAGCGACTGCCAGCATAAAAAGGAACCCGGCTGCGCCGTACAAACCGCCATTGCCGAGGGTATATTACCCGCTGAGCGCTATGACAGCTATTTAAAATTACAAAAAGAACTCGCCTTCCTCGAAAGAAAATTAAAGCAATCCGAAGCGAAAGAACGAAAGACACAAAAGAAAGCAACTCATAAAAAGAGATAACGAAACCTAAGGACTGTCCAGAAAGTCAGCGGAATCTGATTTTCTGGACAGTCCTTTGTATTTGGGGAATGTTTATGGAGGCTGGTATGGAGTTAGCGGATACGAGCGATTGCTGGAATATACGAGTGGTTCGGCGGCGGATACGAGCGGTTGCCAGGATATACGAGTGGTTCGGCAACGGATACGAGCGGTTGCTGGAGTATACGAGTGGTTCGACGGCGGATACGAGCGGTCACCAGAATATACGAGTGGTTCGCCAACGGATACGAGCGGTTGCTAGAATATAAGGTTCGCCGGTAGATACGAGAGGTTGAAAGAATATACGAGTGGTTCGCCGACGGATACGAGCGCTGGCTGGAATATACGAGGGGTTCCGCGACGGATATGAGCGGTCAGAGAAATATACGAGGGGTTCGACGACGGATACGAGCGGTTGCTGAAGTATACGAGTGGTTCGCCGGCGGACACAATCACTTTCTAAGAACTGATAAATTTATTCCAAACAAAAAAAAGACCTGCAAATCAGCAAACAATTTGCAGGTCTTTTTTCGTTATGTTTTCTTCAATTACTTAAATGCCAACTAACTCAACGCCGCCTTCAGCTCCGCGCTCGCTTTCCATACCCCATTCACCTGTACGGAAGCGATCGTCTGTTGTGCCAGATCCACATCAATGTCATTGTCCAAAATCAATAGACCGACTACTTTAATGTCTATTTTCGTGTGATGCTCCGCATGCTCTACTAAATCCTCGCGGCTCAACCGCATGACGCCAACAACAAATGATTTCCGGACGACAATTTCCTGTACTTCTGCCGCATGCGTCGCGAGCTGGTTTCGGATCGACGTTCGGATGAAATCAGTCCTGTTGGAATAAAACCCTTGCTCCACTAACAGATCCACTTTCCCCAAATCGACGACATTCATATTAATTGTGATCTTTTCTGACTCAACCATCTGTATCCTCCCTTTCCCTTTCTCCTTTCACTATATCATATTCACCATCCATGTGGAAGGTGTACAGATGTTTTATTTCAGTCGCGCAAATATTCAACTCGGTATATATCTGGTCGGCGATCCTTCAATTGCTTGACTGTGCCGCTTTGCCGCTGGCGGCGCAAGATCTCAAGATCGACATCGCCGATCAATACCATTTCCACATTGGCATGCGTTTCACCTACAATTCCATCTCTTGCAAATTCAAAGTCAGACGGAGCAAATATCGCCGACTGGGCGTATTGTACGTCCATATTTTCTGTTTCGGGCAGATTGCCTACCGTACCGGAAATGACGGTATACACCTGATTTTCAACGGCACGTGCTTGGGCGCAGTATCGAACGCGCAAATAGCCCTGACGATCTTCTGTGCAAAAAGGAGTAAAGATAATTTTCGCTCCCTTATCCGTAGCGATGCGGGCGAGTTCAGGGAATTCAATATCATAACAAACCTGAATCGCAATTTTTCCACAGTCGGTATCAAACACGCGGACCGAATCTCCCCGGCTGATTCCCCACCATTTCCGCTCATTCGGCGTAATATGGAGCTTGTATTGCTTTTCAATCGAACCGTCCCGGCGGAATAAGTACGCCACATTATAAATTTCTTCGTCTTCCTCCACAAAGTGAGAACCGCCAATAATGTTTACGTTATACCGGACTGCCAAATTGGTAAACAGTTCAATATACTGTGGTGTATATTCTGTCAGCCTTCTGATCGCCTGGCTTGGAGAACGTTCATCTAAGAAAGACATCAATTGTGTCGTAAAAATCTCTGGAAACACAGCGAAATCGGAACCGGCATCCGAAGCCACATCGACAAAATATTCACATTGGTTGGCTAGATCGTCAAACGAGGAGATCTTCCTCATCAAATACTGAACGACGCAAATCCGCACTGGGAAGCTCGTTTTAAAATGCCGCTTCGTCATCGCCCGGTAATCGACGTTATTCCATTCCATCAATGTCGCATATTTATTCGAAGCTTTATCATCCGGTAAATAGTTCGGATTGATCCTCATTAACGTAAAATCATTCAATAATTGAAAGGAGAGGACCGGATCATATATTTTATGCCGGCTCACTGCATCGACATATTCGCGTGGGGACAATTCTGCTGCGTATTTATGATAATTCGGGATTCTCCCGCCGATAATAATCGATTTTAAATTCATCTGGCGGACAAGCTCTTTTCTCGCTTCATATAAACGCTGTCCGACTTTCATTCTTCGGTAATCCGGATGGACCATCACTTCGATGCCATACAAATTGTACCCTTCCGGATTATGATTGGTTATATAACCCCCATCGGAAATATCGTCCCATGTATGGCGGTCATCATATTCGTCAAAGTTGACAATCAAGCTTGAGCAGGATCCGATGATTTCACCATCGAGTTCCGCCACAAATTGCCCTTCCGGAAAAACATCCAGATGGCTTTCCAGCTGTTCTTTTTTCCAAGGCTCCATCCCTGGAAAACAGACAGATTGCATGCTTAGTATTTTTGCAATGTCCTCATACTCCATTTGTCTGATTACCATGCTCATTTCAAATGAAGTTAAATCAAATTGTTCACTCACAACTATCACCTCTTCTATCTGTTTACCCAACTTGCTTGCTAACAAGTCATATAAGAGTGAATAATTTACAGTCCTGATGGGACACTCTATAATCAAAGAGAAGTCTGCAAGACAGGGGGTTCGTTATATTGGATAAACGACAGGAAAATGGGCTTCTTTTCATCTTCACTGTTTCATTGATTGCCACGCTGGGGTCCTTGTATTACTCAGAGATTAAAGGATTTACACCGTGTACCCTCTGCTGGTATCAGCGGATTCTCATGTATCCGCTCGTTCTCATATCTGGAGTTGCTTTAGTTCAGAAGAATGCCAGAATCGCTCTGACGACAGCCGTCTTTTCAGTTATCGGAGCAGGTACATCGCTTTACCATTACAGCATTCAAAAACTCTCATTCTTCCAAAGTTACGCACCCGCTTGCGGGAATGTCCCTTGCACAGGGCAATACGTCAATTATTTAGGATTTATTACAATCCCCTTCATGGCGTTCATTGCATTTTTACTTATCTTAATTACAAGCCTTTTCTTACTGAAACAGGCAAAAGGAGTTTCGGCTAAATGAAAAAACTGCTTATTATCGGCGGTGTCATTATCGCCATCTTTGTTTTGATTGTCGTCTTGACGAATCAATCGAACAAACAAAAATTAAAGGACAACCCTTATGGATCGAAGGAACTGAAACCATCCACCATCAATTTGCTTGGCAATAAAAATTACAGCAACATCGTCCTGCCGGATGCCCTGATGGAAAAAATCAAATCCGGAGATCCGGTCACTGCCTATTTCTTCTCTCCTGAGTGCCCGTACTGCATGAAAATGACACCGATTCTAATGCCGATCGCAAAAGATAAAGGGATTCATGTCTATCAATACAATCTGCTTGAGTTTGAAAAAGAATCGGCTCCATATGGAATTGAAAGCTGGCCGGCCCTCATTCAATATGAGAACGGAAAAGAAGTCGGCAGGCTTGTTGGTTTGCCGCCAGAAGAACCTGAAAAAGCCATCGAAGAATTTCTTAAGGAATATACGGGCAAATGATGATAGCTAGTCCGACATTTCATTATCAATTAAAAGAAGATGGGCTGACCATTGAAAGATTGCTTCAAGATAAGTGGGTAGTGGGCAAAAAAACGGTTCACCAGATGCGGATGGCGAAAAGCGTTTATGATTCGTCTGGAGTCCCCGCTGACTGGAGAGAGCCGCTTGAAAGCGGGACTATGCTTACATTCACTTTTCCAGATATTAAATCTACTTATGTTCCAGAGGATCCAGCATCAATTGAAATCGTCTGGGAGGACGAACATCTTCTCGTCGCAAGAAAACCAGCCGGAATCGCAACGCATCCAGATCATCCAGATGGCACTGGAACCTTCATGAATCAGGTCATGGGACATATTCAACGCAGTGGAGGAACCTATGCCGAGCATGTGCAGCGGCTTGATAAAGGGACAGGTGGATTAATCGTCGTTGCCAAACACCCCATTGCCAAAGGGCTGCTTGACCGGATGATGGAACAGAACGAAGTGACCCGGACGTACGAGGCGGAAGTCGATGGTCGCTTAAACCGTATGAGGGGATCGCTGAAGTACCCGATTGGACGGGACCGGCATCATCCAACCCGGAGAAGGGTATCACCAGGCGGCCAATCTGCCACGACCCACTTCCGCATTCTAGAGCGGCTTGAAAATTCGACAATTATTGAAGCAAGACTGGATACAGGACGAACTCATCAGATTCGTGTCCACTTTTCTCATATCGGCCATCCGATTACAGGAGACGCTTTATACGGCGGCACCGAGACAGTAGATGGACAATATCGTTTAACTGCAGTCAAAGTTTCCTTTGTCCATCCGATTACGGAAGAAACGCTGACGGTTGAATAAGAAAAAGCCGGAGAGTCATTTCTCCGGCTTTTATTATTGTATTAATTATACGCAAGCTGCTTAATGCCATTCTCCAGACGCATGTCCACTTCTTTCGCGTCATCAATATGCTCCATGATTAATGCGTGCGCTTCTGCAAATAATTGTTTCGCTTCGAGAAGCTCCTGCTTCACGCTGTTCGATAGCTTCTTCTGTTCTTCAATCATGTCCTGCACGGCTGTAATGTCTGTTTGACTGTCCTCGACCGTATGCAAAATCCGTTCAATTTTCGCTTCTGTTTCCAAGCTGACTTGCATGCCTTTCTCTACCAGTTCAGCACTTTTACGTGTCGCGTGCAATGCTTGTTCAATCTCTTCACGAAGCGCGTTCGTCAGCGTCTGGATATTCGCTGTGCTATTGGATGTGCTTTCGGCAAGCTTTCTCACTTCTTGGGCAACTACCGCAAACCCTTTGCCGGATTCCCCTGCACGCGCCGCCTCGATGGAAGCGTTCAAAGCCAATAAATTCGTTTGTGCGGCAATATCTTCAATGACGCCGACAATCGATTGAATTTCAACAGAACGAGTGCTTAAGTTGGTCATGTTCTGCTGAGAAGATTGAATTTGCACGCCTAGTTGGTTAATGACACCCGCTGTTCCGTGGACTTCCTTTGCCCCTTCTGACGCCTCTGTCACCATTTGATTTGATTTTTCTTCCAGAGAACGGCCCTTTTCATACAGGTCTTCTGATTTCGAAGCCGAGCTGTCACTAAGATCCTCGACTCGTTCAAATCTCTCTTCGATTTGCGCAACGGCCTCACCCAACACATTATGTTGTGCATTTACTTTTTCATGCTGGGAAACGGCTGCTTCCAGCTCACTTTTCAACTCATCCAGCCTGGTCGCTTCCTCTTCCTCTTTGCGTCTAAAATCATTTTTCAGCTGCTCAATCTCTTTTAAATAACTTTCATCATGACTCACACTCTTCTTGCTTCTGAACACCCTAATTCCCCCTGTCTATTCTCTACTGTTATATATCGGTTTATTATGAGAAAAGTCAGAGGGTATAAATACCCAATTAAACCTTATCGTATTTTTCTGGATTCGTTCCAGTCCGTGCATCTATATTTAACCCATCAATCCTTTGCATCTCCTCCGAAGAGAGTACAAAGTCCGCAACACTGGCATTTTCCTTTATTCGTTCCTTCGTCACTGATTTCGGAATGGCAATCAACCCATTTTGTAAATGCCATCTGATGATGACCTGTGCCGGCGTCTTACCGTGCACTCTTCCGATTTCCCCTAATGTTTCATCCGCTAACATCCGCCCCCTGGCGAGCGGCGACCAAGAAGTGACCTCGATGCCATGTTGCTTGCAAAAAGTGCGCAGTGGAACTTGTGATAAATGGGGATGCAATTCAACCTGATTGACCATTGGAGGAATGGACGCTGTCGATAAGATTTCTTCTAAATGATGCACATGATGATTGGAAACCCCAGTCGCGCGAATCAATTTCTCTTCATACAAACGTTCAATTGCTTTATACGTATCCTGATATTTCCCTGCTACGGGCCAATGGGTTAAATAGAGATCTAAATAATCCAACTGCAGCTTCTTTAACGATTTTTCAAACGCACGTAATGTCTCATCATAGCCTTGATCGGTATTCCACACTTTCGAGGTAATGAATAACTGCTCCCTTGGAATACCAGAATACGTAATAGCTTCGCCTGTTTCCTCTTCATTCTCATAAATCGCTGCCGTGTCGATCGCCCGATACCCGATTTCAAGCGCATAGGATATCGCAGCCAGCGTTTGATCTGGATCGGTCATTTTGTAAACTCCCAATCCGAGTTGAGGCATTTTCACACCATTTGCCAATGTCATTTTCTCTTGATAAATTAAGTCCATACCGCAACCTCCTTCTTTATGTACCATTGTACCGATTTCATTCTAATTTTCCTATTGTTGTTAGGTTAGTCATTGCAAAAAACTAAAGAAACGAATATTATGTATTAAGGAATTAAAAATGTTCGTGTTTTATTGAAAGGGGTACAACCATTGTTTCAACTAGAAAAAAATAATACATCGATTAAAACTGAATTATTGGCAGGCATGACAACATTTTTAACGATGGCTTATATCGTCATCGTCAACCCAATTATTTTATCGGATGCTGGTGTGCCTTTTGACCAGGTGTTCCTAGCGACCATAATTGCAACGGTAATCGGTACTTTATGGATGGCATTATGCGCTAATTATCCAATTGCCATCGCTCCTGGCATGGGGTTAAACGCGTATTTTGCATCGGTCGTCATTGGTTCCGACGGCAGCCTTGATTATACAGCAGCATTTTCAGCCGTTTTCGTCGCGGGTTTGCTCTTTGTCATCCTCTCCCTCACTTCATTCCGGGAGAAACTGATCGAATCCATTCCGGAAAATTTGAAACATGGAATTACAGCAGGCATTGGCTTATTTATCGCATTTTTAGGCCTGCGCCTTTCCGGGCTTGTCGCTTCTCACGAGTCGACGCTTGTCCGGCTCGGTGACTTGACTTCACCGCCAGTTTTATTAACGCTGTTCGGATTGATTGTAACCGTCATCCTGATGACGTTAAACGTCTATGGCGCCATTTTTATCGGCATGATTGCCACTGGAATTGTCGCCTTCTTTACGAAACAACTGCATTTTGAAGGCGCTCCGTGGAAAGTGCCTCATCTTCCGGAAGGTGTTCTCGTTTGGAATCCAATACAAGCAGCTGGGGATGTCATCAGCCATGGCTTATATGGCGTTGTTTTCGCCTTTTTAATTGTGACGCTGTTTGATACGACAGGTACGATGATTGGGGTCGCAAAGCAGGCAGGTTTAATGAAAGGCAAATCGCTTCCCCGCGCAAGGCATGCTTTACTGGCAGACTCCATTGCTGCAACTGCTGGCGCCATGGTAGGGACAAGCCCGACTTCCGCTTACGTAGAATCCTCGTCAGGAGTAGCTGTTGGTGGACGGACGGGGCTTACCACTTTAACAGTCGCTATCTTCTTCATTATTGCCGCATTTTTTAGCCCGGTCGTCGGTGCTCTTTCAAATGTGGCAGCTATCACAGCACCCGCTTTGATTATTGTCGGCAGCTTAATGATCGGTGCTGTGAAGCATATTGACTGGGATTCTTTTGATGAAGCGTTTCCTGCGTTTCTTGTCATTTTGACGATGCCTTTGACATCCAGCATCGCAACTGGAATTGCGCTTGGCTTTATCACGTATCCAGTCTTAAAAGTTGTTAAAGGCAAATGGCGGGAAGTTCCGCTCCTATTATATTTCTTTGCTGTGTTGTTCGCGTACCAACTGCTATTCCTGCCTCACTGATGTCATAATTATTGCGTTTCTTGTCACAAATAATGGCATCATTCATTTCATTTCACATGAGATTCATGTATACTAAATGAAGGACTAATGATTTTTACAGGAGGTACTTCCGATGAAACTTATCCTTATCATGGGCGTTTGCTTCGCATTCCTATCTGCGATTTTAACTGGTGGCTATGAAGACAAACCAGGCAAAGTAAAAAAATAATGCAATGAGAAAACGGGACATGCCAATTGGCTGTCCCGTTTCTTTATGTCAAATCCAAAAATGACTGCTGCCGAAGCGCTTCATAAATTAAGATGGCAGCCGTATTCGAGAGGTTCAACGAGCGGATATTGCCATTCATCGGAATGCGCAAGCAATTCTCCCTATGCGCTTCAATGATTTCAGGCGGCAGCCCCGTCGTCTCTTTGCCGAACACAAAGAAGATATCCTTGGAGCTGTCGGTAAAATCGTAGTCAGAATACGTTTGCTTCCCGAATTTCGTAATGAAATAAAATTCTCCTTCGGGATAAGCTGCAAAGAATTCATGTATGCCTTCATGATACGTAATATCAACGTGTTCCCAATAGTCGAGCCCCGCCCGCTTCAACATTTTATCATCTGTTGAAAATCCGAGAGGTTTGATCAGATGAAGTTTTGCTCCGGTTCCCGCGCATGTTCTTGCGATATTACCCGTATTAGCGGGAATCAACGGTTCAAATAGAGCGACATGTATCGCCATAATCCAGCCCTTCTTTCAAGTAATCTGTAGTGCTTGTCTCACCTCGGTGAGAACTTCGGGATCCTGTTCCGTCGCCAAAGCATGTTCCAATGCAAGCCGTCCTTCAGCGGAGTCAATTTCCCCTAACGCCCACGCTGCGGTACCTCGGATCATCGGCCGCACATCCGTTTTCAATAACTTCGCTAATGTTGGAACGGCTGATTCCTCTTTAAAATGTGCTAATGCGATAACCGCGTTCCGCTGGATCGGGTTCTTCCCTCTCCAGGAGCCGGACATATGGCCGTATGTTTCTTTAAACTCCCGATTTGATAAGGCAAGCATTGGTTCAAGCATTGGTTTTGACAGTTCGGGATCCGGTTGGAAAGCTTCCTGATGCATATTAAATTTGCCTTTATTTTTCGGACAAATCGTTTGGCATGTATCACAGCCGTAGACCCGATTCCCGATTTTCCTTCTAAATTCTTCCGGTATCGGTTGCTTCGTTTGGGTTAAAAATGCTATACAGCGCTGGGCATTCAGCTGTCCTCCTTGTATTAAGGCACCGGTTGGACAAGCGTCCAGGCAAAGTGTGCAGTCGCCACATTCGTCTTCCATCGGTTCGTCTGGAGCAAATGGAATATTGGTGATCATCTCGCCCAGATAGACGTAAGAGCCGAACTCCGGTGTAATAATTGAGCAATTCTTAGCCGACCAGCCGATGCCTGCCCGTTCCGCAACAGCCCGATCGACAAGCTCTCCTGTATCGACCATGGAACGACACTGAACGCCGGAAATCCGTTCTTTCAAATATGTCTCGAGCAACTCAAGTTTTTCACGCAGGACGACATGGTAATCCACTCCCCATGAAGCTCTGCAAAAGATTCCCCGTCTTTCGCCTTTTCTTCCCTTTGGGGCATCTTCCATTTTGGATGGATAGGCAATGGCGATCGAAATGATACTTTCTGCTTGATCCAACAATAGAACTGGATTCGTACGTTTTTCGATATCACTCTCTTCGAAACCGGATTGGTAGCCGAGCTCCTGTTGCCGTTTCAGCCGGTTTTTCAATTCCCGGAAAGGCGCTGCGGTGGTAAAGCCGATTTTATCGATGCCTATTGTCTTTGCATAGTCACGGATTTCTTGTTGGAACTGAGCGACATTCATACAGATTCGCCTCCCTTATGGTAAGATTGAACAAAAAGACAAGGGTGATTTCATTGAAACTAGAAATGGATGAAAAATTGTTTCATGCCATGCCCGATTTGAAAATCGGCCTTATCTATTATAACAAAATAACAGTATCGGAATCGCCTCAAATGTTAAAAGGACGGCTGCAATTATTTCAGGAACAGTTATTTTTTGATTTAGAAGACAAACCGCTGGCCGACTTTCCTGGAATCAATGAATGGAGAACGGTCTGGAAAGCACTTGGAGCCGATCCGAGCCGATACCGGCCTTCTGTCGAAGCATTATACCGAAGAATAAAAAAGCAGAATTACTTAGCACCCTATCACAGTGCTGTCGATTTAAACAATTTCTTCTCACTGCAATATCAAATTCCTGCGGGCATCTATGATCGACTGAAACTAGTAGGTGACGTCAAACTGACAGTAGGTGATGAGGCGGCAGGATACGAGGGGCTAAACGGCCGTTTTAACGCGTTAGAAAACATATTAGTCCTCCGAGATGAGTATAGTCCGTTCGGCAGCCCGTTCGTAGATTCTATTCGTACTGCAGTAACCGAAGAAACGACATCCGCTTTGCAAGTCCTGTTCCTGCGTCCTTCTCTCGATCTAGAGAACGCTGGAAAATTGACAAACGCCGCTGCAAACATGTTTACCTCAATTAGTGGTGGAGACGCTACAGCACATGTGTTACACGCTGCACAAAGGTCTGTCGTCATCCCTGAATAAGCAAGCTAACCGTATAAGAAATATCCATAATACAACGCTCCAGCCTTCATAGGCGAGAGCGTTTTTTTGAATCAATTTTTGAATGGCTGCGTCTTCTCTCCATCAATGACGAGTATCCAAGTGCCCTTTTTCGGAAATGTCAGTTTCCCTGTAAAAGTATGCAAAATTCCGGATTCTCTAGCATCAATAAATTCCCCTTCTTCTGTGAACCACTGCTTATCAATCACTTTACCCTTTTTATTCTGAAGTTCGACTTGAATCACCTTCTTACTCTCTCCGAACCGTTCGATGCTGATGTCTACCTCTTTTCCTGTCTCCAATTCAGCAGGAGAATCTTCTAGCGTATAATGCTCTGTTTTCGGAAATGGAGGCAGTACTTCCAAGTCGAACGTCTCAAAGACCTGATCATTCACATATACCTTGACATGCCAACGCCCTTCTTCAGGGAACGGAGCAAACCTTGTCAGGATATGAGCGTCTTCTGAATCGTTTAGCGGGCCGCTTAACACGCCTTCAGCAAGTGTGATCGTCTGGTTGGAATGGACAGCTTCCAAACGGAAAGGCTTGTCAACAAGTTGAGCTGGCTCCCCCCAGAAAAACAACATCATTTTCGCTCCTCTCCTCCAATCCTCGGCGACAAACGGCTTGATAGAACCCAGCATCGCAAAACGGCCTTCAATCCCTAGTACTTCCTGTTGGCGAGGAGACATAAGGAACCGTTCCAGTTCTTTGTCCGGTGAAATTGTCAATGGCCCATCGCCAGTGAGGGAAAGATTTGTTCGAAGCGGGACAAATAACAGAAAAGCAATGCAGAGCAAGGCTGCACAAACAAAGAAAGGTCGGAAAGAATACTTCTTCCTTTCTGGCGAATCACATTGGAGAGATTGCAAAATCCTTGCCTTCTGTTCGGTGGGCAATGTGAAAGTAGGCAAGCGATTCAATTTCTCTTCCAAGTCATCGTTAGGCTTCTTCATAAGATACCTCCTCCAAGGATTTTCTCAGTTTGGCCAAAGCTCGATGAAACAGCACCCGAGCATGATTGGTGTCACAGTTCATGACTTGTGCCGTCTCGCTGACAGACAGCTCCAGAATCCCTCGTAGAATGACTACATCCCGATCACGAGCGGAGAGCTTCGAGATGGCTAGGTACAGTCGATGCTGATCATCTGTGGCAATCAAGGCAGCCTCCAAGGACGCCTGCACAGGTGGAGAAGAATATAAAAAGGGCATTAGCCGTTCCCATACCTTTTTACGTCGGTACGTGTCCAGGACGTGATGGCGGGCAATGGAAATAAGCCAAGTCCTTGGATGAGACCGCTTGTGAAAAGAGTCTTGTTTTTGCAGGGCGATGAGGAAGGTCTCCTGGACATAATCCTCCACATCAAAGCTTCCCGTAAAGTAAATGAGATAACTGGTCAGATCCCGTTCATATAAATGAAACCATTCTTCAATCGTATCCGGCACGTGGCTCCCCTCCTATTAAGTAGACGAACGAAACGCGGATTCATTACAGAGCATTCGAAGAATCGATAAGAAGACAGATAAAAAAGAGGATTGAAAAAAAGATACAACCGAAGTTGTATCTTTTTTAGTGGATACCCGAGGCCGGACTTGAACCGGCACGCCTCGCGGCACCGCATTTTGAGTGCGGCGTGTCTGCCATTCCACCACTCGGGCATATGAAGTTTTGCAACAGCGTCATAAAACTTGGAGGCGGCAACCGGAATCGAACCGGTGGTAAGGGTGTTGCAGACCCGTGCCTTACCGCTTGGCTATGCCGCCGTAGAATGAGTGGAGCGGAAGACGGGATTCGAACCCGCGACCCCGACCTTGGCAAGGTCGTATTCTACCACTGAACTACTTCCGCGAAACTGGGGTAGCTGGATTCGAACCAACGAATGACGGAGTCAAAGTCCGTTGCCTTACCGCTTGGCTATACCCCAAACTGATGGGGCGGACGAGGGGAATCGAACCCCCGAATGTCGGAACCACAATCCGATGCGTTAACCACTTCGCCACGACCGCCATAATAAAATGGATTGACATTATTTAATACTGTGCATAGATGGGGCGGACGAGGGGAATCGAACCCCCGAATGTCGGAACCACAATCCGATGCGTTAACCACTTCGCCACGACCGCCATAATATTGAATTAAAACAGTAATGGCAGGGGCAGTAGGAATCGAACCCACACCAAAGGTTTTGGAGACCTCTATTCTACCGTTAAACTATGCCCCTATTTAAATGGTGGTGGGGGACGGATTCGAACCGCCGAACCCGGAGGGAGCGGATTTACAGTCCGCCGCGTTTAGCCACTTCGCTACCCCACCAAGAGCATGGTGCCGGCGAAAGGACTTGAACCCTCAACCTACTGATTACAAGTCAGTTGCTCTACCAATTGAGCTACACCGGCATGATATAAATGGTGGCTCAGGACGGAATCGAACCGCCGACACAAGGATTTTCAGTCCTTTGCTCTACCGACTGAGCTACTGAGCCACAAATAAATGGCGGTCCCGACCGGGATCGAACCGGCGATCTCCTGCGTGACAGGCAGGCATGTTAACCGCTACACCACGGGACCTTTTGGTTGCGGGGGCAGGATTTGAACCTGCGACCTTCGGGTTATGAGCCCGACGAGCTACCACTGCTCCACCCCGCGATAATACTATTTGTATATATGGTGGAGGATGACGGGTTCGAACCGCCGACCCCCTGCTTGTAAGGCAGGTGCTCTCCCAGCTGAGCTAATCCTCCAGGTTAAAATTGCGTTAAGCTTCGCATTACTGCACTTGCACAGGATGTGCTGGCTTCGGTGTTGCGACAGGATGTCGCGGGTTTTAACCGAAGTTCCATTCGCTTCCTTGTTCTGCTCGCTTCTCCCAATTTTAACGGGAGCTGCGATAAGCTTCACATTACTGTATGTGAGTTGTAATAAGATGGTGACCCCTACGGGATTCGAACCCGTGTTACCGCCGTGAAAGGGCGGTGTCTTAACCGCTTGACCAAGGGGCCATATGATATTAGGAATAAAATCTGGCGGAGAGCAAGGGATTTGAACCCTTGATACGCGGTTAGCGTATACACGATTTCCAATCGTGCTCCTTCGGCCACTCGGACAGCTCTCCATTTGGCTCCGCAGGTAGGACTCGAACCTACGACCGATCGGTTAACAGCCGATTGCTCTACCACTGAGCTACTGCGGAATAATATTACTATGGCCTATTATGTGTCAGTGAACTGACAGCCCAGCGACGTCCTACTCTCACAGGGGGAAGCCCCCTACTACCATCGGCGCTGAAGAACTTAACTTCCGTGTTCGGGATGGGAACGGGTGTGACCTCTTCGCCATCATCACTGGACTCTTTTCACAAGACAAGATTTATTATAACAAATCTGCCGAGAATTTCAAGTACTTTTTTTAAAAAAATACTTTTCTGAACGTTTTGTTCGTTCAAAACTGAATAAAACAGACATTGTTTAAGTATCAAGTCAACCGTGCACTTTTTAAATAAGGTTAAGTCCTCGATCGATTAGTATTCGTCAGCTCCACGTGTCACCACGCTTCCACCCCGAACCTATCCACCTCATCATCTTTGAGGGATCTTACTTACCGAAGTAATG
>NZ_BQYK01000008.1:0-7197 GCF_023168145.1 Sporosarcina sp. NCCP-2222
TGTCCGCTCGACTTGCATGTATTAGGCACGCCGCCAGCGTTCGTCCTGAGCCAGGATCAAACTCTCCATAAATCTGGCGACCGATATGCAGCGCATTGCGTTGTCGACTTCACTCGCTCAGTCGGTCACGTACCGTAGTACGCTCCCTTCTTCGCTCGTTCGTCTCCTAGCACTGCACTACATCTCGGTCGCCAGCGAGTACTTCTTTAATAGAAGAAACTCCGAAGAAATTCGAGTAGCTCGATTTCTGCTGGCATCATTTATGATGTCAATTTTGAATCCAAAGATTCGTGTTTGTCGTGTTCCCGACTGGGTCGGGTTCCGACTTTATTGTTGACGTTTTGCTGTTCAGTTTTCAAGGTTCACTGTGCTTTTCTCAAAAGCGACTTCTCTAATTTACCATCGCTTCCTCTTTCAGTCAAGCACTTTTTTTATTTTGTTTTTTCGCTTGTTTCGAGCTTGCTAAGTTGCTGTCCCAAGCGACGAATATTATATTAGCATGCGGTAACTAGAAGTGTCAACACGAAATCCAAAAAAACTTTTCAAAACCGTTTTCCATCGCCACTTGATTTAGCAAGCGGCGACTTCATACAGGTTCCGATCGCTTTACTGGGAAAGGGTTGCGCTGTAATCCCGGTGAAATACGAATTCATTTTTAGACTCAGATTTAACTATCTCGATTAATCCTTTCTCAACCAAAAACTCAATTAATACTTCTAGGTTGATGGAGTACATCCGTAGTTCCTCATGTTCATGAAGCTCTTGAATCGTCCAGCTTCTTTTAGCCGACATGATATCCAGGATATGCCTCGCTCCATCCAATGTTCTATTATGAATGAAAAACTCGCTGGCCAGGAACATTAATTCCAATCGCTTCTCAATTGGTTCCTCGCTTAGAATAAGTTCTTCATATAATTTATAAATGGCAGGATCTAATTTCTTCACTTGCGACCACACTGTCACTTCTGGTGATAAGCCAGACTCGATAATCGCCAATCTCGCTAAATGATGGAGAGATTGTACCGCATGATGATAGGAGTCCATATAGTCCTTCCGCTCAAAAAACGATTTACCTTCCATATAGGATCTGACCAACTTAGACAGTTCAATCCCCATCTTCACTCTTCTGCCATGGAAAGGATACTCTTTTAACTCTTCCTTGAGCTTCTCCACAAATTCGTTTCGATCAAAGTAGATTTTGCCGTAAAAAAGCCAGTCCACTACTTTTCTTTTCGTGCCTAGCAACAACCATTTTCGAAGTTGCTTTTCACTTATTACATGCATGGCAGCATTACCATTGCCATCTGTGTAATGTTTCGTATATATCGGTATCTCATTGTTCGAAGTGATAATAAGTAATATCTCATCAAATGTGTCTGTTACCGGGTCACCATCTGTACGTTTTTCCAACAGGATGACTCCCAAGGTTTCTGGCGAACTCGCCCGTTCTTGATAGATCGGTCTTAAAATCTGCTCCATCCTAACCCCTCCCTGTTTATTCACTTTCGACATCAATTCATCATAATCCTTCTTCACCTATTTCAGCCATGGAGACAATTATAATAGCTCTTCGCTAAAAACGCATTACGTGAATTACATAGAATTTATGATATATTAGTTTAGAAGCATTATGGTATTATTTGAATTTCACTACCCGGCAACAGTATCGCCCTTTAGGAGGATTATTCATTGAAACCGTACAAAAATAAAATAAACAGGATCCGTTCTTTCGCACTTTCTCTCGTTTTCATCGGCTTTGTCATCATGTATTTTGGTATCTTCTTTAAAAACCATCAGCTCATTATGTTGATTTTCATGGTGATTGGTATGCTGGCCATTCTCGCGAGTACGATTGTGTACGCTTGGATTGGCACCCTCTCGACTCGAGCCGTTCAAATTGTTTGTCCGAATTGCGGTAAACAGACCAAAATGTTAGGCCGTGTTGATATGTGCGGTCATTGCAGGGAACCGTTGACACTAGATCCCGCTTTAGAAGGCAAGGAATTTGACGAATCTTATAATCGTCCCTCACGTAAAAAAGAATCAGAATAAAAAAATCCGGTTCGCCTAGTTTGGCGGTCCGGATTTTTCTATTCTGATGCAAGTTGAGCAGTTGCAGTAGCCTGCTCTTAATTCGCAGCTGCGTTCTTCGCACATTTCGGGCATGTTCCGTATACTTCCAAGCGATGTGAATTGACTTTGAATCCCGTTACGTGTGATGCCAGGTGTTCCACTTCTTCCAGTCCCGGGTGGTGAAAATCGACAATCGTGCCGCATTGATCACAAATAATATGATAATGATCATGTGTCACGAAATCGAATCGGCTGGACGAATCACCATAAGTAAGTTCTTTTACAAGCCCTGCATTTCGGAAAACACGGAGATTGTTGTAAACCGTTGCTACACTCATATTAGGAAAGTCATGTTCTAATGCTTTATATATTTCATCAGCTGTTGGATGTGACTCCGAAGAGATTAGGAATTCTAATATCGCATGCCGTTGTGGTGTAATACGTACTCCACTTTCTTTTAATGTGACCAGCGCGTCTTTCAATGCGACTTCAGACATCGCTAACACCCCAATCCAAAAAGATTATCTCTTTATAATTATTATAATCAGTTTACTGAAAAGAGGTGCCTGCTGTCAACAAATCTGCTGAGCGAAGTATCATGTCAAATCCTTCTATTATCAATAACCTTGCTCAGGATCCAATAAATTGATTAGCTGCCTGTCTCCTGATTGCCACTTTACTAAATTCTCCTTGAAAATCTCAAGGGCTCTCGGAACGTAATTCCTTGAATGGCTTGAAATATGAGGAGAGATGGTTACATTGGACAACTCCCACAATCCGCTATCTTGTGGCAGAGGCTCCTCTTCAAAAACATCAAGCACAGCATGTCCGATTTTTCCGGACTGTAAGGCTTCCAAGATATCTTTTTCCTTAACAAGATCTCCACGCCCAAAATTCATGAAAACAGCAGTAGATTTCATCGCATCAAAATGCCTTGCCGTCAATATACCTTTCGTTTCAGGCGTACTTGGCAATACCGATATGACAAAATCAGCTTCCGGCAGCGCTTCTTCTAACCTGCTGAATTCAACAATTTCATCCATCGATTCGACCGGTTTCCCGGAACGGTTGCACCCAATCGTTTTAACTCCGAACGCCTTCAGCAGGCGCCCTATTTCTGACCCAATGGCACCCGGTCCGATAATCATCGCAGTGGAACCATTTAACTCAACAGAATGGACTTTCTTATTCCATTCCTTTCGCTTTTGATTTTCATAAATGGCCGGTAAAGAACGGCATAGCCCTAAAATATGTGCCAGCACCGACTCTGCCATTGGCGTCTTATGGATTCCTTTGACGTTGCTCACCACAATGTTCCGCTTCGCTATTTCAGACAAAGGCATTTTTTCTACTCCCGCAGAAGATACCATGATCCATTCCAAAGCAGTTGCCTTGTCCAATATGGTCTCATCGATATCTTCCCCATATGTCACGATAATATTTGCATGTTCCACTTCTGCTTCCTTAATTGAAGGAGAGATGCTAAATGTCACATCGGGAAATTGCTTTATCAACTCTTCATATTGCGTATCTTTTATTTTGAAAGTAAATACAGCCTTCAACCAGATTCCCCCTAGTTTTACTTGTTGATTAACTGCTCAAGCGAAGTTAAAACTTCTTGTATATGTCCTTTTACAGATACCTTTCGCCATTCCTTTACTACTGTGCCTGTTGGATCGATCAAGAACGTAGAACGTTCAATTCCCATATATTCTTTACCGAAATTCTTTTTCAGTTTCCAAACGCCATATTTCTCCGCGACAGCATGGTCTGCATCGACAAGCAATGAAAACGGCAGTCCTTGTTTTGCAATGAACTTTTCATGAGATGCACCGCTATCTGGGCTAACCCCTAAAATCACGGCATTCAATTTGCTGAAATCCGTATGGGCATCTCGGAAATCACAAGCTTGCGTCGTACAGCCAGGCGTGGCATCCTTTGGATAAAAATAGAGAACGACGTACTTTTCTCCAGCAAAGTCTTGTAATGACACGAGCTCCCCTTTTTCATCAGGCAATTGAAATTCCGGTGCTGGCATTCCTTCCAACTTCTCCATTATCATCACTCCTTTTCTTTCCTCCATCGTACCGGACACAACGCTCAGTTTCAATTTCTTTGGCGTAAGACAGTTTTTTGTTTAAAATGGAATAGCAGTTATTTGAACGGAGGCTAATGAATATGAACAGAACAAAATCAGAAGAAATCTATCGCGAAGCGTGCGAGCATATAGTTGGAGGAGTGAACAGCCCTTCTCGTGGATATAAAGCAGTCGGTGGAGGTGCCCCGACTGTTATGGAACGAGCGGAAGGTGCCTACTTCTGGGATGTGGACGGAAATAAATACATCGACTACTTGGGTGCTTATGGCCCGATCATTACCGGCCATGCTCATCCTCATATTACTGAAGCAATCACACAAGCAGCCAAAACAGGGGTCTTATATGGAACACCTACACCTCATGAAGTGAAATTCGCTAAAATGCTGAAAGACGCGATTCCAGGAATGGATAAAGTCCGATTCGTCAATTCAGGAACTGAAGCCGTTATGACGACGATCCGGGTAGCACGAGCCTATACAGGCAGAACGAAAATCATGAAGTTTGCCGGTTGCTATCACGGTCATTCCGATCTTGTGCTCGTAGCTGCCGGTTCTGGCCCTGCCACTCTTGGAACACCTGACTCTGCCGGTGTACCTGCTTCGATTGCGCAAGAAGTGATTACCATTCCATTCAATCAGCCGGATGCATACCGTGAAGCGATGGATAAATGGGGAGAGGAAGTCGCTTGTATCCTAGTTGAACCGATTGTCGGCAACTTCGGAATTGTAGAGCCAAAGGAAGGCTTCTTGCAAACCGTACATGAAATCGCAAAAGATAAAGGGGCTCTTGTCGTTTACGATGAGGTCATCACGGCATTCCGTTTCCACTACGGAGCCGCACAGACGATGCTTGGCTTTACACCAGATTTAACAGCATTCGGAAAAATCATCGGCGGTGGATTGCCGATTGGCGCATATGGCGGAAAAAAAGAAATTATGGATGAAGTCGCTCCATTAGGCCCTGCATACCAAGCTGGAACAATGGCTGGCAATCCAGCTTCCATGCTGGCCGGAATTGCTTGCTTGGAAGTTCTTCAGCAACCTGGCGTATACGAGCAGCTTGATCGATTTGGTGCGAAGCTTGAGGAAGGCATTTCATCGCTAGCCCAAAAACACGGCATCCAAATGACAATCAATCGACTTGGCGGAGCGCTGACTCTTTACTTTACAGACCAGACAATTGAAAACTATGAGCAGGCAGAAGCTACTGACGGAGTGATGTTCGGCAAGTTCTTCAAATTGATGTTGGAGCGGGGAATCAACTTGGCGCCGTCCAAATACGAAGCTTGGTTCCTGACAATCGCCCATACAGAAAATGATATTGAAGAAACCTTACAGGCAGTCGACGAGTCCTTTAAAGAGCTTTCCGCTATGATGGATTAACATTTATCAGTCATAGCACGCAATAATTCAGTTTGTTTAGTTGTAATTCTGAGTACCGCGTATTACCTTATATAGAAGATGATTCTTTCATTTTGAAAATGGATAATAGAAAGGAAAATAACATGAAACTAGGTGCCCGCATATTTAAAACGGGTATTGCAATTGTGTTCGCTTTATTCGTTGCTGAAGTCTTGCATTTGCCTAACCCCGTTTTTGCTGGAATTGCAGCCATTTTTGCAATCCAGCCATCCATATACCGTTCCTATTTAACCATTGTGGAACAGATTCAAGGGAATTTGATCGGGGCTTCAGTTGCAGTTCTGTTTGCTCTCATATTTGGACACCAGACGATTGTTATCGGCCTTGCAGCAGTCATTATCATTCTTCTTATGCTGAAATTCGGTTTGGAGAAATCCATTTCCCTGGCGCTTGTGACCATGATTGCAATCATGGAAATTAAAGGGGATGCATTCTTGTCATTCGCCCTGCTTCGTCTATTGACGATTATCATCGGCGTCTTGGCCGCATTTCTCGTCAATTTGGTTTTCATGCCACCGAAGTATGAAACAAAGCTGTTCCAAGCGATTCATCAGACGCAAGACGAAATAATACGATGGATCCGGCTAGCAGGTCGGCAAGCTTCCGAACATATTGCCACGAAAAAGTCCTTAGACAAATTGAAAGAGCGACTATCCCAAATTGACCAGCTCTATTTGCTGTTCAAAGAGGAAAGAAACTACTTCAAGAAGAGCACTATGGCGAAAACGAGGAAACTGGTCATTTACAGACAGATGCTCGCTACTTCGGAAAGCAGTTATGATGTGCTGAACAGGCTTCATCAATTCGAAAATGAACTGATTGCTTTGCCCGAGCACTTCCGTATGATGATCCAGGAAAGGCTCGATGCCCTGCTCACATATCATGAACAAATTCATCTGAAGTTTGTCGGCAAGTTGAAATCGGATAAAATGAGTGAAAATCTGAATGGCGAGTTTCTGCAGCGTCATGAGGTAATGGAGATATTTGTGAAGCAGATCGCCGTCACGAAAGAGGAAGAAGAGTTTTCGGCTTATCATCTGCTCCATATTCTTTCCTCCATACTGAATTACGAAGAACAACTGGAATACTTGGATCGACTGGTCGTTTCCAATCAAAAAAGACACGGCCAAGATATTAGTAAAGAGCTAAAAGAAGAAATTTATTGAAAAAGCCTAGGGATCCAAAAATGGATTCCTAGGCTTTTTCATTAACTTTTCATTTTCGGATCCAGCGCATCTCGTAACCCATCGCCCATCAGGTTAAAGCCCAATACGGTCAACATAATCGATAAGCCCGGGAAGATCATCGTCCACGGTGCGGACTGCAAGTAATCCTTAGAATCTGCAAGCATTTTGCCCCATTCTGGCATAGGCGGTTCCGCTCCCAATCCAAGAAACCCGAGAGCAGCTGCTTCCAAAATTGCAGTTGCGACTGCAAGTGTTCCTTGCACAATGACTGGGGCCATCGAATTCGGCAAAATATGAGAGAATAAAATCCGGGCATCCTTCATTCCGATTGCCTTAGCGGCAGATATATATTCCTCTTCTTTAATACTGAGCACCTTGGATCGAATCAGCCGGCCGAAATTTGGCACATTAATGATCG
>NZ_BQYK01000008.1:7301-86213 GCF_023168145.1 Sporosarcina sp. NCCP-2222
ATCATATCCACCCATCGGCCGTAATAACCGGCTACGATGCCGAGCATACTCCCGACAACGACGGAGAGGACGACGGATAAAAATCCGACAGATAAGGAGATCCTTGCCCCATAGATAATTCTGGATAGGATATCCCTTCCGAAATCATCGGTACCCAGCCAATGAGCGGAAGAAGGTGGCTGCAGACGGTCTGCATGACTCTGGTCATTAATCCCTTCCGGCGCAAGCCATGGAGCTAAAAATGCCACCAGAATAAAGAACAGGACGATTGCCATGCCGACAACCGCAATTTTGCTTTTCCGGAAGTTTTGCCAAGCATCCAGCCATGGCCCGGTCGTCTTATCCATTTTCGCTTCAGCAATTCCATCAACCTTTGGCGTCAATTCAGACATATGTATCGCCCCCTTCTGTTAATCATATTTAATCCTCGCATCAATCAAGCCATATAATAAATCGACAACTAGATTAATCATGACGAATATGAAGGCAACGACTAAAATGCCAGATTGGATAACCGGGTAATCACGGAAATTAATAGCCTCATATATATAGCGTCCGATGCCTGGCCATGCAAAAATCGTTTCAGTCAAGATTGCACCGCCGAGCAGCATGCCCATCTGCAGGCCGATTACTGTCAGGACTGGAATAATTGCATTTTTTAACGCATGCTTATAGACGACCCAAAACATCTTCTGTCCTTTTGCCCGAGCAGTGCGGATGTAATCAGAACGCATAACTTCGAGCATACTCGAACGGGTCATCCGGGCAATGATTGCCATGGGAATCGTTGCAAGGGCAAATCCTGGAAGCACTAAGTGTCGCAACACTTGCCCTAATTGATCAAAGCGTCCTTGGAGAATCGTATCAATCACATACAGATGCGTAATAGCATGTACCGGATCTCTCACTTCCTCGCGCCCTGAAGTCGGCAGCCAGCCGAGTTCAATAGCAATCCCCCATTGCCCTAACAGGCCAAGCCAAAAGATCGGCATGGAAACACCTACAAGCGCCAAAATCATTGCTGTGTAATCAAACCATGAATTTTGGAACCAGGCTGAAATGATACCTGCATTCATGCCAATTACTACGGCAATGATAATTGCAAAGATTGCAAGCTCCAGCGTTGCCGCCAGATGCGGCCAAATTTCGTCTGCCACGGGAAGCCGGGTGCGCATGGATTGACCTAAATCGCCTTTTAAAATACCACCAAGATAATGAAAGAACTGTGAATACCACGGTTTGTCCAGGCCAAGCTTTTCATTCATCGCGGCTACAGCTTCAGGTGTCGCCTGTTGGCCTAATATGACTTGGGCCGGGTTTCCAGGAATCGCCCGGATCATCATGAATACGATGAAAGCCATGCCAAGCAACACGGGTATCAATTGTAATAAACGTCTTCCTACATAGCCGACCATTCCTATTCACCTCTCTACCAATTAGGCGGACTCCTTGCAAGAAGGAAAAGGGAGGAAGCTGACAGCCTCTCCCTTTTTCATCCAGCCTATTACGAGCTATTTTGATTACTTCACTTCCACATTCAACAACATGTCAGAACCAGTAGGATGCGGCTTGAATCCTGTCAGCCCCTTCTTCGCAGCTAACAGCGGAGTGGAATGGGCGATTGGAACCCAAGGAGCTTCGTCATGAATAATTTCTTGTGCTTGGCGGTAATATTCATTCCGCTTCTCTTCATCTACTTCTGTTTGTGCTTTAATGAAAAGGTCATGCATTTCATCATTTTTGAAATACGTGTAGTTATTGCTTCCGATATTATCTTCATCAAGCAAGACGTACAGGAAGTTGTCAGCATCTCCGTTGTCTCCCGTCCATCCTAACATGAACGCATCCGCTTCCCCTTTGCTTGCTTTATCCAAATAGGTAGCCCATTCATAGGAAACGATTTTCGCTTTTACTCCAATGTCAGCCAAGTTGCTTTGGATTACTTCCGCTACTTTTTTGCCGTCTGGCATGTATGGACGAGGTACAGGCATTGCCCATAGTTCCATTTCAAAGCCGTCCGCAAGGCCCGCTTCCGCAAGAAGTTCTTTTGCTTTTTCAGGATTATACTCATACGCTTCGATGTCGTCGTTATAGCCTGAAATGGAAGGCGGCATCGGATTCTTCGCTATGTTTGCACGCCCTTCGAAGAATGAATTGATGATCGTCTCTTTATCAATTGCATAGTTCAATGCCTGGCGCACTTCTTTTTTATCAAATGGAGGACGTGTTACTGTCAATCCCAAGTAGCCTACGTTCATAGATGGACGCTCGATTAACTGCAGATCATCGTTACTTTCAATTTTCTCGCCATCAGCAGGATTGATGCCATCCGCTAAATCGATTTCACCTTTAATCAAGGCATTTAACCGTGCAGAGTTATCTGGTATTGATTTGAACACAACCTTATCAAGCTTCGGCAGTCCTTTTTGCCAATAATCTTCAAACTTCTCAATCGTAATCGTATCGTTTGCTTTCCAATCTACAAACTTGAATGGCCCTGTTCCGACCGGATTCCGTTCGAACTGGTCGTCGCCTTGTTCAAATGCAGTCGGGCTGGCAATCGCAAACATGCTCATCGCGATATTTTTTAAGAATGGCGCTTGCGGTCTTTTCAGCTTGATGACGACAGTTTTTTCATCCTGTGCCGTGACTGAATCGATCACATGCTCTTCGTCTCCTTTGAATCCACCGAACATGGAGCTATAATACGGAAATTTATCCGCATCGCCATTCGCCCAGCGGTCAAAGTTTTTAACGACAGCATCCGCGTTGAAGTCTGTGCCGTCATGGAATTTGACCCCTTCCCGTAAATGGAAAGTGTAAGTCAGACCATCATCAGACGTATCCCATTTCTCTGCTAATCCAGGCTGAATCGTTGTATCCTCTTCTCCGAAATTCAATAACGTTTCGAATAAGTTCACTGTTACTTTAAATGTCTCCCCTTCAGTTACCCTTGAAGGATCCAAAGATGTTGAATCGCCTCCACGACCAAAGACGAGGATGGAACTCCCTTTCCCCGATGAACTATTCCCGCCTTCACTGCCACCGCTGCCACAAGCCGCAAGTATCATCGACAACCCTAACAGCATGACAAATGATAAGGACAGGATTCTCTTTTTCTTCATACAGACCCCTCCAATTGTTTTATATCATTGCCGGCCTGTTCGTTATACAGATGACAGGCGACAGAATGACCAGATTTTTTCTCATTCAAAGCAGGTGTAACTTTTGTGCAAATCTCCATTTTGTGCGGGCATCTCGTATGGAACGGACAGCCCGAAGGCGGATCAGCCGGATTCGGAATATCCCCTTCGATGATGATTTGCTCATTTTTGAAATGAGGATCGGGAATCGGCACAGCTGATAATAAGGCCTGCGTATACGGATGGAGAGGCTCCTCATATAGCTGTTCACTATCGGCGATCTCTACGAGTTTTCCTAAATACATGACGCCTACCCGGTCGCTAATATGCCGGACGACACTCAAGTCATGGGCGATGAATATATAAGTAAGCTTGAATTCTTTTTGTAAGTCTTGCATAAGGTTTAAGACTTGTGCCTGGATGGAAACATCCAGGGCAGAGACAGGCTCATCCGCTATGATCAGTTTCGGGTTAGTCATCAACGCCCTAGCAATCCCGATTCGTTGCCGCTGGCCGCCACTGAATTGATGCGGAAAGCGTTTGGCGTGATAGCTGCTTAACCCGACAACTTCGAGGAATTGCTTCACTTTCTCTCTCCGTTCTTTCTTGGAAGCGATCCCGTGTACGATCAGCGGTTCCTCAAGTATCCTTGCTATACTATGCCGCGGATTCAACGAAGCGTATGGATCTTGGAATACCATCTGAATATCCCGTCTCACTTTGCGCATTTCATCATTCGTCAAAGTGGTGATATCTTTCCCATCAAATTCGACCGTGCCAGCTGTCGGAGATAACAACCGCATCAGCAATTTTCCCGTCGTCGATTTTCCGCAGCCGCTCTCCCCGACAATCCCTAACGTTTCCCCTTCATTCACATGGAAGGAGACATCATCGACCGCTTTCACATGTCCGGCAATCCGGCCTAACGGGCCTTTCTTAACCGGAAAGTATTTTTTTAATCCTTCAACTCTCAGCAACGGCTTCTCTTCCATGTGTCTTCACCCCTTCCCCGTCATATAAGAAGCATCTCGTTTGATGGGCGTCCGAGGTCGCATACAATTCCGGATTTTCCACTTTACATCGGTCAAACGCAAATTCACATCTGGCCGCAAACCGGCAACCCTGTTTAATCGTCCCCGGCCTCGGAACATTTCCGGGAATGGAATAAAGACGATCCCTTTTTTCACGCAAGTCTGGGACAGATTGAATCAGTCCCTTCGTGTATGGATGTTGCGGGTGATCGAATAATGTCTCGGTTGGAGCCTCTTCAATAATTTGGCCCGCATACATGACAATGACCCTCTCGCACACATCTGCCACTACACCTAGATCATGCGTGATCAGCAGGATGGCTGTATGTAAACGTTCATTCAAATCTTTCATCAATTTAAGGATTTGCGCCTGAATGGTCACATCGAGTGCCGTAGTCGGTTCATCCGCAATCAGGATTTTAGGATTGCAAGCTAATGCCATCGCAATCATGACGCGCTGCCGCATCCCTCCTGACAGCTGATGTGGATAGTCTTTCATGAGCTCAGACGCCCTTGGCAATCCGACCATTTTTAGCATATCGACCGCTTTTTGCTGAATTTCCTTTTTGGAAAGCTTTCGCTCATGAATCCGTATCGCTTCGGTCATTTGATTCCCGATGGTGAATAAAGGATTCAGCGATGTCATCGGTTCTTGAAATATCATTGCTATGTCATTGCCCCGAATTTGCCTCATCTCAGCTTCTTTCTTCTCGAGGAGATCGGCGCCGTCATACAGGATTTCACCGCCTACCACCTTCCCCGGCGGATTTGGCACAAGTCCCATGATGGACAAGGACGTTACACTTTTCCCACATCCAGACTCCCCGACAATGCCTAATACTTCCCCTTCCTTCAACTGAAAATCAATATGGTCGACTGCCGGCACTTCACCCGAATCGGTGAAAAAGGTAGTCTGTAAATCCTTCACATCCAGGATTATTTTCTTTTCTACCATCAGATCACCTTTTTCTACTTTTTAGAAATTCTGAAACATTGAATTACTCTTATTATACTTTTTGTAGGTTAAAAGGCAATATGAAATTCCGAAAATAAAAACACCACTGATAATTCTATTTATCAGTAGTGTTTGATAGTTTATAAATTTTGGACTTGGAACAAGTTATAATAAATTCCTTTCTGCTCCATTAATTCTTCGTGCCTACCCGCTTCTTTTAATTCACCATGATCAATGACAATTATTTTGTCCGCATGCGTGACCGTAGATAACCGGTGAGCAACGATGAACGTAGTCCGATCATGTGCTAATCGTTCCAACGATTCTTGGATGAGCGCTTCACTCTCCAAATCCAGAGCGGATGTCGCTTCATCCAAAATAAGCAAAGGCGGATTTTTCAGGAAGACCCGAGCAATGGCGATCCGTTGTTTCTGGCCGCCTGACAGCTTGACGCCCCGTTCACCTACTTTTGTATCATAACCTTCCGGCAAGGACTCGATGAAGTCATGGGCGTTTGCCGCTTTGGCCGCAGCAATGACTTCTTCTTCCGTTGCATCCGGATTCCCCATCATTATGTTGCTCCGTACCGAATCGCTGAAGAGAATATTATCCTGAAGCACGATACCAATCTGGTTCCTCAACGATTTCAGCTGGATATCACGGACGTCATGGCCGTCAATTCGGATGGCGCCCGATGACACATCATAAAACCGCGGTATCAAACTGACAATCGTCGATTTCCCTCCTCCACTCATGCCGACAAGCGCAATCGTTTCGCCCGGCTGAACAGTTAAATTAATCTCTTTCAACACTTCCAGCCCTTCTTCCTCATAAGAAAAGCTGACGTCGTCAAAATCAATGCGGCCCTCAATGACCGGCAAAGGTTTGGCTCCAGGTTTATCTGTAATATCATACGGCTCTTCCATCAGGTCAAACACACGATCCATAGACGCAAAGGACTGTGTCAATGTCGTGGAAGCATTAACAAGACGACGCAGCGGGTTGTACAACCGGTCGATATACGCAATGAAAGCAACCATTGTACCGACAGATAATGATCCATTGATTACTTGATAACCTGCATAACCGATCACCAGCAAAGGCGCAACATCGGTTATCGTATTGACGACTGCGAAAGCTTTGGCATTCCATTTTGTATGATCGATTGCCTTTGCAAGGAAATTGCCATTAGTTCCGTCGAAGTTTTCTTGCTCCTTCTCTTCCAAGGCAAAGCTCTTAATGACACTTATACCGGCTACCCGTTCATGCAAATAACTTTGTACATCTGCGAGAGCTTGTGACCTTTTACGAGTCAGTTCTCGCAGCTTTCCAAAGAAATGCTTCACACTATACGCATAAAACGGGAAGGCAATTAATGTAACAATTGTCAGAGGAACATCCATCGTCAACATAATAATGACCGCAATGATGATGGTTGCCAGGTCGAGCCATACATTCATTAGCCCGATCATGACGAAGTTTTTTGTCTGCTCCACATCATTTATGACCCGGGAAATAACTTCTCCTGCCCTTGTATTCGAATAAAACCGTAAACCCAGTCGCTGCAGATGGGAAAATAAATTCTGTCTGATGTCGTAAAGAATTTTGTTACTGACATACTGTGCGTAATATTGGCGGTAATATTCGACTGGCGGCCGGATGATGAAAAACAGCAGCACCGTGCCCCCAAGCCAATAGAATAAATAGCGTGTCTGTTCTCCCTTTGTCAGATCGTCCGCTCCGATTATGTCATCGAGGACAATCTTTATTAACAATGGAATGAACAACGGAATTGCGAATTTAACGATCCCAATGACGATTGTCAAGAAAATCTGCCAATTGTATGGTTTAACAAACTTCATGTACCGCTTGATACTTTCTCCCATGCCATCACTCCCTTCCAAAAACAACGGAAAGCCCACTGCTGCGTGCAGGAAGGCTTTCCGGTCATGGTTTTTTCACCTGTTTGTAAAATTCATAACGCGATGTCCAAACTTCGATGAAGTCCGGAGCAAACGGGCCTTTACGCTGTTTTATCCATACGAGAAGCTTATCCAGGTTCCGGCGCAAAATTTGATCGATGACATCCGGATAGTTCATCTTCTTTTTATGGTCCGCGTATTCGTCCTCATCCAGTATGACATAACTCATATCCGGAAATACTTTTACATCAAGATCATAATCAATGTACTTCAGCGATTTATTGTCGTATACAAATGGCGAGCTCATATTGACGTAATAGTAGACGCCGTCTTCTCGTAGCATGCAAATGATGTTGAACCAATGCTCAGCATGGAAATAACAAATGGAAGGCTCCCTTGTCAACCAAGTCCGGCCGTCCGCTTCTGTAACGAGTGTCCGTTCATTGGCCCCGATGACAATATTGCGAGTCCCCTTTAACACCATTGTTTCCTGCCATACACGGTGAATGTTTCCATCATGTTTGTAGCTATGTACTTGTATCGTTTCTCCTTCTTTTGGAATCGCCATTTAATAACCACCTTCGGCAACCGTAAATTTGGATGCCTTTTTCTATTTTTTCATTATACCAATTGCCTCTTAAAATTTGAACAAAAGCGATTCCAAGTGGAAAAAGAATGAAAATGTATTCAAACCGAAAGAAACCGGCGGAAGCTTAATTGCTCCCGCCGGCCGGTGATGTCAATCCAATTATTTTGTTTGGTTCCCCTGAGTGCCCGAAGCTTTTTGCTTGTTCATCTCAGCACGTTGATTCTGTTCCTTCACGTGATTTACATCAGTTTCGGAACCGAATTCTGAAGTCATGTTCGTGAACTGACCTTGGTTGTTCATTGCTGAACGACTGTTCTGTTCTTTCACATGGTTCACATCCGTTTCGGAGCCAAACTCAGCAGTCATATTCGAGAATTGACCTGAGTTGTTCATTGCTGAACGTTGGTTTTGTTCTCTCACATGTTGTACATCCGTTTCAGAACCAAATTCACTTCCCAAAGAAGAGAACTGTCCTTGATTCTGAGCGTTCATCGCTGAACGTTGGTTTTGCTGCCTTACATGATTCGCATCTGTTTTGGCGTTTTTGCTGAATGGATTTTTTGTCATGGATTTTCACCTCCGTGAACAATATGATGTGCACATGAGGCGTTTTTATTCGACGGTATTTTTTTCTAATCGACCGGATGAACTACATCCCATAATTTAATGACAGGCATCGGTTTTGGCAACGCTTCAACTTCCTCTGCTGTGAACCATTTTGCCTTTTCTGAGATAACTCCGACATCCGATGTCCTCGCAATATACCCTTTCACTTCCCAAGTTAAATGGGAAAACACATGGTTAAAATCAAATATTGCTGATACCTCATCCAATTGAAGGCCATACTGATTCTTGATCGCTAGGGCAGGATTTTCTTCTTGCATCAGTTCGGCTGTCGGGAACTCCCACATATTCGCTAGTAGGCCTTTCTCCGGACGCTGTTGCATGAACCACTTGCCATTTCCGTCCGTAATTGCAAAAAAAGCCAAAGGAACAGTTTTCATTTTTGTTTTCTTCGTCTTGATCGGCAATTCATCTTGCCGCCCTTCTTCAAAAGCAGCACAGAATTCCCGGACTGGACAAAGCAGGCATTTGGGCCGTGGTATGCAGATGGTAGCTCCAAGTTCCATCAAGGCTTGATTGAAAGCGGAAGGGTCCTCTTTATAGATCAAATCCATAACGGCCTGCTCGAACGTTTTTCTCGTTTTCGGCAAAGCGATATCTTCTTCAATAAGAAGAATCCTTGATAAAACGCGCATCACATTTCCATCAACAGCATGTTCGGGAATACCGAATGCAATGCTTAAGATGGCTCCCGCCGTATAAGGTCCGACTCCACGAAGAGAAGAAATTTCTTTTCTAGTGGTCGGCACGCTGCCGCCATACGATTCCACTACTTCTTTGACACCCTGCTGAAGATTTCGGGCCCTCGAGTAATAACCGAGGCCTTCCCACATTTTTAATAATTCTTCTTCTTTGGCATTCGACAAAGCTTGCATTGTCGGAAACTTCGCCGTGAAACGTTCATAATAAGGAATGACAGTCTCCACACGTGTTTGCTGCAGCATCACTTCTGATACCCAGATTAAGTACGGATCCGTTGTTTTTCGCCATGGAAGGTCACGTTTTTCCCTGTAATACCAGGAAACGAGTGCCTCCTGAAATAATTTTTTCTGTTTTTTCTCCTGCAACAACTTATCCGCCACCTTGCAAATACTTTTTATTCGATAAAAAAAGGGTATATACTAATATTAAGAAGACACTGATGAACTGAAGGAAGGAGTGATCACTTGGATACAGGAACACATATTGTCATGAGTGCGGCAGTTTGCGGAATCGCACTTGCGGATCCTGTCGTTTCTTCGGATCCTGTGACCATGACAGCTGTTTTTGTCGGAATAGCCGGCGGATCCCTCATACCGGATATCGACACCGTTCTAAAATTGAAGAACAATGCCATCTATATCCGGAATCATCGGGGCATCACCCATTCCGTCCCTGCTGTGTTGCTTTGGCCTCTCGTTATTTCAGTGTTGCTTTCGTTTCTGTTGCCTGGTGCAGATTATATCCATGTTTGGGCTTGGACATTTTTAGCCGTATTCCTTCATGTCTTTGTGGACATTTTTAATTCATACGGCACACAAGCCTTGCGCCCCTTCTCCAATCGGTGGGTCGCGATTGGGGTAATTAATACGTTCGATCCGATAATATTTGGATTGCATATTATCGCCATTCTCGCCTGGATACTCGGCAGCAACCCAATATTTACATTTGCACTGCTCTATGCCGTGCTGTTCGGCTACTATCTACTGCGCTTTGCGGTTAAAGCGGCTGTAAAGAAGGCCGTTTGCAACACAGTTCCTGATGCGACAAACATTTTCATTGCACCGACAATGCGGTTTTTCCAATGGCGCGTGGCCGCTTCGAATGAAAAATATCATTACGTTGGACGTGCCTATAAACGGTCCGTAAATATTTACGATCGTTTTGAACGGGAGCCACTGCCTGATTCCCCCTACATCGAGGCAGCTATGAAAGATCGGAATATCAAAGCCTTTGTTTCTTTTTCACCCATTTACCGTTGGGCCATCTCGTATGTCGGCGACATTGTGGAAGTCCGCCTCATCGATTTACGCTATCGGAGTAAAGGGTATTATCCATTTGTGGCAGTTGCCCATCTTAATAAAGACTTGGAAGTCGTCAACTCCTACACGGGGTGGATTTTCTCTGAAGACAAGCTTAGAAAAAAATTGAAGTTCATCCCGAATTCATAAGAGCTGCCTGTCCTATCGCAGGCAGCTCTTATTTTCGGTCATTTCCCTGATTTTAATGGTTTCAGCATGGAAATCGGCAATGCTTCTTCCGCCCGTGTTCCACTCAGTCGGTAACCCCAGGCAAATAGGCCCTTCAAGTAATCCACCTTGAAGAAAACTCCTTCATCCCCATCGATCCGATACACTTCTCCCGGAACAATCGAGTCTGCATCAACCAAATAGGATTGTACAATAACGGCTTTTCTCTGATACACCGCATATTCGTTTACAATGCCAAGCTGCTCCGCTTTACGCGCTTTTTCCATTAGCCGTGCAAATTCAGAGCGAAGCTCGTGTTCTGTCATCTCACTATATTTCTTCTGGCTCTCCATGATCCTCAGTCTCCTTCTTTTCAATGAACCGGTTGATCCGATCCATCGGTATGCCTTTTTGATACATCGCCTGCTTCACCCGGTTGATCAATTGATAACCCGAATGTTTTGAGTGGTACCGACGCCATGCTTTCTCACCGATTGAGTCAGTCATCGCATCCCACTCGTCCTCTTCTATTTCCATCTCCAGGTTATCAATGACTTGATTGACCACCTCATAGGAGAATCCTTTTCGTAATAAGGCGTTCTGGATTTTTTGTTTTAATTGCGCGGGAGGGGTGGAACGATTTCCGTTAACGGCTTTTTCCGCCAACTTTCTTGCTCGCGCAATCTGTTCCTCATCTGAATATTGCTCGATCACTTGTTGTTGTAATTCCTTAGCGATCCCTTTTTTCTGCAAATCTTGTTGAATGGCTTTTGGTCCTTTATTCGAAGTGTTTTTTTGTGTTTGCAATAAAGCCTCCGAAAATGCTTCATCATTTAAGAAACCGAGGCGCTTCAATTTGACGATCGCCTCCAGAATAACCGCCTCTCCAAACTCCAAATCCGCAAGCTTCTTCTTCACTTCAAACTCGCTTCGCATGCGGAACGATAAGAAGTGAAGCGCACGATTAAAAGCCTTTTCAATTTGATCTTCGTACTCGATTTCGCCTTTAGCCCAATCATCCACCTGCATCCCTTTCGTCAAACCAAACTTGACGAGCACGGATTCATGGACGCTGAATGCGTATACTTCATCGAGAAATATATTATATCGTTCGCTATCACGTTTTTGTTGTGTTATTTTCGTAATAACAGACATATAGGCATACCTCCCCGCTATTACTAGTATACAACGATGAGACATGGAGGTCAGCTTTCTGATTTTAGTCGAGAGGAGATGGCTGGAATGAGAGTGGTAATTGCCGGTGGAACAGGATTTGTCGGACGCCATCTTGTGGAGTTGTTGCAGGCGCAACAAGACGAAGTCATCGTGCTTACGAGGCAAGCATCCCATACTTCAAATGGAGTCTCGTATGTTCGATGGCTCAGCGAGGATGCCTGTCCAGAAAAAGAAATAGGGGCAGTCGATGCCTTTATCAATTTGGCTGGCGTCTCAATTAATGATGGAAGATGGAACCAATCCCATCGAGAAGCAATTTTTAACAGCCGCATGGAAGCAACGGATGAATTGTTGAGAATCATCTCGGCGATGGAACAAAAGCCTTCTGTTTTAATTAATGCGAGTGCAATCGGCATTTATCCGACCTCGGAAACCGCTGTTTATACAGAACGTTCAAAAGAAAAAGCAGATGATTTGCTGGGTACAACTGTAACAGCATGGGAAGACAAAGCTTCTGCCGCTTCCCAAATGGGTATTCGCACAGTCTTTACACGGTTCGGAACCGTATTCGGCAAAGAGGAGGGAGCACTTCCGTTAATGGTCATGCCTTATAAGTTTTTCGTTGGAGGCAAAATCGGCAGCGGCAAGCAATGGATCTCCTGGGTCCATGTCGAGGATGTCGCACGCGCCATCTTGTTTGCATTAACACACGATAGCTTGGAAGGGCCTGTAAATGTCACATCGCCTTTCCCGAAAAGGATGAGCGAAGTTGGAAAAGCAATCGGATCCACAATCGGCCGGCCGCATTGGATGCCAGCCCCTGCGCCGCTAATGCAAATCGCATTAGGCAAAAAAAGCAGCCTCGTGCTGGAAGGACAATTTGTCCTGCCTGAAGTTCTCCAAGAAGCCGGCTTCCATTTTAAATTTCCGGTTCTGGAAGAGGCCCTCCATGACTTGCTGGCGTAAAGTATATTTTTTAAAGAACCGCACATCCTAACAACAAAATCCTTGTGGGTGCTTGTCTTGAAGCCTGCCCTCGGATTCTGGAAGAAAAAGGAGTGTGTTACGCATGGAACATCATGGACCCGGGATTTTAATGGCCGCCTTTATCATCGTCGTCGGTGTACTATTTAATCCTTTTGCCGCTAGAGCGGAAGAGTTTCATTGGGGATTCAAAAAAGCATCCGGCGGAGTACCGCCGGATGCAGGAGCCGCATTGGAAACGATACTTGAACGTCATGGCGCCATCTACAAAGGAAAACCGGATGAGAAAATCGCCTACCTGACATTTGATAATGGCTACGAAAATGGCTATACGGAAAGCATTCTCGATACACTCAAAAAAGAGGAAGCCCCGGCAACATTCTTTCTCACTGGTCATTATTTAAAAAGCGCGGCGCCCCTCGTAAAACGAATGGTGAAGGAAGGCCATATCATCGGAAATCACTCTTATAACCACCCGAATATGGCCAGCGTCTCCCAACAAAAGATGGAAGAAGAACTGAAGAAGTTTGACGAACTGCTGAACCAGACAGCCGGCGTCCAGCGAACCAACTACTTCCGTCCGCCTGAAGGAGTTTTCAGCGAAGCCCTACTCGCCCAGGCAAATGAACTCGGATACCGTCACATCTTCTGGTCCGTCGCCTTTATCGACTGGCATGCAAACAAGCCGAAAGGAAAAGCCTACGCGTACAATGAACTCATGAACCAACTACATCCGGGAGCGGTCATCCTCATGCACACCGTCTCTCCAGATAACGCAGAAGCGCTCCCCGACTTTATTCGCGAAGCCAAAAAATTGGGCTACGAATTCAGAACGCTCGATGACTTGGTCCTCGAGTACGAAAATGTTAACTCCATTCTGCACTGAGCATCCACTTTGTGGGTGCTTTTTGTTGGATTGGATTTGTTTCATGGCTTGGATGGCATGACAGTAATATAAGGTGAATGCCAGTATAACGGGTTGAACTCCAATATAGCCGGATGTACGCCAATAACTCATTCTGAACGCCAATATTGCCGGATGAACGCCAATTACTTATTTTGAACGCCAATATAGTCGGATGAACGCCAATAACTCATTCTGAACGCCAATATAGCCGGACGAACGCCAGATAACCAGTATGAACGCCAGAATATAGGATTGAACGCCAGATAATCAGTATGAACGCCAGAATATAGGATTGAACGCCAGATAACCAGTACGAACGCCAGAATATAGGATTGAACGCCAGATAACCAGTACGAACGCCAGAATATAGGATTGAACGCCAGATAACCAGTATGAACGCCAGAATATAGAATTGAACGCCAGATAACCAGTATGAACGCCAGAATATAGGATTGAACGCCAATAAGTCATTCTGAATGCCAATATAGCCGGATGAAACGCCAATATATCAATCTGAACGCCATACAACGCTCCCATCGGTCACTCTGCCTTAATTACCAAAAAGCCTCACTCACCCAATTGCACGCGTCCTTCCTCTCCCTCCAACAAGTGCCACGATAAATAACAAACCAAAGAAGATGGAGAGAATCATCAAAAAGCTCATGTTGGCGAAATGCTCTAAAAACAGGCCGCCGATAAAGGGGCCGGTTAAGCTGCCGATACTGAAGAAAATTCCGCATAGTAAATTCCCGGTCGGCAAGAGATCCTTTGGCGTTAAATCCGACATGTAGGATATGCCGAGCGAGAAGACAGAGCCTAAGAAAATCCCTGTTATAAAAATGGCGATGAGAATAAACAAGACCGTGTCACCAGCTAATCCTGCAAGCAAGAAGCCGACTGCGCCTCCAGCGTAGGTGATTGGAACAATGGTCCGCCTACCGATTTTATCGGACAACATGCCGAGCGGCAGCTGAGATAAAATACCGCCTAACGAGAAAGTCGCCAATATCAGGGAAACCGAACTTAATTCCAAGCCGTTTCGCAAGGCGTACACGGGATACATGGCATTCAGTGATGACTCCAGAAAGCCATAACCAAATGGTCCTAAAAACGCGATGCCGGCGACCGCAATCGTCATTTTCGCCCGTCCTGCAAAATGGCGCCCGCCTGCCTCGTTACTTGATATAACATCCGGAAAATCGTTTTTCAAAGTAAATACGAGGGACCAGGCAGCCATGCAAAGCAGGCCAGATATGATGAAAGGCAGTCCTTCGAATATATGGACAAGCGGTGCAAATAATGGGCCCGCTCCAAATCCCACACTGAAAGACAAACCATAAACCGCAATGTTTCTGCCGAGACGATGGCCCGGTGAAGTGCTCGTAATCCACGTTTGTGTTGAGAAATGAAGGGCATGGTCTCCGATGCCGATGAGTAAACGCAAAATAAACCAGAAAACTACATGCTTCCAAAGCGGAAACAGAAGGAGCGATCCAAAAACGATGATTCCTCCAAAAATAATGACGGGTTTATACCCAAACCGCCGAAGCGGCGCTTCCATGAAAGGGGAAACTAGGAGGGTCCCGATGTAGAGACCTGTAGCATTCAGCCCATTCAATGTACTGGATATACCATCCCGTTCAAAGATCGCTGAAATGAGCGGCAATAACATACCTTGTGAAAAACCTGAGATCGACACGATGATGACTAAAATCCAAAAACGATGCCGTTCTGCCTGAAGTGTTCGATCCATAAGCATTCTGCTCCTTAAATATCTGAATTTCTTATACAATGGTAGCATAAGGAGGAATCAAAACGATGAAATTTGAAATGACTGAAAACGGCTTTGAAACTGAAACATCCTATGGAAAGCTAGCCATCTCCTCAAATGATGAATTTGGATTCAGACCTTTCCAACTGCTCGTCTCATCTGTCGCAGTATGCAGCGGAGGTGTCATGCGTAAAATTCTGGACAAAATGCGTATGCCGGCCGAACATATTACGGTGGAGGCTAAGGAAATCGTTCGCAACCCAGATGTAGCCGACCGGATTGAAAGAATCCATCTCCATTTCACAATTAAAGGTTCTTCCATTGAAGATTCGAAAATGGATCGTGTTCTGGAACTGACAACGAAAAACTGTTCCATGGTTCAATCCGTGCATGATTCCATTGAGATTGTTGAAACTTATGAAATCGTAAAATAACAAAAAGGCCCAGTCATATCTGCTAGCAGATGATGGCTGGGCCTTTACGTCTGAGTAATATCTTCACTTTCCATTTGCATAAAGATGTCGTAGTCGGCCGGTGCAATTGCTGCCGTCCGTTCACGGATCCCCTCCTTTGTCATCAGGATGTGATTCGTCTCTACTCCTACGGCCTCCTTTACGATTGATTAACCATAGTATATCACAAAGATTTTATATTTCAAACAATTTGATTATTTTTAATTCAAAATTCCTATATCATTCTGGCGGTTCTCAAGGAGGTGCGTTGTGTTACTCTTTATGAGCATTGCATTGCCCAGCTTCCATTTCTCACACAAAAAATGCATTACCAATGTCTAAATTCGCAATGTCTAGTTCTAATTGATTAAAATTACTCTCATTCCACTCAATCACAGCCAAATACTCTCTCACCTGCTCATAACTCTCGGCACACGTTACCCACTTCAACCAAGCATAACCTACCATCAAGGAACGCATAATACCATAAACCATAAAACGCCCCACCGCTCCCATTGAGAGGACATTGAACAATTCGGCGTTTTCATATAGGATAGAAATGAATGAAAAGAGGTGTCTCGCTTGAATCATCCACAAAACAATGGACAAGTGGATCAGTTAAAAAGTCGTCTCCATCAATTCCTTGAAAAATTGGAATCGATTGAGCCTGAAACGGCGGATCTGCAAGAAATTGATCAACTGATACAATTAGTTGACGAACTCGAAAAACAGATGGAACAGCTTAAAACAGACAACTGAATAAGCAGGGGGAAATTTGAATGTACATAGAAAATCTCGAAAAGAGCATGTATGAACTTGTCTGCGAAACATCGACAAACTTGCCGAAGGATGTCCGCAGAGCGGTGAAAGCGGCTAGAGAACTCGAGGATGCCGGTACGCGTGCGGCAATGAGTCTTGATACGATTGCGAAAAATATTAATATGGCGGACGAGAAGCTTTCTCCGATCTGTCAAGATACAGGCTTGCCTACTTTTAAAATTAAGACGCCAGTCGGTGTAAATCAACTGGAAATTAAAGCGGCCATCCGCCGTGCAATTGAACAGGCTACTAAGGACGGCAAGCTGCGACCGAATGCGGTTGATTCCTTAACAGGTGAAAACAGCGGCGACAATTTGGGTCTTGGCCTCCCTGTTGTGAAATTTGAGCAATGGGAAGAGAATCACATTGAAGTGAAACTCATCCTGAAAGGCGGCGGCTGTGAGAATAAAAATATTCAATACAGCCTCCCAGCTGAATTGGAAGGGCTTGGCCGCGCTGGACGCGACTTGGATGGCATTCGCAAGTGCATTTTGCATTCTGTCTATCAAGCACAAGGGCAAGGCTGTTCTGCAGGATTTATCGGCGTTGGCATTGGCGGCGACCGGTCATCGGGCTACGATTTGGCCAAAGAACAGCTCTTCCGTGAAGTGGACGATGTTAATCCAATTCCGGAGCTAGCAGAGTTAGAACGCTACATCTTAAAAACAGCCAATACGCTCGGCATCGGCACGATGGGCTTTGGTGGCGAAGCGACGCTGCTCGGCTGTAAAATCGGTGTCATGCATCGCATTCCAGCGAGCTTTTATGTTTCGGTTGCATACAACTGCTGGGCATATCGTCGGATGGCAGTAGACATCGACGCGAATACCGGCGAAATTCAGCACTGGCATTATAATGACGGCGACAAGTTAACTTTTGAGGAGCCGGCACAAGATGATTCCATCCAGTCTTCCAGAGTCGTGGAACTGACAGCACCAATCACCGAAGAACAAATCCGTGATTTGAAAGTCGGAGACGTCGTGAAGATTAGCGGCCGCATGTACACGGGCCGGGATGCCATCCATAAATATTTATCCGACAACGATTCTCCAGTCGACTTGAACGGACAGATCATTTATCATTGTGGACCGGTTGTTTTGAAGAACGAAGATGGTTCGTATGAAATTAAAGCCGCAGGCCCAACTACTTCCATTCGTGAAGAACCTTATCAAGGCGATATCATGAAGAAGTTTGGCATCCGCGCTGTCATCGGAAAAGGCGGAATGGGGCCGAAAACATTGGCAGCTTTAGAAGAGCACGGTGGCGTCTATTTGAACGCTATTGGCGGTGCCGCACAATATTATGCGGACTGTATTAAAGCTGTTGAAGGTGTCGATCTTCTTCAATTCGGCATTCCAGAGGCCATGTGGCATTTGCGTGTTGAAGATTTTACAGCGGTTGTGACGATGGATTCTCATGGCAACAGCCTGCACGCGGATGTAGATAAATCCTCATTAGATAAACTCGCACAATACAAAGAAAAAGTATTTGCATAATATGACAAGACAGCAGTATCTCTCGCTAGATACTGCTGTCTTTTTTTACTTTCTTTTTATGCATATTGGTAACACTTCATAGTTTGCTATGTTATACTACTATCAACAGATGATAATGATTATAATATCATAATTATTATCATCAACTGTCAATTAACCTTGTCACTTATTATTTTTTAGTTTTAAAATAAATTCCTTATCCTATTTTACATGATAACAATTCTCAATTAGGAGGTGCTTAGTTTGACTACTCAGCCTATCGAAAAAGAATCCACTTCTTTTCAGTGGACTGCCCATCTGGAATTATTCGCTGCCCTATTATCCGGTCTATTAATCGCAATCGCCTGGTCTATAGGAAAATCTGGCATGGAAAATGCTTCTATTATTCTATATATCATTGCATTCTTAATCGGCGGCTTTGCCAAAGCGAAAGAAGGCATTGAAGAGACAATAAAAGACAGGCAGCTCAATGTGGAGATGCTAATGGTTTTTGCAGCAATCGGTTCAGCCGTAATTGGCTACTGGGCAGAAGGTGCAATTCTGATCTTCATTTTCGCTGTAAGCGGTGCTTTGGAGACTTACACCTTAAATAAAAGTCATAAAGAAATTTCTGCCCTTATGGGTATGCAGCCCGAAGTTGCCTGGCTGATAGAGGAAGACGGAGCTGTATCTCAAGTATCCACCGACTCCCTTTCCGTTGGCTCCGTGCTGCTTGTTAAACCAGGTGAGCGCATACCGGTTGATGGCATCATTGTGTCAGGCATGACATCGGTAGATCTGTCAGCCATCAATGGAGAATCTGTCCCTGTCTCCAGGGGTGAAGGCGATGAGCTGTTTGCCGGAACGGTCAACATGAGCGGAGCCATTCAAATAAAAATGACGAAGCCAAGTTCGGAGACATTATTCCAGAAGATCATTCAGCTCGTTCAAAATGCACAAAGTGAAAAATCCCCTTCCCAGCAATTCATAGAACGTTTTGAAGGGACTTATGTAAAAGTTGTCATTGCTACAGTGCTCATTATGATGGTTCTTCCCCATTTTCTATTCGGATGGGATTGGACAACGACATTTTACAGGGCGATTGTGCTGCTCGTTGTAGCTTCTCCATGTGCACTTGTTGCTTCCATTATGCCCGCGACGCTCGCTGCTGTTTCTAATGGGGCAAAACGCGGAGTCTTATTCAAAGGTGGGCTACACCTTGAGCATGTGGGCTCATTGAAAGCAATTGCTTTTGATAAAACAGGCACCTTAACAACAGGCAAGCCGATTGTAACTGATTTTATTGTTCGAAATGGCAAAGATTCAGAGGAAGTGCTTGCCTTACTGGCGTCAATTGAATCACAATCCAATCATCCTTTAGCAATGGCCATTACCAAATATGCAGTGGAACAAGGAGTTCAAATCCCCAGCGCTCCTCAAATAGAAGACGTACCTGGCTATGGCATTCGAGCGTTCGTTGGAGATAACGAGTATTTAGTTGGAAATCCTCGATTTGTCGGAGAAGACGCAGTGCATGGATTCAAGGAAGACGTGGCAATGAAGCTAGCCGGTGAAGGAAAAACAGTTATTTACATGAAAAACCATGAAGGAATTGTAGCTTGTGCAGCTCTTCGTGACACATTGCGTCCAGAAGCTGCCGATGCCATACGGGATTTAAAACAGCTGGGCATTAGTCCAATTATGTTAACAGGGGATAACCAATTGACTGCTTCCGCTATCGCGAAGGAAGCGGGAGTTGAAAAGTATGTCTCTGAATGTCTGCCTGAAAGAAAGGTAGAAGAAATAAAACAATTGCTGAGAGAATACGGTACAGTTGGAATGGTCGGTGATGGCATCAATGATGCACCAGCGCTCGCTACTGCTACTTCTGGCATCGCAATGGGTGACGGAACAGATGTCGCGCTCGAAACTGCCGATGTCGTTCTTATGCAAAACGATTTGAATCGTTTAGCTTATGCCGTCAAACTATCCAGGAAAATGCAGCGGATTGTGAAGCAAAATGTGTTTTTCTCCATCTCGGTCATTGTAGTGCTCATTTTGTCCAACTTCATGCAGGTCGTCGATTTGCCACTTGGCGTCATCGGCCATGAAGGCAGCACGATCCTTGTTATTTTGAATGGCCTTCGGATGCTAAATCCGATGAACAAGTCATAAACAATCCACATCGAGTTTCTTGATCAGACAGAAAAAAAGCAATGCCTTAGTGGATGGCATTGCTTTTTTTCTTTGCGTCGATTGCTTGTTTGCGTTCAGTCAATACAGCGTTCAACTGGCCTCCAAGCATTAATATGATTGCGGAGAAATAGAGCCAAAGCATGAGAACAATGATTGCCCCGATGCTGCCGTACGTTTTAGAGTAGTTTGCATAATTCCCTACATAAAACGAAAAGGCTAGTGACGTGACAATCCATCCGACAGTAGCAAACAAAGCTCCAGGGAAAACGCTTTTCAAATGAATTTTCATATTAGGGACTGCCCAGTATGTGGCAGAAAAAACGACGAAAATTAAGATTGGTGGTAGAATCCATCGTAAACTGCCCCACAGTTTCATAAATCCTTCTTCCAGTCCAAAATAAGAAAACAACAGCGTTCCAATTTGCTGGCCGAAAACCGGCAGAACCAGTGCAACGACCAAAACGCCGATCAATGCGATGGTGAAGAGCACTGACATTCCTCTTGCCACGAGAAAAGATCTGGTTTCCTCGACAAAATAAGAGCGATTTAATGCTTTCGTCAACGCATTCATCCCTTTGGAAGCGGACCAGATGGTTGCTAGTAACCCGATTGATAATAAACCGCCATTCCGGTTTTTCAATATCTCATCAATTGTGCTTTTGATTAGCTGATAAACACTGTCAGGTGCATATTCCCTAACAAATAGGAACACTTGTGATTCATCCAGATTCAAGTAAGGCAACAATGTAATTAGAAAGATTAATAGAGGAAACATAGACAACAGAAAAAAGAAAGCAAGTTGAGAACCGAGACCGGTTACATCTACTTTCTTTATTCTGACTGTCAGTTCCTTAAAAAATCCGTTCGCCGTGGTCACATCAAACTTTTGTAAATCTCCATCTTTCACATCGTCCAAGAAATTCATGACTTTCGTGTCCTTCATGAATCCTTCTTTCTTCTCTTCTTCGGGATAAATAGGCTTGCTTGCTTTGAAAGTCTGATTTTCGTTCTTCACATTAGACTCACTCCTTTCAAAGCCTTTTACTTTTTTGTTATATCTTCTTTTGCACTTTGGACAATATCCTTCACTTCATCTTTTGATTCTACAACGGCATCCTTCGTGTTCATGACTACTTCTTTTACTTGTGGTGTTAATACTTTCAGCTCTTCCACTTGCTGTTTAATATAAGAGGCATCTCCGGCAAGCTGTTCGTAGACAGACTGGTATTTCTCTTTCTTTTCTTGTATTTTACTCATCAAGACATCACGGTTTTTGGAATAATAACCGATTTCCGCAGCCATATCTTTCGTCGTTTTTGCCATATGCTGTCTCGTCGCCCGATCGAACAGGCTGATTGCTGCTCCGGCTAGAGCCCCAAATAAGATGAACTTTCCAAATTTGCTATTGCTCACACTAATACCTCCAATTCCGACTAGTTTTGCATATATTATTATACCCTCTCTAGCCGAAAACAAACAAATTTCGTAAGGGGCAAAAAAAGTACTTGACTAACGCGTTAAAGTTTCGGAATATTAACAATAGAACTAGTTATTATTAGTTTGGTAATACAAAGTTATTATGCTTTGAGAGGGAGTCGATAAAGGGGGAAATGTGAGGTTGGGGTAGATTTCACATGCAGGATAAACTAGAAAAAACGGGGGTATTGAGATGGAGGCATTCGCAAGTGCATTAGACAAGATCAGTGGCTTTGTTTGGGGTCCGCCACTATTGATCCTTCTTGTCGGTACAGGTATTTTCCTGACAGCAAGGCTCGCATTTATACAAGTACGTTTATTGCCATATTCCTTAAGACAAGTTTTTTCAAGGAAACATGATAAGAAAGCTGATGGGGATATCTCGCAATTCCAGGCACTCATGACAGCGATGGCTGCTACCGTTGGGGTCGGTAACATCGTCGGGGTCGCCGGTGCGGTCGCAACAGGCGGACCAGGTGCTATTTTCTGGATGTGGCTTGCCGGATTCTTCGGTATGGCTACTAAATATGGGGAAGCCATTCTGGCGGTCAAATACCGTGTGAAAGACTCGCAAGGCCAAATGGCTGGCGGACCGATGTATTATTTGGAGCATGGCTTAAAACAGAAGTGGCTTGGTGTACTATTTGCCATCTTTGGTGCATTTGCTGCATTTGGTATCGGGAATGGAACCCAGTCAAAAGCGGTTGCTGACGTTATGGCCAGCACTTTCAACGTTCCTCACTGGGCAACAGGGATCGGGCTTGTTCTTTTCGGAGCCCTCGTTATTTTAGGTGGAATTAAATCAATCGGTAAGGTTACTGCATTCTTCGTTCCGATCATGGCATTGTTTTATTTCATTGCAGGATTAATTGTTGTTGTTCTCAATTTCGATTTGGTGCCAGGTGCATTTGCATTGATTTTCAAAGATGCATTTACAGGACAAGCTATCGCAGGGGGCGCAATCGGTACGGTTATCCGTTTCGGGGTAGCGCGTGGTCTCTTCTCCAATGAAGCAGGTCTCGGTTCAGCTCCAATTGCCGCTGCTGCAGCGCGTACGGATATGCCAGGGCGTCAAGCTCTTATTTCAATGACGCAAGTTCTTTTTGATACTCTGATCATCTGTTCAATTACTGGTGTAACAATCGTCATGTCAAACAAATGGCAAGAAGGCATTGCAACCGGTTCATTGACTGCCGAAGCATTTGGCTCCTTCCTGGGAAGTGCAGGACCGATTGTCGTTGCGATCGGATTGATCTTCTTTGCCACTTCCACCATTCTTGGTTGGTCATACTATGGTGAAAAGTGCTTCCAGTACCTTTTCCCGAACCACAAGGCAGTTTTCACTTACCGAGTAATTTTTGTACTATTTATTTTCGTTGGTTCCGTTATTAGTCTTGAAGCAGTTTGGGCACTTGCAGACGTCTTGAACGGTCTGATGGCTATTCCGAACTTAATTGGTCTTCTTGGTCTATCTGGGGTTATCGTAATGGAAACAAAACGATTCCAAGCGAAAATCAAAGAAGAAAAAGAAGCGGAGCGGTTGGGCAAATCATCAGCTGTTGACACAACGACAAAATAATGAAATGATAAATCCTAAGCTGAAGAAAGGTGGGCAACCACATGGATTTATCAAACCCGACACAAGAAAATATTTCTTATATGGTGGAGCAAATTAAAGAAAAACTCCGTATGGTCAATGTTGATGCGATGAAGGCTGAAAACTTCAACACATCACGTTACGAAGATCTTCACTATATGTACGAAATGGTCATGAAACGGGATACATTCTCACCAAATGAAATGCAGGCAATTGCTGCAGAACTCGGATCACTTCGTGAATAGCAAGACGGACCGCCTCTATGCTGATGCATAGTAGGCGGTCCGTTTTATTATTTATCCTAAAAAAACTTACGCACCCCGGCAAGGGCAGCGTAAGCTTTTTTATTCAACCGGCGTACCGTCTTTCAAAACCAGTGGCTGGATTAACACTTCGACTCGTCTATTTTTACTTCTGCCTTCAGGCGTGTCGTTCGAAGCGATCGGTTGAAATTCTCCGTATCCTTTTGTACTAAACAGCCGAGGATCAAGGTTGCTGTCGCGTACTAGTATTTTCAAAAAGTTGTAGGCCCGCATTGAACTTAAATCCCAGTTGGAATCAAACTCAGACGTATGAATCGGAATATTATCCGAATGGCCAGTAATAACGATTTGTCTCGGTTTTTCAAACACTAGCAAGTCGCCGATGTCCTTTGCGAGACTTTCATATTGCGGGCTGATCGTCGCCTTCCCCGTTTCAAACAAGATGCTGTCACGGATAATGATGAGCAGTCCTTCATCCGTCAGCTTTGTCTGAAATTGATTCTCCAACTCATGTACAGCAATATATTCATCAAGTTTCTCTTGGATTTCACTTAAAGAACGTTGGTCCTCCAAATAGGAGGAGTTATCATTTTCCTGTCCTGCCTGGTCTTTTGGGACTGGTACAGTTGTTGGGGACGAGTTATCCATAACCCCACGCCCGCCATCAAAAATTTCATTGAAAACAGAGGAAATTTGGCTGAATTTCGCCTCGTCCACTGAACTCGATGCGAAAAGGACAATGAACAATGCTAAAAGCAGTGTCAGTAAATCAGAATACGGCAATAGCCATGATTCATTAATATGTCCGTCTTCACTTTTCCGCTTCTTACGTCTCTTCGACAACCTGGCCAGCCTCCTTGCCCTCTGAATTTTTCGCAGCCAGTTTGCGACGCTCTTCCATGGATAGATATGAGGCTAATTTTTGTTCGATGACTCTTGGGGCTTCCCCTTCCAAAACCGATAAGATCCCTTCAATCATCATCATTTTCTGTCTAGCTTCTTCTTTTGATTTCCTGCTTAATTTATTTGCAAACGGATGCCACAATACATACCCTGTAAAAATACCAAGAAGCGTGGCGATAAACGCTGCGGAGATCGCATGGCCAAGTGCATCGATGTCATTCATATTTTTCAAAGCAGCAATCAAACCGACAACCGCACCAAGCACACCGAGTGTCGGTGCATACGTACCCGCCTGGCTGAATATCTGGGAGCCCGCCGAGTGTCTTTCCTGCATCGCATCTACTTCTTCCGTCAATACATCGCGTATATAGTCAGCATTTTGGCCGTCAATTGCAAGGCCTAGCCCATTTTTCAAAAAAGGATCTGAAATTTCATCTGCCTTTGCTTCGAGGGAAAGAAGCCCTTCCCGTCTTGCAATGTCTGCCCAACCTGAAAACATTCGGATCAGGTCTGCGTCAGAAGTCAACTTCTGTTCTTTGAACAAGACACCAAACAATTTAGGAATCCGTTTTACTTCACTTAAAGGGAAAGCAATGACAACTGAAGCGGCAGTTCCTGCAATGATAATCAGGATAGCGGCCACATTCAGTAGGCTGTCAGGAGTCACGCCTTTTAAAGTCATCCCAACTAACAATGCCACTATACCTAAGATCAATCCAAAGACCGTTGTTAAATCCATAATTGTACCTCCCATATCTACCTATCTACTTCTTCTTATTTCGACATATTGAGCAAGTTCTTTAGATATGTTCAGTAACATTCTTGAAATATTTATTCCATGTACAATCCTTTTTCACATTTAAAATTTGCTCTAGGGCATATTGAATTGGTAGAATAATTACAAAGACTGAAAGGAGTTTTTATATTATGTCTACTTTTAATGAAAAACTGGCAAACTACGCTGACTTAGCGGTTCATGTAGGTGTCAATATCCAGCCCGATCAAACGTTATACATAAGCGCCTCGATCGAAACAGCAGAGTTCGTAAGATTAGTAGTGGAAAAGGCATATGATGCCGGTGCTCGCCATGTGATCGTTGACTGGGCCGATGATAAGATAGCTCGGTTGCGGTACGAAAAAGCACCTGCTGATTCCTTCTCCGATTTTCCGGAATGGAAAGTATTAGAACGTGAAACGCTCGCGAAAAACGGTGCCGCTTTCATGAGCATTGTCTCCCAAAGTCCTGACCTTTTAAAAGGCATTGATCCATCCCGTATTGCGGATGCACAAAAGGCGGCTGGCCAAGCACTTAACAAATACCGTCAAATGATGCAGGCCGACAAATTCAGCTGGACTGTCATCGCGGCTCCTTCAAAGGATTGGGCGGCCAAAGTCTTCCCTGAACTTCCTGAAGACCAGCAGGTCGATGCGCTATGGGATGCCATCTTCAAAGCAGTCCGCGCGGATGTAGAAAATCCAGTAGAGGCTTGGGAGAAACACGATCAAACGCTCCATACGAAAGCAGATTATTTAAATGAAAAGAAATATAAGACGCTACATTACACAGCACCTAACACTGATTTAAAGATTGATCTTCCAGAAGGACATATTTGGTGCGGTGCAGGCAGTGTCAACGAACGAGGAAATACTTTCATGGCCAACATGCCGACGGAAGAAGTCTTCACGGTTCCGCATAAGGATGGAATCAATGGTTATGTATCCAATACAAAACCATTAAGCTATGGCGGTAATATTATTGACGGATTCAAAGTGACTTTTAAGGATGGTAAAATTGTAGATGTGTCGGCAGAGCAAGGTGAAGATGTCTTAAAGCGCCTGGTCGATACAGATGAAGGTGCTAAGAGCCTTGGAGAGGTTGCACTTGTTGCCCATAATTCGCCCATTTCGAATTCCGGATTACTCTTCTACAATACGCTGTTCGATGAAAACGCTTCTAACCACTTGGCTATCGGAAGTGCTTATGCATTCTGTATTGAAGGCGGAAAGACGATGTCTACAGAAGAATTGCAGCAGCATGGACTGAACCAAAGCATTACACATGTCGACTTCATGATCGGCTCAGCGGAAATGGACATTGACGGCATTTTAGAAGACGGCACGACTGAACCAATCTTCCATAAAGGGAACTGGGCCTTCTAAAATACGCCACAATTACTTGGAAACAACACTTAATAAAAATGATCTTTTGTAGTATAATAGGGGTTGCATGGAACTATCATTGATAGAGAGGGGTCTTGAAGATGGGCTTAATGTTTACAACAGTCATCGGTTATATGGTCGTCCTCGGAATCGCTGCATACTTTACAATGCACTACCTTGGAAGGGCTCTTAATTCTTCAGATGCTGAGAAGATCGACCCGAAACCAGACGTGAAATAAGAGTTGCCAATAGGCGACTCTTTTATTTTATAAAAAACTTTTTTTCCGAAGAACGGAGGCTATTTTATGACCATTTTATCCGAAATTCTAGATTTTAACAGAGAGTTTGTTAACGAGAAACAATACGAGCAATACGAGACTACAAAGTTTCCTGACAAACGAATTGTAATCTTAACATGCATGGATACCCGATTGACAGAACTTCTGCCGAAAGCGATGAACTTGAAAAATGGTGATGCAAAAATCATCAAAAGTGCCGGTGCGGTCGTCACCCACCCATTTGGGGGCATCATGAGAAGTATTCTGGTTGCCGTCTACGAATTAGGTGCGGATGAAGTATATATCATTGGTCACCATGATTGCGGCATGAGCTCCATCGATACAGACTCCATTGTCTCTAAAATGGTTAATCGGGGTGTGGATGAAAGCCTGTTCTCCACGTTGAAATATTCCGGAATCAATATGAAGGAATGGCTCCGTGGCTTCAGCGATGTGACTGAAAGTGTAAAACGAAGTGTAGACGTTGTTCGTAATCATCCACTGATGGATAAGAGTGTGCCTGTTCACGGTCTTGTTGCTCATCCTGACACGGGTCTTCTTGATATGATCGTTGACGGATACGAAGCTGCCGCCAAACAATGACACAATATTTCCCGGGAAATGAAAAAGTCGATTCCTTTATTACAGGAATCGACTTTTCATTTTCGAAAGGATTTTCCGCAATGCGGCCTTGCCCTTTCAATATTCATCTTCCAGCATAGCGTACATGTAATGGTCTTCCCAAACACCATTAATGTACAGCAGCTTGCGCATTAAACCTTCTCTTGTATATCCCGCATTTTCCAATACTCTGACCGATCCGGAGTTACGGGGAGAAACGAAAGCTTCCACACGATGAAGGGAAACCGTTTCAAAAGCGAACTTTGTCACGATCTTGACCGCTTCAGTGGCCAATCCCCTTCCCGTCTCCCTTTCATCAATCGAGTACCCTACAAAACCGCTTGAAAAAGGCAATCTTTTTATACTATAAAGGGATATATGACCGATAAGCCGGCTCGTATCCGAGTCGAATATACCGAAATTGTATTCCCGACGATCCCTCATCTGATAGAGAGATTCCCGAATCTTGTCACGCTGAACAGATACCGTGTAGTAACTCTTATCATGACGCGGTTCGAACACTGTCCAGTATTCTTTGTTTGCAATGAGCAACTCGGTAAAAATACTCGCATCCTCTTCCGTTAATATCCGTAAATAACATGTTTGCCCTTCAAGCAGTATCAATGACTATTCACCTTTCCTTGGCAGTTAGATTTAAAAACTCCTCCACATCATTCACGCACAGCGTTACGCCCTTCGCCCAGAATTCCTGCTTTGTAATATCCTCGCCAAGGTGTTTCATTGCAAGATCCTCAACCGACATGACCGCTGTGTCACGCAACAATGCAATATACTTCTGTTCGAATCCTTCCCCTTCTGCCAACGCTTTAGCATAGATGCTCAACGAGAACAGATAGCCAAATGTGTAAGGGAAGTTGTAGAACGGCGTTCCTGTAATATAGAAATGGAGCTTAGATGCCCAGAAGTGAGGATGCGTCGAGCTTAGTGCACCGCCATATGCTTCCTCCTGCGCCTCTGACATTAATTGGTTTAATCGGGAAGCAGGTACGACGCCAGCCTTCCGCTCCTCATAAAATCGAGTTTCGAATAGGAAACGAGCATGGATATTCATGAAAAATGCGACACTGCGCTGGATTTTATCCTCGAGCAATGCGATCTTTTCTTCTGTACTTTCTGCAGCCTTCACTGATGCATCGGCCACAATCATCTCAGCGAATGTAGACGCAGTTTCGGCAACGCCCATCGCATATTGGCGATTCAGAGGATGGACCGGACGAAGTGCGTACGAATGGAACGCATGCCCCAGTTCATGTGCAAGTGTCGCTACATTCGACATGGAGCCGCTGTACGTCATGAAAATCCGGGATTGCTCAGAAATCGGCATACCTGTACAGAAACCGCCAGGACGTTTATTCGGACGATCTTCTGCTTCAATCCAACTATCTTCGAATGCTTTGCGTGCAAAAGCTTCCAGCTCCGGACCAAATGCGCCAAAATGCTTTAGTATAAATTCCGCACCTTCCTGGTACTCCATTTTCTTTGTAGAAGAAGTGACCGGTGCATCTAAGTCAAACCAGTCCATTTTGTCCGTTCCAAGCAACTCAGCTTTTCGGTTTAAATAATCCACGAACGGTCCTTTATTCGCACTGATGGCACCCCACATAGCATCGAGTGTATCCTGACTCATGCGGTTACGCATCAAAGGTTCCATCAAGACAGAATCCCATCCCCGCTTTTTATACGTGGCAAGACGGAAGCCTGCTAAATGATTCAACGTCGTTGCAAAGAAGTCCTCTTTTTCTGTCCAAATATCCTCTAATGCTTCAAATGAAGTCTTCCGGACAGCACGCTCCTCATGAGAGCTTAAATTGTTAGCTTGTCCAACTGAAAGGATCTTCTCTTCACCATCCACCGTCAGCTTCACCTTAATATCACCAATTAATTGGTTGTAAAACTGGCCCCATCCATGGTATCCGTCCACGCTCAAAGCTGTAATAAGACTTTCCTCTTCTTGAGACAGCTTCATCTTCACTTCTTCTCTCCATTCACTGAGGATGAATGTGAAGTCTTTCAATTGGTCTGTCTGCAGCAATTGCTCCCATACGTCATTTTCCGTCTGAGCTAGCTTTTGTTGCAGCCCAAGATCTGCTGTTGCAAAACGTGCACTTAAAGACATGGTTTCTGCCTGCAGGACAAGCGCTTTCTTATCTGTCGTGTCAGCTGCGAGGAAGCATCCGATAACAGCTCCCGCTTGTCTCAAATGCAACGTGGTGTCTTTAACCTCTTCAAGCAGTTGAAGTACCCGATCAGCATCATCTTTTGAAGTCGGTGTCTCGAAAGCCTCAATGCTTTTTTCCAATACACTTATTTTATTCGATGCTTCGTCTAAATGCGAGCGAAGTTCTTCCGACTCGCTGCCCCCTTTGAAAAACACATCCAAATCCCATACTTGAGAATATGCTAATTTAGTCAACGTCATTTCCCCCAAATCATTTAGTTATTTTTTCAACAATTCCGGTTATATTATACCATGAATATTCGGGAATCGAAATAAATGATTTGTTAAGGAATTTTCATACTTTCACGAGCACTTCTGCTCATTCCTCTGTATACTTAAGGATAGGAGGATTACGTATGGCAAAATCAATTACAATGGCGCTTTCCCTGCTTGCACTCATCCTGTTAACTATTATCGGGAATTTCGTCTCCATCAATGGCAGTACGACAACTGAAATTACCAATCGGATCCCCGTTCTTTTTATTCCGGCTAACTATGTCTTCATCATATGGGGCGTCATTTACGGGCTTCTCTTTTACTGGATCTTCAAAGGGACTTCCGATAAACGTTTGAAAGTAAGAAGAACTGTGCTTTTCACATCCGCATGTGCTTCTCAAATTGCTTGGATCCTATTTTGGCATTTTGAACTTTTTAGCTGGGCGCTCCTAGCCAAAAGCATGCTGGTGGTCCTGTTATTGCTCCTTTACTTCACTTATCCGAAACGGGAGAATACAATAACCGGCCGCATTCCGATTGCCGCTTTCCTTGCCTGGGCTTCATTCGGGTGGATTACCAACCTTAGTTATTTGCTAATGCTTCATGAATGGAGTGGTTGGGGATTGAGTGACCCCCTTTGGACGGTCATTTACATGACGGTGGCAACAGCTGGCGCTTTACATTTTATGTACCACCACAGAGATTATGTATGTAATCTTATCTTCATTTGGAGTTTCATCGGAATTGCTCTGAAAAATGGAACGGAGGAATTGTTCGTTTCAGCAGCTGCTATTTTCCTGACGGCCGTGCTGGCAGCAAGTTTCCTGTTTGTCAGAGAGATGAAAAGGGAATAAAAATGCCACTCTTCCTTTACAGAAGAGAGGCATTTTTTCTATGTTCGCTGTATGAGGCGCGGTGCAGTTGTGAACAATAATACAGCAACAATCGCACAGATGATAATAGATGGAATCATATAGGATCCATTATAAACAAGTGAATATAACCAGACGGGCTGATCACCGGCGTACTCAGCAAAGAATATCATTCCACCAATAAAATGGATAACATAGCGCAATAAGCCACCAATCACAGTTCCAACAATGATGGCCGAAGCCATGGAGCGCTTATTGTCCGAAGCTTTCGCTTTCAGCAACCAGCTTAATGTGACAGCCGCCAGCCCAACTAGCGTATAGGCGACAAAATAATCCAAAGCGGCTTGATAAGCATTCAATACATAGCCGCCAATGATGAGCTGCAACAGGCCAGACAGGAATCCAGTCAACAAGCCGCCAGCTAATCCCCAGCGAAATGCCATCAATATAATTGGCAGCATCGATAAAGTAATTGATCCACCTTGGGGCAATTTAAAAAGTGTAATATTGTCTAAAACAAATGACAAAGCCCCTAAAATTGCTACTTCCAACAACAACTGTAGACGTTTACGATCCAATCTACTTCTCCTCCTCCTAGTTTTGGAGGGATACGGGCAGACAAAAAAAAGACATCCCGGATAGAACCGAGACATCTGATTATGTCAGTTTCCATCCACATCCCTACGCAAGTATGAACTTACAGGTTCGAAGGGTCAGGACAAAATGTCCACTCTCAGCCAAACGGCCCCCCTTGTGGTCTTGTAATTCAATTGTCGATTTCATTGTATATGATAAATGACTTATAAACAAGATGATTAGAAGAAGCGTTTATTCTCTAAGTCTTCTGTTAACGGAGGTATTTCAATGGATAATAATAAAATTCTTTCCGCTCTTTGTTACTTCAGTATTTTTTTCGCACCACTTCTACTGCCTGTCGTCGTCTACTTTATTTCAAACGAACGGGAAGTGAAAACACACGCCAAACGTTCATTGATCTCCCATTTGGCACCTGTTGTCGTCCTCATTGCGGGGTTCGTCATCTTATCTCTTTCACTCGTCTCCTTTGAGAACCGAATGAACAGCTTAATTACCGGCCAATTCGATTTCTGGAGCCTGGTTCCACTCCTCTTCATGGCTGTTTATGGCGTTCTGTCGCTCGTTATCATCGTTTGGAATGTATACCAAGGGGTAAAGGTGCTGAGATAAGACAGCCCTCTTTGCATACAATAAAAAAAGCATCATCGCTTTGCGAACTCCAATCGTATGATATAGTAGTGGATGGAAAAGTAAGGCGGAAGAAAGGACTTGGAAACGATGATAGTAAAAACAAATGAAGAAATAGAAGCGTTAAAAAAAATAGGGCGCATTGTCGCTGAAATACGTGAAGCCATGAAAGAAGCAGCTGTCCCTGGCATTACAACAAAAGAACTGGACGAACTCGGCGGACGCCTGTTCCAAGAAAGAGGGGCCGTCTCAGCTCCAATCGACCAATACGATTTCCCTGGATACACATGCATCAGCGTCAACCATGAAGTGGCGCACGGCATTCCTGGCTCGAAAGTGATCCAAGACGGCGACCTCGTCAACATCGACGTATCCGGATCATACGGCGGCTACTTTGCTGACACCGGCATTTCCTTCGTAGTCGGCACCCCGGATGAAAGAAAACAAAAACTATGTGACGTCGCTAAAACTTCATTCGATCGTGCTATGACAAAAGTCAAAGCCGGCTCCCGTCTAAATCAAATCGGAAAAGCAGTTGAACGTGAAGCAAAAGAACACGGCCTCACCGTCATCAAAAACCTAACTGGCCACGGTATTGGCACATCCTTGCACGAAGAGCCCCAGCATATTCTGAACTACTATGATGCATGGGACAAAACCTTGATGAAAGAAGGAATGGTCCTTGCCGTAGAACCCTTCATCTCGGAAAAAGCAGAGCATATCGTCGAATTAAGCGACGGCTGGACATTCGCCACACCAGACAAATCACTCGTCGCCCAAATCGAACATACCATCATCGTCACTAAAGATGAACCCATCATTTTGACTCAGTTGTAATGGGAAAAGACCGACCTTGTTCGGTCTTTTTCTTTTTTATTGAAATCTACTGCTAATAGAGAAAGTGCTGGATAACATACGGGTGGTTCGCGAGGATATACGAGCGGTTCGGAACCATATTCGAGCGGTCTTTTGAATAATCGAGAGGTATGGGAATTATACGAGCGGTTGTCCAACTTAATCGAGAGGTATGGAGTATATATGAGCGGTTACCTCACATAATCGAGCGGATCGGAATTTCTCGAGATATCAGCTAGGGCCGCAGTCACTGAGTTTTTGCGATTGCAAAGAAACATACGAGCAGTTCGCGAGGATATACGAGTGGTTCGGAACCAGATACGAGCGGTCTTTTGAATAATCGAGCGGTCTGGGAATTATACGAGCGGTTGTCCAACTTAATCGAGAGGTATGGAGAATATACGAGCGGTTCCCTCACGTAATCGAGCACTTAACCAAATATACAAGCATTCCCCAAGCTAAAACGATCCACCCCATCAAAAAAAGGAGACCCTCTCAGGTCTCCTGTTTCTTGCTTATTTTCGTTTTTTCTTGCCTTGCGCTTTACCGGGGTTTGTTTTTTGGCTGGATGGCTGGGCTTTTGTTTTGGCGTTGCCTTCCATCAGCTTGCCTTGATACCAGATTTTCTGGACGGGCTTGAATTCTTTTGTGAGTTTTCGGTAGTCCTTCTCTTCTGGATAGGACAGCAATGTCAGTACTTCGCCGTCTTGTCCGGCTCGTCCTGTACGGCCCGACCGGTGTAAGTATTGTTCAATCGTATGCGGCACGTCGACGTGGATGACGTGTGTTAATCCGTCGATGTCCAAACCTCTGGCTGCCAGGTCTGTAGCGATGAGGATGTGGATATCTCCTTTTCGGAAGGCTTCCAATGTTTCTTGCCGTTCGAATTTGCGCATATCCGAGTACAATACGGCAATCGGGGCTTCATTGTACTGCAGTTTGATTTCTTTCATGCGGAGCTGGTCGACATTGTTCATGAAGGCCAGGGCATGGATTCCTTCCACATGGGAGAGGCCGCGCAATAAATCCGTTTTGTCACGGGCGTCTGTTTTGATGAAGGAGTGGACGACATTTCCTGTGAGTGGCATATCTTTGATTGACACTTGCAAACGAATTGGATCGTCCATCAGTTTTTTCGCGACAATCTCGATTTCGTCTGTAATGGTTGCCGAGACGACAACGACTTGGCGTTTCGGGCTGGATGCTTCGATCAAGTTTTTCACGATTACGCGATAATCTCTAGAGAGCAATTGGTCTCCTTCATCCAACACGATGTATTCGATGTCACTCATCTTCAATCGTTTCGCTTTAACAAGTTCGACAAGACGGCCAGGTGTTCCAACTACAATCGTCGGCTTCTTTTTCAGACGTTCGATTTGGCGCTGCATGTTGGCGCCGCCAATCAATTGAGTTACTGTCATATCGGTGCCTTCCACCCATTCGCGGATGACATTGACAATTTGGATAGCCAATTCCTGTGAAGGCGCCATTATGAGGGCTTGCGTCCTTTGTTTCGAGCCATCCACTTGCTGCAGAATCGGCAACACATAAGCAAGTGTTTTTCCGGTTCCTGTTGGCGACTCGGCAACAATGTCCTTTCCATCCAACATTTCAGGTATCATCTGATTTTGAATAGGCGTTGCCTCGGCAAACTTCCATTTTCTTTTAATTTCATCGTCCATTCTATCTAAAAAGGACATGTGCATCCCCGCTTTCCAATATTCCTCTTAGTTAATAATGGACTTGATTTGATTACATTTCAACTACTTTCCTTACTGGAGCCCGCTTTTATCTCACATGGCTTTTTTCTACCCTGGAACTTTTGTTCATACGCATAGGCGTAACCGATAAGTTCATACTCCGAAAAGGCCGGCCCGCAAAACGTCAGGCAGAACGGTTCCCCTTTTTCTGTGAAGGAAGACGGCACCGTAATGGCAGGATACCCAGCTGCCGCACTGAAGCTGCACCCATGATCCTGCGGGAGGACTAGCACATCGACTTCATTTTCTGCTAATGCTTTGTCGAGCGCTGTTTCCTTCGCTAAATGCCGATTGCGCAGCAACGCTTCCAAGTATGCTGGCTCAGTTAGCGTTCCACTCGTCCTCTCCACTTTCTCTAGCATCACTTGTCCGAAACGTAGAGTCTCATCCGGGTGGTTTGTATTGTAATCTATAATATCTTTCAATGAACGGATTTTATTCGTGTCTGGTGTTTGAGCCAAATATTGGTTCAACGCGACCTTAAATTCATAAAGGAGCACATCGTAGCCGAGGTCATCCTCCATTGCTCCAAGATCAATATCATCGTTGATAATGGCGCCGACCAGTTTCAATTGTTCCAATGCCTGATTGAATAAATCGGTTTGCTCGGATGAAATTTCACGTTCAAAGATTTTCCGCGGGATGCCAATGCGGACGCCATTCAACGCATCTTTGCGCATAGCCGACAGCCAATCCGTCTCTTCGTAACGCACAGCCTTCCTCGTAATGGGATCCGCTTTGTCATAGCCAACCAGGACGCCGAATGTGATGGCGGCATCCTCAACTGTCATTGCCATCGGTCCCGCTGTATCTTGTGTAAATGATAGCGGAATTATGCCCGAGCGGCTGATCATCCCGACGGTTGGCTTGAGTCCCACTAAAGCATTTTGTGCTGATGGATTAATGATCGAACCAGATGTCTCGGTACCAATAGCAACTGCCGCCAAATTCGCAGCGATTGCCGCCGCTGATCCCGAGCTGGAACCACCCACATCAAACGGACCATACGGATTCAGCACCTGCCCGCCTCGAGAACTCCATCCATTCGTCATGCGGTCCGACATGAAATTCGCCCATTCCGTCATATTCGTTTTACCGAGAATGACAGCACCCGCTTCGCGCAGCTTGCATACTAAAAACGCATCCTCCGCTGCATGAAAATCCTGCATGGCTAAGGATCCGCAGCTTGTGTGCATTCCATCTGCCGTATTCATATTGTCTTTCAATAAAACAGGAATTCCATGCAGAAGAGAACGCGGCCCTTTCTCTTTCCTTTCTTCATCTAGCGCACATGCTGACTGCAATGCTTGGGGATTAATCTCCAGTACTGCCTTCAATTCATTATTTTTTTGGCATATCACGTCTAAATAAAGCAAGGTCAATTCCTCGGATGTCAACTGACCCTCATTCATCTTCGTTTGCATATCGCGAATTGTTGCTTCTTCGAGCCATTTCTGGCTAAGCTGCTGCAATGCTTCATTTAACATTCCATCACCCCGAACCCCTCGTTTAGTCGTTTACTTTCTTCATATATTGTTTCATTAATTCATATAAGGTCAATTCATACAGTTGTTTGCCATTCACTTTGAATATGCCATTATCGACCAATGTATCTATGATTTTATCACGTTTTCTGTCAAATTGAATATCTTCGATCTTTCTCATCTTACTTTTTCCTCCTAACAAATCTGCCTTTATGTAATTCCTCATTTACTATTCCTGTAAACCTTTTCAACGGTTTGTAGAAAAGATTGAATACAATTTATTTTCATTCAAAACTCTTCATTTTTAGGTAATTTGTGCGATATATAAAGTATAGACCTAAATATGTATTATTTAGGAAGGAGGCAATAGCATGAGGCATTCAGTACGCAATAAATTAGTTGCTTTAGGTGCGCTCGTCATTTTAATTCCATTGCTTAGTGTAGGGATTGTGAATTACTTTATTGCCAAACAAGAGCTGGATCAGGTTGGACAGCTCGGTTTGGAAAATGGAACGTACGCCATCATCGATATGATCGGCATATTGGACAATGATGTGAAGAATGGCCGTCTTACATTGAACGAAGCACAGGAAATAGCCCGTGAGATGATGATTGGCAAAAAGAGTCCGAATGGAAAGCGTTCTATTACCAATCAAGCTAAATACGGCGAGAACTTTTATTTCTATGCGATCACAGAAGATGGCCATCTGGAAGCACACCCAAGCATGGAAGGAGACAATATTTATGACTTCCAGTCCGACGACGGCCGTTATTTTATAAGAGAAGTGATCGAGAAAGCGCAGGAGGGAGGAGGATTTGTAAAATACGATTGGCCGACTCCGACAAACCCTGATACCGCCGCTCCCAAAATCACATACAGCCTGGTCGATCCACATTGGGGCTGGATCATTGCAGCGGGAACCTATGAAATGGATTTTAATGCTGGCGCACAAAAGGTCCTTTATTTTACATTAGGCACTATCTTGATTGCCTTGATCGTCGGCGTCGGATTATTCTGGTTCTTCTCCGGCAGGATGACAAGTTATATTAGAAAAATAATGTACATGACTTCTAATATCGCAGAAGGGAAATTATCCAGCCCTCTCATCCCGGTGCGAACGTCCGATGAGCTCGGCGTTCTGGCCTCTAATGTGAACGACATGAAAGAAAGCTTGAATGAAATGGTCGGTCACACACGCGATTCCTCGACCAAAATGCGAAGTTCTTCCGAAATGTTAAGTGCAATAACTGAGGAAACAACCGCTGCAGCAGATGAAATTCACCATGCCATCAATGAAATTTCCAAGGGGGCTATCGTTCAGGCAGAGGAGGCGGATACCGCCATTGGAAAAGTAGAGCATCTATCGGATTTAATCAGCCAAACCACAACTCGCTATGCGCAGATCCTTACTGAAATGAATGGCATGACCAAACTCCAAAAGTCAGGTACAAAACAGGTTGGACAGCTAGGTATGAACTCGGAATCATTCCGCCATGAGATTGATGGATTGCAGAATAATTTCATTCAGCTGGCACATCGCATGAATGAAATCCAAGCAATCGTCCAAACAATCTCTGCTATCTCTGAACAAACCAATCTACTCGCATTAAATGCCAGCATCGAAGCAGCTAGGGCTGGCGAGCATGGCAAAGGCTTTGCGGTCGTTGCGAATGAAGTGAAGAAATTGTCAGAGGAAACGAATGATGCGACCAACCGGGTACGGGATTTGCTGTCCCATATTAAACAGGATACGGGATCGGCTGAACAGCAAATGGAACAGACGCTGAAGTTGGCAATCGGACAGGGACATCTCATTAATGAGACACAGTCTGCATTCGATATGTTGTCCACCTCCATCCATGAAATTTCCTCCTTGCTTTCCGCTATGGAGCACGACATGAACATGATGGATGGCAACCGGCAAGTAGTCGTGCAGGCTATTTCCCAAATTGCATCAGTAGCCGCCCAGTCCGCTGCTGCAACAGAGGAGATCAATGCTTCTGTCGATGAACAAAAAAACGCCATTGAAAGCATTATGCATTCTTCCTTGGAATTGCATAGCGAGGCGGAACGGATGCATGAGCTCGTCCAACGTTTCACCTAAAGTAAAAATCCTCCTGCCCGCAAGCGAGTAGGAGGATTTTTGCTTACCAAGTATTGTTTTTGTATTTCTTATAGTAGTTCACCTGACGCATGAACAAATATAATTTCCGTTTGAAACTCTTGTCATGCTTATAGAATAGAGGGTTCGCATACTTGCCCTGCCGGAGCAGCTCTTTAATTTCCTCACGGACGTCCGGGTTATCCACGAATTTGCGCAAGACAATTTTCGGAACGACCGTAAATAAAAACTTCTCTTTTAACAGAGTGAGCGGCTTTGACTTTCCGTAAATTAAGTCATCGACAAAATTCCGTGCCAAGTTATGCCCGCAGGAAGTGATGTAATAACTGGAACGTCCTTGGCGGATGTTCACCTCGAACACTTTGAACTTCCCGTCGCGATGATCATATTTCAAATCAAAGTTCGCGTAACCCACATAATTCAGAGACTCGAGGAAATCTTTCAGCTTCAGCATCATTTCCTCATTGTACCGGGTAATTACCGATGTATAGTTACCGATCGCCGTCAACGTATGTTCTTGCAGAACGACTTGGCCAAACGTGATCAATTCCGTATTGCCTTTGCTGTTTATGTAGAAAACCGAGTCCCACATATACGTATCATCGCCAGGAATAAAATCTTGGATGATGAGGTCTTCTGTGTACCCGCTCGCTTTTATCGTCTGGATGACTTTTTGAATTTCTTTATAAGAATCCACTTTGTATACTTTTTGCATTCCCGGGAATGGATTTTTATAATAGAGAACGCCATTGCTCGGTTTAATGATGACAGGGAACATTACTTCCTCTTCAAACGGCTTGTCCTCTAAGCAGGAGTGGAAATAAGTCGCAGGTGCGTCAATGCCATGCTCTGCACAAAGTTCATAAAAATTCTTTTTGACGAGCAGTTGATTCATCAAATCTTCCTGAATGTAATTAAACAGATAATCTTCCCGGAGTGCCTCTTGATTTTCAATAATCATCCGGACATACAAATCGTTCGTGCCGATCAGGAGCATTTTCTTTTCAGGCTCACGGTATTTTGCCGCCACTTCCTTCAGAAAGCGGACGAACACTTCTTTTTCGCCAAGTTGCGCATTGTATTCGATCACTCGGGGAATTGTGCTCAAATTTGTAAATGATAATGGTTCCTTACCGACTAGGATCGGGTGGATGCCATACTCTTCGTGAAAAGAAATCGCCATATTATACGCATTTATGTCTGTTCCGATAATGATCGGAATAAAAGGATGGTTTGTCATTGATGCCCTCCAGCTAACTATTGTCTTTTTAAGTGTAGGGTTCCTGTTTTCGGCTGTCAATGTTTAACGGGAGCAATGGGAAGATGGTGCTACTGGACTTCCAAAGCCCTCATATAGCCATGCACCTTATCTCGCATACATGCTTGCTTCCTTCTGAAGCGCATTCCAAGGATGGACATTCCAAGGATGGACATTCGGAGGCATCGATTCAAATGAGAGCCATTCCTTTGTAGTCGGATGCGGGAATTCCAGTCGATGCGCCCACAAGGCAAGCTGCTCACCAGGCCGGTTAAGCTTCTCTCCATATTTCTGGTCTCCATATAAGGGTGTTCCGCTTTTCGCTAATTGCACCCGGATTTGATGCGACCTCCCCGTTTGAAGTGTCACCGCAATTAAACTATGATTCCTCGCATGGTCCAGAACTTCATAGGAGAGGATTGCCCGTTTGGCTCCTTCCCGCTTGGAATTTGTCACATGAACCTTATTCTTCTTCGTATCTTTCCATAGGAAATGTTCCAGCGTCGCTTCACGCTTGCGCGGTTGTCCATGAACAACTGCCAAGTACTCTCTTCCCATGTCCCCTTTTCGTAAAACATCAGCCAGACGAGAGGCCGCTTTCGACGTCTTGGCGAATACCATCACACCGCCAACCGGCCGATCCAGACGATGCACGAGCCCAAGAAACACATTGCCCGGTTTTTGGTAGCGCCTTTTGATGTCATCTTTAAGCAGGGATAACAAATCGGGGTCTCCACTTGCATCCTCTTGCACAGGCACATTCACCGGCTTCTCTACGACAAGCAAATGATTGTCTTCATATAAAATGTGTATGTGCATTCCGCTCTGCCCCTCTTCTACCTAATGTTGGGCAAATCGCTTGTAAATCAGTTGTTATCATTGTAAATCTCCTCCATTCGTGTTCAGTATACTATAGCTCTATTACTTTTGGGCATAATAAAAGAGATTGCGATAAACGGCAATCTCTCCCTACTAATCTTGAGCTAATCCCTTATAATAAACGGTTTCTAATTGCAACCCTTCGCCCGTCCTGTTAAATACAAAAATATGGCGGGACACCCCATTCTCATAGAACTCAGAAGGCTTATGAACTTTCATATCCAATAGCACATCATACACTTCGTCACCCTTTGAACTAAACTCCGGGTCACTTGTTGCTTCCATGCTCACAAGCTTTATGTCCTGAATCGTATGGATCCCTTCCTTCTCGGCTTGTTTTTCTTCGTTAAGCAGGAATGACAGCAAATCCTCTTTCACTTCAGCATCATAATGGAAGAGCTCCACATACTCGTTCCAGTTTTCCGCTCTTATATACTCGATATACCGATGGACGATTGTTTCTGCTTCGCTAGTAGGAGATACAAAGACTTTCGACGTGAAAGCCAACATGATAATGACGACGAAAAACCCCATAAACACAAGCGCCACTCTTTTCACTTGCTTCCCCCCTGATCCAGGTTGCTACCTTAGATTTCATGTTCCGACTTGATTTTATTTAATAAAATCCGGCACCCCTCTGTCACCAACTCATACGTTTCCTGAAAATCTCCTGTATAATATGGATCCGGTACATCTATGGTACGTTCAGTTAAGTCAAGGAGGCGGAAAATTTTCGGATGATCCGGCTGCCCAAGAAGATCCCGCACATTCCGGATGTTGCTAGTGTCCATTCCGATGATGTAATCAAATTGGTCAAAATCAGTCCGGTTTACTTGCCGTCCCGTCATCCCTTCAGTAGAAATGCCATACTCCTTCAGCTTAGCAACCGTTCCTTTGTGAGGCGGTTCTCCAATATGTCAGCTGCTTGTCGCTGCCGAATCAACGGATATACTGCCTGCCAATCCCTCTTCCTTCACCATATGTCGAAACACAGCTTCCGCCATCGGGGAACGGCATATATTGCCGAGACAGACGAATAAAACATGAACTTTCTCATTCATAGCCACACCACTCCTTTCAACTCTTCCTTTCATCTTGGCATATTCGTTATAAAACTTCAAAAACGCAACAAAAAAACCTCCGCTTTCGCGAAGGCTCCACAGTTAGTATCAGTTCCCTTTACCGTATTGAGCGCGCTTTGCTTCGCCAATCGATTTTCCGTAATCTGACATTTGCTTTCCATATTCTTTGTTCTGCTGCTGCTTTTCTTGCGCTAAATCCTTTTTAGTATTGATCAATTCTTGTGCTTTTGCTTCATCGCCATTGCGTTTTGCTTCTCCAATGGATTGTCCGATTTCAGACATTTGCTTGCCGTATTCTTTGTTTTGCTGTTGCTTTTCTTGGATTATATCTTTTTTGGCATCAATCAATTCCTGCGCTTTGCCATAATCGCCATTACTTTTCGCTTCCCCGATGGATTGACCAAGATCGGACATCTGTTTGCCGGAGTCTTTGCTTGTCCCATCCACTTTACCATTTGTTTCGTTTTTTGATTTCTCCAACTCTGAAATTTGCTTGCCAAATTCTTTGTTTTGATCCTTTTTATCTTGAACGACCGCTTTCTTTTCAAGGATCAATTGTTGTACTTTATCGTAGTCGCCAGCACGCTTTGCTTCACCAATTGCTTTACCGATATCTCCCATTTTGACGCCAAGCTCTTTTGCCACTTCTTTTTTCTTCTCGATCAATTGCTGCTTTTGCACTTTTAATTCCTGTTTGTCAGGGATGGCAATTGGGTCCACTTTAAGTAATGCTTCTTCTTTTGCCAAACGAAGACTTTCCGTTGCATCTGCCGTTTCTGCTTCCACTTTATCCGCAACCACTTCTGGATTGACAGATACGGTGCCGCTATCGGCAATACGCTTAAAGAAAGCAACGGCATGGGCACGGGTTAATTGATCAGTAGCACCGAACTTCTCTACAGCCGTCTTACCATTCGGATTGCTTCCATTGGTAATGCCTTTATCAAATAAGTAGGTAACCGCGTCCTCCAAGTCACTGGAGTTATTTTGCAAGTAGGCAAAAACTTGAGCAATTAATCCACGGTTTACAGGATGCTTTCTGAAATTGACATCATCGTATCCAAGCAGTGGGATTTTGTAGTGAGCTAAACCTTCGTATTTTTGGTTCGCCCATTTTGAATCCGCTGTGCTGGCTTCAACCTCTTTCCCCAGCTCTTCATAAAAACGGGTGAGCATTGTCGTGAATTGCTCTTCTGTCAGCACATCATTCGGTTTGAACGTCCCGTCTGGAAACCCTTTGATCAAACCTGTGGAAGCAGCCCATTCAATGGAATCGGTCGCCCAGTATCCTTTTGCAACATCCTTGAAAGCTGTTTGTTTTTGCGTAATAGCTGCAGCCTCTTTTTCAGCAGCCTGTACAGGTGAATAGGCACTGATCGCAGTCAGCGAGATTGCACAGACAGCTACTGTCTTCAATGCTTTTGACCATGTCGATTTGTTTGTATCCATACTTTTCTCCTCCTTTTGAATCAGAGAGTCTGGATGATAGTAAGCAGGATGTATAATGACTAAAGACCCTCTCATTATTTCTATAATATACCTATCTATCCATACATGACAATGACCAAATCGCAAATTTCGACATTTTTCTCGTTCTTGGCAAAAAAAACAACCAATAACAGTCTCGGCTAATGGCGAAAAAACCGCTAACATAACGCAGATACCGATCATTCTAGCGAATGAATTTACCATAAAAAAAGAGTAAGTAAAAACGCACAGTTTTTCGACTGTGCGTCCAGGCTGTAGACAAAAGGGATGGAAATCAATGATTTTCATGCCTTTTGCTTTAACACATGTATTTTAACTGTTAGTCGACTGAAATAACGTTGATTTCCGTTCCTGGCGGACGCTTTCCGGGGGCTTGCCCTCAGCCTCCTCGTCGCTTCGCTCCTGCGGGGTCTTCACGCTGCGCTGATTCCCCAGGAGTCGCCGCCCTGCACTCCAATCAACTGGAGATCCTTTAGACAGGTATATCATTACAGCCTTCATAGTCGGCGCGTTCTCCATGTCCAACTGGACAACTGTTTCAAATTTATAAAACCAAAAGCCAAGTTCGGAAGTACCCACTTTCAGGATCTGTTGTGGACTCTTTGATTTCCTTAAAGCAAAGCGTTTGGAGCATAAGTTCCCGCTGAAAGCGTCCATTCGTAGCGCAAATCAACTTTCCTACTAGTTCTTTCATTGTAAACGAAAGAAGACTGTACTCAACCTCCGAAGTTCCTGGAGGTTGTCTACAGTCTGAACTCACAGTTTTTCGACTGTGCGTCCTTTCACTTGCTCAATTTCTTCATCTCCAATCGCTCCATCTGTTGTTCATGCAAACGTATTCTTCTTACCCCTTCACAAATATCCTTGCGGGGAATTTCGGTCGCCTTCCATTGTGTATTTAGAACTTACTTCTGGTTTTGCATCTATGTTTTCCCGATGAATGTTACTATTTCTTTTACGTCTCCAATCAAACAGCAGACCAAAAATGATGAGCGCAAGAATAGGCATCAGGAATATCAACATTCTATAATACACCTCCTGCTTTATTTTTCCTTATAGTTATTAGTATGTTCTTAATGGATCCAATTTCATTTCCACTCAATTAGTAATTCTAGCTCGTGTGTAGCTATTACCGGTTTCCCCTGTCACTTCATTCCTTAGCTAAATACATCTCCTCCGGTTTTTCAGAGAAATCGGAGATGATTCCGTCGACCCCATATTTTTGTGCCTTCCAAATTAAGCGGCGGTCCTTTTTCGACCAGACGAGCACTTTTCCACCATGCTCATGCACGAGATCGACCATCCGTTTGTTCGTAAAGGATACATTGAAATTAATATAGTTGGCAAAAGCAGTATATTCTTCAATTCTCTGCTGCGACATGAATGAATCGGTAGGACGAATAAGTATTGCGATTTCTACATCAGGAAGAAGGCTATGTATTTTTTTCAATGAGTCCACATCAAAGGATTGAATAATAATTCCGCTTAAATCGTCATACCGCTCAAGTACATGTGCTACTTTTTCTTCAATTCCCGGATAGGTCTCCGGGTTCTTAATTTCAATAACCAGTCCAACTTCACTGTAAAACTCATCGACTAGTTCTTGCAATGTCATAATTGGCTCTCCAACAAAGTCTTCTCCAAATAACTTCCCCGCATTTAGTGTTCTCAGCTCAGCCAATGTCTTATCACGTACATACCCCTTGCCGTCCGTTGTGCGGTCGACTTTGTCGTCATGCATGACAATCAATTCATCATCCTTTGAAAGGTGAACATCACACTCCAAATAATCGGCCTGCAGATCCACCCCTTTTTGAAAGGCAGCTCTCGTGTTTTCAGGCGCATATGCAGAAGCACCTCTGTGCGCCACGCTAATCATCTCTTTTGGCGCAATCCTAATTTTCGTCTGGTTATTATATCCGACAAGGACGAATAGACAAGCAATGGCTAGTACCGCAACATACAGGGCTCTCTCTTTTCCCATTCCCCTCAACCTCATTTTCTTTTCGAAATATCCGAATTATCTTTTTATTAGTATATCATAATTCCTTAGTATTGGATACCCCTTAGATGAAAAGAACTATAAAAAGAACAAGTGAAATAGATTTTCACCTGTCCCTTTCTAGTTTATGAAGCTGATCACTTATCAAATGCCAATGTTTTTGAATTTGTTTCGGCCAGCAGGTTTCCTGACTGGCTTTGCAATACTTTTTTTAATCCTAACTGCAAGGTCCCAAACGTTTGGACATCCGAAAAATCGAGACCTAACTGGATGGCGGTCTGTACGATTTCCGGCCGCATTCCTGAAATGGTCGATTGGATACCGAGCAATCTCAACACTTGCGTAATCTGGTGTATCTGCTGGGCCACGAGCGTGTCAATTGTTGTCACGCCAGACAAATCGATGAACAGATGGGCCACTCCTGTTTCTGCGCATCGCTCAGGCACAATATCAAATAAAGCTTGTGCACGCGTCGCATCAATTTCTCCAATCAATGGAAGAACTCCGATTGTTGGAGTGATCGGGATGACAGGAGCACTCAGTTCTACGATCAATAATTCCTGTGCAGACAGACGGCTATTGACAAGGCGATAATAAATTTCAGCAAAACGAGTGATTAATTCATCAAAAGCCTCATTGATTAAGGAGCACCATTTGAGTGCGTGCCGAGGCTTCACTTCATCTATATGTAAATCAATGAATTGCTCAACAAATCGCCAATAGATAAACTTTACTTTCCTCAATGCATCCATTACTTCGTAAATGGGGGTATTTGTGCTAGCACGGCTTTCCGCAACTTCTCTCGCCCATTCTTCCTTTTTCTGTTCGAATTGCTCCGAGTTAGCCAGCAGCTTACATGCCACCGTCAAATTAGTTAAGTGGTTTTGTTTCCGCAATAACGTTTCGGCTGCTTCTCCTGCCTGTGCGGAATAAATTGAGCCTGCTTGTGTTTCTCTTAATGCCAGCCATTGATCCGAAATGGCATTGCTTTGGTCCACTAAATAGTCGTGCAACTTTTTATCCAATTTGTCCATCCGTACGACACCCTCTATTTCAATGTAGTTTGTGCTTGGAATTACTTTTCAGTATACCACTTACCTTTAGTATGGGCATGCTTCACCTCTCGCCGGTTTACTTTTCGCTTCCATGGGGAAAAGTAATAAAAATAGTACCAAAGGAGCGGTTACAATGAAAATCGGAAAACTAATAAAGACCGCCATCAAATGGGCACCCGTTGTTTACCCGGTCGTCAGGAAAATCATGAAAGAGAAAAAACAGGCGGATCGCCAAAGAAAAGGCTATGCGCCTAGATAAAAAATGCGGCTGATGAGAACTTTTTTCATCAGCCGCTTCTTATTTAATTCAACACTTTAACTTTCACCTTTTTGACTCCCCACTCCATCGCATTTTCATAAGATGGAATAAAAACATCAATTTTATGGCCTTTGATTGCTCCTCCTGTATCCCCGGCAATTGCTTCTCCATACCCTTCTACCCAAACTTTTGTCCCCAGTGGAATAATACTTGGATCCACCGCGATAACTTTTTGGTCAGGATTGGATCGCAAGTCGATACCGTAGGCGGTCGTTCCGGAACAGCCCGTGCAATACGCTGTATATGCCGTTGCGGTCACAATCAATTCCGTTCCTCCACCTGCTGGCTCACTTCCCGCTGAAGTGACGGCTGCCGATTTTGGTTTGGCTGCCTCTCCACTATTCGATGGAGAAAATGAAGCGGCTACCGACTTAGGTTTGTTCGTTACAGTTTTCTCAGATGTATCGGTAGTAATATCGCCGCTATCAATAACCAGTTCCTCTCCCGGATGGATCACTTCGCTTGTCAAATTGTTCGTACTGATCAATACATCTAATGGTATATTGTGATTCAAAGCAATGCGAAATAAATTGTCTCCTTGGACGACCGTGTAGGTTACCGGGCCTGTGTCTACCACATAAGACGGGAAAAACAATGCAAAGTCAGGCAGTAGACCGTCATAAATTGGTATTGGAAAGCTACTAGTACTTGAATCTTCCGCACCTAACGGCACAAAATCAACCTGTACCTCTGATGCTTCTACCGTGGCAGCTGCTGAAATAATTGCCACGCATGCAATCGCATTCATAATTAACCTTTTCAGATTCATAAAAATCCTCCTTTTTTACACTCCCTGATTCATCTCTCAATGAATCGAACTCCCCTAGGGCAACGTTTACTGGTTACCACCATATCGAGTCGGGATGAGCAGCCGTATAACAAACCGGCTTTTGTTTCCACCTAGTATTGCCCTTGAAATTTGTAAAATAAACATATAGTCGTAAAATATTGAAATCATACTCTAATTGTTTATCGTATTACGTACTATGGAAAATTCAAGGAAACTATAAGGAAGAATTCATTTTCGACTCTTTTATCGAATGCATAGTTAGGTATTTCCAGAGGTCGCCCTTTTTTATACATGCAAAAAGCACTTCAGCCTAGGTAGCTGAAATGCTTAGTAGTTTCATACAAAAATTTATCATGCCAGTGCTGCATACATTGAGTGGAGAATCGGCCTTGCTTTCTTTGATTCTTGTTCTGTTTATATATCGCCAGAAGCTTGAGAATGATCCTTTGCAAAGTCTTTCCTTCTATAGAACTCCCTTTCGGTTATCATTGCAGCTAATATGTTTATTCACAAAAAAATAAAGGTATCCTATCTATAAGCAAGGACCGTTTCCAAATGGGTAATTATTAACAACTGACAATTTTTGAAACGGTATTGACTAGGTAAAAATATCCTTTATAATTAAATAAATTTCATAATTTATCGTTCGGGACCCTCTGGAACACGAGGGTCCTCAATTATGAAATGTAGCAGTGATCTATAATAGAGAGGCGTGATGTTAGGGTTGGAAAATAAGCTGACGTTATACGGCTTTAACAACCTCACCAAAACACTTAGCTTTAACATCTATGATGTGAGCTATGCAAAAAGTGAGCGAGAGCAGAAAGATTATATCGCCTATATTGATGAACAGTATAATTCTGAACGGCTGACCAATATTTTGCGCAATGTCACAGACATTATCGGCGCCCATGTGTTGAATATCAGTAAACAGGATTATGATCCACAAGGAGCCAGCGTAACGATCCTCATTTCAGAGGAGTCCATGCCGGTCGGGTTAATTGATAAATCATGCAATCAAGGACACGCCGATATTATTGCCACACGTGATTCGGTCGTTGGCCATCTTGATAAAAGCCACTTGACGGTGCATACGTATCCGGAATATCATCCGGATAATTCAATCGCGACATTCCGTGTCGACATTGAAGTGTCCACCTGTGGCGAGATATCTCCGCTGACAGCACTTGACTACTTAATCGGCAGTTTTGATTCAGATATCATCACTACTGATTACAGAGTTCGCGGGTTTACGCGGAATGAACATGGCAAGAAATTTTTCATCGATCACAAAATGACCTCGATACAAGATTATATTGATAAAGAAACGTTGCAAAAATATGATGCGATTGATGTGAATGTGTATCAATCCAACATTTTTCATACAAAGCTGCTAATTAAGGAAATTGAACTGCAAAATTACTTGTTCAATCGGGACGTATATGAAATTCCTCCAAAGGAACGTCTACAGATTACGAACAATCTGCGCAGGGAAATGATTGAAATCTTCAGTGGAACCAATATATATGATGAGTGAAGGGGTGGGACAAAAATGACACAGCTTTCTCAACATAATGCACCCATTGCCGAAGCATTAACAAAATATAAAGCGATGCGCGTCGTCCCTTTTGACGTCCCTGGCCACAAACGAGGACGCGGAAATGAAGAATTGGCGGCTTTCCTTGGTGAGCAATGCTTGAGCGTGGATGTCAATTCCATGAAACCGCTCGACAATCTCATTCATCCCGTATCTGTCATTCGGGAAGCGGAACAGCTGGCAGCCGAAGCTTTCGGTTCAAAACATGCATTCTTCATGGTGAATGGAACGACTTCTGCAGTGCAGGCAATGGTCATGACAGCCTGTAAAGCAGGGGAAAAGATCATTTTGCCGCGCAATGTACATCGCAGTGCAATTAATGCGCTCATTTTAAGCGGGGCCATACCTGTCTATGTGAATCCAGGCGTTCAACAAGAACTTGGAATTCCATTAGGTATGGCTCTCGATGACGTTCGGCGGACTATGGAAGAAAACCCGGACGCCAAAGCCATTTTAATTAATAATCCTACCTATTACGGGATTTGTTCCAATTTACAAGCCATAACGGATTTAGCACATGAGTATGGCATGCTCGTCCTTGTCGACGAAGCACATGGCACACATTTTTATTTTAATGAAGAACTTCCTGCATCAGCCATGTCAGTTGGAGCCGACATGGCTGCTGTCAGCATGCACAAATCAGGCGGTTCCCTTACGCAAAGCTCCTTCCTTTTGATCAATAATGACGTAAGCGAGGGCTATACACGCCAAATTATTAATTTGACTCAAACGACGAGCGGATCCTATTTGCTCCTTTCCTCCTTGGATATCTCAAGGAAGAATTTAGCGCTGCACGGCAAGGAAATCTTCGATAAAGTGATTGGCATGGCCCAATACACCCGTGAGGAAATCAATCAAATTGGTGGTTACTATGCCTATTCGAAAGAATTACTTAACGGAGATACAATTTTTGATTTCGACATCACGAAGCTCTCCGTACATACGCGCGAAATCGGTCTGGAGGGTATTGAAATCTACGATATCCTGAGGGACGAGTATGACATCCAAATCGAATTCGGAGATATCGGGAACCTCCTAGCTTATATTTCTGTAGGAGACCGGCATCGTGACATTGAACGGCTCGTGGCGGCACTTGGGGAGATCAAACGCCGATACGGCAAAGAGAGCGGTCAAATGTTTCAGCATGAATATATCAATCCGATCGTCGAGCTGACTCCACAGCAGGCATTTTACTCGGAGAAGAGGAATATGCCATTGGCCGAAAGTGCAGGACATATTTCAAGTGAATTTGTCATGAGCTATCCCCCGGGCATACCGATCCTCGCTCCAGGTGAACGAATCACGGAGGAAGTGCTCGGCTATATAGAGTACTGCCGTGAAAAGGGCTGCTTCTTATCAGGAACCGAGGATAGCCAAGTCAAGCGAATCAACGTTGTAAAGGAGTCGGAGCGATGAATTTATGGTATACAGAAAATCACTCACCAAATGTTCTCTTTTCCATTCGGGTCGATGAACACCTTTATTCCGGAAAGAGCGAATTCCAGAAAATTGATATTTTGCAGACTCCCGAGTTCGGTCGGATTTTAACACTCGATGGACTCGTCATGGTGACAGAGAAGGATGAATTTATTTATCACGACATGATCACTCATGTGGCGATGGCAACAAATCCTAAGATTAAAAAAGTGCTCGTCATCGGCGCTGGGGACGGCGGTACAGTCCGAGAACTGACAAAATATGCATCACTGGAACAGATTGATATGGTGGAGATCGATGAGATGGTCGTTGATGTGTGCAAAGAGTATTTGCCGCAGACCGCATCTAAATTGGACGATCCCCGGGTCAACCTTTATTTTGAAGATGGCTTAAAATTCGTACGCAATAAAGAAGATGAGTATGATTTGATTATTGTAGATTCAACCGATCCATTTGGGCCCGGAGAAGGTTTGTTCACCAAGGAGTTCTATGGCAATTGCTATAAAGCGCTGAAAGAGGATGGCATTTTAGTTAATCAGCATGAAAGTCCGTTCTATGAGGAAGACCGGCTCGGCATGCAGCGCGCGCATCAGCGGATCGTTGGATTCTTCCCTGTATGTAAAGTGTATCAAGTGCATATTCCAACCTACCCTTCCGGCCATTGGCTTTTCGGTTTCGCTTCAAAAAAGTATGACCCTGTCAAGGACTTGGATGCGGATGCATGGAACGCGCTCGGCTTGCAGACGAAGTATTACAACACGGACATCCATGTGGGCTCATTCGCGCTGCCAAACTATGTGAAGGAGCAATTAAAAGATGTTGAATAAAAATATAGAAACATTCATCGGCTGTGACAATGACTATCAGGAAGCGGAACTCGTCCTATTCGGTGCACCATTCGATTCGACGACATCGTTCCGTCCGGGTACCCGGTTTGCCAGCAAAGCAATGCGGGGTGAATCATTCGGCATTGAGACGTACAGCCCGTACCAGGACAAGGACCTTGAGGATATTTCCGTCTTTGACGGCGGGGATCTGGAATTGATTTTTGGCAATACAGAAAAAGTGCTCGGGCAAATTGAAGAATATACGAGCAAAATCGTAACGGACGGGAAAATTCCTGTTATGATCGGCGGAGAGCATTTAGTCACACTTGGGGCAGTTCGCGCAGTCGCGAAGCAGTACCCTGATTTGCACGTCGTCCAGTTCGATGCGCACGCGGATTTGCGTGAAGACTATTTAGGCGAGCCTCTCTCCCATGCAACCGTGATCCATCGTGTATGGGACATCCTTGGCGATAATCGGATCTTCCAATTCGGCATCCGCTCCGGGGACCGCAGTGAATTCGCTTGGGGCAAGGATCGGGTCTTCACGAATAAATTCAATCTAGACGGATTGGAAGAAGTTGTTGAGCAGTTGAAAGGGAAACCAGTCTACTTGACGATAGACCTGGACGTGCTCGATCCTTCTGTATTCCCGGGAACCGGCACGCCTGAAGCAGGCGGTATCAGTTTTATGGATCTATTGCATGGAATTTTGACAGCAAGCGGCCTGAATATTGTCGCTTGTGACGTTAATGAATTATCACCAATCTACGATCAGAGTGGTGTTTCAACTGCTGTCGCATGTAAAGTGCTGCGAGAGCTTCTATTGGCAATCAACACAAATCAATCTTAATTGAAGGGGTGTTTTTACATGGGTAAAGCGTTAATTATTGGTGCAGGTGGCGTAGCGAGCGTTGTGGCTCATAAATGTTGTCAAGTTCCAGATGTATTCGAGGAAATTTGCATTGCAAGCCGAACAAAGTCGAAATGTGATGCATTGAAAGAAAAATTGGACGGCGGCCGGACTAAAATCCAAACGGCACAAGTCGATGCGGATAACGTTCCTGAATTGGTTGCTTTGATCAATGACTTCAAACCAGAAATCGTCATTAACGTAGCATTGCCATACCAAGACTTGACGATCATGGATGCATGTCTTGAAACTGGCGTTCACTATCTTGATACAGCAAACTATGAACCGCTTGATACGGCAAAATTTGAATACAAATGGCAATGGGCGTACAAAGAAAAGTTTGAACAAGCCGGCTTAACTGCTATTCTTGGCTGTGGCTTTGACCCAGGCGTAACTGGCGTCTTCTCAGCATACGCACAAAAACATTACTTCGATGAAATCCATACGATCGATATCGTGGACGCTAATGCAGGCGATCATGGTTATCCATTCGCAACGAATTTCAATCCAGAAATCAACATCCGTGAAATTACAGCGAACGGCCGCTATTATGAAGACGGTGAATTTAAGGAGACACCGCCTCTTTCCGAGAAGCGCGTATATGATCTTCCAGAAATCGGTCCAAAGGATGTTTACCTTCTATATCATGAAGAACTGGAGTCTCTTGCGAAAAACATTAAAGGCATTAAGAAAATCCGTTTCTGGATGACGTTCTCCGAGAAATATTTAACACATCTGAAAGTGCTTGAAAATGTCGGCATGACATCGATCGAGCCAATTCAATTCGAAGGACAGGAAATTGTGCCACTTCAATTCCTGAAAGCAGTACTACCGGATCCAGCTTCCCTTGGACCTCGGACAAAAGGGAAAACAAACATCGGATGTATTTTCCAAGGAACAAAAGACGGAGAAGAAAAGACATACTATGTCTACAACGTTTCCGATCACCAAGAATGTTACCGCGAAGTCGGTTCACAGGCGATTTCCTATACGACAGGCGTGCCTGCAATGATTGGTGCCATGTTGTTAATGAAGAATGAATGGAAAAAACCTGGCGTATATAACGTAGAAGAATTCAACCCAGATCCATTCATGGAAGCTTTGAACGAATACGGCCTTCCATGGCAGGAAGATTTCAAACCGGTACTAATCGACTGATTGGAGGATATGACGCAATGAAATTGAATTTCAACCCTGCTGACGTTCCCTCCCCTTCTTATGTAGTGGATGAGGCTTTGTTAATTAGAAATCTGGAAGTGATGAAGCGAGTCATCGACGAGACAGGCTGTAAAATACTGCTTGCGCAAAAAGGCTTCTCGATGTTCTCAGTCTATCCGCTTATCGGCCAGTATCTGGACGGTGTAACGTCTAGTGGCGTTCTTGAAGCAAGACTCGGCTATGAGGAAATGGGGAAAGAGGTTCACACATATGCTCCAGCTTTCTCGGACGCGGATTTCGATCAAATCTTACAATACTCTGATCACATCGTCTTTAATTCTTTCCGCCAATGGGAGAAATTCAAAGACCGAGTGAAAGAGAATCCGAAGAAAATCGAATGCGGCATCCGCATCAATCCGGAGTACTCTGAAATTGAAGTGGATATGTACAACCCCTGCTTTGCCTACTCCCGTTTCGGTGTAACAAAGCAGCACTTCAAGGAAGACCAGCTCGAAGGGATTGACGGACTGCATTTCCATACAATGTGTGAACAAAACTCCGATACACTGGAACGCACTGTCAAAGTCGTCGAGGAAAAATTCGGCGAATATTTGAAAGGGCTCAAGTGGCTAAACTTTGGAGGCGGCCATCATATTACGAGACCGGATTATGACGTTGATCGTTTGATTCGCACAATTAATTACGTCAAAGAAAAATACGGTGTGCAAGTGTACTTGGAACCGGGTGAGGCGGTTGCCTTGAATACCGGCTTCCTCGTCTCAACTGTCTTGGATACACTCGATAATGGTATGCCAATCGCTATTTTGGACACATCTGCTTCTACGCACATGCCTGATGTTCTGGAAATGCCATACCGCCCTGAAATAGCCGGTGCCGGCAAACCGAATGAAAAAGCGCACACATACCGTCTTGGCGGACCAACTTGCCTTGCAGGCGATGTGATTGGAGATTATTCCTTTGATGAACCATTGAAGCCAGGAGATAAACTTGTCTTTGGCGATATGGCCCACTATACGATGGTAAAGAACAATACGTTCAACGGCATTAACCTGCCGTCTATCGTCTTAAACACAGTTGATGAAGGAATCAAAGTCATCAAGCAGTTCGGCTATGAGGATTTTAAAAACCGGCTTTCCTGATGTATATGAATCCAGAATGACGCTACTATGTTTCGAGCGGAAGTCACCAATCGGTTTACTCTCCTTCTAAACAGGCAAAGCATACTAAAAGTGCATGACACCCATTACAGGGCTCATGCACTTTTTTGTTTCTCCTTTTTCTTTAAAACCGCTCCTTCAGGTTCACCGAGGCTGCCGGTCATTTTTTCACCGTTCGCTTTAATTTTATCGAAGCCGAGTGATAAAAGAGGTGTTTCCAATGTATGTTCCTACTCTTTGTTTTAAAATCAATCGCTTTCCAGATGTGTGAATACAAATGGACCGAAATATTTTCTAAACAAAAAAAGTGTCCGAAGACACTTTTTTCATCACTTATTCTTTGCCGGCATAGGCCATCATTTCTTTATAATACTTATTCATGGAAGACGGAGAAACACCAAACCATTCCGCCATTTCCTTCACCGTCATCTCAAGCAGGTCGAAATAGCCGAAATCATTGCCAAAACGTACGGCACCGGCTGCTATCGCGACATCCTTCCGGGCATTCGGCTGTTGCTCGACCAAATAATCCTCTACCAAATCAAGCAGTTTTTCGGATTGGCGCTCATGCTCATCGAGGAAGTCCATGAAATGTGTAATGACACCCACTTCAAAATTACTAAATTCCTCCCCTTCGTATCCATTCGCAGCAAGCTTTTCCCAACATTCGACAGCATGGTCTTTAAAGAACTGTTCCTTTGTTTTAGAAGGTTCCTCTTTAAATTGAGATGCAATTTGCTCAAACACTTGCCCGTGATCCGCCGGGAAGAAAATTAAACTGGAGATTGCCAAGTATTGATTCTCTATACCCGATCCGTCCGGTAGGATAAAGCAGTATAAGTGGACACCCACAGGTACGGGTTTATCGCTTTCCCGGCGCAGTCTGATCTGCTCCCCATCTAAAATCATATCCACTGTCAAATAATTCTCATCTACATCTACGACCTGGCCAATAAACACTCTTGGCTGCTGCCATTGTGATAGCACGCGCTGGACTGATGGACGCAGCTGTTTCTTCTGCTGCTTATGTAAATAGGATTGCCAAATATCCGTTCGATGATGGAAGAAAAATTCATCCAGTACAATAGCCTCGATCATCTCTTCCTGCAATTGGCCGTTTAGTCTAGCCTTCCATGAATTGACCAGTTCCAAATAGGCCGGTACATCTTTGCGGTGCGGGTATTCATCATAAAAGTTTTGCAAAATCCGCTCTAATTCCTCAGCTTGTACCTCTTCCACCGAGATTGTTTCCTTCGATTCACAACATTTCTTATATTTTTTTCCACTGCCGCATGGGCAAGGTTCATTTCGTCCTACCACTTTCTCACACATCCTTTGAAAAATACGAACTCTTTCAGTTTACCATTATAAAAAAAACTAGGCACTGAAACAATATGGAATTGTTTCAGTGCCTTTTCATTTTTATGTCATCATATGTCAAAGTTCCGTTAAAACGGACCCCAATTCATCATGACTCCAATTGCGAGGAAGATGATGCCGAGTACTGTCCAGATTAGAAGAAGCGGCAAAACAAAGCGGACCCATTTCGTCCAAGCAATTCCGGCAATCGCTAAATTCGCCATCAAAATGCCTGATGTCGGCGTAATGACATTCGTGAATCCATCTCCCATCTTATATGCCTGCACCGCCACCTGCCGTGGTATTTCCATCAGATCGGCCAGCGGAGTCATGATTGGCATGACGATGACGGCTTGGCCGCTTCCGGAAGATACAAGAATATTAAACAATTCATTGGCTATGAACATGACAATGGCTCCACTCACACTTGTAAAGGGGGTCATCACACTGGCCATGCCTTGAACAATCGTATCTAGAATTTTTCCATTCTCCAAAATAACGACAATAGAACGCGCCATTCCAATAATCATCGCGCCATAAACGAGTCCTTTTGCCCCTTCAAAGAATTCTTTTACAAGACGGTTTGGCGTCAGTTTTGCAATGACTGCAGTTCCGACCGCTATGATGATGAAAATAGCCGCCATCTGATTCAAGCTCCATCCGTATTTGAAAACGCCGAATACGTAGAAGGCAATTCCTAACACAAGCCAAAGCAGTACCAATTTATGTACACCGGTAATCTGTACTTCCTTATTCAGATCTTCCCTTTCTTCCGTTTTCGGGAACGGGTTGCTGCCAAGCACACTCTTCATCGGGTCCTTTTTAATTTTCTTTACATACCACGCCACATAAAGAATGGTCGAAAGCAATATGGCAATGTAGATGATAATACGATAGCCGATTCCAGAGAATAGCGGCAGCTGTGCAATTTGCTGGGCGGTTCCTGTCGTCAGCGGATCTAAAAAAGCTGTATTGAAACCCGCATATGCACCTAAATAGATAATTGAAACACCGACTACCGCATCCAGTTTCATTGATCGAGCCAGAATAATTCCGATTGGAATAAAAGCGATAACCGCATTAACTATAATTCCAAGCGTTCCGAAAATAGAAAACAGCACCATGACGATAGTAATTAACACGATTTCCTTGTTCTTCGTCTTTTCAATCGTCTTTAGGATAAGTGCATCAATTGCCCCAGTCGATTCGATAACCGCAAATGATCCCCCTATCATGAGGACTAAGAAAATTAATGGTGCGGAGGCGATCATCCCATCTTGAATGGCCAGAAACACATCCATCGGACTTGCAGATGAGGATTCAATTTGTTCATAGCTATCCGGCACAACAATTGTGACGCCATCTACTTCTTCCCTTTGGAACTCACCCGCCGGGATGACATACGTCAATATCGCCATCAATACTAAGATCATGAACAAGATGACATACGCATCAGGTATTCCTAACTTCCATTTTTTCTTCTCCACTCTACCACTCCATTCTAAATTGTTCTACTATTCCGTTGACTAATCTAAGAATAAATCATATAATTTATTTTGACAACAATAAATTATATGATTTATTCTAAAGAAGGATTGGTATAGTCATGACGTACTACGCAAAAACAAAAAAAGAATATGAACAGCTCACTCCAGGACTTAAGAAAGTTGCCGAGGTATTGCTTCACAATCCAATCCTCTTTGCAACCCATCCGGCCAAGAAGATTGCCCAAGTACTGGATGTAAGTGAAACAATGGTCGTCCGCTTTTCTAAAGCCATTGGTTACGATGGATTTGGTTCTCTTCAGGCAGATGTTCAGCGCAGCCTATTGACGATCGGCCCACCAGAAGAAAAAAACGCAGATAAGCATCCTTTTAGTGTCGTAATGGAAAGCGACAGTAAAAATATTATTCAAATTGCGGATAGTCTGGAATGGGATGTCGCGGAGAAAATTGTGGAATGTCTGGTCGGAGCAGAGACAATTAAAGTAATTGGTTACTATCAATCCTTTGCCTATGCACACTGGTTTACGGTTCTGCTGAACACGTTGCTTGGAAATACTTCCTTATACCGCCCGGAAACGGATATTGGTATCACCAAACAAGGAAGTACGCACTGCGTGGTCATTTTCTCTTATTATCGTTATGCGCTAGGGACGATCCGTTTGGCGGAAGAGGCTCGTCAAAATGGGAATGAAGTGATTTTGATCACAGATTCCCTATCATCGCCAGTTGTAGAATTTGCGGATCATACACTTGTCATTCCCATCGCACAAAAATCTGTTTTGGAAAAAGGGCCTGCCACCTTTTCCGTGTTAAATAGCCTTTTGCTACATATCGCAAATCGAATCGGCAAGCTGGATCTCATCAATCCGACAAACAATTATTATATAAAGTAATCTAAGGGGGCTTTTCAATTGGTTAATCAATTCAAGGAACAAGTACTAAACACATTCAATCATTTACACACAAATCCAGAACTAAGCTGGGAAGAAGTAAATACAACAGCCTACATCAAGAAACAGCTGGAGGAAGCTGGCTGTACTGTTACTGCTTTTGATGATTGCACCGGAGTCTTTGGAGATATTGGAAATTTCTCCGGAGATGTGCCGATTGTTGCCGTACGCGCCGATATGGATGCATTATGGCAGGAAGTGGACGGTGAAATGAAAGCGAACCATTCATGCGGCCATGATGCCCATATGACGATGGTGCTCGGTGTGCTTTGGAATATTAAAGACCGGCCGGATATTTTGGAGCGGATTGGCATCCGTTTCATCTTTCAGCCCGCCGAAGAAGTTGGCAGCGGGGCGTTGAAGCTTGTCGAAAAAGGCGCGGTCGACAATGTCGATTTTTATTACGGCATCCATCTTCGGCCGTTTCAAGAAACAGAGAACGGAAAAGCAGCTCCTGCAATCATTCATGGGGCGACTGGTTCCATCGAATTCGAAATTCGAGGGGATGATGCCCATGGCGCACGTCCGCATCTCACCCATAATGCAGTTGAAATCGGCACCTATATCGTCAATGCAATTCATACCATTCATCTGGATCCGAATGTGGCCCATTCGGCGAAAGTGACGCGCTTTCTTGCAGGCGGACGCAATACGAACATCATTCCTGGGAACGCCTCCTTGGCAGTCGATCTTCGCGCACAGCAAAATGACGCCATGGAGCAGCTTGTCAAACGGGTGCATGCCGTTTTGGATTCCGCTCGCAGTTTATTTAATGTGACGATCAATATTACGGAAGATAGCGGCATAGCGGCAGCCGAAGTCCATCCAGAAGCTGAGGAGATGGCCCGAAAAGCGATCGTTAAGGTTTTAGGTGAAGAAAACACGACAGCGCCAATCATCACACCAGGCGGAGACGACTTTCACTTTTACACAATCAAGAAACCGCATTTGAAAGCGACCATGGTCGGACTGGGCTGCGGTCTCCAGCCTGGCCTCCACCATCCAAACATGACATTTGATCGGGACGCCATGTTCAATGGCATTGAAGTACTTACCAAGATTCTTGAACTGCATGCGAAAGGGGAAAATGAAGAATGAAATCTGTAACCATTAAAGAAGTCATACTCCACCATATCAACGTATCACTGATCGCACCTTTTACGACAAGCTTTGGCACAATGCAACATAAGGATGTCTGCCTCGTGGAAGTTATCGATGAGTCAGGACTGTCCGGCTGGGGAGAAACCGTAACAAGCGACGAACCGTACTACAATGAGGAAACAACTTTCACCACTGTTTATATGCTGAAGGAGTTCTTGATTCCCCGCGTTATCCATAAGGAGATCAAACATGCTGAGGACGTTCACGATATGCTGCAATTTGTACGCCGCAACAATATTGCGAAAGCCGCAATCGAAACTGCTATTTGGGACGTCTTTGCCAAAAAGAACGGCCAATCGATCGCAGAACTGTTAGGCGGCCGGAAGCATGAAATCGAAGTCGGAAAAAGCATTGGCATCCAAAAGGATCCAGCAACGCTTGTCGAAAAGGTCCGGGTATATGTCGAAGAAGGCTTCCGGAAAATAAAAGTGAAGATCAAACCCGGTGCCGACATTGATTATATTGCCGCGGTACGAGAAGTATTTCCCGATATCCCACTAATGGCGGATGCGAATTCCGCCTACACATTGGCAGATATCAATCACTTAAAACAGCTAGACCGCTTCCAGCTCATGATGATCGAACAGCCACTTGCGCACGACGATATTATCGACCATGCCACACTGCAAAAAGAACTGCAAACACCGATCTGTCTGGATGAAAGCATCCATACGTTGGAGGATGCTAGAAAAGCGATTGAACTGGGCAGCTGCAAAATCATTAATATTAAGATTGGCCGGGTCGGCGGGCTGACAGAATCGAAACGGATACATGATCTCTGTGAGGCGAATCAAATTCCTGTTTGGTGTGGCGGCATGCTTGAAACCGGAGTTGGCCGGGCGCACAACATCCAGTTGACGACACTGGCAAACTTTACGATACCAGGCGACACTGCCCCTTCCTCCCACTATTGGGAAGAAGATATCGTAACACCGGAAATCACAATGAACCATGGCATCATTAGTGTCCCTTCCGGCACTGGTATCGGATACGAGATCGATAAAGAGAAGCTGGCCAGAGTCTTATTACGGACTGAAAAGGTAACTTCGTCCGATAGCTCCCACCCTATTCCTTCTTAACACAACACCACCTGTATCGGGAATGCTTTTCCGGTACAGGTGTTTTTAGTAGCATATGCTACCTGTCAACCTAGTCATTTCCTCTCCGTTCACCTTTACTTTCCAAGGAATTAAAACCCATTTTATTTGAAAAACCTCTTTCTTCCCTTCAAGCATTCCTTCTCATCCGGGTCATAGTATTCATTTAAAAATGAAAAGATCAAAAAAGTCTAAAGTCCCATTTTTAATATATATATTAAGTTTCCTTATTTATCAACGTTTTGTAACACTCATGCAACAATGCACATTACCAAGACATAGAGTAAAACTACTGTAATTTATTTATGAACTTAGTAATATACTATCAATTTGGATTTTTTAGATAATAATATATAGATTACGACCTTTTTTTCATGTACTGTAAGAGTAGACAACGAGATAAACAGACGTCGACACCAAAGAGGACCTGCAATCAAAATGGAGGGGGGAAATGGTGTTTTTCTTTTTGTTCTTTTGCAGGTTCTAAAAAATCAAGGGAGGAATGAAATTGAGGAAACGGGGTCAAATACGGTTTTTCAGCATCGTCGCAACTGTCATTATGGTCTTCTCGCTACTTACGCCTAGTTTTGCGAATGCCGAGCTGAATAAATTGAGTGAGTCTCTGCGCGGATCAAGCGGGCTTTCTAAAGAAAAAGTAAGCCAACACTTGCTTGATGACTTCAAGAAAGATGAAATGGTCACGTTTTTAATTAAGTTCAAGGAAAAGGCGGATACGGAGAAAGTGGCTGCTGAAGCAAAAGCGCAAGCCAAACAATCTAATTTATCCGCAAAGCAAACGGTGATGATGGCGCGTTCGGCGGTCGTTTCCGAATTGCGTGCAACTTCTCTCGAATCTCAGCAAAATGTCCAACAATATCTTGAACAGCAAGCGAAAGAAGGAAAGGCAAAGGAAATCACTTCTTATTACATCGTTAACGGCATGTCCGTAACAGCGACAAAAGAAGTAGCAGAAGCGCTAGCCACATTCGAAGAAGTTGAGAAAGTTCTTCCGAATGAAATGCGCCAGCTCCATACGACAAAAGTGGAAGATACAGCTGCTCCTACAGCTGAAATTGCGAACGTCGAATGGAATATCGAAAGAGTCAACGCTCCTCAAGTATGGAATATGGGCATTGACGGAACTGGAACAGTCGTTGCAAGCATCGATACAGGAGTCCAGTGGGATCACCCTGCATTGAAATCAAAATATCGCGGGTACAATTCAGCTACTGGAGCAGTGGACCATAATTACAACTGGTTTGATGCAACAGCTGGCAGGACAACTCCTTACGATGATTTGGAACACGGCACACACGTTACCGGCACAATGGTCGGGAGCGAGCCGAACGGCAGCAACCAAATCGGTGTCGCACCTGGTGCGAAATGGATCGCTGTTAAAGCGTTCACAGCAGCAGGCGGTTCCGACCGCGATCTTTTGGCTGCAGCTCAATGGATTTTAGCACCAACTGATGCGAACGGCAATCCTCGTGTCGACTTGGCTCCTGATGTTGTTAACAACTCTTGGGGTGGTGGCCGTGGTCTAGACGAGTGGTATCGTGACGTTGTTATTAACTGGCGTGCAGCTCAGATCTTCCCTGAATTCTCTGCCGGCAATACAACACTTTCAAATCCTGGAGGCCCTGGCTCAGTCGCAGCGCCATCCAACTACCCAGAATCATTTGCAACTGGCGCTACAGATATTAACGACAAAGTAGCGTCATTCTCACTACGTGGCCCATCGCCATATAATCACATTAAGCCAGACATCTCCGCTCCTGGCGTAAATATTCGTTCCTCCATCCCTGGCGGCGGCTATGAAGGCGGATGGAATGGCACATCAATGGCAGGACCTGCCGTTTCCGGTGTAGCCGCATTGCTCCGTTCAGCCAATGCCAATATTACAGTTGAAGAAATGGAACAAATTTTACTTTCCACTGCAAGACCGTTGACAGACAGCACATATCCTACAACACCAAATCATGGTTATGGATACGGACTGGTTGATGCCTACGCGGCAGTTTCCTCCATTGCCAGCGGACTTGGTAAATTGGAAGGACAAGTAACAAAGCAAGGGGACGATTCACAACCGCCTACTTTTGAGCACTCTGCCCCTGCTGAGACTTACGAAGGAATGGATTTAGATCTTTCCATCTCGGTTAAGGATAACATCAGCGTTTCTTCCGTAACATTGAATTACAAAGATGCAAATGGCCAATGGCAGTCAATGGAAGCAACACGTAAATCCGGAGACTACCTAGATGGAACTTACGGAGTCAAAATTACAGGCGACAAGATTTCCGGTCAATCGTTCATATATAAGTGGACAGTTAATGACTTCGGCAATAATGTTGTCACAAGCCCTGAATATACAGTTCTTGTAAAACCAGGCATCACAGTCGGCTATTTCGAAAACTTCGAACAATCGCCTGTCGGCTGGACGTCATTTGGAAATAATAACAGCTGGCAGTGGGGTGTTCCAACTTCCGGTCCTGGACGCGCGTCCTCTGGAGAGAAAGTATATGCGACAAATCTTGCTGGCAACTATGACAGCAATATGAACGCAACCCTCGTCATGCCTCCAGTTGATTTGCCAGAAGGCAATTCATTCTTGCAATTCAAGCAATGGCATGATTTCGAACAGTCTTCCTCAGGAAGAGCGTGGGATTACGGACATGTATTTATCTCCACGGACAGAGAAAATTGGACACAGCTTTTGATGGTGCAAGGAGCATCAAATGGCTGGATCGACGCGGAAGTAAATCTATCTGAATATAGCGGCCAACGCGTTTATCTTGGATTCAATGCATTCTCTGATGGCAGTGTTGTCCGTCAAGGCTGGTATATCGATGATGTGGCTCTAAGCGGCACATCTGCAGCTGGAAAAGGTTCATTGCAGCCAATCAAAAACAAATTGGGTTCAAATGATGCTTCCGGATTGGAAAACATCAAAAACAATGGCTTGAAGAAGCCTGATGGATTGATTGAAAAAGGCAAGGACGCAATGGAAACACCTGTCGACCCTAAAACAATCAAACCTGCAATGCCGAAAGAAGAAGCAGCTCCACCAGTTGATGGAAACATCGGACCAGTACTTCTGCCTCTTGGTGCTCAAGTGAGCATTCTCGAGACAGACAGATCCGTTTACACAAATCCTGCAAATGGATCGTACTCAATGACTTTAGGAGCCGGCACATTCACTGCTAAAGCAGAAGCGTACGGCTACCAGTCCAAAGTACAATCCGTCACGATCAATGCAGATGAAACAACTACTGCAAACTTCACGCTTGAAGAAATGGCGCAAGCTACTATTACAGGTACAGTAACAGATTCTTCTTCAGGTGAACCAATTGCCGGGGCAACATTGTTGCTAGTAGAAGATGCAAACATTGCGCCAGTTGAAACGGATGCATCCGGGCAGTTCTCTATTACGGCATATGAAGGCGATTATACTTTGAAAATAATCGCACGCGGCTATCACCCGCAAGAAGCAGCCGTTTCCATCGGCGGACAATCGACGTATGACTTTGCATTGGAGCCTTTCTTCACATATCCTGGCGACGTAATCGGATATGATGATGGAACTGCGGAAAATGCACGTGCATTCTATGATGCCGGCAACGGCTGGGGTGTCAGGATGTCACTCCCTGAAGGAAACGATTCTGGTATCGTCTCTGAAGGACATTTCAGATTCTGGACGACAGAATGGCCATCTCCGGGCGGAACTGCCTTTGCAGTGGAAGTTTGGGATGCAACCGGCGCGGATGGAGCACCTGGCAAGAAGCTTGCCGGTCCATTTGACGCTCAGGCGAAACGGAATGGTGAATGGACAGTAGTAGACCTCTCCGAGCACAATATTGTCGTCAATGGAGATTTCTACATGGTTTATATCCAAACAGCCGGAAACCCATACGCACCTGGTCTTGCTACGGATGAAGACGGTCCGAATGCAAGTAGAAGCTATCAATTCGTAAACACTTGGACACCTGCTCCGAAGGATGAAGGAAACTATATGATTCGGGCGCGTGTAAATTATGAAGTTTTCGCACCTGTCATTACGTCTCCGGAATCCGGAACAGTGACGAATGAAAAGAATGTGAATGTCGAAGGTAAAGCTACACCAACAACGTCTATCACGCTCACGAACAATGGTGAAGAAGTGAATACGGTCGTTGTCGGAGAGGACGGCACATTCTCCATCCCGACTGTTCTGACAGAAGGAGAAAACGAGTTTAAAGCAGTATCCAAGTTAGATGGACGTACAACGGGCGAATCGGAAACGGTGACTGTCATCCTTGATACAGTAAAACCGGAATTGACGATTACTAATCCGAAAGACGGAGATACGACAAATCGTGAAACAGTAACAGTAGAGGGGACTGTAGCAGATGACAACTTGAAGTCTGTGACGGTCAACGGCCAAGCGGCTACTGTTTCTGAAAACGGTACGTTCTCTAAACGTCTCCTGCTTGATGCGGGTATGAATGAAATCGTAGTCGTCGCAACTGATGCAGCTGGTAATGAAGAAACTAAATCAGTCCGCATTAAGGCGAAATATGATGGACCACAAATTACTAACCTTATTCCGACTGAGGATGTTTACTTGACGACAGGTAAAACAGTCAAGTTCGAATTTGACAGCGAACCTGGTCTAGCAGCGACATTTATGATTCACATGCCGCTGACAGATGTAGGCAGCGACATCTCCAATGCCACTGAATTGCCAATGCGCGAAGTAACTCCTGGCCACTACGTCGGCTACTGGACAGCACCACTTGGCGTAATTGCGAAAGGTGGACAAATTGAGGTGAAGGTTGTCGACTCCTTCGGAAACGAAACACGACAAACAGCAAAAGGCAAAATCTTCGTCAACGCCGGACAAACGAACGGTGCTACTGACGAAGAAGCAACTGAAGAAGCAGGTGCTTCCGAAGAACCGGCAGAAGCAGCTGGAGAAGTGACACCTGAATCATAAAAGAATACCGCCAAACCGAGCATTCGGTTTGGCGGTAGTTTGATTTTCTGGTTGTTCTCATTCAGTGGGTTTTCAACAAGTCCCTAACATACTTGGCAGATGCCGATTCCTCATCCGTGAATTCTGTATACCAGCCATTTTCTGAACTCCCGGCAATTGTGATCAATTGACCGGCGATGGAACGAGCTTGAAGAACAGCGTTTTGTAAATCTTCCCTCTGCATCTCATTGAGCTTTCCATTTTCCTTCAGTTCCTCAAGCAAGTAAATAACTGTTCCAAGCGTCCCTGACAGAAGGGAAATGTCACTTCGATAGAGGCCATGAAAATACTGATTGGATCGGCGTAAATCATCAATATAAGCATCCAATAATGCCCCTCCGCTTTTTTCCTGCAGCCGTTTTTCCCATTGATCGATGTCGACATTATAAAAAGGTTTGAGAGAATCGATCGTCCCCTCCACCGATTCCCGGTTTACTCCGCCAATCCGGTCTTTGTAAGCCCTGTTTTCACGGTGAAGATCGACATTCCAATTAAGTAAAAGAATGATGGCTACACTAAAGACCAGCACGATGTTCTTTTTGTTCACTTCCTGCTTTCACCTCGCTATTTTGGATCCTATCATAAAAAGACCGTAGCCAATCATGACGCCGACTGTATTTAAAATAACATCATCAATATCGGAACTGCGACCAATGAAGAATTGAATTCCTTCAATTAAACAAGTCATACCAAAACCGACAAGGAAAACCTTCCACCAAGCGCGCAGCTTCCTCCAAAGCATGGGAACAAACAGACCGATTGGTGTAAAAATGAGCATATTCCCTACTACATTCACCAAAGAAACGCTTTCCCAATCACTGACATGCTCATTCGATTTAATAAACATGGAAACCGTCCGAAACGGAACTAGATTGACTCTGGCTATCTCACTTGTTGTTATGAAATGGAAATGCCATGTATCTGTACTAGAATCAAATCCCGCATCCCATTTTGGTATAACTGTCTGTGATGCCAACCCCACTATGTATAAACAAAAGAGGCCAACCGCTAACTCCCTTAGAACAGTAGTATACTTTTTCCCTCTTTTTAAAAATAAAATCCTGGCAAATACATAAAACGGCAAGGCTGCGGCCATATAAAGAGCCATATTTTCAACATACATTCGGATAAGCCCCATGTTTCCACCTCCCTGCTCTATACACCATACTGAATATGATAATTAAAGCCATCCCTTTTCCCGGCAGATGGCAATGGCTTCCACTTTATTCTTGGCTTCCACCTTCTGCAAAATTTCGGACATATAGTTCCGAACTGTACCTGCGGAAAGATATAATTCGGCCCCAATCTCCTTGCCTGTTTTCCCGTTTGCAGCCAATTGTAATACTTCTCTTTCCCTTTCGCTTAACGGATTATCTTCGTGATAGGAGTTCATAATCAATTCAGCAGCAAACTCCCTTTTCCCCTTCATTACATTTCGAATGGCAGCCGCCAGATCATGAATCGACCCATCTTTCAGCAAATACCCATGCACCTTCGCCTTTATGGCACGTTCAAAATAACCGGGACGGGCAAATGTCGTCAAAATAATGACTTTTGTCGACGCGCCAATTTCATATAACCGGGCAGCCACTTCGAGACCACTCATGATGGGCATTTCAATATCGAGAAGGCAGATGTCAGGTTGCAGGCGATTAATTATTTCCAACGCCTTTTCCCCATTTTCTGCTTCTCCAACCACTTTAAAATCCTCCTCAAAATCGAGAAGGGTACCAAGTGCTCCTCGCAATATCCGTTGGTCTTCCGCTATTACAATTTGTATCATTAAACAATGACCTCCTCAGACTTCACTACGAGCGGTATAGCAATTAGTAAACATGTGCCATTTCCAGATTCAATGGCCAGATTCCCTTCAATTAAGGCAAGACGCTCCTCCATCCCCCTCAGCCCATTGCCGCGTTTTGCCGGAGCCATTCCCCTTCCATCATCGCAAATACGCATTGTACTTACACCTTGGCCCATATCTATTTGCACCGTGCAATTGGCCGCATTGCTATGCTTAACGATATTTGTCGACGCTTCACGTAAACAAAGCCCGACAATATGATGTTGAAGCGGTGAAAGTTCCGACAATCCTCCAGCCATATGAACTTGCAACTTAACGCCGCCTGCTGTTAATATTTGATCGGCATGTGCAAGCTCTTCTTCAATTGTACGATATCGCATGTCGGATACGAGCTCTCTCACTTGTGATAAGGCAGATCTGGAAGCTGTTTCAATTTCTAGTGCAGCAACGCCGACTTTGTCGGGATAAGATGCAACCCTCTGAATTACTTGGCTTTGCAAAGTGATCAATGATAAGGTATGGCCGAGTGTATCGTGCAAATCCCTCGCAATCCGGACCCGTTCCTCTTGCTTAATTAATGTTTTGATTTGTTCATTGGCGACATCCAGCCTTTGCTCTAAATCCATCCGTTCATTCATATGCCGGATGCCAAAAGGAGACATAATCATAACAACGAGAAATGGAAGAAGAAAGAGGACAATGGATAGTCCATTCTGGATATAAATCCAGCCAAGGCACAAGACAAGAATGGCAATGAAAAGATTAACGGCCCACTTGAAATGTTTTTCTCCCGCAAACCAGCCTATAAAATTTGATGTGAAAAATCCGAGCAAAAGATTGTAAGGGCTATAGAAAACAGTAAATATGACGATGACCGCCATTTGAATAGTGAGCCACCAGCCGTTATTGGTATCTAGTTTGGAATTGTAGATCGCCCAGTACGTAACGAGGAAAAGCAGTAATAAGCCGTAGCCCATTACTGCCATTGACTGCTTTTCACTGTGGATAACATGAAAAAGCGGCATGAACAGATATACTAAAAAAATATAAGGTGTTACGCCAAAACGTTTAGGGAATAATTCGAAACTCTTCATCTCACACCACTTCCTGTTTCCTTCTGCTATATACTGATATTACCATGAATAACAAGAGGTACATAACTAGTATCAGAACATTCTTTACCTCAGGGAAATCTCCACGGACAATCGACCATGCACCATTGCCATAATGAAAAGCCGGCAGCCACATGCCGATTGTTTGTACCAATTTCGGCAAAATCTCCATTGGCATCCATAGGCCGCCCGTGATCGCTAGCAACAAGTAGAAAATGTTACTGACACCAGAAGCGGTATCCACTTTTTTCATTGTCCCAACGAGCAACCCCATAGCTAAAAACGGAGCGGATCCTAGTAAAATCCATCCCCCGCATAAAATCCATTCGCCGATCGGCATCGTGACACCATTGATCAAAAAACCAGAGAGAAAAATAATGCAGATGGAAAAAATATGGACCGCTGATTGCCCCACCATTTTGGCAATGAAATAGTAGGAAGCCGGCAAAGGGGTTACGCGCAGCAATATGGTCCACCCTTCGCTTTTCTCCTGGACCATCCGGATGCCAAGTGTCATGATCGAGCTGCCCATTACACTGAAAGCTGCGATGGACATAAGAAAATAGGCGTTCCACTCTGCTTGATTTTCCATTCCTTGATTGACCACTTTTGTAAAAATAACATAAAAAACAATCGGCATAAGCAGCGACCAAAAGATGAAATAAGGATTTCGGAAAATACGTATCACTTCTACTTTGCATTCTCTAAGTAGCATACTCATCTCAAGACACCTCCTGCTCGACTGTCAGATGCTCAAATGCGTCTTCCAGTCTTCCTTTTTCAATTGCTACATCTTCCAATTTCATATCCAGCTCGAACAACTTACGCAACACATGATCTGGGTTTTCTGTCATTACGGTAAACCGCCCTTTATCCTCCAACACATCCAGCACATCTTGCAGACTCATCAATATTTCTTTTTTCGTCGTTTCGTTCATTTTAAAGGAGATCGATTGACGAAGCAGGCTCTGTTTCAGCTCTAGCGGTGAGCCGTCTGCAATGACTTTGCCCTGATTGAACAAAATGATTCGCGATGCGATATCGTCCGCTTCCTGCAAATAATGAGTGGAGAACAGAATCGTCTTCCCCTGTGCCGCCAACTCCTTAACGGTTAACCAGAATTGCTTACGCGCCGTACTATCCATCCCGACAGTCGGCTCGTCAAAAAAGAGGAGATCCGGATCGCCGGCTAGTGCCAAGGCAAACCCGACACGGCGTTTTTGGCCGCCAGATAGCTTTTCTGTCCGCTTATTCAATTCATCAGATGTCATTCCAGTCAATTCAACTAGCTTTTCCATTGACAGGGGATTCGGATAATAACTTTGGAATAGAGCGAGCAATTCCTTCACCTTCAATGCATCCATCAAGCTCACCTGCTGCAGCATGACACCAATTCGTTCGTGTACCGCGCGTGAAACCGGATCTCCTTGAAATAGTTTTACTTCTCCTGAGGTCGGCTTCAGCAGGCCAAGCATCATTAGCATTGTCGTACTCTTCCCGGCACCATTTGGGCCCAGTATGGCGATGATCTCCCCAGGCTCGACAGAAAATGAAACGTTTTCAACAGCCTTTCTGCCTTTAAACTCCTTAGTTAAATTTTCAATTTGTACAACTGAATGCATTTTCACACCAACTCCTTTATCTATAGAATAGAAAACTTCATGAATGCTGGTCAGTATACTCTGTCACCATTTCAAATGACATTTGTCACCCCTTTCCATTGCCACTCGTATGAAAGTGTGTATAATCAGTAGTAATTGCATAACTAAAAATGTTTTCTAGGGTTCCGCAACGTGAGTTGGCCTGGACCGAGAGTAAACTCACAGCTTGCGCAGCTGTGCCACGGAAGGATAAAAGCCTGGGAGATACTGTTTATATACAGTCATCTCCCAGGCTTTTTATTATTATTTGAGGAGGAATAAAATATGAATTCGAATTGGCTGCAAGTGATACTGGCCGCTGTTTTCGAGGTGGGCTGGGTCATCGGGTTAAAGCATGCGGAAGGACTGCTGGAATGGACTGGCACCGTAATCGCGATCATCATCAGTTTTTATATCTTAATTAAATCGAGTGAAAAACTGCCTGTAGGAACGGTGTATGCCGTTTTTGTCGGCTTGGGTACGGCTGGTACTGTATTAGCCGACACCCTACTATTCGGAGAAGCAATGTCTATTGCAAAATCGTTGCTTATCGTATTATTGCTAGCCGGTGTTATCGGGTTGAAATTAGTGACAAATGAAACAGAAAAGAAAGGAGCGGAATAATAATGGCTTGGATTTCCCTTGTCTTCGCGGGTTTATTTGAAACGGTTGGGGTCTTAATGATCAATAAATTCCATAAAGATCGCAATGCTATGTCTCTTCTATATATGATAGCAGGCTTCGCAAGCAGTTTTCTGTTGCTCGCATTTGCCATGCGTACGTTGCCGATGGGGACCGCTTACGCCATTTGGACTGGAATTGGCGCGTCAGGAGGCGCTCTTCTCGGCATGATTTTCTATGATGAACCAAGGGACTGGAAACGGATTCTGTGCCTTGCACTCATTTTAAGCTCGGCAGTCGGCTTGAAATTCATTTCTTAACATACTGATGCCATCTACAAAGTTCGACAAATTTATTAAATAAGGCTGAAATTACTCAACAATTTATGCTATTCTAAACTTGTGAGTATTCCGAGATTGCTAACTTGCATATTTTCACGGGAGCACTCCACATATAGAGATAAGGGGGAAGATAGAATGAGAAAGAATAGGATTTTCGCACTTGTGGCTGCTTTTGTACTCGTTTTTGCATTAGCAGGCTGTGGAAAAAAAGATGAGAAAACGGAAGCAGCTGAGGGTGGTTCTAAAGCCAAAGTGGATATTGGCATGCTGAAATTGACGAGCTCCGCTCCCCTCTTTATTGCAATTGAAAAAGGGTTCTTCGAAGAAGAAGGCATTACGCCAAATGTTAAATGGTTCGAAGCAGCTCAACCGATTGCGGTGGCGACAGCTAGCGGCGATATTCAAGTCGGAGCTACAGGCATTACAGCCGGTTTATATAATATGGTGGCGGGCGGAGAAAAACTGCAAATCGTGGCGGATAAAGGCAGAGAGCACGAAGGCTATAGCTCGACCGCTTTATTAGTTCCAGCCGATTCATCCATTTCTGCCGTTGAAGAACTGAAAGGCAAAAAGATCGGAATTACCCAAACCGGTTCCACTTATCATTATATGGCGGGAAGACTTCTTGAAGAGCATGGCCTGTCGACAGCTGATGTTGAACTCGTTCCATTAAATAGTATTCCTGGTCTTATGGAAACATTGCAAAGCAAAAATGTTGATGCTGTACTGCTGAACGAGCCAAACGTTTCGCGTGTGGTGAAAGAAGGCTATGGCAAAGTTGTTGCGCAAATCGGGGATGAGTTCGACTATCAAACATCGGGAATCTTCTTCTCACAGAAGTTTGCAGATGATGAAGATGTCGCTGTTCGTTTCATGAAGGCGTATGCTAAAGCGACGCAATACTATTATGATGCTGCCTTGCAAAAAGAAAACGGCGAGGTTGTGCCGGGCGAGAACTATGATGAAGTCATTGAAATTATCGCAAAATATACGGATCAAGAACCTGATTTGATTAAACTAGGGCTGCCGTACATGGATCGGGATGGCAAATTGCTGTCGTCTGATATCCAGACGCAAGTCGATTGGTATGTTAAAGAGAATTTGATCGATAGTTCAATTGATACTTCTTCCATCGTCAATACGGAATTGCTTGAAAAAGCGTTACAACAGCTAGGGAAGTGAGACTTGCATGAGAATCGTCATTGACAATGTCGGGAAAAAGTTCAAGAAATCCAAGAAAGAAGAGACCACGGCACTAGAAGATATTAATTTCACGATCCATGAAAAAGAATTTGTCGTTCTAGTTGGGCCAAGCGGCTGTGGTAAATCAACGTTGCTGAATATCGTCGGCGGATTGCTTTCACCAAGCTCCGGCAGCATTTATTTCGAGGACATGGAAGATGAAAAGCGGGAGCCGACCGTCTCCATCGTCTTCCAGGAAATTGCCCTCTTCCCTTGGCGCACTGTGTACCAAAACGTCATCTATGGACTCGAAGAAAAAAAGATGAGCAAGCAGGATCAGATGGAAAAAGGCAATTACTATATCGATATGGTTGGCTTGTCCGAATTCAAACATGCGTATCCTAAGCAGCTGTCCGGCGGGATGAAGCAAAGGGTCGGCATCGGACGGGCTCTCGCTGTAGAACCAGACCTGTTATTGATGGACGAGCCGTTTTCCGCTTTGGACGCGCAGACCAGAACCTTAATGCAGGAAGAATTGCTGACCATCTGGAACCGTACTCAGCTAAGTACTTTGTATGTGACGCATAATATTGAAGAAGCTGTTTACTTGGCTGACCGGGTCATCGTCCTTTCCCGTCATCCTGGGCGAATCAAAGAGATCATCCCGATCGACTTGCCAAAGATGGGCAGAGGGGATGCACAGTACCGGGCCCAGTTTGACGATTACGCAGAACAGATCTGGCAATTAATACGCCAAGATGCCGTTGATGCGTTGAAGGAGTGATAATGGAATGACAAAAAAAATGATTACAAACCGAGTTGCATTTCTGGATAAAAAAGTTCCATTATACGCTTCTATTTTAGGGATTGCCGGGGTTCTCATCGTGTGGGAGATCATTTGCAGTCTGCATATTGTCTCCCCTCTCTTTCTTCCCGCCCCTACCGCTATTGTGACAACCGGGTGGGATATGCTGCTGAGCGGCGAAATCGTGAAGAATCTGGTTCCAAGCCTTTATCGCATTGGAGTTGGGTATTTAATTGGATCTGTCGTCGGCATAGTTGTCGGCCTGCTCCTTGGCTTCTCTAAATGGGCGGATGCCATCGGGACCCCGATTGTCTATTCCATCTATCCAATACCTAAGATTGCCTTGCTTCCATTGTTTGTCTTATGGCTTGGGATTGGGGAATTATCTAAAGTGACCATTATTTCACTAGGTGTCTTTTTCCCTGTTGTCATCAATACATACTCTGGTGTAAAAAATGTCGATCCAATCTTAATCAAAGCGGCCGTCACTTTCGGATCAAATCACTTAAACGTCATCCGAAAAGTTATCTTGCCCGGTTCCCTGCCCATGATTTTTGCAGGTTTGAAACTGGCTGCAGGGACCTCCCTTCTGTTGCTCGTTGCCGCAGAAATGATTGCTGCGCAAAGCGGGATTGGATCAATGGTTTTACATTATGGGAACTTAATGATAACGACTAAACTGATGGTCGGCGTTCTTGTCCTGTCATTGCTCGGTTTAGCATTCAACCGTTTTCTGCAATGGGTGGAAAACCGTCTGTTGCCATGGAAATAAGAAACTTCGTGAACTATTTCTCATCTAGAGTATGAAACTGCTGGATTAAGGCTAGTATAAGAAAACGAACCTATTTCTCTATTACGGAGGTTGCGATGAGCAGGTTAATTCATTTTGAAATTCATGTAGATGATATGGAACGAGCAAAAACATTTTACGAGAACGTATTTGGATGGACGTTTGAGGATTGGAGCGACTATGCAGGCATGCCGTACTTCGGCGCTGTTACCGGTAATGAAAATGAACCGGGCATTAACGGAGCTTTAATGCAACGAAAAGGACCAGCCCCATCAGCGAACCAACCTCTAAACGGATTTGCCTGTACAATGGGCGTGGCAGATTATGATGTAACGGAAGCTAAAATTTTGCAGAATGGCGGAACTGTCGCAATGCCAAAATACGCGCTTCCGCAAATGGCGTGGCAAGGTTATTATACGGATACAGAAGGAAATTTGTTTGGTATTCATCAGCCAGATCCAAATGCCCTTTAAGCTGGCCAAACTGACCAGAATAGGGATTTCAAAAGCAGTGGAGGACACAATCTCCACTGCTTTTTTTATTTTCTCGCTGCTCAAGCAAGTTATTTATACTGCCAGAATAATGGGACAACCTGTTTTAGATTTTAACAAAGCTATGTTACACTAGGAACATATTAAAATGGTATTCAAATCCAAATCACAAGGAGTTCTGCATGTATATTGTCAATTCGACTTTTATTGTACCAGAGGAGAAAGCAGAGGAAGTTATCGGCATTTATCAAAATCGATCTAAATTAGTCGATCAGACGGATGGATTCCTCTCTTTTCAATTGTTGCAAAACCAGAAGCGCACGGGTGAACTTGTAGTGCATATGGAGTGGGCATCCAGAGATCAGTATTTGAATTGGGTTCGCAGTGAACAATTCAAACAAATACACGAACTTGAGAAGAAATATCCTGATCAAGAGCTTGCCTCCATCATCCCGAAAGTGAACCAGTATAAGGTGGTGGCTGAATAATGGAACTGCATGTGAAAGAACCGATCGTGGAAGCGGTTGTTAAGGAAATATACGAAGCCTATCCTTCTCTTTGGGAACGATTTGGAGAAAACGGCCATCAACGGACAATTGAAGATAATCATCATCATCTGGATCATTTGGAAACCGCGTTTCAAATGGATGACAGCCGTTTTTTCATCGATTACACAGAATGGTTAAATGAAATATTGACAAGCCGAAATGTAGGGACAGAATTGATTGTCGATAACTTCCAGAGGCTGCAGAAGCATATTCCTGGAAAGCTGGACTCCATCAGAGAACAATCTTATTTACATTGCTTAGAGCTCGCGCTCAACTCGTTACAGAACCCAAAGTAAAAGGAGAGGATCGAATGAGCGATCATTCCATCAAATTGGCAAATCTGCTTCTTAGTGGAGAAGAACAGTTGGCCATAACACATATCCACACTGTTCTGACAGAAAATGATCGGCTCACTCTATACGAAGACCTTTTGACGCCAGCCATGACATACATCGGAAAGTTGTGGGAGCGCAATGAAATCACGGTTGCCGATGAACATCTGGCAACCGCCATTTGTGACTTTATTATCTCGGATTTCGAATTTAGGTCTTCCTCAAAAGAACAAGGAAACAGAAAAAAAGTGATGCTTTTTGGAGTGGAAGGAGAAGAGCATTATATTGGTCTCAAAATGGCATCCGCCGTCTTTCAAGAGTTCGGCTGGAGTGTGCGATACTTAGGACCCAATCTTCCCCTGCGGCACGCAGAAACCGCAGCGAACGCCTGGCAGCCCGATGTCATTGCCATGTCGGCGGCACTTTCCTATCGGCTGCCGACGTTGAAAAAATCCGTTCAAGTGCTTTCCCAAACAGCCGGCCATCCGACCGTGCTGATTGGTGGCCGGATGGCTCCCCATGTCCATTTCGAAGAGGAAGCAGCCTCAGGGCCAGGGCAAGTAATCATCATGTCGAATCTAAGGGAGCTTCATCGGTGGCTCACATTCGCACAAGAAGGAGTGGGAACCATCAATGCCTTTTCTTAAGACCGGCTTAGCCATCCCCATCTATGCCATTAACGCAGAATTGGAGATCATCAAAGCGAACGAAACAGCAAAGCTAGTTCTAGCAAGCGCCCAAACCATTCTCGATGTCATCGAAGAAGAGAGCCGGCCAAAGGCGGTCATGAACCTCCTTCGCTTCGAACCTATCAAAGCGCTAGAAATCAATGTCCTCTCTAGTTCGGGCAGCATTGTTCTGGCAGACCTGTATGTAGCCTGGTCGGAAGGAGAAATTGGAGAAGTACTCATTATTGAGAAAGATAAAGCTGTTGAAAAAGTAAGCGAACAGCTGATCAGCCTTCGAACCCGCCTGAACGATACAAATTTTGAACTTCTTGAAGCCAAGGAGAACGCGGAAGAGCTGTTGCACGAGAATATTAAGCTGTCCTCTCCCTTTATTGAAGTGACCGATGCCATTGCCTTGATTCCCATTTACGGCGGGCTTGACCAGACAAAAACCGAATTGATCGCCGCCAAGTTATCCCAGCGTGCCTTTCTTTCCGAGGTGGAGACACTAATTTTAGATTTCACTGCGGTTGGACATATTGAGCAAAGTGGCTTGGAGGGGCTTGAATCCTTGTTAAAAGTATTGCAGTTGTTAGGCTTTAATGTAGTTATCGCCGGACTTCATCCACAACATGTAAAAGAATGGAACGATATGGAGTTCACTTTGGAAATTCGTTTTATGAAATCGTTAAAGGCCGCAATGGAGAAACTTCTGGCTGTACAGCATCCATAACTACATACCAAAGTTCACTTTTCTTACTAAATGACTTGAAATCAAAAAGACGACTAAGAATGATCTTCTCTCAGTCGTCTTTCTTCTTACAATCAATTTAGTTATTGCCGGGAGCTCAACAAGGATTCTAGCTAGAAACACCATCTTGCAATCTAATATCTTATAGCGCCATTCTCTTCTCAACAAAATCTTTTACAACACGAACAGCCATCACACAATCGTTCAAGTCGGTCCATTCCTCAGGATTATGGCTGATCCCTTTCTTGCTGCGTACAAAGATCATCGCAGCTGGTACTTCCCGGCCCACCACCATTGCATCATGCCCCGCGCCGCTTACCAATTCCATAGGCTCCAAATCTAAACTTGCAATCGACTCTTTAATGCCTGATGTAAGCTGTGGATCAATTAACAGCGGATCGACTGCCAGCATCTCATCATATGACACGCTGACATTGTATTGCTTCCCTGCCGCCTGAGCTGTTTCAATAATCGCCTCCACAAGTTGCTTCCGTTCTTCCAGCAAAATATCACGAACATCTACCGTCAACTCGACTTTCTGCGCAATAACATTAATGCCATTTGGATAGACATTCAGTTTGCCTACCGTCGCAACAGCCGTTTCACTATAACGCCTCGGCAAGTCTGCCAACTGATGAACAAATGCGCCAGCTGCTACAACAGGATCCCTCCGGTCATCCATTGGTGTATTCCCCGCATGCCCCGCCTCGCCGTCAAAGGTGAAATTCATCCATACTGGCCCAGCAATCCCCTTGACGATACCGACAGGCAACTGGTTCTGTTCCAAGCGCTTTCCTTGTTCAATATGTACTTCCACAAACAACTCGATCTCACGGACATTACGCTTCGCTTGCCATACTTGGTCCAATGAGCTGCCGTATTCCTCCATTACGGTCTCAAAGGATTTGCCCCCATCATCCTTTAAGCGAGCGGTGTCCTCGGGATTTAATTTCCCCATCATGGCGTGGCTTCCTGTCAAGCCCGTACCAAATCTCGACCCTTCTTCATCCGAAAAAATGACGACCTCAAAGGACTTTTTCGGATGGTATCCCGATGACTTCCAAGCCTCCACTACCTCTAATGCCGCAATTACACCAAGCGGCCCGTCAAAATTCCCTCCGTTCGGCACGCTGTCGACGTGAGAGCCGGATAATATGACCCGATGCTCATCATCGCCTTTCAATCGGCCGAACACATTGCCGACACCGTCTTCCCTGACGTCCAAGCCAGCCTCTTTCATCCAGCCCATCACAAGATGTTTCGCGTCTTTCTCCTCTTTGGAAAATCCCGGCCGGTCCACTCCTTTGTCTTTTGTCTGTCCAATCTTCGAAAGCTCGCTTAAACGGTGCGCGAGCCGTTTTCCATCTATTCCTCCAGATGATAAGGTATCATCATAATCTGCCATTAAACGGTCATATAAATATTCTTCCATTGTATCAGCCTCACTTTTCTCTTTTGTTATCAACAGCCCCTCAATGGAGGTGCGTTTCCACTTATCGAACGCATAATAAATGAACATCGGCAGTACAGATAGAACAGCAAAAAGAATGGCCAGCTCCAAAAAGAGAGAATTGACCTGATAAACAGGTGTTTTCAACTCCATCAAATCTTTGATCGGGTCAGCTCCCAACGAAAGGAGAATAAGAGCAAACACGAGTTCAAACCCCCATGTGCGGAGCAAAATGATTTTTTCTGGAAACTCCACTTGCAGCCAGTTCTCAAACGGAAGCTTTTTAGCCGAATAGGATGACATCCACTTATGCAAGCCAAACCCCACGATACTGATGACTCCGAGCGGCAGTAATTTTACAATTGGATAACTGAGTACCTGGCTTATCAAGAAAGTCAGCACTATAAGCAGGACAAGCCCCCAAATGAGGATACTCCCTTTCCGCTTCCATTCTAGGTTTCGCCCTGCGGCTGGCTTTCCCGCAGTTTGCTTCATCGTCATACTGTTCGATCCAGATTCACTTCAAATTCGGGATGCGTGACATAATCCATATATCTGACATTCCCGTCAAATACCAGATAGGCCTGAAAGCGAGTTCGATAAGCTGGCCCCGTAATATAGTCGAGTACTTGCTCCTTGCGTACCCACCGGCAATCGGAAGTCTCTTCGGAAGTGCTCAGCTCGCCGCCAACCGGATTGCATGCAAAATCCATCATTACTTTCGTTGGCACATCTGTCACACCGTCATGCCACTTATGTATGCCGGTATTCGAATAAATCCCAATGAGCTTCTCCACTTCGATATCAATGCCGCTTTCCTCCTTCACTTCCCGGCGTACGGCATCCATCACATTTTCTCCCACTTCAACTTGCCCTCCGGGAAAAACCCAGCCTCCATGGTGCGTTTTGACGAGCAAGATATTCCCCTCTTTGTCTTCTACAATTCCTCCTGCAGCTACGATATGTGTTGGCATTGCCATATCCCTATCCCCTTCCTTTTCATCATTCCAGGCAGCCTTTTGGTATCCAGC
>NZ_BQYK01000008.1:86346-100595 GCF_023168145.1 Sporosarcina sp. NCCP-2222
CATTCTTCACCCATTGCTGGATGCCCAAGTTCTTATTTTCACACAAGGTAAAATACACTTCTCTCTGTATCTCCTGCACCTCGTAATTCGGATAGGTGACAGTTCCGTAGTTTCCCGTCCGATCCTGGTGGGTTTGCTTGATTTCCGCAACTGGCAGTTCATCCACAAATACATTAGAAATATCATGCCCCTCCCAAATCAGCGCGTTCAGCTGTCCATCCCGCTTGATGCCATTTCCTCCATCGAGCGCAATCACTTTCGCGGACTTGTCGATAACTGGCGAATTGGAACTGATCGTATCCGCCCTATAATTAACGACAGGCCAATGCCCAACAATGACTGTCTTATCCGCCATATGCCCCTGTTCATAGAAAGATGGCATGTATAAGGCGTTCTCCAAGCTTGTATTTTGCCAGTCAGATCGCTTTTCCACTCCTGCGTGGATGAGTATGAACTCATCTGTCTCAAATGCAACCGGCAAGTTTTCCAGCCAATGGAGTGTTTCGCCGAAGTGGTTCTCATAGAACTCTCCTAGCTCTTCCAACGTAGAAAAGTGATCCAGTTGTTTATCCTGCTTAACAAGCATTTCATTCAAAATGGAATAGGGCTGTTTGGCCATATAATTCCTAATGCCCTCCACATGGTCAAATACGTACCGGTGAACAATGTCGCAATTGCCTTTCGTAATGAAGACACGCTCCGATGCGGCAGACAGCTCTCTCGCATAAGCAACCGTGGCAAGACTATCTGGCCCCTTCTCGCAAAGATCTCCGTTGATAAACAAGTAATCTTCCGGCGTATAGTTCACTTTCTCGAGCAGTCTTTTGAATAAAGGCAAGTTTGCATGGATGTCTGAAATAATGATGACTCGCCTGTCTTTGTCCAACTTTACATTTCGAATATCAATCAAGATGTTCCGTCTCCTCACATGGCTCCTTCTACTGTTACTACAAGTTTATCATATCGTTCACTGACTTATTGTAATAGATTGAATGTAATTAATTTAAAAGCGCGATGTCCTGCACTTTTATACTAAAAATTATGTATACTCAAATTGAGAGGAGCGATCACTTATGGGCATCCGGAACTTGAAGCACCTTCTGTAATTCGAACAAACTTACAGGAGGAATAAAAATGACAACAAACAAATGGGTACTTCCCTTTTATCAGAAACAGTTTGAATGGCTCGACTCTAGCATGGAAGAGCGAATGAAAGAAGATATTGAACGGCAAGTGGATGAAGTACAAGAGCAGGTTGGCAAAACATATGAAACAATGCTGGAAATCGGAGCGGGCAGCGGCATCCTCGCAAGAGGGCTTTCTCAGCGGGGTGTCAAAATGACAACGCTGGAGCTTGTGCCGGAATTAGTTAAATTCGCAAAAAGCCGCTCTCCTGAAACCATTACGATTCACCAAGGTGATTTTTACACATACGAATTTGAAGAACGATTTGATGTCGTTGGCTACTTCGATGGATTTGGCGTTGGCAGTGACGAGGAACAGCTTTTCCTCCTGAAACGAATAGCCAACTGGATCAAAAAGGATGGTTGTGCACTGATTGATATTTATCAGCCTACACATTGGCAAAAGGCAGCCGGCCAGGAAATGAAGTTGGATCGCGCCAGCCGAAGATACGAGTATGACGAAGAAAACTGCCGCATGCTCGATACGTGGTGGTCTATTGACAGGCCGGATGAGCCTGTTACCCAATCATTGCGCTGCTATACGATTGAAGAAATCAGCAGCCTATGCCACGAAGCCGGCCTGCACATCACGGGGATTTTCCCCGGCGGCAAGATGGATTACAATGAGTGGGTCTACCATCCGATTGCGCCTCTTACTGAGTGTTTGGGGTATCGGGTTAAAGTGAAAATTGCTTAACAGCAACATTGATTTTTCTAGAAACAATTAGGTTTACTGATTTTATTTAAAATTCATAGGCAGGGGTGAGGCTGTGAGTAAAACACTAATAAAACAGATTCCTAAATTAAGTAATTGCAAAGAAGCTTTCGAAATTAAAAAGGGTTTTTCCTCCGATGAAAAATTTCTAATACACATGCAAGACGGTAAAAATAAACTACTACTTCGGATGTTTGCTTTAGAAGCGTTGGAATTGAAGAAAAAAGAGTACTCTATTTTGGAAAGGATGCAGGATTATGATGTAACTTGTTCAAAACCGATTTCGATAGGCGAGGTAGGTAATCGAGGATATATGATCACGTCATATTTAGAGGGGAAGGATGCAGAGGATGAAATCGTAAAATACTCAGAACTAGAACAATATCGTCTTGGTATTGAGGCAGGAAAGGAATTAAGAAAAATGCATCAATTAACTGCCCCAAGTCATATTTCTTCATGGTATGTTAGGAAAGCTGAAAAGCATAAGAAATATATAGATGCTTACTTAGCATGTGAGGTAAAGATTGAAAATGACCAAAAATTAATAAGTTTTATTGATGAGAATATCCATCTCATGAAACATCGCCCAAACTTATTTCAACATGATGATTTTCACCTTGGGAACATCATTGTGACTAATAAAAAATTCGCTGGTACTATAGACTTTGGCAGCTTTGATTGGGGAGATCCGATTCATGAATTTCTAAAGGTAGGAATTTTTAGCCGAGGAGTAAGCATTCCCTTTTCAATAGGACAAATCAGAGGTTATTTTAATAATAAAGAACCAGATGAAGACTTCTGGAGGCTGTATTCACTTTACTTAGCGATGTGCGTTTTCTCAACTGTTGTATGGACTACAAATACAATTCCTAACCAGATGAATGAAATGTTAGATAAAGTTTATTTGTATTTAGAAGATCATGATTTCTTTAACAGGATAAAACCCAAGTGGTATCAATAGAAGAGAAGTTTTTTAAAGTTAGTTTTAACGTGCTTTAGTTGTACTGAGTGGCTGACTGTATTTATATAGAGCAGTCTGAAATATTAAAGATATAGATAAAAGCGAGCGGATAAAATGATGATCACTTTATCCGCTCGCTGAGCTCACTATAGAATTTCACTTTAATGTTATTGCACAACCTGCTGCCAATATGAAAATGAAGAGCGCACTCATGACAACATCATTTTTGCCTACTCGGACGACTTGATAAAATTCCACCCTCTTCTCTCCCGTAAAACCTCTCGCTTCCATCGCAAAAGCCGAACGTTCCGCTTTCCGGACGGCGCCCGCCAGCATCGGCAACAGAAGGCGTCTTACATTCCATAGGCGGACAATTGCGTTCCTATCCCGAACAGCTCCACGCAACCGATGCGCCTGCTGAATATGAACGAATTCTTCTTTCATAACAGGCAGAAATTGATAGCCAACTAATATACTATAAGCGATTTTAGGTGACAGCTTTAATTGCTGCATTAGACTTAAGATGAACTTCGTTGGATCCGTAGTAAAGGCAAAAAGCAGAGACAGTCCGGCAAATGCAAGTACCCGGAAACTAAGGGATAATGCATGGTCCAATTGTGTTCTCGTAATGTCATACTGAAACACCGACCAGACAACAGCACCGGTCCGGTCCTCTGCAAAAACGATCGTCGTCCAAAAGTAGCCAAATGACATGATCAAAAAGGGGATCATGAACAACAGCCACTTCTTCCAATCAATCGTGCTAAAGCAAAGCTGCAAAAGGATTACCCCGCCCCAGCAAATCAACGGTGTCCACGGATTAAAGAAAAACGCCAATGTCAGCATGCAAACTGTGATGATTAGGAATTTCACAGAAGGATTCATCTTATGCAAAGCTTGCTTCATATTCCATCGCTCCCTTCGGCGCCAGCAACCGATGGGCTTCTAGCAATTTTGGCTCTCTCCAGACATCGTCTGCTTGAAAAGCACCTGTCAAACTTCCATCTTTCATTAACAGAATACGGTCCGCTATGGCATATGCAAACTCCATATCATGCGTGACAATGAGAAATGCCGTTCCTTCCCTGGCCCTTTCGTCAATCAAGCGGGATAGCTCTTGTAACGAAACGGCATCTTGGCCGGACGTCGGTTCATCCATTAATATGACATCCCTTCCATCATTCAGCATAGCCGCAATGGCAACACGCCGTTTCTGCCCGTGGCTTACCGCAAACGGATGGGAACCGGCAACCTGCTCCAGTTGCATCGCCTCCATTATTTCTCTAGACTTCTGTCCTCCCCCGTAAGCAATTTCCTCCTCCACTGTTTTGGAGACGAAAAGAAATTCCGGAGACTGTGGGACATATCCTAATGTCTTTGGGGCGACCGTCCCTTTCGCAGGAACTAAACCTGCGAGCGCCTTGAGCATCGTTGACTTCCCGCTCCCGTTCTGGCCCGCCAATACGGCCACTTCTCCCTTCTGGAGTGTAAATGAAGCTTGCTGGAGAAAAGTGGATGTGCACAGTTTCTCAACCCGCAAAGCACTTTCTTTCCGTATAGAAGGTGTGCGCTTCTTTATCCCGCTTAGTTGCGGCTGTCCTTGCAGCTCAAGTTCACGGTTAAAAAATCGGCCCCATAAGTCCAAGCGGTGCTCAATCGCAACAACCGTAAATCCACGTTCTTGCTGCAATCGGTCAAGTAAGCAGACAAAGGACCGGGCAGAGAGCGGATCCAAATGGGAGAGTGGTTCATCGAGCAACAAGATTTCAGGCTCCATGATTAAAGCACAAGCTAGTGCAATCCGTTGCTTTTCTCCACCCGACAACTGTTGAATGACAGCATCCCGAAACTCAGTCAGCTCGGTCAGCCGCAATACGTCTGCTATTTTCCCATCCATTTCAGAACGCGGTGTACGCAGGTTTTCGAGAGTGAACGCCAGCTCTTCCTCGACGGTGCGCATGCAAAATTGAGAGTCTGGATCTTGAAAGACGGTGGCAACCCGGTGATTTACTTCGCCTGGGGCATATTCAAGTGCGTGTCTCCCAAATATCGTAATATGGCCTTTCAATTCCCCATCACAGTTTTCCGGATACAGCCGGTTGATTAAATAAAGGATCGTTGATTTGCCGCAGCCGCTTGGACCCGTCATGACAACCCGTTCTCCTGCCTGAATGGAAAAAGAAAGGTCTTCGACTAACCATGCCGTGTCATCGGGATACCGAAAGCCTACCGAATCAAATGCAATGACTTCATGCACGCGCGTCACCCTTCACAGCCCTTGCAATAGGATAGCCCCGAAGAGAACCAGTCGCGAGCAATCCATCCACAACAAACTTTCCGCCGACACCGGCAATGAGCGCCCCACTCGCTATTCGGATGCCAAGCATTAACATCACATAGCCAGGATGGAATACCGAAAACCCGCCCAGCAGATAGCCGTAGGCAAAGCTGAATATCGAAGAACCGACACCCGCCAACATCAGAACCGGCAAGGTGAACCGCTTATATCCAGTTGCCGCAAAAGCAGCTTCTGCACCCAGCCCTTGAATGAGTCCAGATAATATTAAACGCGGTCCGACCGCATTCCCCAGGAGCACTTCGATTGCCGCAGCAATAGTTTCCGAAATGACAGCGGCTCCAGGTTTTCGGATTATATACATACAAATGATCGACACGATGAACCAGATACCGAAAATCCACTCATATGCGATCGGTCCAATAAAGCCAGCCCAAATATTGCCGACATGCAAAAATAGTAAATAGACAATGCCAAACACGACAGAAAATAAAGCCATCAGGACGACTTCTTTCAATTTCCACTTTGCAAGCATATTAGCGCCCTCCTTCATGGGAAGGACTGTTGATGCTCAAGGATACCGTCATGACAAGATGGCGATGGTTCTCAGATCGTGCATTCGTAAAGGCGTCTTCATAGAAAGCGAACACCTTGTGAATATCACCATGAATGCCACTGGCATAATGCATCGACTCATTAAAGACACCCTGCTCCTTCGCACGGTCCACTTCCCGGTAGATGAGATCCATATAAGAAGGATTATTCATCGGATACAAAGCAAACTGCGAGGACACATACTGTTTCGTGTCATCCGTATTCAATAATTCATCGTCAACCTCCAAATAGACATCCCCCGCGCTATCGCCCGGACAGCCTGCAGAAAATGTTCCGGATAGGGCAACATGCTTTCCACTCTTTGCCGCGTGCAGCGTCAGTGCCTTCGCCACATTGAAAACATGCGCCTGCTTGCCTCGGATCACCGTGGACACATCATCCGTATGCATCCAAACAGCCGACGTATCCGTCTCCTCCAGCGCCCCCTTAATAATCGAAACAAAATCATCTGCCATCGGATACAGCGAAAACCGGAATCCGACAATTGGACTTGTACCACATTGCATGGTCAAAACCCCCTCTGAAATTTTCATAAAAAAAGAGACTACATCCGAGGAGATGTAGCCACTTGTCCATTTGCAAACAAAGGGAAAGTCACTACACTTCCCCACGCAGGCATTATCCTGATCGGGTCATAAGGGATCGGAGCCATGCTCACATCTCAGCCAAAAACGGCACCCCTAGTGCAGAAACGGTATGTAGTTCAATTTTATGATTGCCATCAGTATAGTATATGGGGGAGGGATTGTAAACAGGGCGAAATGGGGAGTATGTAAGTTGTTGGTGTTTTGAGAGGAGGATATGGACGCTGGTAGTTGGGCTTGCTAGTTAGAGAAGGTCTTGATTTTTTTTAGTTTACTGTTGTTCGGGATTGGTTCTGGGTTTGTTTTGAGGTATTGGCGTTCAGCCGGAGTTATTGGCGTTCATTTTGATTTATTGACGTTCATTTTGATTTATTGACGTTCAGCTAGTGTTATTGGCGTTCATTTTGTTTTATTGGCGTTCGGCTGGAGTTATTGGCGTTTATTTTGATTTATTGGCGTTCGGCTGGTGTTATCGGGGTTCAATTTGTTTTACTAGTGTTTAGCTGGAGTAATTGATGTTCACTTCGTTTTACCTGCGTTCAGCCGGGGTTTTCTGGTGTTCATTTCATTATTCTGGCGTTCAGCCGGGTTTTCTGACGTTCATTTCGTTATTCTGGCGTTCAGCCGGGTTTTCTGGCGTTCATTTCGTTATTCTGGCGTTCAGCCGAGTTTTCTGGCGTTCATTTCGTTATTCTGGCGTTCAGTCGGGTTTTCTGGCGTTCAGCCGGGTATTCTGGCGTTCAGCCGAGTTTTCTAGCGTTCATTTCGTTATTCTGGCGTTCAACCGAGTTTTCTGGCGTTCGCCTCATTATAATGGCGTTCAGCCCATTCCCCATGCTCACTCAAATAAAAAACACCAGCCATCCTGCCGGCCGGTGCTTCTTAACTTGCATTTTTTTGTAAATCTTCATATATCGCACGCGCTTTTTGTTCTGCACGCTCTTTATCTTTGGCATATACTGTAATTAGTTTGTTTTCAAAGATAAAATTCCACTGTTTTGACATATCGATCACCTGCCTTCATGTAAACCACCTTTAATCTATTCCACGTTTGCAGGTGTGTTAAACATTATTCTATCAATAATTTTCTAGAACACTTTTCACGCCGGCGGACTTTCATATAAAATGGTCCGGGCGATTCCAACAAAATATTCGGATTCTCGAATAATGTGATTGAGAAGTGTCTTGGCGAATGGATTATCCTTCGCTGCGGCGCTGTTCACCTCAATTTCTCGGCATAATTCAATAAACTTCAAGCTCTCCTCCAGGCAGTATTTTATCAGTTCCGATACTTGCTCTTGGAGCTCCTCAAACGCATATCCAGCCCGAATGACCGTTTCCACGTAGCTCACGACTTGCTGATGAGTTTCCGTAAGCGCCTGTTCCCACTCTTTTAGTGCTTGCACATATTCCGGCTCCAGTCCATCCAGTGCCTCCCGAATGACTTCGGTGTGCTCCGCCTCTTGGTGTTTCCAGAATTCCGCTTCGTCCAGCAAGCGTAAAGGCATTTGATTTCCATAATAATATTGCATGGCATGATCCCCTTCCTCCACAGTACATGTTACTGTATGAATTACGAAGAGATGATATGCAAATAGAACGGAAATTCGTGGGGAAAACAAATTACCATATTCTTATTACGCATAGGAATGTAATCCTGAAATAACTAAATTGACAAATACTTGATTAAATACAATTAAACCAAATCCAATGACTGCCATCCAAGCTGTCCGTGTTCCCAGCCACTCCCGTGAAGTACGCAAATGAAGGAGCCCTGCATAAAATAGCCAAGTAATTAACGCCCATACTTCTTTCGGATCCCAGCCCCAGAAACGTCCCCATGCAAAATGAGCCCAAATCATTGCGAAAAGTAACCCTCCTAAAGAAAATAGAGGAAACCCGATGAGGACGGCCCGATATGATATTTCATCCATCAGCGGCAGATTCACTTTCTTCGTAAGTGGTTTCATGGCTTGTATGATTTTTCTGCGAGTTAGTAATCGAAATAAGAAGTATAGGATAGTCCCGGTTAAGAAAGCCCACGTAATAGAATTGAGTTTTTTTGCATCAATTACATTGGGAAGTGGAATCCCTGCCAGCTTCTCCTCCCCTTCATGAACAACAGCATCTTTTGTTATAAAAATAGCGGGCATGTGGTATATCGCTTTTTCCTCCATTCCGCTCCTGTCTTCAAATCGTACGACCCTCTCTTCTGTCGTCATTGAGAAGGTCAATGAGCTTAGAATAAATCCAATAACAACAACCAAACAATACATAACAAACTCTAATCCTCTTGTCTGGATTGTCTTTCGATCCACATCTGTTTCACGCAGCAAATATATGAAGCCAGATGCAAACGCGACAGAAAGCACTGCACTCGAGAGAGCGACAGTTATCACGTGAATGGCAAGCCAATGACTCTGAAGTGCCGGGACAAGAGGCGATGCTTCTCTTGTAAAAACGGCTCCATATCCTATAATGATTAATGTAACTGGTATTGAAAACAATGGCACCACCAGCTGTTTATATAGATGGTGAATCAGCAGTGTGCTGCCTACTAGCATAATGCCAAAGAATGTCATGAACTCATACATATTGCCGACAGGAGCATGTCCAATGGCAGCCCATCTGCATGTGAAGTAAATTAGTTGCAGGATAAATGCCAAGAATGTTAACGCCAGTCCCATTCGTCCAATCCATTTCTTATTGGATTGGATTGCCGCAGCAATCGGTATGATAGCAAGTAATAATAAGAGAAAAGATAAAAATAGGGATTGGCTACTTAATTCAATCAAACTGATAGACGACATAATATAAACCTCCATTTCTATGGTTGTTAAACTGACTATTTCATCAAGAATTTATTATAGGCAGTCCGCCCAATCGAATGGAGGTTTTATCCTAAACGTATAAAAAATGATCATGACCGTCAGGGAATGGAGCGCGTCCATGCTATTTATCTTATTTAGCCTTTTAAATTATTTTATTTTATACGGCTCACTTTTTTATGTACTTTCCTTGCGAGTAACTGTATCACGCTTCCTTGCCAGTTTCTTTCTGAATGCCGTTGTCGCGTCTCTCGCCTATTATTATTTTAGCCATCTTTGGATTTCTATTTTTTCAGGCATCTTATTTAGCGGCGGCTTATTTTATTTATTCTCCCGAAGGACAAGCGCATTTCTACATTCTATTGTCATCCCAATTGGCAGCCTCCTGGCAGAATATACGTCAGCTCTGGTCGTTCACCAATTTGAACTTCCTCTTTATATCCATGGCTGTCTCATCGTTCTGTTACTTGCCATTTTTGTAACTCTTTATAAGCGTGCAATTGATTATTATGAGGACGCCATTGGCTCATCCACTCTTTCGAAGGCCGTCTTATTGCTAATTGCCGGACTAACATTTATTGTGTTTTATTCACTTGTCTTTATTCCCTCGGAAAAGGGAGAATTCGATCTATCAGCATTCAATTTATCACTTTTGTTTTTTTATTTTCTCATTATGATAGCCCTGTCAGGGATTTTTCTCTATACAGTAAATAAAGAAAAAAAGCTGACCGACAAGCTTAAGGAGCAACAGCAATTCTCCCATTATGTACAAGCATTAGAGCAAGTGAACCGCGAAATGCAATCCTTTCACCATGATTATGCGAATATCTTGCTTTCATTGCAGGGATACATGGAAACCGAGGATTGGGAAGGGTTGAAATGCTTTTTTGAAAAACAAATTCTAAAGACCGAGGAACAGACACTTGCCAGGAATCGAATATTCCATCAGCTTGACCGGTTGTCGATTACTGAAGTAAAAGGGATTTTGGCTACGAAACTTATTCAAGCAGATAAGCTATCCATTCCCGTAAACATTGAAATCCCGGATCCCATAGAAACCATCTCTTTAAATACGATCGATTTGACTCGTATCTTAGGGATCTTCATGGACAACGCCATAGAAGAAAGTACCCTTGTAAAGGACCCACAAATTAACTTGGCTTTTATCTCCAATGAGAATCAAGTCATTATTGTCTTTGAGAATAAAATGAAAGAAAGAGCTGAATCCGTATCTGCTTTTTACGAGGAGCATTATTCAACAAAGGGGCAAAATCGTGGCTTAGGGCTTCCGATTGCTAAGAAAATACTTTCAGGTTATCCAAATGTTACATTCAATTCCCATATCGAGAGCGGCTGGTTTATTCATATCGTAATTATTGAGAGGTGAGAAAATGAAAATAGTCATTTGTGAAGATGATCAGCTGCAACGGGATCAATTACTGAGTGAAGTTCAGAGCTACGCGAATTTTCATGAACCCAGTATCGAAGTTGTCCTTTGTACAGGCAAGCCTGAAGAAGTATTGGCTTATTCACAAAGCCAGCAAGCGGATTGCTATTTACTTGATATCGAGTTGAATCACCAGCTCGATGGTATGGATATCGCCATGGGCATCCGGCAAAATGATCCACTTGCGAGTATTATTTTTATAACGACACATGCCGATCGATTAAAGCTAACCTTTTCGTATAAATTGGCTGCTCTCGATTTTATTGTGAAAGATACACCAAAACGGATTTCTGCTCAATTAAGAGAAGCATTACAAGCCGCTTTCACCACCTATAAGCAAATTGGCCAGTCAGAACAAATTCCGATGGTTCAACTTGAAATCGGTGAGCGAATTAAAAATATTAAAATTCAAGACATTTATTACATTGAGACCTCTCCGCTCCCACATAAGCTTACGTTATATGATTGCAATGGCTTTTATGAGTTCTATGGTAAATTAAAGGATTTCGAACAATTGGATAGCACTTTTTTCCGTTGCCATAAAAGCTTTTTAATTAATTTACTTCACGTCAAAGAGGTAAACAAGAAAAGTCGTACGGTACTAATGGCAAATGGGGCGACATGTGATGTTTCCTTTCGATTGGTAAAGGAGTTGCAGAAGCGATTGATCAGTGAACAAGAGAAACGATTGAATTAAGGTCAATTGCATGATTATCACTATAGTGATATACTTTTTAATAGCCTGGTATTCCAGATACCAGCTTTCCTACTTCGGAGGGGATACGATGGATTTAAGCAAAATAGCACAACCTGAACTTTTTAAGGACCAGGCTTATAAGGAGATAAAAAAAGCGATTATCTCGTATTCCATTGAGCCGGGCGCTATGCTTTCAGAGCGCTCTTTAAGTGACAGTCTCGGCATCAGCCGGACTCCGTTGAAGCTTGCCTTGCAACAGCTAGAAGTGGAGGGCTGGGTCATGTCTGTTCCTAGGAAAGGTATTTTTGTGAAAGAAATTACTGAATCAGATGTCAGAGAAGTGTTTGAACTTCGCCGGGCCAATGAGGTGCTTGTGGTCGAGCTTCTCATTCCTTTGTTGAATGAAGAGACATTACATCAGATTGAAGCAAAATACAAAGAACTAATCGATGAACAGCATGATGCTTTTAAAGTAGTGCAACTCGATTCAGAGTTCCACTTATATCTTGCCGAGCTAAGCCAAAACCGCCGGCTGCATCAATTAATTAAAAATCTTACAGACCACTTTCAATGGTTCGGGATGGCTGCATTAAAGTCGGGAAAAAGCCTGGAAGAAATTACTCAGGAACACGGCTCGATTATTGAAGCGCTGCGTCTACGGGATGTGGCCGTAGCCAAAAAAGCGGTGCTGCTCCATCTGGACAATACCTACCATTCCATCAGGCAGAATTTGCAGAATTGAGCACTCGTTACGGCAGAACAGAAAGAAAAGACAAATTTAAAACATCCCACTTGTCCTGTGATCAACTTAGAAAAACAAACTAGAAAGAAGGAAGTTGCTCCTCAGCGAAGAAGCAACGTAGACATGAAACCTCTTATTATTTGCCTACAGATAGGCGTTCTTTTTATGTTTTCGTATATTGGCACTGTAATTCAAAATTTCTTCCATTTAATTATTCCCGGTAGCATTATTGGACTGATCCTCCTCTTTCTCTGTTTATGCTTGAAAGTGGTCCCTGTCCAATTAATTGACCAAGGAGCGGGCTTTTTGCTGAGCATTTTAACGTTATTATTCGTACCGATGACGGTCGGCATCATGAAATATCCTTTCTTGCTCTCTTGGCAAGGTTTGCTTTTATTCGCGGCTGTCCTTGTGAGCACCATTCTTACCATCGGCATCTCGGGCCTATCCAGCCAATTTTTTGAGAAGAGTGCAGAGAAAAGGAAGGAGGATCAAAAATGCAACAAGCGTTATACGCATTCCTCATGATCCTTTTGACGGTAGCTTGCTTTTTGATGATGGCTAAGCTTTATGCTAGGCTGGCCTTTTCATTTTTAATACCTGTGTTAACGTCCACCTTTTTGATCATTGTGATTCTGGTTGCCTGTAAAATTCCGTATGAAAGCTATATGGAGGGCGGCAAGTGGATCAATTCGCTTCTTGGGCCCGCTGTTGTGGCACTGGCTTTTCCACTTTATAAACAGCGTGAATTTTTAAAGAAGCACCTGGTTCTCATCATTGGGAACGTGGCCATCGCGGGATTCGTCGGAATGGTGAGTGTGGCGTTGATTGCCAAATCGTTTCATTTAGATCACTCTTTGAGCCTTTCTATTCTGCCGAAGTCGGTGACAACTCCCGTCGCGATGGCGGTGGCCGACGGCTTAGGAGGCCGTGCGTCTATGGCAATTGTCGGCGTCATGATTGCAGGCATATTCGGAACCATGTTAGCTCCGTACATCTTTCGTCTTTTCGGCGTTGAAAGTTCTGTTGGTAGAGGAATTGCACTCGGCAGTGCGTCCCACGCATTAGGAACTTCAAAGGCTGCTGAATATAATGAGCTGGCCTTTTCCATGGCCTCTGTATCCATGACGTTGAATGCAATTATGAGTTCTTTGCTTGGACCTATCATTGCTTGGCTATTGCTTAGTTGATCTATAAAAACAGCTATAAAAAGAGTGCCGGAATTTATCCAGGCACTCTTTTTATATAGTTACAACTCCGCAAGAGTAGGAGGCAGTTTCTTAAATCCTTTCGTTGTCACGAGCGAATAAATAACCCCAAGGGCCAGCCATACAAAACCAACCTTCAATGTCGTATGGGACAAGTTAATAAAAAGATAGAAACAGATGAGAAAACCAAGTCCGGGTATTAGGAAGTAGCGGACAATTTTGCGTTCCTTTTTTCGGAAAAAATAATAGATGATGACCGATAAATTTACGAACATGAATCCTGTCAGTCCGCCAAAATTCATTAATTCGGCTACCAAATTAATCGGTAAAAAGATCGCGCCCACAATACTAATTCCACACATTAATAAAATATTGTACATGGGTGTTTGATATTTGGGATGCAACCGTGTGAAGAATTTTTTCGGAAGCACTTCATCCCTTCCCATGCTGAACATTAATCGGGAAGCACTCGCTTGTCCTGTTAAACCGGCGGTAAATGTGGACACGATGACCGCGACTGTAAACAGCGTCGCTAACAGTGCACCGCCTGCCCGTTCCGCCACCTCGAACAAAGCCGTATCTTCAGATTGGAAACTGCCTACATCCGGCCAGATAAGCTGCGCCACATACGCTTGCGCAATAAAAATGATGCCGCCGATCAAGCAAGAAAGCATCGCCGCTTTCCAAATATCATTTTTGGGATCAACTGCTTCTTCAGATAATGTCGTAATGGAGTCAAATCCTAAAAATGAGAAACATGCAATCGCTGCACCGGAGACAATTGCTCCAATTGCGAACGTATCACTCGCAAAGAACGGCGTAATGGAAACTAAAGCGGAGGCCCCCTCTTCTACTGTGATCGCTTTTATACAAAAAACCACGAAGATGGCGACGATGACTCCCATGAATAAAACGAGAATCCGGTTCGTTTTAGCGGCCATCTGCATGCCGAGAATATTGATCACCGTGATG
>NZ_BQYK01000008.1:100703-175865 GCF_023168145.1 Sporosarcina sp. NCCP-2222
AACATGGCCCATCCGGCGAAAAAGCCTAAATGAGGATTGATCGCACGCTGTGTATATGTATAAGTGGACCCCGAAACAGGAAAAGCCGCAGCCATTCGTCCGTAGCTATATGCCGAAAACATCATGGCGAACATTGCAACCAAATAAGATAGCGACAGCATCCCCCCTGTCAGCTCGGAAGCATAGCCATAAATATAAGCCGGAGCGATTGGTGTCATAAAGGCGATTCCGTATATGACCAGGTCTCTCAGTTTCAGCACCCGCTTAAATTGCGGAGCCGCTTGATCTGTTGATGTATTTTGCTGCATGATCGTCATCTCGCCCGCTTCCTCTCTATCATTAAACTAGAATTTCTTCTTGTAATTGTTCTTCAATCAACTGAAGTGTTTCTTCCGTGCTCATCACTTGGCAATAGATTTGATTCATGATCATAATCTCGGCATCATGCAATTGCTGTGTTGCTGCGGCACATGCATCTTCAACTAATATCACTTCAAAGCCGGCATCTGCTAAACTGCGGACAGTGGAAGCGACACATTGATCCGTAACCACGCCTGTACATACAACCGTTTCAATGCCCATATTGCGAAGAAGGAATTCATAGTTGGTCCCGCTTAATACGCTGTCCGTTGTTTTATTTACGACAATCTCATCATCCAGCGGCTTCAGCTCCTCCACCATTTCAGCTCCCGGATCGCCGATTGGCAATAAAATATTGTTCCATCCCGGACGGCGCTGAACGGCTGAACGATCACGGCCGTCCTTATGATGGCATGCAATGCGGCCAAAGGTTACTTCCAGTTGATTTCTACGGAAAAAGTCCAGCAGCTTTTTATTGTTTGGAACGACAATGTCATCAATCCGATCAAAGAAGTACTCCCATTTATCGAACATGCCGCGTTCCCGTGCTAGTTTTGCATCCAAGCCATCGCGGCTGATAAATTGATGTTGCATATCAACAACCAACAAAGCGGTCTTTGCCGGATCGATAGTCATTTTCCCTTCCTCTGTCGGTGCGAACTCGTAGTACAAGGTTTGTTGGTTTTCCATCATAGTTTCCTCCGTTTTCACAGCCGGTATCGACTGCATGATAGTTAATTTTAGAAATACAAAAAGGAGATTCTTTATGTGCTAAAGAATCTCCAAAGGCAATAAAAAAAGACTAGATCTTTCCAGAAGAACCGGAAATGATGCAGTCATTCCAAATTCCTCGCCCTTTATCTCAAGTGGAGATAGCACAACTTAATAAATCGGCAAATTTATTAAGACAGTCCTGTAATTATTCATTACAGGCCCAGTACATAATGGCGAGAACTCATTACATACTTCGGCGACATTTCCTTCTTCATAGCATCCACGTCTTCCCGGACTCCGCTATGCGCTAATAAATATCGCGCCTCTACCTCACCTGCGTAAGCAGCAGCGAGGTCTATTAAATTATAGGTTTCATTCTAGTACTCGTTTCTAGCCTGTGTCAATGGATTTTTTTATTACTCATTTAATTGCAAAGATAATAAACCCTTCCGAAGCTTGCAGTAGCAGGTATTTCAGATGTTAGAAGAGAGTACTAAAAATTTTCAAGCACTCTCTTCTTATCTCCGCAAAACTCCTCAATTCAGTTCAATCTTCACATAGTCACTTGTCAGTTTTTCAAGGATAGCTTCGTCCACCTCAATACCAAGGCCAGGACGTTCAGAAAGGTGGACAAAAGGAATTTGAAACTCGAATTGTGCCACGTCCTCGCTGAACATTAACGGACCGACAAGCTCATTGCTCTTAATCCGTTTTTTGGCTGTGGATAAATGCAATCCAGCAGCTGATGCGATAGCAGATTCCACCATGGAGCCGACTTGGCATGTATACCCTGCCAGCTGAGCTTGGTGGACAATATGCGTAGCGGGATAAATACCTCCGCACTTCATTAGTTTGATATTAACCATATCAACTGCCCGTTTCACAGTGATTTCGTTCATTTCCTTGTCCCCATGAAGACCTTCATCAATCATGACCGGAATGGTCGTCTTTTGTTTGATTTCTGCTAAACCATCAATATCCGTTGCAATGACAGGCTGTTCAATCCAATCAATCTGGCAGTCGGTAATTCGCTGAAGGACATACATCGTATCGGCACTTGTCTCCCAGCCTTGGTTGGCGTCGACTTTTAGCGCAATTTCATGTCCGACTGCTTCTCGAACCGCGCGGATGCGCTCTACATCAAGGCGTTTATCTGTCCCCACCTTCAGCTTCAAGGTCTTATACCCTTCTGCCACCGCCTGTTTCGCTTTTTCAGCCATTTCCTCCGGCGACAGAATGCTGATGACTTTTGGAAGCTCCAACTTGTCATAATACCGCCCGCCGAGCAAATTATAGACTGGCTGATTTGCCGCTTTTCCCATAAGATCGTAGCAAGCGATATCCAATGCGGCTTTCGCAGTCGTCGCACCTAAGATCGTCTGATTCATCTTGTCATGGATTTTCTCGATGTCGAATGGATTTTCTCCGAGAATAACAGCTGCCAATGTCTTGCTCAGCACCGCGAAGACGCTTTCCCATGTTTCACCTGTTACATGCTCATCGGGCGTCCCTTCCCCGAATCCGACAAGTCCATTGTCCGTTTGCAGTTTCACGACGATTGATGGCATGTCCTTGTACGTATGGTAACTGACAATGAACGGGTCATGAAGCGGAAGCCGGATTGCATATACCTCGACTGATGTAATTTTCAATTCCCCGCCCCCTCTTTCATGTACTCCAACAGACTCGTTGTGAATAAATCAACACCTACGGAAAGCATCTCTTCATCAATATCAAATTTAGGATGATGGTGTCCAAAAGGATGCGAGTCTTTACCGATTCCAATAAAAATATAAGATGCAGGGATTTCTGTTGAGTAATAGGCGAAATCCTCACTGCCCATAATCCCGTCGATTCGTTGCACCCGCTCTTCCCCTACTAGAGACTTTGCCTGCTTTTCCATAAATCCGGTCAAGCGGACATCATTTAAGAGTGGGGGATCGCCATGTTCGTACGCCAGTTCATAGGCTGCACCGTGTGCATTGCAAATCCCTTCCACAATGGCTTCAAAACGTTTACGTATTAGGAACGACGTGTCTTTATTAAAATAACGGACCGTTCCGGAAGCTACTGCTGTGTCCGGGATGACATTATAATTGGACCCGGAATGTAACTCTCCGATACTGAGCACCGCTTCTTCCTTCGGATCCAGGCTGCGGCTCACAATCGTATGGAGCTGCGTGATGATCGTCGAAATAATTAAAGTCGGGTCGATGGTCTGCTGCGGCATCGAACCATGCCCGCCCTTGCCTTTAATTGTAAGGGAGAAGCGGTCGGCCCCTGCCATCGTCGCTCCTTCCCGTATGCCAATGACTCCTGACGGAATGGGCTGCCATAAATGATAGCCGAATATCGCATCCATTCCTTCCAGAAGATTCGCCGCGACTAGTTCCATCGCGCCTCCCGGGAGTTCCTCTTCTGCGTGCTGGAAAATCAATAGAATTGTCCCGTTGATCTCTGCCTTTTTATTGACGAGCACTTTCGCCACGCCGAGAAGAATTGCCATATGTCCATCGTGACCACAAGCATGCATGACATTACTTGTTTTTGATGAAAACGGCAAACCGGTCTCTTCCTGAATCGGGAGGGCATCCATATCTGCACGGATTCCAACTACTTTGCCATCCCCGTCCCCTTTGATGATGCCGATAACGTCCTTCCCTGTCAGAGAAAAAGTATCGATGCCTAACTGATGAAGCTGCTGTGCAATATACGCTTTCGTTTCGCGCTCCTGATGGGAAAGCTCCGGATGCTGGTGCAAGTAACGTCGCTGTTCAATAACCCAATCCATTAATTCTTGTTGTTTCAAAGCTTTTTTCCACCTCTTCCATCAAATTATGAAAACCCGATTACATGGGCAATTGTTACGAAAATAGCACCTAAGACGTAATGAATGATGATTAATGGGAAAATCCATTTCACCCATTTTGACCAGGGGATTCGTGCTAATGCAAGTCCCGCCATGAAGTACCCTGAGGTCGGGGTAAAGATATTCGATATTCCATCCCCAAACTGGAATGCCAGCACAGCAGTTTGCCGTGTTACGCCGACCAAATCAGAGAGCGGTGCCATAATCGGCATCGTCAATGCGGCCTGCCCGCTTCCCGAAGGAATGATATAGTTTAATAAACATTGGACAACATACATACCGAAAGCTGCAAGTACTGAAGGCAATTCGCCAATGGTGGAAGCAAATGCATGCAAGATCGTATCCATGATTGCGCCATCCTGCAGCACAACGAGTATCGCATTTGCAATACCGACAACAAGCGCTCCCATGACAAGTACACGGCATCCTTCAATAAACGACTCGGCAATGGTATCGAATTTCATCTTTCCGACAATCCCCATTACAATGCCCATTAATAAAAACAGACCTGCGATTTCAGTCAGATACCATCCATATTTGATGACTCCGACTGCGAGTCCGACCAATGTTGCAAGCAGAATCAAAAAGATGATCTTATGGCGTGTCGTCATTTCTTCGACCACTGTAACCTTCTCAAAATCCTGCTCTGTCCCATACAATACACTCTTCGTAGGATCCGCCTTCACTTTCTTCGCATATCGCATGACATACCAAATACTTACACTTAAGAAGATGACCCATAAAACAATACGGAATCCAAGCCCCGAGAAAATCGGTAGCTCTGCGATTCCTTGTGCAACTCCGACTGTAAACGGATTCATAAAAGCGGCGGTGAAGCCTGCAGAAGTTCCCAATAACACGATGGCCGCCCCGACAAGGGAGTCGTAGCCGATCAGCACCATTAACGGCACAAGAATTGTAATGTATGGAATAGTTTCTTCCGCTAAACCTAGCATGGCTCCGGACAATGCAAAAAACGTCATCAAAATAGGAATCAGCCAATATTCCCTGCCGCTCATTTTCTTAGAAATTGTACCGACAGCAGCCGAAATGGCTCCCGTCGCATGTAAAATACCAAATGAACCGCCGACGATGAAAATATAAAAGATTATGCCGGCAGAGTTCAGCATCCCTTTATGAATTGCTTGAAATATGCCTAGAAAGCTAGTTGGCGATGATTCTACAAAATGATAGGTGCCATCCACTACAATGGTCCGGTTATTCTCATCCACCATCTTGTCGTATTCCCCCGCCGGTACCAAATATGTTGCAATCGCTGCCAAAATAATAATGGAAAACAGGATAACATACACATGCGGTACATGGAACTTCCTTTTTACTTTCACTTGATCCCCCATTGGTTTCCCCCCATTTTTTATACGTCGGTATATAGACGCTAACTTGGAACAATACTATCGAAAATTAAAAAAATAGTCAATAACTATTTTGACTATTTTAAATCGAGGGACCCTTTTATTTTTTTCAACACTATCAATCAGGAAGATCTAATCGATACACGGCTCGCGGACGACCATTCTGATAAGGCTGCTCTTCTCCGATGACTTGCAGCCAGCCAACGTCCATGTACTTCTTTAACATTCTCTCAGCGCTCCGCTTTGTAATTCCGAAATAATCGGCTATGTCACTAGACGTAAAACGGTTTAGCGGTCTGGATTTTTGAAATTGAATCATTTTGATTACATTCGTCACACTAATTTTAAGTGTTTTCGCTAATTGGATAATCTGTTCATCATCTGTTAATAAGACATACTGTTCCTTCGCTGCTTGCGGATTAATAACCATCTTATCTTCTGAAACGACAATAAAGGAATGTGACGATTCTTGCTTTTGGGCATACGATAACGCAATCGTAGCGTTATTCTTCGCATCCACAAGTGTCATGCCAAATCCGGATCCGAGATGCAGGTAAACGGATAATTGATCAGCAATGGAGAAAACAGGATGTAGCAGTTCCTGGTGCTCCATCAGAAATTCGATGCCTCCCTTTGTTCCATAAAAAACAAACGATTGTTTCGTTAGCTGCTGTACGGTTCCATTGACTTGCTTGGACAATTCCTGCAAGCCACTGAAGAGGGGCTCCATTTCTTCTGGAGAAAGCTCATGTTCTGTATTTTGAAATGAAATGGACATCGTACTGACCGCCACTTGTGAAAGCTCTGTTTTTTGAAGAAGCCCCTTATGTTTGGCATCCTTCAAAGCATCTAAGATCGTCTTTTCGGCATCCACCATCCGCAAACACGGCAACCCTTGATTGACTAAATGATCGTATACCGCATGAATGCTCGTAATTGCAAGATCTGTTTTCCCAGCGTTCCACAATTCCAGATGGAAATCTAAAATCGGCTTCATCTGGAAAGCCATGCTTTTATCCGTTTTCACCCATGCAAAATCCTTCACATAAATCGGTTCTGGATCAATATGTAATTGCTCGATAATAATATCCAAATTCTTGCGTTCCGGCAGATCAATCGAGATTCTATCCAGATCAGCAAGCCGATGGTGCACAACCGATAATAGTGTCAATGAAACATTCAGTTCATTATCGGCAATATAGACAGCCGGTTTATCAAAACTCCCGACCAGCCGTTCCGCATGTACATAGGGCAAGATGCCTGAAAATAAGTAGACATCACAATGGCCTGCTTGTGGCAACAGCTCTCCCAAATCGTCAACGGTCCGATAGGGAAAGGCTTGTATTGCTATATTATCAATATGATCTTCATACCGTTTTACTAAGTTCACAGTCTCTTCCGATCCGAATAATGCAATGATAATCAATTGTCCAGCCCCTCCTTTATTGGTTTTATTTTTCAATTCACGCTCATCATAACTAATAAAGTAATGATGGTACCTCATTTGCTGCGTTTCCTTTTATTACTCAAATTACTCTCCATATCAACGTTTTCACGATGGATTTCTTTCTTCATTCGCCTCAATGAAAAAGGTCAATTTACTATGTTGCACTTGACAATCTACCCAAAATAAAATCACACAACCATACAAGAGGAGACAATTCTTTGCCTCCTTGGCACGCACTTATTGGAATCATAACACAACTCCAATACACTCCATGTTAGATTTACACAAATAGGTTGCGAATGATTTATGCAGTATGACTCATGATATGGAAAAGGAGAGTTTTCTATATGAAAAAAGTATTGATGAGCCTTGGGTTGTTGTTTCCACTTGCCCACACATTCTTTACCACACCCAGTTTTCAAGCTGAAACGCCTACCTACGCTAAATGGAGCCAAATCGCAATAAAAGAAACACAGGCTCGGTACCCAAATGTGAATATTGTGGACTACTTGCATATCGGAAGCACTTCTGAAGACGGATTGACCAAAGAACAATTCAAGCTTTGGCTGAAAGACGACAAACGAGAATTCGGTGTTTTCGTCACCATTACTTATTGGAATGAGACCGGAACACTAAAGGATATTGAATTCCGTGAAACAGATCGTTGACAGTAAACTCGGCGCTTTTTATTAGAAAAACCAATAGAAAATCCTGCTCAGGAAATCCTAAGCAGGATGTGGTTAACACATAACAATCACTTGAGACGGGGTCGTTTGGGCAGGAATGCTCCTTGTCGTGGCACTATACACGACGATTAACTCCCGATTGCCCGGATTCCTAGTAAATGCCTGCCCATTCTCCAAAACAACTTTCGTTTGCCTCGACAAATTCAGCTTCAGCGTCCCTTTGCTGTTCACCAACTGGTTATCAAAATAATCGACATCGACAAATTGGCCCGCTTGGTTTTTCGCCATGACCACCGCCCGATATTGCGGCGGATAAATGAACGGCACTGGCAAGTCTGCATCATAGAAGCCTGTTACCTGGTCGCCCACTTTCACTAACACATGATCCACAAAATAAGTGGAAGGCTCCACAACAAAATTAACAATCGATCGGTTTCTGTCCTCCACCGTAAACAATTTATAACACCCGGTCATCATATCATTCGGCCCCATCATGAAATCAGTAATCGCCGTCACTCTGCCGCTCACCGCTTGAAAATTCACCATTTTATTGCCTCCATCCTATCAATCATACGCCTAATTAGAATATGCTGATGCTTGCTTGGGTGTTCGCGGTATCGGGCGGCTGATTTTATTTGATGGCCGGAAGAATATACAAGGGGTTTATTGGGCTGAACGTCAGGTTAGCGGGCTGAACGCCAATAACTCCAGCAGAACGCCAATTAATCGATACGAACGCCAATAACTCCGGGTGAACGCCAATAAGTCGAAACGGACGCCAATAACTCCGGATGAACGCCAATTAATCGTAACGGACGTCAATAACTCCAGCCGAACGCCAATTAATCGTAACGAACGCCAATAACTCCGGATGAACGCCAATTAATCGTAACGAACGCCAGATTACCGAAATGAACGCCAGAATAGCGAAACGAACGCCAGAATAGCGAAACGAACGCCAGATTAACAAAGTGAACGCCAGAATAACGATACGAACGCCAGATTAACAAAGTGAACGCCAGAATACTAAAACGAACGCCAGATTAACAAAGTGAACGCCAGAATACTAAAACGAACGCCAGATTAACAAAGTGAACGCCAGAATACCGATACGAACGCCAGATTATCAAAATGAACGCCAGAATAGCGAAACGAACGCCAGATTAACAAAGTGAACGCCAGAATAGCGAAACGAACGCCAGATTAATAGCAAGCACTGCCCAGATAATAATCACCTCGTCGAAAAACCGCTCCTCTCACTCTATCCCCACGCCACGTATTGCCCCAACACAAAAACCGTCCCGACAAAACGTCAGGACGGTTCATTTGATTACATAAACATACCAGCAATCGTACCGCTCATAAGATTGGCGAGAGTTCCTGCCAAGACGGCTTTCATGCCTAGTTTTGCGACAACGCCGCGTTGGTTTTCTGCGAATGCGGTCATGCTGGCGATCAAGATTCCAAGTGAGCCGACATTGGCAAAGCCGCAAAGGGCGAATGTCATGATAGCGACGGTCTTGTCAGACAGCGAATCAATCAAAGGCTGGAATGATGTAAAGGCGACCATTTCATTCAGCACCACTTTTTGGCCAAGCAAGTTGCCTGCCGTCAATGCTTCCGACCAAGGAACACCCATGACGAACGCAAGCGGGGAGAAGATATAGCCAAAAATTTGTTGAAGGGACAGTTTTGGATAGCCGAACCATCCGCCGATGCCTCCGAGTAAGCCATTGAACAAGGCCATGATTGAAATGAAAGCAATCAGCATGGCGATGATCAGTCCCGCCATCTTCAGCCCTTCCATGGCGCCTCTTGTAATTGCGTCAATCACGCTCGGCTTGACTTCATCGGCGCTGGATGGCTTTGATTCCTTTGTTTCCACTATATTTAACGGCGTTTCCGTTTCCGGAATCAGGATTTTCGCGAATACGAGTCCAGCTGGAGCGGCCATGAAACTGGCGGCAAGCAAATAATTGATTGGAATGCCCAATGCGGCGTAGGCAAGGAGTGTTCCCCCTGCGACCGAGGCCAGTCCGCCGGTCATGACGGCGAAAATTTCGGAACGTGTCAACGTTTTAATGTATGGCTTGATGATCACTGGCGCTTCTTGAACACCTAGGAAGATGTTAGAGGCTGCCGTCAGCGACTCCGCCTTGCTTGTCCCAAGAATCTTGGAAAGTCCGCCTCCGATAATGCGGACGAAAAGCTGCATGATGCCAAAATGATAGAGTACAGAAATAAGTGCTGTTACGAATATTGCCATGGCAGCGACTCGGACTCCGAATATGAAACCGGTCGGCTGGGAAGCATCCGCCAATCCGCCGAAAACGAATGTTAATCCTTCGTTTCCATAATGGATTATATTGCGGACTCCTTCAGATATTTTTTCAAGTACCTCTCGGCCGAGTGCTGATTTCAGCACGATATAACCGAATAAAATTTGCAGCACAACACCGATACCCACTACTCGATAGTTGATTCTTTTTTTATTCTCGGATAGTAGAAATGCAATCGCCAAGATGACGAGGCAGCCTAACAGCCCATATAGTATATTCATAGTCCTCTCCCCTACTCCAAAACTAAACTCATTCACACTATTGTGTAATCGGTTACATGTAATTTACCACATGAATTTAGTGACTGTCAATGTGATATTACAAGTCTTTCATTGACCAAAACATGGATTATTGCTATGTTGGTGTAAACGATATCACAATTGAGGTGCTTTATGGCTACGATAAAAGACGTAAGCAAACTGGCCGGCGTATCTGTCGCTACCGTTTCTCGTTTCCTGAACAAGAACGGATATGTAAGCAAAGAGGCGGCACAAGCGATTACAGAAGTGATCGAAAAACTGAATTACCGTCCAAACAATATCGCAAGAAGTTTAGCAGGCAAAAAAACAGCGACTGTCGCGCTCATGGTACCGGATATTTTAAACCCCTTCTTTCCTGAAATCGCCCGAGCAGTGGAGGATGCCGCACATGAAATCGGTTACACAGTCATGCTGTGCAATACGGATAACGATGCAGACAAAGAGGCAAAGTATATTGAGACGCTCATCCAGAAGCAGATCGACGGCCTCATCATCTCTTCCTATACGATAAAACCTGAACAAGTGGCCAAACTGCAGAAGCATTCCATCCCTGTCGTATTGATGGATAATGCATTGCCTGGACAAGATATCATTTCACTTCTTTCTGACAACCGGGAAGGCGGCATAGCGGCAACAAAGCATCTGATTGCCCAAGGATGCAAGAAAATCGTACATATTTGCGGCCCGATGCATATCACTTCCTCTCGCGAGAGAACGTTAGGTTATGAAGATGCATACAAAAAGACTGGCCAATTCATGCCGAGTCTCATTACGTACAGTGATTTCACAGTGAAAGGCGGCTACGATTCGATGAAAGGACTGCTTGAAGCCCATCCCGATCTAGATGGAGTTTTCGCCAGCAATGACTTAATGGCTGCCGGAGCGGTCAAAGCTTTAATCGAACGGGGCATTACTGTGCCGGATGATGTAAAAGTCATCGGCTTCGATGGTATTCATATGGAAATGATGATTCCAGAGCTATCTACCATTGCGCAGCCGATTTATGAAATCGGAAAGACCGCAATGGAATATGTCGTTGCGTTAATTAACCAAGAACCAATGGAAAAGAAAAGCAGACTGTTTGATGTCGAATTGATTGAAAAACAATCAACAAAAAAGGTGAGTTCCTAGTATATGGAACCCACCTTTATTTATCCTGTCACCTTATTCTTCTTTGAAGCTATTTCCATGATGAGTGAAATGAGAACTCCTACAAGCAGGCCATTGCTTATGATTGGCTGCATAAGAACTGGGAAGGTGCTAAATGAAGCTGGCGCAATCGTCATGACACTGAGTCCGATCAAGACTGGCAAGGTCAACCGATACAACGAGATTTCCTCCAGCGGCAATTGCCGGATATTCTTTACGGCATTGCCAAACAACTGTAAATAAGCGACAAACAGAACAGCATCTCCTATACTCATCGGCATGAGAGAGAAGAACGAACCGAACAGCGGCACGAGACCCATCACAATGAAAAGCAATCCACCTAAAATAAAAGGCAGCCGCTGATAAATTTTCGTGCTTTCCAAGAAACCTATGGAGGAAGTATAAGGGCCATAAGGGATAAGACCGAACAATCCAGCAACAATCGTATGCAAACCTGTCAGCACAAAGGCGCGCCGGTATTGGGCATCTGTTGTTTTTTGCTTAAATAGCTTTTCAATTGTGGTAATAGCCACTAAGGAGTTCGCCATATTAATCAATCCAGCGAGGAAAGCGGTTAAAATGATGCCGACATCCATTCGGAACGCCCCCCAAGGCAAAAATGGAAATAACATAGAAGACCCACCACTCACTTGCACACTTGCCTTAAACAAAAGACTATGCGCTATCCAGCCAACAACCATCCCGATTAAAATCGAATAATTCCCGAGTTTGCCAAACCCTTTTACTGCCAGGATCAGAACTAACATCACGATGCCGATCGACAGCATGGCGACCGAAGCATCAATCTTTCCTTCTTCGTTTATTCCTAGCATCCCTTTGAAGAACACCATAATGAGCTGGCAGGATAATAAAAACAGATAGACCGTCAGCACGACGGGATTGAATATCTTCTTCAAGGTGCCGGCAAATCCAAATGCTCCGAGCAAAATTGTCATAATTCCAGCGAGAACAATACCGAGCGCAAGACTGCCCCCCACTTCAGCATAGCTGAGTCCAACTGCTGGCGCAGAAGCACAAAGACTGAGCACCAGCCCCCACCATACACCTCCGTGCCCTTCCATGAGTGGGTATTTATGACCCAATGTTGCTTGCAAAATGCTCGCTGCTCCCGTTACGATGAATGACGTTCGGATGATGCCGGCGATTTCCAGATCGGGCAAATCAAATGCGGCCCCTACCGATAACGGAACGACGACCGTATTGGCAAACATGAAAAACATCCATTGCACGCCAGCCAGTGACAATGCAGGTTTTGATAAAGCGTTCATCCAGTTTCCTTCTTTCTAAACGGAGAAGAGTCTGACACTTGTTGTCAGACTCTCCTTCCGCGGCTTATCTCCCTAACGTCTCAACTAACGTATCAATAAACCGTTCCCGGTCTACTTCCAAGCAGACGTTCACGTTCGGCTCTTTCTTCGTCCAGCCCTTAAAATCGCAAACTGTGTGGCCGTCACATAAATCGCTGTTCGTTTCCACATCGACATAATACGGCACTGTCTGGACAAGGGATCGATCAAGAGCAACGCCTACCGCAAGCGGATCATGCATGGAACAAGCCCGGTTACCCGTTAATGTGAAATAGCGGTTGATGTAATGGACCGTAGATTCTTGCACGAAATCCCGAACTTCCCCAGCACGCATACGATCAATATCGCTTTCGGTCAAGAGTGTTTGCTGCGTTACATCAAGTCCGACAAGAGTAATCGGAATGCCGGCGTGAAACACAATTTTTGCTGCTTCTGGATCGATATACATGTTGTACTCCGCGGTCGGTGTAATATTGCCCGGTGCACTGACAGCGCCACCCATGATGACAAGTTCCTTTACCCAATCCTTCAAACGGGGTTCTTTTCGGACTGCAAGTGCCATATTCGTCAACGGAGCCAGCAAAATGATCGTCAGTTCGCCTTTATGCTCTTTCGCCTGTTCGATAATAAAATCAGGGGCGAAGCCTTCTTCATTCACAGTGACTTCCATCTCTTTCAACGCACCGCCGATTCCGTCATTCCCATGCACGCTCACTTCAAAATGAGGATCTCTCAGCAATGGACGGTCTGCACCTTTAATAATCGGAACATCCTCCCTGCCCAGGAGCTTCATTACCTTTGTTGTGTTGATGGTTGCTTGGTCAAGGGATGTGTTGCCGTTGACTGTCGTAATGCCTAGAATGTCGGCTTGTCCACTTTTCGCTGCCAGGCAAATCCCGATTGCGTCATCAATTCCTGTATCTACATCGATAATTACTTTTTTCATGCTTTTGTTCCCCCTGCCTTATCTGATTCAAGTAAAGTTGTAATACATTCTACCGCAGTTGCGACTCCGTATTTCAGCGCATCCAGATTCACATGATACTTGGCGTTATGCCAAGGGAAGTTTTCTTTCTCAGTCGAACCAGTACCCCAGTACATGAAAACGGAAGGTACATGGTTTGCAACAATGGAAAAGTCGTCTCCACTCATATACGGATTTTCCACTTCCACGACTTTATCTTCACCAAAAGCGGTACGTATTGCATTGGCCACAACATCCGTTAATTGAGGATCGTTCCAGCATGCAGGATAACCTCTGCTATAGTTATATTCATAGGAACCGCCCCAAAATGATGTCACGGATTTGAGCAATGCCTCGATTTGCTCCTCGATGCGATCTTGCGTCTCCGTCTTAATCGTGCGGACAGTTCCCGAAATATCGACCCGGTCACACATGACATTTGACGTAAAGCCGCCGTTTACTGTACCGTACGTGATGACCGCGGGATCGAGCGGCGATGTTTGCCGGGAAACAATGTTTTGTGTGCCGGCAATGAATTGGCCAGCCATTGCAATAGCATCAATCCCTTGCTGTGGCGCCGCCGCATGGCCGCCCTTCCCGATTAATGAAAGATACACACGATCTGTATTGGCAAGCATATAGCCTTTTTTCATTTCAAACTTACCTGGCTCTAAAAATGGATTGGTGTGCAAGCAGATTGCTGCGTCCACTTTCGGATTTTCCAGAATCCCTTCATCGATCATCGGCTTTGCCCCGCCCGGCTGTACTTCTTCGGAAGGCTGGAACATCACTTTCACAGTTCCTTTCCAGTCAGCTTTCCGCTCCTTCAAAATGGTCAGCAGACCGAGCCCGATTGTCGTATGAGCGTCATGGCCGCATGCATGCATAGCGCCTTGGCGCTTGGAAGCATACTCGAGTCCCGTCTGTTCCTCAATCGGAAGTGCATCGATATCACAACGGATCAGCACGGTCTTTCCTGGCTCACTTCCAGTCAATTCAGCACAAACACCAGTCTTCGCCATTTTTTTGTAAGGAACGCCGAGACGTTCCAATTCTTTACCAATAAATGCTTGTGTTTCGTATTCCTCTTTACTTAGCTCGGGATGCTGATGCAAAAATGTATACGTGTCCTTTAAATAGGCTTCCAAGTTTTCCTCTATATATGATAATGAAATATGCTCCATCACACTGACCTCCTATTCCTTCAATTCATTCAGGAACGGCATTCCTTCCTGGGCACCGAATTTTGTTACCGCCTTTGCCGAAACGTTGACTGCGAATGAAACCATTTCACTCATTGGCCAGCCATTTGTCACGCCGACTGCCAGTGCTCCATTGAATGAATCCCCGGCTCCCGTTGTATCCACTACGTCGACTCTAGGCGGAGGGACAATGTTTAACATGCCGTTGTCCAAATAAGCACATCCTTCCTCTCCGAGTGTCACGAGAAGAGTTTGCTTGTGCTTATTTTGCCATTCCTCCATCAGTGCCTGTAATTGTTCACGGGAGGAGAAGGAATGCCCAGACATCGCTTCAAATTCTGTTTCATTCGGTGTTAAGAAATCGACCAATTCAAGCAATTCCACAGGTAAATTTTGTGCAGGCGCCGGATTCAAAATGGTTGTGACACCATGCTGCTTCGCCACTTTCAATACGTGTGCTACGGTGGCAAGCGGGATTTCCAGCTGGGTTACGAGCACATCAGCAGAAGCAATTGCCTGCTCGATACGCCCATCGATTTTTTCCGGAGTCACTGCAAAATTCGCCCCTGGCACAACGGTGATACAATTGTCGCGTTCAACGGAATAGATATTGGCAATTCCCGTCTGAACTCCATCAATCATTTCAACAAACGTTGTTCCTACTCCATTTGCTTTCAATTGTTCAAGAAGACTGCGGCCGAACTCATCGTTACCAACCGCTCCGACCATTTGAACATCGCCGCCAAGCCTAGCCATTGCAACAGCCTGATTAGCTCCTTTACCGCCAGGCAAGTAGGTGACTCGTTCACCTAATATCGTTTCCCCCATTTTCGGGAGGCGGCTCGCCGAAATGACAATATCCATGTTTATGCTACCAACAACGACAATTTTCCTATTCACCCTATCACCTATTCCATCCGTCATTCGATCAAACACCTATGTGTAACCGATTACACATTAAGAATACCATACGCTTAACCACCTCGCAAATCGAATTCTGCACTGCTATGTAAAATGTTTACGTACCATAATGGGATTATTCCCAACAACGTCTCTTGCTTTCTGCTCGATTCCAAACTTTGAATCGACTACAATGGACAACAATTGGAGTTAATTTTTTTGAGTGAGGTGTTACTATGGGGAAACGCACCATTGCAACGATTTTTGCTTGTCTAGGCATCATATCTCTGCTCTATACCGTGCTGGCGACCGCCTTCATCCGATTAACTGGCTTCGGGATTGTGAAGAAATTAAACAAGAACGGAATCGCCCTGACGTTCGATGACGGACCGCATCCCGTGTATACAGTAAAACTTTTGGATTTATTAAAGAAACATAATGTACAGGCGACCTTCTTTGTTGTTGGGGAAAAAGCGAAAGCCCACCCTGCTATTTTAAAAAGAATGCATGAAGAAGGACATCAAATCGGCATTCATCATTTGCAGCACACATCAAGCTGGCTGTTAACGCCGACTCAATTAAAAATACAGCTGGCGGAAACAGAGCGTATCATCCAGCAAGCGACGGGCGTTCGTCCAATCCTATACCGGCCACCTTGGGGCTTCTTGAATGCGGCTTCCATTCCGCTTGCACGATTACGGGGCTATCAAATTATTATATGGACTTACCATTTCAAAGATTGGAAGGTTGCAAGCTGCAAGACCCGCCTGCTGGACGGTTTACGACAGGTTCCGGCAGATGGTTCCATTATTCTGCTGCATGATGACGGAACCAATCCTGGTGCGGATGATGATGCGCCTGGCGTAATGCTCGAAAAACTTGAGATCTTCTTAGAAGAAGCAACTGAACAAGGCACTCCCTTCTTGCTCCCCTGCCCGCCCTCCTAAACGTAACATCTAACTTCAACACCCTTTGGATCGATTTCCGATCCGAAGGGTGTTTCTTTTCCACAAGATAAAACATTGTACAAATTTGTATAAGGTTTTACTTTCCTTTTGAAAAAATTCATGTATAATTCAGAGTAATAGACTAGATTTCCGTCTTCCTAAGGCTATAAACTATACAAACATTATACAAACAATGAAATGAGGAGAATGGAATGAAAAAGAAAGTGATTGTGATTGGTGCAGGTGTTGCAGGTTTGGCAAGCGCAATCCGCTTACAATATCTTGGGTACGATGTAGAGCTCTTTGAAAAAGAGGCCCTGCCAGGCGGGAAAATGCATCGCATCGAAAAGGACGGATACCTTTTCGATCTAGGTCCCACGATAGTCATGATGCCTGAAATTTATCGGGAACTATTTGAATTTTGCGGTCGCAATCCAGATGACTATATACCGATGGAACGCTTAGATCCTATGTATAGTGTCTATTTTGGAAAAGAAGCTGGTGATCATCTCGAAATCTCCTCTGATTTGACTAGATTGATGGAAACTTTCGAAAATGTCAGCGATGAAGATGCACAGGGCTTTCTGAATTATTTACAGGAGATCCATAAACGCTATCTCATTGCAAAGGAACATTTTCTTCAAAGACCGTTCCGCAGAAAATCGGACTTCTACAATGTCGCCATGATTCGGCAAGGATTGCGTTTGAAGACGTTCGGCAACGCGGATAAGTTTGTCAGCAAATATATTAAGGATGAACGATTAAAACAAATGATCAGTTTTCAGACCTTGTACATCGGTGTCTCCCCTTATACTGGCCCTTCCCTGTATACGATGATTCCAATGATTGAATTCCTTTATGGTGTCTGGTTCATCAAAGGCGGCATGTATACAATGGCACAGTCGATGGAACGGCTCTTTAAGGAGCTGGGTGGATCCGTTCACTATAATGCTCCGGTAGATGAGATAGTCATCGAGGCCGGGAAAGCGGTCGGCATCCGTTTACAAGGAGATTTCGTTCCTGCTGATCATGTTATGTGCAATGCGGATTTCCCTTATGCCATGAAGCATCTCGTGCAAGATGTTCAAGCGAAAGGCAAGTACACAGATAAAAAGATTGATAGCATGAAATATTCCTGTTCCTGCTTCCTAATGTATCTCGGCATGGACCGGAAATACGATGAAATTCCGAATGCCCACAATTTCATTTTCAATGATGACCTGAAAGGAAACCTTGATGGAATTTTTGATGGAAGACGATTAGATTCGGCCTCCTTCTATGTATATATCGGCTCCAAACTGGACCCATCTCTCGCTCCTGAAGGAAAAGACGGCTTGTACATTCTTGTTCCGGTATCGGATTTGTCCTGCTCCTCGTATGAATGGGATGACAGCACCATTCAGCATTATCGAGACTATGTCCTGGGAGAATTAAAGAACGTAAAAGGCTTTGAAAATATTGAGGATGAAATTGTAACTGAAACATATATGACACCGGATGCTTTCTTGAAACGGTTTAACGCGTATAACGGAGCCTGCTTCGGACTTCAGCCGAGCCTTAACCAAAGCAATCACATGCGCCCTCAGAGCAAAGCGACACATTGTGAAAATCTTTACTTTACTGGCAGCAGTACTCACCCAGGTGCAGGCGTCCCGATTGTCCTATTGTCCGCCAAAATTGCCACGGAAGAACTGCTTTATGATGATGGCCAACTACTTCAGGCAAGATGAAAGGAGAACCCCTCATGCTACATAACGAACAATCCATCCTCGCTTCCGATTATGCATATTGCGAGGCAATCATTAAAAAGCATTCCAATAGCTTCTATCAGGCCTTTTCCTTTCTTCCAGAGGAAAAGGCGCGAGCGGTCTATGCAATTTACGCCTATTGCCGGACCGCTGACAATTGTGTCGATGAAAATGACACGATAGCAGCGAAGACAACGGCATTGAACGAGATGGTTGATGCATTGAACCGGTTTGCGTTTAATCAGGAGGACGATCATCCACTTTGGCGGGCTCTCCGAGATGTGTTTAATCGCTACGAGATGGATATCTTGCCGTTCTACGACCAGTTGACAGGACAGCTAATGGATATTCATTTCATTCAGCCGGACACAATGGAAGCTATGGAGTCCTATAGTTATTATGTAGCAGGTTCTGTCGGGCGGATGCTGCTCCCCATCATCGCAAGCCAGGCAAAAGAAGATTGCACAAGAGTGGCGGTCAGTCTTGGAATTGGTATGCAAATAACGAACATCTTGCGAGATGTCGGAGAAGATTATATGAAACTCGGAAGAATTTATTTACCAAGGCAGGAAATGCTGCTTGCAGACTATACTCCGGCACATATTGCAAATTACGAAGTGACCGAAGGGTTTAAAGTGTTATGGGAGCGGATGGCCTCACGTGCCGAGGCTCTGTACGATGAGTTTCTCGGCAAAGTTGACTTATTTGATCAGGACAGCCGGTTTGCTGTACTTTCTTCAGCCCTTATTTATCGCGCAATTCTGACGAGCGTCAGACAAAACGGCTATGATTGCCTGCGCAGACGCAATTACGTATCTACTCATCAAATGATACAAATTTTATCTGAAGCGACAGTATGAACTCAGAGAAAAGAGGGATCCAGATGGCTCGAAGTAATAAGTCGGTCATTGTCGTAGGAGGTGGACTCGGCGGATTATCTGCCGCCATCTCTTTGGCGCAAGCAGGCTACAGCGTAACATTATTTGAAAAGAACGATCATCTTGGGGGGAAATTAAACCGGCTGGACCAGGACGGTTTCGGATTTGACTTAGGGCCTTCTATCTTAACGATGCCACATATTTTCGAAAAGCTTTTTCATGGAAGTGGAAAACAAATGGCGGATTATGTGCCGATTCACCGGCTAGAGCGCGAATGGCGTTCCTTTTTCCCTGACGGCACGATTATAGATTTATACGGTGACCTTGAGTTGATGGAGGAAAAGAATTCTTACTTAAGCCGAAAGGATATAGATGACTACAATCAATTTCTCGAGTACGCCAAGCAGCTGTATGATATGACAGAAGCAGGCTATTTTGCAGAGGGGCTTGACACGACAGGCGAAGTAATCCGCCATCACGGCCTATTAAAGTCTTTCAAAGGATTCGATCTGACTTCTACGATGTATGAGGCCATCGCAAAGCGGATCCAAGAGCCGCATTTGCGTGATATGCTCGCTTATTTCATTAAATACGTCGGATCGTCTCCATACGATGCACCAGCCGTACTCAATATGATGATTTACATGCAGCATGCTCAAGGATGCTGGTATATACCTGGAGGCATGCATAAGCTCGCGGAAGGTTTAACAGAGCTTGCAAAATTGGCTGGTGTATCCCTTCATACAGGCACCGCAGTCAAAAAGCTAAACAAAAAAGACGGACGCATTGCCAGTGTGCAATTGACAGATGGCCGTACGTTGGAAGCGGATTATTTTATTTCCAATATGGAAGTGATTCCTGCCTACGAGAAGCTTCTGGAAGAAGACAAATCGTTTACTGACAAGCTAACAAAAAAGTTTGAGCCTTCGAGTTCCGGCCTGGTCCTCCATATTGGCGTAAAAAAGGAATATCCGCAGCTGAACCATCATAACTTCTTCTTTTCAGAAAATTTGAAGGAACAGATGGAGAAAGTGTTCCACCACTACGAGTTGCCTGATGATCCTACGATCTATCTGGTCAATACGAATAAAACAGATCCAAGCCAAGCGCCAGCTGGTCATGAAAACTTGAAGATCCTCCCTCACATTCCTCATATTCAGGATAATCCGTATACAGAAGAGGACTATAAAGAATTAGAAGAACGGGTTCTCCTGAAGCTGGAACGGATGGGGCTCGAGGGTCTGAGGGAGAATATCGTGACGAGGGATGTCTGGACGCCGCATGATATTGAAAGAATGTATGGCTCCCACAAGGGTTCCATTTACGGCACCGTTTCCGATAAACGGAAGAACAAAGGTTTTAAAAATAAAAAGCAGAGCGAGCTTTATGACAACCTTTATTTTGTCGGAGGCACCGTGAATCCGGGTGGCGGCATGCCGATGGTGACGCTAAGCGGCCAACAAGTTTGCAATAAAATCATAGAGCGGGACAGAACGTGAAAAAGATACGGACAGGAGGGATTTGAATTGATCATTGTGTTGACAGTTGCCGGATTACTTGGCGCAGTCGGCGTATTGGCAGGGGGTCTCATGTTTCTCCGCTTCCCTTCCCCTCCTGCCGCCGATCATCCTTTCACATCCTCGCTCGTTTCTGTTATCATCCCCGCCCGTAATGAGGAGCAGCGCATTGTCCCCTTGTTGAGATCGCTGGCCAAGCAGACAGTTATCGATTTCGAAATAATCGTCGTCGATGACGATTCTGAGGATCAAACCGCCAAAATCGCCCAATCTTATGGCGCTCATGTCATTCGAAATCTGCCGCCCGAAGATGGCTGGATTGGAAAATCCGCCGCATGCTGGGCGGGTGTTCAAGCAGCTACAGGCGATTTGCTGTTATTCATGGATGCGGATACTGAATTTCAAGAGAATACGAGTCTTCTAAAATATGTTTCTTCATATGAGCAGCTCGGTGGCACCGGAATTGTCTCCTTGCAGCCTTATCATCGTGTCGTTTCATGGTACGAGAACGTTGCCGCATTATTTCCACTGATAGCTGTCGTCGGGATGAATGTATTCTCGGCTTTCTCGGGCCGTTTTTCAAGTGCAGGTTCTTTCGGGCCCTGCCTTTTATGCCGTAGAGAAGAGTATGAACAAGTCGGCGGGCACGCAGGGGTGAGAGGGCATGTCATGGATGATTTAGCACTGGGACGAAACTTTCAAGAGGCTGAATATCCTGTGCATTGCTACAGCGGAAAAGGACTCGTCACGCTGCGCATGTATTCGGAAGGGCCGGGACAGATGGTGGAAAGCCTGACCAAAAGTTTTGCAACAGGCGCCAGCTTCACGGCACCCGCTGTCATGCTGCTCATCAACCTTTGGATAGCAGGCGGCCTGGCAATCGCATTCATGCTCCCTGCTTCGTTCATTGTCCAAAATTCCATGTGGAACATCATTTCACTTGTTTTGTACATTGGATTCTCAGCCATTTTCGCCCTGTTCGCAAGGCGGATCGGCGATTTTAACATCTGGATGTTCTTATTCTATCCAATCCATATACTGCTGTTCACATTAATCTTTCTGCGCTCCGCATATTTAGGAAAAGTACGTAAACGAGTCAGCTGGAGAGGACGGGATATCCATGTATAATGCGGTTGTCCAAAAGATGGCGATTCGGAAATGAAAGATCTGCCGATTATCTGGCTTTTTGTCATCAATGCACTTGCCTGGCTCTCCATTCAAATTGGCATTTCGGCAATTACCAACAAGATCCCAATCAGATGGTTCTTCAAGTATTCTTGGCTCTTTACAAGCTTCCTTTGGGAAAAGGAAGGGGTTTTCTGGCAGGACGTTGCCCGTGTGAAATCATGGAAGCCATATGTTCCTGACGGTACACTGTTCATCCGCTCGGGTTACAACAAAAAACAGTTGCATGGTTGGGATTCGGCCTCTTTATCCCTCTTTCTGCTGGAATCCAGGCGCGCTGAATTCACCCATTGGATTTCCATTCCGCCGGCGTTGCTGTTCTTTCTCTGGAATCCCATGTGGGCTGGCTATCTCAATGTAGCGTATGCCATTCTATTTAATGTGCCGCTCATTATACTGCAGCGATACAACCGGCCGCGAATCGAGCGCATATTAAAAGCCCCTGCTTCTCGCTGAAGCGGGGCTTTTTTGCAATTTTATTCCTTTTAGATAGATGTTAATTTGTCTCGTTAAAAATGAAATCGTGCCACCTGTTCCCCGTCGACTAAGAAGCCTTCCACTTCGTTGAATCCCAGCTGTCCATAAAGCCGCTTAGCTACCTCATTCTCCGGTTCATACGACAAGTTGATGAGCTGATGACGTTCTTCCTTCATGCTCCGAATATCTTCTATGACGAGCTGAACCGCCTGCTTGCCGTACCCTTTTCCTTGATGCTTGTGATCAATCATCATGCGGTACATCCAATATTCATGATCCTCTTCATCGATGCCAAACAGGGTAAACCCGACCATTTCATCATCGGCATAAATTCCTTTGGCATGGAAGTCGTCTAAAAAATTTAATTGTGCAAGTGATACAGCATTCGACGCAACAAATTTCACTTGGTCCTCTCGCACTCGAAGGGATATTGCGTCAATCCAGTTGTCTTTCGTAATCGGTTTTAAATGTAACATTCTCTCATCTCTCTCTGTTTGCGTCTAGTTAATTTACTGTGGGCAGTAACTGCTCATCCTTTACTTCCACAAGATAATGGCGAAGGACATGATCTCTGCCACCGTTTCTCTCATACCACTCTACAATTCGATTGACATGTTCTTGATCTGCTCTGATTTTCGTTTCAATTTCTTTGTACGCTTCATAGCTCTCGTACTCCCAGATGGCAAAGATCTCCGTTGTTTCCTCATCCCATGGCACCATCCACCTACCGACCAATTTCGAACCATGCTTCAATTGATTCGGCAAATTGGTGTTGATAAAATGGCTATTCAATTCCTCGACGAATTCATTTTTAACGATATACGATTTTCTCCTATGAAACAATGATCCATCTTCTCCTTTTACGTGACTCCCTATAATACCTTTTTAACAACCGTCTCCCCCTCAATCAGTTGCCCCGTCTCATGAAAACCGAATGACTTGTACAAGTTTTTCGCAGCTTCATTTTCGGGTGCATACGAAATATAGACGGAAGCCGCTTCCCCTTGCGGATAGGTCATTATGTACGCAAGCGCCTTTGCCAGCGCCGCTTTCCCATACCCTTGCCCTTGATGCCGCTTGTCGATCATGAAGCGAAGTATGCCATAGCAAGCCTCATCTCCGAACTCATTCTCTTCTGCCGTTTCGTGGTACATCATAATAAAACCCACCATCTTTTCTTCCGCATAAATTGCAAATGTCATTGCTGGCAGATCGTCATTCAATAAGGCTACGTACGATTGAGCCAAGCTGTACAAATTGGAAGCCACATAATTTTTCTGCTCTTCCTTAAGTTCCAGCTTGATGCATTCCTGAAAATTCTTCCAAGTCACTTTTTGAAACTCTATCATTAATCATCCCACCCCTGTTTCTCCTGAATAAAGCATACGTCTTAAGAGTCAAAAAGGTTTCAGATACTTTCCAATGGTTTGATTTTAAAAAATAAAGGCGGCCAATTTATAATTGGCCACCTTTATTACATCGATTTAGCTAAGGAACGAACGAACTGCATCTATTAAACTAAACCCGCCTAGGAAAAGGCACACGAGGATGACAAGTCCGCCGATCAAATTCAACTTCATGGAATTTCTCTGTGTCCCTAGCAAGTTTTTATTATTCATGACAATTAACAAATAGATAGCGATGATCGGCAGTAAAATCCCATTTAATGCTTGTGCCATTAAAAGGATTTCCATCGGATTAAAGCCGATGACAGACGTACTAATTCCAATTAGAATAACTCCTGAGAAAATGAGCTTAAACTTTTTATTTCTCATGCCGCCTTCCCATTTTAGGACACTGCTGATGGCCACTGCCGCACCTAAAGGACTGGCCAGAGCAGAGGAAAATCCTGCTGCAAATATACCGATGCAAATAAACGTTTTTGCCCACGAACCAAAAAGCGGTTCCAGCTGATAAGATAAATCTGCGACATTCTGAACTTCCATCCCATGCATAGTCGCTCCTGCTGTAATAAGAATAGCGGCAGTGATAAACCCGCCGACAGCTATCGAAACAACGGTATCTATACGGGCTTCCTTGATATCTTTTACGCTTGTCCACCGTTCTTGCACCATAGTTGAGTGAATAAAAAAATTATAAGGAACGACCGTCGTACCGATTAACGCAATGATGACAAGCATGGAACCGCTCGGTGCAGAAGGAAGGAAGGCTCCGGAAAATACGGCTCCTATATCCGGTTTGACAACAATCATTGTCGTAATGAAAGTCAAACTCATGACAACGACAAGTCCCAGCATTACTTTCTCAATTAGCCGATAGCTTCCTGACAGACCGAGTATTAATATAACGACCCCGATGAAAGGGCTTACAAATTGTTGTGGAATAGAGAATAATGTGGAAATCCCCATAGAAGTGCCTAACAGATCGCCAGAGATGTATGCTGCACATCCAACTCCGATCGATATAACAACAAGCCAAATGGATGCAAATTTTAGAAATGGCTTTTGAAATTGATCATGGATGGCTTCCCCTAAGCCTTTTCGTGAAATGACGCCTAGCCTTGCCGACATTTCTTGTAAAACAATCGTTGCAATGATGGAAAAAACGACTGCCCATAAAATAGAGTAACCAAAAGACGCACCTGCCCTTGTCGCTGTCGTCACAGTTCCAGGTCCAATAAAAGAAGCTGTAATGACTGCCCCAGGACCGATTGCCTTTAATTTTTGAAAGACACCTTTCTTCGCTGTCACATCCGTATACGAAGCTGTTTGTTGAACTTTTGTCATATGCGACCCTCCGATTTCCCAATATTCCGAAATTTACAAGCGAGGAAAAATTACTTTTCCTCTAACGAATTGTAAATCGTCTGTTTTGATACACCTATCAACTCAGCAATCCGATCAATAGATCCTTGAATTAGGAACATTCCTTTTTTATCAAGACGTTGAACAAAACGGATGCGCTCCTCCCGTGTAATCGTTGCCAAGTTGATCCCCAATTCAACTAATGTGCTGTTCGTAATCTTGTCAAATACCTCATCAATATGTGTTGCGTAACTCTCATCAACCTCTTGATCATCCGTATTGCCAAACGGCTCAACTAAGCCGGCTAACAATTGCTGAACAGCAGTTACCATAGTCACATCAAAGTTGATGCCTAAGAAGCCGATAATTTCGTTTTCATTATTACGGATGAAGACAGTGGAGGACTTGAGAATCTTGCCGTTTTTCGTGTTTGTTTTCATTCCGATAAGGTCTTGAACATCATCAGGATCTTTTTTTAATTCTCGTAAAATAACTTCAGTCGTCGGCGCCCCAACCGCCCTGCCTGTGACGTCGCCTTTTATATAAATAAGAGAGGACTCCAGCCTCGTCGTATCATGAATGACAATTTCACAGTTCACATTGAATACCGCGTAAATTGCATCTGCAATCCGTTTGTAAGCTTCAAAGATCCGATCATTCTCCTTCATATCGCTATGCACCCTTTCTATCCATGTCTACCCATCCTATTTTCTAACAAAGCGGCCGAAAAATCGAGTCTGCCACCTACACGAAAAGTTAAAAGGGGCAATAGCGAATACAAAGTTATTCACAACAAGCTTATCGGATGCTACTTTCCAATTCTTTCTCGCTTTGCTTGGAATGAAGTATATGACCGGCTAACGCATAGAGCAGCAATGTCGATGCGAAATGGGCCGAGAACTGGTTTGGATCCTGTTGCGGATACACTTCGACAAAATCCATTCCGATAACGCCTTGTTTACAAATTTCATGAACGAGTGTAAGAAGCTCATATGACGTCAATCCATTTCCATCGACCGGACCGCCTGGGTTAAAAGCGAAGTCCAACACATCACTGCAAATCGTCAAGTAGACACAATCTACATCTTTGAATGCCATTTCATAAATTTGTGCAGCCAGTTCTTTTAAATTGGCATGAGCACGAATTTCATTGACTGTGATCGTAACAGCGCCGGCAGTTTTCGCATTACGGCCCGCCTCCGGCTTATTGCGAGGTCCATGGATTCCAGTATGGATAACGCTTTCATTCCGAACGCCCTCTTGCTCATAAAGACGAGCAAATGGACTGCATCTGGCAAATGCATCCCCATTATGGGAGGGAAGATTATCGTAATGGGCGTCTAGATGGATGATGCCCACCTTTTTTCCTTGCTCTGTTAATGCCCGCACAATGGGATACGTTACACCATGATCTCCACCAAGCCCAATAACAAATTTTCCTGATTTCCAAAGTTCCGATGTAAATGCTGTAATCCGGTTCATCGTTTCATCGACATTGGCAGGAACAACATCAATATCCCCTGCATCTCCAATGCGGACATGCTCGAAAACATCCATATCATTTATTTCCGGCAGATAACCTGAATATCGTGCAGAGCAAAGACGCATCACTTTCGGACCAAGCTCACAGCCAGTATAGTCACCCCACGTCACCGCCCCTTCCCAAGGAATTCCGTAAACAATTACATCAACATCTTCAAAATTTTTGTTTGCTGAAATATTTTTCCCACTAAGCATGCATGGTGTATTCCCGTAAATCAGATTTTCAGTCATCTTAATCAACCACCTTTTGATTTATTTTAAAACTATTTTTAATTACATTAAAAGATATTTTACTAATTGTCAAATTATTTTCTACTCTCTTTAAAAAAATTAAAAGAGTATGCAACCAGTTAAGGTTGTATACTCTTTATTAATGACAGAATGCTATAGAAATAAAAGTATGTCCTTTAAAAATGAATTCTGTTTTAAAAATTTTGCTTTTCTCTTCTTTGTATTAGTAAGTATAGGAACGCCATCATGCCTATGAAGCAATTCCCATCGCAAACAAGCTAACGCTTCAAATGATTCCAGTTCTGACATGGCTTTCTCCGTTAAATAGGCGGAGCGAAATGCTTCCGCAAGCTCTTCTGATACATACAGATATAGCAACAGGTAAGCCCACGCAAAATCATACCGGGCGTCCCCCCACTGTGCATTGGTCCAATCAATTACAGTGAATTGGCCATCCTGCTGGACAATGTTTTGGAAATGATAATCTCCATGGATCAGGGCGCTTTGTTTGGGCTGCGCAACTTGAGTCAGTGTTTCTAAAAGTTGCGCGAGGTCTGAATGCTTATGGATGTCTGAAAAAAAATAATCCATAAAATGATAAGCAGGAACTTGCAAGACCCCAATCTCCTCTTTCGTCAGTCGATGAATACTGGATAGGATTCGAGCCATTTCCACTATATTGTCCTTCGTCAAATCAGATACTGGACTGCCATTGTCACTTGTAAGTAATACCTGATTTTCTTCCACATCCAAGCCCCAGCCTAAGGGAGCTGGCACTTTTATTCCATGCTGTTTCAATCGATCTAGCAGATGATACTGGAATCTGACGTCCGGTTTAGAGCTTTGATTCCATACTTTTAAGACAAATGCCTCCCCCTCAGTATGAAACTTGGCTACTTCCGCCTCAAAGCCTTGATTGACAGGGTGCCTGCTGTTGTCGGTGGCTGCTTGCATTAAAACATTCAGATCTATCTTTGTATCGATCCAATTAATTGTTTGAAAACGATTCATTTATGATTCCTTTCCTTCAAAAGTGCAATAATTTCTTCATTCTGCTTCAATATCGTTTCCATCTTTTCTTCCATACTGATCAAGTGACTGTAATGATTGGAAGAGTTAGCCGTCCTTCTACGATCCAGGAGCATGAAGAGCATAAATAATATGATACCTGGCAGTGAGAAGCCAACCAGCTTAAATAAGATGATTAGCAATATTGATTCCATTCTTTCCCCTCCCTAACGATTAAAGGGCGTTACACGTTCGTGCTATATTCTTTCAGGTGCCGCTCCTCAATTAATTCAATCGACCGCTTGTTTTTCACATAATCCATCAGCTGCTCTTTAATATTGGGATACAGCACAATCTGCTCAAGATCCGCCAATGGCACCCAGGCCACCCCTGATTGATTCGGATCGGGAACTGCCGGGAATTTGGGAATGCTCCCCTCTCGCAAAGCGCAGTCAAAATAGAGCGCCAGCGAGTGTGTGGATCCATATCGATGCTCATTGATACCAGGAGCATATTCATATACGAATGCAAGCGGCCCTACATCCACCTCGGCAGATGCCTCTTCCCATGCTTCCCGCCGTACCGCGTCGATAATTGTTTCGCCTGGATCCACGCCCCCACCCGGCAAATTATAATGGATTCCCTTTTCTTCTTTCGAAAATTCCACTAGAAGAATCGAATCATTTTCAATGATGACGGCTCCTGCTTTCACTCTGATATGGTAGGTCATCTTTCCATCCCCTCTTCCCCAATAATTTTCCAATGTATGTGAACAGTATAATTCGCCGAGCGGTATCTGAAACCCTCTTATTCTTCCCCTCAATTTCTTGTTCATTGACTCTTAGACAAAGGTGAGTTAACCGTTGAGACAGCAAAACTGCAAATTGAATATTTTACAATACATAGCAGTTTGGCAAGGAAAGGGGGTTTTGGGGTTGACACAGCGGCGGAAAAGAAACTTACGCTTTTGCGTCTTTCCGGGGTACCACTGGTGTGGACCTGGCTGTAGCGGACCCGGAGAGCCTGTAAATAATGTAGATGCGGCTTGCAAAGCACATGATATATGCTATCAAAGCGGTTGCAGGCGTTGTGAATGCGATCGGGAATTTCTTCACTGGTTAGAGCGGGAAATCGATCCCTCCACGATAGCCGGTAGACATGCCCACATGCTGTATCGCTACATGAGAATGCAGGCATTCTTCACTTGTGGACTTTGAACACCAACCTAAAGCTAGTATTCCTCCCCGGGAATCACTAGCTTTTTCCTTTCTGGGCAGCATTTCAGCACCCTCGTTCTACCTAAAACACTCTATCTATTTCCAGAAATAAAAGAGGGTTTCCCGAAGCATTTCACGAACCTAGTACCAAGCCTGAAAGGAGAGGTAAAATGAAACCACCTATTGCAAAACGAATTCCCCATCCCCATGAATTGCATGGCGATGTGCGTGAAGATGATTATTATTGGCTAAAGGACCGAGACAATCCGGAGGTTATCCAGTATTTAGAGGAAGAGAACGAGTATTTTAAGGACATCATGCGTCCACTGGAAGAGCGTACAGAGCAGATCTACCAGAGCATGATAGACCGTGTGCCGGAATCGGAAGTACAAGTGCCCGTACAACGCGGTCCATACTTTTATTACTCCCGCCTCGAAAAAAGCAAGCAATATCCAATCTACGCGCGCAAAAAGGCGACAAACCGAAATATGCTGGAGGACGCGACCGAGGAAATCGTGCTTGATCTAAATGAATTGGCGGAAGAGAATGGCTACCTGAGCGTTACAGCGTTACGCTTGAGCAACGACCAGACGCGCCTTGCCTATTTGGAAAACCGCGATGGCACCGATCGATACACCGTCTTTATCAAAGACATGGCTTCTGGAGAGCTGTTGCCGGACCAAATTCCGAATGTCTATATTTATGGCAGCGTGGAATGGAGCGGTTGCGGAGACTATCTCTTCTACACTACAGTCGATGACAACGAACGGCCATGCCGTTTATGGCGACACAAACTGGGAAGCGAAGCAGGCAGCGACGAACTTATTTATGAAGAAACAGATGAGACATTCACGCTATACATGGAAACGTCCCAAAGCGGAAAATTCATTTTTGTGTATTCTCATTCAACAACAACGAGCGAAGTCCGAATGCTACATACGGATGAACCGCTATCCACTTTCGAAGTGGTGGACGAACGGCGTGAAGGCATTTTGTACGATGTGGAACATTGGGGGGATGATCTGCTCATCTTAACAAACGAAAATGCGATGAACTTCCAGCTTTTCAAATGTCCGATCGATGATTTACATACGCGAGAAATCGTCGTGGCATACAAAGAGGAGCGCTTTCTTCAATCAATATATCCGTTCCGTGATACGTTAGTCATCTCAGGACGTGAAAACGGATTGACGCAAATTTGGATGTTGAGGGACAATGAACTGGAGCTCATCCAATGGGACGAGCCACTGTATACTGTCGGAGTAGTTTCAAATCAGAGCTACGAAGCAAGCGAGATATTAATTCAATATGATTCCTTGCTAACTCCTAGAACAACGTACGGACTACATCCGCTTTCCGGAGAGAAGCACTGTTTACAGGTTGCTCCAGTCAGCGGTGAGTATGATCACTCTCAATTCCGCCAAGAACAGTTGTGGGCGACAGCGGAAGACGGCGTACAAGTGCCCCTGACTGCTGTTTACCATAAAGATGCGCTACGTGACGGTCCAGCGCCATTAATCCTATATGGTTATGGATCCTATGGTGCAAATAGCGATCCTCGTTTTGACCCATATCGTCTTCCACTGCTGGAAAAAGGAATTGTATTTGTCACGGCGCAAGTGCGAGGCGGTTCCGAGATGGGACGTGGCTGGTATGAAGACGGGAAAATGCAAAATAAACGTAACTCGTTCACCGATTTTATTGCTGCGGCCCAGCATTTAATTGACGAAGGCTATACAACATCAAGCCAAATGGCAGCCCGTGGCGGAAGTGCTGGCGGCTTGCTCGTCGGTGCAGTCGCCAACATGGCAGGAGATCTATTCCAAGTCATCGTGCCAGCTGTGCCATTTGTTGATGTTGTCACGACGATGCTCGACACATCCATTCCACTGACGACACTGGAGTGGGATGAGTGGGGAAATCCACAGAAGGCCGAGGACTATTTTTATATGAAGTCCTATAGCCCGTACGACAATGTCGAAGCAAAGGATTATCCAAACCTGTATATCACGACCGGCCTGAACGACCCGCGTGTCGGGTACTGGGAGCCGGCCAAATGGGTGGCTCGTCTCCGAAGGTTAAAAACCGACGACAACATCCTCGTCATGAAAACGAACATGGGCGCCGGCCACTTCGGTGCATCCGGCCGATTCAACCATCTGAAGGAAGCAGCAGAATGCTATGCATTTGTTTTGGATAAATTAGGTGTTACTAGTGATGTAGAAATGGCAAACCCCCGTTAATCGGGGGTTTGTTTTTTCACTGTGTGTTTATCTCAATCTTTACGTTTTCTTCAATGTAGTTGGAAGGACGACACCACTCTCGTTCTTAACATTTTCTATTAACGCATCGACCTCTCCTAAGAGAGAATTTAGAACATCCTTCACAAATCCCTCTTCAAATTGATCTAATGGCTCCGGAAGTTCTTCTTCATCTAAAATATAATGATCCCCATTTGGGAGTATCAAAATATCAATAATTAAATCTTCAAAGGACACGATCTCGTCTGTAATAATAGTATTTCGAACAATGTTAAAATAAGAACCCAAATAATTTCCCTCTTCATCTATCCAGTAATAGAAATTATATGGTCGACTAGCCCAATAGGAAGCTATCGTATAGCTGCCTTTAGAAATGGTTACTTCCAGTTGATCTGCCTTCATGGTAAAAGACTTTTCGATTTCATGAAAAAGCATCATCTTTTCCTGTTCAACCTTTAGCAGCCTACATGTATGATCTACAGTTGATGAATCATAACAGATCTTTCTTTCGATAATTGTCTTGTCAGTATGTATGGCTGGAGTTTGCATTCTATAATCCCTCTTTTACTACCAGATTCGCGTGCCCCTCTAATCTCTCTTCGGCACAATTTCTGCTTGCACTTTATTATTACATAGTTAAAATCATCATTCATTCAAGTGGTGCCATCACTCTTCAAACGAAAATGCATGTCCCATGTAATTAAAAGTGCGACAAAACCCTAGATGTTCCGCCACTGCAATAGAAGGTTTATTCATATCCATGCAGTCCCAATACGGAACCCGATCATTTTCAAAACAATCTTTTACAAAACGGTGGGCTGCTATTGTAGCTAATTTCTTCCCTTGATGCGCCTGTAAAGTTTCAATACCGATGCATTGCACATTTTCAAAGACAAAACTTGTGGAACAGATACTAACAATTTCATTTTTATGTACAATACAATAACCAATTCCCTTACTGAAAAACTGATCGGTTGATGTCCAAGACCAAACGATCGTATTGTGTAAAAAATCTATATTCTGGATGGAATTATCCTTATTCTCGTAGAGAGTCTCAGTGATTTTATGAACCGTATATCCACCTTCCAGCTCTGGCTCTCTTTCTTGCTTATACTTCTCCTTTGGCAACTCATAAACTCGTTGCAGCCAACTACTTAGTTTGCGTTGATTCAACAATCGTTTTATTGTTATGTCCCATCCTTCATGATTGCCGATCCCTTCAAACCATTGCAGTCCTATTCTTCTCGCGTCCGGTGCAATCACCGCGTCGATGAATGAATTCAGTTCAAGATGGAATTGCTCATTATTTTCATCACCAATAAAAATAAACCCATCGTTATTTCCTAACCAAATCAGACCAGATCTGGGAGTATCGAGATTATCTACAAATATACGTCCCGGATTAATTCCTGCAATGACTGCCTTTGCCTCTACCTGCCCTCGCTCATTTAGTATCCTTTTGCATTTATGAAAGTCTCGTTTCTTTAATTCAGAGATCATTTTTTCCCCTCATCCCGCTATTAGATTCCTCATTTTAGAAGCCCTATTTTTTCTTCCATTTCCTGTAACACCTCATATGCGCCTTCCGATTGGTTGGAACATACCACGACTATCGTTGAACTAGTTGGGTAGTACGCAGAATGGAAACTAACGCCGGGATCATAACCCATTACATGATATTTTAAAATGTCGGATCCATTTTTCTTAATCCAAACACCATACCCATAGTAATCATCCCCTTCAATTGCAACATGCGGACTTAGCAAAAGTTGTGTGTACTCTTCGCTGAGGAGTCGATTATCTAGCAGTGCTCCCCACAGCATGGCCATGTCTCCAACCGACACATAAGCTCCACCATCCGGTCCCCCTTTAACAGGCAATGAGTAGCTATTCGTTTTCCACGTCCCATCTGGATAATCGATGTATCCCAGTGCCGTATTCGTGGGAAGAGCATCCAATTCGAAATAACCCGAATCCGCCATCCCGGCTTTCTTCAAAACAAATTCTTGAACATACTCAGCAAACGAACGCTTGCTGGCTTTCTCGATAATCAAACCAAGCAAAATATAGCCAGCATTATTATAATGAAATCGTTCTCCTACTTTAAACTTCATAGGCTGATCTTGAAATAACATCGGAGGAGGAATTGGCTACTCTACGGAAGGTCTGCTGAATGCCAAGTTGCTGTTGCAAGTGCTCGTCGGCACCATGATTGGGGCGTATATTGGGGCAAAATTTACGAACATCGTTCCAAATATGATTGAGGAGATGATGAATGGTAATATCCTTGTCAAAATTCGGGAAATCCGCATCAAGACAATCTGCTAATGTAGTATCAAAAGAAAGAGCTCCTTTCTCAACAAGCTGACAAATTGCAATAGCAGTAAATAGCTTACAGCCGGATGCAATTCCAAACCGGGTAGAGAAAGTATTTTCTAGTTGTTCCGAACGATTGGCATATCCATAACTCATTTCGGCTCGAATCCCCTGATTATCTTTCACAAGCACTGCCCCTGAGAATTTATTGTTCTCAATCTCCGTAATATGTTCCTGCATGTAGATCCCCCATTTCCCTGCACTTTGAATACACTCAAATTCCAATGCTCATCATTAGCAACTTATCTATACTTTATCACCAATCTGTGTAAGTAAAAGCTCAAGAACAGTTCCTAATTAAAGTAGAGCCCTCTAACAAGAAAAGAATGCTTATTATTTTGACAATAATAAGCATCCTTCCAGTCATATCGCATTCATTTTCTCTTGCCTTATGATTCTCCGAATACTTTTTTCGGACAGATAATACAACTCTGTTAATTCTACTATTGTGCTGCCCTTACGAAACATTGAATAAATTTCTTTGTTCCTTTTTAGTAGCGCATCACGTGTTCCGTTCTTTTCACCCCAGGATTTTTTCCTTTCCTCTTTCCTTGGAATGTACAACGGTTTTCCATCTACGTATTTTTGGATATCTTTAATTAATTCAGCTGGCAAAACACTTTCCGCATTAAGATAGGTCATCTTCTGCTCACTCCTAAATAGATTTTCAGAGATTGCAGCTATTCTTACATCGGAAGTGTTTTATGTAGTTTTCATATAAGCATGACGACTATTTTCATCTAAGTTCACCTCGCAAATTCAACCTGATACTAAAAGGACAGAGTATCATTTCTAGTATTATACCATTTACTGACGATTGAAATAGTTCTTTAGGCTAGCAGGATATAGATACTTGACCCTTATTTTTCATCATTCATTTAACATCCATAATGTTTTCAGGCCTTAAAAATAGAGTTTTCTCCCTTACTTCAGTCACGTCCATATCCGGATATTCTTTTTGAATTAAATCGAAAATCTCCCCAATCATTACTTCTAACTCTCTTATGCCTTTTTCAGGGTGTTCCAATAGTATAGAAGTTAACCGACTCACCACATTTTCTGGGACAACCGTCATGTTTTCTAATGATTTTTTTTGCCATTTATAAGCTGGATGATGAACATACACTCGATTTAGCCCGAACAGGATGCCCATTATCTTTTCCTGGACAGAAACGATTACTTTATACAACATTAGCCAATCTTCTCTTGCCAGTAACGCCTCACGATTATGCCACCTATTTCCCAAGTTCATATTCTGACTGATCATTGCTTTACTCAACTCGGCAGGATATCCTTTTATCTGTTCCTTAAGCTGATAAATAACTTGTTCTCCACCAAGCCGAATTCCCTCATGTACTGAGGCTACCAGACATTGTTTATTCAGGTCCGTATCAAACTCCAAAATTACTTCGTTACTGATCTTCTGAATCGTACTTGTTAAGAAGTTACTGATTTCAAATTTTACACATTGCGCCACATATGTTTCCGACCACTCCTCTTCCTCATAAGGATGAAAATCAATAATGCTGCCGTTCGCTAACGTAATGGGACGTTTTCTATCTTCTTCTGTCGGGTTCTCTCTCCAAAATATAAATAACTCGATATCTGAGAATTTATCCTGCCAATTCCGAGAAACGGAACCACCTAGTAAGACTGCTTCAACCTTCGCATTCTGCATGTAGTAATTGGAGTGTTCCAACGCCAACCTGTTAAGCTCCATATAAATCCCCCTTATTCTAAACAACAGCAAAATATCTTTTGCCCTCTAAATGCATTTACTTCTTCTTAATGAAATAACTCTTTCTTATGCTACTAAGCCCGACTAAAAGATTGTTCAGCTCCTTCTCAGAAGGCGTGTGCAAACCATATCGGACAGCATTGTAAACTGATAAGATGTTTTCATTATTCTCCCAACCCATTCGTAAAAACCATTCCTGTATCGTCTCCTCATGATACCGATTTAATTGATACGTTTGTGCTTCCTTCTCGAATTGTTCAATTGATTTTCGGACTTTATCTTTGGCAACTGAGTAATCATACAGCATTTTTTGTTGCTCTTTTTTAGGCTTACTTTTGCCTTTAAACGAAAAAAAGTACGATATTTGTCTGTCCTTATATTGTTGTTTTTTCTTTATTAACATTAGTACAATGGCGATGATGACGAGCGCTGTTGCAATAAATGAGAATGAGAAGTTTTCAAATATCGAGGATGTAGCCTTCTGCTCTTCAAAACCGAAGAGAAGAATTTCTGTACGAACGTCTTCGCTTTTCTTTTCCGATAGATTTTCAATAAAAGCCAGTATGGAGTCTATTGCTTGAAAGAAAAACATTAATCCACCGCCAAAAAGAAGGCCCATCGCTTTTATAAACAGTAACTTTGCAGGCTTAAGAGTAATCAGCACAATGAAATAGACAGCGACTCCTATCCCCATAATTAGACTAAAAACTTTCCCAACTTCTCTTACTTTAAAATTGCCTACCTTTCTACTATTGATCGCCACTGTAACCATGCGTATAAAATAAAATAGGAATGTTGTTACCAAATAGATTTTCAGCTGTTGTTGCAGTAATTCCTTAGGTTGATTCGTAACAAAAAGGGCTCTTGCCAAAAGGTACAGAGAGATAAAGACGACTGTATTGAGAACAGTAATAAACGGCCAGCCACTTATTCGGGAACCGTTAAAATTCGCTTGAATTCTCCATAACACAAATACGAAGAATAACAGTACAGTTAGCAAAGGAACTCCGAAAAAAGTTAATGGCATCGTTACACATAATGCCAGTCCGATACCGAGGTTACGTGAGTATTCACGGGAATAGAATAGGAGATGGGATAAAATCCCACCTATGATTGAAATGAGCATCCAAATATACGGTATTACTGAGCTTGTCTCCCCTAAGAAAAAAATTAAAAAATATGATAATAGAAACATCTCTGCAACAAGACGTTCAGAGAGGTTGAAGCGGTTCCGATCATAGTCAAACCTTTCTTGATCCAGTTGTTTTCTCTCCTTTCAGGCTAGCTGCGATTATTAGAGATAGGTTAATTATAACAATATTCATACAGTGCTTGGTATATATTATTAATACCGTCAGGATGTTCCTATAATTAGAGCGAATGATGAACTAAAAAAGAAGCCGAACCGTTGTTATCACGGTTGGCTTCTGATCCATTACGTAGTTGGCATCTAAATTATTTCACAATTGTCACGGGACAGTCTACATGTTTCATCACTTTGTGGCTAACACTTCCAAGCATCATTTCTTGAAATGTATTTAAACCTCGGCTGCCCATGATGAGCTGGTCCATTGCTTGTGCATTCACATACTTTATAATTTCTTGGCTCGGGTTGCCTTTTAGTAATGTCATTTTTGCTTGCAAGCCGGCTGTTTGTGCAAGTTCCAAAACGGGTTCCACTTTTTGTCTCCGTTTCAAAAGGAGGCTTTCTTCGTTTTGAGATAGGAGTCGTTCGTCTTTTGCTTTGTCGTAATCCGCCACATAAATGAACTCTAAGTGTGCTTCTGGAAAATGTTTAGCAAGCGTAATGGCGTGTGTGGCAGCTCGCAGTGCATTTTCCGATCCGTCAATCGCTACAGCAATCTTCATTCTCATTCCTCCCTCGTCTGTTCTCAAAGTAATTTCTCGTATAACTGTTCACTGGAAGAATTCAAACCTCGAATTGATACCGCCACTCCTTCTTCCTCAAGCTTTTGTTTCACCTTAGCTACCGCACCGACAGAAGATTCATCCCATAACTGGCTATCCTCAAAATCAATAATGATTTCCTTTTCCTTAACGGCTTGGAATGACTGGATGAATTTTGTTGTGGATGCAAAAAACAGCGGGCCTTTTACCTTGTATATGCCCGAATCGCTCGTTACAGTCACACGGGAAATATTTGCAACAAAGAATAGCGAGCTCAAAATAACACCGACCACCACACCGATTGCGAGGTTATGCGTATATAAAATAATCGCAACGGTAATCAGCATGACGATCGATTCTGTTTTTGGCGCCTGTTTCAGAAACTTGAACGAGCCCCAATTAAACGTAGTCATAGCTACCATAATCATGACGCCGGCAAGTACAGGCATCGGAATTTTAACAACAACATCGCCTAACACAATAATCAAGAACATAAGGAAAACACCCGCGGTAAACGTGGAAAGCCGTCCACGTCCACCTGATTTGATATTAATCATCGATTGGCCGATTAATGCACATCCTGCCATCCCTCCGAAAAATCCTGTGAAGAAGTTGGCGATGCCTTGTCCCCGCGCCTCCCGATTTTTATCGCTTGGCGTGTCCGTCATATCATCCAGCACCTGAGAAGTGAGCAAGGATTCAAGAAGCCCGACAATCGATAGTGCTAATGAATACGGGAAGATGATTTTCAGCGTTTCTAAATTAAGCGGAATATCCGGAAGAAAAAACGTTGGCAATGAGTTTGGCATCTTTCCTAAATCACCGATTGTTTGCAGCGATACGCCGCTTATCAGTGCGATACCAGTCATCACGACAATTGCAATGAGGGGTGCAGGGATTGCGGTGAAAAAACGCGGTACCGCATAAACTAGTACCAATGTGGCGATGGCAAAAACATATGTCATTGCATCATGGCCCCTCAAATAGGGAAGCTGCGTAATGAAAATCATAATACCAAGCGCATTTACAAATCCAAGCATGACAGAGTTTGGAATGAACCGCATCAAATTCGCTACCCCGAGCCCTCCTAGAATAAATTGAATAATTCCTGTCAAAACCGTGGCCGCTAAAACATATTGCAAGCCATGGTCCGCCATTAAGTTGACAAGGATTAACGCCATCGCCCCTGTTGCCGCAGAGATGAGCCCAGGACGTCCTCCTACGAACGAAGTGATGACGGCAATGGCGAAGGAAGCATAAAGTGCGACTCGCGGATCTACTCCTACAATGAACGCAAAGGCTAATGCTTCCGGAATAAGCGCCAGCCCTACGACAACGCCTGCTAACAAATCGGCCCGCACATTGCCGAACCATTGTTGTTTTATAGTATGCATTTAGTGCTCTCCTCTCTCTCGTGTATATGCATACCTAAATTAAGATTCTCTATAAACCGTTCCTAATTATATCAGAAGAAATAACTTGGAGCAGTCGGTAACTATACTACAGAAAGTTAGATAAAATCAAACTAATACGTTCTTAGTTAGGATTCTTAAAAGGTCTCTTTTGCCATGTTACTTATTTGTATAATTTCCTTCAAACAGTACAAAACCACTTCCCTCGTTCTAAACAACTCAACTATGCTAAAAAGCCTGACTGGCCTTTCTTGTTTTTTCTTTTTTGAAAACGGAATTTACTGCAAATTAGTCCTCTTTTTTATCATTAGTATAAACATACACACTATCTGAAGGGGAATCTCACTTCAATTGAACACCAGTTACCTCGATAGTCGATATTAATGACAATACACACAGAAATCTGTCCACCCATCAGTTCTTTCTTTTCGTCTGATACTGACTCAGTATGCTAAGGCTAATTTCGAAAAGCATTAGCAATAGTAAAAAAGAAAAACTGGAAGATGTAAGAACAGAAAATAATAAAGCATTTATTTCAATATAATCTAAATTTGTTTGACCGTGAGCTGTAAGCCCACTAAAAATGAATTGATAAGTTGATTTTGTCCGCGTTTACTCTGAGCAGAAATAGGATTGATAACAAGAATTAAAGTGAATACGGACAAGTTCATATCTTTAAATTTGGATAATCAAGATGTATGAGAAAAAGTATAAATTCAATGTGTGAAGGAGAGGTTACCAAAAGAAGTCTTAAATGTGTAGATACATCAGATTAAACGTATTCATGCGGGCAGGAGTAGCAGCAAATAGGAAGTTAGGAGGAACTGAAAGTGATTAAAACTATATATCTGGTAAGGCATTGCCAAGCTTTCGGGAAAGAGCAGAAGGCAGAATTGACTGAAGAGGGAAAAGAGCAGGCAAAAGAATTAATGTATTTCTTTGCAAACCGGAATGTTAAACGCATTGTTTCTAGTCCTTTTACGAGAGCTCTTCAATCCGTCCAACCGCTGGCAGACAATCTAGAGTTGCAGTTAGAAATCGACGACCGTCTTGCTGAGCACAGATTGATTTCAAATAACCTAAAAGATTGGCTAGAACGACTTAAAGAATCCCTGCAAGATCTTGATTTGAAACTGGAAGGCGGAGAATCCATAGGAGAAGTGACAAAAAGTGCAATGGAATTACTTGAGGAAACAACCGATGGGACCGTGTTGGCTACACATCGCAATATTATAGGTCTAATATTGATGCAAATTAAAGGCATGAAAGGAATTAAAGAATGGACAGACTTGTCTCACCCGGATGTCTACGAAGTGCTTGTAAAAAATGATTCCTATGACGTGAGAAGAGTTTGGGGGAAAAGTGAAATTTAATCTCTTATAACGGAGGTGTAATACATTGCCAGTAGTAAACCTAAATGGAGCCGATCTCTATTATCACGTTCAAGGCAAAGGGATACCTATCGTGTTTATCCATCCTCCCTTACTTACAAGCATGAATTTTATTTACCAAGTAAACGAATTATCAAAACGCTTCAAAGTTATTGTTTTTGATATTCGTGGTCATGGAAACAGCTCTTTTTCGAAAACAGCATTAACGTATCCAATCATTTCACAGGACATTAAGCAGTTATTGGACTATCTAAATATAGATAAAGCTTTCGTATGCGGCTACTCAACTGGAGGGACCATTGCTCTTGATTTTTTGTTGACATATCCCACGCGCTCTTTAGGAAGCGTTCTTATCGGATCTATGTCAGAAGTTAAAGACCAATCATTAAAAAGTAAAATCACTTTAGGAGTAAAGTTCGCGGAATGGAGAGCACTTCAGGTTCTTGCTTTATCCGTCTCCTTTACTAATTCCAATAATGCACTTTTGTTTAAACACCTATATATCAATGCGAAAAAAGGAAGTGCCCTGAATATTGAACAGTATTACCGTTACAGTTTGGACTATAATTGTACCGATCGTCTGGATCAAATCAACCTCCCCGTTTTATTGCTCTACGGTGAAAAAGACAAGGCGTTTCATTGCTATGCCCGCTTATTACACGATAAGCTCCCTATCAACAAGTATATCCTAATAGGAGACATAAAACATCAGCTACCTACGAAGGCAGCCGCACAGGTAAACAATTTCATTAAACAGTTTGTAGCCTCTTGGAGTCAGAACGGAGAAAAGTAAAATTCCCATAGATGTAATTTGACTATACTGTCGTTGAGGAGGAAGGTCATGTATAAATTATTGTCACACAATGATCTGGATGGAGTGGGATGTGGAATTTTGGCGAAGTTGGCTTGGGGTAAAATGGTAAAAGTTCGCTATAATTCCGTTTCCAGTCTCGACCGGGAAGTGGAATGGTTTCTGGAAAATGAGAATCAGAACATATTTTTATTCATTACGGATCTGTCAGTTAATGAAGAAAATGAAAAAAGGCTTGCTACTTTCCATGAAAATGGAGGAAAGGTTCAACTGCTGGATCATCATAAAACCGCTTTACATCTCAATGTTTATGACTGGGGGCGTGTCCTCGTTGAAGATGACGAAGGTAAATTAGCTTCAGCCACTTCCCTTTTCTATGAGTATCTTACGACTCATCAATTTTTAAAGCCATCCGAATCGGTTGCCGAATTTGTCGAGTTAGTCAGGCAATACGATACATGGGAATGGGAGAAAAATGAGAATCTTCATGCTCAGCGGCTCAATGCCCTCTTTTTCTTACTCACCATTGAAGAATTCGAAGAGAAGATGATCAGTCGGTTAACTTCTGACGAACATTTCCAATTTGATGAGTTCGAAAAGAAGTTACTTGATTTGGAAGAGGATAAAATCGAACGTTATATTCGCAGGAAAAGACGAGAGCTCGTCCAGCTACAAACCGGCAAACAGTTTGCAGGCATTGTCTATGCGGAATCTTATCATTCTGAACTTGGAAATGAGTTAGGAAAAGAATATCCACATCTAGATTACATCGCTATTCTGAATATCGGTGGAAAACGAGTCGGGTTTCGGACAATTCATGACCATATTGATGTATCTGAAATTGCAGGGCAATTTGGCGGAGGCGGACATGCAAAAGCTTCTGGCTGTTCTTTACACACGGAGGCGTTTCAGCAATTTGTTTTAGATGCGTTCGATCTAGAACCAATTCGAGAGGATGCCCGGCGGAATCGCTATAATCTGAAGGACTCTTCTTTCGGTTCGTTATATAAAAATCGGATGGAAGATAACTTTTTCCTCTACCCGATAGACGCGCTAGGCTGGGCCATCAAACAGAACAATAAACTCTTACAAGAAACCTTTGCAAGTTTTGAGGATGGAGAGCGTTACCTTAAGAGAAAATATGAAGCATGGCTTGTGCGTGATGATGCGTTTGTCAACTACTTAATGAATCAGTTGCAACCTATTAGCCAGTAACTTTACATGTATGAAAAGGAATAGCAATAAGCCTTTGATTGCTGCCAGGCAATCAGAGGCTTTTTCTTTGTCACAATACTTGATTCTCCCACGCATAGACTACAGCTTTCCCATTAAAGCTCAGAATTTCTCTCACCAACAAAAGTTTCTCTCTCTATGGTTTTTGAATCCTCAATACTATCTAAATGATATTTTTACGTAGATTAATTCTTTAGAACGGGTCGGAGGCCTCAATCCATCCAAATAATGATAATATTATACAAAAACTATATTTGAGCAAAGGGCTGCACCGATTATTAACGGTGCAGGTCCATTGTATTGACTACTATACACATTTAATTATTATGCGACGCTTGTGATGGTTTTAATTATATAACTTCCCTTTATGCATTAACTGTCTGTTATTCGGCAATCTGGCAACCGCTTCTGCGCTGCAGTTTGCATTTACCAATACAAAACTTGCCTCATCTCCAACCTTCGGCCACACTTGCTTACCTTCACCATTCAAAGGCGTTACACCTTGTGTAATTAAACTTACACTTTCGCGTAATGAACGTTCGCTTGATTTCCCTTTATAGTCACAGAAGTTATGCACCTTCTCCAAAATGTCTCCAGGAACATAAGGACTCCACGAATCATAAAAACCGTCGCAGCCTAATGCCACTTTTACGCCTTTCTCTCTCATAATATCAATTGGAATGGGCTGAGAATTCGCTGAGTTGTTGGGAATATTCTCCGTTTATGCAGCTTTTATAGTTTTAAGTGGAAAGGTCGCAGTTAAAGTCAATCCGCTAACACGTTCAACTGAGATGAAAACAGGTTCAATGATGTTGATGTTTATCGTCTTTATTGCTGTCGGCGGCACCCGTTAGTTTTAGGAGGGCTGGCGAATATATTAACTTCTGTTGAACTCCCTGTCGCAATTTTCTTCACAAGAATTATCTGAGTTGAAACCATCACTTCTGTTCAGTGGTTAGGAATTCTTTTATAGACACCACAAGAACCCTTTATCTCCGCATTTTACCGTTTATTTATCAATTACATATCTTTATTGTTACAATACGCAATTAACACGAAAAGGGGGTATATAATAGCAGCATATTTTGTAGAGGTGTATATTAATGAAGAATAAACGGATAACGTGGGCGGATATTACGAAAGGATTCTTAATGATCCTTGTCGTCATCGGGCATTATCCAGGAGAGCTCGACTTTCCACTCGCGAAATATATTTATTGGTTTCATATGCCTGCATTTTTCATTTTAAGCGGATTGTTCTTTAAGCCGGTTTTAGATAAAAAGGATATAAAGCCCACGATTCACAAGCGTTTCATGCAATTAATCATCCCTTACCTATTTTTCCTTGCTAGTATTACACTAGTACGTTATGGAATGGAGATTTTTTCTGGCAATTGGAATTTTGAATGGTATCTTAATGACTTATGGACACTTGCCATAGGGGGGCGTTTTATTCGAGGAGCATACGGTGTTTTCTGGTTTGTGACGACATTATTCTTCACGTATTTATTATTCATGTTGTTGACAACCTACTTCAATCGAATGAAACAGTTTATAATTCTAGGTTTCTTTTATGTTTTCGCACATTTTGAGAGCATCATCGCTATGAATGTCATCGGCGGCAAGCCCTCCGAAGCAGCGCAATCGATTCCAATGATATGGAACATCGATGTTGTGCTGATGGCAATCGTCTATTTTGCAATCGGGTATTATTTCAAAGATCTGTGGATGGATATTTCAAAACGCTGGATGAGTACAGCTGTGTTCCTGAGTGCCACGGCGTTATTGCTCGATCGCTTCAATATCATCGATTATCATTTGAGTATGAAGTTCTTACGGTATGACCATTTACTATTGGATTTGGTCATTCCCTTATCATTTACAATCGTATTAGTAGGATGCTTCCAGTTGCTCGCAGCAAAACTGTCACTCAACTGGCTGAAAAAAATAGAAAATCACTCGCTTTCCATTATGTATTTGCATATATTTGCAGATATTATTTTAAATGATTATTTCACGTACGGGCTTATTGGTTACACAACGATTGGGATATTCATTCCTATCATTGTTTCAATTTTAATAAAGAAATTGCTACCTAACGGGAAGATACTGCTTGGCGGGTTTTCAATCAAGAAAGAAAAGACAGCTATTCCGACGTAAAAAAATGCTGGACCTCATCTCTGAGGTTCAGCATTTTTAAATATTTATTTTATTTAGAGCGAATCCTATCGACCCAAACTTCATACCCTTTGCCATTTAAATGAAGCCCATCAACTGTGAACTGCTTATCCAGTTGCCCGTTTTTATCGATAAAACTCGAATACAGATCGAAATACTTAATTCCCTTATCTTCCGCAATCTGTTGCAAAATACTATTAAATCGCTTCACTTTGACATTTGTCACTTCATTCCCGAATATCCCGTTATTCACAGGTAGGATTGATTGAATAGCAAGCCTTGTATCTTTTCCTTCAAACGAATCCACGATTTTCTCGACGTTACTTTTAAATACATCGGCTTCTGTTCCATAACGGATATCATTGACACCAATCATCAAATACGCCTCTTTGGGGTTGCGGTCCACTATTTCCTGTATCCGATTCAATACACCTTCTGTCCAATCATTCCGAATTCCTCGATTCAGCACAACTTCACCGGGAAAGTATTCTTGGAATTCTCCGTAATCAGAAATACTGTCACCAATGAACACTTTATCTACATTACTTAGTGACGACTGTTCAAAGATGCTTTTTTTCGTAAGGTAATAGGCGTAATCCTTCTTAGGAGAAGGTGTTGACTGCCTTTTTGTTTTAATATATTCAAATCCACCGTTATTTTTCACCACATAGCTTCCTGTTCCTAACAACAGTACATTAAAAAGTAATGAAATTATTAATATTATATAAACCTTTTCCAACATAAACACTCCTATTTCTAATTGGCTCTGGGATGCTATTCCCGCTGAGTAGCCGAACAAAACGCAAAGTTGCTACGTCCTGTTGCAATGCATTATTTCGACGCCTCCTGCAAGCCCCAACCACCGGGTTTCTCGAAGAATTTGGAACTTTAGCATTTGTCTCGATGAAACTCTATGTATTGATCTGGCTCTGTATCGTCCCAATGGGATGCCATGCTTTTTAGCAAACTTTGCTAGTGTACTTTTGGTTGTTTCATATTCCCTTTTAGTTTCTCCCCAGTAACCATGCTGCATGCATCAAAACCGCCTCTGAAATTCAATATAAAAAGGTACTCCGTCGAGTACCTTCAGACTGTAGACAAAGTCACTTCGAGATGAATAGAAATGCATAAACTAACCGGCAGGGAGCGCAACTTCGCTTTCCATGGGCTTGGCTACAGCCAATCGAACAGCGAAGGGTTCGATTTGTATAATTCCTGCGCCTCGCGCAGAAATTATACATCCGTTGCTCGTTGCGCTCCCTGCCTTTAATATAATTTCTTTATGATTAAGTAAATATGAAAGTTCCTTTAACTTCCTATATACAAGGTTCATCATTTTAATTATAACTAACATAACTTGTCAGCAGAACATCCGTTGATTGGAGCGGAAGGCGGCGACTCCTGGGGGATGAGCGGGACAGGCGAGACCCCGCAGGAAGCGCAGCGGACGAGGAGGCTCACCGCCCGCCCCCCGGAAAGCGACCGCCAGAAGCGGAAATCAACTTTATTATGAATCTTATGTGAGCAACAGTTGCTTATTATTTTTATACGCGACAACAAATTAATATGCTTTTGTCTACGCTCTGAAGGTACTCCGTCGAGTACCTTCAAATCAAGATTATCTACTATTACTTATTATCTCTTCATCAATTTTTTCATTCTTTTGTCTGCCTTATTATCACGACATTAAGTTAGATACACTAAAGATTCATCCGAATTAAGCGTACGTTTATAAGCACGCTTAATTACGGATTAGTCAGCTAGTTCAAGCCACGCCACACACTCCATATGACTCGAATGCGGGACACATCTACTGGTTGGACTTCTATAGTTTTATATCCCCCATCCTCAAGTATGCGAAGATCACGCGCCAACGTTCCTGGGTTGCTGGACATAGACGACTCGTTTTGGTTTGTCTTCCAGTATGGTTGCTAGTAATTTTTGTCGCAGCCTTTTTTCGGAGGACTGGCGATTCTACCCCAAAAGCAATTATTGCTTTGGCATATCAATGTTCCTATTAACGTTTTGAGCTGTATAATTTCCCTCTATGCATCATCTGTCTATTTTTCGGCAATCTGGCAACCGCTTCTGCGCTGCAGCTTGCATTTACAAATACAAAACTGGCCTCATCTCCAACCATCGGCCACACTTGTTTACCTTCACCATTCAAAGGCGTTACACCTTGTGTAATTAAACTTACACTTTCGCGTAATGAACGTTCGCTGGATTTCCCTGTATAATCACAGAAGTTATGCACCTTCTCCAAAACATCTCCAGGAACATAAGGGCTCCATGAATCGTAAAAACCGTCGCAGCCTAATGCAACTTTAACGCCTTCCTCTCTCAAGATATCTATAGGAATGAGCTGAGAATTTATTGATATAGGGATGGTAGACATAATTTCAACGTGATGCTCATTTAATTTCTTTGCAAATTGCTTTTGCATAAAAGGCGTCAAGGCACTCAAACCAAATGCATGACTAAAAGCGGTGGATCCCTTAAAATCTTGTTCTTTCACCATGTCCAGCCATTTATCCATTGTATAATAGCCGACCTGTCCCCTGTCGTGCAGATGCATGTCGACATCCACGTTATACTCCTTCGCAATATCCATCGTGACTTGCAAGGATTTTTCGATGTCTTGATCAATGCCAGCCGGGTCAAGCCCCCCTAAGATTGTGGCACCAGATTCCAGTGCTTGTCTTAATAAGCCAGGCATTTCTTCATGTGCCAGCAAGCCATGTTGAGGAAACGCGACAATTTCATAGGTTATGTATTGCTCATAAGCTTTCAACGCTTTTTTTACGCCTTCTAAATTTTTCAGTTTAATGAAGGGATCAATATTCACATGTGTTCGAATATGGTTTACACCATTGCTCAAGTGCAATTCAATCATGGCAGATGCTCTTTGTTCCACTGTTTCAGCAAGTTCCTCTAACTCTGCTGCTTCAAGAGCCAATCTCTCGGATAAATTTTTGACAGGACGACAAGCCCGCCATCCTAGCGATAAATACGTCTTGTCCAAATGATTATGCATTTCTTTGAAGGCAGGAAGTGCTAATTTCCCTTCCATATCAATGGCATCTGCACCCGGGACATTTTCAGTTGCGGGAACTATCGCCTGAATGATGCCTTCTTTTGTAACTTGAATGTGAAACACATCGGTAATGGTTTGAATGCTGCCATCTTCATACGTTGTTTCACCAATTTCCAGAAGTACGTTTCGCAGCCAAGTACTCATCGGAACTCCCCCTTTAGCTCTATCTCTTCTTCATGAATGATATTTCCTTTTGAAATCACTGTGGAAATAGGGCATTGTCTGGCAATCAGATGCGCAGAGCTAACCGCATCGACGAGCAACGCATTCGCCGCATCTCCGACTTTTGGCCATTGCAGCTCTCCAGTGTTATTTAATGGTGTTAATCCGCCTGTCGCATATTTCAACGACTGTCCAATATGCCACTCATCAATATAGCCAAAGCGTTGGATAAACTGATTTAATTTATGTACCGTATCGCCGCTGCCAAAAGGAGACCAATGATCAATCAAGCTATCATGCCCAAAAGAAACATTTATTCCCCGGTCAAACATATATTTCACAGGGATAGTAATCGGACCTGCACCAATAGGAACCGTTGTTGTCACGCCGACATGATTGGCAGCCATTCGATCAATAAGATTGTCCACTGGCTGTTGCGGCAAGTCTGCAAATGCAAATGCGTGACTAATAGTTACCTCATTCGTAAAAGACCTTTGTTCGATTTCATTCAGAATTTGTTGGATTTCAAATTCCCCTAAGGTGTTACGGTCATGTAAATGGATATCAATTCCTACATCGTATTTTTCGGCTAATTGAAAAGTCGTTTTTATAACATCCCCACTATTACGGTCCATTGAAGCAGGGTCCACCCCACCGATATGAGTAGCGCCCATTTGTAATGCTTTTTCAAGGATTGCTATAAATTCTGGTCCATTACGTAAAACACCATGTTGTGGAAATGCAACGATTTCATACGTGATTTGGTCTTTATAACTTTCTAATACTCGTTTCGCTATTTCTATATGCTTCGTCTCAATTTGAGGGTCCACATTCACATGCGTACGAATATGGGTGTGTCCGTTTTTAATATAATGTCGCACCATCGCATGCGCTCTCTCTTCAGCCACACCCAATTGGCGGGGCAATAAAGTTGCTTCTTCTTTTAAACGAGTAAAAATTCCTTCTGTAGCGGGAGATGGCGCTTTCCACTCACCCCCGAAGTATGTTTTATCAATATGGGTATGCATTTCTTTAAAAGATGGGACGAGCAGTTGACGCTTGGCATCTGCCACTACTGCACTCTCCGCATTGATCGTAGGAGCTATCTCAATAAATTTTCCGTCTTCCATTAAGACATCAAATATGTTCGTATCTGTAGCTGTTACAAACGTTTGGTCATACAAATAGCCTGTTTCCAAACGTACATTTTTCAATAGTAATGTCAAAAGAATCTCTCCCCTTATCAAAATTTCTTTTTCTATGTAAAAAACAAAAAACTAGGATACCTCTGGGGAAAGAATTATGCACCCGCTTCTTTCAATATCTGTTGAATTTCATTATAGCCGCGTCTTTCCGCATGTTCTAACGGGGTAACCCCATCTCTATCCGCAATATTGACATCAGCTCCATGATCAACTAGCAGTTGTACAATCTTTTGATGCCTTTCCCCGCCGTCTCCCAAAATAACCGCTTCCAATAGTGCAGTCCAATGCAAATTATTAATATGATTTACGTCTGTATCCGAGTTTGTTACTAGCTCCTCGACGACTTCCACATGTCCGCGTTCTGAAGCTGGAATTATTGCTATTCCACCATAGCGATTGGTTAGGGTCGTGTCCGCACCGGCTTGGACAGCAAGCTGAACGATTTCCAGGTAACCGGCTGCACCAGCATATAAAAGTACATTATCTAAATTATGATTACGAATATTTATGTCTGCCCCATGTTCAATCAGTGTCTTAACCAGATCTACGTGGTTTCTCTGTGTTGCAGCCATTACTGCTGTATTTCCTTGATTATCTATCGCGTCAATATTCGCTCCCGATTCTATTAACGCTATAACCGTTTCTGTGTCCCCTTCTGCTGCGGCACTAATTAACCGATTTTCCAAATGGGTCTCCTCCTTCTTTTCTACCTGTACTGCTGAACTTTCCTTGGAGTCTGGCGCTGTGCTGCATGCCGTGAGCATCACTACAAGCAAACTTATAATAATTCCTCTCTGCTTCCACATGTTCTGCACCTCCAATAGTAATGTTATCATAAGGACAAACATTCGAAAAATATCAATAATACTAGTTTTAAGAGAATGTCAGCACTAGATAGGAAACCTTCCTCCATTCATCTTTGTAGATAAGAAAGGAATCGCATAGTGCTAACTAATTCCCACAATTTTAAAAGTCCCTCTGACCACGATCAGAGGGACTAGGAAACGAGATGGCATCGCATCTTATTCACTATTTGAGTGTAATTATGCATTCATACTAGTTCACTGCACTGTATACCCGCCGTCCAAAACAACCGCCTGGCCGGTTATCCCTTTGGCGCTGTCGCTTGCCAAATATAGAGCAAGGTCTGCAATTTCTTTTACATCGAGCAATCTCTTTTGTGGTACTAACGGATATATAACTTCGTCTAATACGAATTCTATCGGAACGCCTCGTACCGCTGCTAAGTCTTCTAACTGATTGCGAACGAGAGGCGTATCTACATACCCCGGACAAATGGCGTTAACCGTAATCCCGTCTGTTGCGGTTTCAAGGGCAGCCACTTTAGTCAGGCCGATAACCCCGTGTTTGGACGAATTGTAGGCGGCCTTGCCAGCAAAACCAACCAGTCCGTTAATGGAAGCCATATTTAGGATCCTGCCGAATTTTTGTCTTCTCATATGAGGCAGCACCAATTTTGTTGCAATAAACGGTGCAGTGAGCATGATTTTCACGAGCAGCTCGAACTTCTCAGTCGGAAAATCCTCGAGCATCGCGACATGCTGCAAGCCCGCATTGTTAATCAAAATATCGATTCTGCCAAACTGCTCGATCGACGCATCAATCGCTCGTTGAATGTCCTGTTCATTTGTCACATCACACTTCAGACCGATCGCACGGCTTCCTAAATCAGCTGCGGCATTTCGAACCTTTTCTTCATTCACATCTGTCAGAACAACAAGCGCGCCTGCTTCATAAAAAGCTTTGGAAATTTCATAACCTATTCCTTGTGCTGCGCCTGTAATAAAAAGCACTTTATCTTTCACCAACATAATTCCTCCTTCGACGGGACGACAATCCGAACACTTAATTCGTTTAAATACCGAGACCAAGTGAGAACAAGATGATGGCAATAATGACGCCGATGACCGGTACAATAACGGTTATGGCACCCATCGCTCCATATGCGGCACGGTGCGTTTCTCCTGCAATTGATTGGATTGTCGTCACGACATATCCATTATGCGGCAAGGAATCGAGTGCGCCAGAAGAAATGGCAACAACGCGGTGGAGCGCTTCTGCGTTCACACCCATATCCATATAATGCGGTGCTATGAGTGGCAAGGCAATGACTTGGCCACCAGATGCCGATCCCGTCATCCCGGCAATCACAGATACGGCAATCGCCGCGCCAATTAACGGTGATCCAGGAATATTCGTCATTATATCTACTGCACTTTGGAACGCTGGAACTGCTTTCGCAACGCCTCCAAATCCAACTACTGCCGCTGTGTTCCCAATTGCGATAATGGCACCGAGTGTTCCTGCGGAGATAGCTGCCCCATAATTCTTTGAATATTTTCTGCCCACGAAAAACGTGGCGATAATGCCGCCTAATAGTGCCACAATTAATGCAGACTGCGCTAACTTATCATGGAAGATGAAAGAAATGATAAGCACGATCGCTAGCGGAATCATGGACAGAAAAGGATTTGGCAACGGACGGGACGTATCAAATGCCGGATCTGTCGTACGGCCCTCAAAGCGTTCGCCTTTGTTCACAGCTTTTATAATCATCCGCTTCAGCCACCAATAGCCGAAGAATGCCATGAATAAACCGACAATGATGCTCACTTCCCACCCTGCATATGCGTTGGTGCCTAAGTATTCAATAGGAATCCAGTTTTGGATTTCAGGTGATCCGGCAGAAGTCATCGTAAACGTAACTGAACCTAATGCCAATGTGGCAGGGATAAATCGCCGCGGCAAATTCGCTTGCTTAAACAAAGAAATCGCCATCGGATAAACAGAGAATGCTACTACGAATAGACTGACACCCCCGTAAGTCAGGATAGCACAGGCAAGGACAATTGCCAGAACGGCATACTTCATCCCTAGTTTTTCGACAGTCCATTTGGCGACCGCATCCGCCGCCCCGCTGTCTTCCATCACTTTCCCGAATACCGCTCCTAGAAGGAACATCAAATACCATGACATGATGAAGCTCGTGAATCCGCTCATATAGCTCGTTACGAAATTCGCTTCCCCTTCACCGGCAAGCTGCGGAAACAAGGACATCCCACTCGTCAGCGCGACAAACAATGCTGATATTGGTCCAGCAATTAATATATTCATACCCTTCATAGTCAAAAAGATTAACAGAGCCAATCCTCCGACTAATCCTACCATTCCCAATATGTCCATTCATATACCCCCATTAATTTCTAGATAGAAACCTGTTCTCTTGCATTCGTCACGATCAAATCCGCTGCTGTCGAGTCGATGACATCTTGCACCGAATACCCTTCAAAAACCTCTTTCAGCTCCAGTCCAGCTTGCGTCACTTCCATCAATGCACGTTCCGTAATGATGATATGCACGACCCCTCTACCTGTTAGCGGCAACGTACATTCCTTTTTTATTTTCGGCGAGCCATCCTTTGCTACATGATCCATAATGACAATGATTTTCTTTGCCCCATGGACAAGATCCATCGCTCCGCCCATTCCTTTAATCATCTTTCCCGGGATCATCCAGTTGGCAAGATCCCCTTTCTCTGAAACTTCCATCGCGCCTAATATCGCAACATCAATATGGCCACCCCGAATCATGCCAAATGATTCAGCACTTGAAAAGAACGCCGCGCCCGGAATGGTCGTAATGGTCTCTTTCCCTGCATTGATCAATTCTGGGTCAACTTTGTCTGTACTTGGATACGGCCCAATTCCAAGCAAGCCGTTTTCCGATTGGAGAATGACTGTTTTGCTTTCTGAAATGAAGTTTGCGACAAGCGTCGGCATCCCAATTCCCAAATTGACATAGTCCCCATGTTGAATTTCCTGTTCAGCCCGCTTTGCAATCTTCTCTCTGCCTGTTAACGCCTTCATGCTCCCACTCCCTTTCTCTATGAGGATCTGGTTACCAGCCGCTCAATTCTTTTTTCTTGCTCCGCTTGCAGAATCGCTTGCACGTAGATGCTTGGTGTATGCACTTGAGCAGGATCTATCATTCCTGTTTCTACAATCTCTTCTACTTCAGCGATCGTAAATCTGCCAGCTGCCGCCATCATCGGATTAAAGTTCTGAGCGGTTTTGTGATAGACGAGATTACCCAACCGGTCAGATTTGGCTGCTCTTACTAAGGCATAATCAGCATGCAATGCTTCTTCCAGCACATATTGTTTGCCGTTAAACATCCTCGTCTCTCTACCCTCTGCGATTACAGTGCCTACACCCGCCGGCGTGAAAAACGCCGGAATCCCGGCACCGCCCGCCCGGATTTTTTCCGCTAATGTGCCTTGCGGTGTCAGCTCTACCTCGATTTCGCCGGAGAGCACTTGTCTTTCAAACTCTTTATTTTCACCAACATAGGATCCGATCATTTTCTTGATTTGCTTGTTCTTCAATAAAAGCCCTAATCCCCAATCATCCACACCGCAATTATTCGAAATGATAGTCAGATCGGTAACGCCAGTTTCAACAAGTGCGAGGATCAGCTGCTCGGGAATGCCAACTAAACCGAAACCCCCTACCATGACTGAAGAACCATTTTGTATGGAATGTACTGCTTCTATAGCAGAATCATAAATCGTTTTCACATCCTCTTCTCCCCTCAATTTTGTCTAATTTATTAACAGTAAAGCGCTTTCATTCATTTAAACAGATAAAAAAAATAAATGCAAACCCACTTATATCAGGGTTTGCACGCTTTTCAAGAATAAATTAGTCCGGTTTTCCGGACAATTTATAGAGTATATGGTAAAACATAATTGAACTCAGTCCGGAAAATCGGAATAAATTCCGGATTACCGGAAAATAGTTCATAACTCATATTTTTTCAACTTTTCATATAAAGTACTTTTGCTTAATCCAAGTATGATCGCCGCATCTCTTTTATTCGGGAATTGCCGCAATGTATCCTTTAATATTTTCTCCTCCAGTTCTTCAAGCGATTCTGCAAGCGTCCTTGAACTTGGAGTATAGTAGGCATTCCGTTGTTTCACTTGTGGCGGTAACGCATCCGGATAAATGATGTTGCCACTCGTTAAATAGACTGCCGCTTGGATAACACTTTGCAATTCACGTATATTGCCTGGCCAATGATAACTAGTTAAATAATCCATCGTCTCCTTGGCAAGTACGAGGCTCCTCTTCCCTCCTTTAACAATCGCCTGATGAAACATGTAGCTTGTAATCTCTGAAAAGTCCTCCATTCTCTCTCGCAGAGGCGGCACATACAAAGTGATCGCCTGAATACGGTAATAGAGGTCCTCACGGAAATGTTCAGACTTGATCAGGTCCGTCAACGGCTGATTAGCCGCTCCGATTACACGAACATTCACCTTGTCTTCTTTGGGTGAATTCAATGATTCGACCTCTCCTGTATTGAGCAGGCGCAGAAGTTTCACCTGCACAGGAAGGGGCAAGCTGCCGATGTCATCTAAAAACAACGTCCCGCCATCTGCCATGTGGATCCTTCCCTTCACTTCAGGAGAAGTCGACGTTTTACCCCGTCCAAACAGCTCCAATTCAAGTAAATCGGGAGGTATGGCAGCGCAATTCACTTTTATCAATGCTTTATCCGATCGATCGGACAGATGATGGATGCTATGAGCAAACATTTCCTTCCCTGTCCCACTCTCCCCTTGAATCAAGACAGGCAAGTCGCTCGGTGCAATCATTTGAATCGTCTTCTTTATGGACCGGATCGCCTGAGAAGACCCTTTTATATCGCTGATCCGGTACGACGTTTCTTCTGAAGACAAGGACGTAATGTTGATTTTCTCCAAAGTCTGCTTCACATTGGAACTCAAATGATGCCAATCATGCAAATCTCGAAAGACAACACTCCCAAAAGCACCGACAATCGTGCCATCCACTTTGATCGGTATTCGGTTCGCAAGCATATAGGTTCCTTTGATAAAATGAGGCGATGCAATATGTTCCTCACCCGACTGAACCACTTCATGCATGCGTGTATTTTCGATCACTTCATTTACCGGTTTGCCGATTGCCTCTTCCCGATCAACCTCCAGAAACTTGCAGTAATTTTCATTTATGTACAAAATCCTTGAATTCTGGTCAACGACAACAAACCATTGAAACGCGTTCTCCAAAATCTGCGTCAGCACATACTCCGGTACATTCATTGTCCACCGTTCCAAACGACCACTCCCCCAGTTCACGCTTGACTATTTATTATCAGTATAGCAAATACGAATACACTTACTAGAAGAAGTAGCGCCAGTTTGAACAGTACTGTCCAAAACACAACAAACCCCCTTGGCACTAAGCCAAGAGGGTTCTGTTTTAAAAGATAGATGCGTACAACTGACGTTCCCACTCATCCACCCGGTTATGATGTTGGTTCCATTCTTCGTTTTTCACCTTGATGAATTCCTGCCAAATGTCTCTTCCGATACTCTCAGCGAGGATGGTGTCCTTTGCGAGATGATCCAAAGCTTCCTTCAAATGACGTGGTACCCAGTCGATCCCCAGTGCTTCGAGTTCTTGATTGGATAAGGTGCCGGCATCTTGTTCCAATGGAGCGCCCGGATCCATCCGTTGTCTGACGCCGTGAAGACCTGCGGCAATTAAAGCAGCTGATAACAAATACGGATTGCATGTTCCATCTGCACCGCGATACTCAAATCTTCTTTCCCTTCTTGGTTCGAGAACCCGCACTAATACCGAGCGGTTCCCAGCACCATAACAAACATGAGCAGGTGCCCAAGAGCCGGGAATCATCCGTTTATAAGAGTTCATTGTCGGTGCGCCGATTGCCGATAATGATTTCCCGTGGTGGAGAATGCCTCCGATAAAATGATAGGCCGTGTCGGATAAATCCAGTCCGCGCGTATCACTTAAATCTTTAAACAGGTTTTTCTTTTCATCAAATAAGCTGATGTGGATGTGAAGTCCGCTGCCGGCATAATCATTGAATGGTTTCGGTGCAAGTGTTCCGACCATTCCCAAGTCTCTCGCGACATGCTTGAACAATTGACGGAACGTCACTTGATCGTCCGTTGCTTTAAGGCAGTGATCATATTTCAAATTGATTTCGACTTGTCCCGGACCATATTCGCTCGACATCTGTTCCGTTTCAACGCCCATTTGTTTCATCGTTTCTATGAAAGTTTGCACAAACTCTTCTTGTTCGTCCAATCCGTCTGTTGAGAAGCATGCACTTCGGTCAGCCGGGACTAGTTTTCCATTTTCCTCTTTCAATAAATACGCTTCCTGCTCATACACCATGAACAGTTTACCGCCCAGGACCTCTTCTGCTTCCTTGAGCAACTTCTTTAACACGCTTCTCGGACAGCCCGACCATGGGTTGCCATTCTCATCGACCAAATCACAGAACATCCTAGCCGTATTTCTACGATGAGGCAGCACAACGAATGTCTCAGGATCCGGCATTGCAAAAAAGTCTCCTCCGTCTGTTCCATACAACGGGTTTGGCACATACGTATCGAACATGGTGAAATCCATGATGGCAGTGCTAAAATTCACACCGCTTTCCATCGCCCCGGCAATAAACTCTTTACGTATAGTCCGTGCACGTGTAACCCCTGTATAATCCAAAAACTCAATCCGGATATAATCAATGCCCTCTTCTTCGATACGCTGGAGCACATCTTCTTTCGTTGTCACCTTCTTCATACTCATGACCTCACTTTCTTCAGTAGATGTTTTGCAAAATTGACGTATAAATTGACCCCGACCGCCAGGACTTGATCGTCAAAATGGAATTTTGGATGATGCAAGTCGTAGGACACTTCGCCCTCTTTTTTAATTCCCAATCTGAAATAAAAACTTGGTACGGCTTCGGAAAAGTAACCAAAATCATCTGCTCCCATGGAAGGATCCTTTAATTCAAAGACTTGTTCCTCTCCTAGCAGTTCCTTCGCCATGGCTTCAAACTCATTTGCAATTAAACGATCATTTTCGATCGGAGGAGCGCCTAAAACAAATTCTACGGTAACGTTCGCATCCCACAGACATTCCGCTGCCCGGCACACTTTTTCCACTTCAGTCTGTAATTTCTTGCGAACGTCGGGTTGTAAGGCCCGAACCGTCCCTTCCAACGTTACGGTGTCGGCAACGACATTACTGGCTTCCCCGCCTACTATCTTCCCAACATGGATCACCATCGGATGAACAGGGTTAAAACTTTTCGCCGTAATTGACTGCAGATTTTGAATCAGCTGGGTGGCAATGGTGATGGCGTCAACCGCCTCATGTGGTCTTGCACTATGGCCCCCTTTTCCTTTGATGACTATCTTGAAATCATCACAGGATGCGGTCATGCTTCCAGTTTTCACTCCCACAGATCCGAATGGCAAGTACGGCCATAGATGAAGGCCAATTACTGCATCCAATTTGGGATTTTCCAGAATGCCTTGTTCAATCAGTGCCAATGCAGCACCATCTGCCTCTTCCCCCGGCTGAAATATGCAACGGACTGTTCCTTCCAGAACATCCCGTTTTGCATATAACTCGTGGACTGCACCAAGCAAGATGGACGTATGCCCATCATGTCCACATGCATGCATGACATGGTCGATTTTCGATTTGTAGGGAACGTCAGCTTCTTCCTGTATCGGCAAAGCATCAATATCTGCTCGCAATCCGATAGCCGGTCCCTCTTCATTGCCGACAATATCCACATAGACGCCTGTTTCACCAATTGTCTTATATGGGATTTCCCAAGCCTCTAGCATCTTCCGAATAAACGTTACAGTTTGATACTCTTGGAAACTCAGTTCAGGGTACTGATGTAGATGTCTTCGAATGGCTATGATCTCGTTACTCAATCTTGTTGAGATACGTTCTGCGTCAATCATTCTTCACTTCGCCTGCCTTTATTTCTTGTTCCGCATGTACTGGCTGCTGTTTCTTAAATGCTGATTTATTGAAGACCGAGAAAAGGATGAACAGGATAGCCAGCCAAATACCGCCTCTCACCAATGTCATCAGGTCATTGACAAATGAACCATACAGCACAATGATAATTCCGATGAAGCCGAGAACCGGGAATAACGGGAATAGCGGTTGTCTCCAACGCAATTTGGCAATCTCGTCTTTATGCTTCATGCGGTAGATGACACTGGCAATCAACGCTAAACTCCAAGAGAACAGCCATGCGATGACCAGTTGATTTGATAGCTCAATATAAATTAAATCTGGATTGAATTGTCCAATCACGATAAGGACAACCGTTGCTGCCCAAATGATGAGAATTGCATTGATTGGCGCGTATGTCTTCGGATGGATCTTGCCAAGGAATTTCGGTAGCATTCCTTCTCTTGCCTGTTCATAGAAAATCCGGGATGCAGCGTATAAAGTTCCCATTAAGATCGTTGTAGCTGCCGCAATCCAAGCTGCTGCATTCATAATGAATGCGCCCGCAACGCCAAACACTTTTCCTGCCGCAACAGTAAATGGAGAACTGTCAATTGTGACATCCGTGTATGGAATGATTCCTTGCAATACGAAATGCGCGAAGGAATAGATGGCGATAAAAGTAATGCTGGACCAAATCAAACCTCTCGGCAAATCCCGTTCCGGATTGATTGCTTCGGCCCCTGCTGTCACTAGCGTCAATGCGCCGAGATATGCATATGTTCCCATTGGGATGGCACCGAAAAATCCCTCCATTCCGTACGGTATAAACGGAGTAAAGTTATTTAAATCGACGTCCTTAAATCCGATGATTGCAAAAATAACCATGACACCTACCAAGGCTGCTACAAGATAAAGCTGTAAACGGGCCGCAAACATAACACCCGCCATATTGATAAGAGCAAATATCGTGATAAACAAAATGGCAAAGAAAGTCGGCCACCAACTAGCAGTCAAACTAGGAAAGAACCACATCGTGATTTTTCCTAACGCCATGCCGACACTGCCTCCTGCAATAATCCACCCAATGGCGAACGTCATCCCTGCAAGGAACCCCCAGGATTTACCCATGAACCGTTCCACCCACATGGACATTGCCCCTGCATTAGGCATTGCTACGGCCATTTCAGTCAACGCAAGGATTAAGAAAAGTTGAAATAACCCTGCGATGATATAGGATACGATGGAACTTGGCCCTGCAACCGCAATCCCTTGTCCCATCAATAAAAAGATACCATCCCCTACGACTGCACCCACTCCAAGCGCCCAAATATGCCAGAACTTCAACGTTCGTTTGGGTTGTAAATCTAGCCTTAAATCATTTCCCATATAGTCTCCCCCTAATCAATCACACTGTAATGTTGTAAATCTTTTCGAAGTTGCGATAAAGAATCATTTCGCCAATAAATTGAGCCTTTTCCACACTCATATAATCCTTTTCAACCCAGTCATTCAGCACACGTTCAAAGCACTGAATGAACAGCCTGACACCCATCCAATTCATTTCTGGAACTGTAAAGGCATCCGATCCATACATGACCTTATCGAATGGCGCGAGTTCAAGAACTTGTGAAATAACACGCTCCACTCCATGGCCGGTAAATGGATTTTGCAAAGAAATATCCATATAAACATTCGGAAGAATGCTGACAATGAATGCTGCCTCCTCCATCCACGGATAGCCACCGTGTACGAGATGGACTTTTGTATCTTTATATTTTTCTTTCCGCAGCGTATCAAGCAGGAAGCTTGGGCTCGCTTTTGTCATAACTACTTCTCCGTCACCAATTCCCGTATGAATGTGCATGAATTTATCCGCTTCCGTACACGCTTCCATCGCAATATGGAAACAATAATCCCGGAATGCTTTGGCAGTGGCCCGGTTATCTTGAACAAATGTTTCATAATCCTTTTCAGCAGCCTGCCGATCCATATCCAACACTTCGAGACCGCTTCTGTAAGCAATAATTGTTTTTAAACCGACGACTTGATTATCAGACAAATCGTCCTGTAAACGCTTTCGGTAACGGCTGATAAAGTCGTCAAAACTGATATTCATTTCGGCTAATGACACCATGATTGGCTCAATTCGGCTGATTTCCCATATACGAGCGCCTGTCATGCCTTCAAACTCAGCATGATTAATAGGCGGTTGAGGATACCCGAAATCCATGATCGCTCCGACTAAATTGACATCCTGGAACAGCTCTTTCGTGTAGGCCTGATAATCTTTCGCTTTTTGATTTCGTTTATCTACAATAGCCGTCAAGTCTTCTTCACAAGAATAATAAGCAGCCATCTGCCGCAATAAAATTTGAATCCACATATTGGACCCTGGATATGGCTGATGTTTCTCAATGCCTTCCAGACTTGAAAACATTTCCGGTATGACAGACAGAGATAACTTTCGTAAGAAGCTGACAGGAGATTCGGGTGTTGTACTCTCTCTGAAAGGATGTGCATGAACATCGACTACTTTGATTCCTTGTAAACTCACTTTTTCCAACGGTTCCTCTTCCCTTCTTGTATTGTCTGGATGATCCGCTCAATCAACACGACAAATATTTTTCGCAAAATATTTTTCATACCCAAGTCTTTATTTACAAATAAAAACTATAGACAAGCAGGTACCTGAATATGATAGAGTCAATTATATGATTTTTTAGATCTGCTTCAAGAAAGAGAAAATTATTTTTCGGAGATGGTTGAAAATGAAACACCTCACGTCCATTCATTTTGAAGATGTAGCACCCATCCTCTTCGAAGGGGTAATACAGACAAACCATATGGGGATTATTAGATCAGTTAACAAGTCAGTTCTGGATTTTTTCCCGAAGTTGCTTGTAAGCGATTTAATTGGGAAACAAATACAAGATATGATTCCATCAAAAGATATCCAGCTGTTTTATAATCATCGGCAGGATATGCGAAATATTAGCCTCACCATCGGGATGTACCATGTCATGGGCAACTTCCATTTCTATGACAAAAACCATGCATTTATTATTTTGAAGAACATTTCTAATGTCCATCAGCTTACAGTCGAACTAGGTGCTGCCCAACGGCAAATTCGTCAGTTTCATAACATTTTGGATTATGTGGAGGAAGGAATTTGCTTCATTGATTCCAATCAAAAGATTGTTTTCTACAATAAAAAAATGGGAGAGTTGGATGCGAGAGAACCTTCCAGCATGCGCGGCGAGCAATATAGCAAAGCGTTCCCTGAGGCTTCCTATACGAACGATCCATTGTTAAGCGCTTTAGTGACAGAGAGAGAGATCATTGAGAACGAATCCTTTATCTCTAGAAGCGGGAAAAAGTATGATATTCAACAGAGCAATCGCCCCTTATTTTTAGGGAGCCAGAAAACAGGCGCCTTATGTGCTGTAAAAGATGTCTCCAAACTATCCGAATTAGGACAGACGATTCACCAATTGCATCTTGTTCAGGAAGGCCAGACTGCAGCCCCCTCCCTGCCCTGCAATGAACAAGCAGTGGAGTATATTCATTCAACTAGAGGAATGAAAAAAATCTTGCAGGATGCAATTCGTACAATCAATTCTTCAGGAAATATATTGATTTATGGAGAAAGAGGCGTAGGAAAAAAACAGCTTGCCCGTTATATTACTCAACAAAAGAGCCCAAGCTTTTGCATATCTTGCGATTCATTGCCTCCTCATTTTATTGAAAAGTCACTCTTTGGGACGGTAGATTCCGTCGGGCTTCTTGAAAAAGCTCATGGAGGCACAATCATATTGCAGAACGTAAACGCCTTAGATATTTCGATTCAAAATAAATTACTGCACCTCATTCATAACAAAAGGCTGTTTAAGGAACTAGAAGAAACAGAGGTGCCCATTGATGTCCAATTTATATGTACAATGAATATCAAACCTGCCATCGCTTTCAAAGAACAGATTCTTTTGGAAAACTTTTTCTATGCGATCAGTGGGACGGCATTTCATATTCCGCCGCTCCGCGAACGAAAACAAGAAATCCCCTTGCTCATCGAACATTTCATCCATAAGAAACAAAGTCCATTTTCGGCCAATGCAGTTTCCGTTTCAAAGGAAGCTATGGAACTGTTCATAAATTATCATTATCCCGCCAACGTTAGACAATTGGAGTATTTGATCGAAGGTGTGTTAGCTGTCCTGCATAATGAAACCGTTATCATGACAGAACATTTGCCTGATTATCTTTTAACTTCTCTTCATGACGAGACGACTGCAACGCACTTCGCTGAGGATGAGTTCAGCTCTCACATGAATCTGACCGATCGCGTCGAATCTTTTGAAAAGGAATTGATATTGAAAACATTACAGAAAACAAACTTTCATATTACAAACGCGTCGGAACTCTTAGGTATCACAAGACAAAGCCTAAATTATAAAATCCGTAAATATGAAATTGAAAATACTCGGAGTGATCTCTAGAGACAAGTCATTTCAGACTGGAAGGAAAAATATAAAAAAAAAGAACCTATTAAAAGGTTCTTGAGATTATGTAGACTAAGTTATTGGTGCACTTTATCTACTTATTGTTATCAATCTAAGGAGCTCGCCAAAAAAGCGGAAATGACAACAGGAGCGATTTATCATCATTTTGGCTCAAAGGCAAACTTGTATGAAGTGATTCGGACGGAGATGGAACAAAGAGTCATTGATAGAATGGAGGGAGCCGCTTCTTTATTTGCAGAGCCAGAAGAAGCTTTGCAGGCTGCACTGCTTACTGGTTTAGACGCAGCGGTCAAATTTAACATCTGCAAGTTAATTAGTGAAGAACTGCCTTACGATAAGGAAGATAAGATTGAACTTTTTTTATCAAATTTACACGTGAGAAATCGGGACTTACCCGTCGAAATAATCTTGATCTCTTCCTGGCGTTCTATACTGAAAAGCATATCATTGAATCAAATAACTTCTAGCCAAGGAAAAGATCTAATAAAATGGATATTTAACAAGGGCTAGATCCCTCAAGATTTCCACATAAAAACAGCAGCACTTCCGCTAAGGGTGCTGCTGTTTTATTATTTTCGATCTTCCACATCGAGTTTGCTGCCTTCATTATACGTAATCTCCACCTCGAACTTTTCATAGTCCGCCTGCAGGTTAAAGACTTTTAGCACTTGGTTAATGGTTTCTTCCTTCGTACTCTCATTTGACAAATCAAACTGCTGTACTTTAGGGTACAGATCGTCAAATGCTTCCTGCCCGTTTAGATAGATTTGATTCACTTCGTCCTCTATTTTCGCTTTGATTGGTTCATTTTGGTCCTGCTCAATTTCCGCTTCATATTCTTTGTCTTTACCGTATGAAATCTCCACTTCAATTTCTTGGAAGCTTAGCTTATCCATGTCTGCCTTTATTTGATCTGTGTCAGATGTTTTGTCAGTCGTAGTAGTGTCATTCGGTTGACTGGCGGGCACATTCGTTGTTCCTTCTTCTGCACTTGGATCATTCTGATCGCTTCCACACGCCGCGAGACTAATCACCATGAGGGAAATGAGGGCGATATATATGCCTTTCATCCAATCTACCTCCTTGTTTTGTTCTTCTACTATAGTTCCCTCTTATGTATATTCTAATCGTTTCTTAGGATTTATGAGGAACGGTGTTTCCAAGTAAGACGAGTACCTGATTTCATGATGTTCAAAGAATATCTTGATAAAAAAAACAGTTTCCCCAATTGCCTATGATTCGTAGGACAATAAGGAAACTGGCATGAAACTGCATAATTAATTTATTGGAATTGAACTAAAGTCGAACCAAGAGGAAGTCACTTGAATATAAGTATCGGATTCGATATAATGAACATAATTATAAGAGAGAAGTGCGTCAACACCTCTCTCTACAACTGCTGCCTTTTAGGTGGTGGCTGTCAAATTACATCATTTCTTTCGAAAACCACCCTTTAGCTTCCTACGGCGCAGGGTGGTTTTCTTGTCTTCCAAAAATTTTTTCTGAAATACATACGCTGTCGTTCCACGCACGATTCCTTTCAAAACTTCTTGCAGGAATGCAAGAAAAAGCTCCATCGGCATCACCTCCTTTCCAAAAGGAAAAGAAGAATGACAACCGACCACCCTATGCAGTTGTCTTTTTATTCTATCACAAAACCCGAAATGGATATAGATTCCAAACGACTGTTACTTGCGGATAATCCACAATTCTTCAATGGATTTCAGGATCTATTTATCCTACCTTAAGTATCAAATCACTTAACTCATCTTAAACAGTTTTGCTAAGATGCCAGACAAGCCTTTTTTTCTTCTTTCTCCTTTCTTTGGAATCTGAATTTCTCTTTTAACATAAATCTCTTCTTTATCAATAGCATAGTCATACGCAAGAACAAGGCCAATATCCGTATCTGATTCCAAATTAGTCACTATTGTATAAAGGACATCATTTTGGGAAGCGATCTTCGTATATTTTGACAGCACCTCGTAGTGAATATTTCCATTCAAATATAAATGGGCTGACCTGTTTCCCTTAATCGCTTCCTCGACTTGTTTATATATGCCATGCTCCCACACTTGTTCTTGTGTAAGCGCGATAACAATACGTTCACGAATCGTTCCCAGAAATCTCTTACGTTCCGTTCGCTTCGTTTCTTTATGTCCATACATTCCTTGCTGAATGTAATCATCAACGTTGTTTGACACCGAAACATCCCCCTAGTTGCGAATTTACTTTAAGATAGAGTAACTAACTTAGATACACATCAATGGCATTCCTACTTCTTTTTTTGACGATACAAATCAACAGATTTATATCCTAGCGAGAGAATATCCACCATTTGCGCTTGCCGTTTTTCACGCGTTGTCTGCTGTTTTGCCGAAAAGATATAGCGGGCCCAATCCCTTTGATACCCCGGTGATAATTCCTGATAAAATTTTAATTCATTAGGATGCTTTGCTAATAGTGTTTCAATGTCTTTTATATTCTCTTCATAATCTCCGACACGCTGACTAGCAGCGGATGATTTTTTGGCTTTCTTTGTTTCACGTTTTAATCCAACAACAGTATATACATCATCCATACTGACCATCCGGGAGAATTTTATATCACTGTTAGGGATATAGCCATCCTCATCGACTTGCATCGCTGGAAAAATATCGTCTCTGTGCACGTACGTATCATGTCGCTTATTCCCTTTTTTCGGATAAGCAAAAAATAGATATCCTTTTTCAAGCAAGTGTTCCTCATTGATAATTTGCTTTGTATAAGCGACTATCTCTTCCAACGTTTTCACAAAAACAAAGATAGCATCATGCTTCTTGGATAACGATACCTTGCAGCCACTAAATAATTCATAGTCATCAGGTTGATTAAGAACCGCCATATTTTTATACTTTGTGAGATGTAATTTATCAATTATTGTCATCATGGTCTCCTTATTGCTTGACCTGTTGCACGGTACAAGCCGTATTCAATAAGCTCTCTTTGTTGTTTAACTCTCGTGTTGGCTACCATCTAAAAAGCTTCTTAGTAGGGATGATGTCTTTAGCATGACACGCTTGGTATTCACAGGCTTATTGTCGTACTTAAGCAATTAAGACATTCAAAGGTGGATAGTCCCTATTTAGTCATTCTATTTATTATCATATTACCATAAAATAATTCGAAAACTCTCCTCATGTCTATCTAGTAGTCTCTACCCGAAGAAGTATGGTGGCAAGAGCAAAAATTTCCCCCGAACCATTAATCCGAGGGAATAAAAAAATTAACTCAATTAGCACTGACTCAGCCCTACTTTTAGATACCTTGAAAGATGGGATTGATTTTCAATTACAAATCCAGCCACGCTACGCATTCCACATGACTGCTTTGCGGGAACATATCCACCGGCTGTATTTCTTGTGTCCGGTAGCCGCCATCCTCCAAAATACGTAAATCGCGTGCCAACGTTCCCGGATTACAGGACACATAAACGACCCGCTTTGGCTTGTATTTCAAAATTGTAGTTAGTAACTTTTCATCACAGCCTTTGCGCGGTGGATCTACTACGAGAACATCGAACTGTTTTCCTTCTGCATACCAACTCGGAATGACCTCTTCCGCCGCACCTGCCTCAAAATAGGCATTTGTAATACCATTCAATTCTGCATTCCGCTTTGCATCCTCAATTGCTTGAGGAACAATTTCAACGCCATACACTTCCTTCGCCTGCTGGCCAAGGAAGAGCGATATCGTTCCAATTCCACAATAAGCGTCAATCACGGTTTCATCACCGGAAAGTTGCGCGTATTCCAGTGCTTGTCCATACAGGACTTCCGTTTGCACTGGGTTCACTTGATAAAAGGAGCGAGCGGAAATTTCAAACTGAACATCCCCGATTTTATCGATAATGACTGACTTGCCATCCAGATTAATTGTTTCATTTCCGAATATGACGTTCGTTTTGTCCGGATTGATGTTCTGCATGATCGATGTCACTTCAGGCACAACTCTCTTGATCAAATCGACAACGGCCTGCTTTTGCGGAAACTTCTTTTTCAATGTCACGAGAACGACCATAATCTCGCCTGTCGCCCGCCCTTTCCGGACAATCAAATGCCGCAGCATGCCACGATGCGCCTTCTCTTCATAGGCGTCCAAGCCAAGTGCATGCATTTCATGCTTCAGCGTGGACATCAGCTCATCCGCTTCCTCACTTTGTATAATGCACACATCGGTGTCGACGATATGGTGTGTACGCGTTTTAAAGAAACCCGATACGACGTGACCGTTCCTTTCGCTGAAGGGAATCTGCGATTTATTGCGATAGCGCCATGGGTCTTGCATTCCTTTGACAGAATGAACAGGGACATGAGGCAGTTTCGCAATCCGGTCGATGACATCGCGTACTTGCTTTTGTTTTTGCTGGAGCTGTGCTTCATAGGAAAGGTGCTGCAATTGGCAGCCGCCGCATTCCCAGAACACATGGCACGGGGCTTCCACCCGATTCGGCGCTTGCTGTTTCACTTCAAGCAGTTGGGCAAACCCGTAATTTTTCAATGTTTTTCCGACTTTGATTTCCACTTCCTCACCAGGCAGCGCACCTGGAATAAATAGCGGATATCCTTCCACTTTTGCAACGCCTGACCCGTCATGCGTCAAATCCTCCACAGTCACAGTGAGGCGGTCATTTTGATTCACAATAAAAGACATGTCGTTCTTCCTCCACATTTCGTATGTACACAGTGTAGCATGTTTTCATTGAAGGTAAGCAGTTTCTGAACATTTTCTCATGAAGAAAAGGGACAGCTCTCATCTTGTGGAGTAGAGCATTGTCCCTTTTAACGTTTTGAACTTAGCTAAAAATCCCATATGGATGCCCACTTCAATGGTTGCGCGTCCAATGCCTGAATTGTGATCACTGTATTTCCTGCTTCATTTTGGCGCACTTGCCTACTTATTTGGCATGCCGATGCTGTTATTTGGCGTTCTTTGTGCTCATTTGGTGCGTAAGCAGTTGAATTTGGCGAATTCACATGTTGTTTTGGCGAATTTTTCTTTTATTTGGCGCGTTGCTTCATGGTGACTGATGAACGCACGGTTTTTTCTGGTGTTCATCGTATATTGGCGTTCACACCGTTTTATTGGCGTTCCACTCGGGTTCTGGCTTTCAAATCAAGTTTCTGGCGTTCAGCCTGGCTTTCTGGCGTTCAAACCAGGTTTCTGGCGTTCAACCCGATATTCTGGCGTTCAACCCGATATTCTGGCGTTCAACCCGATATTCTGGCGTTCAACTCGATATTCTGGCGTTCAACCCGATATTCTGGCGTTCAACCCGATATTCTGGCGTTCAACCTGCTTTTCCGACGTTCAGCCAGATTATCTGAGTCCAAACAACTCCAACGCCATGCAGGCACGCCACACACAAATCCGCCAATCGGTCACCAGCAAACCCGTTCACTTCTTCGATTTACGTTTTGCCTTTCGTCCTGCGGCGTTGATGATCGCTTCATCTTTCGGGGCAATGAAGAACCCGACGGCGAGGGCGGCGATGAGCACGAGGAAGGGGGCAATGAATATATAGAATTCTGTAAAGGTTATTGGCATGTTTCATCATCTCCTTATGCGTGATGGTCGCTCTTGCCGCGGACGTATTCTTTATTGAAAAGGAATAGCCGCATGATCAGGATGAGCGACGGAATGAGCAGACATAGGCCAAGGATGAACGCGATGACGAGGGCGGTCGCCATGGCCGGGTTGGTAAAGCTGTCGTACAGTGTTAAGTACGGGTACAGCAAGTATGGATAATGGGACGCGCCGTAGCCGAAGAAGGCGAAGGCGAATTGGCCGCCGAGCAGGCCGAATGCCCAGCCATATTGTTTTCGTGCGGCGAGCAGGTAGACGGTCCCCATGAATAAGATGAACGAGATGAGAAACATCGGCCAGAACGTTTGGATGTTCTCGTAATGAGCGGGATTGTGCTTGCGCAATTCAAAAATAATGCCGCCTGCTGTTATTATCGTTGGCAGCGCCCAAATCAGCGCGTATTTCCGGAGCAGGCCGGTTGCCTCGATGTCACCCGCTTTATTGGCATACCATGTAAGGAACACCGCAGAAATGTAAAGTGTTGCAGACAGACTCAGTACGACAATCGACCAAGTCAGCGGACTTGTGAATAGCAGCCAATAATCCAAGACTGGCCGGCCATCGATCATTTCGATAAAACCGCCTTCTGAGATTGTCAGCACGATGGATAAGGAAGCGGGTATGAGCAGGCCGGCCAAGCCGTACATGAATGAATAGCCTTTATGCCCCCTGGCTCCGTATGTTTCAAATGCATAGTACGAACCGCGAACAGCCAGCAGGATGATCCCGAAGCTGACCGGAATAAGCAAAGTCGTTCCGTAATAGAAGGCTGTTTTCGGGAAGAATCCAATAATCCCGACGAAGAAGAAGACGAGAAAAACGTTGGTCACTTCCCAAACCGGAGACAGGTAACGCTGGATGACGTTTGTCAAAATTCGTTGTTTTCCTGTCAGCAGGCTGTAAGCATTAAAGAAGCCTGCTCCGAAATCAATTGCACCTACCATAATGTAGCCGAACAAAAATGTCCAAAGAACCGATATACCGAGAATCTCTAAATTCATCGTACATCACTTCCCCTTTCCGCATGACGGTCTTCCAGTTCACGTTCCACCGGATTTTTGCGGAACATTCTTCTAAGAACGACCACACTGCCGGTACCGAGTACTAAGTACAGGACACAGAATAAAATAAGCATCAGATCTACATGATTGCTTGTCGTCGCTGCTTCCTCGACGCGCATAATTCGGCGCAAAATCCACGGCTGTCGACCGACTTCTGCAAGCCACCATCCGAATTCAATGGCAAGGAATGATAACGGACCGCCTAAAACGATAAGCCAGCGGAACCATCTGGATTGGACGGATTTCCAACCTCTGCGAATGCCGAGCCAGAACCAAGCCGCAAGGAACGCCATCCACATGCCGATCAACACCATGAAGTTGAAAAGAAAATGGATATATAAAGGAGGGCGTTCGTCCTCTGGGAACTGATCCAGACCTATTACTTCTGCTGTCGGATCATTATGCGCAAGCAATGAAAGGCCAAATGGCACTTTTATTGCATATTTCACTTCATCATTTTTCAGAATGCCTAGCAAAACAAGTTCTGCGTTCTCTTTTGTTTCAAAATGCCATTCAGCCGCGGCGAGCTTCTCCGGTTGATATTCTGCCAGATATTTACCCGAAAAGTCTCCGATAATAGCTGTAGCGATGGAGAATACTAAGCCGAGCTTCATTGTTAAGTAGAGTGCCTTTTTGTGATAAATATGGTCGGAGCCCTTCAACAGTCTGAACGCGGCTATTGCAGCAAGAACGAATGCCGCTGTCATATATGCCGTTATGACGACATGCGCCACTTTGGTCGGCATGGCCGGGTTGAACATTGCGATAATCGGATTGATATTAACCAGCTGACCATTAACGATGTCAAAGCCTTGCGGTGCATTCATGAAGGCATTGACGATGGTGATGAATACGGCAGAGAAAGAAGCTCCAATAGCCACAGGTACAAGCAGCAGCAAGTGTTTCTTCTGATTCTCGAATCGATCCCATGTGTACAAATAAATTCCGAGGAAAATCGCTTCAAAAAAGAATGCAAAGGTTTCCATAAATAATGGCAATGCAATTACATTACCGGCAAGCTCCATGAAATTTGGCCACAATAACGACAATTGGAGTCCGATTGCCGTACCTGTCACAACTCCTACCGCCACCGTAATAACGAAACCGCGTGCCCAACGTCTGGCCAGTAATATGTAGTGCTCATCATTTTTCTTAATGCCGACCCATTGAGCAATCATGATCATGATGGGCACACCGACGCCAATCGTGGCATACAAAATGTGAAAGCTCAGCGTCAACTCAGTTAAGACGCGCGAATAGAAGACTGCTTCTTCATTTATCATTTCCCCTGCCCCCTCATCCGAATATTCGACCAAGAATTGAAATGAACATAATGCCTGCGACGATGAACGCGAGCCATATCAACCACTTCTCATGATTTTTATACATAAGATATCAACCACCGTTCTTTATTCATTCGATATCCACTCTTTCTATTTGAAGTCATTCCTTCATATCCTTCCCTCATTTATAGGAAGAATAACTTTCATTTATGAGCTATCTGTGAATAATCTTCGTCCAATCGGGTACAGAACAGGGACAAATGCATGACATCGACAAAAATCATTATAAACAGGACACTTGCGAATCTTTGGAATGTTATGTAGAATGAATTAATTAACTAGTTTGTGAGGTGAGCACAATGGAAGTGAAACGTAAAGTATTAGCGTATATTACGAAAGGCACACAAGACGACCTGAAACTCCTTGTGTTCGAGCAGAAGGATCATCCCGAAGCCGGCGTCCAAGTGCCTGGAGGGACTATAGAGGAAGATGAATTGCTTATCGATGCACTGTACCGCGAAGTGGAGGAAGAAACAGGGATTCCCCGAGACCGTTTGGAATTGGTCGGTAAGCTACACAAAAAGAATCATTACCCTAAAAACCGGGAAGATATTGTATACGAACGCAATATTTTTCATTTGTCCTACATGGGCAATAGCGAGGACGCTTGGGAAAATCATGTTTATAGCGACGGCAAGGACAATGGATTGACCTTCTGCTGCCGATGGGTTCCGTTAAGCCAACTTCCAGATTTGGCAGGACGGCAGGACGAAGCACTTGATTTTATGGATTCATGAACTTATTCTTATTCCCTTCCCTAAAAAGGGGCAAAAAAACCTGCAATCCCTTAGTGGATGTGCAGGTTTTTCATTCTATAATTGGTCAGGCATACTTCAAAATTTCGGCAGTTACGCCCGGTCCTGTTCTCGCAATTCATCATACGGTGCGAACATTTCAATATGGCGGTATAAATTCTCGAATGTAGCAGGCAATGTGCCGCCATATTCGCCATCGAGATTCAGCAATACTTCCTCATCTGACGTCACTTTGATACGCTCAGCGCTCGTTGAAATGACGAGAGGGTCATCCAAATGCTCTCCGCGAAGCGCCAATGAAACAACTCGGATGAATTCGGCGATATTGCATTTTTTTAAGATGAGCAATGTGAACTTGCCATCGTTGATACTCGATTGCGGTGCCAGTTTTTCAAAACCGCCAACCGAATTAGTTAACCCAACAAGGAAAAGCATAGCCTCTTCATCAAACACTTCTCCATCATATTCGATGCGAACAGGGCTGGAGTGGATGGATGGCAACATTTCAATTCCTTTTAGATAATAGGCAAGCTGGCCCAGCATCGTCTTCAGACGGCTTGGCACTTCATATGTCAATTCGGTCAAACGGCCGCCTCCGGCAATATTAATGAAATAACGATTGCCGTTCATCAAGCCGACGTCGACAGGAATTGACTTTCCTTTGATAATAATATCAAGCGCGGCATCGATATCCCGAGGGATGCGGAGTGCCCTCGCAAAGTCATTCGTTGTACCAGTCGGAATCAATCCGATTTTAGGACGGTTCTCGTAGGAGGAGACACCGGCCACGACTTCATTCAACGTCCCGTCTCCGCCTGACGCGATAATCAGGTCGAATCCCCGCTCCACGGCGTGCTTGGCTGCTTCTGTCGCATCCCCTTCGCAAGTCGTCGCATGGGCGGACGTTTCATAGCCGGACTGTTCGAGTCTTTCTAATACTTCAGCCAGATGCTTGCGAAACACTTCTCTGCCCGCTGTCGGATTGTATATAATTCGTGCACGCTTCATCCTCGTTACCTCTCAATTCAACAAATATGATAATAGTCCATCATTCATAAGACGTATCCGGACCATCCGGGTTTCCGACTTATGCCTTTTCCTGCAAGACAGGCATGAATGTTTTTCGCATATCTTCATAAACCGTCAACCAAAGTTCCGGTTTCGATGTATATTCTGCCATTAAGGTCTCAATGAATGCTCTCTGCTTTTCCTCAAATTCCGGATGTTCCTTCGGTGGCAATTGCTTGCGGCGCTCCAACACATCCTGCTGGATAGAAGCTGCCCGCGGTCCCCATTTCGCTGCTACTTCCCCATTGGCATCAAGCAGCAAGTAAATCGGTATGGACCGGCCGCCGTTCGTCAAATGCCTGTCAATCAAATCCGTGTCTTCATCCCGATAAACGGTTCGCACATCCAAATCAGCCGCTTCCGCGATCCTGCGCAAGATGGCATTATTCATCATGGCATCCCCGCACCAGTCTTCAGTAATGACGAGAATTTCCGGTCTTTTTTCCTTCAGCAATTCAATGAACCCATCATCTTGCGGTACTTCGAATTTTTCATATACCCGTTCTGTGTTCTCTTTATGCTTCTCCATTTTAGCCGTATAGTCGGCGAGGGAGATTGCTTCGTCAAAATATTGTTTTTCCGTTTTCATTCTCTCCACACTCCTTTACCCCAGTTTACTGATAGAAACGCCGCGAGGCAAACAACACGTTCAGAAAACGCCCTATGTCTGACTCGGTGAAGCCAACCATAGGACGTCCGTAACATTGCTCTTAGCGTTTATTGATTTCTTCAAGAAGCAGCTTGTTAACAAGCGGTGGATTTGCCTGTCCTTTTGTCGCCTTCATTACTTGGCCGACAAGGAATCCAACTGCCCGGTCCTTACCGTTCTTGTAATCCTCAATGGATTGTTCGTTGGCATCCAGGATTTCTGTAATGACAGTACGAAGCGTACCTTCATCTGAAATTTGGACAAGCCCTTTTGCTTTGACGATTTCAGCTGCGTCTCCGCCGTTCTCGATCAATTCTTTAAATACTTTCTTCGCAATTTTAGAAGAGATCGTTCCATCTGTGATCAATTTGATCATGCTCGCAAGCCCTTCAGGCGTCAAAGCCGTTTCATGCAATTCTTTCTGTTCTGCATTCAGATAAGCGGACACTTCACCCATGAGCCAGTTGGAAGCGAGCTTCGCGTCAGCTCCTGCTTTTACTGTCGCATCGAAGAAATCAGACATTTCCTTCGTCAATGTCAAAACGTGTGCATCATATTCAGGCAAGTCGAGTTCTTGTACATATCTTGCCTTACGAGCATCCGGCAATTCTGGAATCTCCGCACGTACACGGTCCATCCATTCTTGGTCGATGTGGATTTCTGATAAATCCGGTTCATTGATGAAACGGTAGTCGTTCGCACTGCCTTTTACCCGCATTAATACAGTTTGTCCAGTCGCTTCGTCATACCGGCGAGTTTCTTGAACAATCTTGCCGCCCGACAGCAAAATCTTCTCTTGGCGCTCTACTTCATTCGCAATCCCTCTGCGGACAAAGTTGAACGAGTTCAAGTTTTTCAACTCGGTTTTTGTACCAAACTCTTTTTGGCCAAATGGACGGATTGAAATATTGGCGTCACAGCGAAGTGAACCTTCTTCCATCCGAACATCCGATACGCCAGTGTATTGAATAATGGCTTTTAATTTTTCAAGGAATGCATACGCTTCTTCTGGAGAGCGTATATCCGCTTCCGTTACGATTTCGATAAGAGGCGTGCCTTGTCTGTTCAAATCGACAAGAGAATATCCGCCTTCCGTATGCGTCAGTTTGCCTGCATCTTCTTCAAGATGGACACGTTCAATCCGGATTTTCTTCTTTTTGCCTTCTACTTCGATTTCAATCCAGCCGTTTGCTCCGACTGGGCGCTTATCTTGGGAGATTTGGAACGCCTTCGGATTGTCCGGATAGAAATAATGCTTTCGGTCAAAGTTCATGACCGGAGCGATCTCACAGTTCAATGCCATGGATGCCTTCATTCCATAGTCGATCGCACGTTTATTCATGGTAGGCAATGTACCTGGATATGCTAAATCAGTCACATGAATGTTCATGTTCGGCTCTGCACCAAAATGGGCAGGGGCCGGTGAGAAGATTTTTGTATCAGTTTTTAATTCTACGTGGACTTCAAGTCCGACAATTGTTTCAAAGTTCATCGGTTTTGTCCCTCCCCAACTAACGGAGTGCCCGCCTTGAAATCGGACGCTTGCTCAAAGGCATGCGCCACTTTGTAAAGCAATCCTTCTTCGAAGTGGTTCCCAATAATTTGCAAACCAATCGGCAACCCTTCAGCAGCCCCGCATGGTACGGAGATGGCTGGTACGCCTGCAAGGTTAACCGGTACAGTTAAGATGTCATTTGCATAAAGCGTCAACGGATCAAATACGGTTTCCCCTAGCTTATACGCTGTAGTAGCGCTTGTCGGGCCGACAATGACATCATATTTCTGGAAGAGATCCGAGAAATCTTGCGAAATCAAGGAACGGACTTTTTGTGCCTTCACATATACGTCTTCGTACTGGTTTGCACTTAATGCATATGTTCCATATAGAATCCGTTTCTTCACTTCTGGGCCAAACCCTTCAGAACGGGAGCGGAAATAAAGTTCTTTTAGATTTTTCACATTTTCAGGACGGTAGCCGTAACGGATTCCGTCAAATCTTGCCAAGTTGGATGAAGCCTCGCCACAAGCGATGACATAATAAGTAGGCGCACCGTATTTGGCATGTGGCAAATCGACCTCTTCGATAACTGCTCCGAGGGATTCAAGGACTTTTAAGGCGTCACGTACAGATGTTTTGACCGCTTCGTCCACACCTTCTCCTAAAAATTCTCTTGGAACGGCCACTTTCAAACCTTTGATGTCACCTGTCAACGCCTTGCGGTAATCTGGAACTTCTTTTGATGATGATGAGAAGTCACGGTGATCATTGCCTGCAATGACGTTAAGGAGCATGGCATTGTCTTCTACGTTGCGTGTCAATGGCCCGATTTGATCCAAGGAGGAAGCAAATGCGACGAGTCCATAGCGGGATACACGTCCGTATGTCGGCTTCATGCCGACTACGCCACAAAATGCTGCTGG
>NZ_BQYK01000008.1:175954-185771 GCF_023168145.1 Sporosarcina sp. NCCP-2222
GGAACATACTTTAGATTCCAAGGATTATGAGTTACTTGGAATGCAGAGTGTTCCGTTGTTGAACCCATAGCAAATTCATCCATATTCAATTTACCTAGAGTCACCATGCCGGCCTCTTTTACACGCTCCACTACGTGTGCATCATATACCGGGACGAAATCTTCGAGCATTTTACTCGCACAAGTTGTTTTCGTGCCTTTTGTAATAATGTTATCTTTAATGCCGATCGGCAATCCGAATAACGGACCCCGTTGCTCCAGCGGGACGTTGTCCAATTGGTCCGCCTGCGCCTTCGCTTCCTGTTCCGTAACCGTCAAAAATGCTTGTACTTCCCCTTCGACATCCGCAATCCGGCTGAATGCGTCCTCGGTGATTTCTTTGACGGAGACTTCACGATTATGTAATAGCTGTTGAAGCTCAGTTGCCGTTTTAGAAAATAAGGTCATCGGTTTCCCTCCTATCAATTGCGCCCTAGCGTGTTCTTGTCTCAAGATGAAAATCAGCAAAAGCTGCTGATACTCTACTGCAACAAGCAGCACTCATTTAACTTGAAACATTTTTCGCTGCAGGCTTTGGACCGACCATAAGTCAGCCATCCAGACGCCGCCTGCAATATTTGCAAATATTCTTGAGTTTGTTTTACTTAAAAGCCATTAGGATCATGAAAGGATATTCGGAACTTTAATCATTCCATCTTCATGTTCCTTCACGCTGGCCAACATATCTTCTCGATTTAAAATGTCGGTCGGAACATCTTCGCGAAGAACATTCACTTGGTGCAGCGGATGTGTCATTGGCTGAACATTCGCCGTATCGACTTCTTCAAATCTTTCAGCGAATTTGTCCAATTCACTTAGCTGCTCGGCGTATTGCTCGGCTTCTTCATCGCTGAATTCGATCCACGCAAAATTTGCGAAATAAAATACGTCATCTTTTGTAAATTGGTGAGTCATTTGCTCGCCTCCTCTGTATCATATTGTACGATTAATCTTATCACCTAACAACATCGTTGAAAAGCGGCTCCTTATGTAGTGTAACCGAATTTTGCAGGAGTCGTACAAGCAGTTGACATTATTTCAATGATTCATTGCAAAAAAGAAGGAGGATGGTGTATTTTACACCATCCGCAAATATAAATGATCCCTTTTGAAACGTGCAGATCCGCTTTATTAAGATTGTCTACACTCATTCTCTCAAGGCTGTCCTCTCAAAGGTCAATACCCATAAATATGAACAAACGGTTCTTCCCCTGCGTCCTTGACGATTAATGCCTCTGGGCCATTCACCGATGTGATACTGACTTCTACATTCAGGTTCGCGAAATACGTATTGACGAGCGAAGTCATATATTGAGTGAAACCGATTGTTTCGCTTGTTCCGAAAAATTGAATCGGTACCTCAATTCTAAGTGATTGATATTGATCATCACGAAAATGAGCGGTCCCAATTACGTTGACAAAGCTAGGAAAATACTTATCGATATCCTGTTTGAAATTGCTGAAGTTCGTATTGATATCACGATAATTCGTAAGGGAAGACGGGGCAGGAAGTGTGACATACTTTTCGTTCACTTCTTTCCAGCCGGAAGCCGCTGTTTTCCCTTTATCGGCATAGGCAGTCGCAAAGTATGTGCCCGGGACGATGGAACTTCTGCTTTCCTGCTTGAATAACCCAATGACAATCGGTATGTCCGAAAGCCCTTCTTTCGCCCGTAATCGACTGACAATCTCATCGGCCATTTTCATCCCTTCCTTTTGCAATTTGTCATCGGGGATACGGGTTTCTGTGCCATCCCTAGAGTAATAAATGGAATTAAGGGCCAGGCCGATTGAAATTCCGGAGAGGCGGACCTTATTTTCTCCAGCCTTTTGCAAATAATTCTGCTCTACGATATGTGCTAAATAAATTGGTGCCTGTTCAGCTACTTCCTCCGCACTGGCGCCTTTTGGTGCACCCGCAGGATTCAGCCCATCTTCGTTGTCACTTTTACGGGCCAGCCATTTGCCGGCCGTCTCTTTATCGATGTATTGACCTTCCTGAAAGAAGTACTTGTCCGTGTCGAAATGCCGTGCGGATAGGCGCAGCAAGCCCTCCTCCGCTTCTTTCATATCATATTTCGTGTGCAGATTGCTGACGACCATTCCGCGGCTGGCACTTTGTTTAAACGGAACGAATGTCCTATAAAATTCATCCTTCAACTGAACATCCGGAATGATGACAGTTTCTTGCGCCTTCTCTTCATTCTCCTGGATGACCTCATCCTTTTCCGGTGCAAATGAAGGAAGGCAGCCTCCGAGGAAGAGCACGGCGGCTACTCCTGGTGCTACCCATATCCTTTTCATTACGTATTACTCCTTTTCGCCAAGCGATTCGATTAATTGTTCTTCATTCCAAACAGGAACACCAAGTTCTTGGGCTTTCGCCAGCTTCGATCCGGCATCTTCGCCGGCGATGACTAAATCTGTCTTCTTGCTGACACTGCCGCTGACGTTTCCGCCGAGCGCTTCAATCTTCTCTTTCGCCTCGTTCCGCGTCAAGATGGAAAGTTTTCCAGTCAGCACGACTGTTTTACCTGAAAATGGGCTATCGGTCGGCAATTCTTCGCGCGTTCTGCCTTTGTATGTCATGTTGACACCATACGATTTTAATTTCGCAATCACTCCCAGCACATCTTCATTGTCAAAATAAGTCGTCACAGCATCCGCCACTTTATCTCCTATTTCATGAATGGCGGTGAGCTGTTCTGCTTCCGCTTCCATCAAACGGTCAATTGTTCCGAATTCTTCTGATAAGATGTGGGCCGCCTTTTCACCGACATGGCGGATGCCAAGGCCGAATAGTAATTTTTCGAGCGAGTTTCCTTTCGAGGCTTCAATCGCTGACAATAAATTGCTGGCGGATTTCTCTCCCATCCGTTCGAGCCCCAGCAACTGTTCCTTTGTCAGCGTATAGAGATCAGAGACATCCTGAACAAGACCCGCGGTATACAATTGATTGACGACCCGCTCTCCGATTCCTTCAATATTCATGGCATTACGCGAAACGAAATGGATGAGCGCTTCTTTCATTTGAGCCGGACATTGCGGGTTGACGCACCTAAGCGCCACTTCTCCTTCAATCCGTACAAGCGTAGAATCGCAAACAGGGCATGTTTCAGGCATTTCAAACGGTTTTTCATCGCCTGTCCGTTCCTGTTCGATGACGCTGACCACCTCTGGGATAATATCTCCCGCTTTTCTGATGATCACCTTATCCCCGATTCGAATATCCTTTTCTTTGATCAGATCTTCATTGTGCAAGGAAGCGCGTCCGACAGTCGTTCCGGCTACACGGACTGGCACGAGAATGGCTGTTGGCGTGACGACACCAGTCCGTCCCACGCTTAGTTCGATGTCTGTCAAGGTCGTAATGACTTCCTCTGCCGGAAATTTATAAGCCGTTGCCCAGCGCGGGCTCTTTGCCGTAAAACCAAGCTGTTCCTGATCCTCAAATCGATCCACTTTAATGACGATGCCATCTATTTCGTATTCGAGATCCTGCCGACGCTCTTTCCATCCATCAATGAACTCGATCACTTCTTCGATGGATTTGCATCTTTTGCTCTCCTGATTCGTTTCGAATCCAAGCGAATGCAAATAATCAAGCGAATCGGAGTGGCTGTCCTGCCCATAGGCACTGCCATCGCCGCCTATTCCATAAATAAAAACGGACAAGTTGCGGCTCGCCGCAATTTTAGGATCGAGCTGGCGCAAAGAACCTGCAGCTGCATTCCGTGGATTCGCAAATGGTTCTTCCCCATTCTCATCTCGTTTTGCGTTAAGCTTCACGAATGAATTTTTTGGCATATATGCCTCACCGCGGGCTTCGATCGTTACCGGCTGTGATAATCCCAGTGGTATCGTCCTGATTGTCCGTAAGTTGGCTGTAATATCCTCGCCAACTGTCCCATCGCCCCTGGTAGAGCCCTGTACGAACTTTCCATTCTCATATTTCAAGGACACCGCCAAGCCATCTATTTTCAATTCACAAATATAGGAGACTGTTTCTTGTCCAAGTCCTAATCGTACCCGCCGGTCAAAATCCCGGATATCCTCTTCATTAAATACATTCGACAGACTGAGCATCGGATGTTCATGAACGACTTTTCCAAAACCTGATAGAATATCCCCGCCTACCCGTTGTGTAGGGGAGTTCGGGTAGATCAAATCTGGATGTTCCGTTTCAATTGCGATCAATTCCTGCATGAGTTGATCATATACGGAATCCGGCACAACCGGTTTATCCAGAACATAATAGGCATGGCCATATTCTTGAAGGAGCTTGTTCAGTTCTTTCACTCGTTGCTCCATTACATGACGATCCATCGTTTCCACTCCTCCATTACGCCTTTTCTATCGGTGCAAATTTCGCTAATAATCGTTTGATCCCGACCGGGTCAGGAAATGCGATATCCAGCTCTGTGTCATCTGCCGTTCCCCGGACACTCACAACCATGCCGGTGCCCCACTTCTTATGAACAGCTTTGTCTCCTGCCTTCCAACCCATCTTTTCGCCACCGCTCGATTGATACACTGGTTTCTTGACTGCTGGACGCATAGGGGCTGCGGAACGTGCAAATGCATTTCCTACAGTGAAGCCCGAATCATTCGAAACAACTTCGGTCACTGTCTCGGATATTTCATTTAAGAATCGGGACGGGTTATTATAGCTCGAACGTCCGAATAATGTTCGGTACGCTGCGCTCGTCAAATATAACTTCTGCTCCGCCCGTGTGATTGCCACATAAGCAAGGCGGCGCTCCTCTTCCATTTCCTCTTCATCTGCAATTGACCTTGCATGCGGAAACACATTCTCTTCCATTCCGATGACGAAAACGACAGGGAACTCAAGCCCTTTTGCCGCATGCATCGTCATTAGGACGATTTTCTCGCTGGACTGGTTCTCTTCTTTATCCAGCGAATCGATATCTGCGATAAGTGCCAGGTCTGTCAGGAATGCGACGAGGGAACGGTCTCCGTTTTCCTCCTCCGCCCGCTTTTCAAATGCTTCCGTGACGGAAAGGAACTCTTGAATATTTTCCAAGCGGCTTTCCGCTTCAATGGTCTTTTCTCTTTCGAGCATTGCACGATAGCCTGTTTTGTCCAGCACCTGCTCGACCAGTTCCGAGACGGATAAGTATTCCTGCATTTGCGTGAAACCCGCAATCAATTCCCTAAACTTCACTGCTTCATTGGCGGCGCGCGCTGTTAAGCCCATGAAGTGGACCTCCTGCATGGCATCAAAGATGGAGCGGTCGTTTTCAATTGCAAACCGCGCCATCCGTTCAAATGAAGTGGCTCCGATGCTTCGTTTCGGCTCATTGATGATTCTCGCCAATGCCAAGTCATCATCATTATTTGCAATTAAGCGCAAGTACGCCAGCAAATCTTTAATCTCTTTCCTGTCATAGAACTTTGTACCGCCGACAATGGTGTATTCCATGTTTGATTTGACGAGGAATTCCTCCATGACACGCGATTGGGCATTCGTCCGGTATAAAATTGCGAACTTGTCGAGCGTCAGATTTTCTTTCTCTTTTAAATCGATGATCGTCTGAACAACAAACTGAGCTTCAGCCTTCTCATCATTCGCTTTATAAATATAAATCGAATCGCCTTCATCGTTTTCCGTGCGCAATGTTTTATCGTAGCGGCTGCGGTTGTTTTGAATGACATCATTTGCTGCCTTTAGAATGCGTTTCGTCGATCTGTAGTTTTGTTCCAGCATGATGACTGTCGCATCCGGATAATCCTTTTCAAAAGAAAGGATATTTCCGATATCCGCTCCCCTCCATCTATAAATGGATTGGTCTGAATCCCCGACAACGCAAAGATTCCGGAACTTGGATGCCAGCATGTTGACGAGACGATATTGCGCATTGTTTGTATCTTGGTATTCATCCACATGAATGTATTGGAATTTGTTTTGATAATACTCGAGGACTTCCGGGACTCTTTCAAACAATTTGAGGGTCATCATAATCAGATCATCAAAATCGAGCGACTGATTTTGGCGCAGCTTTTTGGAGTAGCCTTCATAGACATCGGCCACTACCTTCTCGTACGGATTGAATGAATTGATTTGCCCTTTGAACGTTTCGGCATCAATACATTCATTTTTCGCGGAGCTGATTGCGTTTAACATGGAACGCGGATCATATTGCTTTGGATCAATATTTCGTTCTTTCAATACGTTTTTAATGACCGTCAGCTGATCTGAGGCATCGAGAATGGAAAACGATTTGGCGATGCCGATTCGGTCGATATCACGGCGTAAAATCCGTACGCACATCGAGTGGAACGTGGACACCCACATCCGTTCACCCGAGCCTGCACCAAGCAGACCGTCGATCCGCTCACGCATTTCACGCGCCGCTTTATTTGTAAATGTAATGGCGAGTATGTTGGAAGGATAGACGTCCTTCTCCACGACGAGGTACGCAATCCGATGCGTCAGCACTCGCGTCTTTCCAGAACCCGCCCCCGCCATGATAAGCAATGGCCCTTCCGTCTTCTTGACGGCCCGTGCTTGCTCCGGATTCATGCCGTCCAGCAGATTTTGAGCGATTCTATTCATTTCATCCACACCTTTCGAGGAACATCTGTTCTTCATTATACACCGTTTTATCCTTCATGGGGCGTTTTCTTGACAGCTTCCACTGTCTCAAGTGCAGCATCCAAGTTTTCGTAGAGGACATTGCCAACGATGACCGTATGAGCGTATGCAGCCATTTGGCGTGCCTGCCCTGCATTTTTAATCCCGCCGCCGTAAAACAGCTTGGTCGATTCCAGGATCCGGGAAACAGATCGCACCACGTCTGGATCGCCAAACGTACCGCTGTATTCCAAGTAAAAAACTGGCATATGAAAGAGATGCTCTGCCATGCGGGCATAGGCAATGACATCGTCTTCATCTGGAATCGCAGAGACGCCAGTCAGCTCGGCTGCTTTGCATTCGGGATTCATGATGCAGTAGCCTTCTGTCAGAATTTCATCCCAATTCATCATGTGGCCATATTCGCGCAGCGCCGCATGATGGATGCCATTGATCCATTCCGCTTTCGTGGAGTTCAGCACAGTGGGGATGAAATAATAATCAAACCCAGGCGTTACTGAATCGACCGTTGACACTTCAAGTGCAACAGGAACGGAATAGCGTCTGATTCTTGCGAGCAAATCCAGCACATTCTCCAATGTCACATGATCGGTGCCTCCGACAATAAGACCGTCTGTACCTGATTCCGCAATCCGCTCTAATTGTTCGTCCGTCACCGATTTCGCAGGATCCAGCTTAAAGGCATGTCGCCAAGTTCTATAATCCATGTTCAACCACCTTGTCCCTTTTATGTACGTTCTTTTAGTATACCAAAAAAAAGGACGGAATCCTCGCTCCGTCCTTTCTAAAAATGTTATTCAGTTGAAGTGACTTGGCTCATTTACTGCTTTCGTCGCCATCTTCCAATTCAGGATAAAGTCTTCCCAAAACAGTATTATAGCCGTCCGACCCATAATCGACACAGCGACGGACTCTGGAAATGGTTGCAGTGCTCGCTCCCGTTTCACCTTGAATCCGGTCATAAGTTCTTTTTAACTTCAGCATATGGGCCACTTCCAGCCGCTGCGCCATTGACTGAATTTCACTCATTGTACAGAGATCATCGAAAAAGGAGTAGCATTCTTCTAGATCCTTCAGTTCCAAAATCGCCTTGAACAACTGGTCTGTCTGTGGACCGCGTATTTTATCGATTTGCAATTTGTCTCCCCCGTTTCAATCGATTTTTTCTGTGCCAATCAATCCATAAGCAATCTGCTTACGGCGTATAGGTGACAGCTTTTGCGATTCCTGATGTAGTTGGAATGATGTTAATCCACGTTTTACCAGGTACCAGCTCAACAGGCACCCCATTCTCAACCGGCGTCAGGAAACCGTCAATATTTTTCCATTCAATCTCTTTCACAATCCCCGCTTGAAATAAAATCGCTTTGCCGCCTGCCTCCAAATCGACCGCTTGTCTTCCGACACTGTCAATTGTCCGATGCGGGGCTTCGAATACGAGGACATTGGATACTTCGATTTGCTCTCCGTTTTCCTTATCAATCGTAACAGTTCCTTTTACAGAGCGTTTATACGTCCCCTCTTCAGGTTGGTACGTAAAAGTGCTGATAAAGTCCTGATTGGTACTGAAACGCACGACAAGTTCCGATGCGGTATCTCCTATTTTAGCACTTTCTACGGAATCGTGGAACGCAAGGGACGGCATCTTCTCGATGGATTCATGCCCGCTCATTTTATCCATGGCCTCGACAATATGCTCTCCGGAAATATAGGAATTGTGCGGTGCGCGCCGTTCCTTCGATCGTTTGAACAGTGTCCCATCATACTGCATGCCATTGATATGATCGACATAACGGCTGGTCAGCAATTTTTGTGCATCCGGACTATAACCGTGCGCAATATAGAAAGCGTCCATCCCTTTCGCCATGTAAATGAAATAATCGCGTGCACTGCGGATTGGCCCCACCTGCTCTGGCAGTTCACTTTGGAATAAAGCCAGGTACCTTGTCACATTTCCTTCCGCCAAAAATTCGAAAATCATATCCGCTTCGCTGATCCCGGATTGCGGTCTGGCCAGCGGATGGTTGTTGATTGTTGCCAAAATGGGCCGGCGCCATTGTTTTTCTTCCTGCAATTCACCTGTAAACGGAGACTGATACAGCAAGGCTCCTTCTGCATCCTCATCTGGCTCGTCAACTGCTTCTTCTTCCTGAATCACTTCTTCTTCGATATCACTTGGTTCTGGTTGCTCCGCTTCTACTTTATCTTTTTTTGAGCAAGCGGAGACGATCAGCAGCATGAAAGCCGCCATGAACAACAGCCATATTCTCTTTTTCCCTTTCATCATTGCCCCCTATCTTCCGGTCGCCGGAAAGATCACTTTATTTTTCAATACATTGAATAACCCGTTTTGCGTCACCCTGACATATGGCAAATGGGTCGATTGCAAAAATAGGAATGTATACACTGCATCCCCGAAACAGTAGCCCCGCTCTGCAAGTGCCTCCTTCAATTCTTTCTCTTGGCTGATCAACACGTCTACATCTTCTGCAGATAACCCTCCGCCGATAGGCAGCGGAATAGATGCGGCAACTTGTCCATCTTCGATGAGGACCATGCCGCCTCCCATCTTCTTCATTTCCATAAATGCCCGTAACATGGCTTGCTTGTCCTTCCCGATCAAGATGATATCCCCTGTGTTCGAATAGGAAGAGGCCATTCCTTGGACGCCTGTGGCAAACCCTTTTATGAGTGTATTAACACGCCATTTACCTTGTCGGTCGACAAGCATCAGGAAGCTTTCATCATTGCCTGATGCTAATACATCTGCAGTGACCTCCAGATTTGATTCATATGGTTTGGTAATGACATCGTTCACCATTTCAATGCCAACTTGCGGAAACTCCGCAAAATCTCCTTCCGTCAAATCAAATGATGGATGGAACTCTGGAATGATCGACCAGTCCACTTTGTTGAAGCTGCACACCGGTTGATTGTCACGAAGGAGCCAAACGCCTTTGGACAACACATCGGTCGGAACCGGTTTCGTTTCCTCTTCAAGGAAATTCAACGTTGCATACCTTCCTGTCGCAATAACTCCCTGGATATCATCAATTCCGTAGTAGCGGGCGACATTATAAGATGCCATTAAATAGGCATCAACTGGCAAGACTCCCGCATCGAGCGCTACCTGTATGCACTTGTCCATCACGCCATCCACATG
>NZ_BQYK01000008.1:185889-203968 GCF_023168145.1 Sporosarcina sp. NCCP-2222
ACGGCATAACCTTGCAGTAAACGCCGTTCCACCTCCTCGGCTGTCATTGCTTCATGATCGCCATCTGTACCGAGCAACTTCATGCGGGCTAATGTCCTGTCTGAAGCGCCTGGGAAATGGCCTTCGACTTTTTTCCCTGCCTGTTTGGAGGCATCCATTGCTTCCAGCATCGCTTCGTCGCCATTCAGCAATCGAGGCCACCCAGTCAATTCCCCTCCCATGAGTACATCTTTTCGCGAGATCCATTCCTTAATATCATGTATGTTGAAAACCTCTTTTTCATGACGCAGCACGGTTTGCGAATCAAAACGTGCCCACCAGTAAAACGTAAACGGCAGCTCGTTTAATTGGTCCAAAACCTTGAAAGCCTTTTCATTGCCGAGCATCATGAAAAAAGTCAAATTATCCGCCAGGAATGTTGTCGTCCCGAGCCGGCCTGCATATTGGGCAAATGTTTCTGGGTTGTACAACTGGAACGGATGGACGTGCGGCTCGATATAACCAGGCACAATTCGTTTTCCTGTAGCATCAACGATTTCTGTCCCTTCGAGCTGAGCGGGCATTTTCGGTCCTGTGTAGATAATACGATCTTGCAAAATCCAAATATTGCCCGTCATCCACTTCTTAAATATGGAGTGTAAATAGGTTGCATTCTGAATGACCAGTGTCGGCGCCTTTTTACCATCAATTATCTCAATCTGTTCGAAGATTTCTTTCTGGTTCCACATCGTATTGGTCCCCTTTTTCAAAATAGTGCTGTTTTTATCGTAGCATAGCAGTCTCTTGAAACATAGAGCGTTCTTGTATTTATTCAAGAATTTTGAAGGAAATGGGAGATGCGGAGCGAAGTGTACTAGACCGGCAAACGCCGGATTATGATAAGCAAAGGATGATAAGACAGATGGAATTCAACCATGAGATGGCCACAGAATATGACCGCGGCATCCGAAGAACCTTCCCCGCCTATGATGCAATGTTCAAATTAGCCCGCGCCTACTTGCATCACTCTATTGGAGACAATGCTGAAATACTTCTCGCCGGAGCAGGCGGTGGTAATGAACTGGAGTTCTTCGGTCCCCAATATCCGAATTGGTATTTCACAGCCGTAGATCCATCAAGGGAAATGCTCGAACTGGCGGCTCGCAAGGCTACTGCTCTTGGTATCTTGGAACGCGTTCGTTTTGTTAAAGGGTCAGTGGATAAGGTGGAGGAAATTGAACTCTTCGATGCAGCTACCTGTCTGCTTGTCCTTCATTTTATTCCCGATGAACAGGAGAAAGAAGAATTGCTCCGATCCATACGGAAACGGTTAAAGCCCGGGTCGCCTTTCATCTTGGCTGCGATGTACCGGCAAGGATCTGATGACGAGTTCGACGGACTGGTGAATCTTTGGAAGGTGTATTGGCTAGAGACGACCGAACTGTCCCGGGAAGAAATTAATGTAATGGAGGAAAGCGTTCGCTCCCTTTCACTTGTTTCCGAAACTACATTGAAGAATCTATTACATAAAACAGGTTTCGGAACCCCAACAAAGTTTCTTCAAAATGCATTTTTCGGCTGCTGGGTGTGTCATGCCGAGTAGTCCAAAAATGAATGATTTGCGAATTATTGGATACCCTATCTAACAGGATCTGTTGGATGGGAGTGATGAGTAATGGAATCATCTTCAGAAAATCAGCAAACACCTGAATTATTGTTTAGGCTGGCACAGCAGCTTTCCCCTACCAAGGATATCGTTCAAACAACATTACATGTAGAAGGTAAGCAAGCCTATATACTTTATTTAAAAAGTGCGGTTGATGAAACTGTTCTTCATAAAACAGTCGTGAAACCATTTTACGAAACGGCTTCCATCGATATTTACTCCAGTTATCTTGATTCGGCTCCGAATAAAAAAGAGTTGGCTGACGATCACTCCCTTCTTATCGACTTAACTAGAGGACATGTACTCGTCGCGGTTCAAGAACACTACTTTTTGCTCGAAATACGGCATGTAGGATTCGATGAAGTTCAACAAATCACTTTAGAACCGACTATTCACGGCGCTCAATTAGGTCTGAGCGAAAGTATAGAAGTAAGTATGAATGTCATAAGGCAGCGGTACCATCAGCCTTCCCTAGTTTTTGACACCATGCAGCTGAAGGATCAATCGAATCGTGAAATTGCACTTGTCTTTGACAAAGTACTAGTCAATCCGAGAGCGCTTCAATTAATCAAGAAGCGCCTGAAAAACTTGGACTTCCCACTTATTTTATCTTCTGGAGACTTGCAATTATATTTGAATGGCAATAAGAAATCTTTATTTCCCTCTTGCATGCTGACAGAACGGCCAGACCGCCTTATCTATAATATCTCCTCCGGGAAAATTATCATTCTGGTGGATGGAAGCCCGCATGCTGTCATTGCACCGGCTGTTTTTTTCGATTTCATGATATCTATGGAGGATTTATATCACGGCTATTGGATTTCTTTACTCACCTTATTTTTGCGCTATAGTGGATTATTTGCCTGTATCGCACTGCCAGCCCTGTATGTAGGCGTCACGTCATATACACCTGATGTCTTTCGAACCGAACTGGCCTTGACTGTGGCAGCGAGCCGCATAGGCGTTCCGTATCCATCTTATATTGAAGTTTTTTTTATGCTCATATTCATTGAGTTTCTCACAGAAGCGAGTATCCGGCTTCCAACCGCTATTAGTGCGACCGCTACAACAGTAGGAGGTCTTATTTTAGGAACTGCTGCTGTAGAAGCGGCCCTAACATCTAATATTATGATCATCGTGGTATCTCTCGTTGCAGTTTCCACTTTTGTCATCCCAATCAATGAACTGGGCTTTGCGGTAAGGGGCCTGCGATTCATCCTACTTCTATATACGACATTCTTCGGACTAACCGGGTTAGCGATTGGTCTTTTGGGTATCGTTCTCTTCTTGGCTAACAAAGAAAGCTTTGGGGTTGCTTATTTGAAGTTTGGGTGGAAAAACCGGAAAAAGGAATTGGGGATTGGTGAGAAATGAATCGCTTTCTTTATTACTTCATCATTCTCAATTTGATTGCGAATATTGTCGTGGAAGTGCCAAAAATTTTAATGGACTTTAGTGAACGGGGCGCCGTTACATCAATAGCTCTGGCTTTAATCATTGGCGTAGCGTTAAATTGGATGATCATAAATGCATTCAAGCCCTATCCAGGACGCAGCCTGCCTGAACTGCTTCAATTATATACACCAAAGTGGTTGAATAAACCAGTATTGCTTTACCTATCTGCCAACTGGTTTATCGCAGGCTTATTATCAATTTCAACATTCACCTTGTTGTTAAAACGCTTTTTAACACCTGAAATGTCTTCTTATATCATCGTTTCTTCGTTTGTCTTTCTTGTTTCATACGGAATTTTAATGAAAACCAATAGCCTCTTGAATTCATTGGAGATAATTTTGATATTGAATATCCCAATTGTACTTTTCTTAATTGCAAAAGTGTATTTTGATCAGTCAATGGATTGGGACTATGTAAAAGTCGCTTTAACTTACGTAAACAACTGGCCCAATTATTCTGCTGTAGCAGCAGCATTATACCCTATGATCGGAATCGTTAATATTGTCATTTTTAACAAGTACCTGATTACAAAAGTAAATATGGGATTAAAACAATTGCTCATTATCTTTCTTATAGGTGGTTTGACTTTGTTCACAACTTACTTCATTCCTATGGGTTACATCGGATTTGGATTGTCTGATAAACTCCAATATCCTTGGATTTTGACAAGCGACTCAGTTCGGTTGAAGTATGGGCTAATTGAAAGGTTTATCTTCATTTTCCTGCTCATTTTCCTATCTCTTAGCTTTTTGAATATAACCATCCATTGGCATGTTGCACAGAAGCTGCTTGAAGCAGTATATCGAACAAAAAAACTGATAATCAAGGGAAAGGACTTAAATCCTTATTTATGGATTATCTTATTTTGGGGAATTACCTTTATTGTGGCAGGACGCATGACCGAATATCAGCTCTTCCTTGTTGGCAAGTACTTCTTTAACCAAATGCCTCTTTTCACAGCCGTGCTAATCGCTTCACTTCTGTTAATAAAACGAGGTGCTAAAAAACATGGGTAAAGCCAGCCGAATGAAACGCTGTATTCTTGTATTAGTACTCCTGTCCAGTACAATCTTATCTGCTTGTGCATTTAAGGATATCGACCGGCGTTTATTTGTGTCAGTCATCGGGATTGATCCTGCAGAAAAATTGGATAAGGGATTCAAAGTAACATTGAAAATCGCTATTCCATTCGGCGCCATAAAACAAGCATCTAGTCCGACGTTTGCCTATCTATCTGAAGAAGGGGAAACGGTAGGGGAAGCGATCCGGATATTGGAGACTCATGTGGACAAAGTATTAGAGTTCGGCCATATGAAGACAATTGTCGTAAACGAAGAGCTGTTGAAAGGCGACTTGCAGGAATTTATGAATTACTTCGTCCGTCGAGGTGATTTACAAATGATTTCCTACGTCACTGCGGCCCGACCTTCCGCGGAAACCATCCTAAAAGTAGAACCTAACACTGAAGCACCTGCCTCTATTTCCTTTTTCAACTTTTTCGGTGGAACCGGAACAGAAAGTCCATTTATAGTTACCTGCTATCTATTCGAGTTCAGAAGAGATTATTTTTCAAAAGGAATAGATCCTGTGTTACCGATCATGGAGACGAATGAAGATAAAAGTGAACTCATAGTCAATAAATCAATTGTCGTCGGAGAGAAGGGTAAAACTTTAGAACTTGATTCTATCTTAACGAAACAATACAATTCACTCGTTCATAATGCATCCGGTTTTTCTTATAAAGTGAAAGAGGATGGATTGCAATTATTGCTAAATATTGACAAGATTGATACAAAGTTTAAGATTCTCTCTGATGATGGCCGACCATCCAAAGTCGTGCTGACTATAAATAAAGTCGGTTTTATCGGTGAGTCCAATAAACCTCTGTCACCAAAGAAACTCCCATACTACAGTAATCTCGCCGAGCATGCATTAAAATCTAAAGTTCATGAGTTAGTAATGAAATTACAGAAGGAACAGTTAGATCCATTTGGTTTTGGATTGCGTTATCGTACTATGAGACTTCACTCATCGGACCCTTATAAGTTATGGGAAGAAGCGTATCCAGACATCGAATTTGATGTGGTCATGAAAATCCATTTAAAAAGTACTGGCGTCACAGAATAAAAAACTGCACCTTCACTTGTTCGTTGGGTGCAGTTTTTACTTTATTATTGAATGGCACGCCAGCCGATGTCCGTCCGGTAGAAAAAGCCATTCCATTCATGCTTTGCTAATGTCTTATATACTTCTTCCTGTGCTTCTTTCAGTGTATCCGCTTTGGCGGCAATCAAAAGCACCCTGCCTCCATTGCCGATAAAGGCATCCCCAGAAAGCTTAGTGCCCGCGTGAAAGACGACTGCCCCATTCTTGTCTACATTGGTTAGATCCGGTAAATTGGCACCTTGCTGAACCTCTCCCGGATAACCATCTGAAGCGACAACCACCCCAAGCATCTCCTGCTTGTTCCATTTCAACTCATACTCTTCCTCTGCCATGAGCGCACACATAAATTCCCCGAAATCGGTATCCATACGAGGAAGGACGACTTGCGTTTCCGGATCGCCGAAACGTGCGTTGAATTCAATTACCTTTGGCCCTTCCTTCGTCAAAATTAATCCAGCGTAAAGGATGCCCGTAAAAGGGTTGCCTTCTTGGGCCATCGCTTCAACTGTTGGAATGACCACTTGATCATAGGCTGTATCAATTACGCCGGGGCTAATCTGAGGAACCGGGGAATACGCACCCATCCCGCCAGTATTCGGCCCTTTATCTCCGTCGAACGCCCGCTTATGATCTTGCGCAATCGGCATAGGATAGATCTTGCTGGCATGGACAAACGACATGAAGGAAAATTCTTCACCTTCCAAAAATTCTTCAATGACAATCCTGGATGAGGAGTCACCAAATTTTTGATTGCCAATCATATCGTCCACCGCTTCGAGCGCTTCCTCTAGCGTCATCGCTACGACGACACCTTTTCCGGCTGCTAACCCATCCGCTTTAATAACAATCGGAGCCCCTTGCTCGTGGATGAAAGCTTTTGCCCGATCCGCATCCGTAAACGTACCGTAGGAAGCCGTTGGAATGCCATATTGTTTCATCAGTTCCTTGGCAAAGGACTTGCTGCCTTCCAACTGGGCTGCTGCCTGTGTCGGCCCGAAAATGGCCAGTCCTTTTTCCAAGAAGTAATCCACAATACCTTCCGCGAGAGGCTGCTCTGGCCCGACGAAGGTCAGATCGATCCGATTGTCCCGTGCAAAGTCCGCAAGACGATCAAACTCAAGAACGCCAATTGGAACACATGTCACTTCCTGCTTCATGCCATCATTTCCCGGGGCGACAAACACCGCAGAAACAGAAGGAGAACTGGCAAACTGCCGGGCAATGGCGTGTTCACGCCCCCCGCTCCCGATCACAAGTACTTTCATTCTCGTATCCTCCTCAATGTTTGAAATGACGAATGCCTGTGAATACCATGGCGATCCCATATTCATTTGCTTTACGGATGGAGTCTTCATCTTTTACCGATCCGCCCGGCTGAATAATTGCGGTGATTCCGGCCTTGGCAGCTGCTTCGACTGTATCGTCCATTGGGAAAAACGCATCCGAGGCGAGTGCCGCACCCTTTGCAAGCTCACCTGCTTGGGATAATGCGATCTGCGCAGCACCGACGCGATTCATTTGGCCTGCTCCGACACCAAGAGTTCTGTCGGGATCGGCAATGACAATCGCATTGGATTTCACATGTTTCACAACCGCCCAGCCCATTCGCATAGCTGCCCATTCCGCTTCTGTCGGTTCCCGATCGGTCGCAACCCGGATATCTGCATCGTCAAAACCGAGTGCATCCGGTTCCTGCATGAGCAATCCGCCTTCGACAGAGACTGTGTTCCATGTGTCTTTTTTCGCTTGGTCAAATGGAATCGTCAATAGGCGAACATTCTTCTTTTTCATCAGCGTATTGATTGCCTCGTCCGTAAACGAAGGTGAGATGATAATTTCGAGAAAAATTCCAGCTAGCTGCGTCGCTGTCTCTTCATCCACTTCACGATTTAGCGCCACAATCCCCCCAAAGATGGAAACGGGATCTGCTTCGTAAGCTTTCGTGAAAGCTTTCGCGATACAATCGCCAGTTCCTACTCCACATGGATTCATATGTTTTACAGCAACTGCTGCCGGACGATTGAATTCCTTCACAATCTGAATGGCTGCGTTAGCATCTTGGATATTGTTATAGGAAAGCTCTTTACCGTGCAATTGTGTGGCGTTGGCAATTGAAAAATCGGAACCGAGTGGACGACTGTAAAAAGCAGCTTTCTGATGTGGGTTTTCCCCATAACGGAGCGGCTGCTTCAATTCGTATGTATACGTCACCTGCTCTGGGAACTCTTCTCCAGTGAGTTCCGTTAAATAACCTGAAATAAGCGCGTCGTACGCGGCGGTATGACGGAATACTTTTGCGGCAAGACGTCTTCTTGTTTCTTGTGTCGTTTCTCCCTGTGTCTGCAATTCTGAGAGAACAGCTTCATAATCTGCTGCATCCACTATAACCGTTACGAAAGCATGGTTTTTTGCGGAAGCTCTCAGCATTGCCGGACCACCGATATCGATGTTTTCAATCGCTTCTTCAACTGTCACGCCAGGTTTTGAAATCGTCTCTTTGAAAGGATAGAGATTCACACAGACAATATCGATCGGCTGTATGCCATGCTCCTCCATTTGAGCTACATGGCCTGAATCATTCCGTTTTGCAAGGAGACCTCCATGGATCATCGGGTTCAGCGTCTTCACGCGGCCTTCCATGATTTCCGGAAACCCGGTCACTTCGTCGACGGCTGTCACTGCTACACCGTTTTCCTTCAAATGCTTCATCGTACCGCCAGTCGATAAAATTTCATATCCCAACGCTTCTAAGGATTGAGCAAACTCCAGAACCCCACTTTTATCCGAAACGCTAAGCAATGCGCGTTTTTTCAAGAATTTCCCCTCCGTTTATATAAATAAAACCGGTATGACACCGGTTTCTCTTCTCGTTAATCTAATCAATTCACTGCTTGCTGCCCTTCCGCAAGAGAAGTTTTTGCAACACAGTTTTATATAATTCGTGTTCCACCGCATGAATCGCGAGGGCTGTCTGTTCTTTATCCCCTTCCACGACATCTATGGCCTGCTGGGCAAGAATCGGCCCGGTGTCCATACCTTCATCCACCAAATGAACCGTAACGCCCGTTACTTTGACGCCATGGTCTACTGCTTGGCCAATGGCGTCCTTTCCTGGGAAAGAAGGAAGAAGGGATGGATGGATATTAAGAATGCGAGATGGATAGGCAGTTAGCAATACTGGCCCAATGAGGCGCATGTATCCCGCCAGAACAATCCAATCCACTCGTTCCTCCCGCAATGTAAGGAGAATGGTTTCCTCGTACTGCTGCTTGGACGGAAATGCTTTTGGTTCGAACGCGACCACTCGCACACCCGCCTGTTTCGCCCGTTCCACGACAAATGCCGCCGGCCGGTCTGTAATGACAACAGCGATTTCCGCTGGCAATTCTCCTTCTCTGCATGCGTTTTCCAGGGCGGCAAAGTTACTGCCTCTGCCCGAAGCGAAGATGGCAATTCGTTGCTTCCTCATTGATCTAAGCTCCCATCGTGCTCCCCGATGAACTTGACTCCTTTGCCTTCCACGACCTGGCCGATGACATATGCCTCTTCCCCATGCTCTGCTGCAATCTGGATGGCCCTCTTTGCCTGTTCAGCCGGCATTGCGACAACGAAACCAATACCCATGTTGAAGACACTGTACAGATCGCGGTCTTCCAATTTGCCTTTTTCCTTCAGCATTTTAAAGACTGGCAATACCGGCCAGGAGCCGAGTTTAATTTCCACACCAAAACCACTCTTGAACATCCGCGGCAAATTCTCATAGAAGCCGCCGCCAGTAATATGGCCCATCGCATGAATTTCTAACTCTCCATGCATTTGCATAACCGGCTTTGCATAAATTTTTGTCGGTTCCAAAAGGGCTGTTCCAACTTTGCCGAGTTCTTCATACCCTGCAATATATTGATCCAGCTCATACCCTTGCTCATCCAGCACAATCTTACGCACGAGCGAATAGCCATTCGAATGAATTCCGCTGGAAGCAATCCCAACGAGGACATCACCAATTGCCACTTTATCACCTGTTACAATATTGCTTTTCTCACAAGCACCGACTGCAAAGCCTGCTAAATCGTATTCATCGATATCATATAGCCCCGGCATCTCAGCCGTTTCACCGCCAATTAATGCTACTCCCGCCTGAACACATCCATCTGCAATCCCTTTGACAATCGCTTCCACCTTTTCGGGCACTGCTTTGCCAAGCGCAATGTAATCGAGGAAATAAAGCGGCTCTGCGCCCTGTGCAACAATATCGTTGACACACATGGCGACACAATCGATGCCGATCGTATCATGCCGATCCGCCAAAAACGCAAGCTTCAATTTTGTTCCTACGCCGTCGGTACCCGACACGAGAACAGGTTCCTTGAATTGTAATGCAGACAAATCGAACATCCCGCCAAAACCACCGAACGTTCCAGCTACTCCTGCACGCGCTGTACGTGCAACATGCGATTTCATCCGTTCCACCGACTCATAACCTGCCTCGATATTAACGCCGGCAGACTCATACGCCTTTGACATAGGTAAAGCCTCCTTATCGTACGATCTCTTTTTCATGCGGCAATACAGTATCCGCATAGATTTCAGTCGGGTACTCCCCAGTGAAGCAGGCCAAGCATTGTCCACAATTTTTCATTTCACCGGAACGGCCAATAGCATTTAGCATGCCTTCTTTCGAGAGGAAGGTAAGCGAGTCTGCATTGATCAGTTCCCGTATTTCTTCAACCGAACGGCCTGTTGCGATTAATTCCGAATCCGTGCTAATATCTACGCCGTAAAAACAGGGACTGACGAGCGGAGGAGCCGCGATAACGACATGGACCTCTAAAGCGCCCGCTTCCTTCAGCATGTTGACGATCCGCTTGGATGTCGTCCCTCTTACGATCGAATCATCCACCATGACGACACGCTTTCCAGCAACGACTTGATGGACAGGCGAGAGCTTCATTTTAACGCCGCGTTCGCGCATTGATTGCGTCGGCTGTATGAACGTCCGGCCTACGTAGCGGTTTTTGATTAACCCTAACTCATATGGTATCCCGCTTACTTCCGAGAAACCGATTGCGGCAGAGATGCTTGAATCGGGTACACCTGTCACTACATCTGCGTCAATGCTCACTTCTCTGGCCAGCTGCTTGCCGCACCGTTTCCGAGCCATATGAATATTGATGCCATCGATGTCAGAATCAGGACGCGAGAAATAAACATACTCCATGGAACAGATCGCTCGTTCCGCCGGTTCCGCATACTGATCCGAGTAACAGCCGCTGTCATTAATAATGAGCAGTTCTCCCGGCATGACCGAGCGAACATGTTCGGCGCCAATCAAATCAAACGCGCACGTTTCCGAAGCGACCACCCAGGCATCCCCGAGCTTACCAAGGGATAAGGGGCGCAAACCGTTCGGATCCTGTGCCACCATCAACCCTTCTTCCGTCAGGACAACGAATGCAAATGCACCTTTCAACATAGAGAGCGCCTTTTTCACCCGATCACGCTGCGTCAGCGACCCGCTGCTGCTCCGCTTGATAAGATGAGCGAGCACTTCCGTATCTGACGTCGTTTGAAAAATACTCCCCAGCTTTTCCAGGTTCTCTTTTAAATCTTTGGCATTGACCAAATTGCCGTTGTGGGCAATCGCCATGCTGCCAGTAGTGGATCGGAAGACGAGCGGCTGGACGTTTTCCGCCCCTCGCCCTTCTTCCGTCGTATACCGTACTTGGCCAATGGCTGTATGCCCCGTTAAAGCTTTTAATTTCCCATCAGAAAAGACTTCATTTACAAGTCCTTCACCTTTCACAACATGAAGACCTTTACCATCTTTCGATACAATGCCAGCACCTTCCTGCCCGCGGTGCTGAAGGGCGTGAAGGCCATAATACGTAATCTGCGCAGCATCTTCATGCCCCCAGATGCCGAATATGCCGCATTCTTCGTTTAGCCCTCGCAGTTCAGCAAGCATGGAATAGCCCCTTTCCAAGCGGACTGGAATTCTTCCACTGTTCCATCAATCAACGAATCACCCGCTTCATCTTTGATGACAATCTTTCCGGTATCTGTCACAACTCCAATGGTAACAGCAGACGCTACTTCTCTTTCAAAAGCCTTCGCATTCTCAGCTTTAACAGTTACTAGGAAACGAGATTGTGTTTCACTAAATAACGCGCTCACAGCAGAGCCTGTAACTTTTACATCTGCACCAAGACCTCCGGCACCAAACGCCTTCTCACAAAGAGCGATGGCAAGCCCGCCTTCTGACAAATCCGTCGCAGACTGTACAAGTCCGCCTTGGATAGCGGAAAGTAATTCTTGTTGGCGTCGCGCTTCCACTTCCAAATCAATAGCTGGCGCTTTACCTGAGATTTTCCCATGGAGCATTTGCTGAAGCTCACTGCCCCCAAATTCGGTCGCTGTTTCGCCGATTAGATAAATTTGATCCCCTGCTTGTTTAAAAACAGTCGTCGTCACGTCTACTAGATTGTGTACAATACCAACCATTCCTATTGTCGGTGTAGGATAAACTGGCACCCCATTCACTTCATTCGACATGGACACATTACCGCCGATAATCGGTGCATTTAACGTGCTGCAAGCCTCTGATATGCCGTCCGCAGACTTTTCAATCTGCCAGAACACTTCTGGTTTATCCGGACTGCCAAAGTTCAAGCAATCTGTAGCAGCGATTGGTTCCGCACCCGAGCAGACTAAATTACGCGCTGCTTCTGCCACTGCAATTTTGCCTCCCATTTCCGGGTCCAAATAGATGTAGCGTGAATTACAATCAGCAGTCATCGCAAGGCCTTTATTCGTTCCCCTAACCCGGATGACGCCAGAAGATGAACCAGGTGCTACAACCGTATTTGTCCGTGCCTGCGTATCAAATTGGTTATAGACCCATTCTTTCGAAGCAATTGTCGGACGCTGCAACAAAGCGATAAGCGTTTCCTTCAAACTCTCAACTGAAGGCTCCGCGTCTTCCATTGCTTGGTATTCTTTAAAATAGGCCGGCTCTTCGGACTTTTTATGGTAGACTGGTGCATCTTCCGCAAGCGCATCGGCGGAAACCTCGGCAACCACTTCTCCTTTATGGAAAAGCCGAAGCATCTTGTCGTCTGTCACCTTACCGATAGCGACTGCTTCCAAGCCATACTTCGTGAACAGATCAATGATTTCCTGCTCACGTCCTTGCTTCACGACAACGAGCATGCGCTCTTGTGATTCAGAAAGCATCATCTCATACGGCGTCATACCTTCTTCTCTTTGCGGCACTAAATCTAAGTTCATTTCCACCCCGTAGCCTGCTTTGGAAGCCATTTCAGCTGAAGAAGAAGTTAATCCAGCAGCCCCCATGTCCTGAATACCAATTAGCGCATCCGATTTCACGAGCTCCAAGCAGGCTTCCATGAGAAGCTTCTCTAGATAAGGGTCCCCCGCCTGCATAACCGGAAGTTCCGCCTTTTCCTCCACTTTTACTTCCGCCGAGGACATAGTCGCCCCGTTAATACCATCTCTACCCGTTTTAGCACCAACATACATCACTGTATTGCCGACTCCAGATGCCACGCCTTTTTGGATATCTTCATGATTCAATAATCCGACTGCCATCGCGTTGACGAGAGGACGCTTGGAATAGCTGTTATCAAATTGCACTTCCCCTGCAATGGTCGGAATGCCGATAATATTACCGTAACTTGCTATACCGGCAACTGCTTCTTCGAATAAATAACGGTCCCGCTCGTCCGTCAAATCGCCAAAACGCATGGAATTCACAAGCGCGACTGGCCGGGCTCCCATGGAGAAGACGTCGCGGATAATGCCGCCTGCCCCCGTTGCCGCTCCGATGAACGGTTCAATCGCAGAAGGAGAGTTATGGGATTCAAGCTTAAACACGACCGCCTGGTTGTCCCCGATGTCGACTATGCCAGCCCCTTCGCCAGGTCCTTGCAATACTCGCGCACCCTCTGTCGGGAACTTCCGCAGGATCGGCTTGGAACTTTTATAGGAACAGTGCTCCGACCACATAGCGGAAAACAAGCCCGTTTCTGTATAGTTAGGGAGCCGTCCAATCATAGAACAAGCCCGCTCGTATTCTTCTTCGGTCATTCCCAATTGAAGATACAATTTTTCCTCTTTGATTTGCTGCGCTGTCGGTTCATGCTTGGCTGACATGTTGTTCACTCCCGTTTTTCAAGATTGACTGGAATAAAGGCAGACCGTCTGTTCCTCCGATGATAGCTTCCACCGCCCGCTCAGGCAGCGGCATCATTCCTAGGACATTGCCTTGTTCATTCAAGATCCCTGCGATCGCTTCTGTGCTGCCGTCTTCATTGCCATCTTTATACGTGAAGACAATTCGTTTATTATCTTTTAACTGAGTAACGGTTTCTGCATTAACGCAATAATTGCCGTACGCATGCGCGAATGGCAGTGCGATCTCCTGCTCGGCTTCATAACCGGAAGTGAAGCTGGTTTCTGCATTTTGTACCACGAGTTTTGCTTGGCCAGATCTGAATTTCAAGCTTTTATTCATAAGGAACGCACCCGGCAGCAGGCCAGCTTCTACTAAAATCTGAAAGCCGTTGCCAACACCGAGGATTGGTTTTCCAGATGCCGCAAATTCATGAAGCTGACTTATGACGGCCGAACTTTTTGCCAAGGCACCTGGACGCAAATAATCGCCATATGCCGCACCGGTGGGAATCAAAACCGCATCAAACAAAGACAAATCCGCTTCCGTATGCCATACGCACTCCACATCCGCTTTGACAATATCGTTTACCGCATGAAACATATCGAGATCACAACTCGAGCCTGGGAACTTCAGTACAGCAAATCTCATTGCCCTGCAACCTCCCCAATTTCAAAGCGATAGTCCTCAATCACTTGATTAATCAACAACTTCTCACACATTTCTGTGACACGGCCTTCAATAGCTGCCGCAGTACCATCCAGTTCCAATTCGATCAATTTACCAATACGGACATTTTGGACTTCATTAAAACCTAACGTTTGAAGTGCCTCTTTTGCGGCAATTCCTTGTGGATCTACTACACTCTCGCGAAGCGTTACGTATACGTTTACCTTTGTCATGTCTGTTTCCTCCTAATGGGAATAAATTGTATTTGAAATGGTGATGGACTTACGACCAAATGCGAGTTTGTTCAATTTCCTCAAGTGTCGTTTCGATACTGTCAGTCAAAATAGTGATATGCCCCATTTTCCGTTTCTCTTTCGCTTCGGCTTTGCCATAGAGATGAACTGACCAATCAGGGTAATTGGTAACTGCTTTCTTTAATGATGTAACATGTTCACCTAAGACGTTTACCATGATGGTCGGACGCAGCAATTTCGGTTCGCGCAGCGGCCAGCCGCAGATCGCACGTATATGTTGATGAAACTGCGAAATATTGCATCCTTCAATCGAGTAATGGCCAGAGTTATGCGGACGTGGCGCCAACTCATTAATCAGAATCTCGCCATCCTCTAAAACAAACATTTCCACTGCCAGTGTCCCGACCAGCTGCAAATGATCTGCAATAAGCCGAGCTGCTTGTTCTGCTTTTATCCGTATGGAATCAGATACTCTGGCCGGAACAATGGATTCATGCAAAATATGATTCTTGTGAATGTTTTCTGCGATGGGCAGGCAATACGTTTCGCCATTTGCACTCCGTTGCACAATTACCGAAATCTCTTTAACAAACGGAACGAATGCTTCCGCAATACATGCCGAATGAGTAAATAACGATTCGGCAGCAGGCAATGCATCGGCAGAGTCCACTTTCACCTGCCCCTTTCCGTCATAGCCGCCAACAGCGGTTTTAACAACGCAAGGAAAACCGACTTTGTCTATATGATCTACTAATTCTTGATAGGTGGAAGCTACAATATAAGGAGCGACAGGAGCACCCGATGCAGTAATCTCCGCTTTTTCATGAATGCGATTTTGCGTAATCCTTACAAGTTCTGCACCTTGCGGGATATATGTATCTTGGGAAAGACGCTTCAGTCCTTCATAATCAATATTTTCAAACTCATACGTGACAACATCGCTGACTTCCCCTAGTTCTTCAAGTGCCACTTCGTCATTATAGGGAGCCACAATCCGGATATCCGCCACTTGGCCGCACGGTGAATCCATAACGGGGTCTAACACAGCAATCTTAAAGCCGGCTTCTTTGGCTGCCAGGGCCATCATTCGCCCCAGCTGTCCTCCTCCGATAATACCGATGGTCTGACCTGGTAAAATGGTTTTCATTCTAGTTCACCACTGCTTTCCAAGGATGCCTCACGGATGGCATTTCGCCTTTCCTCCAGCCGTCCCCTTAATTCCTTGTCGTAAACTGCTAGAAATTGGGCGGCCAGCAATCCAGCATTGGTCGCCCCGGCTTTACCAATCGAGACAGTAGCTACTGGAACCCCGCCGGGCATTTGGACGATCGATAGCAATGAATCCATTCCATTCAGCGCCTTCGACTGAACAGGAACACCGATCACAGGCAGCAATGTCTTAGCCGCAACCATTCCAGGCAAGTGTGCAGCTCCCCCGGCACCCGCGATGATGACTTCAATCCCCCTGCCATCTGCCTCTTCCGCATATTGGAACATAGCATCTGGAGTCCGATGGGCCGACACCACTTTCTTTTCATACGGAACATGGAGTTCATCCAACACATCACAAGCATGCTTCATCGTATCCCAATCACTTTTGCTTCCCATAATGACGCCGACTTTCGGTTTCACAATGCATCTGCCCCCTTAAGAATAAAATAAAAAGCCCTCGAACGATCCACTCTCCAAATAGCATGGAAAGCGGAACATTCGAGGACGTCATCGCAAAGAAAATGATGAAAAATCCCATTGGCAAAAAAACACCTTCGCCAAATTTACGGATGTCGCTTCCCCGCATAGTCCGGACATTTACGGTGTCCTGGTAGAGACACTGGAGCCGATTCTCCAGCATATATGTGGGTGTTATTACACTATTATCATAACAAGACGATTCTGAAACGTCAATGTAAACCGAACGATATATCGCGTGAATTACTTTTTTGTTCGGTTTTTATTATGATTCTTTAAGAATTCCTTTGAATTTTATTACTTGGCGTACCGGAATATACGCTCCATCCTTCTCCATGAAGACAGGCTCCTCTTTCCGGCCCGCCACAGTATACCCTACAGCTGCTAACCGGTTTAAACACTCTTCAATTGTTTCGCCCTCTTCGACTTCAAACCAAACCGTCTTCTTACGAGTCATCCGACAATTTCCCTTTCCGTATGGACTTTACCCAAAAGCCGCCATGAATCGTCTTCGGCTCATAGGCAATAATAAAAGCTTTTGGATCAATTTGCTTAATTGTATCATATAGTTTCAACTCATACTTGCGAGGCGTCAAAATCTGCATCGCCGACCGGTTGCCTTCCAACCCATTGGCCGCCCAATCCGTCACACCATACCCTTTCTCTCTCAAGATAGCGGGCATCCGATGATCAATATCAGCCGTAATTACATTGACTGTAATATAACCAAGCGCCAGCTTCTCTTCAATTTTCATGCCCGTCACAATACCAATCCCAAAGCCTAACGCATACGCAATGATATTCTGTACTTTATCCAAATTATCGAGCACCAGCCCTAGACCGACAATATAAATGACCACTTCAATCATACTCACCGCTGCTGCAACATACCGATAACCCTTCAATGTCAAAATCATGCGGATCGTAAAAAACGAAACATACACCACATTGATAACTAAAATGATGAAGAATATTTTCACGCCGATCCCTCCTCCCATAATTCTCCTTATCCGTCTCTACCCTTGTATAGGAGAGATACACGTCCGGTTTAGGAGAAATTTATCATGGGGACGGCAGTATTTCGAGTTGAACTCCAATAAATCGGGATGAACGCCAATAACGTGGGGGGAAAGCCAATAACCTCGGCTGAACGCCAATAAACTGGGGTGAACGCCAATATCGCGAGCTGAACGCCAATAAACCGGGCTGAACGCCAATAACGTGAGCTGAACGCCAATAAACCGGGCTGAACGCCAATAAACTGGGGTGAACGCCAATATCGCGAGCTGAACGCCAATAAACCGAGCTGAACGCCAATAACTCAGGCTGAACGCCAATAAACCGGACTGAACGCCAATAACGTGAGCTGCACGCCAATAACGCGAGTTAAACGCCAATAACCCGGATGCAACACCAATAAACCAGCCATACGCCAAATTATCATGTTAAGCGCCAAATAAACAGGACAATGCGCCAAATCCATGTCTGGTAAGAATGCAAAATAGCATATGCTATCTTCAGATCTTTTTATATTGATCAACATAAAATGTGCACCATTCCTTCCAACAAGCTCGCTGGACACCATTTTTGAATTGATATCTAGTTCCAGAAATAAAAAAGCCATCCTTCACAGAGGTTGGCTAATACAAAATCCATAGTGATACCTGCCGGTACCCAACTTATAAGAGCAAAAAAAAACCATCCCCACAGGGGATGGCCTTTGCCCGGCGACGTCCTACTCTCACAGGGGGAAGCCCCCTGCGAAATTTGCACCTTGCGGTGTAAATTATCGCAAAGCGGCAAAGCCGCTTTACTAGCCATCGGTTCCTGCTTGCATTAAGTGTTTCTTATAAGATCTTTAAAGATACCTGACGGTATCTATTATATTCAAGCACAAAAAAACCATCCCCCACAGGGGATGGCCTTTGCCCGGCGACGTCCTACTCTCACAGGGGGAAGCCCCCTACTACCATCGGCGCTGAAGAACTTAACTTCCGTGTTCGGTATGGG
>NZ_BQYK01000009.1:0-33253 GCF_023168145.1 Sporosarcina sp. NCCP-2222
CTGGACCAACTGGCGCTACTGGCCTACAAGGCATTACCGGAACGACCGGTGCTACGGGACCCACAGGGGAGACTGGATTACAAGGTATTCAAGGGATTACCGGACCAACGGGGCCCACAGGTCCTGCGAATGTCGGAACTATTATTCCATTCGCATCTGGTGTACCTGTGTCACTGACTTCTTTAGCGAGCGGAGTAGCCGGCACTGGCGGTTTAATTGGCTTTGGCAATTCTGGTCCTACACTAAGCGCCCTAGGAACATCTGTTGATCTTACCGGAACCGTCGCCGGACCATTGCTCAATTTTGCATTCTCAGTACCGAGAGCTGGCACAATCACATCAATCTCTGCTTATTTCAGTGTCACATCTGGTGTTTCTTTGGCGCTAGGTTCAATTCGAGTTCGGGCACAACTCTACCAATCTCCAACTCCCAACAATATTTTCACCCCCATTCCAAATGCGTTTGTCGAGCTATCACCTACTCTGGCAGGTACTATTTCTATCGGGAACATTGTCAGTGGACTAACTACAAATTTAAATATTGGCGTTGCAGCACAGACTAGATTGTTACTGGTATTTTCAATCTCTACAATCGGCAATTCTGTAGCAACCACTTTGGCTGGATACGCTAGTGCAGGTGTGGGAATCAACTGAATTACTTCCTCAGATTCTGATATTTAAATTCCGAGAACTTGGATAGCTACTACGATATCCCCCTGCCTTACTTCACAACTTCTTGAACAGCTCACTACATTCCTACTAATCTTTGATTCTGCCAATTCATCACGGTATACTTGTACAAATCGCTAAAAGGAGAGGCTTTATGAAGAAATTTACGTTCCTTTTATTGTTACCGCTACTGCTAATGGCTTGTACAAAAGAGACACCGCCGGATTCTACAGAGGTTCCGTCCAGTCCTGAACAGAATGACTCCCTTCAGTCGGGGAACCTCAACATGAAAGACTATTTCTTGCAGGACGGAACAATCGCTCACTTTCTGGGCGATGGGAATGAGTATGCAACTTACACATTGCGCACGGAATGGCTGGATGATCATCATGTGAATGTATATGAAGATAATGGCGGCATGGAGATGCTTCGCTCGTACCGCTTGGGCGATAATCAAATCACCCTTCTTCAGCAGGAACCGTCCGATGCAGAAGGGGTTGCCACCACATTAGAGTCAATCCGTGACATGCAACCTATTGGGACGTACTTGCAATTTCCATTAGAGATAGGCGATACGTTTGATAAATGGACAGTGACGGCCACCGATGCGGAGCTGGATACACCTCTGCAGCCATTCCAAGACGTCGTCATTATAGAACACACTTATGAAGATGGGGCCGTTTCCCGAGTTTATTTTGCCGAAGGCTTTGGGGAAATTAAACGCGAATATAGCCACAAAACGGATGACAATGAATTTAAAGTGACCTCGGTCATTGAGAGTATTGAATAACGTAAAGATTTCAACAAACAAAGAACGAACTTGACTGGCTACAGGATAGAAACCTCTCCCCTTGTATAGCCAATCAAGTTCGTTCTTTTCATTTTCCGTCAACCCCCGCGAGAGAAGTCAAATCAGTTTCTCCCAAATGCTTTTTCACAATTTCCTGCCCCTTCTCCACTTGATCAATTGTGAATCCTGTATGGCTCAATTCAGCTTGCCAGTTTGCTAAGTATACCCCCATGTCCAATTGCTCGTCCTGTACTGCCACAGCAGCTTCTTCATGCAAATTAAATCCAGCTTTTGCCCAGTCATCTAACAGATAGGCGCTGATTATTATTAAAACTGAACAAGTGACAGCAATACTTGAAAAAAACAAAGCAATCCCTTTACCGCGCATTCTCATTCCCCCAGTCAATTTCTTTCCTTTACTTTACAGCAACTTTTGTATTGATTAAATCAAAAAATTGCGATAAATAACGAGGTATACATAGCTATTTCGGAGAAAAATTCCCCTTCTCTATTTCCTTCGACAGATTAATTTGTCTAATGTTCAGGATGCATGATGAAAATTTCTTTTTTTGCAGGGCATGCGGTAACTTTTGATGTATCTTCTGCTTAATCGAGAATGATAAGAGAAAAGGTAGAAGGAAGTCTTTACTATATTTTTTCTATTTTTATTAAATCTACTTCCAGAAGCAGCCTACACTACTTTCCCGCTATGAAACCCATTCCTTAACAATACTAATAGTTAGTTCCTCTCACTTCCACTCAACAACAAATGAACTAATAGTTAAACTTTACATAGGTCTTTTGAAATGCTATATTTCATTAGTAGTTTACTAGATTCATTCATATTATTAGATTTTATTATCCAGAAAGAAGGAAGAAATGTATGAAGTTCAAACACATTGCAACAAAAATACTTTTCGGCTTCGGAATTGTTATTGTGCTGCTGATCGCATACGGAGGTTTTAACTTCGTAGACAATATGCAGGCGAATCGCCATGTCGATGAAATCATTAACGAACATGCCAAGCTCTTGATTGCCAATGAAAAGCTGTCAGAATCGATGTCTGGCCGTATTTCATCGGCACAAGGTTATATGCTGACAGGCGATCCGAAATACAAAGAGTTATTCGAGAGTTATTCAACAACCGGGAAAGAGAGTGAGGCAATTGTTCGCTCAATTAGCGACTCAGAGGAGTTCGATCAATTAATTAAAAAGACTGTCGCTTGGCGTGAATATATTACAACAAAGGTATTTGAAGAATATGATAAAGGAAACAAAGATGCAGCTTATAATAATCTATTAGCAGTCAGCAATGAGATATCTGATATCAAAAATGGATATGACTCCTTTGCAGATAACAGTGAAGCAAAAATGCAGGAAGTCGGAAAGGAAATCATTGATTCCGGGAACCGTTCCAGCCTAATTGGCGTAGTTGGATCCGTCCTCATTATCCTCCTTTCCATCGCAGTCGCCTTTATCACCGCTCGGAGCATTTCCAAGCCGGTCATTGCCGTGGCGGAACGGATGCGCGTCATTGCAGACGGCGATATTGGGCAAGAACCACTTCACACGATTGCAAGGGATGAAGTCGGCCAGCTTGTAGACGCGATGAATGACATGAACAGTAAAGTCCATGACATTATTAAACAGATTAACGAAGTGGCGAATACAGTCGCTTCTCACAGTGAAGAATTGACCCAATCCGCAAATGAAGTGAAAGCTGGATCTTCCCAAATTGCACTGACTATGCAGGAATTAGCTGCGGGCTCTGAGACACAGGCTAACAATGCAAGCGATCTTGCCATCATGATGGAAATGTTCTCAGGAAAAGTACAAGAGGCAGAGAATAATGGCGAAACGGTACAAACCCATTCGGATGCAGTTCGTACGATGACAGCAGAAGGACAGGAAATGATGGATTCTTCCAATGAACAAATGGATAATATTAACAGCATCGTGCGTCAATCTGTGGAGCAGGTGGAAGGATTGGCAGTCCGGACGGGAGAAATTTCGAAACTGGTGACTGTCATCCATGATATTGCGGAGCAGACAAATTTACTTGCACTCAATGCAGCGATTGAGGCGGCACGTGCAGGAGAACAAGGCCGCGGATTCGCAGTCGTAGCAGATGAAGTACGGAAATTGGCAGAACAAGTTGCCCTTTCCGTCTCAGACATTTCAGGAATTGCCAGCAGCATTCAACAGGAAACGAAAGTGGTCACAGCTGCACTGGCGGACGGATATAAAGAAGTGGAAACGGGATCCGAGCAGATCAAATTAACCAGCATCACATTTGGTAAAATTAATGAAGCGGTCTCCCAAATGAGTGATAATATTACGACTGTCAGCTCGAATTTAAATGACATCGTAGAAAGCACAGGGAAAATCAATATGAAAATCGATGAAATTGCATCGGTTTCCGAGGAAGCGGCTGCCGGAGTCGAAGAGACTTCCGCCTCGGTTCAGCAAACAGCCAGCTCGATGGAGGAAGTGGCATCGAGCTCAGATCAATTGGCACGGATGTCCGAGGAATTGAATAGCCTGGTGAGACAGTTCAAGCTCTAATAATGAAAGCGGAGATCCCCAGGAGGATTCTCCGCTTTTTTAATTGAAACTATGCCGGCGCAACTTCTGTAGTCCTTTTTAGGATTATAATACTCAACCCTTGTGCTATAAATAAAAGTAAAATTAGGATCACCATGTATTCCCGGTACATGTCAAACGCGACCGCCTGAATTACCCGATGATAGCCTTCAATCAACAGCCAGCCAATCGGAAAAACAGGGATGGAATACTTATAGGAAGCATGGAGAATCCTTTTTCCCCTTTCACTTTTCGATTCATTCCCCAGTGTAAACTTCATCGTTGTGTACGTGAAAAATAAAAAAAACGGAATGATACACATACCAAAAATACTTAACCAACTCATCTTGCGTCCCCCTATTCCCCGTGTTTAAAGCACCCACTTCACTCTACCATATTTCGGAAATGTAAACAAAGATAATTCTGTTTACTTTCAGAAAACCTAAATCCCCTGCTCTTGGAAAGCTAAAGAATGTTACTTTATAGGCAGTTCGCTACCCTTACCATAATATTTATAATAATTGTAATTAATACGTCCAAGCAGCTAAGCTTTCTCTACTCGAACTCTATTTAAAATTTTCATTACATCACTCCCCCGACCATTGTTCCGTTTTATTATTTTCTTATATTATTTTTCAATATCAAAGGATAGGGTTGCATTTGAAACGCCTTTTTTCACAACCACCTAAAAATTCAATACTATTGATAAGAAAATTCCTCAAAAATACTCCCAAACCCTTATTCTTAAGCATACCAAGCGTACTAATTCTTTTATTAAATTTATAAACACCTTCCATATAGAAGGCAAAATATTGTATGCGTTTTCATTATAGGAAAATTATTAAATTGCCTAAAAACTATTTACAAATCATTTTTCTCAGTGATATATTGTATATCATATTATTGAGTGAGCGCCATTCGCTCTTACTTTAGCGGAAGAAGGTAGACATCTATGTTATCAAACCCAGTTATCGCCACAACTCTCATTTTCGCGTTGATTGCGCTAGGTGAATGGCTTTCGATTGTATCCAGAGCCCGAATTCCTATGCTGTTGACCGCAATGGTAGGATTTCTCCTTCTGACATGGTTCGGTATTTTCCCGAAGGACTTGTTGGATAAAGCACAATTCCCAGCGCTCGGCGCCCTGTTAATCGGGCCAGCGATTTTGCATATGGGGACCATGATTCCTTTTTCACTGTTAAAAAGCCAAATTAAAGCCGTCATAATTTCACTTGGCGGAGTTATCTTTTCAGGCATACTAATTTTAATTATCATCCCATTGATCTTTGATTACCCTACCGCGGTGGCAGGGATTGGCCCAATCAGCGGCGGCATTATTGCTCTTTTGATTACGACAGACAAATTGACAGAGATTGGTTTATCGAGTCTCGTCATCATTCCCGCATTGATCGTCGCTTTCCAAGGTGTTCTTGGCATGCCGCTCGCTGCAACATTCATGCGAAAATACGCCAAAGTCATTCAAACCGAAATGAACAACGGCACGTATCGTCCGATGGTCACTGAACCTGTAGAAGAAGCAGAAAAGAAGAAAAAAGCAAGTCCCCTTGCAACCAGTGCGACATTAAAATTGTTCTTCATCTTTGTGGGTGCATCCATCGGTGTTGCTCTAGGTTCGGTAACTCCGATCCACTACAGCCTATGGTGCCTTGCAATCGGTGTTATAGGTTTGAAACTTGGCCTATTTGAAGCAAAATCATTAGAGAAGGCAAATTCCTTTACCATTACGATGATTGCTATCATTTTTGTCGTCATCGGGACGATGGCAGGGGTAACGCCAAAAGATGTCTGGCATAACTTGCCGAGTGTCGTTCTTATTCTGGTAATCGGCATTTTCGGTATCGCTCTAGGCGGCTTCCTTATGTCCAAGCTCGTCGGGTGGCATCCTTATAAAGGAATGCCGGTCGCACTGACCGCCCTATTCGGCTTCCCGGGAGACTACATCTTATGTGAAGAAGTGAGCAGAAGCATTGCAAAGGATGAAAAAGAAGAAAAGGCGATTTTCAATGAATTGCTTGCACCGATGCTAATTGGCGGGTTTACAACCGTAACCGTCGCATCCGTCATCATCGCCGGTATTTTAGTGAAAACATTATAATGGAGGGATTTACATGGTTAGAAAAATTGTAAAGAACGGTCTTATTATAGATGGAACAGGTAGCGAGCCGAAGAAAGGCCAAATTGTCGTCATCGTAAACAATCGAATTGAGTTTATTGGAAAGGAAGAAGACTTTCAGGCGAGTGGCGATGAAACGGTGATTGATGCCCAAGGCGGCACGATTCTTCCGGGTTTCATTGACACACATGTCCATATGATGCTCGAATTCTCACCGATTGCCGAGCGCCTTGCAACGCCGTTCTCGTTCATGTATTACCAAGCGGCCGAATACTTAAAAACGACACTACATGCCGGCATCACGTCCGTCCGGGATGCACTCGGAACCGATTTAGGCGTAAAAAAAGCAGTGGACGAAGGATTAATTGCTGGACCACGCCTCCAATTGAGCATCAACGCGCTTACCATTACAGGCGGACACGGAGATGGCTATACTGTTTCCGGAAATGTAGTCGACCTGCTTCCATCTGATTACCCAGGCATGCCAAGCGGCGTTTGTGATGGTGTAGAAGAAGTGCGGAAGAAGACGCGCGAAATGCTTCGGGCTGGCGCTGAAGTCATCAAAGTCCATGCAACAGGCGGCGTGCTGAGTGCGACCGATCATCCTGAATTTACTCAGTTTTCTCTCGAGGAATTAAAAGTCATTGTTGAAGAAGGCAAATTCCGTAAAGGTGTAAAAGTAATGGCGCATGCGCAAGGCGCGGAGGGAATTAAAAACGCAGTGCGTGCCGGCATTCACTCGATTGAGCATGGAATTTTCATTGATGACGAGGCGATTGAACTGATGCTGGAAAACGGCACATATCTTGTCCCTACTCTTTTAGCTCCTGTTGCGGTTTTAGAAACGGCTGAAGAAACAGGCATGCCGGAAACAGCTGTCCAAAAATCAAAAGAAGTGATCGATATCCATGTCGCAAGCTTCAAAAAGGCACACGAGGCTGGAGTTAAAATCGCCATGGGGACAGACGCTGGTGTCTTTAAACATGGCACGAACTTGCGTGAACTCGGCTTAATGGCAGACGCTGGCATGACCCCAATGGAAACAATCGTCGCTTCTACGAAAACGGCAGCGGAATGCCTTGGCTGGGAAGATCGCCTTGGCACATTGGAAGCTGGCAAACTGGCTGACTTGATCATTGTCAAAGGCAATCCTCTTGAAGATATTCACTCTCTTGCGGACAACGATACAATTCAGGTTGTCGTGAAAGATGGTAAAGTGGAGAAAGATATTCGATAATCACCATAAAATACAGCCCCCATGTGAAACTTCACAATGGGGGCTGTTACTAGTTTATTCAGCTTGATAATTAGTTAGAAATTCTTTCACTTTTGCTGCATCTGCCGTTAATTCATTTCCTGTATCAACTAACGGGCTAACAGTGGAATATGCTTTTTTCTTATTCCCTTGGTAGAAGTTCAAGAATTCCTCTTGATTGATGGAATAGAGAACCGCCTTCCGCAAGTTTTCACTCTTTGCAACAGCCCGGTCAGAATTATTATTAAATAACAGATAAGCGACCGCATTGCTGTCGTTCTTTTGCAAGACTAATTTGTCATCATTCTCTACTAGATCATACTTTGTTTCCGGTATCCCGTTAAAGAGATGGATCTCGCCATTACGCAATGCAGATAATGCACTGTCCGGATCTTCAATGAAACGGACTGTCACCTGTTCAATCTTCGGCTCAAATTCACTACCTGCATGATACGCTGGATTTTTTACGAATTCCGCTTGATAATCATTTTTGGTTACGAGAATATAAGGTCCGCTTGCGTACAGATGATTGTTGTACGTTGTCCCTTCCGTTACAGTCCGTTGATCGCCATACGCGATATCTTTATCTGGATTGAATGACGCAACATCGTATGTGTTGATGCTTTCCACTTGTTTTTTCGAAACGATGCCGGCAGACTGATGCGCCAAATAGTTCAGCACTTGCGGGAACGGCTCTTTTGTCGTCACTTTGATAACTTGGTATTTACCCGAGCTGTTATCCGCTTTCGTTTTGTCTTCCACTAATTCTTCTATTTTCGTTTCAAGTCCCTGCTCCAATGCTTCGCGGATGGAACCTTCGCCCCCTGATTGCTTTGCATTGTCTAATGCTGATAAGTCGTTCACAATTTCAACCTTTTCCATGCTCTCATGCAAACTATAGGTCCGATGATCCGGAACAGAATCCTTGTCTTTTGCCCGGTTTAATGAAAATAGTGCATCCTCTGCGCCAACACGCTCGCCCGTATCCACCGCTTTTCCGTCTTCCACTTTGGCAAAATGAATGTCGTCGCGAAGCAGGAAATAATACTCTGAATTTCCATCGGCAATTGCATAATTATAAGAAAGAGATCCGTCGGAGACGACTTGGTCATCATCCGTCAAGTTCACGAGGCGCACATATATATTTGTGTTCAATGTGTTAATGGAGCCGTCATTCCCCTTTATCGGATCCAGTGAAGTCAATGATCCGATTGCTTGTTGGGTAACTAATGGATCAGTTGTACGCTTGGCGGCATCATTGAAGTCGATCGTCTCCCATGCAATCGCCCGTGATTTCGCTAACCGTACCGTATCCGGGTTTAATACATCCTTATTGATTCCTTGCGCTTTATAGGAAATATAGAGCGGTGCGATATATGCCTTCTCACCAACGATACGCTGCTCAAGCTCTTTATACGTCTTTTTATATTCATCAGGCGTTTCGGTGCTAGCCTTTTCAATCAATTTATCTACTTCTTCATCTTGAATATTGCTATTGTCACCATCCGATTTGAATAAGGAGCGGACCGCATAATCTGGATTCCCGGTGACTGTTGTCCAGCTGGAAAGGGCAATATCAAAATTTCCGGCTTCCCGTTGCGCTTTAAAGCTGCCATAATCGGGCTGGATATTTAATTTGACATCAAATCCATTTTTGATCAGTTGATCCCGCACAATATTCATGTCTTCTTCGCCGCTACTAGTTCCAAGCAATTCAATCTGCACCTTTTCGCTTGGGCCATTGCCTTTGCTGTCAGTCTCAGCTTCTTTTGAAACATCTGTCTTCGTCTTCACGCAACCTGCCAATACAACGACAAGAGCGAGTGTCAGCGCCAATAATTTTTTACCCATGTAAATCCTCCTCTGTTTTATTTAATCAAGACGTGGGTCCAGCGCATCCCGCAATCCATCTCCTAAGAAATTGAACGACAGGACAAGCAAGATAATCGCAAGACCCGGGAAAATTGCTAAATAGGAGTTTGATTCCAAATACGTACTCCCAACCCGTAAAATGTTGCCCCATTCTGGTATATGAGGTTCAACGCCAAGACCTAAATAACTCAAGCTGCTTGTCGCAATAACTGCTCCACCAATCGTTAAGGTTGCCTTCACGATCATCGGCGCTAACGAATTCGGGATAATCTGCTTAAAAATAATGGAGAAATCCGATGCACCTAGAGCCCGTGCAGAATCTACAAAATCATAGTTAGACACCATGAGAACATTCGCCCGCATCGTCCGTGCGTAGGTCGGAATGGAGCCAAGGCTGAGCGCGATAATCAAGTTCACGGTATTCGCGCCGAATGCGGCAATGATGGCGATGGCGAGCAAAATTCCCGGAATGGCATAAAGCACATCGAGCAGCCGCATGATCCAATTATCGGTCCGATTGCTGTAATAACCAGCAATGCCGCCTAAGCAACCACCGATGACAGCCGGTATAACCGTGGACGCAAATCCCACTAGTAAGGAAATCCTCGCTCCAAAAATGATTCTTGAAAACACATCGCGGCCAAAATTATCCGTACCGAACGGATAGACCAAGCTCGGCGCTTGTAAAATGTTGGCGTAATCATTCTCTACTGCAAGGTCGTAATCAAATGTATATCGGCTGACAACCGAAATGGCCAACATAAGAATGATGAAAAACATCCCGAACACAGCCATCGTATTGCGGGTAATCTTTCCCCATGTCGCATCCCACTTCGCAATGCGTGAACTTTCAGTGCTCCTTACTTTCATCCATAAGCTAATCCCCAGCAGCAGTGCGAAGAGATTGCCCGTGAGCGCTGTCAGCGCCGTAAAGATGGCAATCAGTCCGAGCCATTTAGGCAACTGACCTTCTCGCATCGTTGTCGCAACGATAATAAGAACAGCCACTTGAAACACCAAGACGAGCAGCAAAACGAGCATCGCCATCGGGAATGAGTCGGTAACGTATGGTTTGAATACGTTGAACGCGGAGATTGCTATGACAAAAAGTTGTGTGAGTGCCATGTAGACTGCGAATGTGTACTCCGGTGTCTTACGCTCATTAATTAGATGGAGCGAAAAAGCAGCAGTGAACACATTGCCTGTCACTAAACTAAACAATTGGATATAGCCGAGCCTCCGAGTTCCTCGCTGGATGTCTCCGTAAAGAAGGATATCCCTTTTTATTCGCCAAGCGATAAACAGCTGCAATAAAGCTGTGATGAAATATGCGCCAAATAGAGCGAGTACATACGGTTTGATTTCACCTGCCCTGAACGAAAAGCTGTTCAAGAGAAACACCAGTGAAATGAGTAAGGTGAGAATCCAAGTAAAATTTGCTTGTGGATACTCCTTTGACATCGTCAATAACTGTCGGTTGATCCGTTTCTCCTTCATCTTTCCACCTGCTTTATGATTGTTTCATTTTTGAACGGATTCGCGGATCCAGGAATGCGTACATAATATCGATGAACAAGTTTACTAGTGAGATCGTAATAGCAATGTAGACGACACCGCCCATAATTGCCGGTATATCCGGAATAAACTGCTTATCGACGATATAACTGCCAATCCCTTTAATGTTGAAAACTTTCTCCGTTACAGCTGCGCCGCCTAACATCCCGCCAAATAACAGACCGATCACTGTAATGACGGGTATGAGGGCATTTCCTACAGCATGCTTCCAAAGCATTTGGCCTTTCGTCAATCCTTTGGCTTTCGCTGTGACCATATAATCCTCATGGATGATTTCCAGCAAAGAGGATCTCATCATCCTTGCAATCGAGGCAGTCAACCCTGTCCCCAAGACAACGACCGGCATAATGAGCGACAAGGCATTGCCGGGACTATAAGTGGCAGGAAGCCAATTCAGCTTGATCGAAAAGCCTAAAATAAAGATGAGTCCTTGCCAAAAGTTCGGAATCGATAATCCAATCAATGCAATCAGCATAAATGTCATATCTAAAAGCGTATTAGGCCGCATCGCAGATAAAATACCGACTGGAATAGCGATAACAATCGCCATCAGCACGGAGAAAATCGCGATGGTGATCGTAACCGGAAACTTATTCGCAATGCTAGATGCCACATCTTCACTGCCAGTAAACGATGTACCAAGATCAAAAGTGGCAATTCCTTTCAATGCATTCCATAACTGTTGCCAATACGGCAAATCCAATCCATGGATACGATTAAAAGCTGCAATTTGTTCTTTTGTAGCTGATTCACCCAATATGTTGGATGCGGGATCGAAGGGAGATATGTAAAGGATACTAAAAACGAGAATCCCTACCCCTAAAATGACAAATACACTTTGGACAAGCCGTTCTGCTCCATATTTCAAAAACGGATTACTAAGCAAAAACAGCAAGGCGTACATGAGAAGACCAGGAAGCAAGGAGATCATCAAGAACGTTGGTTTTCCTAGAAGGGAATAAACATAACCGGTATACGATTCTCTCTGCAGCCCTTGTTGCGCAAGCCTTTCACTCGTTATCCGCACAGATTCTCTTTCATACCTTTCAGCAGATAGTTCCTCGGCCTGTCTATGAATCCTCTCGGGAATCGATTGTTCGTTGAAGAAAGCAGCTTTCCTCCTCAACTGATCTACATATTCTGCCTGATAAGCTTCCTTTCTCCCCTCATCCATCAACTCCCGCTTCACTTTTGCCAATGTCACTTCGTATGTATTGTCTTTCTTTTTCAAAACATAAATGACATAAAGAAAAAGATGAAGAGGCAAACCTGCCAAATAAATTAAGAAGCGATACATGGACTTGCTCTGAGAATCCCGATAAGTTTTTTGCAGCTTACTAGACAATCCAACTATCACCAAATTCCCTCCTCCGCTTATATTGTATAATCCCTATCGGTATACTATACTATATTCAAACATGAATTAGTTGTCAAACTAGTTTTTTGATTATGAAAGGCAGGAGGTTTTGGGATTGTCAGATATACTATTGCGAGTTAACGATTTATGCGTTTCTTTCACAACGAGAAATGAGGAATTCGAAGCAGTTCGCGGAGTTAGTTTTGAGTTAAAGAAGGGAGAGGTCTTGGGTATTGTAGGTGAATCAGGAAGCGGAAAAAGTGTTACTGCACGTTCTATCATGCGACTTCTCCCTTCGCCCCCTTCCTATCTAAAAAGAGGCATCATTGAATTTCAGGGGCAAGATCTTTCATTAAAAACGGAAAAAGAGATGGAAGCCATACGGGGAAAAGAAATCGGAATGATCTTTCAGGATCCGATGACATCCTTAAATCCGACCATTCGAATCGGCAAGCAGATATCCGAGAGCTTGATCAAGCATGCGGGAATTTCGAAGGGAGAGGCAAAACAAGAAGCGATCAAATTATTATCACGTGTTGGCATTAGCAACAGCGAGACGCGGTATCATCAATATCCACACGAATTTTCAGGTGGCATGCGCCAACGCGTCATGATTGCTATTGCTTTGGCATGCAAACCATCTCTTTTAATTGCAGATGAGCCGACTACAGCCTTGGATGTCACGATTCAAGCACAAATATTAGAATTAATGAAAGATATGAAGAAACAGTTGGATACATCCATTATTCTTATCACCCATGACTTAGGTGTTGTAGCAGGGATGTGTGACCGGGTCGTTGTAATGAAAGAGGGCAAAGTTGTTGAAACAGGTAAAACTATCGACATATTTGAGAGCCCGCAGCATGCCTATACGAAAAAATTGCTAAACGCATTACCACGTCTCAATCAAAAGAAGAAACCTAAACGGACTCCCCATGTAAAGGCGGGAGTCGATTCGACGATTCCACTTCTTCGGGTCAACTCGTTAAGCAAACACTTCGAAAACGGCAATGGTATTTTAACTAAAGCAGTTGACGATATCAGCTTTCACATTTATCCGGGCGAAACACTAGGACTTGTCGGCGAATCCGGATCTGGCAAATCGACGACTGGCCGTTCTATTTTACGACTTAGTGAGCCGTCAGCGGGAGAGATTTTATACCAAGGAATTGCAGTGGATCGATTAAACGTAAAAGAAATGAAAATGATGCGACGTCACATGCAAATGATTTTTCAAGATCCTTATTCATCCTTGAATCCTCGTTTCAAAGTGGTAGATATCATCGGTCAGGCACTCGATATTCATAAGTTAAGCAAATCAAAAGCAGACCGTCTAAAGCGAGTGGAGGAACTGCTTGAGTTAGTTGGTCTTGATTCTTCACATGCATTCCGATATCCTCATGAATTTTCGGGCGGTCAGCGACAGCGAATTGGAATTGCACGTGCATTGGCAGTAGAACCCGATTTCATTGTCTGCGATGAACCGTTGTCTGCACTCGATGTTTCCATCCAAACGCAGATTGTCGAACTGTTAGAAGATCTTCAACACCGACTCGGCCTGTCCTATTTATTCATTGCACATGACTTGTCCATGGTGAAACATATAAGCGACCGAGTGGCTGTTATGTACGCAGGAAAAATTGTCGAGCTGGCGGAAAGTGAAGAATTGTATAACAATCCGTTGCACCCTTATACAAAATCCTTGCTTTCTGCTATACCTATTCCCGATCCGCAGGTAGAAGCAAATAGGCAAAGACGGCGACAAGGAAACTATTTAAGCAGCGACAGTTATTCAATAAAAGATTCGAAATTAGTTGAAGTAACTGCAGGGCATTGGGTGGCAAAAGTGGTGGAGTAAACAGAGGTTATTAAGCGGAAAAATATCGGCAGTCATTGGCTGCCGATTTTTTCAAGAAATTTGAGCTGGCAGCATCTTTCAAAATTTAAGCGAGCTATGAGCACTCCATATAAGGAATGGAGCACTTCTAGTAATATACGAGAGGTTCGCCGACAGATACGAGCGGTTACCGGGATATACGAGTGGTTCTGAAGGTAGTATAAAAAGTGGACACGGTTTTGTGAGTGTGTTTCGATTGAGACACGAATAAAACGGACGGAGTTGTGCCCAAATGAGTAAACGAATTGACGATGCGTTGAAGGAGCATTTAATTAAACTTGTAGTAGAAGAAGGAAAGAAACAGACAGAGGTTTCTCGGGAAATGGGAGTCGGTGTTAGCACCTTGAGAAGATGGGTAAGCGACTACCGGAAGAAGCAGCAGGCAGAACAGAACGGCCAGGAATACCTCACACCGACTGAGCAGATGAAACGGCAACGAGCGTTGGAGAAAGAAATTCGGGAACTGCAGGAGGAAAATGAAATCTTAAAAAAGGCCATGCACATCTTCTCCAAAAACCCGAAGTAATCTATGCGTTTATCGAGAAGCATTCGGAAGAATACCGCGTGAATAAGATGTGCAAAGTGCTCGGTGTGTCAAAAAGCGGTTACTACAAATGGCTTGGCAGACAGAAAAGCGACACGCAACTCAAAAAGGAGAAGGCACAAGCCCAAATCAAACGGATCTTCCATGCGAAAAGAGAAGTGTATGGCAGTCCACGAATCAAGAGAGAACTGGAGAAAGTAGGCATGGTTTTATCCGAGAAGACTGTCGCGAACTACATGCACGAGCTTGGACTATCTGCGACGGTTCCGTTCAAATATACCGTGACGACCCAATCCAATCACGAACATCCCATCTATCCCAATCTGTTAAACCGGGAGTTTCATGCGGAAGCACCCAACCGAGTGTGGGTCGTGGATATCACCTACATTTGGACAAGCGAGGGTTGGCTGTACTTGGCGACCGTCATGGACCTATTCTCCCGAAAAATCATTGGCTTTAATCTGGCTACCACCTTAAGCAAGGAGCTGCCGCTCTTGGCATTAGAACGGGCCTTTCAGTTTCGCTCGCCAGAAAAGGGATTGATCCATCACTCCGACCAAGGGTCACAGTATGCATCCCATGACTATATTGCCCTCCTCACGGAGAAGCAGTGCAAAATCAGCATGAGCCGCAAGGGTGACTGTTATGACAACGCATGTATTGAATCTTTTCACGCGACCATTAAGAAAGAACTAATCTATCGCCGGGGTTTCAAAACGAAGAAAGAAGCGGGAAAAGTGGTGCTAGAGTATATTATCTCCTTTTACAATGAACAGCGAAGCCATTCGACATTGGCATACCAAACACCAAATGAATTTGAGAGGTTGTACGAAGAGTCACGGAAGAAAAATGGGCAAGAACCACTCGCAACTTTCGTGGAAGAGCAGTTGTCACTTTAACTGCTCTTTCACGAAAGTACACCAAGCGAAGCGCGGTAGGCATTTGAAAGTGAACCGCTCACGAAAACGTGTCTACGAACTTGACAGAAGTCCAGTTCGCCGACAGATACGAGCGGTTACCGGGATATACGAGTGGTTTGCCGACGGATACGAGCGGTTGGCGGAATATACGAGTGGTTCGCCGGCGGATACGAGCGGTTGGCGGAATATGCGAGTGGTTCGCCGGAATTTATGAGCGCTCGCCCGTTTTCGCTGGTCGTGGAAATTAACAGATCATTGCCTGCACCAAGTCGCGTTGCATGCCTTTGACCAATCAAGAATTTGACTTGATATACCTTTGTATAAAAACATTATGACTGTCGGATTGAAATACGAGTTGCCCACCAAATTATAAGAGCGGTGCGGGACGAGATACGAGCAGTTAGCCGGAACAATCGAGAGGTCACAGGAATATACGAGCTGTCGCGGGAGGAATCGAGCTGTTGCTGGGATATACGAGTGGTTCGCCGGAGTATACGAGCGGTTAACGTGAATATTCGAGTGGTCACCGGAATTTACGAACGATGCGCGGAACCATTCGAGCACCCCACCTAACGATGGAACGACCATCAAAAGAAAAAAGACCTCAACATGTGAAGTCTCTTCAGGCGGTGCATCCACTACAGTTCTTCTTCATTCTCCTCATCCTTTTGCTTTTTCGCTTCCACATAATTATCCCCCGAAATATGGCCGAACACATTGATCGTAATCTCGAAAGTCACTTGCTCTGCGTCCAGTGTCCGGACGGTCGCGTTTTCGAAAATCAATCCGCCAAAGCTGGCAGGTTCGCGTCCCGGGTTGTCGACCACTTTGACTTCAATGCCGTGAGTCTTCTCCGCATACCGGATCAAGTCTTCATCCGCGTGGCCAAAATAGTTGCCTATTTGATTAAACAAGAGGACGACACCGATTACGATGATGCCAATGGTGATAACAAAGATACCTGTAAGGATGCCAAGTATTTTCATGATGTCTTTTTTCATACGAATCCTTTCCTATAACAGCCTCTTCACGCCTTCACAAATATTTTTCCGAACACCCTTACATTGACGATCATTTTTGTAACCCGGGGAGAGGCAAAATCGTGTCCAGACCAATTATTGAAGTACTCTCCTTCCAATTCAACTGTGCCAAGGGGAATAAATCTAGTAAACGAAGGAAGGTCATTTGTGGGATATAATTCTATAAATACGTCAGACCCAGTAATAAGACATTTCTCTAGCTTAAAGTCTTTTAGCTTACTCTTCTTTAATTCACTTACAAGTTCGCTTGATACAATAAAGGCAGGTGTTGACTCTAAAATGTCATCTCCTAGCCAACCCTCAACTTCATAATGCAAGAATTTTATCTTCCCTGAAATACCCATTTCCGCAATATCTTCATCTGTTCCATAAATCGTTTCTATACCATGAAAGCCTGACACTTTCGGCTCCAAAAAATAAAGTATCATTATAATTTTGTCCTTTTTATTTGTCCTTTTTCTTTTTATAGATTATTGTTTCCCGTACACAACCAGAACCTTCGCAGCACCATTATCCATTAGACTATTACACTTTTCTTAACTAATAACCTTCAGAACTCATTTCATCTGTCCCACGCTCTTTTATCAATCGCTCTAGTGAGAGTCTGCTGAGGAACATGATATGGATGATTATCAGGTAGAAATACATGGTATAGTATAATCTCCAAATCTCTCACCACCTATTATCGCTTCAATTAATAGTTAATGGGAAATTCATTCGTTACCCAATCCAATAGATCAGGTGATAAGACAGTGGCGTTTTTGGGATTCATATCACCGGCGTCGACTAGCAATACTTCCATCGCTTCTAGCTCTTGACGCATTAAAAAAACGTTGCCTCCACCATCATCCCCAATTGCAACATACCCACCTGCATATTCACTTACTTCCCACGTCTCGTTTCTTTCCATAAGGTCTTCCGTTCCGTAAATAACTAAACCCCCGCCAAGTGAAAGTCCATTGGTAGAAGTAAGCAATTCCTTATATCCATTGGGCAACGTAACATTCATTTCACTCTCCAGTGTTACTATCTCCCTACCATCTGCTGAAGTATTTCTTTGTAAGCCTGTTTTCATCGGAAATTTAATCATTTTACAAAGCGCACCTCTATATCAATTAGAAATAATACTGCATCCAAACATCTTCCATAAAACCTATTTCGAGATGTATTCAACATCGTTTTCGATTACTCCTTTTATTCCACTTCTTTCTTAATAAAAGAATTCAGGACTCTTAACAATAAAATAAGCTATTCCGCACCGAAGAAACATTTCCCTAGCCATCTGGCAAACTGCTCACACAACTTCCTGCCATTTATCTAGCATGAATACCTATTCCAGTATCCTGTTTTCCAACAATCTTTCTATTAACCTACTCCCATCCCATCCTATTTTCCTCTATAGTTGTCATAACAATACTTTCGAAATGAGGGTGTAGAATGGTGAAACTGACGTATGAACAGTGCCAGCAGCTGTTCAATTTGAATGCTTTGTTGACGCAGAGCTTGGATGAGCAGCGGGTGCTTAACAATTTGATGTCCGCGGCGATGGGTTTAGTGGAGCGGGCGGATACGATTATTATTTATGAGTGGCATAAGGATGGGTTTTTACGTTATTCAGATGGCATCGGTGTCAAAGAAACTTCGATTCAACAGATCAAGTTTCGTCCTGGTGAATCCATTACGGGACGGGCTTTCGAGGAGAGACAAATTTACAATGTTGCCCTGGCGAAGGCGAAAGAGTTTATGGGAAACATGTCTCCGACAAATGCCCGTTATTTTAGTGAGGCGGTTGGCCATCGCGAAATCCAAAGTGTGCTCGCAGCTCCGCTCATTTATCAGAATAAAAGTATTGGTGTACTGGTAGTGGATAATTTCAATACCCACGATGAAGAATTCACGGAAGAGGAGACCCTCATCATTAAAATACTGGCAGATCAGGCTGCTATCGCCCTGACAAACAGCCGGATCTATAAGGAATTGGAGCAGCGCAATGCCGATCTACTGACGATCCAAGAAATCCATCATCGGTTTTCGGCCATTCTTTTGGAAGGCAAAGGAATTGAGCAGATTGTTGAGGTGCTGAACCGAATCCTTACCACCCCTGTCTCGTATGACGAAAGAAACGAGAGAGATAGCCTTGTATTTCCGATTGTCTCGTCGAATGAAACTCTGGGCTATTTTCTTCTCTCGCAATCGTTCGAGAACTATCCGAGCTTGGAGAAAGTAGCGATTGAGCAGGCATCGAATGCTATTGTTCTTGAATTAATTAAACAGAATAATCTTTTCGAACGGGAGACTAAGTTGAAAGAAGAGCTGTTCCTTACATTAATGGAAGGGACTTGGGACCATCAGCTAACGTACTATCCAAAGTTCAACAAGCTGAAAAACTACAAGACGGTCACTTGCATTCTCATTGAAGGCAGAGACAAGCCGCTTTGGCTCCATGATTCATTGATTTCCAAAGAACGGGTCATGCGTAAAGTGGAAAGTACGTTGCAGCGGCTGGATGCCGATATCATTGTCTTTAATCGGGGATTCACTGTGCTTGTCCTCGTGCCTCGGCTATCACCGTCCCTATCCAACGGACTCAAAGAGTTATCCCGGCAAATTCCCGAACAGGACATGGTAATTGGAATTGGTCGAAATGTAGCGGTTCAACAAGTCGGCGAAAGCTACCGGGAAGCTCAGGATGCGTTGCAGCTTGCCAAGAAATCACGGGAACGGCATATCATCCGCTTTGAAGAGTTAGGTTTTGAAAGATTATGGCATAGTGTCGATACCGAGACCTTGCGCCAATATGTGGAGGATCATTTAGGGCCTTTGCTGTCAGGTGATTCGGCTGATTTGGAGACACTTCGGACGTATCTTCAATTGAATTGCCGACATAAAGAGACGGCTCTGCAATTATGCATTCATCAAAATACACTGGCATATCGATTGAAAAAGATAGAAGATCTCCTTTCTATCGATTTGCACGACAAAAAAGCGCTTGTCTGCCTAATCACTGCTTTTGAAATTGTAGACTATTTGCCGTCGCATGCTGTGGGAATCCACAAATAAAACTAAAGATTTTTGTAGAATACAACATACCCTCTCTTTTATCTAAATTTTATAATTAGTGAAAGCGTTATCAGATTATAAAGGGAGAGGATTATCAAATGCACGGAACAGAATTGGCACCAATCTATCAAAACTATATTAACGGCAAATGGGTATCTTCGGAAACCGGAGAATTGTACGAAAGCATTAATCCAGCAAATACTAGCGAAGTGCTCGGCCGCTTTCCAAAATCTTCGATTGATGATGTCAGACTTGCCATCGAGGCAGCTAAAGAAGCGTTCCCAGGCTGGGCAAATACAGCTGCTCCCCAGCGCGGTGAAGTGATTTTCAAACTAATCCACTTACTAGCGCGAGATAAAGAAGAGCTGGCATACACGATTACGAAGGAAGTCGGTAAGTCCATTCGCGAAGCACGCGGTGAAGTGACAAAAACGATTCAGGCGATGAAGCAGTTTAGCGGCGAGGCAACCCGGCTAGCGGGAGAAACTCTTCCTTCTTACAATGAAGAGATTTTTGCGTATACGATCCGGGAACCACTTGGTGTGGTTGGCGTGATTGCGCCGTATAACTTCCCTCTCGGAATAGGCGTGTGGAAAATCGCTCCGGCGATCATCGCTGGAAATACGGTCGTCTTCAAGCCTGCCAGCACCACATCGCTCATCAGCGTAAAAATCATTGAACTGTTTGAAGAAGCAGGCGTTCCGGCAGGTGTCATCAATATGGTATTCGGCTCTGGTTCTGTTATTGGCAAGGAATTCGGTGAAAATAAAGAGCTGAAAGCCGTCTCCTTCACTGGATCTACTGATGTCGGGGTGGCCCTTGGCAAAGCGGTCACACAGCACGGCGGTAAAATGCAGGCGGAAATGGGCGGGAAAAATCCGGCCATCATTTTAGAGGATGCTGATTTGGATCTCGCGGTCGACAGCATTGTCACAAGCGGTTTTTATGATAACGGCCAGCGTTGTACCGGGACAAGCCGATTATTTGTCCCAAAATCGATTTACCGGGAAGTTGTGGACCGGCTTGTCGCCAAAGCAGAATCTTTTATTATTCAAGATGGCTTGAATGAAGAGACGACGAACGGCCCCGTCATTGATGAAAACCAGCTGAATACGTATTTGCACTATGTTCAAACCGCCATTGATGAAGGCGCTACACTTGAAACGGGTGGCAAGCGATTGACAGATGGCGACCTGAAAAACGGCTATTTTGTCGCACCTACTGTGTTCAGCAATATGCGTCCGGACATGACGATAGCGAGGGAAGAAATCTTCGGGCCTGTCATTGGCGTATTTGAAGTAGAAGATTACGAAGAAGCACTCGCGATGGCGAATGATATCGAATTTGGCCTTTCTTCGACCATTTATACAAAAGACTTGGAGAAGGCATTCCATTTTGTACGCAATATCCAATCCGGCGTCACGCATGTGAATCTGCCGTCGACTTACTTTGAGAATCACTACCCGTTCGGCGGCAAGAAAGAGTCCAGCATCGGACCTCGGGAACAAGGAAGCACCGCACTTGATTTCTGGACAGATTTGAAAACAGTGTATATGAAGCCGTGAGGGGGATGCCACAATGAAAATTCGAATGATTGGCTGCGGGGCAATGGGCGCCGGAATGGTGAAAAATTTACTGAAGAATGGTTTTGAAGTGACGACTTTTGATCCGGATCCTGCGAAGCAAGATCAGATGATGAAACTCGGAGCTAGGCCCGTATCTTTACCCGTCATGGACGCATCATCCATTGATGTGGTTCTCCTGTCACTCCCGACTTCCTTGCTTGTGGAAGAGACGCTCATGACACTTTTGCCGCACTTGAAAAAAGACGCCTTTGTGTTAGATATGAGTACGACAGATGTCGGAGTCACCAAGCGGCTGTCTGACCTGGCGCAGGAAGCAGGCGTCTATTACTTGGACTGCCCTGTCAGCAATGGACCTGCAGGTGCGAATGACGGAACCTTAACGATTATGGTCGGAGGAGAAGAGCATGCATTCCAATCGGTTTTGCCGGTACTCCAATCTATCGGAAAGGAAATTCGCTATATCGGCTCGTCCGGATCCGGCCAAGTCGTCAAGCTGTGCAACAATATGATGGTTGCCGGGATTATGGTGCTTTTAAGCGAAACACTGCTGACCGGGGCTAAGAATGGCGTGGACCCGAATAAAATCGCAGAGCTCATGTCGATAGGATCTGCACAAAATAAAGTTCTCTCTGTATTCGGGCCCAACCTGTTAAACGATACGCATGACGACGTGAAATTCTTTCTAGGCCATATGACGAAGGACATCAATCTCTATTCGTCCATGTCCCGAGAGGTGCATTCCCCCGCACTGCTCAGTTCCGTCGTTGAACAGCTGTATGAGGTGGCAAAGGCTCAGGGGAAAGGGCATTTGGACACAAGTGCTGTAGGGCAAGTAGTCGAATGGATGGGAAATACTAAAATTTGCAATTAGATAAAGGGAGGGGAAAGGGATGAAAAACAGCGTAAAGCTTCACTTAATTGTGCTCGCTTTTGTTGTTGTGGGTGAATGGATCGGAGCGAAGCAATTCAACATTGGGGTAGGTACCATCGCTCTGTTTCCAATGTTATATGTGTTAATATGGGGGGCCATTGTTAGTTGGCCGAAATTCAAACTGATGAGCGACAAGCAAATGAAACATGCGGCAACGGTACTCGGCATTTCATTCATGCTGTTCGTTGCCAAGCTGGGTACAATGCTCGGCCCTTCTTTGCCGAAAATATTTGAAGCCGGCCTGTCACTTGCGTTCCAAGAAGTCGGGCACGTTATTGGAACAATAGCAATCGGATTGCCAATTGCCATTCTTCTTGGAATGAAACGCGAAGCAATCGGGGCCACTTTCTCTATCGACCGGGAACCGAACCTTGCGATCATCGCAGAAAAATACGGAGCTGATTCTCCGGAAGGACGCGGTGCTCTGGGCGTTTACGTTTGCGGTACCGTATTCGGTGCCATCTACTTGGCATTGCTGGCCGGCTTCCTCGGTAGTCTTGGCATCCTTCACCCTATCTCGCTCGCCATGGGGGCAGGCGTCGGATCGGGCAGTATGATGGCTGCAGCTTCGGGTGCATTGGCTGTCACTTTCCCAAATGATGCAGAAGATATCGCATTATTTGCGGCAGCAGCCAATTTGATCACAACGATTCTCGGCACCTATATTTGCGTCTTCTTCTCCTTGCCTGTCACAGCCCGGCTGTATAACTGGCTCGAGCCAAAGTTGGGACGCAATAAGCTGTCCATCGATAAAGGGGGCGACCAATCATGATGGAAAAGGCCAAAATTCTATCATTGATCGGACTCATTGCGATTATCGGCAACTGGGTCGGGTATAAAATCAACCCGATCGAAGCACTGCCCGGCATGATCATGATTGTGCTCGCGACAGTAATCGGACTCGCCCTTGCTACTTATTTGCCGGTAAAAATCCCGGCAGTCGTCTGGATCTCTTTCATCGCGCTTATTGCGACAACACCGATTTTTCCGGGGAATGGCTGGATTGTGGAACAAACCGGTAAGATTAACTTCATGGCGATCGCCACTCCTATTTTGGCGTATGCCGGCTTGTCACTCGGCAAAGATATCGAGGACTTCAAAAAACTCGGCTGGCGGATTGTCATTATTTCATTAGTTGTGTATACGGGTACGTTTTTATTTGCTTCGGTATTTGCGGAGATTATTTTTAGAATTCAGGGACGTTTTTAATTAAATAAAGCCATGTGGAGAGTGGTTCTCTGCATGGTTTTTTGTTAGGTTATATAGCGGACTTGTGAGGTGTTATGCTCGGGTGTACAGGTTTATGCGTGGGTTTGAATGCGGTGAAGTGTTAAGGAATACTTATAAATAAATTTACTAGTCTTTTGATAATCGAAATGGGCATGGGGTTTTATACGTACCTCCCTGCTATTAACATGACCATCACAGTCACAATGGATATCGTTGGAAAAGAATAATGAAAAACGGCGCAGTAAAATTAGAAATAAAAATGCATTTTAAAAGTATAAACTACCAATCTATTAAACCTTATAGTACTTTTGAGCATTTATCACTAACCAAAACTCCCTCTTCCCCTCCTCCTACCTCTGTCCTCTTGCCATACCCAGATGGAATTTGAGATAATGACTGGAAATATATAACTTGGTAGATTGTAGATGAAGGTGGTGATTTCTGGTGATTCGAGCGATTATTGTAGATGATGAGCAGCTGGCGTTACAGCAATTGGAGAAAAAGCTTGTTAAAACGAATAGAGTGGAGGTCGTGGGGGCCTATCCAAATGGGACAGAGATGCTGAAAGATATGCAGCATCTTCAGTTTGACGTCGCCTTTTTAGATATCGAAATGCCCGGTTTGAGCGGCTTGGATCTGGCGGATGTCATCAAAGAGTGGAACAAGGATATTTTCATCGTCTTTGTTACCGCATACCGGGACTACGCAGTTCAAGCTTTCGAGTTGGACTCCATTGATTATCTTCTTAAACCAATCATGCAGGAACGTTTGGAGAAAACGACACGGCGCATTCAAGAACAAATGCGAATTCGTTCCAATGAGAAGAGCAGCACACCTATCCAGCTAAAAACATTGAAAATCATCTGTTTCAAAGAGTTTAATGTCTATCATCATAATACGCCTATCAAATGGAAAACAGCCAAAGTGAAAGAGCTTTTCGCCTATTTCTTCACGCATTTGCATAGCCCCACTCAACGCGACACGCTGATTGAAATTCTGTGGCCAGATGTAGAGTATTCGAGAGCCAAAATACAGCTGCATACGACAATGTCGTATTTACGAAAATTATTAAGTTCCATTGGGCAACCGAAGGCCATTCTATTTTCCAATGGAAGCTACACGATGAAGCTGGAACAGTTCGAGTGTGATGTACACCAGTTTGAAAATATATTGGAGAAGCATCCAGAGATTACGGACGATTCGATAGAAATGTTCGAAGGAATCATCGAGCATTACACTGGGGATTACTTGGAATGCACTGGATACGACTGGGCCTTACCAAAAGCTCAAAGTGTTCGTCAAAAAATGCTGCATTGTTTGCAAAAAATGGCGGACTACTTTAAGCAACAAGATGCGATCGATAAAACACAGGAATACTTGCGCTTACTTGTAACGTTTAACCCCTATTCCGAACACGCCGTGCAACAACTGATGCGATTTTATGTAGAGATCGGCAATCGGGGGGAGGCCGTGAAAGTGTACCATGAGATGAAATCGTTGCTACTGGAGGAATTAGGCATTCTGCCGGATCAGAAAACGACAGAACTATATGACATGATCGTCAAAGGTTAGTCTGGCATGTAGAGTAAAACTGCAACTCCAGTTGTTAGAATACAAGTCTGTTACCACAATAATTAGTGTGGCAGCAGACTAATTCAGATTCCATAATGCTCTCACCAATCTTCCTTAGTTCCTTATGTCCGAATAACAAAGGGCATTCCAGCGAAGCACCATCGAGTGGATTCCTCGGCTTTTGCCTCGAACATCGCATGGTCTGCAAGTTGGAGCAGCTGAACCGGATCTCTGCCATTATCCGGATACAGACTGATTCCAATGCTTGCACTCACCTGTACACAAAACGTGTCCAATGGAAAACCTTCATCAAATGCATAAGCGATAGAAGCAATTACTTTATCCAGTGCTGAAATTTCCTTCATCAATATAATGAACTCATCCCCGCTTATATGATAAAATTCCAGTTCGTATGGCAGATTGGAAATACGCTTTCCTACTTCAATGAGCAATGCATCTCCAATATAATGTCCATACAAATCATTAACAGATTTAAATTTGTTGATATCAATAAACAGGACTACAAAACGAGATTTCTTCTGTTCTGCTTCGGAAACATGCCGTTCCAGCGACAACAGCAATTCCCGTCGATTTGGCAAGCCGGTCAGCTCATTCTGGTAAGCCAACCGTCTCCATTCCTCGGCTCTTTTCTGTTCCGTACAATCCAAATGGAAGGAGAGGATTCTGGCATCCTCTTCCCCTTCATTCAACAGAATAAATTTCGATTTTACCCATTTCAGTTCCCCTCGCTGGGTCACCAGAAAGCTTTCCCCTTGCCAGCGCTTCTCTTGCACAAGGATCTCACGGAGTTCCGCCCAATTTGGTCCATCCTTGATCAAATCATCGTAATCCTTCAAGTAGATCTCTTTTATGTCAGATTGAAGAAAACTCTGGAACGCCGTATTGGCATCTATGATCTTTCCATTTGGTGAAAGAGACAGAACCAAAAAGGATTCGTCTAGTATCTGGCGAAGCATATCTATGCTATTCAAGTCTTGATCGCCAATAAAATCCATGGGGAATCACCTCAATTTCCATCTTTAGTTATCATAACAAGCCATACTTACAAAACACTTAAAAACACTTGGGCAATAGGACATGCATTACTCCTTATTTATGTAAATAGCAACTTCCATAGAACGAAAACGCAAAAAAAAATCGAGCCATCCCTTTGTAAAGGAGATGACTCGATTGCTCATTACTTTCTTGAAGTACGTTCCACCAGTTCCCCCTTCACAGCAACCCGTTTCTTGCCGGAAATGGTGCAGGTGATCATCGTAATTTCATTCTTCCCTTGCGTATCATCCAGAACCTCAACAAAAGTCGGCTCAATGACTTCGGAGCTGATAATTTCATACACATACGTGTCCTCGCCTGCATGCAGATACACCTTTTCGCCAATCGGCACCCTGGCCAGATTACTAAAGTGGCGTCCATCTCGATAACCACGATGCCCCGCCACTGTGAAGTTTCCTACCCCCGGCACTTGTTCGGGCTTGATTTGCGTTAGCGCGATATTAAGATTGTCATCTGTCGTTTTCTCCAAGATGTGCTGCTTCATATCAATGAATGGAATTTCAAGTTCCATTACATGCATCAACTCTTCTTCCGTCAGAGTCAAATTTGGAATCTCTTCTAGAGCAACCGGTTCGGTGCCATCCGACTGCGCTATAAGGGACAACGCCTGCTCCATAGCCTTCACTTCTTTATTTTGGTTCCACTCCACATAAAGCGGAATAGAAACGAGGACGAGCCCCGTTAGCAAAAACAAAATCCCAAGAATCGATTTTTTGTTTTTCAAGGTTCTCATCCTCTCTTCTAGTATGGCTTATTCATTTGTCTTACGACGACGTACGAGCAGCCCTCCACCAATCAATAACAGGACAGAGCCCAATATAGTCATATACAGCAAGGTTTCTTCGCCTGTTTGTGGAAGTTTTCCACCCGCTGCAGTTCCTTTATTATTGCCTTTGCCATTGGTTGAACCGCTAACTGTTCCATTGCCATTCGGTTTTGGAGTGTCGGTTGTAATTCCGTCACTTCCAGAGCCATCTGGATTGTTCGGCTTGCTTGGCTTCGCCCCGCCTGATTGGTTTGAATCGTCCGGATTTTCTCCGCCTGGCTCGTTAGGGTTCTCTCCACCTGGTTGGCTTGGATCGATTGGATCTTCACCGCCTGGGTTACTTGGATTGTTTGGATCCTCGCTGCCTGGGTTACTTGGATTAGATGGATCTTCTCCACCTGGTGTACCTGGTTGGTTTGGATCTTTACCGCCAGGAGTTCCCGGGTTGGATGGATTCCCACCGCCAGGGGTACCTGGTTCTGAAGGTTTTTCAGGTCTGTCTGGATCGACTGGTACACCTGGTTCAGTAGGTCCAACCGGGTCAGGAATACGTGTGTTTGTTTTTTCAACGTAAACTGTTTCTGTTTGTTTTGCAGTAATAGTGAAGCTTACTGGTGTCTTGTTGACATAGTAACCAGCAGGAGCCTTCGTTTCGAAAAATTGGTACTCACCTGGTTCCAATTCGTCTAAATAAATCTCTCCATTGGCATCTGTCACAAGCTTTTCAGATGCCATGGTTGTGACAACTTCATAACCACTCGGCAAACCTTCGTTCATTTTGCGCAACTCAAATACCGCATTAGGAAGCAATAAGGTTTTAGTGGAATTATATTTTGTTAACTTGACAGAATGGGTGATTCGTTTGTTTGTTATTGTTTTGCTGATTTCGATACCGTTTTGCTGATCGTCCTTCACGACAATTGTATGCTCAGCGTTTTCGATAACATAATCAGGTTTTGCAGCAGTTTCAATCAAAGTATACGTGTCATATGGCAATTCATTAAAAATGATTTGTCCCTTATCATCGGTAGTTTGTTCGCCGACTAATTCTTCTGCACTGTTATAAAGTTCGAATACTACGCCAGACAATACTGTACTATCTGCAGCATCCACCTTTGTAATAACCAGCGAACCTTTTCCACGCATGTTATGTTTCGTGACCTCTGTGAATTCAATTTGATTTTCCTTGATTTCAAAGAGTTCCGTTTTTCTTTCATCTTCTTCATTTTCTAATAGATAATGTTCTGGCGCCTTTGTTTCCATAAAGTAGTACTTTCCAGCCGGTAGATTATTTACAACAATTTCGCCTTGGTCATTTGTTTTAAAAACCTCATCAGTAACGAGATCGCCATTTTCTTGATGAAGTGTAAATTCAGCGCCTGCTAATTTGGTATCCGGATTTTCTCTGTCTACTTTTATTAGCTTGACGGCCTGTTTGACTTTCTTGTTTGTGATTTCTATCATTTCTACATAATTCTTTACTTCACCCGTCGTATCCTTAATTGTTACCTTTTTACGCGAGTCATACCCAGAGCCAACTGCTGTATAACCATCTGGTGATTTAGTTTCAATTAAATAATAGTCGCCTTGACCAACTTTTGTTTTGAAAGTATAAACACCATCAACAGATTCTGATAAACGTTCAATCAGAAAACCATTTTCTTGTGCGCTCCATAGTTCAAATATAGCGCCGGGTAGTTTTATTCTTTTGTTATCTGTATCCACCTTCGTTATTTCAAGCTGGCCTTTTTTCGCATTGGCACCACCAGAAAATTTGAAAACTGCACTATAATTTTGTTCATCTTGCTTAACGCCCTCCGAATCACTCGATTCATAGGAAAGAACGGCTTTGTTTTCTACTTGAGTGTTGGATGCACCTAAAAAGTAGGTATCATACTTTACAACATAGGCTTTTGTTATCTTCTGATTGAATTTTATTTCAAATGTAGCAGTTGGATCTTGAAGATTTTCAAAGAAAACATCGTAAAGACCATTTCCAGGTGCATAACAAGTTCCTAATTCAGGTGATGGATTATATCCATTGTAATCCATTTCACAAACCTGAAATGATTCTTTATATACAATCTGATTCGGATTTCCGTCTTCATCGTTGCCTATCGTATCACTAATCACTGCATTTTTCAGCGTAGACTGACCCCAGTTTAGATTTATTGTCCAGTTAAGCTTGGCTCCTGAACTGTGTTCTTGTTTGGCATGTTTTGAAATCAGTTTTTCGGTGTGTTCGACTGTTACTTTTTTACTCCAATTAGCTGTGTATTCCCCTTTTGGATAACTGCCCGTCAACGTTGCGTTGTTTTCAACGACCTCTTTCTCGCCGTCAGGTCTATAATAATCATCTTTATTACGTGATTGATAATCAATACGGAATGCTTCGTTTATCGTGCTAGCAAAAACAATAGTGAACGTATGATTCTCAAATTTTAACGAATAGTCCTTTCCTTCAACTAAAGGTTCACCGATAACATTGCCATCCCCACCAGTTGCTAAATCTAACTTATTCACTTTTATAGAGTCACGATCCACAAGTTGTGACGGTGGTAAGGTATCACTAAACTTAGCGTTTGAAATCTCGTCAAAGTTATAGTTAATTCCTACGCTCCACTCAAATCTCTTTGTTTCATAATTGTAGCGTCCTGCTTTATAGCCTTTTTCTTTTTGTTGGTCATTTATTGTGACAGTGCTGCTTGTTTCTGACGAATAAGATTTTTCCCCAGTTTTCCAACTGAGTTGACCAATATTTTTGTAGGTGTCTAAGTTATCGACACCTCGAACGTCGTATTCAGTTGTATATGTGATGATGATGGGGGCAGTAATGGTGCCAGTGAACTCAATGTCAAATCCACCTTTTCCTTCATTGCCGTGTTTATCATCTTTTGCAGTAATGTTGTAAGTAACGTTCGTGTTGTTCCCAAGATCTACATTTATTTTTTCTATGATGTCCCCTTGTATTTTTAAGTTTTCATTCTCAAAAATATCACTTAGCTTAACATTTTCCATTGTATATTTAGCATTATTTAACTCTAGGCGCCAATCTATTGTCTTCTTTTGATAGTTAATATTAGAGTTTGATTTTGAGATTACATTTTGACTGTAGGAAGCTTTGGCCTCCTTAATATCGGTTGGTCTATCACTACGGACAACCTTGTTGGTAATTGTTGCCCTTTCAGTTACCAAATCTTTCGGCTTTGTTTTATACGTAATGGTGAATTCATTTGAAACATCTTTTTTAAGTTTCAACTGAAATCCTTTATCCTTACTCACAAACTCATAGTCTTCACTATTCAAACCGATAACGCTAATCTCTCCGACAAACTCATGTTTATTTTCATTAGTCCCCCAAGTATCTGTAATTGTCGTGCCAGCTTGAAGTGGCCTGCGATTTTCATTTACTTTAATGGTCCACTCCGCAGTCTCGCCATCTTTTTTAACAGACTTAGTTAGCGGAGACCCGTACTTGATTGTTGTTGATTGTGGGGAGTTTGCGCCATTAAAGCTGCCTGTATTCCCTAAAGTTTCTTGGGCTTCATCCGATTCATCAGGGATGGTTTTGTAAAAAATAGTGTATGCATATTTTCCGGTAAGTTGGAAGGTGAAACTGTTATCTTCAGCGCTGACTGTAAAATTATCAGTTACATCTTCTGTTTTGATTACTGTACCATCCGCACCAATTTGTTTTCTTTCAATGATAAATGAAGATGGATCATATTTATGTTTTCCAGTAAGCGTATCCGTGAAGGGAATCCCTTCATCTCCAAGATCATCCATCACTGTATTCACATCGACGGTCCACTCAACGAATTGACTGTTAGTTCCCTCATTGTCAGCCTTAACACTCTTCTTAACTTTTGTGCCGTCCAATGGTTGGAAGTTAATTATTATGGTTTCAGTACTACCTTCGTTTGGAAGGATAAGCTCCTGTTCTAAGTCATTACTAGATGACTCGTATTCAGCCTCAATACGGAAATAGCCATCCGTTTCAAGACCACCAGAACCACCCTCCCCTTGAAAACGAATGTTTTCATTAAATGTCACAATAACTTGCCCGTTACTTACACTATAAGTGGCATACTGCAAATGATCAGCATTCAATAATACACCAGATCCACTTGCTGCTTTTAGCGGGTTCGGTAGTGTATAGGTCAGTATGGAACCATTTCCATAGTTATGCCCGTGAGGAAGTGTAAACCGAATTTCCAAAGCAACTTTTTCTCCAAGTTTCGGTCGGTAATCAGAATCCTTCAAGCCATCCGGATCATACTTAACCGTATGAATGACATTTTCCTCTACGACACTATCAAAATCCCCTACTACTATTGAATTTATCTGATTTACAGCGTTCCCACATTCTGATTCTTCTTGTGCTTCTTGTTCAGTTTCTGAACATAAATCACCATTCTCAGCGCCCTCTTCTGTGCCTTGCTCGGCAGGTTCTGTCGTTTCAGAGTCGATAGGCTCAGTATTCTCTTCTTCTTGCTCCTTAGGATCCGTAGTTTCAGTGTCTGCAGGCTCCTCTTCGGCACCCCCACCGCCTGGAACATTTGGATTTGGATCATTATTGGTATCTGGGTCAGTTACGGACTCCTCGCCTATCTCTTGAGGATTTTCTCCAGATTGTATATCAGCAGGAACTTCCGCACTGTTACTAGAAATACCCAGATCCTGCCCACTGTCTGAAGCACTCACCGTAGCAATCGGCCCCAAGATCGTTTGGCCCACCAACAACAGCATAAGCATAAATACATAAATCTTTTTCACGCTTTTCTTCTCATCCTTTCTTCTTTTATTCTCATTTCACGTCAAGACATCAGGGATATCAATCCCCTTGACAGAATCGATACCTACAAGAACAAAACTTCCGGGTCGCCTTATCAACTGAATGTTCCATCTAATGCATATGGAATTCATCACTCTCCCAATTGATGTTATCAGTCGCTCAAGTTGAAAAAACCTTTTACAACACATCTATACTACCGTTCAATACTTATACATCTCTTACACTTCACTTAAAAATGCTTTAAAAAGTAGGTTTACAGCTTTTAAAATAAACTGCCTCCCTTAGCTTCATTTCACAAAGATTAGTCCAAAATAAAAAAATCCACCAACTGTTAAGACAGTTGGTGGATTTTCAATTTAGTACTTATTCACATAGACATCTGTGTTAAATTTTGCTTCATTGCCTTGCCGGTTTTGGACCGGTGAACTTGCATCACGGACCAATCGGACACGTAAATCGTAAATTTTATTATCAAGAAGGTTGATTGAATAGGTATTCAAGGAATTCGTTCTATTTGTATCCCTTGATAGTACTTCAAGAACCAAATCACCGTAACTGTAACCTGAGATTCCATCCGTATCTAGATAAACAACATCCTTTTTGTCACCGTTAATGTCAACGTTAACGGCAATCGATCCCCAGATCGTTGTCCCATACGTATTATCTGTATAAGAAGGTTGCACTGGACCCAATGCAGAGGTTGGAACAGCAACTTGATTAATGGATACTAGGAAGTCTTTCGCATCCACACCTAGAACCGCTTCACTAAAAGTAAGTACTAACGAATTATTTGAAGCACCTACTCGTGCCGCGATCAATTCCGGATTCGCACCACTCACGAAAGTCACGTTACCCTTTCCCGGAGCAGCTAATATATTCCCTGCGTTATCCCGGATATTGTTCACTGTAAACAAGGCTGTTTTCGTCTCTTTTATTTCTGAAGAAGGCACATGGACTGTGACAACAACGTTGGTTGCTTTGTCTGACGTTCCAGCGAAGTTTGTTGTGACATAGGAACCGTACGGCAATGCTTTGCCATCCCATGTATAATTATTTATGTCCTGTACGGTAACTAAATTAATCCCGCTTTCGTCATCAACTGCCGTAAAGGTTGCTGTCTGTTCCACGCCTGGTGAAACTCCCGGGTTTACAGGCGTGTTCGTAACACCTACTACGACTGGTCGAACCGTATCATTTGAAACATTGTTTGTGACCGAGAAATACATAGTCGCTAATTGGTTTGCATTTGGGCGTGCCGCTTTATCGACTACGGTGTTTGCAGAAAGTCGGAGTTGATAGTCCCCATTCGGCAACACTTGAGAAATAGTTAGTGTATTATTTGCAAACGTTGCATTGACACCGTTGCGAAGAGTAATTGGCGTTGATACACCTGTTTTTTGATCAATTAACATGATCGATGTATTGCCACTCGCTGAAATATCCTCGGTAAATGTAGCCACGATTTTACCATCCTTATATTCAACCGTCGTCAAAGCGGGTGGAATCGTGTCCTTCATCAACGTAACGGATTTAGAATACGTTGCCGCATCGTTACCAACTGTATCCTTCACGTCACTATCAATGAATAGGATGGCGTCAT
>NZ_BQYK01000009.1:33378-44823 GCF_023168145.1 Sporosarcina sp. NCCP-2222
GAGATTCATGTCTTTATCGTAAGTTACTTCCACTTGATTCTCTCCGAGCACTTTCACATCGGTTACGGTAGGAACGGTTGTGTCAGTAGAAATCGTAATATCTGCTTCAATTGGATTCGGTGTTGACAAGTTGTTTTTATAGTCTTTTACGTTTACTAAACGAACTTTTGCTGTTGTACCAGAGGCAATTGCTTTATTCGTTGTGAGCGTCAACTGGTTCGGATTGCCGGCGTTATTTGCAACGCTTGCCTGAATATCATTGACATAGGCAATAACCCCAGACGCATTGACCGGCTCATCGAAGACGACATGAAACGTATTGGTCGATGTTTTGGCAGCTGCGGAACCCGATACATATTTCGGTCCTATTTTGTCTTCTGCCTTCAATATTGCCGTATACTCTTCGAATTTCCCACCGCTTACCGCTTGAAGTGCATCCGTCGTTTTCACAGCATACTCCCCGTCAAAGAACCAATTCGCCGTAATCGTCAACGTTTTACCATCTTCTGATAGCTTACCTGTCAGTTGGCCTGGATTAACAGTGGCTCCAGTGACCATCGTAAAGGAGATGTTTTTAACTGCGTTCGTTGCGTCCAGAACGGATGATTTGGAGACAGGTGTTGCGAAATGGACTTCCACTTGCTTGGAATTAATTGCTTTGACGTCTGTAATGAAACGGTCATCTGCAGCGTAGTCAAACTTCATATCAATCGTTTTTTCTGCTTTCGCGTCCCCTTTTGACAGTGTTACGACATAAGAACCTGCTGTTTTTCCTTCAGCCGCCTTAGTCGTAATGCTTTTATCCGTCATGAGGGAGGCGACGTATTTATCCACAGCCGCCAATTTTGTTTCATTAGTAGCGAGTGGTCCGCGTGAAACATTGACAGTACCAGCTTTCAAAAGTGCAACTGCTGCATCGACAGCAACTTGGTTCTCATCTACCTTTGGCTCCAAGAACGCTTCCCCACGGAATACGAAGGATGCCATTTGTCCGCGCGTCACATGGGCATTCGGTGAAAATGTCGTTGGTGTCGTACCTGTTGTGATTTCATGGCCATAGAGGGAGCGAACGAATTCCATATGCCATTGCTTTGAGTTGATGTCGGTGAATGGAAGACGGACATTTGCCATGTCGTCCAAATTAAAACCGAGCACGAGGATCTTCGCCATTTGTGCACGGGTCAGACTATCATCAGGACGGAAGGTGTTGTCCTCGTAACCCGAAATGATTCCAGCCTCAACAAGTGCAGCGATGTAGCGGTAATATGGGTGGCTTTTGCTGACATCCTTGAAGCCTGGGTCAACTACTTGGTTCATGTCCAAATCAAGGACAAGCGCCAATAGCTTGGCCGCATCTTGACGTGTAATGTTTTGGCCTGGTTTAAATGTTCCATCCGGATAACCGCTCATCATGCCGGCCTCCGTATATTTCATTACTGCATCATAGAAATGATGGCTCGGGATGTTTTTTACATCTGAAAAAGATTGAGCTTCGGCTTTTGTAGCAAGCGGTCCCGCTGCTACAATTGCACCCGTCATCATGGTCGTGGCAAGAGTGGCTTTGAATAATTTTGCAGGTCGTTCTTTTCTCATTTTCAATCCCCCTATTTTGTCATTCTATGTAGACTAGACAAGATTACTAGTTAGATAGTTATCTACTTCTAGTATAATTTGGTTGGAAAATTAGTGCAACTTTCGTTGGTAGTTCTTACTAGAAAGTATGTAGATACTATTTATTCTTTTCCTACACTTTTCATGGGTTGCCAGCTTCGGGATTGATTAAACTGTACATTCTTTATCGTTCAGTTCCTTGATATTTTCGATCACTTAGTGCTTTAGTGGTCAGTTTTAAAGGATAACGGTCATTAAGAAACAAAAAAAGACAGCATTTCATCCAATCTCGAATGAAATACCGTCTTTTCTTCTTATTTAAATATCCACATTGATAGTGCCGACTTTCTGCCAGGTATAATACCCTATCCCCACCACTTAATGAATCGTCAATCCATGAGTCTGCTCCTGCAGTTTGTCCTTCAATTCATTGTAGTTTTTCCGGCTTAATGGGACGAGCCCTTGGTAGCCGGTCAAGTGGACGGAATATGAGCGAGAGAAGGTGTCCGGCGTAATCGATTCAATGGAACGAAGCGGGACGAGGAAGGATTGATGAGTCCGGAAGAATTCGAACGGTATGAGAATTTCCTCTAGCTTCTTCATCGTTTCTCTCGTTTCGTACCGGGAGCCCTCTTTGCTTTCCACGTAGATTTTCCGACCTTTTTTCTCTATCAGCTGAATGTCGCTCACCATGATCATATGGATGCCGCCTGGTACATTTAAGCCGATTTTTGCATCTCGTGGCAACCGGCTTTCTTGCATCCGTTCTTCCACTTTGCCAAGTGCTTTTTTTAGCCGAACCGGATTCACTGGTTTTGTCAGAAAGTCGACCGGATGCACCTCATAGCCTTCCAGAGCAAATTGAGGATGGCCTGTCACAAAGACGATCATTAGTTTTGGATAAAGACTTTCGACACGATGGGCAAATTCGATTCCGTCCATCCCGCCCATTTCAATATCCAGAAACAGCAGATCGACCGGATTGTTCTCCAAGAAGACGAGTGCATCCTCTGAACTATTCACTTCACCGAGGACACTCAGAAAAGAATAGGAGGCGAGATAATTTTTCAACGCGTCGATGCAGCTCCGGTCATCATCGACGATTAGTGTACGCGCATTCATGGCCCTTCACCCCCTTCTTGTTGTTGGCCCTTCCGGAATGGAGACATGGAAACTGATGAATCCGTCATCCAATTCTGGATAGACAATCCCTTGATACTTTTCGACAATTTTCTTTACTGCCGGCAAGCCGAGACCTTCATGATGTACTTTTGTGGAAAAGCCGGATTCAAACAGATCACCCAGTTTCTCGCCAGCTAAATCGGTTTCATTGGTTACCGTGATGACGAGTTGACTATATTCAGTCGTTAATTCTACAAGGATTGGCTGATTCTTTTGCGGCAGCCGTTCCAGTTCATCCATAGCGTTTTGGATTAGGTTTCCTAGGATTTTATTGATCTCATAAACCGAACAAGGACAGTTCCGTAAATCATTCATGATCATATATTCAATCTGGATTCCCTTTGCCGCGGCCCTCTCCTTCAACGTGCTCAACATCGCAGCGGTCGCCGGATGATGAAGCGGCAGCAGATCATTAATGACCGTTGCAGACTTTACCATCTCTTTAATATAGTTTTCGCATGCCGCATATTCCTTTTTTTGAATCAACCCGTAGATCGCAGTCAAATGAAAATTGAAATCATGCCGCTGTGAACGGATTATACTAAAGAATGATAGTAGTTCCTTCTGGTACTGCCGATCTAAAAACAACTGGACTTTCTCATTTTTGAATAAAATCAGTTGCCGTTGGAACAAGATGATCGCCACCGTTACTGCCAGTGCCCAAAGCGTTAGGAACCAGCGGTAGTGCACTCGGATATGTGGAAGTTCCCAAACAGTATAATATAATCCGATTGCAAGCAGAAACATGATTAGAACAACTGAGTAGGCTCGACCGCTGAATGAGATTTCCGGGTCATCGTCATCCAAGGATTTTTCGAACAATGTTTTAGGAAATAAAACTGGTGACTTCGAAAAAATAATCATCGCAATCAAAATATTATTAAGCGAAACAAAGAGATCAATGGACACTCTCGTGCCTGTGTCCAAAGACACACTTTCTATCTCCAGGAGAAGATAAAATAGATTATATTCAATTAGGGAAACGACAGCTAAATTGAAAATGACCGCTAAAAACAAGGCAATTGTCGTTTGTGCGATCGGAATTCTCATCAAAAGATAGAGAACAGGCAACGACATGATAACTAGAAAAGGTATAAGCCATATCGAAGAAACAAATCCGGCAAAACCAGCATAGGCAATTCCAAAGAACAGACTGATCATTAGTAGTCTACGAAACGATTTTCGCGTCTCTAGTCCTACAAAAGAGAAGCCTAGCAACAGCCCAGTAAAAATTTGAATGGTCCAAACGAATATTTCCATGGAGTGGATAAAAATAGCTGCCGTGTCCATTTCTTCACCTAATCTCAGTCTTTAATTGCTCGTCACAAACGATTCTGGAATTTCTTTTAAAATATTCTTTCAATAGTTCTTATTTAAGCTATTATATCGAAAACCTTCCATAATTTCAATACAACCTATTATTCCTATAAATTTAGTATATATTAAATAGAATGGTCACTTTTAAGGGAATGGAGAAAACGCAAACGAGGGTGCATGCCTCATTTGCGTTTTCGACTTCTAACCTATTTGTCATCTCTAAGCTGGTATTATTTCAATTTTTCTTCAAGAAGCTTATAGATATCTGCTTGGTCTGGATGTCCTTCAGCTAGGAAGAAGTAGTGATTGCCGATTACAATAATCCCTTCATAATCAAACTTTTGGCCTTCAAATTCAGCTGGCGCCAGGCCAGTTTCTTGAGCCTGTTTCAAGCTCTCACTATCAGGATCAATTTCATAAGCTTGGAACTGCAATACATCTTCGCCATTAATTACTGCAGCCACTGAAGAAATGGTATCTACAAAGAAACTATTATCATAGTTCTCTTTTATATCTGTTACGTCATACCCTGCGTCCTTCAAGATGGCGATAACGTTTTGGAAGTATTCATCCTCTACAGCATCTGTTGAAGCGTCCTCAGTGCCTTCCGCGTCATCTGTTGTTCCTTCAGCTTGCTCCGTATTATCCGTATCATTCGTACCCGCCGCCTGGCCTTCGTCCTTTTTGTCATCTCCACAAGCAGCCAAAGCCATTACTAGCAATGCCATTAAAAGTACCATCAAAAGCTTTTTCATTTTCTATTCCCCCTAAGGATGTAATTTATTTTGAATACTGGGACTCCAGTAACTCAAACGGATTAACTGAATACTAATCCCTCTTCTTTTGAAGATTGAATATCTACGAGAATCTTGTAGAGCTTATTGGAGCGCATCAATTCATTATGGGTACCGGTGCCGGAAACCTCACCAGCATCAATCACAATAATTTGGTCCGCTTCTTTGATCAACGACATATCATGTGTGATCATGACAGTTGTTTTGCCTGTCATCAATGTTTTCAATGACTTTTCAATTTTATCTTCCGATTGTGCATCCAAGCTGGCTGTCGCTTCATCGAGCAACAATATTGATGTATCTTGAATGAAGGCACGGGCGATGGCGATTCGCTGACGTTGGCCGCCTGAAAGCCGCGAACCAAATTCCCCGACTTCCGTCTCAAAGCCTTCCGGGAATTCCTCGATGAAATCCAAGGCATCTGCCAGTTCGGCAGCACGTCTCAATTCTTCCACACTGACTTCTCTTTCCAGGCCATAGGTGATATTGTCCCGAATGGTGCCGGATAACAATGGACTTGTCTGGGAAACTGATGCAATAGATCGTCTCCACTCATCCACATGAACTTTCTCCGCTTCCGTATCTCCAATTAGTAGACGTCCTGCATTGGGTTCGTAGAAACGTTCAAGCAGTTTGAATATGGTCGATTTCCCGCAGCCGCTCGGTCCCACGATGGCCGTCACTTTGCCGGCAGGTATACGGATATTGAGCCGTGACAAAATGTTACGGTCGTCATAGCCGAACGAGACGTTCTCCAATTTTAGGTCCTGTTGTGCCAGTTGTGACGGCATTGATTGTTCTCGCTGCAGTCTTTCACTTTCCGAATCTAAAATAGAAGAGATTTTTTCAGAAGCCCCTTTTGCCTGCTTCAACGTTTGCCAGAACAAGCCATATTGCAACACATTACTATGAATGAATTGAACATATAAATAGAAGGAAAGTAGCTGGCTGACCTTTAGTTCACCTTGCGATATCAAGTAAGAACCATATACTAGTGTTGTTCCGACAATAATCGCCCGGACACTTTGCATCAAAGGCTCTGCGTAAAGATCGACAACAATCCGTTTCTTCTCTGCTTTATATTGATCAAGCAATATCTCTTTTCCTAGGTTGATTTCCTCATGTTCCTTATTGAAGGATTTCACCATACGAATCCTTGGAAGCCGTTCCGCAAAAAATGCTGTGATACCTGAGTATTGAGCTTGCACACCCATTTGGGTCTTCTGTGTGTAATGTCCGACGATAGCCGAGACAATCAGAATATACGGAATGACCGGCAAGAGAGCAAACGTCAATTTCGGATTCATGCTGTACATAATTACATACGAACCAACGAGTGAATACGTTGAGTTCAAAACCGTTTTTATTCCAGAAACTACGGTATCGATATATAGCGGGTCATCCGTCACACGGCTGATCAATTTCTGCGATGGCTGCTTTGAGTAGTCACGCATTTTCATATGCATGATTTTTGACCAGATCGTTTTCTGGACATTTCTCATCGCAATTGGTGGTGTGAGTGAGAAAAATAATGCAGAAATCGCTATTAGTATTTGGGAAAGAATCCCCAATAAAATGTAGTTTCGAACGATTTCGTTATTAAAAATATCTCCTCCAAAAATGTTGCCAATATACTTCGGCATAATCAAACCGACTGTTGTGGATGCCGCAGTTGCAATAATACCAAAGATATACAAATGCCACGGCAGCTTGGATTTGAAAACTAGCTTAAAAAACTCTTTCCAACCCCGTTGTCTAGTTTCCTCCATATTTACCCCCCCTAACCTAGATTGCAAGCATCAGCTTGCGGATGAACCTGTATGGAGTTGAACTAAATGACGATACAACTCATTTGTTTTCAAGAGTTCCTCATGCGTTCCTGCGCCGTCCACAGTTCCGCCGCTTAACACGATAATTTGATCGGCATGATGGACATTTGATAAATCGTGCGAAATCATAATGGTTGTTCTTCCACGCATCAATTGTTCCATTGCATCCTGAATTGCCTTCTCCGATTGACTATCCAAACTGGCCGTCGCTTCGTCGAGCAACAAAATGTCTGAATTCCGGAGGATAGCACGAGCAATGGCAATCCGTTGACGCTGGCCGCCCGACAGGTTGGAACCGGCTTCTCCGACATACGTATCAAAACCATCCTTAAATCCATTGATAAAATCCAATGCATTCGCTTTCCTTGCAGCTTCGGCAAGCTCAAATTCCGAGACTTTCCAATTGACGCCGTATAGAATATTTTCCCGAATGGTTCCAGAGAGCATTGGGCTGTCTTGGGCGACACCGGCAAATAAATTCCGCCAGTCTTTCAGATGGATATCTGAAATTGACGTATCACCTACAAAGATTTCACCAGCATCCGGTTCATAGAATCGTTGCAGCAAGGAGAAGATGGTTGATTTCCCGCTTCCGCTCGGACCTACAAGCGCAGTGACTTTCCCTACCGGGATTGTCAGATCAACATGACCCAAAACAGGCTTATCTCCATAGCTGAACGCTACATCTTTAAACAATATGTCCTTATCTAGTTTTTCAATTCCAACTTTTCCTTCATTCACTTCCAAGTCGCCATCCATTAACGCGGCAATCCGGTCTGTGGCTCCTTGGCTTTTCTTGATTTCCACATACATCATTAAATAGGAGCCAAGCATTCCCCAGAGCATTCCAATATACATAAAGAACGCGACCCAATCATTGAGTTGAATGTATCCGGCTTTCACTAGATATCCACCATACAGGATGACTAGAATATCGGATGTGATGCTCAGTATTCCATTAATCGGGTTTTCCACCCACATGATGATATATCTGCGCATATTCGCCTTAAAATAATACTGTAAACTTTTATGACCGAGTTCATCCTCTTTCTTTTCCGTCACAAACGTTTTGATGAGCGGCACACTCATAAGACGTTCGGATAGAAATTGCGTCAAAATGGACAACCGGTTATAGGTTTCTTTAAACGCACGGAAATTCCACTTACCGTAGTAGGCATTAAAAAGCAAATATAGTGGAATATAAACTACAACCGATAGCCCTAAACGCCAGTTGTAAGAGAATACAACCGCGACGACTCCCACTGTCCCGTATACTGTCGCTGCCAATGATGGCAAATAAGATCCTAAAACGGTACTGATCTTTGACGCATCCGTCGTAATCCGGGTAATCATAGTAGTCGGCTTCATACTATCGAAAAAGCGCAATGGCGATTTAATAACCCGCTCCCAGATTAACGAACGATAGCTTACATCGATTTTTGCAACGAGAAGTTTATTGAAAAAGCGGACAAGACCTGACATGATGACATCCGCAATAATCAATCCCACTGTTCCCCAAATGATATAAGGTTTTAAGACACCCGTCATTACTTTAGAAGAAAAATCTGGAAATAATAAAGTGACGGTAGCAGATAAAATATAAAGCGCTGAAACAAATATAATCCAACCCCATGGTAATTTTGCTTTGAACATTAATCGGAAATACGATTTCCAAATTCCCTTTTCAGCCTGTTTCCTCAACTTTTTCTCATTAGATGCCATGCGTTACCCTCCCTCTTTCTCCATTTAATGGACTTATAAAGCGGCTTCGACGAAGGCTAAGAGCTCTTCGCGATTCATTGCCCCCAAGTGGGATTGTGCCACTTCCCCGCCTTTAAAGAGAAGGAGTGTAGGAAAACCCATCACTTCATACTTTTCCACAATTTCATTTGAATTTTCTAATACATCTTCCATCGTTACATAGAACTTTGTGAATTTAATTTGATCGCCATGATCTTCGGCAAGCTCTTCCAGAATTGGCGCAATAAATTCACACGGTCCGCAGCCATCCGCATAAAAGTCCACTAACACCGGATGTTCACAAGCCAACACTTCGGTTTCAAAATTCTCTTTGTTTACATTCATAACACTAGCCATCGCCAATTCCCCCTCTACGAAGTGCAGTATATCTCTATTTGTTTGCACTTCTTTCACTTTTCAGAAATCTGTATTTGTAGATGTAAATAATTTATCCGTTTAATAGCTTGGTTTCAATAGGTTTTGACGAAAACGTCCGTTTTCATGTCAATTTGGGGTAGTCCACTATATTGCAAACGCTTTCAATCTTCCTTAAAAGAAAGGACGGGCAAAAACTTGCACCCGTACCTCTCTTAATTCCTTTTGCTCCCGGACCGTTTTTGTGATTTACCAGTTTACTCGTGTGGTTGTTGGTTGGCACCAGCGCATACAGGGGACTCACCCGCTCATACACTCACACACTAACCAAACCACTTCGATCCTTCGCTTCGCTAAGCTCCACTCAACAACTCCACTCACTACCTGCTCAACTGAACTCACTCTAGCTCAACTATTCTCAGGCAGAGCCTATCCCGGCAATCGTGATAGGTCCGCGTGCTATTTATTCAATCGTCTGATTTCCTGAGACTTGCAGCCCGTTCACTTTCAGGGACGGGAGCGTGATGGCGCTGCGGAATCGGAGATCGTTTCCGATGACGCTGACATCGTTCAGGAGCTCGAAAACGTTGCCGGCTACTGTAAATTGATCGATGGCGCGGGTGATTTTCCCGTTTTCGATTAAAAAGCCAATCGCTGCAAGGGAGAAATCTCCTGCAGTGTAGTTGATGCCTGCATTGGTGCCTTGCAGTTCAACGATCAAAATGGCGTTGTCTGATTCTGCAATCATGTCGTCCAAAGAAGATGTGCCCGGCTCCAAATATAAATTGTACGGACCAACACCAACAGGCGAACGGAATCCGCCTTTCACCGCATTGCCCGTCGACTCGACGCCGTCTTTCTTCGCTGTTTTCCGGTTGTGCATGAAAGAGATCAACTTGCCGTTGCGAATCAAATCTTTTTTCCGTGTGGCAAAGCCTTCGGAGTCAAAAGGTGCATACGTCACCGTATCTTTCATTAGTGGATCATCCACGAACGAAATGTTTTCGCCAACTATCTGTTCGTTCAGCTTGCCTTTTAATTTGGTGTAGCCTTGCTGCACGGATTCGGCAGAAAGCTGTCCGAGTAAGGAACCAATCAATTCTGACGCTGTATCGTAACGGAAGATAATCGGATAAGTGCCTGACGCAATGGAGCTGGCATGCAGCTTAGATACTGCTTCGTGCACCGCTTTTTCAGCAATTTTTCTGGTATCCAAATCCGCGAACGACTTGATGGTAAAATCGGATTCGCCACCCGTTGCTGTCGATTCACCGTCTTGCGCAGTCAAATACAGGCCGAGTGATGTAAATGCCGATTTAGAATGGCACAGCAAACCCTTCGTATTGGCAATTAATGTTTCGTTAACGCCTTTGGATGCATAGGAATATTGGACAAATGCCACACGCTCGTCTGTTTCATATGCAATTCTTTCAATTTCCATAGCGGCTTGTATCAGCTTTTCTGGGTCCAGTTGTTCAATCTCCTCAGAAAACGATCTTGGCTCCGCGTATTCCGGTGATCCTTCAAACAAATCCTCTCCGTCATCGACTTCGATGACTTCGGCATTGTTCAGTGCTTCCTCCAGCAATAAAGGAATGGAATCCGCTGCAATCCGTTCTGCGTAGGAATAGCCCATCTTACCTTTGAACAAACCACGGAAGGAAACGCCGCCCTCTTCCATAATCGTATAGTCATCGATTTCTTGATGGTAAACAGCGATGGATACCGCTTTGCTGGAAGAGTAGAAAAGTTCCATTTCCTCAAATCCAGCTTTTTTGCCAGCCGCAAACAATTCTGTCTGAAAGTCTTGTATGTTCATCAGCTATTCCCTCCTCTGCCGCCGATGGTCAGTTCGGATACACGGATCATCGGTTGGCCGACTGTGACCGGAACGGTCCCGCTCGATGCTCCGCACATGCCAACGCCGAGTCCAAGATTGTTCCCGACCATGTCGATTTTCTTGAGCGTATCGATACCTTTCCCGATGATCGCGGCACCCTTGATTGGCTCGGCAATCTTCCCATTGCGGATCATATAGCCTTCACTCACCGAGAAGTTGTAATCGCTTGTCGTCGGGTTGACAGAACCGCCATCCATATACTTGGCGAAGATGCCAAGCTCCGTATTGGCGATAATTTCTTCCGGTGTCGATTGGCCAGCTGCGATGAACGTATTGTTCATCCGGGATGTCGGTGCATATTTGTAAGACTCCCGGCGCCCTGAACCCGTCGGATCCATGTTCATCTTGCGGCCGCCTAATTTATCTATTAAATAGCCTTTTAAAATTCCATTTTCAATCAATAAATTCCGTTGCGTGGCCATGCCTTCATCATCGATATTGAGTGAACCCCAGGCATTTGGAATCGTGCCGTCATCATAAGCAGTGACAAGAGGCGATGCCACATATTCACCAAGCTTATCGGCAAAAATAGAAGCTTTCCGGGCAACCGCATGAGATTCCAACCCATGGCCACAAGCTTCGTGGAAGATGACCCCTCCGAATTCATTGTCAATCACCACCGGGAAATTGCCGGATGGCGCATGATCTGCGAAGAGGATTGTCTTCGCGCTGCGTGCCGCTTCTTTTGCAATCCCTT
>NZ_BQYK01000009.1:44944-62799 GCF_023168145.1 Sporosarcina sp. NCCP-2222
CCTCGACAAACAAGCCCTCTGAGTTGACGATGCAAATATCTTTTAATGTATCGATGAACGTCGCAGTCGTCTGAGCAATCACCGGATCAAAGGACATCGCCGTCATATGCGCGCGTCTGAGCCACTCTACCTTCTGCTTCTTCGAAACAGAATTCGGCAGAATGCGGATATGGTGTTTATTTTCAATAATCTTCTTCTGGAAATTCAACGTTACGTCGATCGGGTTGCTGCGGATCGCTTGCGCTGCCGATCTCGCGACTTGCAATAAATTCTCCTCGCTGTCATCACTCGTAAAGGCGTACACAGAGTACTCCCCTTTAAGAATCCGGATGCCGACCCCATAATCCCGTCCTGCGAGTGCACGTTCAACGACTCCACCAATCATGCTGATCGTCGAATTCCTCTTATCTTCAATGAATATCTCCGCAAAATCTCCGCCTGTTTCAAGCGCCGCTTGAATTACGTTTTCTGCTACAGACTTCTGTATCATGTCCCCACCCCTACTTTTCTCTATTTGCCGCCATCCAGCTGAACACGTTATTAAGCCGGACGAGCACTTCTTTATTTCAAAACAGTTCCAAGAAACTCTTGTAATTCACTACGGCTCAAACTTCCCAAATGGGCTGAAACCACTTCTCCATGCCGGAAAAGCAATAGTGTTGGAAATCCAATGACTTCATATCGGTTCACCAGCTCGTTGGATTTCGTCAGCACTTCGTCAATGTCCACAAGTAACTTGGTAATTTTTATCTGTCCTTTGTACTCGTTGCAAAACTCCTCCAGCATCGGAGCGATGAATTCGCATGGACCACAGCCGTCTGCATAAAAGTCGACCAATACCGGCACTTCGCTATTGAACACTTCTCTAGCAAACGTTTCTTCCGTTATCGCTACAACCGCGGTCATTTCCTATCCTCCTTGCCGACGTGGGGAAATTAACTTCCCTGTTCGGAATCAATAACAATGCTTTGACTTTACCGACTCGCGAATTTGTTTTCAATATCCTTTGACAATACGGGCTTTTTTTGTGTTGATTGGGTCCGTTTCCACGAGGTATCTCAAATAAAAAACAACCGGATCCCCAATGGTAAGGAATCCGGTTGTTTTTTGTATTTATTCATTCACTGCTTCAGTCAATCGTTCATCCAACGCCCGCGCATACTGCATCGTTTCTCCCGGCGTCCATTCCATGCGATCTGCCATATATTCGATGACATCGTGCTTCCATTTTCGCACCCACTCGATATCAAAGAATACAGCACCCGTCCGCCGCATGAAGAAGTCGACAGGCGTCAACGCCATCTCGTATTCCATTGCGTATTGCAAAACGAGTTGAATGGATAAAGGCAATGGAGAATCCCGATTTACCTGATCCGCTAAACTAGCGATCACCTGCGTATTTGTCCCATACATGGCAGCTATGCTTGTCGCATCTTCAATCGACATTCCGAGCGTCGCAAGCTTTCTCGATTCCGCTGCAATAAATGGATCATACTCCTGCGGATCATGGAAATCACCGCCGGACAACCGAAGTTCCTTCGTCACGGATTTCTTGCACGAAACCCCTTCCGACTCCAATTGTTCACATAACAGATCCGTCACTGTTTCCGCCATTTTCCGGTAGCCGGTCAGCTTGCCCCCAGCAATGGTGATTAGGCCCGTTTCGGAAGTCCAAATTTCATCTTTTCTTGAAATCTCAGACGGTCCTTTCCCTTCCTGGCGGATCAACGGCCTGACGCCAGCCCATGTCGATTCCACGTCTCTTCTTCCGACCTGGACATCCGGGAACATGAAGTGGATGGACTCGAGCAAGTAGTCAATATCCTCTTCGGTTGCATGCGGATGTTGCAGATCGCTCGTGTATTCGGTGTCCGTTGTCCCGATATACGCTTTTCCGTTCCGCGGAATCGCGAAGACCATCCGTCCGTCCGGCGTATCGAAATAGACTGCCTGGCGCAGCGGGAACTTCCGACTATCGATGACGATATGAACCCCTTTGGAATGAAACAGGCTCTTCCCTTCTATTTTCCGATCCATTCCGATAACACTTTCCACCCAAGGTCCCGTTGCGTTGACGATTCGGGTGCCTTGGATCCTGTAGCGGGTCCCGGTTAACGTATCTACGAAATACAAGCCGCTCACTTGCCCCTGGCCATTGTAAATAAACGCTTCGGCTTTTGCATAATTAATAAGGTCTGCTCCAAGCTCCGCCGCTTTCTTCGCCACTTCAATGGTCAGACGTGCATCATCTGTCCGATATTCCACGTAATATCCACTGCCCAGCAATCCTCTTTCATTCAGCAATGGTTCCCGGCTCAATGTCTGCTTCCGATCAAGCATTTTTCGGCGTTCGTTCTTTTTAACGCCCGCGAGAAAATCATATACTTTTAGCCCGACCGATGTAGAATACTTACCGAACGTCCCTTTCTTATAAATTGGCAGCAACATCCACTCAGGATGCGTCACATGCGGCGCGTTGCGATACACCACTTCACGCTCTTTGCCGACTTCTGCCACCATGCCGACTTCAAACTGCTTTAAATAACGCAAGCCCCCATGGACCAATTTTGTCGACCGGCTTGACGTGCCTGCAGCAAAATCCTGCATCTCAATCAAAGCCGTCTTAAGCCCTCTGGAGACACAGTCAAGGGCAATGCCGACACCCGTGATCCCGCCTCCGACAATGACCACGTCGTAGTGTCGATTATCCATTGCAGCTAAGCTAGCTTTCCGATCCTGATATGAAAAAGTTTTCAAATCTAACACGCTCCTTCATAGAAAATGGCCATCACAAGAGCCCTGCAAAAAATGCGGGGATTGTAATGGCCTTCTCTTTACTCTTTGACCTAATATTCTATTCTATATTTTCGTACTTTCCTTGTGATAGTATAGGAATAGGCTATCTACAAGAAAGGATGAAACAACTTGCGTCTAGTCGATATGGTCGAGTCCCAAATGATCGCATCCGTCAAAAGTGAAGAGGATTTGCAAGCGGCGCTAACGTCCAACTCTAACATCGTATTCCTTTTGACAGGAAACTTGATGACGATCGCTGAATACATAAAACAATTACGGGCAGCTAATAAGCATGTCTTTCTCCATCTCGACTTTATTGACGGGCTTTCCAACTCCAAAAATGCACTTAGCTATGTAAAGGAGTATTGGAACCCTACCGGCATTATTACTACGAAAAGCCATATTGTAAAAATGGCGAATGAAGTCGGATTGCAGACGATTCAGCGTATTTTCCTGCTGGATTGGGGTGCCATTAATAAAGGAATTGAAATGGTGAAATCATGCAAGCCGGATGCCGTTGAAATCCTGCCAGGCATCATGCCAAAAATCATTGATCAGCTGTGCAGCGAACTCGATTACCCCATTATCGCCGGCGGGCTCATCACTGATATTTCAGAGGTTCATGCCGCACTGGAAGCGGGTGCACTAGCTGTTTCTTCCGGCAATCCTGCCATGTGGAATTTCGATTTATAAAGAAGCGATATCCCGCACGCTTTCCAGCACATACGAAGGACGGTCTGTTGCGGCTTCCAGCATAGCGGAAGTCGTAATGCCAGTCATCACCAAAACAGAATGTATGCCGGCTTCGTTCGCCATCCGAATATCGGTTTCTAAGCGGTCACCGACCATATAACATTGGTCCGCTTCCATCTTTAAAACTTGCTCTAATACATACGAGGACATTAAAGCTGAGGGTTTGCCCGTAATCTGTTTCACAGGCTCCCCTGTCGCCCCTTCTAACGCACCGATCATCGCGCCACAGTCAGGAATTTCTCCACCTTCTACCGGACACGTTCGGTCTGGGTTCGTCGCAATAATATCTGCCCCGTTCCGCCAAGCCTGGAACGCATCATTTAATTTCTCATAGTTGAACTGGCGATCCCATCCGAGTACGACATGGGACGCATCTGCCGCTTCAGATGCGAGCTGAATGCCAGCTTCCTGCAATTCATCGAACAAAGGCTGCTCACCGATCACGTAGGCAGTATCGCCAGCCGCCATATTGTTTCTCAAATAGTGGGCTGTAATGTAGTTGGAATTAATCACCTCATCCAACTCTACTTCAATTCCCATGCGATTTAGTTTTGTAACATAATCCGTACGGCGGGCAATTGATTTATTCGTCAAAAAGACGACTTTGTCCCCTCTGTTTTTCAATGCCTGGATAGCTTCCGGAACGCCAGGAATCGTGTTATCATCCAAGTAAATCGTTCCATCCAGATCAAAAATAAAACCTTTTGTCAACCTGCTCCCCTCGCTGTCAGCTAATAATTTCTACGTTTTGCACATAATCGATTTTCTTGATCATTGTGTAGATTTGGGGTACCGAATGTCTCACATTCACCCTTGTTTTCACTTCGATCAACTGCTGCTCTTCCCCTTGCAAATCCTTAATTCTAGACTGCGAGATAAAGAACTTCTGTCTCTTGAGTTCATCCATCACCGTCTCAATGCCTTTAGGCTGACTGACGATAACACGGATCGTTAAATCTCTTCTTTTTAAGTGTTTCGGCCCAAAACGGATGACGAGAAGCGGAATCAGTTCCACACCAATGAGCAGGAGGAGCACACCGAAAACCGCTTCGATGTAAAATCCCGCTCCAACCGCTATACCGATTCCTGCTGCTCCCCATATCATTGCCGCCGTCGTCAGGCCGGATATCCGCTCGTTATCCCGGCGCAAGATAACCCCTGCGCCAAGAAAACCGATTCCGGACACGATTTGCGCTGCCAGTCTGAGCGGATCCATCTGAATCCGGACATCTTCACTGCCCGGGAACGTATAGGCCGCTTCCACAGAAACGATGGTCAGCAAACAGCTGATAATCGAAATGACGAGACTCGTTTTCAACCCAAGCGGCTTGCGCTTCAGCTCTCGCTCCAACCCGATTACCAGACCAAGAACCGCCGAAATACTAAGCTTTGTAAGCATTTCAATATCAGCTAACTGTAACCATTCCATCCGCTCACCCCCTAATCCGCTCATCCTGACACTCTGTCATCAATTCGAAAATTGCGCAGATGGATGCCGAATGATATCTTCCAAAGTATATGTGTATGGATTGATTTCAAACACAATTGGTCCGTCAAAGTCGTTTTCGTTCAGAATGTGCATGAGTTTTGCCGTATCCAGTCCCGTGACGCCTTCACCAGGCAATTGATGCAAATCTCCCTTTGCATCATTGTCAGAGAAATGGACAGAAACGAGACGCTTTTCTAAGCGAGCTACCGTTTCTTCCAGCGGTGCGCCAAGTACTGCCAGATGGCCAGTATCCAGACATGCTGCTGTACCGGTAGCATCCAAAATCTCGAGCCATTCATCGACGGACGAAGGGAAAATATGTGTATAGTTCAACCCGTCCGGTATTTGGTTTTCAAATAATATCGTGCAGCCAAGCTCTTCCGCCATTTGACGAATGCGGGTGAGGCGATCGATAACAAGGCGCTTTGCCTCTTCCTCACCTTCTGAAGCCCATGCCATGCCGCCATGAATGACAGCATGTCCTCCTCCATAGGCCTGAAGCTTTTCAAGCCATTCCTGATTCACACGGAAAATCAAATCTTCTACTTCTTTAAAAGGGGAGGCCAGATTCAAATCATGAAAAGGAAGGTGCAAACCGATTTTCAGTCCTGCTTCCTTCGCCAGCTCCATATCCTTCTCAGCCGTGAGATGCTCTGCCCAAATTTCGACGCCGGCAAATCCGGCGTTTTTTAATGCCGCCATATCTTCCGCTGTCTTTTCCTGGCCGGCCGACCAAAGACTTAGCCATTTTTCCATCTTATATTCCTCCTTTTAATTCAGTCTTTCGCTGTTTCAAACTCTGCATTAATTTCTTCCAGCTTAATGCCCTTCGTTTCCGGTGCAAGCGTATACGTGATCAGAAGGCCAATCAGTGCGACGCCGGCAAAAACGCCAAGCGCAGCGGAATTGCCCCATATAGCTACAACATTCGGGAAGACCAAAACGCCCATGATGGATCCGATCCGGCTAACAGAAGTCGCAAATCCGGATGCCCCTGCCCGAAGGCTCGTCGGGAACAGTTCCGTCGGATAAACGAAATTCAAGATACCGCCACCCATGTTAGCGAAGAGAACGGCGATACTAAATAGTACAACCAAGAATACTAGAGTCGGGTGCGGATTGAAAGTCAGAACCGCAAGACCCGCTGTCAAACCTGCGAATGACGTAATCAGCAACGGACGACGTCCCCACCGTTCCACGAGATTCATACCAATGATGGCCCCACACAGTCCGAGAATACTGACGATGGAAGAAGCAACATAAGTCTTATGTAGATCTCCTTGTGTAAACGCAGACAAAATAGTCGGTGTATACATCGAAATACCATAGTACGAAGTGGAATAGCAGAACCAGAATCCTGATACAAATATAGTTCGTTTAATCAACTTTTTAGAGAACAATAAGCTAAGTGGAACCTTCTTCGTTTCCGGTTCCGGTTTCAACTCTACTTTGCTGCCCGTGATATTGAAAATAACATCTTGCGCTTCCTTTTCACGGCCTTTGGAAACAAGCCAACGCGGAGATTCCGGCAAACCAATCCGGAACAAGAAGATAATCAAAGCCAGAATCGCGCCCAATAAGAACATATAACGCCATGCATGGTCACCAAGAGGAGCAAATAGAATACCACTCACATAAGCGACAACCGCACCGACAAACCACATCGCCGCAAGGAACGTTCCCTGCTTACCCCTATTTTTGGTCGAACTGAACTCAGAAACAAGTGTCGCGGAAATCGGATAGTCCGCCCCAATCCCAATACCAAGTAAAAATCGGAAGACAATAAGCCACAGCACATTCGGTGCAACCGCTGTCAAAACTGCAAATAAAACAAACGCGATCAAATCGATCGTAATCATCGCTTTCCGGCCAAATGAATCCGTCAACCGGCCGAGCCACGCCGCCCCGATAAACGAACCAATAATCGCCGAAGCCGTCAGGAAGCTCTGTTCCCCTGGCGAAATACTCCACTGTTTTAAAATAAGCGGCATTGCAACTGCAATGATCGTCAAATCAAAGCCGTCTAGGAACGTTCCCCCCGCCGAAACAATCTTCACCTTGCGCTGAAACTTCTCCAGTTTCTTTGCGTCTGCAGGCGAATCCAAATAATCGAATGCCATACATACTCCCCTTTTCCATTAATCTTCTTCAAACTCATCTATGGTACTTCCCCTGCTGCCTGCCTGCGTCTCCAAGCTCCCCCCTTTGATGAACACAAAAAACCCGGCAAAGCCTAAAAAATGCAAGGCCCTGAACAGGCTGCATGACTGGCTTCGCCGGGTTCTCATCGTCTCTACCCGGAAATGTTTTATTCATCCCCGCAAGAAACGGGATTGAAACTAGGATAACAATTTTGATAATTCGTGTCAATATACTTTTTTGTTTGTTAGAAATGGCAGATAGGGTTCTTATGCTTTACCTAATCCATAGAACGGAGATAGCCGAGCATAAACACAGGCACCCGTGCATACCGGAGCCACAAACGCGCATAATACACGGACACCCGCGCATACCGGAGCCACAAACGCGCATAAGACACGGATACCCGCGCATACCGGAGCCACAAACGCGCATAATACACGGGCACCCGCGCATACCGGGGCCATAACCGCGCATAAGACACGGGCACCCGCGCATACCAGGGCCTCAACCGAGCATACGCCACAGACACCCGTGCATACACAGGAAGTCACCCCCCTGTCAACAAACGCCCAACCGCTTCCTCAAACTCTTCACTTGGCACCATCCCAAGTTCTGAAGCCAAGTCTCTCTGAAATATCTCAATCGTATCAAACGCCTCGTTCTGTTTGCCCTCTTCAACGAGACACTTCAAAAGCTCAAGCACGTACCGCTCCTCCCAAGGATAAAACGCGATTAACCTACCCAATGCCTTCTTAAAGACAGGTTCTCTCTTAACAGGCTCTGCAGCCGATTGAATAAACTTCTCTAAAACTTGAGTGATTTGCTTTTGAAGAGTCTCCCGCCTTGCCGTGGCCCAAGGATAATCTTCCTTTGCTAAATAGTCCTGATGAGAAAGTTCAAGAAGTGCTTCGATTTCCCCTGCTTCCATATATTGAACTAACAACTCCGCGTCAATTTCCATCTCGACTGCCAATTTATATCGTTCGTCAGTAAATCGGATAGGATGCTCAATGTCAGCCTCCTTGAAGGCTTTCCGCAATTGGTAGATTGTCGTATGAAGCAGCGTCGAAGCCTTTTCTACTGGGGTATCAGGCCAGAGGGCTTCGATGACTGCATCGCGATGGACAGCTTGCCCATGGTGAATCAAAAAAGCGCATAGTTCCTTCACTTTCTTTGTTCGCCACTTGATTGGCTGTTGTTCGGTTCCGATCAATTCGAAGCTGCCTAATAATCGGACTTGTACCATTGAATGCTTTTTTGGCTGTTGCATCTCACCAAATTTCCGGTTCCGTAAACGTTCCACCGCTCTCTGTAAGCGCATTTTGTCGATCGGTTTCAAAATGTAATCCAACGCCTGTACGGAAAAGGCTTCCAAGGCATAGTGATCATATGCGGTCACAAAGACGATGTCGGTCGTATGAATGTTGACGCTCTCGGCCAATTTTAGCCCGGTTAGTTGAGCCATTTCAATATCCAGAAACAATACATCTGGTTCGAGAAGCTTTACTTGCCGCAATCCTTCTATAGGATCTGTGAATGCACCGAGCACTTCCACTCCCCCAACCTCTGTAAGCATCGCTTCCAGCAATGACAACGCCAGCACTTCATCGTCTATTAACATGGCTTTAAGCAAAGTCGGCTCTTCCTTTCTGTTTCTCTTTTATGAACGGAAATACAATATCAACGGTTGTCCCTTGTCCTTCACTTTGAATCGTAATGGAAGCCTGTTCAAAATGCTTCAGCCGCTTGGCAATATTCCATAATCCCACTCCGCGGCGATGCATTTCGTCCATCTCCCACACTCGCTCTAATTCTTCCTTCTGAAATCCTGCTCCGTTATCTATCACTCGGAACAACACTTGATTCTCCGTTCGTTTCGCCGCGACCGAAACAACACCTTGCACATTCGTGTTCCGTAATCCATGTAATATGGCATTTTCAACAAGCGGCTGCAATAGCAGCGGCGGAATCAAACATTGAAGGCCATCTTCTACATGAACATCCAATACCATTTTTTCAGGAAAGCGGATTTGTTGAATGTTCGCATAGGATTTGATTAATGATAACTCCCTTTCCAAAGGGACGAGCTGACTTGTGTTTTCAAAAGCAAAGCTTCCTCTTAAAAACGTGGCAAAGTCGTTAATCAAGGAACGGGCTTTGCCGATATCTGTATAGCTTAAAGATAAGATCGTATTTAAAACGTTGTATATAAAATGCGGTTTAATTTGCGCCTGCAAAAAAGCAACTTCCATTTTCGTAATCGCTTCGGACGATTCCTTCATAAGAAGAAGGTTCCGAATTCTCGTCTTTAGTTCAGAAGAGGCGAAGGGCTTATGCAAAAAGTCATTTGCCCCGGATTGGAAAGCGGCAATCATGTCGTCTGGGTTAATGGCCGCTGTCAACATTAAGATTGGCAATTCTGTAGGCTGATAGATTTTCCTGACCTGCTCGCTTACTTCATATCCCGATAAGCCCGGCATCATAATATCTAAAATGATCAAGTCGATCTCTGGGTCACTTTGAACTTCAGCAAGCACCGCTTCTCCGTTATCCACGGCAATGACCGAATAAGATTCTGATTCAAGCACATCGATCAGGACTTTCAAATTCACATGATTGTCGTCCGCTATCAATATTCTCTTATCACCTTTCTTCTTTCGATACGGCAGAGAAAAATAGATAGTTTGCTTGTCAGTGTTGTGTTTCGCAGGCTCGAAGGCTGCAGATGATTTGCTCCGAATTGCTGCAGGCAATGTAAAGGAGAAAGTCGTCCCTTCTCCGACAGCTGAGGCTACTTTGATTTGACCTCCCTGGATCTCCACTAGCTGTTTCGTCACACTTAAACCTAGCCCCGTTCCACCGATCGAGTTTTCAAACTGCTGGAAGGGTTCGAACAATGTAGCGAAATGTTCTTTCGGTATGCCGATCCCTGTATCACTTACTTGAATAACTACAAGTCCGTTCTGTACAAGGCAACTTACTTCGATCCTTCCCCGTTCGGTATATTTCACTGCGTTATCTAGCAGATTGTATAGAATTTGCCGCAGTCTTCCTTCGTCCGCCAACACATACTGCCCTTTCGGTATTGCATTGACCAACTGAATATCTTTATCGACAAGATGCTCAAACACTTTGACTGCAACATGGGTAATGGAATGCAAATCGACAGAACTACGTGACAAGCGCAGTTCACCTTGCTGCAATTTTGAGTAGTCGAGAATATCTTTCACCAAATTAGATAATCGCTCCGCAATCGTATTGATTAACTCTAAATCCTCTTTGTCGCGACTCGTCATCTGACCCTCTTTGTTATCCAACATGGACTGGGAAATGGCAATAATTCCGTGCAAAGGAGTCAAAAATTCATGGGAAGTGCTTGCCAAAAATTCATCCTTTAGCTTATCCACTTTAATGAGTGCATTGGATAGCTCTTCTTTCTTTGAGAAAGAATGCGAGAAGCGATTGGCAATGAACAGAGAGAGCATTGTCAGAATAATAAAGGGAAGGACAGGCGGCAAAATGATCAATTGATAATTGCTAATGACATTGAGTGTTCCCACAATGAAATAGATGAATATGGCGACGGAGCTGATTGTCAGATAAACAGCGCCGACGGAGTTATTTCGTATCGCTTTGTATTGCAAATAAAATATATAGCAAATGACCAGAAAGAGAAAAAACGAATAGGTTATTTGAAGTTCTGAGTAGATCCGAACAGGCAAAAGAGCGGATCCCAGCAGCACACCGCCTAAGATGCAAAGACATTTCACGACCACGACATGTGCATATTGTTTAAAAGAGAAGTAGAAATAAAGAAGAAGAAAGGCACCGAATAAGAGGCTGGATGAGGCTTGTATAAACTGGAACACCTCATACGGCAAGTCTTTGAACACCGACATAATGACTTTGTTGTTATGAGAAGCCGAGTAAAGCGCGACCGACAAACAGAACAATGAAAAGTGAAGTAGTTCGATAGGCGTTCTAAATTGCAAATAACTGCCCAAAAAGAAGACAAACATGACAAAAAACGCTGTGATCGTCACCCAGTCATAGACTAAAAAGCTTTCGTTGAGTTTCTCAATACTCTCCTGATCGCCAAAATAAATGGAACCAATGATTCCTCCTCCCGTGGCATAATCATAATTTGCCACTTGGACCACCAATTCAACGTCGTTTCGATCCGCATGAAAATAAGCAGTGTACGGCGTATTGTAGGGGGAATAGGAGCTTTCGTCACCTGGTTTTCCGCTGCTCCCAATCTCCTTTCCATCCGCAAAGATGGCATTGGACATGCGGATGTTGGTTGTCTTAATTCCAAGTATGGAACCGGGTTCAGGAAGTAAAATACGCAAACGGTAGGTCCCTTTCGAATATTTCGGCATGCGTTCACCAGCTACCGTATATTCGGTCCAAAGGGAAGGCACTTGGACTGCCTGAGCCAGCTTCTCATCAAAAGTGGATGGATCGAGCAACTGATCCGGAACAAATTCCCATTCTCCATTCAGTTCAACCGCCCCTTCTTCAAGGCGGTATTCCCGTAAATCAAGAATTCCATTTTTCGCAAGCGGCGAATAGGCATCATACTCACCTGTGTATAGATTAAACAGAACAAAACTGCCGATAAAAAGCAGGAGACTCCATATGGTGACTGATTTTTTCATTTTATTATTCCTTTATTACAGAGTGAACTATCTATTTTTCTAGTAATAGCAAACATTTTACTCTACACTTTCCTATTCATCAATATAGAAAAGAAGGAGGTGACTCTCAAGTAGAGCCGCCCCCTTCCATCTGCCATTATTGCAGTCTTTCCTTACCTTGCTCATTTCGTATGGCCGTATGCTCCATCGCAGCTTCCGCGATCTCTTCAAATGCCCAGTGGGTGGCAGGCACGTCTTGGAATAGTGAGTGATCTACTCCCGTCAGAGGGCCGCGATTGAAGAGCCGGTTTAATACCTTCACGGCTTGGGCACGCTTCAATTTTTCATTTGGACGGAATGTGCCATCCTCGAACCCCGTCATAATGTTATTTGCTTTCAAAACAGCTATGGCTTCATACGCCTGATGTTGTTTCGAGATATCTTTGTAGCCTGCTTTCCCACTCACTTTAAGTGAATCGCAATAGCTTGATACAGAAGCATCATTTTTGCATTCCTGCTGAATCCAACGATAAGCGATGAGCGCCATTTGTCCGCGTGTCACGTCGCCCTTCGGATTAAACTTCGAAGAAGAGACGCCTTTCATTATGCCCTCTTTCTTCACCTGCATAATGTTGTCATACGCCCAATGGCTTTGCTTCACATCGCCGTAAGGAGTAACATCAGCTGTACCCTGCTTGTCCAAATTCCTTGCGAGCATGGCCGCCATCTGTGCACGTGAGACAAATGCATTCGGTCGAAACTTGCCGGCATCCCCATAAATATACGGTTGATGGACAATCGGATCTGCACTTTCCAGCTGATCATCATTCCAACCTTCTAAATAAACCATCGTAAACGTACTGAACTTTGTAACAGAAAACTTAATACCGGCAGAACCATCTGTCGTCTTCACGAGTTTCCCCGCAATTAATTCCTTTGTTCCGTCGCTATGCTCGATGAAAATGCCAAGATGGTCAACGATCTCTTTTCGCTTTGCCTCATCCTTCGGCAAGTTATCTTCGATTGGAAGAACAATTGATACCGTATGTTTCTGCATATTTGTTTCAATTTCCATCGGACGGCCAAGCACTTGGACGGTATTGTTTTGAATCGCATCCTGAATCAGCTTCTCCGCTTTCGCCCGTTCTTCGACCTTCTTCTGTTCGGATGCCGACTTGATAGGGATGATTCGGAAATATAAGTCGTCCTCGAAACTAGTGATAGAAGAGGCAGGAATGGAGATCATGCCATTAGCTGTCACAATTTCCACATTCAACTTGCCTTCTTTTAATTGTTTCAATGCGGATTTAGGAATTTCTACAGTGATTTCGGAGACCTTATCATCCTTGTCCGGAATGATGATCCGCGCCGTATCCATACCTTTTTCCTTTGCTTTGCTAACTGTGTCTTTCGCAATTTCCTCGGACATGGACACCTTATCTTTCACGGTTCCGTCGGTTTCCGTTGTACGGGTAATCGGTGTTGTCGTCAGGTTTGAACCATCTTCCCCGTCTACATCAACTACAATCTGTTCCGTTGTCGGTTTAGATGGAGCAGGAACTTCAGGCTCAGGCCTAGACGGCTTTTCAACATCCTCGTTATTTGGAGGAGTTGGTTTCGTGCCCCCACCTCCAGTACTCGGCGGAGTTGGGTTTGAACCTCCGTTGCTTGGCGGATTCGGATCCGTTCCTCCATTGCCAGGAGGTGTAGTCGGATTTTCCCCGCCACCATTTGTTGGCGGTGTCGATCCTCCCTGATCAGGCGGCGTTGTACCCCCGTTCTCTTCACTGCCAGAACCGACTTTTTTCTTGTAGATTCCTTTAGGCGTCACAACATATATCCAGTCACCATATTTTTTAATGGAAGATGGATTATAGAAGGTCATGCTATCTTCCGTATCCACTACGTCGACTGTTTGATCCTGCAGTACGCCATTCCATAAAACGATGGATTGTAAGCTTTGATCATAGCCTACCGCGTATAAGTTGCCTTCTGTATCCACATCAATTAATGAGATAATTTTTGTTCCGACATTTTGCATGCCAAACGGACTCCAGGCATCCTCCACTAATTTATAGAGAGTTTGCGGCCGCTCTGACCCGCTTGCCCGCTCGTAAAGGTAGACGGCTCCTTTCTCATCCGTTGCAATAGAGGAAAGATCGGCAAACGTGCGGTCTCCCGTACGATCTAAGACGCCGTTTTCATTCACCATCTTTACACCGCGAACAAGCTGGCCATCTCCATACGTATAACCGAAGGCATACAAGTCTTTGCCGGAAGACGTAATGCCAGATGTATGGCCTAATCCGTCCTCGACGAGGGCCCAGCCTTCGCCTGACCACTTTAACAAACGGTTTGCATTTCGATAATCTTCATAATGGCTCTGTACTGCATAGATGGTGCCATCAGAAGTAATAGCCACATCCAATAAACCACTGCTTGTCTCATCCGACATCGGTATCCATTCATCTGAACCAGACAATTTTTTCAGCAGCTCACCATTATGGATGACATACACATTGCCTGCTGTGTCAAATTCCAAGTCGCTTACCTTGGTGAACATTTCAAAATCCCTCACCCAGGAGTTCGCCTTTTTCACAGTTACATTGAATTCCTTAGTCACCGTTGCTTCATTTCTTGAAATGGTTGCGGTGATCGTGACCTGCTCATTATGTCCCGTTTCTGCAGGCCGATGAACTGTTCCATTTGCTTCAATTACGGCTGGCTGGTTTGTATCCCATGTGATGACTGTCCCGTAATCACCTGCCGCAAAGGACAGATTGCCTGTCACCGATTTAGCAGAATCGCCTTGTATATAGCCGATCGCCAGCTGTTCTTTCACAAGTTCAATCGCCTTTTGATCTGGGATGGTCGAAGCAAAATAAATTTCTACTGGCATTACCTGCTTATCTTTTTCTAGCCCAATCGCCCCACTCATATTCATTCCCATTCCCCAGAAAGTATGATTCTCTTTTTCTAGGAGTGTATGATATGGGCCTGTAGAAATAGAAAGAATAGGTTCAAGACCGCTAATCTTGGCTGGCTCAAGCACATCTCCCTCCACTTCAGGATGGCCAAGCAATCCGTAACCGTTCATACCCCAAGACCAAACATGCCCTTCGCTGTCAAGTGCTACTGTTTGACTCGTGCCTGCATCCATCGTCTGAATGCCGCTTACATTTTTTGCTTGGACTGGCGTTAAAGATTCAACTGTTGTTCCATTGCCAAGCTTGCCATAGGCATTGTTCCCCCATGACCAGATTGTGCCGTCATTTTTCAATACAGCCACATGATAATCTTCCATTTCAATTTCTTTCACATCGCTGAGACTATCCATGCGTTTCGGTTGATTGAGCGAGAATTTATTTCCATGTCCCAATTGACCATTCGTATTATTTCCCCAAGTCCATACATGACCATCTTTGTCTAAAGCCATGGAAGTTCTGTCCGCAACGGCGACTGCCACGATGTTTTGCAACCCTGCGATTTGAACTGGTTTTTCAAAAGAAGAATTATCTCCTGTTCCGAGCTGGCCACTTTCATTATTGCCCCATGCCCAAACCGTACCGTCTGCTTTGACAGCAAGAGTATGCCAAAGACCCGTAGCAACAGACACGACGTTGCCAAAATCAGCGCCCGTTGCATCTGTCTCCACTTTTTCAGGTGTATTCACTTGTAAAGCTGCGCTGCCGAGTCCAAGCTGTTTCTTATCGTTAGCTCCCCACGTATACAACTCACCTGTCGCATCAATGGCTGCCACATGGAACTTGTAGGCACTGACACTAACAATGTTGGCTACAACATTCACTTGGACAGGAATATTGACTTTCCCCAATTCCATATCGTTCTTTCCAATTCCAAGTCTTCCTGAACCATTGCTGCCAAGAGACCATAAGCGATTCTCCTCATCTAGCAAGAAAGAGATATTGTCTCCAGCAAATACGGATTTTGTGCGTGTTAGCTGCACTCCCTCGTCTACTTTTGGATCTTCGGTGAAATAAATTCTTGTGACCTCACCCGCTGGTGATGTCCCAGTTTCCCGAATACGGATGAGAACCGTTACATCCCCTGTGAAAACTGGCTCATGTTCCAATACGACATCGATCCAGGTTTCTCCATTATCCACGGAGTATTCCATCGTTTCATCCATTCCAATGATGCGATTTGTTTCATCATCTGCTGAAACTTCAGGAGCAGCCGGCTTCTCAACCGGTTGGTTTTCTGGCAACTCGATTGGGCGTAGGAATGGATTGCCGTTATTAACCCCGGAGTCCCAATTCCAAATCGAGTCGAAGTCCCACCCTGTGAATGTTTCTTTAATTTGCATTTCTTCTGTTGTTTTACCAGTTCCTTTATCGTTCGATTCAGGAGTGACTGTATTGTCATAAAAACTATTAGTAATGGAGGGGTCTCCAATGCCAACAAGGCCCCCCACGCCACTGCCGTTGGGATTTGTCTTAATAAGATTACCGACTGCATAGCTGTTTTTAATATCTGCACCATACCCGTAACCGATAAGACCGCCTAAAAATGCTTGGCCAGTGACAGTTCCAGTCGCATAACTATTAATAATATGTGAGTCTGCTTCTGTACGAGAAGAACCGACAAGTCCGCCAATGGAAGTGGTCCCGGTTACAGAACCTGTGGCAAAGCTCCGTTCGACTGTACCTAAACTTTGCCCAACCAGACCACCTACATTGGTGTATCCAATTACATCCACATGCGCTGAACTATCAGAAATATAACCTGATACATGGTTACCAATCAAACCGCCAAATTTCTCTTCCATAGCTGGATCATTATTAGGTCCAACTATTTTTCCTGAAACCGAAACATTGGAGACTTTTCCCGAAATTTGGTCTCCCGCCAGTCCACCGACATACCGGTGGCCTTCTATATCTACGTTTTCCAAATTCACATTTTGGATGACGGCATTATTCAGACTCGCAAATAAACCCACATGAGCGGAGTCTATTCGCTTAATTCGCAAATTGCGAATCGTATGTCCCGCCCCTTCAAAACTTCCCGTAAAATAAGCGGCGGGGGAATTAGTCGGATGGCTCGTACCACCGATTGGCTCCCAATTTTCATACGCGCTTAGATCAATATCGTTCATCAGGACAAAATGATTGCTCAAATAATTCCTGACTTCGTTTAACTGTTCAGGTGTAGTAATCTGGTACGGATCTGCTGCCGATCCATCGCCTGCTGCAAAAACTTGCACACTGGCTGTCGCCTGCTTCCCAAAACCACCCATGTAGATCGGCTGGACAATTAAGACGAAAACCAGGAAAACTTTTACCCATCTGTTCATTCGCATACTTGTAATAACCCTCTCTCTGTTCTTAGTTCTGACACCGTTCGCCAAATGTACTTATGTATAGTTCTTACACTTCCACCGCCTACTGTTCATGTATGAGGTTAGACTGAATAGAAGACAGTCTATAGACCTAACACCATTTTACTAGTCGACTCTGAACATTTTCTGAACAAAAGAGAGACATAGCTTATTCACCCACAACACAAAAATCTACATAAAAATTTATTTTTTAATAAAAAATAAGTTCATTTCATCACTAAAAAGATAATTCCAATCTATAGACTTCCAAAATATAAATTTGATAACGCATGATTTTATTGTTATGCTTATAGAGTTGTCCCAAAAATATAAGAAAAGGAGTTGGTTGCGTATCCATCAGACACAACAAAATATTGACGAGACGACGATTGCCCCTGCCGATGATTATTCTTTGGACCGGGTCCCTCGAAAGGACCGTACTAAAGGCTGGTTGAGCATCACGAACATTACATTCGGAATTGCGACAGCTATTTTTTATTTTCAAATGGGAAGTGTGATGGCGCTTAAATTTGGCGCGATTAATGCGATGATTTCCTCTGCTTATGCGATACTCGTCGCGGGTTTGCTTGGAACGGTGGTTGCCTACTTATCTGCCAAGTCCGGCATGAATGTTAACCTTCTCTCACGAAGCGGCGGCTTCGGCTATATCGGTTCCTCCCTGACATCCTTAATCTAC
>NZ_BQYK01000009.1:62908-66082 GCF_023168145.1 Sporosarcina sp. NCCP-2222
ATCGTAATTCCCCTCAATTGGTTTGGAATCGACCAATTGGACAAGTTGCAGAAATGGTCTCTCCCCCTATTCATTCTCTTTCTGCTGACAGCGATCATCGTTTCCCTCTACCAACCTTCCATTTATCAAGGCTCTGTTTTCACTTATATGCCTGAAGGTGTACACATCGGCGGCGAAGCCTTACTGCTTTGCATCGGAATGCATCACGGCATTATAGGATTGACTGCTCTTCTTGCTTCCGACTATGCACGTTTTCTGAAGCCTTCTGACGTAAAAGTCGGTTCTGTGGCAATCGGTTTCATTCCGCAGATTTTCTGTTTTGGCGTCATGGGCGGGCTTGGCATCTGGTTTGGCGTTCGGTTTCTCGAATCTGATCCTGGCGTCTATATCGTCCTCCTGCTCGGAATCGGCGGCGCCCTTTTCACGATGCTCACCCAGCTGCGGATTAACGTGACGAATATTTACAGCAGTTCACTCTCCCTTTCCAACTTCTTTGAGAACATTTTTCACTTTACCCCCGGCCGCCGTTTTTGGGTCGTGTTTGCAGGCGTGACAGCGATTCTTCTCATGCTGTCCAATATTGTGGAACATGTCGATACACTGATGACATTTCAAGGGGTATTCCTGCTCGCATGGGCTGCTATTTTAGTAACCGATGCACTGGTCGTGAAGAAATGGCTAAAAATCGGGCCGACATATTACGTAGCCCGACAAGAATACTTATATAAGTGGAATCCGGTCGGCACCATTTCACTCATCGTCGCCAGTGTTCTGGGAACCATTGCCGCTCTTGGCTACATGGGGCTGTTCTTAGAAACAACGGCTGCCTTCTTTGCTGCGCTTCTCGCCTCGATCCTTACGGTAGTCATCGCTGTCCTAACGAAAGGAAAATATTATCTGGTGAAGGTACCGGAGGATATTGTGGATGAGGATAAAATCGGGTGAGGATAGTGAAAAATATTTTATGAAACGATAAAGAAGAGAGTACAGGATTGTAACGCTATTCCTGTACTCTTTTTAATTTTCTTCGAAGATATGGTCATTCTGTTATACGAAACCCTGTGACAAATGGATACGTATATATTCAGGAAAGATTAAAAAGTCACAGCCGAACGGCTCGGAGACTAAGAAACAAGAGTCCCCAAGCAGGCAAGTCAAAACTGTTTGAGGTCTATTTGGTGAAAAGGAGCGCGCAAAATGGAACTTGATCAAAAGGTGAAAGATCTGTTGCCGAAAGAATGGCAGGACAAGCTGCTGGATACCCAAAAAGAGACGATTGAATTCTCGATGAAGGCAGAAGGAGAACTGCCCCTGACAGCAACGAAGGCTGGCGGGATCGGGTATGTGCCTAAGCATGTTCCGTATCCTACCAATGCGAAAGGCCAGCCTCTCTCTCTGTTGGCGCAGATTAATTTTTCCGAAATTCCGCAACTCGAGCATTTCCCGAGAGAAGGAGTTTTAGCATTTTACGTCGACTATTATGATGATTTGATTGGCATGGCTCTTGAGAACATGGCCAATACGGAAGGCTACCGGGTTATCTATTTTGATACCACTGAAGATGAAAGTCTCACTCGGGACGAACAAAAATCCTATTTCCTTCCCTATGCGGAAGAAGAAAAGTTTACCGTCGTAAACGCGGAATTACGAATGATTCCCCGCTTGACGAAACAGTTGCTATTCAATGATATTGCAGAATTTGAAAAGTCCTTTGGTGTGCCCAAATCAGAGATTGAGGCATTTGATCCTTACGCAGATGAATTGGATGAGTTGGGGCAATACGGCACGCGCCTAGGCGGTTATCCGAATTTTACACAATACGATCCTCGTGTGTATGAGGATGGAAAAGAGATTGATGTGCTGCTGTTTCAATTGGATACCGATTATGACGAGAGCGGTGAATGGGAGATCATGTGGGGTGACTCCGGGGTGGGGAATTTCTTTATATCCTTACATGATTTACAGGAAAAAAAGTTCGAGAATGTTTGGTATTCATGGGATTGTATGTAGAATTTCAGGCAGGACATTATTTGTCCTGCCTTCATTTTTATACCAAACTAGTTTCCTCTTACACAAATTACACGGTCAAAGTCATTTCGCAGTCTGTCCACCATCTACCGCAAATTCACTCCCGTGATATAGGATGCTTTGTCCGAACAGAGCCAGAGTGCAGCCTGTGCCTGTTCTTCCGGCCGGCCATCCGCCCAAGCGGAATATCATTCTCAACATATTTTTCCTGTTCAGGTACTTCCTTGGCCCACGCTACCACTGCTGGCTTTAACGTCAACCCTGGACAAATCGAGTTAACACGGATTCCTTGTTTGGCATATTCTAGTGCCACCGATTTTGTGAGGCCGTTGACAGCCCATTTCGCCGCACTATATGTAGCCAGTTTTTCCGAGCCGAGCAAGCCAGACGTTGAGGCTGTGTTGACTATAGCCCCTCCTCCAGAACAGCCTCTTCATTAATATCCGACACTGCCAATCTATTATTTGAAGCTCGCAAGCTCACTAAGCAATAGGTTTCACGCAAGTCGTAAGTCACTCTTCCCAGTAGTAATCATACATGCCATTATAAGAATGAAAAAAACCATCTCTACCACTTCATCCGCCTTCACTTCAAATAGATAAACGTTGTAGGTAAACGTTTCACCTGTCAGAAAGTCCTTGCCTGTCTCCTTGGCAGTAGATTTGAATGTCACCGTTACATTTTCGTAAGCGGCTCGGTAGTTGTGTTCTAGAATCGTTTCGGCCTCCTCGACAGAAAGCTGAAAATTCTGCTTACCTGCCATCTTATACGTGTACGCATCCATTTTCCAAGTCCCGTCTTCTTTTTTCAAATCATAGGTGATGAACCCGCCTCCACTCAAGGCATTGCCTAATTCAATCGTTTTGACAGACAGCAGATTTGCGGAAGGCTGCGTGACCTCAAAGCGCTCGGATGGCTGACTTCTTGGAAATGGAAATAGTGTCGTATCACATTCATTGCAGGCATACGGATAGTATTCTTTTAATGTACGGTCTGTAAACTCCTTGGTCGCATGCTTCAGAAGCTCGGGACGGAGCTCTTCAAACGACTTGTTCTGGCTAACCCCCTCAATTAGTATCCATTCAATGGAACTTGAAAGTTGGCGGGTTAGATTCTCAGCTTCCCCTGTAGTTCCCCTCTGTTCAA
>NZ_BQYK01000009.1:66188-74232 GCF_023168145.1 Sporosarcina sp. NCCP-2222
ATAAAGGGCGTTTGCGTGTTTATAGCCCCAATGGCCTTGAGGTACATCGTCAAATGCCTGATAGGAAGAAGCATCGAAGGAAAAAGCCAGATCCAGCACCTTTGCAAGTTGAATGTGGGTAATAGACTCATCGGGGTTAAACTTGCCGCCCGTTCCGCTCATGATGCCCGCCTCAGTCAATTTCATAATCGGTTTATAGTACGGGTGATTTTTCGGAAGATCCTTGTAGACAACCTTGAATTCGCTCGGCTCAGGTAACTCTAAAGCCTTATCCAGAAGCTGCGCAACATGTTTGCGACTAATCGTGTCATTGGGCCGGAAGGTGCCATCCGGATAACCGCTAATATAGCCGGCTTTTTTCATCTCCAGAATCACTGAATAACTTGGATGGCTATTCGAAATATCTTTAAATTCCGCTGCAGCCGGCTCTGTTGATACCGTGCCTGATGATAAAATCATCATGATCGACAAGAAGAATGTGATAACTAATTTTTTCATATCGCCATTCCTTTCTTGATTGATTACAATCCATGCGAATAAATCCAAAATGACCACCAAAGCAAGATGATATGACATCCGGTTTATAATATGTGTAGAAAAGGGCATTGCGACGAACTTTTACGCAATGCCCATTGTATAATTTTTAATTGACTATTTACTTCCGCAACCTTAACGCTGATCTACTGTGTTTCTTACTCATAGAATTCATCGATATCGTAGTTTCGATCCTTCAATTTTTTATTAATGTAGTAGCTCACTTGTGTTTCCTTCACTTGATATGCCGGCCGCCCTTCCATTTGGCATCGCAAATGGCTCGCCTGCTTCACTTTCCAATCAAATGATCGGTGGCTAGTTTCCACAGTAATCTTAGTGCCATTCATCATTTCCACTACGATCTTTTTCTTATCAATTGCTGTATAGCTGTAGATTTGATGATGTAAGAACCAGATACATTCCGGATTTGCTGGTGAAATGCTTGGAAAAGAATACAGACCCAACTTTTCACTGACTACTACAGGCTGCATACTGATGTCGCCAAGAATTGTTCTAGTTCCATCCTTCGCTCCTTTAAGACTGGAACCGTAATAACGCAAAACAGCATCCATCAGATCGGTCGGTGACATGTCCACTAGCATCTTACCTTCTGTTCTCACAACAATCGTTCTTAGACTCCCATCATCTTTCCATTCCGGTACAAACATAATTGTTTCGGAATTCATCACTTTCAACATATTAATCTTCAATTTCCCAACCTCCCTGAATTTTTCGACTTACTTTTTTTGTTCAGGAGGAGTATACTGACTATAAGTTGGTATACTCCAACCCGGATCCTCAGGTGATGTCTTCTAGGACTCATGCACCTGGGGATTTCCTATTTACAAACTGCTTTCACATTCCCTCACCCCCTTTACGCACTTACAAGCTTCCAGGCGTGCTTTGTTCTTTAATGTACGGTTTAAGCTTGTAAAATCAACTTACATTCCACCGACTATTTAAAATCGTTTCCTCTTATTTCCAACTAATATGTTTTGTTGGGCAGTTGCTTTTGTAAGCGACCAAATTGAGCAGTCTCAAAGACTGCCATTCACTTAATTTTCCCTGCATGTGAATTTATTTCGTCATCACACGGAATTACTTTTTTACTATTTAAATAGTTGAAAGACAGCTAGACTAAATAGACCGGCAATCGTTTTGATTTCATGTAATAGACAAAATGGGATATGGATGATGAGACGTCGAAAAGTTGATAATGGAAAGGAGTTTGCTGATAAAAATCTAAAGAAGAAGAGAACGTTCGATGGTAAATCAGCATCTTTCACGAATGGTTAGGACTTCCCTGAAAAAATGGCCGACTGAATATCTGATAGTTCTATGAAGTATTCATTCAATGACTGACTTTTGCTGTATGAAATTCTTGGATTAGCGCCCCGGCCAATTACAGGAAACAGAGGTAAGCGCTCACTATGTCTTATAGCGGATAAGAGTGCATGAAACGCGATTCACAATTGCAGGTATGGCGAAATAATCCCCAAAAACTTATTTGAGATAAATTGCCGGAATTCTTTGCTGAATCGATCACCTGATAACTGTCGTACACAATTACAAAATTGATAAGTTACTATATTCCTGTTCAAAAGCTTAAATTAGATGAATGGAACTATTGTCACCACAAGTTCATTCGTCTAAAATATACATAATTATTCCATCTATGTATTAATCCTTCCTTACTTGTTTACTCGATTCCAAGTATATAGCAGTCAATAATAAGAGTCAAACCATTCTGAAAGATTTTTATTTTTAGTATCCATTTAGTTTTTATTCTCGTCGTTTTATACTCCCTCTTCTCTTAACTTATTCATTAAACAAGCTACAACGTCTTGCTCTCCCACAAAAAAAGGAACCGAGCAGCTTTTACAGCCACTCGTTCCCCTTCTGATCTTAAAATTGATTCATCTTGCATAGCTAGTTATTTTATACAAACACCTATTTTAGCTTCCCCCCTCTTCGGTTACCAGCATACTTCTCATCTTTAAAAGTATCCGTTCCCTCCGTTTCTTAATAGCCGGAACCGAGACACCGGCAAGACACGCACACTCCGCCTGTGTCCGTCTTTCCGCGAACAACCACTTGAGCAACTCTCTTTCTTGCAGGCTCAACGCCTCAATCGCCACTAGCAACGTCTCATTCTTAGGTTCCATCCACTCTTCCTTTGCTTCTACCCATGCTGTAAGCAGCTCATGTTCGGTCGGAATCACATGCTCCTCAAACTGGCTCTCCCTTTTCAACTCATCCAGCATAGCACCCCGAATTGACCGATAAGCAAACGGTGTGAAATTGCCCTTTTCTTCATCAAACCGCAGCCACGCTTGCCATAGGGCCACCCGTCCAATCTGCCGATACTGCTCAAAATCTCTATAGATATGCAGCTTTCGGATATTCGCCGATATCATCGGCTCGTACTGCCTTAACACGCCCTCAAACTCTTTCAACTTTTTGGCCTTCCGATCGTGCACGATGCCTCGTATTCCTAGGTGCCTTTAGAATAGATGGACTGGACCTATAACACCAATCGGATTTTTTGCAGTTTGATGGACGATATTATCAGTTTGATGGACGATATTATCAGTTTGATTCGAAGGTTTTAAATCTATCCATTAGGGTAAATAGTAAAAGTGTATGTATTTTTCCTCCCTAGTTTTTTGCTTACTTAAACCTCTTTCATGTATTTGTCTTAGAATTAAAACTGACAATTACCAACAAATAGATAACTTCCTTAGTAGGAACCCATACTTTCAAAACCTCACTTTAAAACTCTCTATATAGGTATTTCGTTTCACAAATTCCAGATACATATTTCAGTATTTTAAAATGAAATAAATCTTTATATAACAAGTGTTTATCCATACATTAAAATGTTCCCTATATCTAAAATGGATTATTTGTGGAAATATTTTTAGTTATAACGTACTATTAGTAAGTAAAGAGAAAATAGAACTAGGAGGGAGATTTTTTTGATTCTCACAGACACTACAATAGAACGACATCTTTTGAATGATTTTCTCACTTTCACATTTACTCATCCGCTACTCATTAATGGCCAGAAAAGCCGGATGTTTATTTGGGGACATTCAATGGAACTCCCAGTTCAAAATGGAAAGTATACCGGTGATTCATTAGATTTGATTGGTACAGATGAATCCGGCAACGTTTGGCTCATCTCGAAGAAGAGGAACGAATCCCATCAGGACAATTCAAAATACGGTTGGTCCCTGCTCAATGCTTATGCTAATACAATTCGGAAATGGTCGGAGGCTGAAATTGTATTAAGTTCAAGGCACTATTTACTAAAAGTAAATGAAAGTTTGCAGCACCCACCATTCCTACCGCATGCCACAAGCGGACTTTCTGATGCATTTGGGCAATGGGCCATGACATTGGGAAAAAAATATATAGATGGCCTGGCGCTCTACGAATTGACGATGCAAAAAATAAAGAACAAGGAAGCCATTCACTGCTTGTTGTGTGATCAGGAGGAAGAGGAGATTTGGAACAACCGTCCTTCCGATACGGTTACGACACGGGCAATGATTATGTTTTCGAGTGAAGAAGTGAAAATTTGGAAAGACGGTCCTCTTGAGAAGGATCCCGGCGTCATTGAAAGCTATTGGAAACACGGTACATGGACATCCATCATGGAGCGTCCCGGACCGGTAAAACCAACGCCGGAACGGCTATCTCTATTATTAGCGGATGCCGTCATCCCTACCTACACTTCCATCTTGACATTCATGCAAGAGATCGGATGGGACGGCAAATATACGGTCAATCCAAAGGCGTTCCGTTTTGACCTGCCAACCATCTACGGCGAACCGATTCGGATACATATTGGCTGGGTGAAAGTAGAAGAGACAACCAGCAGCCAAGCCCGCACACCGTATCAGCTCGGTTTGAAGTTCAATATTGACTTCAAGCAATTCATTCGCTCAAGTGATAGAGAGTTGAAGGATATTGGCTATTCGCTTGCTATGCGGTTAGCAAGAAAAGCACGATATCACTACAAAGGGACGGACTTCTCTGTACGGGAATCTGGTTGGACAGTCGAGGATGTACGATTGACTAGTTGGGAAGGAGATATGTATCGATATATTGATGACAAAAACCGATACTTTACCGGCCTGCCGGAAGAACAACAAGACTTAGAGGAAACCTTTCTTTTTTTACAGGAAATTGTTTCAATGAATATTTAAGAAGGAAACACTAATTGGAAGAAAGCAGACAGCAGTAAGGAGTAGTAGAATTGAAAAAAATTAAAATCAAAATGCCAGATGGTTTGCTTGAAGGTAAGATATGTTTGGCAGAATTTATCCATCCCGAGCAGCAGGAGATCGCCATTGTTCTAGTAGGAGATAACATGGATGAGACAAAATTAAAGACACATGTTTCCCATATTATCCAGGTCTGTTTCTTTCTACTAGTAGACGGTGAATATCGTTACGTAAAGGAACTGGAATCGTTCTCATTTACTGATTTCCGTACGGCTCAAGCCCTTCTCCTATCGTTACCGAGTATGTCGGCTTTTGATTTGATGATCTATCAAAATGGGATTGGGTTGTCGCAAAGTAACATGCTTCAGTAAATTATATTTGAGAGACAGCAATCATTCATCATTTTTTTGAATGATTGCTGTTTGTTTTATAGGAACAGAGTGGTATGCTTGTCCCCTTATTTAAAAACTTTCTTTTTCGAACTTCAAGTCCCCCTCTAATTATCAATATTTTCCAATCGATAAAACATTTTGTTGAACAGAGATGGCACGTTCTTTATGAAAGATGCCAGGTTTTAAAACAAATTTGAATTTAATAAGAAACTTGAACCTTAGTGATCACTAATCCTTACTATCCATTGCACCGCTTTAACATTTCATTCGAACTTAACTGACTCTTTACAATCCCTCCACACTCTCTTGACAATCCATCTCTACAATATGAATTGTTGTTTACTAGAAAAAGAGGAGATGTTGTTGTGAAAAAGCCTATGCTGTCGATTGCACTGGCGGGCAGTTTAGTATTTTCGGGAATTGCGCCGCATGCTGTCGTTCATGCAAATACCCCTGTTGAATGGTCCGCATTTCCAGAAGGATTGAATGCAGTTCTTATTACGGAGATCATGCCGAACAGTTTGAATATCGGAAAGTCGGATGCATATGAGTACATAGAGCTCTATAACAATCTATCCGTGCCTGTTCCACTACAAGATATTAAGTTAGTCTATGGTTATCCGAGTGGAGAATCAGTTGACTGGAATTTTATCGAAGATAAGGCAATTCAACCGGGCGAGACAATGGTTGTTTGGGTGAAAAATGCTGCCAATGCTGCGCTGACTCTGGACGATTTTAACCAGATCTACGGAACGGACATACCGGAAAGTCATTTGACGTACATCGAGGCGGACGGCATGCATAACACCAAAGCCCGTTCTATCGCGGTTGCCACCCTATCAAATGAGGTATACTCTAAAGTCGAGTATACGCCCGACCAAGTAACCGAACATAAAAGCATTACATACAAGCATGCAGCAGAAGGCTCTGGCCTCATCACTACTTCAGAGATTACAGACCCGATGCCAGGCTCTCTTCCAACTGGACAACTGCCGTCGACAGATTCAACTAGTCCAGAACAAGAACAGATACCTGGCACGACTACCCCTGAACCGGAGCAGATACCTGACTCCTCTGGTCCAGATCAAGTGCAGTCAACTGACACAACTAATCCTGAACAGACACCTGATACCACTAACCCTGAACAGGAACCTACGCCGGAAATCACTGTCCCTGAACAGGAGCCGTCTGAACCTGCGGAAACAGAGACAGACGAATACGACGCCCAACAAGTTCCGTATTTGCTCGTCACTGAACTCGTTCCGGACAGCACAAATGTCGGCAAGCTCGATGGCTATGAATTTATCGAAATCTACAACAACTCGACCGAAGATATAAATCTGAACGACTATACGCTTCGCTACCGGTATCCAGCGGAAGGGCCGGGGGGAGATTTGATCTGGCGCCATACGGCAAGTGACCTGATCATTCCTTCCGGGAAGACGATGGTATTCTGGGTCATTAACAGCGACAATGGCGAGAAGACAGTAGCCAATTTCAATGCGAATTATGGCGTAAATCTTGTGGAAGGCGTAGACATCGTCAAAATCTATAATGGCGGTATGGCCAATAGCAGTATGCGCGGTGTGGCCATCGCAACGAATACTGGCGATGATATTTCCGTCGCCTACTATTTCGACGAACCCAATGTGGATGATACGAAAGCCGACAAAGGAATCTTCTATACGTTCCCGCGTGAAGCTGGCACTACCACGATGGTGAAGTACAGCGGCGGCACCGAAGCGGCTACACCTGGCTCCGTTTCCCCTGTCCAAGTACCTTCTGCAAAAATACAGTTGCCCGTTACCACTGAAACACTGGTTGCAGAAGATTTGACGCCCAAAGAGCCGATCGAAGACCAGCAAAATCTATATATGAAATTTAGCATCAGTGAGCCTTCGGTAAAAACGGTACGTCTCTTTTATAAAACATCGACGGAAACGGACTACCGTTCCATCTATTTAACACATAAAAATAGCATCTATTCGCACATTATCTATTCTCCGGAATTGATCGGCAGTGATGCAATCCAATACTACCTGGAAATGTCGGATGGACGGACAGTGACCCAAACGGACATCGCCTCCATTGACATTAAAAATGACATGAAAGAGCAGACCGGTTTGAACGTTGCCCAAGGTGCGCTCTTAAAACGGATTGCGCTCCTTAAAGCATATGGCGCGGGTGCTTCGTTATGGATTAATAATGAAGATGTAACGGCCCTGACTGCCCCTTCCCTATCCGGACAGGCGTATTTCGCATTCGATGTCAAAAAAGTGAATCTTTATTTTAAAAATGGCGTTACCATCGGAGATGAAATCATTCATATTTTCGACGACACGATCAATACGTATCAAACGTTGACGGTACCAATTGATCCAAAGTACTTCACCGTAGGGGAAGCGACAAAAATCGCTATCCGTTCCGGCACAAAAGTGTCTCCGTTTGATCAAGAATCAGAAGAGAACCGTGATGACTTCCAAGTGAAAAACGTCAGACTCGTCCTCGATGACGGCACGACAATCTATGATCCTCTCTATTCTGATCTGGACAAGGAACTTCTTGTCGGTGACGGAGCGAGCGCTACAGAGTTCTTCGAATTCGCATTCAATGTCCCGGCGGAGCAGTTCAAATCGAGAGCCTATAAATGGGATACGACCAAAGCCGCAAACGGAACGCATACCATTGAAGCACGCGGAGAAGCGTCTAGCAAAATTGATGTCACTGTGGACAACGAAGCACCAACGATTTCTCCTTCTATCGATAATGGCGAAGCGTACAAAGGGGAAATTGTTATTGATGCTGAAGCTGCGGATGAATTCTCAGGCATCGCTTCCCTTGAAGCACAACTCGACGGTGAACAGATTACTCTTCCGTATACGACAT
>NZ_BQYK01000009.1:74357-107649 GCF_023168145.1 Sporosarcina sp. NCCP-2222
CACGCCAAAAGATGGCGCAGTAAATGTCGACCCAGCAAGCGTGTCTCTAAAAGTCCGTGTCTCGGATCCAACCGAAGATGCGATGGACGTCAGCTTCTATGAAGGGCATGAAATAAATGCGGCGGATGAACAAGTGAAAGTGTATGAAAACAGCACGGATGTCGAGCCGCCAAATGAACTGATCCCTGCCGGCGAAACCATCGTTAAGCAAAAAGACAAAATGGCCAAAGCAGATGGCGTCTATTATGAAACGTCATCCACTAGCCAGTTCCCGTACCAGCGGTTTGAAGTGGAAGTCGGCGATTCAGTAGATGAAACCGACGAAATCGTCTTGAACTGGGAAGGCAAGTCATTGATTGGCAGAAAAGTGTCCATGTATACGTGGAATAATCAAGTGAATAAGTGGGAGCTGCGGGACTGGAAAATCGCGAAGGACAATGGGAATTTCAAATTGACCGGAACGGTGAAAGGCCATTCATACATCACTGATGGCAAAGTTCAGGTCATGATCCAAGACGAGATCTCAGCCTCTCCGGAATTCGACTATTCCTTCGTCTGGATGTCGGACACTCAGTATTACTCGGAAAGCTATCCGCATATTTACGATCGCATGACGAAATGGATAGCTGAAAAACAGAACGATTTGAATATCAAATATGTATTCCACACAGGAGACCTTGTAGACAAAGTCGATCAGGAAATCCAATGGACGCGCGCGGATGAATACATGAAAACACTTGATAACGCAAACATCCCGTATGGCGTGCTTGCCGGGAACCACGATGTTGGCCATAAGACAGGCGACTATAACAAGTACGGCGAATATTTTGGAGAGAAGCGTTTCAAAGACCAGCCTACCTATGGGGAATCCTACAAAAACAACCGCGGCCACTACGATTTGATCAGCGTGAACGGCAACGACTACATCATGCTGTATATGGGCTGGGGCGTGGATGACGAGGACATCGCCTGGATGAACCAAATATTGGCGGAGCACCCGAACCGCACGGCATTCCTATCGTTCCATGAATACTTGCTCGTTTCTGGAAACCGTAGCCCTATCGGCGACAAAATCTACAACGAAGTCATCTTGCACAATCCGAACGTTGTAGCTGTACTTTGCGGCCATTACCATGACAGCGAACTACTAATCGATCCGATTGACGATGATGGAGATGGTGTTCCGGACCGGAAAGTCTATCAAATGCTCGCCGACTACCAAGGCGGACCTGAAGGCGGCCAAGGCTTCATGCGCCTATTGAAAGTGAATCCCGTCGAGAATAAAATCCATGTCCAAACGTACTCCCCGTATTTGGAGAAGTACAATTACTACAGCACCGAAGAGTACCCGGGGAAAGACGAGTTTACGATTGACTTGGACCTTGCGCCACAAGAAAAACTAGTGGCGACAGATTTCTTTGAGGTCGAGATCTTCACCGATACGAAACTCGGCGAACAGAAAAACGTGGCACATGCCGGCGTTGCGGAAACAACATGGAATGACCTAGCCCCTGCGAAGAAGCACGGCTGGTACGTCACCGCCTCTGATGGTTTCGGCGGACAAACCCGTTCAGCAGTCTGGGCGTTTGTGACCGCTGGAGGAAATGGGCAGCCAAGCAAGCCGAAGCCGCCTGTCGAGGAAGAGACACCGCCTGTTCAGCAGCCAGGAAATGACGGCAAGCCGAACAAGCCAGGAAAACCTGACAAGCCGTATATTCCAGTGAAACCGGGACCGCCAGGTAATGATAAAGTGCCAGCTAAGCCGGACGACAACAAGCAGGACCCATCTGGCGAGGATAAACAGATTCAAGTGACAGTCGATATGCTAGACCTAAACGAAAAGCAAGTGATTTTGCAAGCGAAGAATGAGGGAGATACGGCTTGGGTTTTATCTGCAGATATCCTTAAAACAATAAAGAATTCGAAAAAGCCAGTCGTGTTCCAAACAAACGCAGGCCATTCGGTAACCGTTCCAGCTAGCGTGTTCTCTTCCAGCAAAGGAAACGAAATGACTGTGGAGATTGCGGTTATTGAAGATGAGGAGATTGATAAGCAGGCAGTTCGCTATGCAGATACAGTAGATGTCAGCATGAAGATAGATGGCAAGAAGATTGCATCGCCAATCGGCGTGAAACTGAAGCTGACAAAAGAAGTGAAGAAAGGATATACGACAGGTGCCGCATATGTGAATGGCAAATGGGTCTATGCGGGTGGCTATAAAAAGGATGGCTACTGGATCTTCCCTGCCACCGAAGCAACTCGTGTGACCGTCATGAGCAAACAGCCAGCTTTCAAGGATACGAGCAAACATTGGGCTAAGTACGAAATCCATTCCTTATCATCCCGCCTCGTGACAAGTGGTATAAGTGAAACCCGGTTTGCGCCGAGTGCGAAACTGACACGGGAGGAATTCACAGTATGGCTTTCCACCGCATTCCAATTGCAACTCGAGGACGTGAAGGGAGACTTTACAGATGTGCCCGCATCCAAAAAAGCAGCTGCCCAGCATATCGAAGCGGCAAGACGCGCAGGGATCGTACACGGCAAACCGGACGGCAACTTCGATCCGGACGCCATGATCACCCGTCAGCAAATGGCAACGATGCTAGTCCGCGCTCTGGAAGCGAAGAATCCGGAGCTGATTCAAGAAGATGCGTCCAAGAAGAAATTCAAAGACGAGAAACGCATAAGCGGATACGCGAAAAACGCCGTCGCTAAAGTATCAGCCGCCGGCTTGATGAACGGCCTCGAAGATGGAACCTTCCAGCCAAAACGCAACATCACCCGCGGCGAAACAGCTGTGATTCTCTGGAGGTTGTTGGAAGTTAAGAAGGATTAATAGATACTGGTTAAGCCAGTAATCGGAGACTTTTTGCTAAAAGAAAATCAACATTGTTTCTAAATGGATCAGCATATCTCTTAGAGAAATTCTAGTAGTAACGAATGTATTTTTATTCATAACAAAGGACTTCATCTATCAAACAGATGAAGTCCTTTGTTGGTCATTTAGGTGGAACGACCATCAATTTCGTCCCTGTCATTTTTTCAAAATAATACGTATCCCCGATTCGCTTGAAAGTAATATCCGCCTCGACATCCCCCTGCTCGACATGAATCATATTCTCATCGACTGCATTCACCCGATAGCTTCCATATCCGCCGTTTGGCTGGTCTGGTTTGATGAAGGATGCTGCATAAGAAGCAAGTTTTCTCATGGCATTTTCATCTACGCTAATACTGCGGAGCGATTCTTCATCCAAGTTCGTTACGCCAAATAGCAGCGTCTTGGTCGCCCCAAGGATATGACCATTGACGAAGTAGTTATCGCCGCCCGTCAAGCGGGTTGATTCCTCTTCCTCCATCTCAGCAATAGTAAATGGATCACGTCTCGCCAGCAATTCTTCATAGATACCATAGAGCTGGGCGTGGAAATCATCATACGCTGACTCATCCCATGCGACATCTGTTTCCGGTTCGACCGTGTCTTCATAGTCAATACCATACAGGTCAAAACGATCGCCATTTAGCTGTAAATAATTTACCCCTGTTGAATGTGGACTCATAAATGCCGCCTTTGCCTCGACCGCCGTAATCGGCATACCGTCGAGTGTTTTCGAACCTGCCATTATGTATACGCCTTGTGGTTGCTGCAGAATCATGCGGTTATCGTACACAATGAAGTTTACAACAGGGTCCTCCAGCAACTGAACTTTTTTCGTACTGTTCAGTTTTCGTTTGAACAACCGTTCGTTTTCGATATAATACACCCAGTCCCCGATGATTTGATAGGAAGTTAGCTCGCTCACTTCCATAACAGTCGCCAGCTCTCCTGTTTCTTCATCGATCGTATGGAGGAAGGTGACATAGGATGAGCCTTTCAGCTGTGTTGTCGTGAAATAAAGCTTTCCATCGCGTACGTAGATGTCATTGATAATACTCTCTGCTGCATCATCAAAAAGCGTCGTGAGCTTCCCACCATTTCCATCCATGCGCATGAGGACATCTGCCGAGGCATTGTCTGCAAATCGTTCTTTGCTGATGAAATATAAATGGTCTTGATACGCCAGGTATGTCATGATGAGATGCTCTTTTCCATCTTCAATCCGCAATTCCTGTTTCTCCTGTCCGTTGCGCTTCACTTTCCAGAGCACATCGCCCTTCATGTAGTACACCCATTCGCCATCCACTGTCAATGAAGTGATTTTCGACTCGCCATCGGTTACTTCGTCCAGCAGATAATTCTTGCCGTCTTCCTCTTTGCTGTCACTAAACAGCATGTCTTGATTTGTATTGAACAAATGCGATTCGCTTTCCCAAACTAAGCGTGCCGGCAAGACCGTCCCTTCCGTGTATAAGTCTGCCTCATTCATCATGTCCCCGCTTTCGGTGACTGCTGCTTCCACTTTCTCAACGGATTGCTTCGTTGCTATTTCATTCTCAGATGTCTCTTTCCCACAACCGCCGATTAACAAGGCGATTGCGATCATCCCTGCGATCCTTCCTTTCAAGTGGTGTGCCTCCTTCGTATTTTCATATGCTAATTATACTGTCGCTTCACCAAAAGTCTAAGGGGCTATATAACCATTAACGGTATAAAATTATAGAACTAAGTAATTAATAATAATGAAATCAACAGAGGATTCCTCCCTATAAACCATGTTACATTATGTATGTATTTTTATTCACAAGGAGGAGGACCCCTTGAAATTAAGAAGAATTCTGGTTTTATTGCTCATCCCTTTTTTATTCACAGCGGCAACCGCGGAAGCGCAAACAGCACCTTTCAAAGATGTTTCCGCTTCCCACTGGGCTTCCGACGCCATTATGTGGGCCCATGCCAACGGGCTTGTAAAGGGCTATGCGGATGGCACATACAAGCCGAATACTAAATTGACGGAAGCGCAGCTTGTCGCGATTACCTTCCGCTATTTTTTGAATGATGAAGTGCCGGCTACCAATCAAAAGCATTGGTCAGATCCTTACTATGCCGCAGCGGAAGAATATGGGCTGCCTCTAAAAGGCTATCAATCCATTCAAAAACGGAACGAACCCGCCACTCGCGGCCTGTACGCGGAGATATTGGGAAATCTCAATGGCGTAGTAGATGGCAATCTGGCGGAGGTCGTGGACTGGATGTATGAACAGGGCATCACAACCGGACGCACCGGGAAAGGTACAAATCTTGACCAATACGATCCGACTGGTACGATTACGCGCGCCCATGCAGCCGCCTTCTTCCAACGGCTGTCCAATCTAGGCATCTCCAAACCTGTAGACCGGACTGAAAAGGACGAAGTAGCAACAGATTCTAAACCGCTCAACGTGCCTCCATTCCGATCAGGTACTGGATTCGCGAACAGCTTTGACACAACAGCCGTACAACCCACCGCGACTGCCTGGAACCGCTTGTCTCGATTCAGCGGACCGGCGAAATTCAAAGAAGCGTGGCATATTTCATTTGACTATGACCGGGCACCAGGTTCGCTGTTCACTTTGACCCACTCTCCAGTCATCGGACGAGATGGCACACTGTATGTGCGAGAAGGATTTTTATACGACCCGAGCGCGGCTGGCAAGCTGTACGCCATTGATCCAAACGGAAAACTGCTATGGGAGCGCACGATCGGATCAGGAAAAGCATCCCCCGTCATCGGGAAAGACGGAACAATTTACGCGTATGGCGACGTGGCAGTATTCGCATTCTCTCCTAGTGGAAAGATAAAATGGGAGAAGAAATTAGGTGTTAATGGCTCGCTCACACTCGATAACGAAGGGCGCATCATCGCTACCTACACGCCATCGATCGGGTTAGGAGTGAAGGTTGCAGCTATCCAGCCCGACGGAAAAGAAGCATGGAGTCGCGCGGTCGACGCAGACTCACAATCCTCCGCCAGCCGCTATCCCGTTGTTGCGGAAAACGGAACGATCTATATGCTTGGACGCTCCGGCAACCTGTTTGCCCTCGCACCAAACGGCACAACGAAATGGGTAACTCAAACAAAAGCATACGACGGCACCTTATCCCTCGGCCCGGATGGCACGGTTTATATCGCAGCTACCTATTTTGCGCTGGAAGCAGATGATCACATCTCAAGCGGTGGAATTGTCGCCATTACTCCTGAAGGCAAGGAAAAGTGGCGGAGCAATGCTGTCGACCCAACCACCTTGTCAACAGTCATAGTGGGCTCGAATGAATTGCTGTATGTAGCCGGCCATAATAAAATCGCAGCGCTTCATACAAACGGACAGACTGCTTGGACATACGAAAACACGGACGACTTCGGCAAAGCGGCACTCACGGCTGATGCAAACGGCACTTTGTACAGCGTATGGAAACTTTACAATTCCGCTGATACCATCATCAGTTTCACAGGCGACGGCCGCTTGTTGCAGAAATATACACTTCCGAATGCAGCAGAAGAAGTCGACAGTAACTTGTTGATTGGCCCTGATCGGTCCGTTTACTTGGCCGTTTCGCATGAGGAGTATAATCGGCTTTATAAGCTTGGAGAATGATGGGTGTTTTGATTTATTTGATTATAACCACTTGGTTGCTACGTTTGGCCAAGTGGTTTCTATATTAATTTTAATTGTTCGATTCCGACCATAAGAAAACTGTATGTTAGTTAGAGGCAACCAACTGGTTATAGTCACCGCTAAAAAACTTGTAGCTGTATAATTAAGACGAATCATTAATCTCAATCTGCAGGAGGACCAAATGTCTATACAAAAATATATTAAAGAGCATATCGATCTCTTAGGAAATAGTACGTATACAGCGCCATCGATTCCGGATAAGAAATTAAACGGTGCTATTACTTCTTATGCTCAAGACGTAAATTTGGAATACGTCGTTGCATTGCAGGACACGTCTATCCTTTCTTCCGGAAAAGAAGGCTGCTTATTTTTAGGAGATGCAGTTTACTTGAAGACCTCTTTTGAGAAACCTCTTAAATTGGAATACGCCTCGATTGAGTCCGTTTCCTATTCTACTTTTGAAAAGGCGGGAAGCTTTGGCAAATTGAAGCGTGTAGAACAAGTGGAAGCGATCATGAATGATGGAACTACCCACGACTTAACATCCCTTTTACTAAATGTTAACTTGCAAGGCTTTGCGGAACTGATTAATGGCATATTGGCAGAGGCGGAAAACGGAAAAGACTTTGTGAACACATCACAGATTACGCCTCTCTCCGAGATGACCGAGGAGATTAAGGTGAATTACATTAAAATCGTCGCAAACTTTGCCTATTCAGATGATCAAACCATCGATGTTTATGAGTACACCGAAATCATCTCCCTTCTTTCCCGAATCGAACTCAGTTCATCGAGAAGGCTGGAAATCAGAAGTTATTTGAGTCATGCGGAAAATATGATATCTACCGAAGCATTGCTTACGACACTAAAAGATTCTGTTGAAGAAGGCAGTTTCGAGATTTTAAGCAAGTCTTTATTTAAAGATATCCTCTACATATTTGGCACACAGCATAACATCCAGGAGTGGTCTCAAAACCAGTTTTTAACTGAGCTAGCCCGTTCGCTTTGTATTACTACTGAAGAAATCGAATTGATTATCGCCGCCATCCAAAACGACGAAGATATTTTGAAGCATCGTAAAAATGATAACCAAATCAAAAAGGCAATGAAAGATCTGTCCGCTAAAGCTGTGGCCGTAGGGGTGCCGATGGCGGCTATCTATTTTTCCGGGTCCGTTGTTGGATTAAGTGCGGCGGGCATCACGTCTGGCCTGGCCGCTATGGGGATGGGGGGACTTCTTGGTTTCTCCAGCATGTTCACTGGAATCGGGGCACTTGTCTTAATAGGAGTAGGCACCTATCACGGATTAAAGAAAGTGAGCGGCATCGGTGATTTAGAGAACAATAAACAGCGGGAATTCATGCTGCAGGCCATTATCCGCAATTCGCAAAAATCGCTTTCCTTTTTAATCGAAGACATTAACGCGATCACACAGCAATTAATGGTAGAAATGAAAAAAGGCAATGAGAATTCCGAGAAGATCCAGAAGCTTTCCAAACTGTTGGACATGTTAAGCAGAGGAGCTCAGATGAGCGCTGAAAAGCAAAATATGTCTCAAATCGAACAGGTCATTACAAAGTTACCCGCAAAACTAGATATGGACCGGCTCATGGGCTTAACAAACAAGCCGACACTTGAGAAAGTCCGCCAATTCATCCTTTCTTGTTATGTAGCACTGCCTGTCGCCCAAGACAATGAACAAGCCAATGTAAAACCTGAATTCACGTTACGGGAAGGCCTTACACTCTCAGATGTGGAAAGCCTGCATAATTGCTTTACGGAAATTGAATACAACAAAGTAACACAAGCTGTATTTGCATCCGCTACGACAAAAGCGAAAAACTTATTTAGGTGATCCTATGAAAAACAAACGTTTATCTTCAAAAGCAATCGACGAAAGCGCAAAAGTGCTGCTCGTGCAAAAACATATGACGGATCAGGCTGTGCAGGTCGTCGGACAGATTCAAACCGATTTGCAACAGCTGGGCGAATTGCAAAATGCGCAAAGTGACGCATTAGACGATTTACTGCTAAGAGCTGAACTACTGGCGAATGGGCAATCTTTTGAGCTTGGAATGACTCCTGAATTTGCTGAATTGAATTGGGACAGCTATGAACGACTCGATACTGTAAACACTACGGATCATGATGCGTGGAAGGACTTTCTCGATAAGATGGAAGGCTTTGCGGCTACTCGTGGAATTGATACACGACTAGATCCATTCGATCAGTTGTTAAGCACAAAGGAAAAAGCTGAACTTACCCGCCAAATCCGAGAAGATTATAAAATGGCTTCCCCTAATTGTGATAAATACGACTATATCCTCGCCGCTTCTTGTGGGGCAGTCGCGGGTTTGATTGACAGCTTTTTCGTAGGTATGCCAGGGGACAGCAAACTAGGAAACTGGACCGATCAGCAAGTGGATAACGTCGTTGTAAAGTTTGCGAAAACCGTCTGGCGTTCCGATAAAAACGGCGGTGCGCAGCTTCGGACGGAACCTGAAAATATAGCCCAAGCAATCGGATTTTTGGAACGAAAATTTAAAGTGAACTACGATGCTCGGTATGCAACGGACTTACATATGGGGGATGCAACACTGAACATGCGGCCGAGCGACCACCATCTAAAATCGTTGGGTCACTCGCCAGACATCATCGGACTCTTTTTCTCCATTCTGGACCAATTCACCGGAAAGACCAGCTTCATAGCTGATGGCCGTATCATTCGCCTTCAGCCAATCGAAGGATCAGATGCTTTTGAACTGAGAGGCGGAAACTTTATCGCCAAGCTATACTGCGGATTTGCCAACTGGCTGGGCCACCTTATGTCAGACATTGCAGGCTCCAGCGGCACGAGAGGACATATGGACGGAAGGCGCGGTGCCGGCATTCCGATTCCCTTCTACTCGCTATTCCAGTTATGCGATTTCGGCTCGATCCAAGTAAACGGCCAAAGTAAAACATTCGCGGAGTTTTCAACCGCTGTTTTCGAATCGGGCTACGATGCCCGTTTCGGAATCACCATGGCGATTCCCGTCCTCTTCAACGAATTAGCCATCCGTCTTGCATGGGCACTCAAAAGCAAGTTTTATCATAAGAGAAGCTGGAAAGAATCCATACCGATTGGCAGCAAACCCGAACTACGTCGGATGCTCCTCGTCGGGCACGGCACCCTTTGCTTGCTGGACGGAACCGACGCAGCTATACGTTCAGGAGGCAATCCACTTCTGTTCGCCACACGGATTAATATGGTAGCCTGGTCGAGGTTAGCATTTAGCGGACTTCTTGAAGTACGCAGTCTGTATAAGGAAAAAGGGATTGATTTGCAGGCGCTTGAGAGGGATGAGAGTGGGAGCGGTTGTTTGGTGTAATTTGAAGGTCTTAAATATTCCCTGCCATTAGAGCTGTAACTGTCATTTTTGAGAGAATATTAAAACACCCTCTAAACAGTGAACCAGCGTATTTGCAGTGCGATAGACCCCATGGAGGAGTGGAACGTTTCGATCGAGGAATTATCAACGGGCGTGCTTTTGCAGAACACGCCCGTGGTAATCCCTTTTTCCTTGTGAAAAGACTCTTCTTTATTTTAACGTTGCTAGACTAACGATATCGGCTTGGCTTCACTACTAATCTCAACTACTATCTCGGAAAATATTTAGAGCTTTTGCCAACCAAGTTAGTATTGTATATTTCATTATTTTCTACAATTTTGAATGGCCTCTACTCCCCTATTTATTTTATCTCCCCAGCAGGGTCTGATTCTTTTCCAAACCAAACGTGTGCATAGTTCCCATGAATCCCGATACCCATCGTCGATAAATTGGACCACGCCCCATCACCAATGATAACATTATTATGCCCAGACGATCCCTGCCATGCTTTAAGGGCGACGGAAGGGCTCATTTCTGCACTATAATAAACTGAAATTTCATAGCCATTTCCCGGATAGCTCGTTAGTTCTCTTGGCTTGTCCCACATGCGTTTCGCGTACTCATGATCCGGCGTATAACACACATCACTCCACTTCCCATTGCTGGACCAGCTGTGTAGGTTACATTTCACTCCCCGAACATCCACGTTTTTTTCTGGAGCGTATTGATTTGAGTCCACTACATGAGTGCGCGCCACCGTGGTCAATGATTTGGAGATCGGTAAAGGTTTAAGACCTAGTGAGATACGATAGTCATTTATCAACTTAGCGAGTTCTTTTTCTTTCTCCGTCAACGTTGCTGCATCAATTGCATAGTTGTCTTTCACTTGTGACCCAGATGATACAGGTGCATCCCCTGTCAGCTCAGGTTCCCTTGCATTTGAAGTATCTTGAGAGTTGGATGGTTTAGATCCAGCGGGAAGTTTACTGGCAATCAATGCTTCTTCCGTGAGAATTTGATTCTTCAATTTTGAAAGATTCGACGCAATCTGCCCGACTCTTCCTTTATTGGTAGTAAGACTATTACGAGACTTGGCAATGGCATTTCGATTTTGTTCTAGTTTCTTTTTAATTGCAGTGTATCGCTGGTTAATTCGTTCTCTTTCTTTTACAAGTGATTCTACTTTCGCTTGCAATTTTTTATAGTCTGTTTGCAGGGTAGCTAGTTCCCTTTGGTATTTTGCTCTTTGCTGTTTCGTTCCACTTGCTAACGCCTTGTTCTTTTTTCTATACTCTTTAATTTTCAGATTCAGTGAAGATACTTGTTTTCTTTGGTCTGTCAATTTTGTTTGTACCGCGTCCAGTTCTACACGCACTTTTTGCGTGTCTAGCGAAATCGTCTTGCTTTCTCGCAGTAACGAATCGAGCTTGGATTGATCTTGTTCTAACTGTTGGGACAGTTTACGTTGCTCTGTTAGCAACTTTTGTTCTTCCTTTTTGTAGTTATCCAGCATATTTGCCGCCACTGTCGTTGATGGCGCCAGAAATCCAAGTGCTAGTAAGCTGAATATAAAAATCACAGTGGGTATTAATCTACTTCGGTTCATAATTTCCTCTCCTTTTAATTAATGAATATCAAGAAAATGAAGACACATCTGTTATCAATAGATAAACGGTCACTCAATGTGTAACAATATGTAAATCAATCCAGTTATCCTTCCAATCATAATATACCATGAAAATTGAACTAAATAAATGGACCCAATTGGAATAGATTAGGGACTTTTCATTATGAATCTAAGATTCCTTTTGAATGACGGGCTTCCAAATCCCAATGCGGCTGATCGTCCTTGCCATACTTCAATGTCAAGTCTTACATGTAGAATTTCAAAAACATATTCAAATATGGTACAGTCACCTTATGAAAAAATATTTATTCGTTTTAGCGATCCTCTTACTCCTCTTTTTATCATCCGGTCAATCGTATGAGCAGCAAACCATCGTTCCCACCCTGAAACAATGGCTTCCAAATAAACCACTGGAAGGCTTATTGTCTCATCTGCAAATCCCATATTGGGGCAGAATTGTCTCCATCGAGGAGCGAGGCTATTATTACTTTGTCGAGTTTCTAGTGCGAAAAGCAGCCCACTTCTTTACGTTCGGACTTTTAGCGATTGGTGTTTATTTTGCTCTCCCGTCTTCTCGATTCCGAACTCTCTTTGCGCTCCTCGCCACGGCGTTTATTGCCATAGCGGATGAGTTTCACCAGTCGTTAACAGGTGGAAGAACCGCTTCGGGCTATGACGTTCTTTTAGATACAGCCGGCGCAGTCACATGCCTGGTCCTGCTTCATTTCGTACTGGTTGTTCAATCTTCCATACAGAAACAAAGAAAACCGCGTTAACCCTCAGGGTTGCACGGTTTTCTATCGTTTGCTTTTTAGTTAAATATCAGTCATCTTACATTAATTTCAATAATCGAATCTGTCTCTTCCATTGATGGCAGAGTTTCTGCTTCTTCCTCTGGACGCAAAGATGGAGCTTCCGTTTCAACAACCTCTTGCTTTTCGTCTGTCCCATTAGTAGATCCGTCCTCAGGCTGCTCTTCTTCTTGTTTCGCATCGTCCGAAGGATCTGTTTCAGTTGGTTCTGTTTCTGGCTCAGTTGCTTCCTCCATGTCACCTGGATTTCCTTCTTGGCCCTCTCCCGGTTTTGGAACTGTTGGAATTGGCGTCGATGGTGTTGTAGTCGGTGTGCACACGCCAGCGGATCCACTCAACTGTTCCATCGCTTGCGCAAGGGTTGCGTCAAGATCAGATGAAATCTCAGCTTTTTTTGCTGTTGTGTCAATCTGTATATTCGCCATTAGACCCGCCGCGTAATCTTGAAGTTCCTTCACCCGCTTCGCTGTCTCTTCTTCTGTGTATCGAGCCAGTTCTTCCTCCGCTTTTTTCATCTCATCCTGTAAGGCCACTCTCAACTCTTCCATTAGCAGCTCTTTTTCACTAGTGATCGCATGCTCAAGCTGCTGAATGGATTCGGTCTTTTTCCCATGGAACCAGTTGGTCAGTAGACTCTGAATGTCCTGATTGGCCCATACTTTATTCATCCCACCTCCTAGTGCTACGGTAACTAGGAGGACAGCTAGTAGTAAAAGTACTTTTTTCAGGGTTTCGTTTGGCTTTTTCACTTTCCTCTTCCCTTTCATACCCAAGAAGGACCCTCTTCATAGAAGGTCCCTCGTTTGGTGCTTACTTGTTGATTCCGTTGACTAATGCATCTAATTGCGCCTGCGCCTCAAGTAGAAGCTTTTTGCTAGTCATTGTTAGTTGTCTTTCTTGCTCTTTCACAAAGGCATCGTTTAACGCTGTTACCTTGACTCTGAGTTCCACAATTTTCTTATCAATCATAGCTTTGATTTCTTCAATTGTTAGATCTGTTTCCTTATCCAATTTTGCTTGAAGATCCTCTTTTGCCCATCTGATTGTATCTTCCAAATCCTTCAGAGCAGCTGCCGTGGACGCTTTAACATCAGCTTCCATCTTTTCTCCCGCCACTTTACCTGCATCTCCTGCATGTTGTTTTAAATCACTCTCCGCAAATGCCAAAGCATCCTTTCCGGACTGCTCAATTAATCCATTGGCAAATTGGGCGAGGCTATCAAATTGGCCGCTTAAATATGTTTCAATATGTGCTTTTTGTTCCTTTATCGCATCAATATGTTTTTCGCTTTGCTCTTGAACACTTTTCTTGGTGACGTCTCCAACAAACTCACCTCTACTATTAATCTTGGAGGTCGCGTCTGCTTTTAAACCATTATATTCTGCAGTCAAGCCTTCAATTTTGCTATTACCATAGCTACCTACTTCTTCTGTTATCTTGTTACTCGCCTTGCCGAACTGCGCATCATACCAAGCCTTTAGATTCGCTCCTGCGTCTGTTGCTCCGAGTACTGCTCCTCCGCCTGCTACAAGTCCTACTACCAATGTTCCCGCGATTACTTTCCCTTTTGCTTTTTTCAACATGTAACTGTCTCCTTTTTCATCCGTTTTATTTGGTAAAACATTTGCTCACTCGCTTAATACTTCTTGGAGAATCGATTCGAATTCCAGTTGGATTTCTTCCTCGATATTCCGGTTTGTTACGTATTCTTCCAAAGTTTCATTGCTTAGTTCATCTCTTGTTGCGTTAAGGTCTTTGATCAGGGCATCCTTGTAATCTTCAATACCAGTCGTTGTGTCCCCAGTCGCCCTGTCACGTTGCATGGCAATTGCCGTTTCCAAGACCATATTCAGTTCCATTACAAACATGCGATTTTCACTAAGCATCCGGATCAACGCAGTCGCGGTTTCAGCTCCTACTCTTTCGCTCTTTTCTTTGAATGCTTTCTCGTACCAGTCTGAAAGCATCTGAGCTGAGTTGGTATTTGCGTAAATTGTTCCAGCGCTTGCAAGAAAAATAATTGAAAGCAAAATAACGAACTTCTTTTTCATGGAGTACACCTCTTTAGAAATAATCTGGCATAGATAAGATCTCCTCCAACTAGTTATTATCAGCCCCTACTTGTGTGCTTGGAACTATTTTTAGTATAGGACGAATATAGAAGGACTTCCTCACTCTCAGGAATACTTTTCCATAACACTTTCTCTACTTCTTCTTCTACTTTAGTGAAAGATAAGTAAACTTTAGAACCAACTATGTTAGAAATGATTACTTTTTCCGCAAGAAACAGTCCCTTACAACTAATTTATCTTGTACTCATGAAGGCTTTGAAATGAACTACTAAATAAGGGGAAAGATTATTACAAAAGGCTCATAGCGCTAACCACTCAAAAGTAAAAAGCGAGACTGCTATTCAGTATCTGAAATAGCAGTCTCGCTTCTAAAAGATAAGTTATAAGAGGAATTCCTTAATTCACAACATAACGGACGAGCCCCGTCGCATTTGCAAACAAAGCAGCTTGAGTCCGATCGGCCAAATTTAACTTGCCTAACACTTGGCTAACATGTTTTTTCACCGTGTACTCCGTAATATATAGCATCTGGGAGATTTCTTTATTGGAAAGCCCTTTCCCCAGTTCAATCAGAACTTCTGTCTCCTTAGGCGTCAGTACATTGATCATAGAAACTCGCTCTGTTGGAACGCCGACCATTTGTTCCAAAATACGAGAATCATAATAAGTTCGTCCCTTGCCTATCATCTGTAAAGCATGTACCAACTCTTCCGGCAATGCTTCCTTGGAAATATAACTGGAAACCCCTAATTCTTTCGCCTTTTTAAAGCTTTCTTTGTCCGGAGTAGCTGTCAGGGCAATGAACTGGCAACAAGCACCTTGCTGTCGGACTTTTGCAATGAGATCTAGTCCTGACTCCATTCCTAAAATCAGATCAATAATCGCTAAATCCGGCTGTGTGTCAGCAATTTTCATGATCGCTTCCTTCCCATTAGAAGCTTCCCCAACCACCTCGAATGCTTCCAGCTGCCCCAAGACCGCTGCCATTCCTCTTCGGACAACTGGATGATCATCCACAATGACTACTCTCATAGCACTATCACCTCAACTAAAATATTTTCAGCCAAACATAAAGAGCCCAATGGTACTTGGAAAAAATCCAAATACAATCAGGCCGGTTGCACCACTCACTCCATGCAACCCAGGTGCCCAGATGCGGGTTGCACTTCAACGTTTCCTTCACTATTAAGCTTGTACCATCAGTATACGGGATGAAATCAGAATATCCTGTCAGCTACTGCGATTGGTCTGCTTCTAGTTTTGTTGGTTTGAATGCTATTTTGTCGTGCTTCGTCGTAAAACTGGTTGTGGATACGTTTTTCTGATTATTAGTGACGGTTGGGGCAGTATTGGTATGCGCAGAATAGTGAATAAGCTCAGCAGAGTCCTTCTGCTGAGCGGTTTGCTTACTACTTTCTCTACCTTCCGTTATACAAGCAATCCATATTTCCGCTGAACGCGTTGCAATATTTTAATCCAGCTTGCACTGAAAACTGCAAGAAAGAATACATTGGATAGTCCATGTGCTAGGTCAAAGTAGATGCTGGATACATAGATACCGAGGAAATACTCCCAGGATAGCGCTTCTACATTACTGACAATAATCCACATATTCATGAACCAGCCGAATAAATAGCCCCATACGAAACCAAATATACACTTCCCCCAAATGGACTTCATCCACCATGCATTGCGCAATAGTCCTGCAGATACTCCCATCATGCCCCAGGCGTACATTTGCCAAGGGGTCCAGGGACCTTGCCCGAGAAAAAAGTTTGAAACGAGGGCCGCTGCGGCTCCAACGAGAAATCCTGATTCAGCTCCAAAGACTAATCCTGCCATGATGATGATGAATGATGTAGGCTGGACACTTGGCAAACCCGCGAATGGAACTCGTCCTACAGCTGCTATGGCTGCAAGCATGGCGAGTAAGACGATTTCACGTCCGGCGACTTCTCTCCATTCAAAGCGAACGAAGAATGGAATGGTAATACATGCAATCATAATGAGGCTTACTAGTAGGTAGGCCTTGTAATGAAAAAAAACGATGGATACGACTAGTAAAAGGAGCAGCACAATTGAAATTGCAACTAAATAGTTTCGTGAACGTTCCATATTGCAACTGCCTCCTCATACGTTAGTACTTCCGCTTGCCTCGTTTCACGCGTCGCTCGATTGATTGCTGTCGTGTAGAAGTAATTGCCTTTGAACAGCTCATTCGGGGTTCCGTCGGCTGCAATTTCGCCATCGAACATCATGGCACAGCGATTTGCGAAGTGAGCCGTGAAGCCGATGTCATGTGTGACCATGAATATTGTTAGCCCTTGCTTCTGCAAATGCGTCAACAGTTCCCCCAGTTGCTGTTTGGAAATTGGGTCCATCCCCTTTGTTGGTTCATCCATGAATAAGAGGTCAGGCTCTGACATTAACATACAAGCAAGAGCCGCTTTCTGCATTTCTCCTCCAGAACAATCATACGGATGTCTTGACCGCAAATGGGTAATTCCGAAGGTCTCCAGCAAATCATTCATTCTTCTTTCTGCTTCTTCCGCTTTTAAATGGGCATGGTTGATCAGCATTTCTTCTTCAATGGTTTGCTGCAAAAAATAGGTGCGCGGATTTTGCGGTAAATAGGCTATTTTACCGAGCCACTCGGAATCTTTCATTTTTCCAATCTCTCGTCCTTCGAACCATATTTTCCCGCGCTGTGGTTTTATACTTCCTAATCCTGCCCGTAATGCTGTCGTTTTTCCACTGCCATTCCCACCTACTAACGAAAAAAATTCACCCTTTCGGATGGTTAAATGAAAATTCTTTAAAACGATCGGGGCATCTATCTTGTATCGATAATATACGTCTTCCATCTGCAATAAAAACGGACTTGATTCTGCCTTGCCCGGTACTGTTGGCTGAACCGCCTGTTCTTTCGCATCTTGGCCAATCCATTGCTTGCACTCTTTGACAGTCAGCGGAATGGAGTCTAGAATTGGATTTGATTCAAATTCCATATACAACCGGGAAAACGAAGGCAAATACGCCAGCAACTGTTTGGTTTCGTCTTGATAAACCCTAGCTATCACTTCCCTGCTGGTGCTGTTATATAGTACGCGTCCCTTCTCCAGAAACAACACTCTATCTGCCATGGCATACAGTTCTTCCATTCGATGTTCGACTAACACAATGGTCATACCTGTTTCTTTGTTTAAACGTTCTAGCATTAAAATAAGCTCTTTCGCCGCAACCGGGTCAAGCTGGGATGTCGGTTCGTCCAGCAATAAAACACGCGGCTTCATAAGCAAAACAGACAACAAGTTTAATAGTTGTTTTTGACCGCCCGACAGTTCAGATGGTTTGGCACGCAAAAGATCTTCCACCCCGAAAAAATGTACCATTTCGGCTACTCGCTTGCGCATTTCAAAATTGGAGTATCCTAGGTTCTCTAGTCCAAAAACGATTTCCTGCATCACTTCATCCATGACAATTTGATTGTCAGGATCTTGAAACACATATCCGATCTGCTCAATCAAACGTTTCCCATCCCACTCCTCCACCGGCTTCCCTCTAAAAACAATGTCGCCTTTGAGGTCGCCTGTCGGACGCAACTCTTTTTTTAACAGTTTCAAAAGTGTCGTTTTCCCGCTCCCACTGGCACCTCCAATGATGACAAATTCTCCTTCATTTATTGTTACACTAATGTCTTGCAGTACAATTTGCTCTTCCTCGGGAAAAGAAAACGACACTTCATTCAAGCGGAATACTTCCATTTCAGCTGCTCTCTCCCTTCTACGAACACTGGAAATAAGATGATTGCCATACTGCTAGCAAACACAACCCAGTCGAGCGAATATAGATGAAGTGTGCCAAGCTTCGGGTAGATGATGATTTTTCCATAACCTAGTAACCCGCCAATGACACTAATGATAAATAACACGAACAGATATACAAGCCATTGTCTGTCCACTTTTGTAAGACGGAATGGATTATAGGGACTTCTTTTACCTGTTCCATATCCTCTTGCTTTCATGGAATCTGCGGTTTCAATCGCCTCTTCCAGTGACCAGGCCAGTAAAATCTGCATGATGGCCATGCCGCTCTTTGCACGATTTCGAATGGAACCTTGTCGGATCGTCCTCCCTTTCAGCCGCTGAACGTCTTGTATTTCCGTCAACCGTCTCTTTAATAAAGGAACAAATCGAATTGATAACATAATTAAAAAGGCGGTTTTCGGCAATATTCTTGAGAAAATGTATAAGATTTTATTGCCATTCAACACGAGATTTAACGAAATAAAGAGCAAAAGGATCATGAGCAACGACATCGAAGTAACCACTCCGTATAATGTCGCTTCGAGTGTCACTTGTTTGCCGCGAAAATAAAAAAACACATGGGTCCCTCGTGAATTAATAAAGGGATTTACCAAAATAATGAGAAGCGTCATCCCGACCATCATCGGCAGCCATTGCTTCATCGAGCTGCCCCGATCATGCGTCAAATTGACCGCTACCAACGCGAAGCAGCCTACTAGCAAAAATACCGGATGATTAAAAAACATTGCATAGAAACCTACGAATAGATAATAGAAAAACATGACGAAAGGGTGAATTGATTGTATTCCATTCCCCATCAGCAATCCCTCTTTCTTTACTTGCGAAATGGCTTTAAATCGGCATTCAAGTCAACGCCCAAATTGGTCGTATACAGCCATTCGACTCGGTCGCCATCTTGTAATTTAATTACGCCCGCCCCGCGATCCGGAAAAATCCCGTTCACACGATACATCCAGCCGCTACCTTGTCCTCTATCAAATTCATACACATTAGCAATTCCTTCTATATAGGCCGTCGCTCCCTGTCCACCCCGATAGTCCATCTGCACTTTATGCTTTTTTGTTATGGCGATTAGAGCATCCAGTACTGTATCCCCCTCTTCGATTTCCATCTCGGTCGGTGGCAGTGGCACTTCACTGGAAGAGATCACTATCGAGTAAACGACTTTGCTGGTTTCAGGTGTTGATGGGCTTTCTACAGATGGCTTAGTATTTTGTTGTTGTGTCACGGGTTTTTCTGCTGGTTTCGTTGTTGGTTTATCTGAAGGCTTAGTTAATGGTTTTTCATTGTGTTTTTCTGATGGCTTGGCTGGAGCCGCCGGCGTAGCCTTCGATGGATCAACTGCAGTTTTTTCAGTCTTAGCAGGCTTTTTTTCTGCCACTGCTTTGTTTCCGGAATCCTTGTTGCTTGCACTCGATTTTTCTGAATCTAGTTTTGTTTCGGTAGTCTTCTCTAGAGCAATATCCTCTACCGGCTCTTCCAGGTCCGTTATTCCGTTTTTCTCCGGCTTATTCTGTTCTTCCTCCTGTCTATCCGTTTGCTCTTCGCTAACCGGATCATCTTCTGTCAGCTGAATTTCTTCGTCTTCCAGTCCAGTCGGTTTTTGCAGAGAAGATCCGCATGCCGAGAGTACAATAGTTAAAAGAACCACAAGAAAAATATTACTTATTTTCCTCCAATACACTTCATTACCTCCTTAAAAAGACGATCTTGCATCCATTCGAATGCAAGATCGTTTCATTATTTTGTATTCAAGTATTCAATGAGCATTTTTGTCGCTTGCGCACGGGTAGTGGAAGCGCCCGGCATATATTTACCGTTTTCTCCGGATGCCATTTGCAAGGCATATAACATATTTACAGCCTCTTTTGCTTCCGCATCGTAATTTTTCATATCCACAAATGGTGCGTCCACTTGTCCTTTATACTTCTTGCCATGTTGAATTTCATAAGCTCGGTAGAATAGCAATGCCATTTGAGACCGTGTCACTTTCTCGGATGGTCTGAACTTGCCGTCTTGTAGTTTAATTAACCCATGGTGGTACGCAGCCGCTATTTCCGATTGCGTTTCCTTCGCATAATTTTGTGTATCCGTAAATGGATTCTTTTTGTCCGACTCCAATTCCAGTGCTCGTACTAAAATGGAAACAGCCTGCGCCCGAGTCAATGAATGATTCGGTTTGAACGAACCATCTTCATAGCCTTTTACCAATCCTTGTTCCACAGCTTGTTGAATATAGTCCGCAGCCCAGTGACCAACTGTGTCCTTAAATTGTGAAGGAGTCGGTGTTGGTTCCGGAGTTGGCGTAGGATCCGGTTTTACGCCATTCTCCGCAAAGTGGTACAATGCTCCTTTACCATTGACGTATAAGTCGAAAGCGACGAGTGCTTGCAACGCTTGTTCCGTCGCGATGCCATTTGAACTTTGGTCATCGTTCAGATGCTTGAATCCACCGTCACTAGCCTTAAAACGTAACAAGTGGTCGATCAAATTCGTGTTGTTCTTCGTGAATGCCTGACTTCTCGGATCAATGCCATTTGCCGTTAATCCAATAATCACTTGAGCGGTCGCTTCACTCGAAACACCTCCGACAAACGATTCTTGGAAACCGCCTGATGATCCTTGTGCATTAGACAAATACTGAACTGCTTTGTCGATTGCCTGCCGTACCTCTTGTTGATTGTTATATGGCGCTAAAGCAGTCAATGCCATTGCTGTAATGTCAATGCTTGTCGAACCTTTAGTTGTTGCTTCCAAGCTCCATGAGCCATCTGGCTTTTGTGTCTTCAGCAACTCTTTTACCAGCTTGTCGCGATTCCATTTTGCATTTTCCGGCACGTCATGATTCATCGAATCCAGAGCAATTAGAGCGAAGATCACACCATTATTCCCTTGGAACGTTAAGCTGTCTTCACCTGTTGTTCTTAACTCGCTATTGTAAATCTTCTCTAGCAAATTAAATCCTTTGCCGTCCGAATTCGCTGGATCAATACCTAGTACGTTCGCGGCCATGACGAGACGCTCTACATCCGTAATCTTCACGCGACCTTTGCCCGACTTGCTGATTACTTGGTCGTTCAGCGTTTCACGGAATTTTTCTAGATAACTAGATGGAACTTGTAGTCCGGATTTATAAAGCCCGATTGCTTCCCATTCGCTTTGTACACCATCTCGCAGTAGTTTTTGCTGGATTTCCTTAATTGCCGTATCAATTTTCACAGCGACTTCTGTACTAACCGGAGGTATCGGGTTAGTTTCTCCAGGTTTTACACTGTCACCTGGCTTTCCAGTGTCACCTGGTTTTTGTGAGTCCCCTGGCTTTTCTGGTTCATTAGGCTTATCGTTCGGATTCCATACGTTTCCTAGGTCTTCCCCTAAGTTTTTCGTATACTGCCAGCGTAAATTGTCGCCGTCAGTTAGCTCATAAATTCCAGCACTATACTGCGGGAACTCCCCGTTGACAGAGTACATCCATCCGCTTTTTGGTCCCCCGTCAAATTCGCCCAGACCGTCGATGGCCTTGACGTATACTGTTGGACCGACACCCGTTGCATCAATGGAGATTCCTTGTTCCGACGCAACTCGAAGCAGAACTGTGTAAGCCGTATCACCATCTTGAATATTCACCCGGGACGGTGCAATAATATCTCCCTGTCCCATCGTTCTTTTTTCAACAGAAAACAGGATGGTTTTCGTACTTGGTGTTATCGGTGGTGTAGGATTTGTTGGATTTTCCGGCGTTTCTGGATCAACCGGTGCTTCACGGATGGTGTCAAATACAAGAAAATCCGTGAAATGCTTTGTTTTAATGACAAGGTCATTTTGGTCTTTATAGGCATACGCATTGTAGGAACTATTATTTACTTTCGGCAGCAGAGTGAATTTCCCGCTTGCATCAATAAAACCCGCTTCTTTATCTCCAAGGCCTGCAAAACGAAGCGTGACATGGCGATCAAAAGTAATGCTCTCGTCTCCACCTACTTTGATGTGTGCCGACACACCGTTAAGGAGGCTTCCTTGTAATGCTTGAGCAATCTTATTTCGCTCTTCTAATGTTGTATCTTTCTTAGTTGGTACTTGTAATTGTTGGTTCCAATCTGAAGAAGTAATTTCTGTACCACCTGGAATCTCCAGTTTTGCACCTGCACGCTCCGCGGTGATTTTAGGAAGTTTATTTATTTTTGTTTCCAGGATGATCGGTTTTTTTACATTGTCATTTTCTCTTTGCGGCAACGTAAACTCTGTTAAATCTTTAACATCAAAAGACGCTTCTATGTCAGGATCCGCCGGTTTTTCCGGTTCAGGCCCAGGAGTGTTAGCTGGTGCAAATTGGTGCCAGGCTGATTTTCCCGTTTTAATTTCTTGTAAAGCAATTAGTGATTGTTCAGTTGCCATCATGTTGGTTGATGCATATTTTCCTAGTGTATAGGTAAATGCTCCGTTCTCTAATTGAAAACTTTGCAATGCATCAAGTGGAGTCAGATCGCCCTTCTTCCAATTATCTGAAAGGGGATCTTCACCGAGTGCAACTAGACCCGAAATGACTGTAGCAATGCTATTGGAGTTTTCGGATCCAAAGGAACCCCAACCAGCGGTATCAAGCTGTTTTTGGCGCAATACATGCTTAGAACGCTCAATAGCAGCTGCAGCTGCACTATCATCTTGATAATTAACAAGCGTTAAAAGTGCCATGCCGGTCATATCAGGATCGGCCGTACTTCCAGAAAAAGCAAACCCGCCACCTTGTTTTTCCTGACTAAGAAGATACTTCAATGCTTTGCTTTTCGCCTCAGCATTCCAATTCCCCACGTCATATCCTAACTTTTCACCTGTATCCAGCGCATGCATGGCCCACATATGTTTATTCACCGCACCGATTGCGCCAGTATCCGGATTTTGTTGGGCCGCTAATTCTGCAAAAAGATTCCTTTTAGCATCCCAGGCTTTCGATGGATCCTTACCCATCGCGAGCATGGCAAAGATATAACGGATGTGCAGTGTGTCCCTTTCATCAGGCTTGAGCCCTGGATCTGTTTCGATCCAGTCAGGCAGCTTGGCAGATGCATCACCAAAACCTACAGCTTGCAATCCTACAATTTCCGTCCAGCTTAACTCGGGAATGCCCCATGGAAAAAAGTCTTTATTATTTCGACCGTTACGGTAGAACTCAAATAGATTTGAGAGAACCGAGTCCACTTTACTTTCTTCCGGTACAGGCTTTACGTCTGGCTTTGTCTCTTGTTCAGTTCCAGTATTTTGGTCTGGCTCTGGTGTCGGTTCGCTTCCTGGAGTAACAACAACCTTGCTGTAAGGACGTGAAATATTGCTGAACGCCCCGTCCATACGTTTCGCAGAAACATGATATTCACCCGGTTCGGTAAAACGTAATTTCGCAGCGCCTTGTTCATCTGTAAGAACTTCTTCCCCGCTGACCAAAAGGGGTTGGTCATTGACTAGTATTACAGCGTTATCAACAGTTCCGGCAGACTGCAACTTTAAGATAAAGTCTTCGTTTGCTGCGACCTCAACTGTTGATTGGTCGAACCAAGCATAGTTCAAAGTCGTGTAGTCGGTCGTAAAGAACATTGTAACCTCATCATTTGCTTGCAACTCGAACTGCCCTACGCCAACCGGGGCATATTCATTATTCACAAAGTACATCCATCCATCGTAATAAGGATTAACGGAGTTCATTTCCAAACCGTTAATATTCGTAATGAAATTCCCTTGGCCAAAATCGAAATTTTGCTTGTCCGAGACATCAAATCCATTGTCTTCCAATGCTTTAACAATGGCGTGGATTGCAAGTGTCTCATCGTTTTCTACATACCAATTGCCAATACCGTTATCCCCAACTGCGTGTGTAATATCATACGGAGCAACGTCTATTTCAGTTGTCGGTAAAATGGTCTTATCATAGCTTTCAATGCGGACCTTTACAGGGATGGTCTGCTTAGGCAGGGTCGACTGCTCCCCTTTTTCCTCTTCAACAATTATCTGATCTGTTTGTTCATCTGATATCTCTTCACTTGGCAATGAGCCAGCTTCAGGACTTAGATCTCCTTGTCCTTCTACTGTATTTACGTTTTCAAGTACTACTTCATCATTGTTCTCCATTTCTGCCGCTTGGACACCTGGCAGAATGATCGAGAATACTAGAAGCAGACTCATTAGCACAGAAAAGAGTTGCTTATGCAAATTTCTCAACGCTTTTACACCCTTCCTCTTATGTAGTCATGAAAAAAAGCCCATACCTCCAGAAAGAGGCAGAGCTTATGTATAAATAGGTACAGTCCATATGTAGCATACATAATGCAACCTTTCTCCGGAAGGTATAACGCATTCCTATTGTGGCAAGTCTCCTGACTTATGGATACAAACGCTTTTTCAACCTTCCCAGTTATTCACCAGTGGTTTCTTGAAATCGCTTTCCATTTACAGTGGCCGGACCGTTCAGGATTTTCACCTGATTCCTTTTTAATCTTTGCAATGCATGCAAAGAACCATAATAGTTTTATTCAATTATTTCTATCATATAGATACCTTTCCAGGAAATCAATAGCTCGTTGCTTTCTTATCCTTTTGGTAAATCAATAGATCCAGATTCTTACCATACACTCGAAAAACTTTTTTCTAATTATTCTAGTGAATAACTGGAAAATTCTAGCCTTCCTATACCTCCTTAATGTTCCAAATTTAATCTTCCCCTTGAAGTACCATACTACAGACAGATGCTACATTACCAAACGATTACAAAATTCTTTTTATCGAAATATTTGACACATATCATTGTATGTGTGTACTATGTAGCTAATACACAAAAGGGGGAATTAACCAGTGAAGAAACAAGCATTACTTGCAGCAATGGCATCCGCACTTCTCGTATCCTATCCACTCAGTGCGAAAGCCAATGACACAGTTCGGTCGCTTGACCGGGAGATTATTAGGACTGCGGAAAATGTGAAAGTAGAGGCGCCTGTCTCTGTAGACGATTTCATCCAATACACTTTAGACGAATTGACGTACCAGCATGGCTCCAAGGAAATGAGAGATGACATTGTTAAGCGATGGACCTCAAATGCTGATTGGAATCACGATAAGAGCATCACAAAAGGCGAACTTGCCAAGGTCTTAGTTCATGCTCTTCAACTTGAGGATCAGGAAAAAACCACTGCAGATTACTTGCAGACCGCAAAAATCCATGGACTTTTGAAGATCTACAGCCAAGCAGAAGAAACGGTAACAGTGGAAGAGATGGAGAACATTCTTGATCATGCGAAGGCATTCGCTTCCAAGGATGTTGGTAATAAAGGAGTAAAAGAAATCTCCGTAGAAGACTTCATGAAAAACCCTGGAGATGCGGATTATGAAATGTCACCGGACGGCGAGTATATATCGTTTAGTTCCGAATGGGAAAACCGGATGAATGTCTTTGTAAAAAAGATGCATGAGGATAGCGAACCAATTCGAGTGACCAGCTCAACTGATCGTGATATTATCGCGTCTTTCTGGAAGGATGATCATATCCTATATTTAAAAGATAACGGCGGCGATGAAAACTACCACCTATATTCATCCGGCTTCAACGGTCAAGAAGAAAGGGACTTAACTCCGTATCCAGACGTTAGAGTTCAACTGATCAGTGGCTTGTCTGGTGTGAAAGATGAAATTCTCATTGGAATGAATAAAGAAGATCCTACTGTCTTTGATGTGTACCGACTGAATATAAAAACGGGTGACTTGGACCATGTTGCGAAAAATCCTGGCAATATTGGGGGCTGGCTTGCAGACCATGAAGGTAAAATTCGCATCGCAACCGAAACGGATGGTGTAAATAGTACAGTTCTCTATCGAGAAAATGAAGAGGATGAATTCAAACCGTTTATCCAAACAGAAGAAGGTGATGCCATTACACCGTTCGCTTTTTCAAGAGATAATCAATCTATTTATGCTTTGTCCAATAAAGGACGAGATAAGTCTGAATTAGTTGTTTTCGATTTGGATGCCAATGAGAAAGTCCTCTATTCCAACCCGCAGGTCGACGTGGCGACAGGTTTCTATGACAAGAAGAAAGATGCGGTCGTAGCAGCCGGATATATTACAGACAAACTGCACTATGAGTTTTTCGATAAAGGCTTGGAACGCATTTTCAACCAGTTGGAAGACAAACTCCAAGTAAGCGAAAGTGAATTGTTCCTCAATGACTATAATGAAAATATGACAAAGTTCATCGTACTCGTTTCAAGCGATAAAGAATTCGGCACCTACTACTATTACGATTCTACAACGGAAGAATTGACCAAATTGACGGAGCTCGCTTCTTGGCTTGACCGGGATACCATGGCCGATATGCACCCGATCTCCTATCAAAGCAGAGATGGTCTCACGATCCATGGCTATTTGACGCTTCCCAAAAATAAAAAACCGGAAAACTTGCCACTCATCGTCAATCCTCATGGCGGTCCTTGGGCACGTGATACATGGGGCTTCAATTCGGAAGTACAGTTGCTTGCCAACCGTGGATACGCCGTGCTCCAAGTGAACTTCCGTTCATCAGTTGGTTACGGTAAAACATTTACCGATGCAGGCGACAAACAATGGGGCCTAAAAATCCAAGATGACATTACCGATGGCGTTCAATGGGCCATTGATCAAGGCATAGCAGATCCTGACCGTATTGGAATTTACGGAGCATCCTTCGGAGGCTATGCGACGTTAGCCGGCATTACGTTCACTCCAGATCTTTATGCCGCAGCGGTAGACTATGTCGGTGTCTCGAATATCTTCACGTTACTTGACACCATCCCGCCGTATTGGGAAACAATGAGAAACAACCTCTACAAACGTATTGGCCATCCGGTCGAGGATAAGGAATTGCTGGAAGCTGTTTCCCCTGTCTTCCATGCTGATAAAATCAAAACACCACTATTTGTAGCCCAAGGCGCTAATGATCCTCGTGTTAACCAGGCCGAATCCGATCAAATTGTGGAGGCCTTACGGAAGCGCGGTGTTGATGTGGAGTACATGTTAAAAGAAAACGAAGGACATGGCTTCGATAATGAAGAAAATCGTATTGAGTTCTACAATGCGATGATTGATTTCTTTGATAAGCATTTGAAGTGATGAGCCAATAAAAAACGAAACGCTGTGTAACGCAGCGTTTCGTTTTTTACGTGCAACCGATACTACGTTCAATCGCGCAATAACAACTGTTACAAGCGCATAAATCATAGAAATCGCGCATACAACCAGCAAATCCGAGCATAACCGACCGGCAAGCGCGCATTAAGCAGTGATAACCGCGCATAAACAGTCCCCATGCGTGCACAACACCCCAGTGTACCCTTACCACCAGATAACCAAAACAAGTAAATGGATTTACATCAATTGATCAAAGACTACTTTCAACCAATTTCGCATACACCACATACCGTTGCGGCGCATTGCCGATATACCGAAATGGATAGCAGGTGGAAAGCGTAAGCAATTCCTCCGGAGCCGTAGAACGAATGACGGTTTCATCATTCTGCTCCACAATCTTCGTGTCAACAATCGCATAGGTAAATGTACCATGCGCCATTTTCACAATGATGGAATCCCCGTTTTGTAATTTGTCGAGTCCAGTAAAGACGGTATCCCGATGGCCAGATAATAATATCTGGTCTTTCTCTCCGGGATACACGGTGCCTGTGTAATGGCCGACTCCCTGTTTCAAAGCACCCTCATCTGTCCCTTCTACGATTGGGAGTTCTTTGTTTAAGTTTGGGATTTGAAGTATGCCAATTGTTTCGCCATTTTGGAATGACAGTTCGAGGGTTTCTTGTTTTTCATCTATTGCTTTCTCGTCAAATACTGTAGCCATTTTCAAGTATTTTTTCGCTTCAGCAAGTGCCGCTTTTTCGGATTGATTAGTGGAAAGCATTTGTATAAGCGCATAACCGATTAGGCATAACCCCACTGCAAGCATGAGCAAAGCCACTTTCTTTTCCAATCCACTTTCCCTCCTTTCCAATCAAAAAAGCTGCACGACTCGGCAGCTTTTTGACCATTCTATTGTGCAACCTTCATCCTTCTAACATACGCGACAAACATGATGGCAATCGCCACTACAACCAATACAGATCCAAGCAACAAAATATTGAACATATTCGTAGAGGTGGCCGGCAGTTTGAATCCCCCTGATGAGGAAGCGTCGCCACTGTCAATCCGAGCTTTTGTAACGGCTTGCGAAGAAGCGCTTGCTTTCCCTTCCGCTGTAAAGTTCAGAATGAAAGCTGCTTGCAATCCTTGGAAGTCGTTTCCAAGATGCTCCGGAAACCGGATGGTGATGTCCAATTTCTCCTCGCTGCCACTCGCCAGATTTCTAGCGGGCAATGTCGTAAAGGCTGCTAATTTACCATTATACAGCTCTTCATCACCAGCCTTAATTTCTATCAACAGTTCATTAAACAACTTTTCATCGCCGTTGTTCTTCAGTTGCATGTAGTAGGCAAACTCTTTGTTGCCTGCATTATTGACCGTAAGCGTACGCGGTGCCCAGTCGCCCGGTTTCATGTTACTTACGTCAAATAACGTCTCTTTTGGGGACAGGCTGATGTTGATTTCCTGATTGTCCGCACTATTATTTTCATCAGCCAAGACGCTCGCGATCGGGAATAGTAGAATCCCACAGACGACTAAAAGTATGGGAATACTCTTTGAAAGCTTCATTACTGTGCTGCCTCCTTCCGTTTCAAACCGTTTGACTCAGGAAGAGGGGTTTCCGCCCTCTTCCCCTGCTAAATCCGCCTGTTTTTTGGGAGACAACTCGATTGCGGAAAGTACTTTCCAAATGGTGAACGCGGAATAGATGAGCAACAAGAATCCAGGTATTAATAGAAGAAATGCGCCATTTTTCGACTGTGCAAAATTGATGAAATAGCCGACATAAGGAACCGTATGGCCTGTATATTCCGCTACGACATTGTCTGAAAGAACCGGGTTCATGTCTTCCGCATTGTTGTTATCCCCTTTTGTACGGTACAAGACGGAATCACCACTTTTCACGACATCTGTAATCCGGTGGGTAATCAAAATACCCTCTTCCTCTTGAAATGTAATGACATCTCCGGTTTTATAAGCTTTTTTATCCTCAGCTGCTTTCACTACAATGATCGAGCCAGTCTGAATGCCAGGCTCCATCGATCCAGACAGAACCGTTTTGAACTGATAACCAAAGATCTCAGGCTCTCCGCCCGACGCTTTGGATATGACGACTACAGCTGCCACAGTGATCAGCAACACCATCAAAATTCCTGATACGATATTATTGACCCACTTCGTCACCTGTTTCGTTACCTTCTGCGTTTTGCTTCTCTTTCTCATCCGATTCACCCTCTACTTTCTTATCTTGTTCTTTTACTGCTGCGTTCTCATCTTCTTTGTTTGCTGGCGTTGGATGTTTTATCGGCTTTTTGTCATTTGGGAAGGTCGCTCCTTGTTCATTACCTCCCTCCGACTCTTTACGACTATCATCGCTGGATCCGTCATCCACTCCAGTATCAGTATCGGAACTCACTCCATCTTTCACTTCAGCATCTTCTCCCGGATCGGTTACTTCCGGGTCTTCAACAACTTTATCTTTTTCATCCCCTGTTTCAGGTTCCTTATCTTTCATGCACTCTCCCTCTACTTTTTCGTCTTTCTTTTCTGTAAGGCTTTCTTTTTCAGAAGTACATTGGCCTTCATCAACGCCATTGTTTTCATTCTCTTCTAGTTCACCGTCATTATTTTCACACTCGTTTTCTTTCTGCTCAATCGAGTCAGCTTCCTTTTCGCTTTCATCCTGAGCAATTCCATCCACATTCTCTTGTTTTTCTGTATCGTCATCAACGGTTTCTTCATTCGATTCCGTTTCTTCCGATGTATCCTCAGAACCATCCACTTCGCCTAATGGATCTTCGTTATTTTCTATGCTTATTTCGGTGCCCTCATCCTCATCAACAATCGTTTCCTCCAAAACTCCTGGATCTTCATCCACTACTTCAAGTGGCAGTTCTTCTACGTTAGTTTCTCCAGCCACATTATTATCAGGCTGAACAGCTTCGTCCGATGGCCCTTGGGAACTATCTGCTTCCGCCTCCTGATCTACGGTGTTCTCCTCATTTGTTACATCTTCCTCAACAGTTGCTTCTTCCGGAATTTCCCCATCTTTCTCTTCGATGATTTTCTCAATTTGGTCACGCAAGTCTATCGTTATGATTTCAATCTCTCCACATTCGTTCACTATGACCTTTTGTTCAGTCCAGATTCCAGCCGTGATTGTCTGGGAAATTTCCGCACGGCTGCTCAGAAAAGCAGAAGTACCAGACGTCATATAACTAACTCCAAATATAGTTAAGTAGCAAATCAAAGCTACCTTAAGATAAAACAATAAAGCGCGGTGATTCTTCTTGTACCTTCGTCTGCGCTTGCTTTTCAATCCGATCCCGCCTTTCAAATTCTTGTCGCTGGATTCTGTAAATACATTCCTCAAAACATAAAATAAGGTTATATATTGAGAAATGCATTTAAGGAAGGGCACCTACGGATTGGTGAAATGAAATGAGGGAGGAGAAGGGCTCTCCTCCCAAAATGGATTACTTCGATTCTCCAGCTGTTTGTTGCGCATCAAACTTCCAAGTAAGCTCTAAATTTGCACCTTGGTAAGCGTTCTGATCCTCCCCATTGTCGTTAAATCTAAACTTCACGTATAGATTATCCGACGTACCTGCTTTAATTCCGCTCTTTTCTCCGCCTTGCCAGCCGAAGAATTTCGGTGACTCATTTTTAACAGCATCCGGTGACATATTTGCCAATTCGCTTAGTGTCTTAGAGACAATGATATTGCTGTCTCCAAGAACGCTTCCTTTATCCTCATTTCTAAGGAAATCAACCACAATGTGATCTGCAAAACCAGGTACGGATTCTGTAAATGATGTCGTCAAGAAAATCTTAGAGATGTCAAGACTACCTGTATTCTCTAATTTAAACGTACGGTTCATCCAGTCGCCTGGCTTAATGTTAGATACATTAATAATTTGTTCAGGGTTTAACGTCAAGTCCAAAGTTCCTGCTGCAAACGTATTGGTGCTTGTTTCCACATCATTGAAATAAGCATACGTTCCTCCACCAATCATGCTTACAGCCAAAGCACCTGTTGCAATACCCATTGCTAACTTCTTTTTAAGATTCATACTTATTATCCTCCCTAAGATTCCTAGTTTTTGTTTTCTTACAGCCCAATATTCTTTCTCTCAATCAAGACAAGTAATTTCGTGCACCATTTCTGGCCCCAAATATTCGCTCCAACAAATTTCAATTAGTCAGTGAGCAATCCATCCGCTTTAAGGAGTAATTGATTGGATCTCTTTATGCTATGTACCGTCATCAACGTCACTAGCATGCTGTTAGAGAATCATTCTTGAACTGGAATCACCTTCTACAGAACATCTCCCCCTTTGGACTTCGCTTCATTCGCTATGAGAATGGAACTACGTTTAGTATAAACAGCCAGAAACGATTTCTCGCACCTCCAATGGGTAATTTTTGGCTCCTTCATATTCGTCTTTCGAGTGACGCAAAAGGCACACTTTCGTGCCATTCCAATTTTTGTATTCTCTTGTACACTAGAAGTACTAGTCCGTTTGAAACGCAGAAGGACAAAAAGAGACGTAATGAACCAAGAGGACTTAAAAATAGATGCAAATCGCTTCCAATAAACTGACAAGTTCCGCAAAAAAGATAACTTATACTAAGTAGGTAGAAACAAATGACTAGTAGGAGACTAGGAACTACATCCTCTATTTGGGCACCTGGGATGTAGGGAGTCAGTGGTGCAACCGGCCTCATTACATATGGATGTTTTGTCAAAAAACGTTCTTCTATTTTGAGTGAGGGGGCTCTCTACATTGATGAAAGTGGTAGTGGTCGATGATCAGACGCTTATTAGGAAAGGCATGGTCTCCATCTTGTCCATGCATGGCACAATCGAAGTTTGCGGCGAAGCGAGAAACAAGCAAGAAGCGCTTTATTTAATTGAAAAGGAAAAACCTGATTTGACGATTGTAGATTTTCAATTGGAAAGCGAAAGTGGACTAGATATCATAAATGAAGCAAGGCAACGGGGGTTATCCTGTAAATTCGCCATCCTGACACACTCTACAGATCCACTAACCTTTCAACATGCAAAATCTGTGGCCGTAGATGGCTATATTTCAAAGGATGCGTATCCAGAGGAACTAATTTATGCGGTGCACGTCATTCAAAGAGGAAGAAAATATTACGATCCTGATATTATCGATCTGTTACTGAAATCTCAAAAGAAGCCCCAAGTGGACAATAACCAGATTGCACAACTGACCTCTAAGGAAAAAGAGGTCTTGCAAAAAATCGGAATGGGACTGTCGAATAAACAAATTGCAGCCAACTTGTACATCACGGAGAACACAGTGAAAAAGCATGTCAGTCAAGTGTTATCGAAATTGAACCTTGGAGATCGTACTAAGGCTGCGCTGTATGCGAACTATACGGGTTTCGTGCCGGCCAAGCATGATGTATTGATTTAATTTTTGCTAGTAACATAAAGAACGCTTGGTTATAGCTCTTTTAATTCTCTTCTATTAAATACAATCTAATATGCCCCTCCCTCCTATTGCGCACTATCAATAGGAGTTTTTATTTTCATTTATTCTCCCCTCCTGTATCTATTTGTGAATTTTTCTGACCGAATAAACACAAAATCAACCCTAATAGACAAACTCTATTGAATTCAAGCAGTTTAATAGGTAAAGTTTTATCATTAATAATAGTAAATTGGCAGATAATTTTGTTTAGAAAGAGAACTCTTTATTCACTTACCTTTACGACAACACGGTGAGATTTTCTTATTCACGTAATTATTCGCTAATCTTCTATTCATTCACCCTTCATTCCGATGGGGACAACCACTATAGATATCAGGAGAGTGTAAATCAATGGGGGAACTACACAAGAAATACCGCAAATTCATTACAACTGCGGCATCAG
>NZ_BQYK01000009.1:107718-112530 GCF_023168145.1 Sporosarcina sp. NCCP-2222
CACGAAGCAGCAATCGATGCACTATCTGATGCGGGCGTCATTTCTGGCTACCCAGACGGCACATTCCAGCCAAACAAAACGTTGACTCGTTCTGACGTTGTTAAATTGATGGGTAAATGGTTAGAGTCTGAGGGCTATAAAGCAGCTGCAGATTATAAAACAAACCCAAGATTCATTGATCTATCCTCTTCATCTAATGAAGAACTTCTCAAGTATGCTGCCCTCGTAAAAGACAATGGCGTATTCGTAGGAACCCCAGATGGAAAACTAGATCCGACTGGCAACATCACTCGTGAAAACATGGCAATTGTATTGGTTCGTGCGTTCGATCGCATAAACGATATCGACCTCGCAACATACGTGGCCGGTCAAGATTTCAAGAAAGATGTAACTGACCGTGGAACAGCTAAAGCTGAAGCGCGCCCAGCTATCGACGTTCTCGACTTCTTTAATATCACAAACCCAGCTGCACCAGCGTTCAACCCGAAAGCTACAACCACTCGGGGACACTTTGCAACTTTCCTACACCAGTTCAGCACTGCGGACTTCTCTGAGGTAGCTCCAGGCCCAGGCGCAGTTGTTGACAGCACAGCAGTAAAAGCAGTGAATGCAACAACTGTTGAAGTAACATTTAAAGATGCGGTTGAAAACGTAAACTCTTTGAACTTCACAATCGAAGGATTGACTGTTTCTAATGCCGCAATTAAGCAATCTGATGACAAAACAGTTGTATTAACAACTTCAGTCCAAGAAGGTGGTAAGGAATACACCGTATCTCTTAACAACAAAGAGATCGGCAAATTCAAAGGCGTTTCTTCAGTAGTACCTACTAAGATTAATATCAAAACTCAATCCATACAGGGAAAAGTCGGTCAACAAGCAATCGTTTCTGCTGACGTAGGCGTGAAACAAGCAGGTATTCCCGTCACGTTTAACGTGAAAGCTAACACAGTTGGTACACTAAACAAAAACCAAGTGTTTGAAGCGGTTACAGACGAGAATGGTATTGCAACATTCTCCTACACACAATACGCAGCAGGTACTGACGAAGTAGTTGCTTACCCAACAGGCGCGCCATCAGTACGTAGCCTTGGGTATGTTTTTTGGGGTGTTGATACTATCCTTTCTGTTGAAGAAGTAACTAAAGGCGATACAATCAACAATGGAGCTAACAAAACGTATAAAGTAACTTACAAAGATGATAAGACCGGCAAACCAGTTGCGGGTAAAACATTTAACGTTTCTTTCTTAGAAAACTTGAATGTTACAGCTGACAAGGTTGCTAATGCATCTGTAAATGGAGTACAGCCGTTACAATTAACTAATAATACTCCAGCCATAGCTGCACAAGTTACAACAGATTCTAAGGGTGAAGCAACATTTACAGTTTCAGGGTCTAATACTGAAGTTACACCTGTTGTCTTTGAAGCAAATAGCAATTCAGATTATGGCTATGAGGCTTCAGATTTACAAGTAACGTCTGCTAAAGTAAAGTTTTCCGCTGCTCAGTCTACTTACATCATTGAAATAATGGGCAGCTTGGGTGATGATTCTGATGCAGCTGTTGGTGAATTTAACGGGCGCGAATTCATTGCAATGGTTACCAATCAAGATGGTGAGCCTGTTGCAAATGAGATTGTAAATATTGCATTCCACGAGAATATTGATCAAAACATTAATACTAAAACTGATGCATACTTTTTCGACATTCAAGATGGTGAGTATAAGAAGAGTATTTCTTATAAAACTAATTCTTTCGGTGAGATAGATTTTGAAATTTTCAGCGATAGGGAAGGCGATTATGCAACACCATTTGCTTGGATTGATATTAATTCTTCAGATGCTAGAGATGGAAATTTCGATCTTGGTGAACCACATCAAGCAGGACCGATTACTTACTTCTCAAAAGAAAAGATTGCCATGGCAGCTTTGCTGACCCCTGATAGAGAGACTGTATTTAAAGGCGATGAAGTTGTACCAGTTGAATATTTCCCATTCAACCAAAGCTTTAGACCAATTTTTGAATTACCACAAGGGTATAGCCATATTGATTCTACTTTCACAGTTTTTAACACTGGCGGAGAAGATATTGAAGTCACTTATACTGCTAATGATGGCAGTACCTACAATAAAATTATTTTACCTAACCGTAGCTATACGTTACCGACGCTAAGTGGAACAGATTACTTTAATCCAAACATTCTTATTAATTCGGTAGGCAATAAAACTACTTCAGCGCGTATTGTTGCTACGGGAACTGCAATTCCCGCTAACGGAACTACTCCTCCTATTCATTTGGGTAGCACAGAGGAGAATATTAAATTTGTTTCTACTAAAGAGGCGGGAACAAAATATACTGGGTTAGTTGTAGGTATATCTAAGGCTGGATTAATATTTACTAATAAAGACCAAGAATTATTTGCTGAATCAACAAAATTTTACGGTGGTAATGGGGCAGAAATCATTGGAGCCGAAAGATTTGTTGAGGAAGTTTTACATGAAAATACTATGGGTGATGTAACTGTAACTTTTATCAAAGATTCTGAAGGCGTCAAAACATTTAGGATCGTCGGAAATAACGGTACAGTAACAAACCCAATTATTAATACTGCTACATCTGCATATATAACAAAGATTGTTGCTAGTCCGGCTACAGAACCTATTAAAGCTGGCGATGATATAACATTAACAATTACCTTCTCTGATAATGTTACGATTTCTAATGATGCCACAGTGACTGCTTCAGGAGTAACTTTTGCAACTAATGGTTCAATAGCTTCTAAAGATGTTGTATTCACATACACAGTTCAAGCTAATGATAATATCCCAACTTTATTTGTTACTGGCATTAATACCGGTACTGCTCCTACCACTGTAGCTGGAAAGACAGTGTTAGATAGTTTAACGCTTGCGTCAGGTCTGTCAGCAGATGTAACAGTAGATGCGGTTGCACCAATTGGAAATCTTCCAGCAACAACAGGTACTAATAACAATGCTACAACATTAGTTGTTTCATTCTCTGAACCACTTTACAATTCAGGAAGTGCAATTGCAGATGGTGCTGATGTTAAATCATTGTTTGCTTATGACGGTACTGCTGCAAATTATACTTCCGCAACTTATAATGCAGCTAACAATACTGTTACATTTGTATTTACAGCTGCAGAGGATACAAATAAACTAACATCGGCAGCAGCAACACTAACAGATGCTGCTGGTAATGTACTAGCAACTGAAACTTACATGTATGCTACTGGAGGAACAATTTGGACTAAGTAGGTCATGTAATATATTTTTAACTAAAAAGATCTGCACCTGTTTGTCAAGGCGCAGATCTTTTTTACTTTACTAAAATGACTGGTTGCTATGAAAAAGGGCTAGTAAAAGAATTATGTCAAATCAAATTCTGGTAGATCTTTAATGTTGTTTCTGGCAGTATATTATATTGCTCTTCGACGGACATCATGCTCGATGAGACTCCTTGTGTAAGGTTCTTTAAACTGATTAAAATCATATTTTAGATATGGTTTTACAAGGATATGCTTTTGAAAAATGCGTTATTACATTTCCTATCTCCCACGAGTATATCACAAACACATTGAGGGAATATAAAAATTCAGGGCCATAACAAAGCAATTGTGTAAAAGAGCATCTACATCTACTACTATCTAGTCAAAGAACTTTTCAATACATTTATCACTCGATTTTGTTCTTCTACCGTCATTGAAGATCCAGAAGGTAAACAAATACCTCTAGCAAACAATTTTTCGCTAACTATCTCGTTTTGATCATGTGGATAGAAAGCGCATCCTTTAAACAAAGGTTGTAAATGCAACGGCTTCCAGACAGGACGAGCCTCAATATTTTCTTCTTCTAATCTATCGATCAATTCGTATGGTGTCATACTGATATAACTTGGATCCAGGATCAAAGCCGTAAGCCAACGATTAGAGTATGTATTCTCGAGCTCAGGCATAAAGTCAATTCCTTTTATGTCTCCTAAAGTCTCGACATATCGATTAAATACAGACCTTCTAGCTTTTACTCGGTCGTCCAGAACTTCTAGCTGGGCACGACCGACACCTGCTAAGATATTACTCATCCGATAATTGTATCCGACTGTGCTATGTTGATAATGCTTCGCCTCGTCCCTTGCTTGCGTCGCCAAAAAGCGGGAGCGAGAAAGGGCTTCCTGATCATTAGATACCAGCATTCCTCCACCAGAGGTTGTAATAATCTTATTACCATTAAATGAGAAAACTCCAAAGCGACCAAATGTACCGCTTTTTCTTCCTTTGTAAAGCGAACCTAATGACTCAGCAGCATCCTCAATAACTGGCACTTCATAACGATCACAGATGGCTAGGAGTTCATCCATCTTAGCACTTTGACCGAATAAGTTTACAACAATAACAGCTTTAGGAAGTCTTCGCTTTGCTTGAGCATCCTCCATAGCAAGAGCTAGTGCAAACGGTGACATATTCCACGTTTCTTCTTCTGAATCAATGAAAACAGGCGTAGCTCCTGAATATAAGATTGGATTGGCACTAGCGACAAAGGTCAGGCTAGAGCAGAATACAGTATCCCCACCCCCAACGCCAAGTAACTCTAATGCCAAATGAATAGCAGCAGTTCCAGATGAGGTAGCAACTGCGCCAGATGTTCCAACATATGCAGCCAATTGTTCTTCAAATTCATTTACGTTGGGACCAAGAGGTGCAATCCAATTCGTAGCGAACGCTTCATTAATATATTTTTGCTCAACTCCACTCATATGCGGGGGGGAGAGTAAAATTCTTGATTTCATCAAAT
>NZ_BQYK01000009.1:112597-135144 GCF_023168145.1 Sporosarcina sp. NCCP-2222
ACTACTACGGCAGCTGCACCTACAATCGTTCCCTCTCCAACTGTCTTACCTTGTATAACAGTAGCGTTAGTTCCAACATCTACCCTCTCTTCAAATATAACATTCCCAGAAACTGAGGCATTAGGTAAAATAGTACTATATGAAGAAATAAGAGTATCATGACCAATAGTACAATTCAAATTAATAGTAACAAAATCTTTGATTGTAATATTTGTAGTTAAGATATTCCCCTCACAAAGTATATTTCCCTTACCTATTGTATTGAATCTAGAAAATTTCACTGTCGGATGGATAAGATTCGGAAATAATATATTTGAAAAATCTATCAATTTTGCAACTACTTTTTTCTTTGCATTTGGAGAACCAATTCCTAGAACTACTGCTATTTCTTCCTTTGCTACTATCCACTCTAACCCACCCAACACTGGTAGCTCGTTAATAACATAGCCATGGTTCTCAATATTGTCATCAATAAATCCAAGCAAATTCCATTGGGCTGAACGTTCATTAATATCCTCAATTAATTGTGCAACTTCACGGGCAAACCCGCCTGATCCATATATTACAATATCCTTCACGGTTTCTTACCTCCATTAGTTCCTCGAAACTTTGTCATCGTAGCCTGTCCGTTCTGACTTATTCCTTCAGACCTCAGCACCTTCAGGACTGTCATGAATAATATCTTTAAATCCAACCAAAACGAACGATTCTCAACGTACCAAACATCCAACTCAAACTTCTCTTCCCATGTAATTGCGTTGCGGCCATTTACTTGTGCCCATCCTGTTATGCCAGGTCGGACATTATGACGTTTTGACTGCCGTTCACTATAAAGTGGTAAATACTCTACCAATAAAGGTCTAGGTCCAACAAAACTCATATCACCTTTTAATACATTCCATAATTGTGGCAATTCATCTAAACTTAATTTTCTAATTAGCCTTCCAAAGGAAGTTAAGCGAAGTTCATCAGGCAAAAACTGACCGTGAGTATCCCGCTCATTAGTCATCGAACGAAACTTATACAAACGAAATATTTCTCCCCTATAACCAGGTCTGTCTTGAGTAAATATAACCGGTGAACCTATCTTCAACTTAATTAACAACGCCGTTAAACCAATAATAACAGACAATAGTAACAATGCTAGAAAGCTAGCCACAACATCAAATATCCTTTTCATTCCGTCACACTTTCCCACGTTACTTTCTAACTATATCTTCTTCTACAATCTCAAGTAATTTATTCGAGAGTACTTCCCAAGAATAATGCTCCATAGCAAACTTTTGAATAGCTTCTCTATCGATTTTAGAAGGATTTAATAAAAAGGCCTTCATTTCCTCAGTAGTCTTAAAGTTAATTATTGCATTTGATTGCTCTAGATTTCCGATGCTATCCAAACTAGAATACATTAATACAGGCAGTCCTACTGACAAGTAATCATAGATTTTATTCATGCTAAAACCCCATTTATATAAAGGAGAGTCTTTTATAGAAATCATACCATAATCTGCATGGCGTAGAAGATCGGGGATTTGTTCTTTGGGAACTGGATCAATAAAAGTTACATTAGTTAAGTGATTATGTTCAATATATTCACTTAAAGATTTCTTTAACGGCCCTTGACCAACAAATAAAAAATGGTACTCTTTTTCTTGTTTCATTGTCTGGGTAAGTTCAAGTAGTGGTAACATATGGTTCGCCTCACCCATACTTCCAACATAAAGACATAATTTTTTACCCTTATAATAAGACAGCATTTCGTTGATTTCCTTGAATTTAATAGAATCATTTAAACGTTGAATACTATATCCATTTGGAATAAGTACTTCTTTACCTTTAGCTAGGCCTTTAGTAAAAGCATATTTGTGTGCTTTGTCAAACAAAAATATTGTTCTATCCGACTCTTTATATAAATATGTTTCTATTTTTAATAATAGACGGGTTAGAATATTTTTTTCACTTAACATGCCAAAATCTATAAATGTCTGTGGCCATAAATCTCTTTCTTCGAAATAAAACAGGCTTTTAACCTTTTTCGCCTTATTTAATCCTACAAGTGGTGTCAAAGGATGAACACTGGATCCAATTATCAAGTCAGGTTTCTCGTGTTTTATATAATTGGCCAACACTTTATTGAGACGATATGTAAAAGTAATAATATTTAACACTCGTTTAACTGATTTTTGATAACTCGGAGTTTTAATCCAAGTAAACTTTACATTATTAAAATCTTCCTCTTTCGATATACCCTTTTCATAAACCGTAGTTTCTTCCTTAGTAAAATGGTTAAAAGACGAGGCAAATATCCTTACCGTATGCCCCCTTCTTACAAGCTCTTTGGCAAGATCATAGTGTCTAGTGCCGCCAATTGATTTTGGTGATATTGCATAATGATTTAAAATCCATATATTTAATTTTTTCATTGATTTCTCAGCAACTGATCTTGAGGAACTTTTCTTAACTCCTTAGCGGGGGAACCTACAACCAGACTTTCCTTCTCCACATCTCTAGACACAACACTTCCCGCTGCCACTGTCCCATCTTCATAAATCACTTTCCCTGGCAGTACGGTAGCGTTTGCACCAATTCTTCCTCCATCTTTCACAGTAATACCTTTAAACTTATCAAATCTTTCTTTTCCACGAGCTAAATAGTTGTCATTCGTCGTAACCACACAGGGCGCAACAAATACAAAGTCCCCTAACTCTGAATATGCAGTGATATAACAGTTGGTTTCAAGTTTACAATTACTACCGACCACACAGTCATTTTCTATTGCTACTCCCCGACCAACAATCGTCTTCTTTCCGATTTTCACACGTTCCCGTACGGTTGCCAAGTCTGCAACGAACACATCTTCACCAATTTCTGCGTTTGCGTAAATAACAGCAGATGTACCTACAGTCACTCCCGATCCGATGATGGTTGGGGGTAATTTTTTTACATCAGGAAGTATAGAAGCCTTTGCTCTTACAGGCTGTTTACCGATTACAACATTATCCTGAATAATAACGTTTTGTCCGATTATCGTACCTTCATAAATCACCACATTATTGCCAATCACTACATTGCTTCCGAACTTCACGTTTTCTCCAATGAGAACATTCTGACCCTTTTCTTTTATCATTCAAATTCACCTTTCGTTTAGATACTTATCAACTAAACTTTACAGTTATTTTGAGGAATAGAACTCAACAATTTTCTGAATGACATAATCTTGTTGTTCCTTTTTAAGCTCTGGGAACATTGGCAATGATAATGCTTCCTTAGCCATCCTTTCAGTTTCTGGGAAATCCCCAGTCTGATAACCTAATTCCTTAAATACGGGCTGTAAATGTAATGGAATTGGATAATAAATCATTGTTGCAATTCCTTGGTCTTTCAAAAAAACTTGAAGTTCATCTCTATTTTTAACACGAATAGTATATTGATGATACACATGATAATTGCCGTCGACTTCAAATGGCACCACAACATACTTTCCAAGCTTAGAATTCAACTTATCGGAATAGTATGCGGCATGTTTTCGGCGATTCTCCCCCCAAGCTGGCAAATGAGGAAGTTTCACACTGAGTATTGCAGCCTGCATTTCATCCAAACGACTGTTATAGCCCAGCACATGGTGATGATATTTTGGCTTACTACCATGAACACGAATTACACGTGCAAGTTCCGCAATGCCGTCGTTATTTGAAACGATCATTCCGCCGTCACCATATGCGCCTAAATTCTTTGTAGGGAAAAAGCTATAAGTAGCAGCACTACTCATTTCACCTACTTGTTTTCCTTTATAACTAGAGCCAATTGCTTGTGCAGCATCCTCAATAACATGTAAATTATACTTTTCTGCAATATTCATAATTAAGTCCATATCTGCCATCTGTCCATATAAGTGAACTGGAATAATAGCCTTGGTTTTGTTTGTTATGGCCGCTTCAATTTTGGAAGGATCAATGTTATAAGTAATTGGATCAATATCTACAAATACAGGTACCGCATTGGCACGTACAATCGCACCAGCTGTTGCAAAGAAAGTAAATGATGTAGTAATAACCTCATCCCCACTTCCGACCCCAGCAGCTTGTAATGCGATATGGATTGCATCTGACCCATTTGCCACGCCAATGCCATGTTTTGTTTTACTCATTTCGGCAATATCATTTTCAACTTGTTTAACATGACTACCGAGGATGAATTGAGAAGAGGACATAACTTGGTCTAGTTTTGACAATATTTCTTCTTTAATTGTTTCATATTGTTCGGATAGATCTAACATCGGTATTATCATATAAATACTTCCTCTCTAAAATACTATTCTTCTTTTAATAATGGTTGTGAGGAAAGTAGCAAAATCAACTGATACAATCCATTGTAATAAGCTTCAGGTTCCTTAGCTAACGGGTTTCTAACTCTATTTGTCTTATCTAAGTAATATTTACTATAAACTTTTATATCAATCGGGAATTGCAATGACATCTCTTTAAAAATATTACTGACTCTTTCTGTATTTAAAAAATTATACCAACCAACCATTAATATACCTGAAAGAGAGTGGGGTCCATAACCAGTTCCCTTATTCGTTTCATAGTCATACCGAAAAACACCATTAGAACCATCCATGAAATTATTTAAAATATATATTTCATTTTTTCTGCTTAGGATTTTTTCATAAAATTGCAATTCTATATTCTCAAAAACTTCTTTCAATAATTGTTTCTCTTTCATCGAATTTGTTGCTTTCATTACACTAAATATTTGCAAAGGTAATCTTGTACCATGAGAGCTATCTGTATTTAAGAATTCTCGTACTTTACGTTTACCTCCTTCTATTTCTTTTATTGAATTATATCCACTGAATGCATAATCAGGATGGTCTTTCCACACATTTTCTTGAAACAACCAACCACCTTCATCAAGCAACTTTCCTTCTTGAATAAAAATACGTTGGCCATATTGATTAATTTCTTCAAGAATGGGGTTTCTTATATATTGGCTTTCATAAAAGTATTTTAAATCCGAACCAATTGATACAATAAACAACTCTTCATCAATGATTGCTTTATCATAACTAAATCTAGGATTACTTAAATTAAGTTTATACTCCAAACGTTGCTTTATTCCAATAAAATCCTCATAATCCCAATGCCACGCAGGTTCAACCTCCCAAAACTTTATCAACTCCAACTTTAATAACTCTGCTAATTGAAGATGATAATCTTCTAGTGGAACATCGTTTTCTACCAGAAGTGTTAGATATCGACTTGCAGCATAGTAATAATGAAGTTTATTCAAAAGACTAATTTCATTTTCAACGTCATAGTCCTCAACAAAAGACTTAAAATGCCTATCAATATCCATAATCCAATCATTATTGCATTTAATAAACGCTGCATGAATTGGTACCATTAAGTTATGACCTGCATCATATATATCTCGTTCAATCCAAAGCGGTTCGTTTAAGTATTTTCGTAATACTTTATCCCACAGTTCCTTCTCATCTTGATAATTTAACTCATTGTTGATAAGGACTTCCGAGGAATCATCAACAAATCCTGGATTAGATTTGTTTTCACATCCAATCATCAAGAAAACAATACAACAAACTAACATAAAAGATTTTCGCACATTATGTCCCTCTAATTTCTTAACATTTCGCGGAGATTTATTTGTATCATTTTTCATATTTATTAATATATTTTTGATATTGTCGCAACCAACTTTCTAAGGCTAATGGTGAAAAAATATCTTTAAACCATATATTCCCTGTCCCTGCCCTTTGGGTACAATACTTTTCATACTTCTCATTTAATCTTTCGTAGTTAATTAATTCTAATTTCACAATCATACTTTCCTCTGAAAAATGCTCCTTCACTTTTTCTTTGAGTTCTTTTTTCAACCACTCACTCTGTGGATTGACAAAACCTTGTTTATCTTTGCGCCAAACAACTTCGGCAGGTAAAATTGTTTCAATTGATTTTCTAAAAATATACTTTGTCCATCCATGGTTTAGTTTTGCATCTATAGGAAGTCCGATAAACTTTTCAACTAAACGATGATCTAAAAAAGGCATTCGAATCTCACAAGACCAAGCCCTCGACATTCTATTTTCAAAATGTGATATGACTGGAACGGAAAATTTTTGCACATCCAAAACTTGTCTTCTTCTCACATCATTCTCTATTCCTAATCCTATAAATACTGGTCGATAATTATCAATTACTCGTTTGCCCAAAATATTTATTTCTTTTGGTTTCAGTTGTTTCGGTAAATACCTTTTAGCTTCCTGTATTGAAAACTGATTAACTATTGTGCCTCTTTTTTTAAATCCCCATAAAACACGCATTGCTTTTATTAACTTTCCTTGCTTAATCAAACTCTGAATATAAAACCCTACATACTTACGATATCCACATAATAATTCATCTGCGCCTTGTCCACTGAGAATGACGGAAATGCCTAACTCATTAGCTTTTTTCATCAATAAATAATGAGCAACATTCGAAAATGATCCAACGGGTTCATCGTTATGCCAGTTTACTTTATCTAAAAGGGTTATCGCCTCTTCTGGTCCAAAATCCAATGTGACCTTATTCACTGATCTTCCTAAGAATTCTGCAACTGAATCAATAAAATATGACTCATCAAAACGTTTATCCTCACTTACAGCTGAAAAAATATTTAATTTGACTTCTTTACCTAATAGTTTGTGCATAACACCTGTAATTGCTGAAGAGTCAATACCTCCGGATAATAATACTCCAACTTGTTCATCACTTCTTAACTGTAGATTAACAGCATCATAAAAAAGATTTTGAATCTCTTCTATTAAGACTTCTTCGGAAGCAATTAAACCTTCTTCTAGTTTCAAGGACCAATATTGTTTAATAGGAAATTCCTTAATAATGTTTTTAGTTAAGTCGATAACTGCATAACACCCAGCCGGAAAATGGTTAATTCCTCTAAAAAATGTTTCCTCATTTGTCACTTGAAGTGATTGAGCAATATATTCACCTATTTTTTGTTCATTTAAATCAAATTTTTTATCAGCCATTTCTAATATGGTTTTAATTTCAGATCCGAAATACAATTTATTCTCTTCCATCATATATTGAAGTGGTTTTACACCCAGTCGATCACGGCATAGATAAATCTTTTTATTTTCTAGGTCATGCCAAACGAATGCCCACATACCATTAAATCTTGATATTGCTTGTTCTATACCATAATGATGTAAGCAAGTTAATAACAGTTCAGTATCCGAATTAGATTTAAAACCGTAGCCCAGGCCTTTCAATTCTTGACGGAGTTCATGAGAGTTATATAGTACCCCATCAAAAGCTATAACCCCTCTACCCTGAAAACACATTGATTGAACATTCGAACTCATCTGTTCTATTCGATATTGCCTTTGAGAGGCAAAAGCAATCCCCCAATTGTTCTCATAACTATAGTAATTCTCTTCATAACCAGATACCTTACAACCCCTCTTGATTATTGCTTGTACGTCATTTTCTTTTGTAATAGCCCCGATAATTCCTGTCATAATAACTCCTTTTAATCTGTCATTACTTAAGTAATCTTTCATAGGCAGAAACAAGTCTCTTACTTTCGGCTTCCCAATTAAAGTATTTTTCAACAGCTGCTCTACCATTTAACCCCATTCTATAAGCTTCTTCAGGATGTTCGATAATATAATCTATGGCGCTAGCTAACTCACGAGGGTTGAGAGGATTTATACAAATTCCACACTTATTGTCCTTTATTATATTCGCCCACAAAGGAAAATTTGAGCAAATGACTGGAATGCCACTCGACATATATTCAAACATTTTTATTGGCAGAGATTCTATATAACTATTAATTGGATGAAGTACAACCAAACCTGCCTTTGATCTCTTATATGTCTCATACACCTCTTCTCGATTCAAATATCCTAGTTCTCTTACATGGCCCCAACCGTCTAACTTTTTTGAAGCCTCACTTTCTTTCATAGATGCAAAGGTACCACCAAGTAACAATTCCACTTTACTGTTTGTTAATGGCAATGACTGAACCATTTCATTAATTCCTCTTACAAACGTTATTCCACCAACATAACAGACAACATCTTCTTTATCTAACCAAGCGCTCTTTATTGTTTTCGATTCATTTAGTAGAGGATAATTATGAATAACTACTGCATTACAACCAATCGATTTAAATCTATCTTTAATAAAAGGCGTTGATGTACAAACTAAATCGAACTTTTTAGACGACTTGTTCTCGTATCGCTCAAACAGATTAGCAATTAGCTTTCGAAAAATTGGGCGAATCCAATGTTTCGACATAATATCTCTCGGTAAATCTTCATGAACATCATAAATTACTTTTTTTTTCATTTTTTTTAGTTTTAGCCCTGTTGGTATTAGTTCAGGATCGTGAAAATGATAGACATCCGCATCTATTGAAAGCCCCTTCTTAAAAACATGTTTAACAGTTTTCGTCATACGCTTAACACGACCACCAGTTTCTTTGACAATCCCATGAACATGAACCCCATCAATAACTGAAGATGGGGCTCCAGGAGCCACAAGATGGACTTCATAACCAGCTTCCACAAGGGCCTTGCACTCTTTAATAAATATTCTTGTATCTGTATGACTATGTACAGATGTTAGGTGACAAACTCTCATAGGGTATCCTCACTACTCATTTTTAGTTATTTTCACATTTTTCATATTGTCAACAAGTAAATGTTTTACCGTTGTAAAAATTTATGAATCTTAAATATTTGTTTGTAAAGAAAAGTGTTTCCTGTGCAATAGTATTCGGAGTGGCTTCTATTTTCAGACGAAATTAAAGCACTTAACTCATCAATAGAAATACCCAATTTGCTTGCAATTTGTTTTTTTTCATCACTTACTTTAGAATCATCGTATGGTTTTTCTTCCAACTCTTTCAAAGCCTCATCACGGGTAATTTGTTTTGACACAATTAAACTAGATAAGTGTGCCTTCCTTTTATCAAAGTTAAATTTCACTGGAAGATAATATGATTGGAAAAACCTTGTCCAAATAGATTCATAATGCTTCCCGCCATAATATCTCCAATTAGTATTGCTCTCAAGTTCCTTTATTGCATCTTCTTTATGATATGGTAGAAGGTTCAAGGGCTCAATTACCTTCATTTTCTTAACGAAAGGATAATAGAGTTTTAATTTATAGAGGTTCATGATCGGAAAATTCTTCAGTTGCCTCTCACCATGCTTTCGTTGTATATCTATAACGTGGCTGCCATCCATTGCATTGTACCCCCACGACCCAGGAAGTATATTTTCCGTTTCCCAATTTGATCCATTTAATACATACTTAATATTATTTTTTACAGCATAAGTATATAATGTTGCAAAAAAAGCATGATCTTGTGGTATGTCTTGATTGGGTACAGCCGCTTTCAAGAATGATAATTGTAATTCTCTCATATCTTCCCAATTGATTTTCACAATTTCTAAATCGATGTTTCCATCCTTACATATTGCCTGTACATTTTCTTCAGCAATTTTGTTATTCCACCCAGCATCAACATGAACAGCAAGGAGGCGTAATCCCCATTCTTTAGCTTTATAGACTAAGTATGAGCTATCAACTCCCCCGCTTAATCCAACAATTGCATCGTAGCGCTTCCCTTCTCCTTCACTTTTTATTTTCTGGATAATTAATTCTAGTTTCCTTTGTCCTTGCTCATTTGGAAACCAAATTCGCTTCCCAACTTCTTTTGCATGCCTACAATGATTACAAACTCCTTCATGATCAAACTCAATTTCTGGATCTGTTGTATCCATTACACAATTTATACACCTTTGATATTGTCTCATAAGATTTCCTTTCTTGTTGCAAACAAATTATTTTTCTTATAATCTTCCACTTCAAAAATAGTTGGAAACATACACATTATCCCCATAAATACATAAAGAATTCGATTGCTATTAATATCTCCACTAACCATTGCAAATGATAAGTAATATATGAAAACGCCTACCGTTACCATACCTAAAGTAGGAATAAACTTATAGCTACTCCGATATAAATTAAGGGTTCTAAAAAGACTTAGTGCAAAAAATATTATACAAACTACTAATCCAATTAAGCCCATTTCGGCGATGATCTCTAGTATGATGTTATGTGGGTAGTCAGATATATCCTCCCCTGAATAGTAAAGAGGAAAACCACCTAAACCTTCCCCCACAAATGGTGACCGTTTAATCATTTCATAGGCCGATTTATATCGCTCGATTCTTCCTGCAGAAGAATCCCCACCACTCTCTTCCGTAAATAAAACACTAAACCTATATATAATCGTTTCAAAAAATCCTTTATTAACCATAATACACAACAAAGGTATAGACAAAGTAGATAACAAAAATAGTAATTTAACACCTTTGCGTAAAAAGATTATATCTCTTCTAAAGTAAAATGAATTACCAAGTATGTAAACCGAGGTAACGATAAACGCCAAAATAGGCATTCTACTTCCAGTCGCAAATAAGACAAAAGCTGTAATTGATGCAACAAGTAAACTCAACATTTTCAATCTCTTACTATGCGCTTCTAGTAAAAAGTAGAAAACTTGAATGATCAATCCAATTCCATTTAACAAAGCTAATCCTTGATAGTTACCACCATTAAACCCGATAAAACCCAGTGAAGATCCCCTATGAAATATAGAAGGCAATGAAAATACAGACAATACAAAAGCAATCATAGCAATAGAGATAAAAAAACGATGTAAAGCTTTTTTATTGTCAAGTAATATTAATGCAAATACTATTGAAGGAAGTGTGACAAAACTGAATTTCAATATTTTCTCTGTAGCATAAATCTCTCCTAGAGAAATTATATAGCTAATTAAAAACATTGAATAAATTATAGTCAAGCTAATGATCGGAAGTAGTATTGTTTTATGAATCCTCTTTTTGGACGCTATTTTAATAACTACTGCAATAAAAGTTAATGCTATAAATAATATTGAGATATCTATAGGTAAATTTAGACTCTCCTTAAAAACTCCAGAAAATAAAAGTAATGCAAAAAACAATTCACCGCACAGTATACTCTTTATTATTTTTTTCATTATTCATCCTCTATGCTGTTGTAATTTATTTAGGTTGATTTGCTTGCGAAAATTTGTATGACAAAACAATAAATATGATATACTTCAAAACTAATACTCCCGAAAACATTAATAAAGAGGTAAGTGAAGACTTAAAATAAAAATATCCAACAACAAACGCTAGAATTGATAAGATTAAAATAATGAATTGAATTAAAAACTCTATTTTAATCTTTTTCGCTATGACAAACATATGTGATAGTGGATTAGAAATAAATTGTAAGTAAAGCGCAGGTAACAATATCTTTGTATACGTACCAGCTATTCCCCATTCCTCTCCAAAAACAAAACTAAATAGCTCTTCAGCAAAGAATAGCATGAGCACAAAGGGAATAATTGGGATGAGAGCAAGAACTTTAAATGTCTTCTTATAAAGTTCTTTACACTCACCTTGCTCTCTATATAGTTTGCTAGCAGTAGATAAAAACACATCCCCGACTGCTTTACCAATTAAAGATAATGGCAAGCTAATCGTACGCGTTGTAAGCGAATAATAACCAGTAAATTGTGTCCCAAAAAATTTACTTAGTAAAAAACTTGGAATATTTGCTGATAGCGCTTCTGTTGAGTGAGTAATCATTGCATATTTGGGAAACTCATTATATTCTTTTCCGACTAATACTAATGTATTTTTATGGATCCTTTCTTTTTTAAACATCATTGGGATCTCTGCTTTTTTATTAAGACTAATTAATGAGGCTACTTGTCCAAAACAGTAGCCAATTAATAGCCCTAGACTACCTAATTTCGCAAGACCAATTACCATTTGTGCTATTGCCATTCCTATAGACTGACTAATTTTAGAATGTGCCAAAGAATCAAATCGTCCCCAACGGTTATTTAAATAGGTAAATGAACTTAAAAGCCCAGTTAAAAATAAGCCTATTGGAAGTAAGTAGAGCAAGTTTTCATCCTGTAGAGACATAACCTTCATAATAATTTGACCCCAGGACATAACTATTATTACTGTAACTAGCGTAACACAGATATTTATCAAAAAAGTTAAGTAAAATAGCGCTAATGCTTTTCTTTCATCCTTAGGCAACGCTATTGCAAGCTCATATCTTCCACTAATAATTGGAGTTAAAACAGATATTATTGCTATATAAATTGCAAAAAGGCCAAACTGCTCTGGCGTATATATTCTTGTTAAAATAGGTGATATTAAAATAGGCAAGAATTGTGCAATCGCTGTACCTTTCATTAAAGTTAATACATGTTTAACGAATTGGTTTTTCATAACTCAAGCGCCCTCATTCCCTTCCTAATTTCCATTTATAATTTTATATATTTCACTTTGGTAAAGTCTTGATTTGTATTCCTAGTATCTAAGAGGAAGTTTGCATGATTGTTAATTAGTTCATAATCGAAGTTACTATGATTTGTCGCGATGACTACAAGGTCTGCTGCTTGTAATCTCTCTTTCGTCAACTCAATTGTTTGTATTAATTCTCCATTTAACTTAAAAACCGGCACGTAAGGGTCAGCTACTTCCCATTCTGAACCTGCCAAAGTTAGTCGTTCTAAAATTGGCAATACAGGGGACTCTCTATAATCGTCAATGTCCTTTTTATATGCAACACCGAGCACTAAAATTGTAGACCCTTTTACAGACTTCCCTTGTTCATTTAATATTGCAGCACAACGCTGTACAACAAAGTCAGGCATGCTATCATTTATTTCACCCGCTGTTTCAATAAGTTTTGTATGATAGTTATATTCACGGGCTTTCCAAGTTAAATACCATGGATCTATAGGAATGCAATGCCCACCAAGTCCAGGGCCAGGGTAAAACGGCATAAATCCATAAGGTTTTGTTGCTGCGGCATCGATAACTTCCCATACATCTATGTTCATTTTATGACATAATATAGCCATTTCATTGGCGAGTGCAATGTTAATATTTCGAAAGGTGTTTTCTAACAACTTCTCCATCTCTGCAACTTTCGGACTGGACACTTCATGCACATCTCCATCCAATACAGCACGATACATGGCAGCAGCAACTTTCGTGCAATTTTCTGTAACTCCACCTACCACCTTGGGAGTATTTTTTGTCTTAAACTGTTTATTACCAGGATCTACACGCTCTGGTGAGTATGCTAAGAAAATGTCTTTCCCAATGATTAAGCCTCTTTTTTCAAGAATTGGTTTGATAAGCTCTTCGGTGGTACCAGGATATGTTGTACTTTCAAGAACGACTAATGTGCCGGTTGTTATATATTCTGCAATTGCTTTAGCTGAGCTTTCAATATACTTCATATTTGGCTGTTTATATATATCTAGTGGTGTAGGAACACAAATAGCGACTGCGTCTACATCACGAATAAATGTGTAGTCTGCAGTCGCCTTTAGCTTTTCAGTTTTAACTAGTGATTCAAGATCCTCTTGAATCACATCACCAATATAATTTTTTCCTTCATTCACCATTTGCACTTTTTCTTCTTGCACATCGAAACCAATCACTGTAAAGCCTGCTTTAGCTTTTTCAACTGCTAGGGGAAGTCCTACATATCCTAACCCTACGACACCAATTGTAGCCGTTTTGGTATTAAGTTTATCTATTAATATACTTGATTTGTTCTGTACTTTAGTCATTCTGTTCATTCCTTTACAACAGATTCACGAGTTTATTTGTGCTTGAGGATTCATATAAAGATAAAACGAGTTTTATTGCATTTCTACCCTCTATACCGGTAATTGCCGGTTTTCGTCCATGTTGGATCGAATGGATCATATCTTCTATTATTGCTTCATGGCCAGGTTTGCCCCAAGGATCATTTTTAAGTTCATTGATCACAACATTGCATTGGTCAAAATCCATACTTTCCATTTCTAACGTCTCAAAATAAAGAGCATTTGCTCCACCAATTTTCACAGTTCCTTTTTCTCCGAAAATTGTAATCGATTCTTCATAGTTTTTTGGGTATACGGTTGTTGAAGCTTGAATAGTAGCAAGAACTCCAGATGAAAATTGTATTATACCTGTAAAGACATCTTCTGCTTCAATATTTCGGAGACGCGTCGCCCCCATCCCAAACACTTTCTTAGGTTTTCCTAAATACCATAAGAGTAAATCTAAATTATGAATCGCTTGATTCATTAATACCCCACCATCATGTGCTTTTGTACCTCGCCATGGGGCTTGATCATAATATTCTTGCCCTCGATTCCAATTGACAGTACAGAGCGCATGACTTAACTTCCCTAATCGATTCTCTTCAATTATTTCCTTAAGTTTCATAGCAGCTGGCCGAAAACGATTAGGATGCACTACGGCCAATTCCACATTGTAATTATTGGCTGCATCAATAATCCGATCAGCCTCTGTCAATGTCATTGCAATCGGTTTCTCTACAATAATATGTTTGCCATGAGCAGCAACAAGTTCAGCAAGATCAGCATGCGAACCACTAGGTGTACAAATATTGACTATGTTAATTGTGTCATCTTTCAACATTTCTTCTATTGTTGTATAGGGAGTGGCTCCATATTGAGTCGTATACGGTTCCATCAATTTTGGAACTCGATCGCAGACTGCCACTAACTTTGCATTTTTCACATTTTGAATTGCCTGTGCATGTTTATTAGCAATAAAGCCACAACCAATAATAGCAAAATTCATTATATTACCTTCTTTATTTAATGATTATCTTAAAGAGAATGCATTTTTAGTTTCTACAACCTTACGATTTGCCAATCCGACTAACGTTTCTTTTAATTCCTCATCATTCATATGCACTAGCTTCTCCATTATATAATTCATTTCTAATTCACTGATTGGGGTCGCTTTTCCTATATAAATTTTCGGATATATATATTCGCTTTGTCGCTCGTTTTCATTTAGCAGCTCTTCATATAGCTTTTCACCAGGTCGGATCCCAGAGTATCTAATCTCTATTTCATGTTCCGAATACCCTGATAACCGGATCATATTTTTCGCTAAGTCGACAATCTTCACAGGCTCCCCCATATCAAGAACAAAAACTTCTCCTCCAGAAGCCAGTGTACCTGCTTGTATAACAAGTTTTGAAGCTTCTGGAATCGTCATAAAGTAACGAGTCATATTCGGGTCTGTTACGGTTACCGGGCCGCCTCTAGCTATCTGGTTTTTGAATAATGGGACCACACTTCCCCGTGAACCTAACACGTTACCGAAACGAACCGCAGCAAACTTTGTCTCGCTGGTTTTTGCCAGATTTTGAATAATCATCTCAGCGAACCTTTTTGTAGACCCCATTACGTTGGGCGGATTTACTGCTTTATCAGTCGATACCAGTACAAAATGCTTAATACCATAAGCATCAGCAGCTTCAGCAACATTCTTTGTTCCAAAAATATTATTCTTTACTGCCTCCATGGGATTCGACTCCATTAATGGTACATGCTTATGAGCAGCGGCGTGATAAATGACGTCTGGATTGTACTTACTTACAATGTCGAATATTCTTTCGCGATCTTGTATGTCTGCAATAATCGGGATTATCTTTGTTGTATTAATAAGAACTTTACTGCGTAATTCCATATCAATATTGTAGATAGAACTTTCTCCATGTCCAAGCAACAATAATTCTTTAGGCCTAAACTCTAATACCTGCCGACATATTTCTGACCCAATTGAACCTCCCGCTCCTGTTACAAGTATTGTTTTATTTGTCAGCTTATCCGCAATTGCTTTTAAATCTAACTTTACTTCTTCTCGCCCAAGAAGATCTTCAATTCTGACATCCTGCATATCATTTACGGAGACCTTTCCCGTCATAACATCTTCAATCTTGGGCATTATTTTAACTTTCGCACCGGTTTTCGCACATTTTTCATAAATACTATTTATTCCTACGCGACCAAGGGAAGGTATTGCTATTATGATATCTGTTATTCTCTTTCTTTCCACAAGTCTTTCAATATCTTTCGTCTTACCTTGAACAGTAATGTTCATGATTTTTAGATGTTGCTTTCTTGGATCATCATCTACGAATGCAACTGGCAAAAATTCTGGTTGATGAGCCTGTTGAAGATTTCTCGCAAGCATAGTCCCTGCTTGACCTGCACCAACAATAAGAACCCTCCGCATTTCTTCTTGAGCAATAAATGACTCATGGTCTTTGACAAGGCGCAATAAGAAACGTGATCCCCCAATCATAATGATATGAAGCATCCAGGTAATCGCCATGACTCTAAAGTAAATGTCGTTTTTGATCAAATATTGCATTCCACTGGCCGCAGCAACAGAGATTGTTACTGCAATCCCAATCGTTAATAATTCTCGAACGGAGGCAACACTCCAGACACGATCATATAGGTGAAAAAAGTAAGCGGCAACATGGTGACTGATTAATAATGTTACAGCACTAATTAGAATGACAGTATCCGAGTAGCCAGGAATAGTAGGATGCAGTAAGTAATAGCTCATAAAAATTGCCGAAAGAACGATTGCTGAGTCAAGTATAAAAAATGTGAGATAACGTAATCTATAACTCATTCAATTAACCTTCTCTCTTGCTGCTTACTTTGCTGGCGCCGAGTTCTTCCAATATTCTCGAAAAAACGCAATTCCCACCCCTGCCATTAATCCAATAATAAAAGCAATTGCCATATTTAATACCTTATTAGGTCCAGATGGTACCTCTGGCAATGTTGGATCGACAATCAGACGGATAAATGGATCGGGACGGAAACTATCTAAACCCGTTTTCACAGATTGATATTTATCTAAAACAGATCTGTATTCCGCTGACTTAGAGTCAATTTGCGCTTGCATTTGCATCAAATCGTTATGCAACGTACCATCCACTTTAGTTAATGCAGTCATTTGTTGATCTGTTATCGGTGTGATAATTTGCGAACCAACTAGTGTTTGCATAATTAATATTTCTGGCAGACCATTAGATCTAACTTTTTGATTATATTGTCCTATCAATGTTTCGATTTCTGCGGAAAGATGTTTAGCCTCTGATGCGTATGTCTTTTCAAGCTCATTTAATGTATTTTTCACTGACTGATTCATTTGTTCTTTTGCCTTTAGAATGAATAAGTTCAGTTTCTCTTGAGCATCACCCGGTGTTGATGCAGTATATCTCAACTCTACTAAATTCGTATTTGTCTGTTCAGTAATAGAAATCTTTTCTTCATCAAACTTCTCATTGAAACCAGCTTCTTGCAGAGCTTCATTCATCATAGTTTGGTTTTTTATTCGTTGTGTAAATACAACTGGTGTAAACTCTGCAGCAACGTAACTAGACATAATTCCTGTATCCTGTACTTCACTAGCTACTTGAACTGTAGCCTTAGATACAAATTGCTTAGGTAGGACAAACCAACTTAAGACGGCTGCTGCTAAAACGAATATTGCAGTTAGTAAAGCGATCAGCCACTTTCCTCTCCAAATAATCTCCATTAATTCTCGTAACTCAATTGTCTCTTCCATCATTTTTCTCCTTGATGTCATTATTTGCTAGTAACAATCCCATCATGATTCCTGCAATAGCCCACATTGGTCCTGCTGTCCCTGGAAGTGAATCGTTAAATAGCGCTTGGAATAAGAAGGCAAGCCAGCCTATAGCCAAAACAGACAATAAGATGTGTTTTCTTGTGAAAATTATCTTTACCGCAAAGATGACTGTTAATAATAGTACTCCAGCAAAGCCAATAAAACCGAATATACCGGTACCGTAAAATATTCCGACATACATACTATGAGGTTTATCAATAATTGTATTTTCGTCCAGCATACCTGACCTTGCATCAATATTGTAATGTGGAAAATGATATTTAAGCGTATCAAGTCCATATCCAATTAAAGGTCGATTCATAGTTAAGTTTATTGTTTTCTCCCAAATATAAGCACGCCCAGAACCGGCGGCCACTCCTCTTTCAGGGAGGTTAGGTAGTTCAAATGTAGAATCAGCTGCATAAGCTTTATGACCAAACAAAATATCTATGTCGTATGAAGTTCCTAAAGCTACTGGCGTTTTCTTGAAATATGGATTTTCCTTAACAATAAAACCTATGGATTCGTCCCAAACTCTATAATCCTTTGTAGCGAGAACATGAAATACCGGCACACTTAAAATATAGAAAACTATTAATATCAAGAATCCCTTTTTAATACTTTCAGACTTAAAAGCGATTATTAAAAGAAAAGGAGTAAATGCAACTAATGTAAGAAAGCCACTAGTAGAAATCGACATAAGCATAATTGCTAAAGAAGCGACAGCAACAAACAAATTTGTTATGCTCCGAATTTTGTTTTTATCTAAAATTGCCCAAGCAAGATACATTACAGTGATAATCGCAAACATCCCACTCATGTAATTCCATTGGTTGAGTGTTCCTACGAGAGTAGAACTTTCTCCCAATGATGCACCTTCTGGAAGAAACAAAGTCATAAATTTTTGGATTGGAGTATATTTCATGGCATCATACCCATAGAAATTCATCGTAATAAGGATGAAATTTATAAATACAAATGGATATAATATATACATAACATAATGAATAGCCCTTTTCGGATATTGAATATTCATGGCAACAAAAAATAAAGCTAAATAGCATATGTATGATACAGCACCATCTGAGCGATCAAATTGCCCCCAGAGAGCGATAGAAATACTTGGGGATAACAATGTAGAAAGAATAATCGCAGCCAAAAAAATGCCTAAGAAGATATTTAGTTTTGTCTTTCGAAGAACACCATTCATAAACATAATCTTTGAGAGTAATAACAAAACTGCGATCACCGTTATTACTATGAGGACAGTCATTTTATAATATGTAAAGAGATCCCCTTTCAAGCCACTCGAAAGCAACTCAATATTGGTAATATTAGGGCCGATTACATCTTTTACATGACCCCCAACTAATAAAGGTACTAATCCGATGGCGATTAATAATAAACCAAAAATCCAGCGATCAGTTTTTGTTTGGGATAACTTATCTTCCTCGTCCTCAAATATAGTTTCTTTCTCTATTTTATAGTAATAACTCATAATTTAATTCCTTTCTTATAATTGCTCTGCAAGCTGCTCTTGCAACTCCGCAATTCTTTCTTGATACTCAGGAAAACTTTCGGGTGCAGCTAATTCAGTGCACTTTTCAAGTACAATTTGGGCTTCCTTTTTCATATCAGCATGGATGAGAATTTCAGCATATTGCAACATAAAGATAGAATCTTCTACATTATGTGGATTAATTTCTAAGACCTTTTGAAAATGTTGCATACTTTTTTTATATTCTCCAACACTCACTGTAGCAAGTCCCATAACATAGTGGTACATTTCTGTATTTTTTTGACTATCCTCTAACAAACGAGATTTTTCTATTGTTATTTCGAAATGATTTTCTTGAAGGGCACTAACCATCTCATTATAAGTGCTTGCATTCTGGGAAAATGTCTTATCCTGTGATTTCCCTAAAAGATTTGCAACAATCAAACAAACAGTTGCTAACAAGATTATACTAACCACTATATTTCTTCTAACCGAATTTTCTAGACTCATAATATTGTTCAGCCTTCCAGTTATATTATTATCCATATCCTTTACAGTATATCTCATCGGACTACAAAAGTCACTACGGATGAGGTGTTTTCATGATACTAAGTACTTAATATATACATTTCGTAAATAGTCTTTTTTTTTGGTATAAAGAGCACCTCCTTGCCTCATTCACTAATATATTTCAAATATTTTATGGTAACTATAAAATTATTAATTGTTTAATAGAAAACAGCCCTTCAACCGATACCTCAGTCGAAAGGCTGTTTTATATTTTATCCTAAATCAACCAGACTCGCATCTAAGTTAAATAAGGATATTAAACTTAATTAGTTAGATACTGAAACACCAGTTACAGTAACAACTTTATCAGTCAACTTAGATTTAAGTGGGTTTGCACCTACGTTGAACGTAGTTACTGGAGTACCCACAGGAATTGCTGTATCAAGTGTTACAACCACTTTTTGAGATTCAACACTTGCTACAGTACCTGTAGTACCGTTTACAGTTACAGCAGCGCCAACAGAAACATTCACTGCAGTTGAGAATGTAAATGTGATTTCTTGTTTAGTTGCATCAGCTTCTCTAACTCCATTTTCTGTTGTTACTGGAGTTAGTGATCCAATTCTGTATGTGAATTGAGTACCATCTGCCTTACCAACTAATTTAATGTCAGCAGAATCTGCTGTTGCGGTAACTACACCACCAGCAGCATTAATTTTAGAAATTAAATCGGATACTGAATTATAAACATACTGATCTCTTCCAGTTGCAGCTGAATTATACGTAAACGTTTGACCATTTACAGTTAGTGACTGTGTCCCAAGCGCAGCACTAGTAATAGTTGCTGTTGCAGGAGTTGCTGTTGTTACTGCAACTGCTTCCTTAGTAATCTTAGCTGTATTTAATGTAGTAGTTGCGTTAACTTTTGGAGAAGTAGAAGAAGCACGTACTACTCTGAAAGATTTATTTCCGTCTTTGTCTTGGATGTATGTTACTACTACACCAGCTGGATAAGATTCTAATTCAGCAATAAATGCGTCTACTCCAATTAACTCTGATCCATTACCACCAAAGAATTTCGCGTCCGCCAAAGAAATTGGGTCTTTACCGGAGAATTCTAAGTGAGTTTTATTAACAGCTACGACACTCTCTGTAATTTCTGTACCAACAGAAGTTGTAGAAGTAAATGTCGCTTCCGCTTCTTTAGAAGTGAATGCATAGTCTTTGCCATCAGTGTTACGAGCAATACCTGTAGCAACTACTTTTACTGAAGTTGTTTTGTTATCAATTGAATTCACATACAAATCTGTGTTTGGTTCTGTGTAACTTACAGTATAGCTACGGTTCGGTGAAATCACTTGAGAGCCAACTTTAATATCATTAGCACCCGTATTATAGATTGTGTACGTTACAGATTTAATTGACGTTCCTGGCATGTTTTTACCACTTTGGTTAACTAGCTCTGCTCGGAACAATGCTGTTTCATTACCTTTAAAGCTCTTAACAGCCTCAGTTAAATCTGATGGTAAATATGATTTAACTGCTGAGCCATCTAGATAAGCCTCTTGGAAGTAAGAAATTGGTGCTACTGCTTTCGGTTCACCTTCGTCAAGAGTACCTTGCTTAGCATTAGAAGTATTAATATCAATCCATGCGATTGGTGTAGCATATGCGTTAACTGTATTCGAACCGATTACAAAAGTTGCTTCACCTTTAGAATCTGTCTTAACAGAAATTTGTTTACCAGCGTAAGCTTTGTTAACAACAAATTGCGCATCAGTATTTGTAGAAATTACACGGTCTAAGTCTTCATTGAAGGCTACGTTAACGATTTCGTTCTTAGCAACTTTACCTTCTTTATCTTTGACGACTACTTTGTACTCACGTCCATTAGTAGCGCCAATTGCTGCAACTTCTCCACCTTCACGAGTTAACTCGATAGTGTATTGTGCTTGAACAGCTCCGAATGTTACTTTGGAAGCAGCCGCTTGCAATGAAGAAGCTTTATAAGTTTTAGTGCTTTCACCTGTTGTAGTATTCAAACCGTATACAACTGGAGTTACAGCAGAATTTGTGCCTGAAACTGTGAAAGTAGCTTCACCTTTTGAATCAGTAGTAATTTGTGCAGCTTCTGTTTTAGTATTGTTGCTTAACTGAGAAACCTCAACACCATTAATAGTAACATTTTGCAACTTATCAGCTGTTACCCCGATGTTTTCAAGAACAGAAACATTGAAAGTTTTGTTCGCTTCTGCTTTTCCAGTTTCAGGGTTTTTGTAAGTAACTTTGTATGTCTTATTTGCACCGTTATTAATTGTGTCACCTTTAGTTACTTCTTCAATGGAAAGGATTGTGTCAACTCCCCAGAATACATAACCAAGGCTACGCACAGTTGGAGCACCTGTTGGATAAGCTACAACAGAGTCAGTGCCAGCTGAATATTGTGTATAAGAGAATGTTGCAATACCGTTCTCATCTGTAACCGCTTCAAACACTTGGTCTTTATTAAGCGTACCAATTGTGTTTGCTTTTACGTTAAATGTTACAGGAATGCCTGCTTGTTTCACGCCTACATCAGCAGAAACGATTGCTTGTTGACCTACTTTACCTTGTACAGATTGAGTTGTGATATCAATCTTAGTAGGAATTACAGCTGAAACGCCTTTGAATTTACCTACTTCTTTACCGTCAACAGATACTGTATATTCTTTACCGCCTTCTTGAACAGCAGTTGTCAATACAACAGTTTTGTTGTCAGATTGTTTAACTGCTGCGTTAGAAACAGTTAAACCTTCGATTGTGAAGTTCAAGGAGTTTACGTTTTCAACAGCATCTTTGAATGTTACTTCAACAGTTGTTGCGTTTACACCTTTAACAGTTGCTTTACCTACAACAGTACCA
>NZ_BQYK01000009.1:135279-152138 GCF_023168145.1 Sporosarcina sp. NCCP-2222
TGGGCGAGCTTCAGCTTTAGCTGTTCCGCGGTCAGTAACGTCTTTCTTGAAATCTTGTCCTGCCACGTATGTAGCGAGGTCGATGTCGTTCACACGGTCGAATGCACGAACTAGTACGATTGCCATGTTTTCACGAGTGATGTTGCCAGCTGGATCTAGCTTGCCGTCTGGAGTTCCTACGAATACGCCGTTGTCTTTAACAACTGCAGCATACTCAAGAAGCTCTTTGTTGGAAGTAGATTTCAAGTCAGCGAAACGTGGGTTAGAAACTGCGTCGGATGGAATTGCATATCCTTCTGATACAAGCCATTTACCCATCAATTTAACAACGTCAGAACGTGTCAAAGTTTTGTTAGGCTTGAATGTTCCATCTTCATAACCTGTGATTACGCCAGCATCAGATAGTGCGTCGATTGCTGCTTCGTGTGTGTTCCCTTTTGTGTCAGAGAATGTTTTCGCGCTTGCAACTGGTGCAACTGCAGATGCTACTAGAGCAGCTGATGCCGCGCCAACTACAAACTTACGATACTTCGTTGGTTGGTTAGCCATTGAATAATTTCCTCCTCTTATTGAAAAAAATAATTTGTCAACTACCCCACGGCAAAATGGAAGTAGAAGCCATTACACAATAAAGTATAGATAGTCACGGCTTGGATGTCAATTACAAATTAGTAATGTTCCAGATTCATAGAGTATAAATGCTCTGAATTTATCCGCCGCTTCTACTATTCTATCGTATTTCAAATATATATCAAGTATTTCTATGTTTTTTCTGTCGAACTTAGTAGATTGCGTTTTTTGACATAGAATTGTAGTGCTTGTCTTCCTATTGACGTTATGCAGGAAGGATTAGGAATATGACTGGAATAATAAGTATTTGAGAGTTTTTTTGTTAGAGAGTTATTGGAGAGTTAATTATGGGCATGCAAAAAGCCTTGAACAGATGGGAGCTGTTCAAGGCTTTTTGTGCGGTCAACCAACCGTTTTCGTCCTGCGTGGCGTTTGTTATATATGCTACAGAGGAAATTATCCTTACACTTACGTATTCTATCATCCTATTTAGTAGATTACAAGTATGGTTTTATTTTTTTCCTGCTAGAATTTCTAATAGAAATTTTGGAAGGACCATTTGCCTTTTCAGGCGACTTGGTTCCTTCAATAGACGGTACAGCCATTCGGCGCCGACTTTTTGGAAAGCGGCCGGTGCACGTTTAATGTTGCCGGCGAGCACGTCGAATGATCCACCGACTCCTTGGTAAAGGATCGGGTGAAGCTGATCGCGGTATTGTTCGATCCATAGCTCCTGTTTCGGGGAACCCATGGCAACGAACAGGATGTCCGGTGTTGCTTCGTTGATTGTCTGAATTACTTTGGCTGTATCCTTTTCGTAACCGTCTTGCGTGCCAGCTACGATGAGATCCGGATAAGTTTCCACGAGTTTCGCGGCTGCCTGGTCGGCAACTCCCGGTTTTGCGCCATACAGGAAAATTCGTTTTCCTGTTCGTGCCGCTTCCCTGACGACGCGGTCCATCATGTCGACGCCCGTTACGCGTGAGCGGATGTTGCCTTTTTTCATTTTCGAAGCGATGATGACGCCGATCCCGTCCGGAATTTGGAATTCCGCACGGTTCAGCAGCGCCTTCAATTCGGGATCGTCCTTTGCCTTCATGAGTTTTTCAGGATTGATGGCAACGACGAGCGACTTCTTCTTGTCTTCGATGTTTTGGAAAACCCTCGGGATGAGTTCGTCATAGCTTTCCGTGTTGACGCTAACGCCTAGAATTTGTTCTTTCATCTTAGCTGAAGACACCTGCCGGAGAGCCGTCACCGAGCTTGTAGTAATGGAAGCCTGCTTGCTCCCATTTGTTCCGGTCCAGTGCGTTTTTCGTATCCAAAATAAACGGCTTCGGTGTTTTCGTTACAAGGTGGTTCGGGTTCAGCTGTTTGAATTCATCGTGATCCGTCGTCAGGATAATCAAGTCGACGTCCGCCAATGCTTCTTCCAGTGTATCCTTTTGTGTTGCGTGCTTCGCGTTTTTGATATGAGGATCGAAGGACTTCACATCGATATTGCGAGCTTGCAATTCTTTAATAACAGTAAGGGACGGGCTTTCGCGCATGTCGTCGACGTTGCCTTTAAATGCAAGGCCGAGTACAGCGACTTTGCCGTCTTTAATGTTTTGATCATCAAGCAAGCCCTTGGTTTTTTCTGCAACGAACTCCGGCATGCCATCGTTTGTGAGACGAGCTTTATGGATAATTTGCGCTTCCGCCGGGTTGAGTTCAACGAGGAACCATGGGTCAACTGCGATGCAGTGACCGCCAACACCAGGCCCTGGCATATGAATGTTTACACGCGGATGGAAGTTTGCGAAACGGATCGCTTCCCAAATGTCCACGCCAATTGATTCAGCGATTTTCGCTAGTTCATTGGCAAACGCGATATTCACGTCACGATAGGTGTTTTCCATTACTTTGACGAGCTCCGCAGTTGTTGCGTCTGTCAAATGGATTTCCCCTTGGACGAATGTTTTATAAAGATCTTTTGTCATTTGCGCGGATTCCGGCGTGATGCCGCCGACGATCCGGTCGTTGTTCACGAGCTCTTCGAAAATCTTGCCCGGGATGACGCGCTCCGGCGAGTGGGAAACAAATAAGTCTTCTCCGAGTGTCAGGTTTGATTTACGAAGCTCCGGCAGCATGATGTTTTCGACTGTTTTTGGCGGAACCGTGGATTCCAAAATGACGAGTACACCCGGCTTCACAAATGGCACGATGGATGATGTCGCCTGGCGGATATATTCTAAGTTCGCCGTATTGTCCGGGTTGATCGGGGACGGGACGGCGACGATGTAAACATCGGCTTCTACCGGCGTTGTGGAAACGGTAAATTTCCCTTCGTCGATGGCGCGGTCGAGACGTTCTTGGAGACCGTTCTCTTCTATATGTAATTGCTTATTGGCAATCATGTTAACAGCTGTTTCGTTAATATCGACACCATGTACTTGAACGCCGCTGTTGGCGAACATGACGGCTGTCGGGAGGCCGATGTAGCCGAGGCCGACAACGCAGATTTTCTTATCCATTGGTATGTTCCTTTCTTTGTGGACTGCTTTTGCGGCTTATTCACCGCTTGTTAGATTCCACATTACACAGTAGATGATTATATCATAGCGGACGGGCCTGAACCAAGTGTTTGGTCCATCCCCGCCCTATTAGTAAACGTTATTGCACCGTAATTTGTGAATAGACACCTTGCTTGGTTGTCCGTCCGGTAGTTGATGGCAGACCGGGATGGACGACGAGCATATAAGTGCCGCCACGCTGCATCTTTTTCACTGGCGTTATTTCAAGCTGGCCGTTATTGTTCATGCTTGTCTTCACCGGGACCGCAACGCCTCCCATTTTCACGAGTTCTACCTTATTGGACGTCTGAGTCGCGCGAAGGTTCATCGGCTGGGTGAAATGAAGATAGAATGTTTTGGCCGCTGCCACTTTGTCGAGTGGGTCGAGCGGTTTGTATTTCTTGCTGGCAAAGTGATCATGCAAGAGCCGTTCATGAATTGTCGTCAATTCCTTGCCAGTTTTCGTTTCGATCGTCGGCTGAACGCCTTTTTGGTGAATCTTCGTCTTTTTCGGTCCAGTGAATTCGCCAACAGTCAGCTTTAGAGCACTACCGTCCTCGAATTCGAAGAAGGTCTGGATCGTCCCCTTCCCTTTCGTCTTTTCACCAACGACGGTTGCTGCGCTCTGATCAATGACGGACGCCGCCACGATTTCAGAAGCGGAAGCCGAGTATTTATTGACAAGAATGTAGGTCTGTTTAGGGAATTTCACTTTGGATGGGATCGGCTTCACCATTTGGCTGCCTTCCCGTGTCGTGACATAATATGCATCTTTCACGCCCTCGAAATGGCCGAGGAATTTTTCGGCACTGTCGACGTAGCCGCCGCCATTATAGCGGAGGTCTAGAATTAACTTTGTCGCGCCTTGCTTCTTCAGGGCGAGCCATTGGTCGATGATCTCCTGATTCAGCTTGGCGGAGAACGTTTGGATTTTAATATACCCGATGTTGCCATACAGCATGGAAGATGAAATGGCAGGCTCGTCAAGATGGGCAGCCGCCACATCGTCAGCCCCCACCGCCGCCATATAGAAGGTATATTCGTCTGGCGAGAGGTAGCGCGAGTATTCGTCTAGCGCGTCGATTACTTCATCGACAGTCTTCATCGAGTCGAGGTTGTCCGGGATTTTGCCGTAATAATAGTTTTCAACGAAGAATTTGATGTCATCGACCCGTGCCGCTTCGGCAGCCGGGGAGAATAGTAATATGGCAATGAATGCGAATAGAATGGCTTGCAGTTGTTTCACGCCGGTTCCTCCTTATCATATAGACCTTGTTATTGATTATACCCGCTTTGCTGGTTTAAAGACATGCTTGAGGAAAATAGTTTGGTAGATATAGCAATTTTTCTGTAAGGAGAACGGTGAGAGGACAGGAAGCAGCAGGTGCCGCCCCCTTCCCTGTTTTATTTCGCTGAAAAGATATGAACCCAATACGTAGTGCCGTCCGCGTCTTTCGCAAAGCCGGCGCCGACGTTGGTGAACTTTGATTGCATGATGTTGTCGCGGTGGCCTTTGGAGTTCATCCACCCTTCAACGGCTGAACCCGGAGTGGTGTAACCTTTGGCGATGTTCTCTCCGTAGGCAGTCCAGCTATATTTGTACGTATCGAGCATCGTACCGACCGAGCCGTATGTCGGGGACAAGTGGGCAAAGTACTTGTTCTTCACCATATCCTCGGCTTTCATCTGGGCAAGTTTGTTGAGGGCGCTGTCTGCTTTCAAGGCGGTTAATTTTTGGGAAGCTCGTTCTTTATTTACTAGATTAATGGTATCTGCCGCATACGTGTCATCTTTGACGGCTGGCGGCGGCTCGGGAGTTGAGTAGATCTTATCGACATAGCGCTGCTGGGTTTTATCGTAATAGATTTCGCCGGATTTGCGCTTGGCATTGAAATCCATTGCACGCTTGACGAAGGCCGCCATTTGGGCGCGGGTGACGTGGTCATTTGGTTTGAACGCCTCGCCTTCTGCAGTTGTTGTAATGCCGAGTTCCGCAATCGTGATGATGTATCCTTTGTAACCATTCAGACGTTTGACGTCTTGGAATGTCATTAGATCATTGTCATCGACGATGATGTCGTAGGCGAGGGCGATGATTTTCGCCATCTGGCCACGGGTGAGTGGCGCGTTTGGGATGAAGTTTTCGCCGTTAGTAAAGATGCCGCGTTCAGTTAGCGCTCGGATATGCTGATAGGATCCATGCGCTGGGGAGACATCTCGGAAATCCGGTTGGAAGTTCGCCGACGGTTTCATGCCGGTTGCGAGCGCGATGATTTTAGCTGCCTGTGCACGGGTAACAGGTTGGTTAATGCCGTACGTTCCATCGGGATAGCCGCCGAGCACCCCTTTGTCAGAAAGGACGTCGATCGCTTCATATGCATAATGATTTTTGGGAACATCTTTGAATGTCGCGGCTTGCGCAGAAGTGGTGAGCGTTGCAAGTGCAAGTGTTGCTGCGAGTGCGGTTGCTGAGATTCGTAGTTTCATGCGTCTGCCTCCTCTTTTTCTGTAATTATACTAGATTTGAGGAGGATTAGTAGACTAAAAAAAGCCAGGGTTAGCCTGGCTCTTTTGTGGTAGATTCATGATTTAGTTTTCTTTTTCGTAATTCCTCTGCCGCCCCGGAGCCAAGGATGACACCGACAATAATGAACAGGAATCCCACTAGATGACGCCCGGTGATGACTTCCCCGAGGAAGATAGCCGATCCGAGGAGCCCGAACAAGGTGTTCAAGTTCATGAAAATGGCAGCTTTCGCCGGCCCTACCTTCCCGACGGAGTAGTTGTACAGCATATGCCCGACCGCCGTTCCAATCATTCCGCTGGCGGCAAAGGCAATCCAAAAGCGCGGCGGTAGCGAGGCAAATCCTTCGATCTGTCCGGGCTCCTGAACGAAGCTGATAAGCATAAGCAGGAAGCTGCCAACGACGAGCATGTACGCGGTGAGCAAACGTGGGTCCAGCGTCCTTGCCGCTTTCGCGATGATCATGAAAGAAAGCACTTGGGCGAGGATGCTAAAAAAGATGAAGGCATCTCCGAGTGCCAGGCCACTCACCCCGTCCCCGCCTGCTAAGACGACGGAGCCGATGCCGGCAAACCCGATTGCAGCACCGATCCACTGGATTTTGGACGGGTTGTTGCGCAGGAGGAGCGCTGTGAAAATGGCAGTCAGCACAGGTCCCATGCCGAGGATGAGCCCAGTATTCGTCGCGGACGTGCGGGACAGGCCGACGCTCATGAAGTAATGATGCAGGACGACGTTGAGCAGCGCGCCGCCCATAATATACAGCCATTCTTGTTTTGTTGGCTTGCGTACTAGTTTCAGAGGGGTGAGGATGGCGAATACGGTGATGCCTGCGAGCAGAATGCGGAAGGAGGTCATGGTGACGGGATCCATGAAGCCGACCAGGTATTTAACGAGGGGCAGGTTGAGTCCCCAGATGAGCATGACAGTGGTGAGGAGCATGTAGATTTTGAGCATGGGGCGGCCGCCTTTCGTATGGTGTTTGGGTTGATTATACAGGATGGGGAGAGGGGTGGGAAGGTCAGTTTGGAGGATAAATCAGATACTCTAGTAGTCGGATAATAGAAAAACTAGACTAATAAAAGCGGATTCCTAGTTGCCAGGGAATCCGCTTTTTATTTAAAACTGATATGCCTCTCGTTTGACTGCCAGGCTGCCAATGATATAAGCGGCAAGCGACAGGAGGACTGGCAAGGTGACGGTATGGACGCCGAGCAGATTGCCATTCGCCGTGTTGTAGAAATGAATGGCGATGTAGGCGGCGATGCCAGTGATCATGCTGAAGATGGCACCGTATTTATTGCCATACTTCCAATACAGTCCGAGGACGACCGGCCAGATGAAGGCGGCCTCGAGTCCCCCGAAGGCGAACAGGTTCAGGAAGATGAGCAGTTCCGGCGGCTGCAGGGCAAGCAGGAAAACGATGATGCCGAGAATGCCTGTGACGCCGAAGCTCATGCGTTTAACCGTTGTTTCACTCGCTTCCGGTTTGATGAAGTTTAAATAGACGTCCTTGACGATGGCCGAGCTGACGAGCAGCAAGAGCGAATCGACGGTAGACATAATCGCTGCCATTGGAGCTGCCAGGACGATGCCGGCGAGCCAGGGCGGCAGGACTTCGAGTGCGACGAGCGGGATGACCTTGTCCCCGATGTCAATGCCCGGCATGATGGGACGCGCAAAGACGCCGATCAAGTGCATGTTGAGCATGATGAAACCGGTGACGATCGTTCCGATGACGAGAGCCCGGTGCATGGCGCGAGAACTTTTGTAGCTCATGGCGCGGACGGCCATTTGCGGAAGCCCAACGACGCCGACGCCGACGAGAATCCAGAAGGAGGATACATAGGCGGCGGTCAGCGTGCCGTCTGCTCCGTACGGCGTGACGAGACGCGGGTTTTCATTGATCAAATCCTGCATGATTGCCGGGACGCCGCCGCCCGCGATGATGACGCCGATGAGCAGGACGAGTGTGCCGACGACCATAACGGCACCTTGGACCGCGTCGGTGAGCGCGACGGCCCGGAAGCCGCCAATCGTCACATAGACGAGGACGGAAATCGCGAAAATGAAGAGCGCCGTTGTGTATTGCAGTCCGGTGAGTGACTCGATGAGCCGTCCCCCGCCGACCCATTGTGCGGTCATCGCAGAAAATAGAAATACGATGATTGCGATGGCGGATAAAATGGCGACGAGCGGGCTATTGTAGCGGGCTTTCAGGAAATCGATCATCGTGACTGCGTTATACTTGCGGCCAAGGATGGCGAATTTCTTTCCTAGGATAAGCAGGACAAAATAACCCGTGACGACCTGAGTCATAGCGAGCAGGATCCAGCCGAAGCCGACCGTGTACGCAGTACCGGGTCCCCCGAGGAAGCTGGAGGCACTTCCGTATGTAGCTACCATCGTCATGGCGAGAACGAAACCGCCGAGTTCCCGTCCGCCGAGGAAGTATTGCTGCAGGAAGCCCCCTTCCCCGCTCATTTGTTTGGAGGCGATAAAGCCGATTGCAAATATCCCGATTAAAAAGATGACGAGCGGGATAATAACTCCAATATTCATTGTTTTGCCGGCCCCTCCTTTGGTTGGTCTGTGTTGCTTGGATCCACATCGAGCGGAACTTCTTTTAAGACGAATTTCGTAATAACGATGACGAGAATACACATGATAATGAAGCCGAGCACACAGCTATAGAAGAACCAGTCCGGCAAGCCCCAGATATAGGTGTACTCTTCCGGCGGTCGCGAGCCGAGTCCGTAGGCGAAGCCGAACCACCAGATGAAATTGAAGATGGCGAGCACGATGCCGATGATCGCTTCCCGATGCGCGATTTTAAAGCGCGGGTCGGTCGCTTGGGCGGGGTTCGTTTGTTTGCGGGTCATGTCGTTGCTCCTTTCTGTCGGAATTGGTTATGGTGTGGTGCAGCGTTTTACTGTTTCTGGTTGATTTTTATGGTCTCTGGGTTTGATTATACAGGATATGGAGGGGTTTTGGAGAGGGATTTTTGTGTGGTGGAGTTGACTTGGATTGCAACTCTAGTATTGAGCGTACAACTTTCTTTTTTAATAGTAGGATTAGTAGAAGCGGTTGGTTGATTTCCAAGTTTTCAGGGGCTGTTTTGGGGCAAAACGAAGTTTTCTATGGCTTTTTATGGCCAAAACTATGATTTGAGGAAATATTGTATGAGGTAGCGTACGAGAGAGTATTAGTTCGCGGGAAAATAGCTATCATAAACAGCCTTTTTCGCGTTGAATGCATTTTTTATACTAAGGTTTTTCTCTTTAATTGGTCCGTCGCGTAATGGAATAAAAAACCAACGACAATTCCTCAGGCAGTATGAGGGTCGTTGGCGTTGGTGCAATATTGGTAGATGGCGGCTGTTGCGAGGCAGTCGCCGATTGCGTCGTGGGCGTCGTGTTCGAGCTGCAAGTATTTTGTGAGTGTCGTTAATTTATGGTTCGGTGTAGCTGTGATCGTTTTGCGAGCGAGTTTCACAGTGTCGATAACGGTGTATGCCGGAATTTCGATTCCTTCGAGATTGTCAAGAGCGTAAAGGAAGCTCATGTCGAAGGCAGCGTTGTGCGCGATGATCGGCAGGTTGTCGATGAATTCGATGAGGTCGCCGATTTTAGTTTCGATCGTCGGGGCCCATTCGACCATTTCGTTCGATATGCCGGTAAGTCGTGTGATATTCGGTGGAATGTAGCGTTCCGGATTAATGAACGTATTAAAGTATTCGATTTGCTCGTGATTGATGAATTTGAGTGCACCAATTTGGATGATGCGGTCGGCGCCTGCCCGGAAACCGGTCGTTTCGAAGTCGAGAACGATGTAGTCGGTTTGCGGTTTGGTCGTCGTCTTGTATTTTTTCTTTTGGCTGCCGTAACGGGAACGGTTGTTATTAGCTGTCTTTTGCTCGATGAGCTGTTCGGCTTTTCCGGTCATGTGTAGACACTTCCTTTCACTCCTGGACCTACTAGTATTATAGATAGTATACACGATTCCTAGGCTCTTAAACTGAAAAACAGCCTTTCCCTCTATTTAAGGGGAAGGCTGTTTTCGTATTAGTCGTTGATTGCGACAAAGCTTCCGGCATTCTCTGTTTCGAATGTGAATTGGCCTTTTTTGTACTTCGCTTTCAACGCTTTGCCTGTTGAGACGTCTAGAACGGCAACTTTGTTAGAACGTGCCATCTTGGATTCATCTACTGGGAGGATGATTTCAATGTCCTCTTTGTAGCTACCCAATAATTGCTTGCTGTCTCCGAAGCCACTGAAGAATTCCAGTGTGTACATTTCAGAAATAGCATTCTCAATATGGCTTGCATCTGATTTCGTGATGACGATTGTCACGTCGCCGCCAGTTTGCATTAGCAGCTCTTCGACTGCATCATCTTCAAAATTGATGACCGCTCCATCTTTTTGAAGGATGAGGTCTTTTTTCGATTGTTTGATGGCTTCTAACGTGGAAGCATCAATTTCGACTTCAACTGTAGCTTCAGCTGAGAAGAGGTCGATTGTGATTTGCTTCGTTTTTTTATCGCCTAGCTCAGCAGCGATGCTGTCCATCGTGATTTTGTGAGCCGGTGATTGAACAGCCGGTGCTCCTTCGACGGAAACGTTCACCAGTTGGAAGAACTCCGCGTATTTCACTGCAATTGTTGTGTTGCCGATGCCAAGGCCGATAACTGTTCCACGGTCGATCGCTGCAATGCTTGCGTCTGCCACTTCGAAGGAAGCTTCGTCAGTGATATTGCGCATTGTAACGTCTCCGTTAGGTTTAGTTGTCGTTTCGAGGACAAGGAGACGATCCTGTTCGCCTACGCCAACATTGACATCTGTTTTATTCACAGAGTACTCGACTGTATCAGTTGGCACCTCTGGAACTGCTGCTACTTCTACCGCAATTGATGCCGTGAAGTCTTTGAATGTCGCAGTAATCGTAGTCGTTCCAGCTCCGACCGCTGTGATCGTGCCGTTTTCGACTGTTGCGATGCTTGCGTCAGCACTTGTGAATACTGCTTCGCTTGTGACATCGCGGTCAGTTGCTGTTCCATCTGCTTTCGTTGTCGTTTCTGTTACTGCTACTTGAGCCGTATCGCCTGCGTTCAAAGCAAACTGCTCTTGATTCACAGCATATGTGACACTGTCAGGTGCAGCTGTACCGCCAGTTACTTCCAAGTATACGAGGATTGCTTCGCCGCTAGGAAGGACGATACGGACTTGCGTTTTACCTGCTTCTTTTGCTGTAACAAGGCCCATTTGGACAGAAGCGATTGCGTCGTTGACTACTTCAAACGTCGTGTCGACTGTTGCGTCACGCTCGGTCGTCTTGCCTTCCGGTGTTACTGTTGTTTCTTTTACTTTCAATTGCTGTTGCTCGCCAACCGCCATGACAAGTTCAGTATGGCTTAGTTCGTATGAGACTTTGTTTTGTAGCGCCTTTGTTACTTCCAAGTACACGTAAAGCGTTTCTTTTTCATTGATAACGATCCGGACTTGGGATTTGCCTGCTTTAACAGCGGAGACAAGTCCCTTTTTCACTGTCGCGACCGTGTTATCGATGACACTGTATTTCCCTGCGCCCGTGACATCGCGTTCAAAAACTTCACCATCCGGAGTTACTGTTGTTTCTGTGACATACAGTTGCTCCTGCTGGCCTTCCCCGATTGTCAGGTGGGTTTTATTGGCAGAATACGTGACGATGTTTTGCGGCAGCTCCACTACTTCCAAGTAGACGTAGATGTCTTCGTGTTCAGGGATGCTGTGGATTCGCACTTGCGTCAATCCTGCTTGTTTCGCTGTGACAGTACCTTTTTGAACCGTTGCATACGTGTTGTTCAGAACGTTATAGCGCAATTGGCCTGTTACGTCTTTTTCAACAACCGTGCCGTCTGGTTTTACTGTCTTTTGTGTGACATAAAGTTGCTCCTGCTGGCCAACGCCAAGGACCAAGTTCTTTTTGTTCACAGAATACGTGATGATATCTTTCGCTTGTGCTGTTACTTCGATTTCAACGAAAATTGTTTCTTGGCCAGGAATCATTACACGTGCTTGCGTTTTGCCCGGTTTGATTGCCGTAATGAGGCCTTTGTTGATTCTCGCGATTGTGTTGTTGACGACGTTGTACTTGCCTGTTTCTGTCACGTCTTCCTCAACGATTGTGCCATCCGGTTTTTCTGTCGTCTTCGTGACGATGAGTTGCTCCGTTTGGTCTACGCCAAGTTTGACGCTCATTTTGTTCACGGAGTACGTGACTTTCTCTTCGCCCTGTGCAGTCTCTTTCACTTCGACAGGGATTGCTTTCGTGAATTCTTTGTACGTGACGGTGATTTCTGTCGTACCTGGTGCGACCGCAGTTACGAGGCCGTTTGCGACAGTAGCGATGGATTCATCCGCAGAGACGAATTCTGCTTCTGCTGTGACGTCCTTCTCTTCTTTCGTGCCGTCTGCTTTTGTTGTTGTTTCTGTTACTGTCAGCTGCTCTGTGCCTTCAAGTTCAAGCTCAACCGCTTCAAAGCTTACCGTGTAGTCGACTTCGTCTTCCACTTGGTCGCCTGCGTTGTAGATGATCTTTTGGGCTTTATTGCCTGCTGCGTCTTCGTATTTCACGATGACGGAGTGTTTCGCCTTGTTAAGTTCCGGAAGATCGAATGTGTATGCGCCGTCCTGTGCCAGTTTCACTTGGCCGGATGCTACGACTTCTTCCCCTTCTTTCACTTCATAAGACGCTTTCAATTTCGTGTTAATATCATAGCCTAAGCCATAGTTTTCAAGTTCTTGCTGGTATCCGATATAGGCATCATCAATTTGGCCAGTCGCTGTTGTGCCTTCGATAGCGCCTGTGATTGTGCCTGCTTCGGATTTCACAACGACCGGGCCGACGTAGTCACTGATGACTGGCGGGTTGCCGGATGCTGTTTGTGCCGTGAAGTCAATTGTGTACAAGCCATCTGGAATTGTCGTTTGCGGATCGCCGGACCATGGGCTGTACTGGCCTCTGATTGGAAGCTGGTAGGAGCCTGCGCCAAGCGATTGGCCTGCGTGCAAGTAACCGATGTAGCCATCACCGTAGACGCCGCCTTCCGGATCCATGATATCCCAGATTTCAATGAAGTTCATTCCCACGTCTCCTGTGATCTTGAACGTAAGCATTGCTTCGTCTTTCACACCGTCGCCGTTGAAGGAAAGATCTGTTTCGTTAATGTTCATATCTCTGATTTCCGTAGCAGAAATTCCGCCGAAATCAGCTGCGAATGGCAATGAAATGTTAGCTCCGTTACCCGTGATATGGATGTAGCCGAGTACTTCATCTCCAGCCGTTGTGTTTCTCTTGGAAGCTGTCAATGTAACATTGAGCAATTGCTCGCCGGACAGTGTGAATGTCGGCTTGTCGACTGTAACTGTTGCATCGCCGAATGTTTTTGTCATTTCGACTGTCGCATTGTACGTGCCGCCGCCATTGATCGCTTTTACGCGGACCTGCTTCGTGACGGATAGGTTTTGGTCAAGTTTTTGCGGGCCGAATGTTACTGTCCCTTTCAAGTTCTCGACGATCTGTCCGTCGTTGTTCGCTGTGTCGATTGCATACGCGAGGATGTTTGGATGTGCTGCCGCGTATGGTTGAACGCGACCCGCGCCTTGCGCGAAGACATCATACTTTTTCGTGTCGAGCACTTTCGCCGTGTTGGATAGCGCAACTTTCACGTCGAATGGCGACCAGCTTGGGTTCGCTTGTTGGACGAGTGCCGCGATTCCTGCGATGTGCGGAGTTGCCATCGATGTACCCGTTTTGCGGTCGAATGCTGTTTCATAGGACGCATCCGGGAAGTCCGCTTTGTACATCGGGATTGTGGACATAATGTTCGTTCCTGGAGCCGTAACGTCCGGTTTAATATCGAAGTTCGGTCTCGATGGTCCGCGGGAACTGGAGCTGTTCACTTCGTCCCCTTCTGTCAATGTAACATTGAATGCACCAAAGGAAATTGTGCCTGCCGCTTGCTGAAGCGCAGTGCGGATTGCTTCGCCGTCCGTTTGGGACATATCAAATGCCGGGATGTAATCGAATGAATCGCCAAGGAACGTGCCGGAAGGACCCGGTGCATTGGAACCGCCCGCAAAGTTGTGGACGATGATGGCGACAGCACCCTTATCTTTTGCGGCTGCGATTTTATCAACGAATGCAATTTCGCCGCGGGAGACGAGTGCCACTTTGCCGTTCACATCAAGCCCGTTATAGTCCGCTGGCTTACCTACGCCAGGAACTGCTACGATTCCATATTCGCCGTTCAATTGCGCTGCAAGGTCTTGTCCAAATGTCGTACCCATCAAGTTGAGTGTTTTCGATAGGCTGTAGTCGCCTGCTGTGATATTCACTTGCCCGTCATAGTGGGCTTCCGGATTCGTCGTATTTCCGACTGCAATTCCGAGACGTGAAGTAGCTGGCGTGCCCATTGTGCCGCGGTTTGGCCCAGAGTTACCTGTTGCCACTACTGCGATTGTACCTGCTAGCATTGCGTTGTTAATTGCGAATGAAGCGCCGTCTGTTTCAGAGTTGGAGCCGCCGCCTAGTGAAAGGTTGATGACGTCCATCTCTTCGATGACTGCTGTTTCAATTGCTTTAATAATGCCGGAAGTGGAGCCGCTGCCATATGCGCCAAGAACGCGGTAGGAGTAGAGGTCAACTTTCGGTGCGATCCCTTTAATGCCGTACGGGTTATTTCCGATTGCTGCGATAGTACCTGCAACGTGCGTCCCGTGGGATGTGTAGAATGCGCGGCCGTCTGAATCGAATTCAGGGCGGTGTGACGGACGATCGGCCGGTGATGTTTCAGAACCGTCGTTATCTGCGCGAGGGCGTGCATAATCTGTGCCGTTGTGTGGAACGAAGTTTTTACCGCCTTTATAAATGCCTTGGAAATCCGGGTGGTCTTTATCGATTCCCGTATCTAGGACGGCTACTTTGATGCCTTGTCCTTCGATTCCTTCATTCCAAAGCTGTTCAATGCCGAGGAATGAAATGCTCGTGTCCATCGCTGGGCTTACTTGCCCTGGAATTGGACTGCCGAGACCCGGTTTTGCCTTCTCTTCCAATTTGGATTCGCCAGGAACCGGTTTTTTAAGATTGTTCAATTTTGAGTTGGCATTTGCCTTGCCAAGCTCGTATGCATAGACCGTCGTGTCAGGCTCTACTAATTTAACGCCTGTCACCTCAAGCAATTTTGGAATGTCGTCAGCTTTTACTTTGCCGGACATGCCGTTTAGGACGGTGTCATAAGAAAATCCTTCTTTGAACGTAATGCCTTTGATCATCATTTCTTTCTTGGCATTAATTTGCTGCGAGCGTGCTTTTTGCTTAATTGCCGCTGCTTCCGTGCTGGAAAGTTGTTGACCTTTCAGCTTCTTGATCCCCTTTTCAAGAGCTACGGATCGTTCGGATAAATGAATGATGACTGGAACCTCTTGTTGTCCCGATACGTTTTGCAGCTGTTCATGCAGCTTCGCATCCCCGCCAAGCAGGTTCAGCTGTTCGGCAATCGCCGACTTTTGCTGCATAATGCTTTCGCTGTACGCGTCCTCTTTAAATGGTTTCTTCGCTGCCCCTTCTGCCTTGTCTGCTGTCTCTGTCGACTCAGTCAGACTCTGCAGTTCATCCACCGTATTCGCTGACGCGGCATACGGCATGAGAAGCGAGAGAACCAGGACGAACGCCAGAAATGAACTGAACAGCTTCGTAAATCTAGCTTTCTCCAATATTCTTTCCCCCTTGACATGAATTGGTCGTGCTCTCAAAAGATAGCACATTTAAAATAGATTGAAAATACCGCATAGTGCCGTTTTTGTTGATTTTTCTGAAATATCGTTCAAAAGAATGGGAACGGGAAAGTACGGGTAGCGCTAAGGTTTTATAGATTATGCTGAATTGCCAACTATTTAACTAGAGAGAAGGATTGGGACAATTGACGGGGTTGGTTATTTGGATTTTTGAGGGGATTTAGGCTGTCGTTGCGCTATTTTAATAGATAGTTTCTGTTTTTGAGGATGAGGATGTGGTTTGGAGGGATTGTGGGATAAAGGCTGATTTATAAACTAATGGTTTAATAGATTCTATTTTATTGGTGGTAGAGCAAGGAGACGGCAACTGTTCTATCACCGGATAAGACGGTTCTATCACCGCCTAATTCAATTCTATCACCGTGTAAATTGATGCTATCACCGGGTAAAACAGTTCTATCACTGCCTGAACTGAATTGATCACCGCTTGACTACAATTCAGCTGGGTATGGCACGCATAAATGGTTTATTGCCAAAAGAAAAAACCGCTACGGGGGCGGTTTTATAAAGCCTTGTCATGCAGAAAGTTCTTTACGACGTGGTGGTCGTTTTCGTATTTTTTAAACGTGTAGCCTTCTTCCTTCAGCCATTCGATGATGGCGGGAAGGGCTTTGGTTGTCTGGCTTCGATCGTGCATGAGGATGACGATGTCCCGGTCGCCCGCTTTCTCTGCTTTGGCAACTCCCTCTTTCACATTGGCGATAATTTTATCAGTTTCCTCTTCTGTGTATTTCCAGTCGTTGGAGTCGACGTCCCAGTCCCACATTTTGTAGCCGCCAAGCGCCAGTTGTTTTTGCATATCGGGTGTGACATGCGGCTTGCTGCCATAGGGCACCCGAACCAGTTTCGTGCTTTTTCCAGTAATTTTTTGAATGAGCTGTGTGCTTTCTTTCATTTCATTCATGAATGAGTCGGTGGATTTATACACAAGCTCTTTGTCATGGGTCATGCTGTGCGAGCCGATATAATGGCCATCCTTTGCGGCGGCCTTCACAATCGATGGGTTCTTTTTCATATGTTTGCCTAGGAAAAAGAACGTTGCCGGCACCTCTTGGTCTTTCAACGTCTTCAAGTTGACAGTCGTGAATTGGTTAGGCCCGTCGTCAAATGTCAGGTAGACATTCGGTTTCTTCTTGACTGTTTCGGGCTTTGTCGGTTTTGCTGGCTTCACCGGTTTTGGCTTTGCGGCCTCTTGCTGCTCCAAGCGATAATGCTGGATGGCCTGTTGAAAAGCGTCGTACTCGGAGTGCTTGTAATCTTCCCTAAAAATGCGAATCGTTTTTTCCTGTGGAAAGAAGTCCAATTCAAAGCCTATCTCTTTGGCAATGTATTTGACACTCATATAGGTCGTTCCATCGATCACCCGGATGGGCGACC
>NZ_BQYK01000009.1:152256-169596 GCF_023168145.1 Sporosarcina sp. NCCP-2222
CGCTAAGTCCTGTAACGGGACTTTGGTATCCCCATCCACCACACGGACATCCTCTATCGGTAAAATCCGATCATGCAGTGCGATCAGCCGTTGTGAGGAAGGGTTCCCTTGAGATGCCGCGGCTGCGTTCGTACCTGTTCCAAGGAGCAGTCCGCAAATAAATAATAAAATGAGTGCAATACTGAATTTTTGTTTCATCATCCCGTGCTCCTTCCCCTCAATGTCTCTTTATTATATCAATAGGATGAAAAATTAGACCGCAAAGTTTCCGTTTTGAAACGAAAACTTTTCGCCTTATTTCGTTCACGCCCCGAAGTTTGCTGACTCATGGAAGTGGCTGTTTTTTTCTTGGCGGATCGGTTTGTGCTGGACGTTTTCTTGATGTTGTGGTTTCTCTGGCTGATGGAGAGACGAATACTTGTTAAAAATTCATATGGCAGGAGCGAAACAAATGAAAAAACGGCTCCCCTGCAAAGGGAGAACCGCTTTTATTCGATGAACATATATTTCATATAATTTTTCCACCCAAAGGACTTCCAAGCTGTTTTTGATGGAAGCTCCAGTGGCATTGGCAGGAAGATTCTTGTCGGCGAGTCATACTCGCGCAGATTTCGTTCGTCCAAGGCAACGTCGCCAATGGCCAGTCCTTCAGACACGACAGCCCGGTCGTAATAGTTGAACGGGATGGTCAGCTGGACGGGAATCGCGTTTCCAGTCTTGTCGATTTTGAAAGCAGTGGCCGTTTGGCGGTCCACATTGGTCAGCCATTTTTGCTTAATGGCAACGGCATCTGCTTCATTGACGACAATGATCGTGTTCACATTGGCTCCGAATGGAATTTCTGCTGAATCGACGGCCACTCGGACTTCATAATATTCGAGTGGATTTTTCGCTTTTTTCGGATTCAGTTCGGTATACGCCTGCTTCCATTTTGATTCGGGAGCCGGCACTTCCGATACAGACAGGACATTCGCTTCTATCGGCGACTCGATGCCATCCTGTTGAATTACGACTTCGTCACCCACTTCAATCTCTTGCCAATCCTTCACGTTAGCATACGTTACTATTTGCTTCTCCTTCGTAAAGATGTCAATGGACACAATCGATCCGTGCCGGTTAATGTCCGAGACAATTCCATCAATCGGGCTGATGAGGGCTGCGCGCGAGGACGGCTGGGAAAGCTGGGTCTGGACTACTGCCAACTTTCTGTCAATCTCGGCCAATTCTTGTTCCGCTGCTGCGATGGCTTGTGCATAGGCCCCATCTTGTTGGACATCGACTTGGACATTGACGTTCAACTCGACTTCTTCGCCTTCCGGGGATTCGGATGTAGTAACGTTAGTTCCGTTGTTCCGGCCACTGCTTGCCCGTTCTGACTGCAGTTCCGATAATGTATTTTCTACGCTAAGCTGTTGTTCCAGCAGGCCTTCTTCTTCCGCTTCCCACGCAGCAATTTGAGAGTCGGCTTTTTCGGATTGCAAGTAAGCAAGTTCGTCTCCGGCAGCTACTTGGTCCCCTTCTTGCACAAGCCATGTATCGATCGCCTCATCACTTCCAACATAAACGGTATACAATTCGGCCGGCGCGACAAGGCCTTCTTTTGCAAGCTGCTTCTCGTAGTGTCCTTCCGTCATGCGCTCATATGTTGAAACATAGACTGACTTTTGAATTTTGCTTTCTGTAGAGAACAATAAAAAGGCATTGACTGCAATGAAGAGACTGATGACAAAGGCAATGGAGATCGATAGGCGTTTATTCATCAGCTCCCACCTCCGACCACTTTATAATAGAGCGTTTCGAATGGAATAAAACCGACAGCGGCAGTGATGAACGCCATGAACAAATGAATGCCGAACAATGTCCAAAGCAGATGACGCTGCTCCCTCATGCCTTCAAAACTGCGAATGTATCGATATTGCAAGGCGATGATGAGTGCCCCGGTAATCGTCAATTGATTTAAAAAGAGAATCAAATACCAGTTTTCCAAAACTGTCGCAGCTAGAGGACCGAAAGACAAGAAAGAAACGCTGGCCGATGCGCCTTTTACAGCAAACACAAAAAAGACAAGCGCTTTCTCCATGAGCAAGAGCCCGGTAACGAGCAACTGCAACGGAAGCAACTTTCTGAAAGGAATGGATGTAATTAAACTGAGTATGTATGCGACCCCGTAGTAATGAAAAGCCATATAAAGAATAGCCCAAATGAGCATGCCGACAAGTGAGGAAATTCGTGCCAGCGTATAATCCTCCAGCGACATAGTGGCGAGTATTGGAGTCAGCGCCTCCGTTCCCATTCCCCAAATGTTTCGGCAGGCAAAGATGAACAGCCCTGCAAGAATAACGAAAAAGACACGGCTTCTGTATTTGCGCATCGTGGCTGTTTGAAGGCTTCCCGCAAGCTCGTGCGGCCTGGTCAGGTAGTGCCAGAACTTATAATCAAAAAACATAGCGACAATCCTTTCTATGCCGAACCTTGTATAATCCTGTATCTCCTACTTTATCAAAAATATATAGATTTTCAATGAAGAGATAGAATCATTCTAACTATTTTCAGGAATAATTTGTATAGCTTTTGGACATTCTGTAATAACACGCTAGATTTCCTGTAAGAGGTCTTTTTTATTTCCCGGGAAATCGACAAAGGAGCAGATGTGAATGAATCAGGAGGAATTCTATCGATTCACCTGGAAAGACGCAGTCTTCGGATTGACCGGTTCCACTCTCTTCATCTTAGCCCTTCACTTTTTAACTACTTAGACACACTAGCAGCCAAGCAAGCGTTTTCTCATCTCTTTACCCGCTTGGAAACTAAAAAAAACACTTATCGGTATATTTTTCCGATAAGTGTTTTTACGTTGTCGTATTCACCATTCGTGCATTCCTTCCGTCAGTTCGTTAAATAGAGTACGATTGTTAGTTTCGAGGGCATAATCGATCATCCTCATTTTATTGGTTTCTTCCAGTTCGGCGACGATGTTCTTCGTTTCCTCCACCACTACTTCCGGTATTTTCATCTCTACATTGAATGTGCCTTCCAGCATAGAAGTAAGATGCAAATGCAAATCAGAAATTAGAAGAAGCTGATAGAGTGGCAGGCGTAGAAAGCGGGTGCCACGTTGAAAGACGAATACTTCGCCTAAATTCTCTACTTGTAGACTTTTCATGTTGATGACAATTTCTTTTCCCTCTGTTGGGACGAATTGATACACTTCGCCTCCTTTGATAATCGAAAAATATTGGTACGCAAACACCAAACGCAGGCGAAAATCTTCTTGGCTAGTAAAAAACGGCATCATGCGCTGTACTGATAACATCGTTCTCCCTCCGTATTGAATATTCCGATTATTAATACCATTCTATCATAGGACGAACTGTTTTGTGAATGATATGTTTCTATTTTATTCATACGGCACAGTTTTGATCTCTTTATTTATAGATAGCTGTCTTCTGCGTGGGCGGATTGTTTAAGAATAAGGTCATTTGTCTCGGCTTTGTGCCGATGTTCAGTTCTGCTAGGCGGTCGACAATTCGTTTGTTCATATCGAAGGGTGCATTCGTCCTTTTTCGAATCACAATATGATTTGTCTCTAAATCGACTAGAATGGAATGCAGATGCCTCGACCGGCTGCCATACGGCCTGCTCCACTCTTGGACAGCGGCATCCTGCATATGCTGCAGAAATAGCCTTGCCTGTAAATCGTGTACGTACAGTACGAAACTTTCCATTTGTTCACCTCTATTCGAATGTATTCATTTACGTTTCGTGTCTGGAACCATTATAATGGAGGGAATGCTAAGTTCAGGGAGTGATCAGATGCACCTAACAGCTGAACGTGTGTCTTATTTGCATGAACAAGATATTGAAGAGTTATTGAATGTCATAAAAGAGACATGCCGCCCTTCTGTCGAAAAGGAAGCAGCTATTGTCCAGCGTGCTGTTCATCTCGTCAGGCAAGGCGCTGTCCAGCAATATACCTACTCCGATGACGAGGTGGTCGTCACTCTTTCCGCTGTCGTTCCTTTTACGGTCCGTCTAGCGTTTGGAAGATCGAGTTCAAACTGCACATGCCCCTCAAAAGGGATATGTGAGCACGTTGTTGCAGTGGCTTTCCATTTATATATGCAATTCAATTCATTGAGCGAATGGCTGCAGGAATGGAGGCAGTCCGAGGTCCAGCAACTGGCGCTAAAAATATCCGAACGAACGCCTGAAGCCTGGATCAGTGTCCTCGGTAGACTTATGGATCCGATACGTGCCCTGTCGCCTTCTGAAAGTGCGAGTGTGTTTCTTCATGAAACCGATCAGGCCGGACAACGAATGCTTCCACTATCCCCTTTTGAATATGAGTGGAAGCCGCTTTTTGAACTGTATTACCAGCTTCTCCTTATTGACGCAGCTATGCCCTATTTGCAGAAGAATATGGACCTCATAACAGGGGATGCGCAACATTATCCTGAATGGCAGTTGCTCGCTTGGATAAGATCTCAGTTCGAAAAGATACAAAAAGTCGTCAAATCACTCGGTTCACGGCCCAAATTGTTTGAAACAGATCCCTTCTATGAAAAAGCGAAGGGACTATTGCGCGGCATGGTGCTTGGGCATCAGGGTCTTTTTCGGGAACGGATCCTCACCTACATCCTTCTTTGGGACAAGCTGTTTACTGAAAACGCTGCCCGAGAAAAAGAGCGTTTGCATCTTCAGCAAGAGACAGCCAGCGAAAAGGTTTTTCTCGAATTTGCGCTGGATTTAATTCAAAACAATCAAGCCCAATTGGAGGAAATCGCACTGCGTGAAGGCGGTGAGCGGATTGATTGTTGGCTGCCGATTGCGGACTACTGTTTGTCCATTGAAATGATGGACGCGCTTAACACAGTGATGAACACGATTTATCCGCATATTGCAAAGTACTACAAGTCTGAAGTTCCCTTCCGGAATCGACTGAACTTCATTCGGAAGATTGACGGCTTGCTGGAAGAAGCCGACTTCTCTGGAGAAGAGCGTGAACGGATGTTCATGAATTATGGAATGGCTTCGGTGCCCGTGTACGCTGATTTCCTCATTGAACGGGAGCGCTTCGCTGAATGGTCTGCACTTATGCATCGGTTTGACGTTTCATTCGATTCCATCGATTCGGATACGTTCCGATTGGTGAGCCAGAGAGACCCCATGGCTGTCATGCCTTTATTCCATACGTACGCCATGCGGTTTATTGGTGAGAAGAACCGGCATAGTTATCGGCGTGCTGTCCGGATTTTTAAAAGGATGCGCACTTGTGCGAAAAAATCTGGACAAATCGATTTTTGGAACCGCTACATCGATACAGTCCGAGATCAGTACCGGAGGCTTCGAGCATTGAATGAAGAGATGGAGAAAGGGAATCTGAACTTATGACAAGTATGAATTTGCTGCAAATCCAGTTGAAGCTATCCGTTCAGCAAGCGGGACCCGGCCGGTATGCCATTTCTGCGTTAGATGACACGATGCCTGTCTCTGCTGATAAACTGGCTTCCTATCTCTTTTTCAATAATCAACAGGCTCTCTTTGGCTTGCTCGTTGCATCGGAAGGCAATGCTTTATTGCTAAGAACAAGTGAATTCTTACAAGTGTTTCTGGATCCAAACGGCCACCCTTTCGCAATATTTTCCGGGCGGACAGAAGAAGATGCTCTTCAAATCGAGGACTTCAAGATAGCTGCACACTTATGGAAAAAACAAGAACTTTGGAAGTCCATTCGCCTGAATGAAGAAAGCATACCGGAATTTGATGAGATGGAACTTGGCATTAATGGTCAAACAGCTGACATCCTTAGAGATGCATTTCTTGAAAAAGTGATGGAAACAGGGATTCGAAGCGACCAATTACCTTCTCTGCTGGCGCATTTGAGAGAATACGGCTGGCCAGAGGGACCCGCTGGGGATTTGCCAATACAAGTGGCACTCCGCTTAACGGAGCCCGAGGAAGATGCGGATTCGGAATGGCTGCTGGAGACGGTTCTCGTCAATGAACGCGGAACCCACTGGACTCCCGCCGTCCGTAAACGGAATGCACCAATTGCAGACGCGCTGCCGCCTAAATGGGCCGACCTCCATGAGGCAATTGATCAGCGGCAAAATGAAATCGTCTCTTTTTTACGATCTGTCGACGCTTCACCCGAAGGAAAATTCCTTTCCCAGCAAATGAGCGATGCCGATGTGCGGCTCTTCATTCAGGAAGACCTGCCTTTATTCCAATCTTTCGGGTATCCTGTCATTCTGCCCGCTTGGCTCAAGTCGGTGACCGAATCGAAAATGCGTGTGCGCACAAGCGCCGGAACTGCTTCTTATCGTTCGGCTGCGGGATTGAATGAAGTGCTTTCATTTGACTGGAATTTCTCCCTTGCCGGCAAAGAGATGGACAAGGATGAATTCCGCAAGCTCGTCGATGAAAACCGGGAATATATCCGGGCTGGTGACGAGTGGTTTCATCTGGATCCCACCTGGTTAAAACGAATCCGGGAATTAATGGATCGCGCAGATGCCGGAGAATGGACAGTAAAAGACCTGTTATTTCAAGAAGTGCCTGAAGAAATCAGCCCGCTCGAGTTAGATGAAGAACCGGTTGATCCGTTATTCTCCTTCACGCTGCAAAAGTCGCTGCAGGAATACATCGAGATCGTTTCCTCAAAAAAAGGGCTTCCTGCTGTTCCGATTTCACCTTTATTGCGCACGGAATTACGTCCGTACCAAGCGGAGGGCTATAACTGGCTTGTCTTCATGCGCGAGCATCAATTCGGCGCTTGTCTGGCTGATGATATGGGTCTCGGTAAAACGGTGCAGCTCATCACCTACTTGCTGCATATTCACCGGGAGGCGAAAACAAGCGAGGATACTCCGCCTTCTTTGATCATCTGTCCGACGAGCGTAATGGGCAACTGGCAAAAAGAATTGGAGCGGTTTGCTCCTGAATTGTCTGTGCATATCCATTACGGTCCCTCTCGCGCCAGAGAAGAAGAATTCGCAGGGCTAATAAAAGAGAAACGTCCGGATGTAATTTTGACAACATACGGAACTGCAACACAAGATGGAGAAACGCTCGCCTTATCTATGTTTTCAAGCATCACACTCGATGAGGCCCAGAACATCAAGAATATGCAAACAAAACAATCGAGAGCGATCCGCAAATTAACGGGACGTCACCACATTGCGTTGACCGGGACGCCGATCCAAAATCGGTTGTCAGAGTTATGGGCGGTTTTTGATTTCATTCATAAAGGATATTTTGGCAGTTTCCGCCGATTTACGGAAGATTTCATTATCCCGATCGAACGGGATGATTCCGAGCTGACGAAGCGGAAGCTGCGTTCCAAGATCCGTCCCTTCCTGTTGCGCCGGACGAAGAATGATCCGGACTTGCAATTAAACTTGCCGAAGAAACTGGAACAAAATGAGTACTGCCCATTGACGACCGAGCAGGCTGCTTTATATGAAAGCTTCATTGATGATACGAAATTTAAGCTGGAAACATTAACGGGCTTTGAACGAAAAGGGCTCATTTTGAAAATGCTGAGCCGGTTGAAGCAGCTTTGCAATCATCCTGCACTTTTCTTAAAGGAACCTCACGCGCCTGCTACGCAGATGCTCGAGCGCTCCGAAAAGTTGGAACGGATCGTTTCAATGGCTGCTGATATCGCGGAAAATGGTGAACAATGTCTTATTTTCACTCAGTATATCGGCATGGGGAACTTGATCCGCCAATGCTTATCCGAGCTGTATGATATTGATGTGCCTTTCTTGACTGGCAGTATGCCGAAAGGCCAGCGCGATGCACTTGTCGACGCTTTCCAAGCCGGCGAATTCCCGATCTTCATCCTGTCTTTGAAGGCGGGTGGAACCGGTTTGAACTTAACAAAAGCCAATCATGTTCTTCATGCGGATCGTTGGTGGAATCCGGCAGTCGAAAATCAAGCGACGGATCGTGCGTACCGGATTGGCCAGACAAAGTTTGTCCACGTGCATAAATTTGTGACGGTCGGTACAATTGAGGAAAAAATTGATAAGATGCTGGAAGAGAAGGCGAAGTTATCTGCCGATCTCATTCAATCGAGTCAATGGCTGACCGAATTGTCCGATGCTGAATTGGATGATCTGTTGACATTTGAACGATAATAGAAGGCCTCGGATATTTCCGGGGCTTTTTTTATGGCATCGGCTCCCGCACTCGCTTGGTATGTAGAGATACCATTTTCCTGCCTTGTTCCTGTTTCTCCAGCTGTTCCAGCCGTTCGCTCATATTAGCTACAATCCGAATGAGTTGCCCTACTTGCAGCTCCATCCGGATCAACCCCTTTTCAAGTCGTTCCACGGTTTCTCCCCTCCCCTTTATGACTTGGAGCGGAAGCGATCTCCGCCCCAAGTTTCAATTTTGGCGTAAAAACTGTTTAACTATTACCCCTAATAGTTACAGGACCCGCCTGCTCAAGCGGCTCCTGTTTGTTTCAATACGACCGGTCCCCCAACCGGTTCGTATTTGCTTTCCTCAAGTTGTTTCATTCCTCGTATTTCATTCCACCTATTCAATTCATTCCAAAATCAAGCGGTTTTCCGTCCCTCCTCCTTTGCTGCCCATCAAAAGATCGGCAATTCTTCCTTCTCCTTTTCGGTCAGATGAAAATGTGCTTTTACATACTCTTCATCCGTCCCATTTACAGCTTCACTTTGCGGGCGCCCTGCAGATTCCCCATATAGGTTTTCGTCCTCACGCTTTTTTGTAGCCAAAAACCTCACTTCGTCCGCAATGACTTCCGTAACGAATGCCCGGGTCCTATCCTCCCGTTCGTATGTACGGGACTGAATTCTTCCACCGACACCAATTAACGAGCCTTTGCCGCAATGCTTCACTGTGTTCTCCGCTAATTTGCCCCACGCCGTGCATAATACGAAATCAGCCTCGACCTCACCTCTTTGGTTCTTGAAGTTGCGATTAACAGCCAATATGAAGCTTGATTGCTGTCTCCCCTCCGGCAACCTTCTTAGTATCGGGTCTTTTGTAATACGCCCAACGAGTGCAACTTGGTTCACTTGTCTCCCCCCTTTCGTAGGTCGCCTTTATCATACTAGAGGACCACAAATTGTCCAAATAGTGAAAACTCGGTTTTCATGCACTCTGGAGGTTCAATTCCAAGTTTTCTCTCTGCTATTTAATTGCCAAACTCTTCACAAGCCTTATCTCCTAGCGGTTTCCCAATTTATTTCATTTCGGTGAAAATAAGACTTTGCCCTATTTACAAAAAAGTTTTTGAAGCTATGGTATAATCGAAGAAAAATGAGTGGGGTGGCGCGTTGAAGACGTTTAAAATGATCTCTGTCGGAGTGCTTCAGGACAATCAAATCCAAGACTTTCCTTTGATTGACGGAATCATCATTAACCAGGAAAACAGTCATCGGATGTGGATTCTGGAAATGTTCATTGATCAGGAATATAAGGAGCTTTTCGAGAATTGGAAAGCGACAGAGGAATTGCTGGAAGCCCGCGTCGTCATCTCCTATCCGGAAAATGAGCCAGCCGGATTTTTAGTCGCGGTGGATACGGTCCAAGAAATCGGCGATCACATTTCCGTGCTCCTGAAAGGGCGTTTGAAACGAGCACGTTCCCAATACGCGGAGCACTTACTCGAAGAATTGATCACGGAAGGCTTAAGCGGCCAAGAATTACTCGCCCGTTTTGAACACGACATGCATTCTCGTCCGCGCTTGAAAAAGGACCGCAACTTAACATGAATCGGTATGAACCCTCTAATTATGAGGGTTTTTTGTTTGGAAATTTTAATGGTTTTGGGAGGATGCTGGATGACTTGGAATGGCAGTGAAAATATGAGCGGTTCTGGGGAAGATATGAGAGGTATAGGAAGATTTTCGAGCGGTTGTGATGGGAATCTAGCGGTTAGAAAAATATACGAGAGGTTGGCAGGATAATCGAGCGGTTGGAGTGAAGAATCGAGCGGTTCGGGATGAAATACGAGCAGTTGGCTGAACTGTAATTGCAGCTCCTTTCAAAGGTAACTTTCAGGTAAGGCAAGGCAGCTTGTCCGCTGCTTAATTCTTCGCGCTGCTGTTTTCAAACGTTTGAGCAAGACGGCAAACTTTCCCGATTAAAGCTCCATCCCTTCCGCTCCATTAAGAAAGACCGCCCTTTTAAAAAGAGCGGCCCTCACGGCTTGCGGTTAGCGGTTGCTGTTCCCATTACGGTCCATTGTTCCGTTATTTCGGGAAGGGGTAGTTGTGTTCTCGTCGATAATGATATCTTCGCTAGGAACGACATTATTGCCATTCATATCACGGTTACGGTCATTGACCCGGCCGTCCAATCCGTTACGGTTCGTATCGTTGAGGATACCGCCATTCGGGTTGTTGTAACGTTCCTGGTCTGCGTTAATGCCGTCCATGTCGGGACCTGTTTGGCCATCATTGACACGCGGCGTCAGATCTCGGTTTTCCAAACTTTCCATCGGTGTTTCGTTTTTGTTTGGAACCGTGTCGTTGTCATTGTTACCGCAGCCAGCCAATACGACACCTGATACGAATAGAACTGGAATCACTTTTTTGAACATGAAAATTCCCTCCTTTCCACAAGCCGTTTCTCATACATATCCTGTATGATACTTTGTAGGTTGGCTCAAAAAGAGGGAACTATCCATCATTCTTTATTGTTGTTCAATTTGCTCTTTTAGTACCGATTCGATGAATACGGCTTCTGCTTTACAGTCATACTCATAGTGCGTGTTGAGTTGCTCCTGCATCGTTTGGATGGCCGCAATTTGCTCATCGGATGGCGGTTCATTCAAGATTTTATAAATTACGTCATTAATCCGTTGGGCCAAGTCTTCATGGAACGTAGGATCCATTTTGACCTCATCCGGTATTTTTGAATACCAAAGCGCTTTCGTCGTAATATACTCGCGCCATTCTTCAATGAAATCCTCGATGCTGTATTCTTCTTCGCTCCACCCGATATTGACCATGTACTGTTCGAACGTTTGTGTAATGGAACGGGTGATGCTGCTTTTTATATTTGGAGAAAGATCTTTGAACATAACTTGTTTGTTACCTCCCACTGTAAAGTGCATTGCAGTTGTGGTATGTAAAAAGGTGGATGAAAAAATGATGCTTTTTCCCCTCGTTTCGGAATTCGCCCAGTTCATTTTCCCTGGTCTTCATCCCTTTTCATCGGTCTTTTTAAATACCGCGGCAAAGACACTGCAATGTTCATTGTAACGAAAATTTAATGTGTGCGCAAATTTAGTTTTCCTTCTATTGCTTATCACCTAAGGCAAAAGTAATTTCAGCTTCGCATGCAATTTCTCCATCCACTGTGGCGATTGCTTTGCCTTTGCCGATCATTCCGCGCATTCTTGTGATTTCCACTTCCAAGCGCAATGTATCGCCAGGTGTCACTTGACGTTTGAAACGACAATTATCGATTCCAGCCAGAAAACCAATGCGTCCGCGATTTTCTTCTTTGGAAAGCATAGCTACCGCACCGACTTGGGCAAGTGCCTCTACAATCAGCACTCCCGGCATAACCGGGTACCCTGGAAAATGTCCATTGAAAAACTCTTCATTAATCGTTACATTCTTTAATCCGATTGCTTTTTTTCCTTCTTCCATCTCTAAAATACGATCCACCAATAGGAATGGATAGCGATGCGGAAGGATTTCTTGTATTTGTTGTGCAGTTAGCATGTACCGTCTCTCCTTGGCCTATGTAATGTTTGGGTTATGGTCCATTTCCTCTCATAATATCAAGAACATGCGTCCATGTCTCCTTTTTGAGTACGTCGCCTGGGCTGCCATCGCCGATATACCCGTAACCGATCATGGCCCCGACCAATGCCGCTCCGACTAGCAGGAGCAGGACCAAGATAATGCGGAGCCAGATGGGAAGAATTCGTACTTGAACCCAAAATTTATTTTTGACTCGTTCCTCTTGTGCCGTGTCCGGTTTCTTCCCCTGTCGATTCCTGGCCGCTCGTGTTGCCGCCACACGGGAATTCACCGTGGTTTCTTGACTTGTTTGATTCCATTCCGGATTATTCCGTTTTTCATCTAACATAATAAAGACTCCCTATCAGAACTCATCGTATATTGTTGATCAGACCAAGCATTTGATCGGCCAATGTGATTGTCCGTGCATTGAATTGGTAGGAGCGCTGAACGTTAATGAGATCCGTCATTTCTTTCTCATAATTGACGTTCGACGCTTCCAATTTTTGATTTTCCATGCCTATGATTGCGCGGTCTGCACCGTTTAATTCTGTTACTACATCGCCTGCAGCCACGCCAAGTTCATTCAAATTGGCAGGCAGAGCGAACAACGTGTCAGACAAGCGTGACATGAGGTTCGGCCGCTCCATCACGGTCACTCCTAATTGGATCGTTTCCACAGTTCCATTGTTCTGTGTCACTTCCAGAACGCCGCCTGGACGCATGGCATATTGTTTTACGTCATCTCGGAAGCTGACTGCATTCCCAGCACTGTCGGCGACCGGATAACCGTCACCGTTCACAAGCATAAAGCGCCCGCCGTCCACCGGCGAAACATAGAAGCTTCCCTGGCGCGTATACACAGTCTGCTCTCCATTTTCACCTGGCATGAGCAAGTTAAAATATTGTTTTGGTTCGGTTAAAGCGAAATCCAAATCTCGCCCTGTCACCTGCAAGGAACCTTGTTTCCAGTTCATCATCGCAGGTCCTAACACAGCTCCGACGCCATAGCGTATGCCCGCTGGCGTTTGACGCTGTGCTGTATCGGCCTTGTCGTTGTTGAACTGCTGATACAGCATCTCGTGAAAATTGGCTCCGCTCGCTTTATAGCCGTTCGTTGCCGAGTTCGCGAGGTTGTTGCCGATCATATCTATATTCTGTTGCAGTTGTGTCATCGTGTTGACTGCGGTTGTCATAGTTCGTATCATATTGCAGTCCGGCTCCTTTCCCCTTTACGCCAGAACGTAAAGGCTTTCCGTGTTACTCAATTATCCATTGACCCGTCCGATTTCCGTGACCGCTTTTTCCATACTTCGATCATATGCCTGCAAGATTTTTTGATTCGCTTCGAAAGCCCGGTAGGCCGCCAGCATATCTGTCATTGTGCTTCCCGCATCGACATTCGATCCTTCCAAATAACCTTGCTGGAATGAATAGCCGATCTCCGCCATGCCACTCGCATCCGGCAAGTTACCGCCTTGGGAAGAAAACAGGCCATTCCCTTGTTTTTGCAAGGTTTCCGGCTGTGCTGCGTAGGCGACGCCAAGTGTAGCAGCTGTCGTTTCCCCTACCATTATATCGCCTTCGCTCGTCAGACGGAAGTCGTCATTTGGCAGCTGGATTCGCTGTCCTGCTGAATCTAGGACATAATACCCCATCGGATTCGTTAGGTAGCCTTGAGCATCCATCGTAAAGTTACCATTTTTCGTGTAGACTTCTTGTCCATTCCCATTCGCCAATCTGAAAAAGATCGCTCCGGCTTTTCCTGTTTCCGGATCAATCGGTAACGCGCCGTCTACAAGGGAAACATCTGTGGTCAAGCCTGTTTCTCTTAATTGCCCCTGTGCAAAGAGCGGAAGCGTTTCCTGCATATAAACGCCGGTTGAGATCGGTCCTACTGGGGACAATCCTTTGAGCTGCAATCCTTCTTTTGTCGGAATACGCGCGGCATTTATGCTCGACATGTACATTTCCGGAAAAGAACGGATGGAGGACTGCTCTGCTTTAAATCCTGGTGTATTCGCATTTGCCAAATTGTTAGCCAGCATTTCGGTTCTGCGTTGCTGGGCAATCATGCCGGAGCCGACTGTGTAAAATCCACGGAACATACGTCCGCCTCCTTCGTATGGTAAAGCCTTTTGAGAGGCTTTGCGATTTGATTAGTAGTGCCCCTTGACCTTGTCAATATTCTCAAGCAAAAGCCCCGTGCCAATAGCTACACAGCTTAGTGGATTGTCTGAAACAAAAACAGGAACTTTCAATTCTTCCGCGAGCAGCTGATCAATGCCATGCAGCAATGCCCCGCCGCCTGTCAGAAAGACGCCTCTATCAATAATGTCAGCGGACAATTCCGGCGGCGTTTTCTCCAAAACATTTTTGGCCGACTGGATAATCAAGCTTACCGATTCCGTCAGCGCCTCCAATACTTCTTCCGAATGGATCGTGATCGTGCGCGGCAATCCTGTCACCATATCACGTCCCCTGATGTCCATCTCTTCCTTGCGGCTACCCGGGAAGACCGTGCCAATTGTCATTTTGATGGACTCCGCCGTACGCTCCCCAATAAGCAGCTTATATTTCTTCTTGATGAACTGAATAATATCGTCGTCGAACATATCGCCAGCAGCATTGATCGACTGGGACGTCACAATATCCCCCATCGACAGGACGGCAACATCCGTCGTGCCGCCACCGATGTCAATAACCATATTCCCGCTCGGCTGGAAAATATCCATGCCGGCGCCGATCGCTGCGACTTTCGGCTCTTCTTCCAAATAGACTTTCTTTCCACCCGATTTTTCAGCCGCTTCACGGATCGCTTTCTGCTCGACGCTTGTAATATTTGTCGGGCAGCAAATCAGAATACGCGGTTTGGATAAAAATCCTTTGACGTTCAATTTATTAATAAAATGCCGAAGCATTGCTTCTGTCATATCAAAATCAGCAATCACGCCATCTTTCATCGGGCGAATGGCAATAATATTGCCCGGTGTCCGTCCGACCATTTTACTAGCTTCCTCTCCAACCGCCAATACACGACTCGACTGCTTGTCTATCGCGACAACGGATGGTTCATTTAGCACAATCCCTTTCCCTTTCACGTGAATCAACACATTGGCCGTGCCAAGGTCAATTCCGATATCTTTAGCGAACATTTTTCACGATACCCCTTCCATTATCCTGGACATGTCTGTCTCGAACATACTCTACTAACTTATAATTGTAGCATAGACATAATGTATTGAACATATAATTCAACCATATTTTGAAAGTGAATTTAGTATTTTCGTCACAAATTTTGATAGAGTGAAAAGGGATTCTTTTGATATGTATGATGAGAGCGAAACCTTCATTTTTTTAATAATTTTAGTTCCATCTTAATGGAGCTGAAAACAGTCCCGCTGGATTATGGGCAACATAAAAAAAAGACAGGGTATCCGCCGGATGTTCGCGTCCCCGTCTCTTCATCTCACCCATTCCGAGCCTTATTATGTTCATTCATCCACTTCATCCGTGTTGCTTCACCGCCTCTTAAATGTCTGACAGACTTATGATAGGCCAAAACTTTGGCGACTTCCTCCGACAGCTCTACATCGACATTCGGCAACCGTTCCGTCAAATCCTTGTGGACCGTGCTTTTGGAGTAGCCTGTCGCTTTTGCCAGTGCCCGTACGGTAAGTCCAGTCTCCAGCAACATTTTGCCGAGGCGCACGCATCGCCTCCGAATTTGCTCGTGCACGCCCTCTTCCTTTCCTGTCAGCTCCATTTCTTCCTTTATCGTATGCGGCAAGTTTGCGAGATATGCGAAGGGAGAAAGAGGGAAAAAGGAAATTAAGAGTTGGTTTGGTGGGAGGTGTTGTGGAGGGGAGGTGAATTATTCGTTGGATGTGTTTGTGTGGTTAGCCGAGGATAGAGGATACGAGGGCTTCGGAAACTTATATGATCGGTTCGGCTGATTATACGAGGGCTTCGAAAGCCTATACGAGCGGTTCGACGTTTATACGAGGGCTTTGAAACCATTTACGAACACATGGTTGAATCAGAAAATAAATTGAAAAAGAGCTCTCCTCCAGAAGAGCCCCCTAACACCTTATTTGATTCTGTAAAAGCTACCTTTACTCTTACCGACCATCTTTAGTTGGGGGATTCCGGCTAACAATAATTTCGCCGTATGTCGGTTATCCAATAGAGTAAAATCTCGAAACTCCTGATTGGTTATTGTGTCTTTCTTTATGAAAAACCATTCCTGAACAGCGGATCGGTGCTCGTTTCTACCAATTTGGCCGCATGGTAAACATCTCCATCTCCGTCTTTCCCACCGCATAGAGAGTAGATGGCAAGATGGACATTGTACGCCCGGGAGAATTTCCGCATGGTTCAGCGAATATCGCTCACTCAGCGGGAAGGGATCGTATGGCTGGTGCGCATTGACTATTTCATTAGCCAACTTATGTATGGTCTGCTTATCAAGAATTTCCCGCTCCAATATTAGGTTACGTAGATAAGCTGCTATTTCATACGTGAAGATTAAATCGACAGGGGGATCTTCCTCGAAGTGCAGCTCGTTATTGTATGCAAATGTAACAATGCCTTCAATGGGAATGTCTATTCGCCTACGACTCAACCACAGTCTTAGCAGATAGACTTTGCGATCCAACTCAGTAATTGGACTTCGAAAAGGAACCCGCTCGCCCGTTTGCATCTCTTTGATAAACTGGAGAGGCTTTGTTTTCACGATTATTTTCTCAGCCAAATTCTTCACTTCTGTTATGACAATCCTTGATGGGGTAATCAACAGCGAATCCATCTGGAAATAAATATTATCTTCTTTCAAACAAATATCATGCAATATCGCATGCGGATAAGCTGGCTTAAATTCGGTCATATACCGATCATATTGCTTCTCACCACTATATCCGGCCTGCAGGTTATATAACCTTTTCATCATGTCACTTCGAATTGGATGCTCCTTTGAAATCCTCCTTCCCAAAGTAATCAAACCTTCAATTTCTAGTGGCGCACTCCTTTTTTTATAAATCATTCTCCTCCACCTCCTATCTTAAGCTTAAACTACCCAATCAATAAATGGAATAGTCTGAACAAAGGTCAAATTATCAGAGGCTGTTTTGCCTCAAATCGAAGTTTTCATAGGCTATTTTGCTTCAAATCCTGATTTTCGGCAGTTCAACGAAAAACTTTTTTGGCAACTAGAGCTCACAAAAAGAAAGCATTTATAATTTGCATTCATACATTTTAGGATGAATTAAGAGTTTACCTTTGTATTTTGTGTTCTTTTTTAATGGCTTCCTAGCATTTTGAGAGCATTTAAGATGCGATACAAGAGCTCTAAGGAAATTCGAGCCGTTTTTTACCCGCTTGACAAGAAACGCGGGGATTCTTCTGCCGCTGCTTGCTCAATGGCGCGCTGCATGCCTTTGACCAATCAAGAAATTACTTGGAATTATAGGAGAGGTTCGTGACATGATACGAGCGGTTCGCCGCATGAAATGAGCGGTCCCCGGCATATACGAGTGGTTCTGAAGGTAGTATAAAAAGTGGACACGGTTTTGTGAGTGTGTTTCGATTGAGACACGAATAAAAC
>NZ_BQYK01000010.1:0-4655 GCF_023168145.1 Sporosarcina sp. NCCP-2222
GTACAATACCGAACTCATTTTACCCAAGCTGCCTGAAGCAATATCGTGTCTAACTTTTAGGGGTCACTTCAAAGTAAGGGTTTTTTCTTTTTGTACCCTGATCTTTTAACAATCTGAATCGATTGCTGAAGTAGTGGTACCGAAACTGTTATGCATTCTCATATTGGTTTCTATTCATTCTGCCATATGAAATAATAGTAATCTACAAACAAGTTCAGGAGTTGAGGGAATGAAGAAGCGTGTGTTCGGGGAGCACGAGGAGCAGACGTTGCGGCAGTTTGACAATTGTTTGAATACCGGCAACGTTGTAGGTGGCGTGCTATGTGCAGATGGGCATTATGGGTATAGCCAGCCAGTTGGGGGAGTCGTTGTTTATGATGGCCAATTATCTCCTTCAGGGGTTGGCTACGATATTGCGTGCGGCAACAAGGCGGTACGCACAGAGATGAAGTGGCACGATATACAAAATGACATGCCAAAGATTATGGATGCAATCGCAACCCGGATTTCTTTTGGCATGGGCCGGAAAAATGCAGAGACTGTTGACCATGCAGTGTTTGAAGATCCAGACTGGGATGTCTATAAGCGAATTGGCCAGCAGGAGCATGATCGGCTGAAGAAGCTGGCGGCTGATCAGCTTGGCACGGTTGGAGCCGGAAATCATTATGTTGACCTTCTAATTGAGGAAGAGACCGGAGATGTATGGATTGCAAACCATTTTGGAAGCCGTGGGTTTGGCCATAAGACAGCAAGTGGTTTTCTAAATTTGGCGAACGGCAGAAAGTTCTCAGAACGGGCACCGGGTGAGACTATGGAGCAAGCACCTACTTTAGTGGATTTGGAAACGGAACTAGGTGATATGTATTATCGAGCCATGAAACTTGCTGGGAAATATGCGTATGCCGGCAGAGACGTAGTGATGGATCAAGTGCTGGAGATAGTAGGGGCAAAGTCTTTAATGGAAGTTCATAACCATCATAATTTTGCCTGGAAGGAAACTCACGAAGGGAAGGAACGGATGGTTGTCCGTAAAGGTGCAACTCCGTCGGCTCCTGGCCAATTAGGCTTCATTGGAGGCAGTATGGGAGATATTTCTGTCATAGTGCGGGGCAAGGACAATGAAGCGAATAAGGATGCCTTCTATAGTACCGTCCATGGAGCCGGCAGAATTATGAGCCGTACACAGGCGGCAGGCAAAATGAATTGGAAGACAAAAAAACGAACTGGCGGACAAATATCTGAAAAGCAGATGGCAGATGCGGTCGCGCAGTTCGGAGTCGAGCTGCGCGGCGGGGGGACGGATGAAAGTCCTTTTGTCTACCGTCAGTTGCAGTCAGTACTGGATGCGCATGAGGAGACGATCGAAATATTACATGTGCTAAGGCCGGTTGGGGTTTGTATGGCCGGTGCTAACGAGTTTGATCCCTATAAAGACTGAACAGCTGCTTCGCCTATTAAAAAGGCGAAGCAGCTGTTTTATTGTTCTTCATTATCTGTTAGAATTTCATCTTCTTCTGTTCTTCCGTGCTTGATAACAGGTTCATGTGAGAATTCATCTTGGTATGCACTATGCTTCATGCCGGTTTCAGGAAACATACCCTCAAGATCTTTACCATCGCCTTCTTCGCTTACAAAACTAGGGGATATATCGACGTCTTCGATCAGCTGTTTATCCGATTCTGTTTTGAGGAAATCCTTCCCTTGTTCATTTTCCATGAACAATCTGTTGTCCGTTTCTTTTGTCATATGAAATCCTCCTGTTCATGTTGTATAGAAACTTCCTTTACTCTACCCGATAGTCGAAGCAAGTAAACTCACGTACTTTGCGAGTGATTATATTTAATATTTCGACTATCGTTTGTCCACTTCACAAACAGGGGAATGCATGTTATATTACTAATACGTTAACACGTTAAAGTGTTGAAGAGAAAAGGGGATTGTTTTTATGAAAAGAAAAATTGCTTTTTTAATGATAACCATTTTGGCCCTCGGTTTGTTGGCGGCCTGCGGAAGTTCTAATACTTCAAAGGATGCGGATAATCAGCTCGTTATTGGCGTAGATGACAAATTTGCTCCTATGGGTTTCCGAGATGAAAAGAATGAATTAGTAGGTTTTGATATAGATTATGCTAGAGCGGCAGCAGAACATATGGGAATGGACGTAAAATTCCAGCCGATCGACTGGAAGACCAAAGAGACAGAACTGAGCAGCGGACGTATTGATTTGATTTGGAATGGGTACACAATCACTGAAGATAGAAAAGGCAAGGTGCTCTTCACAAAGCCGTATTTGGAAAATGCGCAAGTTGTAGCGACTTTGGGAGATTCACCAATTAAGGATTTAAGTGACCTTGAAGGGAAGACAGTCGGACTTCAAGCCCTTTCTTCCGCTGCGGATGCTTTAGATGCGAATCCGATTAAATCAAAAATAAAAGGTACTTCTGAGTATGCGGACAATGTCCTTGCATTGACAGACTTGAAAACAGGACGAGTTGATGCTGTCATCATCGACCAAGTGGTCATCGATTATTATATGTCTAAAGAAGAAGGCACATTCAAAGTGCTCGATGAAACACTCTCTCCTGAGCAATATGGTATTGGTGTTAAAAAAGGAAATGATGAATTGCTTGAAAAGCTCCAAGCCGCGCTCGATAAAATGAACGAGGATGGTACGGCTGCAGAAATTTCAACAAAATGGTTTGGTGAAGATAAAGTTTTAAAATAATCTAGTCGGAAGGGTTTCCGTGAGGGACCCTTTTTGATTTTACTGAAGGAGTGTCATAAATGTCTTTGGATTATTTGCTGACGATTTTAAAACCGATGCTAGAAGGAGCACAAGCGACGATCCTGCTTTTTATAATTGCTATCATCGCTTCCATACCACTCGGATTTTTGCTTACCTTAGCGGTACGGAGCTCCATAAAACCGGTCGCCTGGCTGGCTCATTCCTATATTTATCTGATGCGCGGCACTCCGCTCTTGCTTCAATTGCTTGTTATTGTATTCGGGTTGCCTCTGCTGCCCGTTGTAGGTGACTATCTTGTGCTGGACCGATTTGTTGCTGCTTGTATCGGTTTCATCTTGAATTATGCTGCGTATTTTGCAGAGATTTTCAGGGGTGGCCTTCTTGCAATTGACAAAGGGCAATACGAAGCAGCTCAAGTGCTGGGGTTAAATCGCTGGCAGACGACGACCAAGGTTGTTTTGCCTCAGATGTTCCGGATTGCTTTGCCGGCAGTTGCCAATGAATCAGTGACACTTGTTAAGGATACCGCTCTGCTTTATGCAGTTGCAGTCCCTGAATTGCTCCACTTTGCACAAACAGCTGTAAATCGAGATTTCACGATTGTCCCATTTTTTGTAGCGGCCCTCATTTACTTGCTCATCACTATGGTGTTGACGTTATTTTTCAAATGGTTGGAACGCCGCATGCGTTTTGAATAATAGTAAGAGGAAAGGGAGTGTCCTGCATGGCAGTCGTTGAAGTGAAAGAACTAAAAAAATCATTTGGGCCATTAGAAGTACTCAAACGTATTTCCTTTGAAGTAGAGCGTAATGAAGTCATTGCGGTGATCGGTCCATCTGGCTCTGGGAAAAGCACGATGCTGCGCAGCTTAGTCCACTTGGAAGAAGTGGAAGGTGGGACGATCGCCATTCAAGGAGAAAATTTAGTACTGAACGGGCAGTATGCAAAAGCAAAACACCTGAAGGAAATTACATCTAAGATGGGTATGGTTTTTCAACAGTTCAACTTGTTCCCGCACCTAACGGTTATTCAAAACCTTGAACTAGCCCCAAAACTAGTAAAGCAGCGAGCAGAAGAGGGATATCGGAAGCGGGCAATGGATTTACTAGCAAAAGTGGGGCTTTCCGACAAAGCTGATGTATTTCCTTCGAAGCTATCAGGCGGGCAAAAACAGCGTGTTGCCATTGCCCGTGCGTTAATGATGAATCCAGAAATTCTTCTCTTTGATGAACCGACCTCAGCTCTTGACCCAGAGCTGACCGGGGAAGTGCTGGATGTCATGAAAGAGCTTGCCAAGGAGCATATGACAATGATCGTTGTTACGCACGAGATGGAATTTGCACGAGATGTCGCAGATCGCGTTTTGTTCATGGACCAAGGTGAAATTGTGGAAGAGGGCAGTCCTGATGAACTCTTTGGGAATCCCAAAAAAGAAAGAACAAAAGCTTTCTTATCTAGAACGATGCGCAATCGCAGTGCTGAGTAGTAGAATTATTGAAATAAAGCATGACTTTCCCTCTGGCATATATTATGATGTTGCTACTATGTCATTTTATTTTACTAGGGGGGTTAGTTGAATGAAACTTCGCGTTTCTGCTGTGCAATATCATCTTCATTCTATCCGTGCATTCCAGGACTTTGCTGATCAATGCGAGCATTACATCCGGAATGCACAGGAATATGATGCCGAATTCGTTTTATTCCCGGAATTTTTCACGACGCAGCTGCTTTCTATTGGTGATGCAGACGGAAAGGCATTGACGATCGAGGCGTTGCCGGGTTTTACGGACCAGTATCTCGAATTGTTTAAGAGGCTGGCCACTCAATATAATATGCATATCATCGGCGGCACTCATGTCATAGAGCGTGAGGGGCGCCTTTATAATGTCGCATTTTTATTCTTCCCAGA
>NZ_BQYK01000010.1:4771-46757 GCF_023168145.1 Sporosarcina sp. NCCP-2222
TTACTTGCTACGATATCGAATTCCCGGAAATCGTCCGAATGGTGAAGGCTGCAGGTGCGGATGTTATTTTCTGTCCATCTTGTACAGATGACAGGCATGGATTCCATCGGGTGCGCTATACAAGTCACGCAAGGGCTATCGAAAACCAAGTCTATGTCGTACTGACTGGAACAGTAGGTTCCCTGCCGACCGTTGATTTAATGCGTGCAAATTTTGGCCAGGCCGCCATCATCACGCCAAACGACATTCCATTCCCTCCAAAAGGTCTTGCGGCGGAAGGGGAATTAAATAATGATATGCTGGTGACAGCTGACTTGGATCTTTCCTTGTTATATGAAGTAAGGGAAAAAGGATCCGTCACAACATGGCGTGATCGCCGGACAGATCTGTATACCGATTGGGGGACAAATGCATTGCGAGGTGCTGGCAACGATGTACCGCAGTGACATTTTAGTCCCTGTCGAGGGGAGTTTTATCCCTGTTGTTGTACGGAATTATTCGATGCAAGACTCAGATGCAATGATTCATTTGCAAAGCGAATGTTTTCCTCCGCCATTTCCCGAGGAGCTTTGGTGGAATCGTGATCAGCTCGCGCAACATGTCAGCCGTTTTCCAGAAGGAGCGGTTTGTGTTGAATATAATGGCAGGATTGTTGGATCCATTACAAGCCTTTTACTGTCTTTTGATAGTGATCATCCAGATCATACGTGGGAACAGGTAACAGACAATGGCTATATCCGTAACCATGATCCAAATGGAGATACATTATATATAGTGGATATTTGCATACATCCCGCTTTTAGGAAAGCCGGACTGGGCCAAATTATGATGCAGGCCATGTACCAGCTCGTCGTTAAGCTTAATCTGAAGAGACTACTAGGCGGCGGTAGGATGCCGGGGTACGGAAAATACGCCGAACAAATGACGCCAGAAGAATATACAGAACAAGTAGTGAACGGAACGTTGCGTGATCCGGTTCTCACCTTCTTGCTCAAATGTGGCAGAACGCCTCTGCGTGTTATGCAAAATTACTTGGAAGATGATGAATCACAAAATTACGCGCTCTTAATGGAATGGAAAAATCCGTTTTACTCAATAGATTGAAAATAAGGGGATACTTGAAAATGGAATTTACTAGAATCACGTCGATAGAAGATCCGTTGTTCGCCAAAATGCATACATTACTAGGTGAAGTTTTTCCGCCAGAGGAAGTGCTGGAATTTGACCTTTGGAAAGAGCCACTTGAAGATCCAGGCATCCGTGTCTTTGTCGCAGTCGAAGAGGGAGAAGTCGTCGGGGCTACCGAATATCGTTATTATCCACACTGGAATATTGCTATGACTGATTTTACGATTATCGGATCTTCTGGAAAAGGGATTGGTCGCTTTCTTGCAAAGCAACGGGAAGAAGACTTGAAACGCCTAGCGAAGGAAAACGGCAAAGAACTATTCGGCATGTTTGCGGAAATCTATGATCCTTACGAACGAGAGGATTTTGATTTTGGTGGTATCATGGCGATGAATCCATACGTTCGTCGTGAAGTGCTTTCCCATTTGGGATACCAGCGCCTGGACTTCGACTATGTGCATCCTTCCTGGAAAAATGATGGGGAAGCAGTTGAAGGGCTAGATTTCTGTTTCATGCCACTAGAAGAATCAAATGAAATTCCAGCCACTCTAATTGTTGATTTCCTTACTGACTATTACTCTGTCTTATCAAATAAGCCAGAGAGATGGATTCAGATGATTGAAGGGCTGAAAAACAAGGATACCGTCCGTTTGTTGCCTTTATAATTGTAATAGCCCCCGAGCTTCACGGTTCGGGGGCTATTTTATTTTAAAGAGCGACTGCAACACCTTAAGGTAAACAGACAAGGTTGCTAAACTGACGGCAGAAGGAACACTCTCTTCGATAGAGACCAATTTCTCCACTGATACCGACGGAAATATTCAATTACATCAATGCAGACTCAACTGTAATGCCTTTGACTGAGCGGATCGTTTAGGACCCTGAACAGCTTGTTCTGCCAGCTTTGAGAATTCACGTAGACTACGGGAATTTACAGCAGTCTGATATTCAGTAAATAAACTGAATCATGACATCCCTGTGAACATTCGTTCCGCTGTGGTTAATCTATGATAAACTGAATTTAGCTGATTTTTTCAGAAATGAACAAACCTCGAGGAGTTGTTAGGAAATGAAATCATATACCGGAGGAGAATCCTTTAGAAAACGCAATTATAAGCCGCTGATCATTGGCATCTCCGTTGTTTTAATCGGAGCGATCGGTCTCTTGTCCCGTCTTCCGGGCGTCGAGGATTTTCAAGCTTTTGATGTAACCATATTGCCTTTATTAAATGCGATTTTTAATTCGTTTACGTTTCTCTTTCTAGTGGCGGCACTGGTAGCAATCAAAAAAAGGAATATTAACGTCCACCAGCGTTTTATTAACGCTGCGCTAGTCACTACTTCTCTGTTTCTTGTTACATATGTAGCGTTCCATTACTTATCGCCTTCTACACCGTATGGGGGGGAAGGGGTTCTGGCGGGCATCTACTATTTCGTCCTCATTACCCATATCGTGCTGGCTGCTGTCATCGTTCCACTCGTCTTGACAACTGTAACCCGTGCATGGAACCGTGAGCACGACAGGCACCGGAAAATTGCAAGGTGGACTATGCCTTTATGGCTCTATGTCAGTTTCACAGGCGTCCTCGTTTATATTTTAATCTCACCATACTATTAATAAAAGAAAAAGGGTTCTCCGGAAATGGAGAACCCTTTTTCATATTATTTATACAAGTGGGCGATCTGGATATTCAGCGCGGTGATCAAAATCAGTGTATTCTCCATCAACGAGAACTAGGATTTTTCCTTCATCGAAATACTGGTTGTATCTCTCTGCCTCGTCTTCAGGAATGCCCATTCCAATTAATGCGCCGGCAAGTCCGCCGACACCAGCGCCGGCTGCCGCTCCGGTAATTCCGGCAACAATCGGGCCAGCCGCGATGATCGGGCCGACACCTGGAATGGCGAGAGCTCCGATTCCGGCAAGGACACCGCCAAGACCGCCAAGGACTCCACCTGTCGCAGCGCCTGTTGCGGCACCGTCAGCAGCGTGTGTACCTGTCTCTTCCTCAATATAATCTACTTGCTGCTCGTTTTTGCTGATGATTGAAATATCATTAGAATTGTAACCTTGTCGCTTTAAATCCTCGATTGCTGCAACTGCTTCCGCTTCCGTATTATAATAACCAACTACACGTCTTTGTACCATAACTATACGCCTCCTGGTTTATTAAAAGTTTATCGAGCTGACAATAAAATACCCCGCATGACAAAACTGAAACATTACACAATGATTACAAGCTTGTCGAACTATGTGACAGTTTGGTATCCCGGTGTCAGGCAAGCTGTAAATGGGTACCTATTTTACAAGGAAGAATAGGAGGTTTTTCTGATGGATTATGTGATTAATGGATTGAAGCTAGTTACCGGTTTAATTGCTTTCATGATTGTCATTCGGGCGCTTGGAAAAAAACATTTAGCTGAAATGACTCCTTATGACATGATCTATTTGTTGATGTTCGGCGGGATTTTGGAAGAGACCTTATATAATCCAAAGATTTCAATTTGGCAATTTCTTTTCTCATTAGGTGTGTGGGTTGCAGCGATTTATGTGATTGAAAAACTTGTGACAAAATCCAATAAGGTCCGAGCATTATTAAAAGGGGAGCCTGATCATCTCATTGTTGATGGTGAAATCAATTTGCACTTAATGAACAAAAATCAATTAGAGATGGAACAGTTGCGCACAATGCTTCGGCAGCAAGGCATATTTTCCTTACGAGAGGTGAAAGATCTCTTTCTTGAACCAGGCGGAGATATTTCAATAAATCAATACGCGAAATATAAACCTGTTACTTGTGGGGACTTGGATATAAACAAAAGAGAAGACTCTCCAAGTGTGCTGCTCATTGATGAAGGACAAATTCAGCAGGAGGTCTTGCATGCTATTGGAAAAACTGAATTGTGGCTTCGTCAAGAATTGACACGAGAAGGTTTTTCCGATCCGCATGATGTCATCTATTGCGAATGGTCGAAATCGGACGGATTCTTCATCAAATAACATAATTTGAATAGGATAGAGAATTCGATAGTGGAGAATTCTCTATTTTTATTTGGCAATATCATTTCATCTTGTTATACTTAATATATAACAAAAGAGGTGGTATGAATGAGAAGAAGATATTTGGCATTCCTGCTGGTCGCTTTTGCCTTGGTGGCATTGACTGCATGCGGAAATGAAAAAGGAACGGAAAAGCTAAAGGAGGGAGATGGCGATTTGAGTGAAATTGAAGGGATCTGGGACGGGGCGATTGATGTAGCTGGCCAAACGTTGCCGATTACTATAACCATAGATGGAACAGGTGGGCAAATCAGCATTCCTGCACAAGGTTTATATGATTACAAGTTATCAAAAGTAGAGCGTAAGGATTCTGAGTTAACGATGGAGATGACCTTGCAGGGGCAAAAAATGGAGTTCCAGGGCGTACAAGACGAAGCTGGATTTGCCGGAACATTTACGCAGGCCGGGCAAGAGTTCCCTTTCCAATTGAAGCTTCGAGGACCAGAACTTGGCCAGCGGATTGATGTGGATGTGAAAGGTGGGACAATGTCAGCCTTGCTAGTTGAACCAATAGGGGAAGGGCCATTTCCCGTCATGATCATCATTGCCGGTTCTGGACCAACTGACAAAGACGGTAATTCCGAGGTGATGGCAGGGAACAACGACAGTCTTAAAATGGTAGCCCAATCATTAGCAGATCAAGGCATTGCCTCTATTCGTTTTGATAAACGCGGTATCGGGGATAATCGTTCACTCGTGACAAAAGAAGAGGACATTCGTTTGGATGATTTTATTGAGGATGCTACAGCTTTCGCTGATTGGGCGAAAAAAGATAGCCGTTTTAATAAAGTCGGCATCATCGGCCATAGTGAAGGTTCTCTGGTCGGCATGGTGGCTGCTAAGAAAGCAGATGCCGATCTATTCGTCTCCTTGGCTGGCATAGGAAGGCCGATGGACGCCGTGTTGAAAGAGCAGTTGAAAGAAGCATTGCCGGATGAATTGCAACAGCAGGCGTTTGATATTTTAGATCAATTGAAAGCGGGCCATGCGGTGAAGGATGTTCCTCAAGAATTAAATGCGGTATTCAGGCCATCAGTCCAACCATATATGATGTCGATGATGGCTTATGACCCAGTTGATTCGTTGAAACAGCTTTCTATTCCAGTACTCGTCATCAATGGTGACCGTGATTTGCAAGTTGTTCCCGCAGACGCGGAAGCCTTACATCAAGCAAAACCAGAGTCTAAGATGGTTATCGTGCCGAATATGAACCATGTATTAAAAGATTCATCAGAAAACCGGGAAGAAAACATCGCGACCTACACGAATCCTGATTTGCCATTAGCAAAAGGTTTAATGGAAGCGGTTGTTCCATTTATTCAAGAGAACTAAAAGATGGGTTGCCCTTTCGTCTTTCAAAAGAGACAGGGGCAACTTTTTTGCTTGTAGAGGAATAAATAGCATGGATTATATTGAAAAATTGTTGTAATCAATGATTGGCAAAGAACGTGGTATACTGTAAAACGGAATTATTAGTTAGTACGGAATGAGGTGATGGAATGAAACATATAGCAGGCGGATTACAATGGGCCGTCTTTCTGATTGCCTCATCGATCGCAGCACCTATTGCGATTGGTCATGTCTTCGGAATGGATGCGGCGGAGACAGCCCTTTTCATCCAAAGAACTATGTTTGTCCTGGGCTTGGCTTGTATTGTACAAGCTGTCGTTGGCCATCGGATGCCGATTAATGAAGGACCGGCCGGCTTATGGTGGGGGATTTTTGTCGTCTATGCAGGGATGGTCGGCGTGTTGTATGCAACAAAGGAAGATGCATTGCAGACGTTGCAGAGCGGGATGATTTATAGTGGCGTATTATTCATTCTGCTTGCGGTCTTAGGACTAGTCGGCAAGATGAAAAAACTGTTTACCCCGGCAGTCACCTTTACTTATTTAATGCTGCTGATCTTGCAGTTAAGCGGGACATTTGTCAAGGGGATGCTAGGTATCGAAAACGCAGGAGATGCAATTGATATCCGGGTCGTATGTGGCAGTATCATCATAGTCATCCTTATGTTTATCATGATGAATCACAAAGTGGGCTGGATTTCCCGCTATTCTGTTTTGCTTGCGATTTTAATTGGTTGGCTGCTATTTTTAGCTATTGGGAAAGCCCCGGCTATTTCAGCGCTTTCCGAAAAAGTGATCGACTTTCCTGACATTCTTGTATATGGGAAGCCTGTGTGGGATGGCGGAATGGCAGTAACTGCACTTTTCATAACATTGTTATTGATTGCAAACATGATGGCTTCCATACGGGTAATGGAAAACCTTTTAAAGCAGTCGTTTTCGATTGAAACGAAGGATCGTGTGAGGCAAGGTTCGATTGCATCAGGCATCAATCATATGCTGGCTGGTTTGTTTTCAGCTATTGGCCCCGTGCCGATATCCGGTTCAGCAGGTTTCGTCGGAGCGACTCGGATGGCCTCATTAAAACCTTTTATTATTGGCAGTGGAATTATCGTTGTGATGACCTTGTTTCCTGCCGTAATGGCAACGTTCGCAGCATTGCCTGCACCGGTTGCTTATGCGGTAACCTTCGCCATCTTTTCAAAAATGGTAGAAATGGCATTCCATGAACTCTCGGCCGATCCACATCAGCAACAAGCCTATAAAGTGGTAGCGATCGGTCTGATGCTTGGTGTTGGACTGATGTTCGTTCCAAGTGACAGCTTTGCGAAACTTCCAGGGCTTGTTGCCGCCATTCTATCCAATGGGTTGATTACGGGCACCATAACAGCAGTCGTCATTGAACAATTTCTCATATGGAAAAACCGAAGAGCCGATCGGATTTAAACAATTAATAATACAAAAGAAAGCGCAATTTCGTTAGGGGAGTAACGAAATTGCGCTCTTTTTATGGTTTGGTTGGAAACATGAATCATCTTGAAAGGGAATCTGATGTTTATCTAGTGACCGAAGCGATTGCCGATTCATAGATTTCTGCCACTTTTGTAAGTGCCTCCTCTGTGTCGGCAGCATGTACAACGATCGCTTCGCCTGGTTTTGTAAATGCAGAATGCTCATAGCGAGGATCATAGTAATTCAGCAGCAACAGTTCAACCGCTTTTTTAAATTCCTCATTCGCTAAATGAGCTTCGATCTCGACCGCTAGAGCCGGCTTGACTCTTTTCTTGATCAATTGGAAAGCATCGAGAAACTGGTCCGGTGAGTTCCAAGGCTCGTAATCGTCTAAAATGTTCTGCACCCGCTGTTCAATCGGCAAGTGGATGATGACATGCCGGCCGTTTTCTTTTTTGTTGAACAGGAAAGGAGGGAGAAGCACTTTTCCAATCCGTTTACTTTCTCCTTCTATTAAGACAAAGCGTTTGTCCCTTAGCTTTTTCATTTCATGAACGAGGAGTGAGTCGAATTTCTTTTGATTGTTCGGCTGCAGTCCGATTTGGCCAAAAATGGAGCCGCGGTGTCCCGCCAGTTGTTCGATGTCGAGAATCGGCAGTCCTTGTTTATCCAGCTGTCGGAGTATCGTTGTTTTGCCGGTGCCTGTATAGCCGTCGAGAACGATGAATTCGGGCGGAAAATCCTCTTTCTCTAGTTCTTTTACAATCCATTGGCGGTAGGTACGAATCCCTCCGCTCAGCCGGTTCACATGGATGCCCATCAATTCCAAAACAGTAGCAGCCGTTTTACTTCGCATGCCGCCTCGCCAGCAGAATACTGTTGTGGGCCCGTCGATTTCTTTAAATGCTTTAATAAAAGAAGGGAGTTTTTGTGAAAATATTTCCAATCCGCGCTCTTTTGCTGCTTCAGGGCTCACTTGTTTATAAAGCGTGCCAATTTCAGCACGTTCCTCGTCGTTAAAAACAGGAATGTTTAGGCTTCCAGGGATTGTTGCTTCTTCGTACTCTTTCGGAGAGCGAACATCGACGGTCGTTATTCGCTCATGTTGTTGCATTTCCATTAAATCTTCTAACGAAATATCTCGTATCATTATTGTTCACCTTTCACTTCGCATAACCTTAGATGACTTCTATCTTCTTCCGATTCTCCGCAGTAATCTCTCCGATAATATGGGCATCGACCCCTTGGTTTCGTAAGTCTTGCAACAAATCATTCGCTTTTTCGGTCTGCACTGAAATAAGCAGTCCGCCTGATGTCACCGCATCACATAAAATATACCGGTCAATTGGATCAAGTGTTTCTGCAAATGCGATATCCGCTTCCACATGAGCCAAATTGTTTTTTGTACCTCCAGGAATCCTTCCAGCCTCCGCAAGTTCACGTGTCCGAGGGAGAACCGGCACTTGTGCTGAGAAGATTCGAATCCCAACATCGCTCGCTTTAGCCATCTCCGTTGCGTGTCCTAATAATCCAAACCCTGTCACATCCGTAGCAGCATGAACTTCATATGGTGCCATAACTTCAGCAGCAGTTTTATTCAAGGTAGTCATGACGGATGTCACTTGTTTTACTTCCTCTTCGCTCAGGGCTCCGTGCTTCAAAGATGTTGTGTAAATTCCGACACCAATCGGTTTTGTTAGGATTAATTGATCACCGGGCTGTGCCCCGGCATTGCTTTTTACATGCTTAGGATGGACAGTTCCTGTTACAGCTAATCCAAATTTCGGTTCTTGGTCATCGATAGAATGCCCACCTACTAGTGTAACTCCGGCCTCTTTCAATTTATCGGCCGCGCCTCTTAAGATGTCCGTCAGTATTTCTTTGTCCAGTTTGGAAATAGGGAAGGCCACAATATTTAAGGCGGTTAGCGGTTTTCCTCCCATCGCATAGACATCGCTGATGGCATTAGTAGCCGCAATTTGACCGAAATCATATGGATCATCGACAATTGGTGTGAAAAAATCAAGCGTCTGGACAATTGCTAGATCGTCTGTCAGCTTATACACACCTGCATCGTCGCTTGTATCCAAACCGACGAGTAGATTCTCGTCATATGGTGCAGGAGGAAGTGTGCGAAGCACCTGAGATAAATCTGCTGGACCTATTTTGCAGCCGCATCCCCCTTTTGTTGTAAGTGTTGTTAGTTTGACATCGTTTCTTTCCATTTTACTGCCTTCTTTCTCATTCATAGTTAAGATGATGACGTCCATAAGGTGCGTCCATCGGGCTAATGCACTGTTACACACTAGCGGGATAAACTAAGTGTAGCATACGGTTTGCGTGTTTCGCCGAAGAAAGCATTGATTATGGGAAACAATAGGTCCTTACGCATGACTTTCATTATTTGTGGTTAAAAAGGGTATACGATAGTAGGAATAGGGAAAGTAACAATGATAAAGTAGAAAATAGAAAGCATGTAAAGGAGGAGTCTAAATGGAAACCTATCCTATGATTATAAATGGAGAAAAAACTGGATTAACCTTGCCGGTAATCGAAGTGGAAAACCCGGCTACTGGTGAAATAATTGCAACAGTCCCACGTGGCGGTGAGAAAGAAGCGGAGCTTGCTGTGGATGCAGCGCACGCGGCATTTAAACAATGGTCCATATTAACAGCCTATGAACGGAGTGAACTACTGCAGCGATGGTATTTCTTAATCCAACAGTTTACGGACGATCTGGCCATGACAATGACGGAGGAGCAGGGAAAGCCGCTTGCGGAAGCACGGGGAGAAATCGCTTATGCCAATGGGTTCATTTCTTGGTATGCAGAAGAGGCAAAACGGATATACGGGGAAACAATCCCATCCTCCAGCCCGAACAAGCGCATTTTTGTGCATAAACAACCGGTTGGAGTGGCAGCTGTCATTACACCTTGGAATTTTCCGGCTGCCATGATCACTAGAAAAGTAGCGCCAGCCCTGGCGGCAGGATGTACTGTAGTGATAAAACCGGCAGAACAAACACCGCTAACCGCAATCAAACTAGCCCAGCTCGCACTGGACGCAGGGATTCCAAAAGGCGTAATCAATGTAGTGACAGGAGATGCAAGCGCAATCGGCAAAGCGTGGCAGCAAGATAAACGCGTCACAAAATTGACATTTACAGGTTCTACAGAAGTTGGAAAATTGCTTATGAGGGGAGCAGCGGATACCGTCAAGAAAATCTCCTTGGAACTCGGTGGCCATGCCCCAGTGATCGTCATGGATGATTGCCAGATCGAAAAAGCGGTGGACGGTGTCATGGCGACTAAATTTAGAAACGCCGGCCAAACTTGCGTCTGCGCCAACCGGGTATATGTCCAAGAGTCGATCGTAGAAGAGTTCACGGCCCGTCTCGTTCAAAAAGTACAAGAGCTTAAAGTAGGGAACGGGTTAGAAGAGGGTATCACGATTGGTCCGCTTATCGATCAAGCGGCTGTTGCGAAAGTACAAGCTCATGTGGACGATGCCAAAGCAAAAGGTGCTAAGGTAGAAGCAGGAGGGTCTGTAAAGGACGGATTATTCTTTGAGCCGACCCTATTATCCGGAGTGACCGATGACATGTTGTGCATGCATGAGGAGACATTCGGCCCTGTGATGCCAATAGTTACTTTCCAATCGGAAGAGGAAGCAATCCGCAGGGCAAATGATTCCGACTATGGGCTAGCTGCCTATGTCATTACTGAAAACCTGACAAATGGAATTCGCATTTGCGAACAATTGGAATACGGAGTCGTTGGTCTGAATGACGGCCTCCCATCCACGCCACAAGCTCCATTCGGTGGATTTAAGCAGAGTGGCATCGGCCGAGAGGGCAGCCATTTCGGCATCGAAGAGTACTTGGAAATAAAATATATATCAGTTGGTTTGTGACTTGCTATTAGAACTCGTAAAGAAATAAAAAATGATAAAAGACGGCATTTCCTTTCTGTGAAATGTCGTCTTTTTTATTGTTTTATTGCCAAAGAATACATTTTCTTGTCGAATGTATCCTTTATTTATTCATTTTCCTAGAGCATAAGAATTAGTTTTATTATGAAAAAAGTTCTACGAATCTATTTCTCAATAAATGATAACATGGTAAACTGTAAAGGAATGACAATTGAGAAAGGGGAAATGAAGTTGCAACGTAGAGTACTAGTTGTCATCTTATCTATGTTTCTAGCAATTGGCGTTGTGTTCACGCCGATAACAGAGGCATCCGAAGTACACGCCGCCAGCGCGTATCCAAATTTAGAGCGGTCGATTAACCTGATTATGTCGGATAGCCGCATGAAGGCGATCAATAGTAGTGTGACCATTAGAAAAGCATCAACAGGTGAAATTATCTATCAATCGGATGCTGATAAAAAGATCACGCCAGCTTCTACGCTTAAATTACTAACTTCTGCCGCAGCTCTGGATACACTTGGTGAAGAGTACCAATTCACGACAGAAGTGTTGACGGATGGGACGATTTCAAAAGGCGTTCTGCAGGGAAATCTGTACGTACGTGGGCAGGGAGACCCAACGTTGTTAAAACAAGATCTGGATCAGTTTGCGTCCCAGCTAAAAAAGCAAGGGGTCACAAAAATCACCGGGAATCTTGTAGGAGATGACTATTGGTTTGATGATGTCAGACTCTCCCCGAGCATTGACAAGAGTGACGAATCCCGTTACTATGCGGCTCAAATTACCGGCTTGACGCTTTCTCCGAATAAAGATTACGATGCGGGAACTGTCATTGTCGAAGCTGTCCCGACCCAAAAAGGATATAAAGCTAAAGTAAAAATGACACCAGAAACTGGGATTGTCAAAGTGATAAACCGTACCAATACGGTTCCGAAAGGTTCGAAAAATACACTGTCCATTAAACGGCAAAGCGGTACAAACAACATTATTATCTCAGGTAATGTGCCCGTCGGCAGTTCTGGCAAAAAAGAATGGGTGACCCTTTCCAATCCGACTGCTTATACATTGGATGTGTTTAAAAAGTCTTTGGCAAGCAAAGGCATTAAATTCTCTCCGAAATCAGTGGTGCGTCGAGGAATAGCGCCTGCAGATGGACAAGTGCTTGCGGTCAAAACTTCCATGCCGCTCAAAGATTTGATGAAACCATTCATGAAGTTGAGTAACAATACACATGCTGAAATCCTGGCAAAGACGATGGGTCGTCAAAAATACGGAGAAGGCAGTTGGAATGCAGGGTTACGCGTCATGCGCGAATTTGCTGATTCTATTGGGCTTAATAGCTCGGAATGGCGATTCGAGGATGCGTCCGGCATGTCACATTCCAATAAAGTGACGTCTGCGCAAATGACAGAGCTTTTATTTCTTGTCCGTTCGGCACCCTGGTATTCGACTTACGTTCAGGGGCTTCCAGTAGCAGGGGCAAATGATCGATTTATCGGAGGAACTTTGCGCAATCGGTTGACTTCACCATTGGTCAAAGGAAAAGTAATTGCCAAAACGGGTAGCTTGAATCGGGTTAACAGTCTGGCGGGATATGCAGAAACAAAAGACGGAGAAACCCTGATCTTCAGCATTTTGACACAAGATCAAAAATCTAGCACAATTCCATTGATTGATAAGATTGCGACTGTGATTGCTACATCTGCAAACTAACTTAAAAAAGCCTTGCGATTTTTCGCAAGGCTCTTTCTCATATTAATAGTTCAAATAATGTACTGTCCTTGTTCACTTCTTTAAACGGAAAACCATTTTCCTGCATCCGATCCAGCAGACCTGGATAATCTTCTTTCCGCTTCACTTCGATTCCAACAAGTCCGGGACCGTTCTCTTTATTGTTTTTCTTCGTATATTCAAATGTTGTAATATCATCATCGGGACCAAGCACTTTATCAAGAAACTGCCTTAAAGCACCAGCGCGCTGAGGAAAGTTGATAATAAAATAATACAGCAGCCCTTCATGAATTAATGACTTTTCCTTAATTTCTTGCATCCGTCCAATGTCATTGTTACCGCCGCTGATTACACATACAACAGATTTGCCTTTGATTTGATCCTTATAAAAATCTAATGCGGCAATTGGCAATGCGCCAGCAGGCTCAGCAATAATGGCATGCTCATTGTACAATTCAAGGATGGATGTGCACACTTTTCCTTCAGGCACCCGGATGATATCTTCGACATATCTGTTGCATATCTCAAATGTCTTATGGCCGACACATTTTACAGCTGCACCATCGACAAATTTGTCAATCGTATCAAGTGTGGTCACTTCGTTCTTCTCCATTGCTGTTTTCATACTGGCGGCTCCGTCCGGTTCCGCACCGATCATTTTCGTATGTGGAGAAAGATTTTTGATATAAGTGCTTAACCCCGACATAAGTCCGCCTCCGCCAATGCTGGCAAAAACGAAGTCCAGCGGTTCCTCAATATCGTTCATCAGTTCTACTGCTACCGTCCCTTGGCCGGCGATGATATCCTCGTCATCGAATGGATGGATGAAAATTCGATCTTCGGCGAGCGCGCATTCATTTGCTTTTTCAGAGGAATCGTCGAAAGTATCTCCGATTAAAATAATGTCTACGTAATTTCGGCCGAACATCCGCACTTGGTTGATTTTTTGTTTTGGGGTTGTTTGCGGCATGTAAATCTTGCCATGAATTTGCAGATGAGCACAGGCGTACGCTACCCCTTGTGCATGATTGCCTGCACTTGCGCAGACGATTCCTTTTTCGCGGGCTTCTTCTTCAATTCGTTTGATCTTATAATAGGCGCCACGCAATTTGAAGGAGCGGACATGTTGCAAATCTTCTCTCTTGATGTAGACATGGCAATCGTATTTTTCGGAAAGCCGTTCGTTCTTTTGGAGAGGGGTATGGACGACGACATCTTTCAAAAGTTGATTGGCAATCAAAATATCTTCCACGAAGACTAGCTTCTTTTCGTTTTGTTCTACCATAGTCATTTCTGTATTCCTCCGCATCTTCATAAATATTTTCTAATAGTAACATGATTTCAACAGAAATGACATACGAAATATCCTAATTGTTCATTAATTTCAACGAATCGACACATACAAAACTTTCCGATAAATTTGTAAGCGTTTTCTTTATTAAAATGAGAAATTATGTAGTCAAAAAACTTATTATGGACGGTACAATTTGGATGGTGGCTTCTGATTCACAGTAGATTTCCCCGTCTACAACGATTGGCAGATTTCGATTTGCAATGATCTGAACCACCTGGCCAGATGCATACATTACTTCTTTTGCTTCAATTGTCCCACCCTTCAGCAAAGCTGGGAAGAGGGAAAGAAGAATCCGCCACCTGGAAACGCCGTGCAAAACGGTGAGATTCATCTTGCCATCCAATGGATTAGCCTTTGGGCAAATCTCAAGCCCCCCTCCGTAATATTTCATGTTGCCGCAGGAAATGAGCCAGGTCACAGGAAATTCGTATGTCTTCTCGTCTACAACCAACTTGCTCGTATATGGTTGAAATGTCACGAGATCGAGAACGGCGGCTACTATATACGTAAATTTCCCCAAACCGATTTTATTGAAAAATGTTTTATAGTTGGCAGTTTCGGCTCGTTCTCCGATAGAAGCATCCAGCCCGAAGCCTGCGACGGTAAGACCATATATCCCATTCACAGAAAGGGCATCGAGTCGTACTTCGTTATGCAGAAGCAGCTTCTTAACAAAGAGAAGCGGATCTTCTGTAATGCCCAGATTGCGGGCAGAATCATTCCCGGAGCCTGAAGGCAGGAAGGCGATGGGCACTTGAGACGGCAAGCATATTTGCAGGGCAGAATGTAACGTACCATCCCCGCCGATAATGACCACTGCTTTGCAAGAATCGACATACTGATGTAAATACATAGCTGTTGCTTTTGCGGAATCACTGATTAGAGCCTGATATGATATTTTTCGCCGGTCCAGTTCCCGCTTAACTACTTCGAGTTTTTGATGGGCAGTGGAATTGCCGGCGTTTCGATTGCAAATTAGTAGATACATTATAATCCTTCCTTCTTGAACACATTATCTTGAACCCAAGTCCTTACGTTTATATTTAAAAGGGGAAGGGAACAATTTACATAAGAATCTAGTTATGAAAAGGAGTGGCACACATGGGTTGGTATAGACCGGATGGTCGTGGACAATGGTTGGCATTTGGGGCCTCGCTTCTCATTATACTTATTGTCATTTTATGGGGGATATTTTATTGAAATAATTGGTGGAAAGAAGTTCCTGTAAATGTACAGGGACTTTTTTTATGCCACAATAGCCCAAGTTTACTGAATATCGACCCTATGTATAGCATAGTAATACCGTAGAGTGATATTACATAAGTATTAGAATCTTCATAACTATAGTAGTGGAATTCATGTATAATGAAAAGAACTAGATAGCTGAGAGAGAAGGTGCAAATGATGATTAAAGCCAAAGAAGACCTTGGTGCAATGTCGTTGCTTGATTTGGACGTTCATGACCTCTTGAAATTACTGGAGAGTGGACAAGTGAGTTCGTCCGATGCAGTGGAACAGTATATTCAACGAATAGAAAAAGTAAATCCAATAGTAAATTGTTTAGTAGAAGAACGATTTGCAGCTGCCCGTGAAGAAGCGATTCAAGCAGACATTGCCAGAGAAGAAGGAAAAGGGAAAGGGCGATTGTTTGGAGTCCCGATTAGTGTAAAGGAATCCTTTGATGTAGAGGGAATGGCAACGACTGGTGGATTACTTCGCCGCAAGGGATTTATTCAATATGAAGATGCCGAAGTCGTGGAAAGGTTAAAGGCAGAAGGAGCCATCATCCTTGGAAAAACGAACACGCCGGAACTTTGTTTTTGCCAGGAAACTGATAATAAATTGTATGGAAGAACGAACAATCCTCATGATGTAACCCGAACGGCCGGCGGATCAAGCGGCGGGGAAGGAGCGATGATTGCAGCTGGCGGAGCAGCAATCGGAATAGGTTCAGATATCGGCGGCTCCATACGATTTCCAAGCCACTTCAATGGTGTAGTCGGGTTCAAATCCGGAAAGGGTAAAGTATCCCAAAAGGGCAGCTATCCATTTGTGGAAGATTCATTGCAACAAAGGATGCTCGGAATTGGACCAATAGCAAAATCGGTCAGGGATGCCGAACTCCTTTATGACATTATTGCTTATGAATCGCCGTTGGCAAAAGAACTAAAACGTTTTACCGTTACTGTTTTCAGGACGACGGATTATCCGCTTTCTGCGAACACAACGCGGCTGTTGAACGAGGTTTACCTTTCTTTACAGGAAGAGATGACAGCCGAACGTGAATCCATTCCGTTTTTTGATGAAGCCGCCCAGATTTGGCAGGAAATCATGTCTATTGATGGTGGCCTGAGCAATGCTAGAGAAGCTTATGGGGACGCACCAGTCACACCAATCCGTTCCTACTTCACTGAAAAGACACGCGGGACAGGGGAAATACACCACTATCTATCGTGGGCCTTGTTTGGTGCCTCCTTATTCAGGCCATCTCCAAAAAGAATTCAACAAATACATGAATTCTTGGCAAGCGGGGATGCTGCATTGGAGGAGTATTTGGAAAATCGAATTATCGTCTTGCCGGTGTATCATTGTGCTGCGCCGCAACATGGAATTGTTTACAAAGAACTCTTCTCAATCCGAAAAACATTCAAGAAATATTTGCCTTATATCGCTTTTGCAAATACCTGGGGGCTGCCATCCCTTACGATCCCTCTTGGAAAAGATACGGATGGGATGCCGATAGGACTGCAGTTGATTAGTAAGAATGGAAACGAGGAAGTGCTGTTCTCTCTCGGGAAAAAGCTTGAAAGCCGTTTTCAAGGATATGAAAGAGCAATGGTACACATGTAAGGCAGGACAAAGAGCGCAACTTTGTTTTCTGGGAGTTAGAATTGGCTAACTTCCATGAAAGCTGCTGTGGCGCTCTTTTTGTCCGTTTACTTTCAGAATATCTGGCTGGACACGTAAATTTTCAAGGAGAGATCTCGAGCGAGCGTGATTTTATTAATCCTTTTTCATTCTCCTAATGCTCTGTCTAACTTTTGATAGATTTGCAGTAATGACGTCTGTTCTTCGGGCGACAGATGGGAGAAAAACTGGGTGTGCAGTTCTTGGCCGTCGTTCTGGGCTTTTTGAAGCAGCTCTGTCCCTTGTTTCGTAATTGTCCAATAAGTCGTGCGGCGATCTGTCTCATCCTTTGTACGAGTAATCAAGTTCATTTTTACTAGTTTTGTGGATAGGTGTGTCAAAGAGGCGGGCGTCACATGCAGTATTTTCGCTAGATCGGAAGGCCTGCTTTCTCCCCGTGAATGGAGTTCATGCAATACAAGAATATGTGTAATCCCCAAGTCGATATCTGACGATTCCCTCCAATTGACGATCATCTTATATGTTACTTTTTCGATAGTATGTATCAAATCAAAAATGGTCTGTTTTGCCATGATTCATTCCTCCTGCTTTTGCGAAGCATACAGTATCTATTCGTTATAGCAGAACTTAAGAGAAAAGACAAATTGTAGGGAGAAATATGTTCACTATAATTTAAGATTTAGTATGCTAAAGTACTTTTTTCATAACTAGTTTTGAAGTAATATAGACTATGTACGAAGAAATAATTTACAATTGAATAGAGGAGCGAACTACCCCATGAAGATTAAGCAGACACTGACATTCCAACTAGGGGTCATTATTGTTGGCATACTGATTGCCATGTTGGCCATCACTTCGGTAGCCACTTATAAGACCGCCTATGAAAAGCTTTATGATGCAGCAGGCATTGAAGCATATGGCTGCGCTAACATTACGACCGGTTTAATCTTCTCCAAAGATATAGACAAGGCGCTCACTGGAGATGCCTCAACAATTGATAAGGTCGGCAAAACGCTCAATTGGACAACAGAACATAAGACTATTTTTCATGCACAATACATACTGGATTTAAATGGTAAAATTATCGCTCTAGATGACAATTTAAAAGCAGATGGTTTCCAAGCAGGCGATCAATTCATGATGGATGAAAAAGCGGTAGCCATGCTCGTAGAAATGAAACATCCAACATACTCAAAACCATATACGTTTGGCGGGATGAAACGCTTGTCGGGTTATGCGCCAATTTATAAGGACCACGACCCTTCGAAGGAAGTTATCGCTATCTCTGTTATTGACTTTGATGCAAGCATTGTCGGCGATCGTACATGGGAGGTTGTGAGAAATGGAATTTTTATCAGCTTAATTCCAATGTTGATCGCTGCGGTCGTAACCATTTATCTTCTACGGCGCAAAACCCGTCCGATTTCCTCGATGATTGAACATGCAAAGGAAGTTGCTTCCGGCAATTTAGCTATTGCAGATCTGCCCTTTAACAGTCGAGATGAAGTAGGGGACTTGAGCCGGACATTAAATCAGATGACGACCAATTTACGTGGGATGATCGACACAATGAAATCAACTTCTGACCGTTTGATGTCGAATGCGGTGAACACATCGCGTGCGTTAAGAGAAATGGAGGAAGCGATTCAAATGGTTGCACATAATATGGGGGACGTTGCTGAAGGGGTGACGGATGGATCCAGGCACGCAGAACATGCTTCTTCCATTTTGAATTCGCTGGCTGACAGCTTGCAGAATACGAAGAATAAAGCGGATATAACTGTTGAGAATTCCAATGTGACAATGTCTATGGCTCAAGAGGGCGAAGGACGCGCTAAAGAGATAAGCAAAGATATGACGGAGATCAAAGCCTCTTCTGAGGAAACAAATCAAACGATCCAGGCGTTGATCGAGTCGGCAAAAAGGATTCAGGCAATCACTACATCGATCGCAACAATTGCATCCCAAACGAATCTGCTGGCATTAAATGCGTCCATTGAGGCTGCAAGGGCAGGTGAACATGGGAAAGGATTTGCAGTCGTGGCGGAAGAAGTTCGTAAACTGGCCGAGCAGTCGAATGGGGAAGTAGCGGAAGTTGAAAAATTGGTAACAGATATTACAACAACCATTCATCAAGTTGTTTCCTCCACTGATGCAAGCATGAGCCGAATCGAAACTGGGACAGGTACTGTTCAAATGACGGCTAATTCATTGCATGAAATTTCAACTGCTGTCATGGAGACTGTTAAAGACGTCAATCTTATTTCAAATCTCATGACTACTGAAGCAGATAAATCAAATCAAGTCGTCCGATTGATTGATCATCTGAAAACGATGATTTATGAAATTGAAGAGAAGACAAATAATATTTCCTCCGCTACTGAAGAGACGACCGCCTCAATTATGGAAGTAGCGAGCCGTTCGGATGAAACAAAAGGAATCGCGGAAGAATTGACGAAGATTGTCGATCAATTTACGACCCGATTAGATGATCCAGGCAAATAAACATTTATTACATGCTGGAAGCCGGACTTTTATTGTAATGAACAATCATGCTTGTGGTATAATCATTATGGAACGAAAACTTTTGATCGAGGAGCTATGCATATGTTACTTAAAGACTTTTTTATCGGCCTATCTCAAAACCAATTCCTTAATAGCGCAGCGAAGAAATATGGTTTGCGTATGGGCGCGCAAAATGTAGTGGCAGGAACAAATATTGCCGAGACGATTGCAAGCATCAAAGAATTGAACAAGCATGGCATTTCTTGCACAGTCGACAATCTTGGAGAATTCGTCTTTGAAAAAGAGGAAGCGACTGCTGCGAAAAATCAGATCCTGGAAGTCATTGAAGCGATCCATGATAACGGAGTCGATGCACATGTTTCTTTAAAGCCTTCTCAATTGGGCTTGGATATCGATTATGATTTCTGTAAGGACAACTTGCGTGAAATCGTTTCGAAAGCTCATTCTTATGGCATTTTTGTCAACTTCGATATGGAGGATTATGCCCGTCTCCAACCGTCCTACGATCTGCTTGACGAGCTGTCAAAGGATTATGACAACATAGGAACGGTTATCCAAGCATATTTCTTCCGTGCAGAAGAGGATTTACACAAGCATAAGGACTTCCGCCTCCGAATTGTTAAAGGAGCTTACAAGGAACCTGCTGAGTATGCATACCAGGATAAATCCGATATCGATAAAAACTATGTCAAATTGATTGAATGGCATTTATTAAACGGGAAATTTACATCTATTGCTACTCATGATCACAATGTTATTAACCATGTAAAGCAATTCGTGAAAGAACATAATATATCAAACGACAAATTTGAATTCCAAATGCTATACGGCTTCCGTCGCGACATGCAGTTGGAACTTGCGAGAGAAGGGTACAATTTCTGTACGTACGTTCCATTTGGCCAAGACTGGTACGGCTATTTCATGCGTAGATTGGCTGAGCGTCCGCAAAACCTAAACCTTGTTGTGAAGCAAGTGTTTAATAAGAAAACAAATACTGCCATCGGCCTTGCAGCAGGTGCATTCCTGCTTGGAAGATTGACGAAGCGCAAAAAATAATAACAATTCCCGGTAAGTAGTTCTAATAAGAACTGCCTACCGGGTTTTTTATTGTTTTGTCATGGTTAGCGAGTAGTAACGATGACAATGAAATAAAATAACATAGCGAGTAAACCAAGTGGCAATCCAAAGCGAGCCCACTCTGCGCTCGTAATGTTTAGTTTCCCAGCCACAATAATGTTAGGTATATTGCCGGGAATTAGCATACCTCCGCTCACTAACAAGCCAAGCAAAACAGAGCGTATGGTATGTGCGTCCATTTGGATGCTGATTTCTGCTGCGGCGAGCGTAGCATTATCGAGTATGGCGGATATCATATTGATCCAATAAAGAATCAAAGGGTTTACGCCGATTAAAAAACGCTCGATGACCGGTTCAAATCCGGCGCCTAGCATCGTTAATGCCATGACAAATACATATACCTTCACACCTCGCCAAAGTATGCCTGCGGCAGATTCCTCGCTTTGGCTTCGCCTGGTTGGAGACAGGTTCTTTACAGGTTCAATGCATACTGCCCCTAAAATGCCGAAAATCGTTACGCCTAATAAAATATCAGATCCAATAAGGTTGAATAAGTAGGAAAAATCAGCGTTTAGTTTACTCGTGGCGATCGTGCTTAGAGGCTCGCCAATTGGTGTGAGGACTGCACCTAACCCGATTGAGAAACAAGCCAGAATGACAAAACGAATTTCAGATTTCCTGTGGAGGTTCAATACCGTCGTAATGGAAGCGAGAATGATGGCTGCAATAATGGCAGTTATGATGCTGGAAAGCAAACCTAATACGATAATGATGATCGGGAAGAAAAGTCGCTGGGGAAGAAACTGCATTAATTTTGTAATTCCTGTTTCGAAAGGATGGCGGATCCATTTGAATAAGAATCCAGCAGCCACAACTGCTATTGTAATCATTGCAGGATCTTCAATGGCTTTCAGTAATAATCCCTTGTCCAAAACACCACTGCAAATTGCAGCTGACAATCCCATTACAAAAAGAAAGAGCTCCAAGTTTCTTTCAATGGCTGGGATGAGAAATGGCAACAGCAATACTGAAAGTAAAATGATCAATAACAAAAAATACATGGTATCCCTCTTCTCCGATTCGAATTGACAATACTTCATCATATCGAAAAGAAGAGAAAAGTATTAATCAGATCGGATAGTATTGAGGATTTTTTCAAAAAAAAGACTGCAGTCCAACAGTAAAGTTGGAGTCTGCAGTCTTAGATGATATTAGTGTACGCCACGCATGAATCGTTGGATAATCGGAGAAATCGCGAAAAGCAAAATACTTAGCCCAATGGCGACACCGCCGATAACACCGAAGTACATCATTTCTGTTTCTGGGGAATAGAGTTTAACCAATTGTGCATTCAACGCCTGTGCTGCCGCGTTGGAAAGGAACCAGAGACTCATCGTTTGCGCCGAGAATGCTGCCGGAGCCAATTTAGTCGTTGCGGACAAACCGACAGGAGACAAGCACAATTCACCAATAACGACAGTGAAAATACTTAGGACAAGCCAAAGTGGATTCACCAATGCATCCGTTCCTCCGAAGTAAGCAGGTAAGAGGATGACGATAAATGAAATACCGGCAAACAAGATACCAAGCGAGAACTTTTGTGGAATGGAAGGCTGGCGGTTGCCCAATTTCACCCATAGCCATGCAAATATCGGTGCAAAGGTAATAATGAATAATGGATTCAACGACTGGAACCAAGCTGGAGAGATATGGAAGCCCATGAAATCCAAGTTGGTGCGTTTATCCGCATAAAGCGCTAAGATCGTCGAACCTTGTTCTTGTATCGCCCAGAACATGACAGATGCAAGGAACAAAGGAATATAAGCTAAAATCCGTGACCGTTCTACGTCATTCGTTTTCGGACTGCGGTACATGACGATAAAATAAGCTGCAGGAATCAAGAATCCTAGAATACCGACGATTGCGATGAACGAATCAAAAGTTAACCATCCTTTTGGAATGGCGATCGCAACGAAGATACCGATTACAATAGCGACAACCGCAAAGATTGTGAAAATTCTTTTCTTTTCGTTTGCAGAAAGTGGATTTTTTACTTGCAATCCTGCAAGACCTAGGTTTTTCTTTTTCGTAGCAACGAATATGACGAGACCGATAAACATTCCGATCGCTGCAACACCAAAGCCTAAGTGGAAGCTTGTCTTCATCAGTTCGCCAACAATTAATGGGGAGATGAAGGCACCCATGTTAATTCCCATGTAGAAAATACTAAAGCCAGCATCACGACGATTGTCGTCCATTGAATAGATATCCCCGACTATACTCGATACATTCGGTTTCAAGAGGCCTGTCCCAATTACGATCAATACCATGGAGAGCAAGAATAATGCGACATTTCCAGGTATGGCAAGTGCAATATGACCGAGCATAATAAAGACTCCACCGAAGAACACAGCCCTTGATGTCCCGAATACACGGTCAGCGAGCCAACCTCCGATGATACCGGACATGTAAACGAGAGATCCGTAAATGGACATGACGGATAATGCGAGTTCTTCGCTTAATCCAAGACCGCCTTTAGAGACTTCATAGTACATATAGAAAACGAGGATGGCCCTCATTCCATAGTAAGAAAAGCGCTCCCAAAACTCAGTGAAAAATAATGTGAACAAACCTTTCGGGTGGCCAAAGAATCCTTTTTGTGGAACACTTTCGACAATTTGTTCTTTAGTATACTCCGACATTTCATTTCCTCCTTTATATTGCTCTATTATATAAACAAACTTTTTTATTTGTCAAAAATAATTTATTTCCATTTATTAATTTGATTCAGACTTAATAAATAGCACTTTCTCTTTCGGAATTGTCTATAAAGTTCTATTTTCAAATAATAATAAACAGTGGTTAATAAAACAATTTTAAAATCTTTCCGTACACTGAATACCCAGTTCCCCTACCGCTAAACCTTTAACTGATTTTTTGGTGAAATAACATGTGCAAAAGCGATATCGGGCTCTCTTAGAAAGCGACAGCTATAAACAACTTATATGCACACTGGACTACTTATGAGCTATGATAGTAGTATGCAGTCAGTAGAAATGGATGTGGAAAGATGAGTCAATTAATTATAGAGAACTTAACTAAAACCGTAGGGGAGAAAACGTTATTTAATAAGATTTCCTTTACAATAGAGAGTGGAGACAAAATTGGACTAATCGGCATCAATGGGACTGGCAAATCGACGCTGTTGTCGATTTTGGCTGGGCAGGAGCCGGCAGATGAACTGACAAAGGATCATCCCAATAAATATTCGATCGCTTATTTGCCGCAAGAGCCATTCGTCGATCCGGATAAAACAGTCATTGAATCGGTCTTTACGAGTGAGGCACCGATCATTAAGCTTAATTTGGATTATGAACATGCCCTCGCATCTCTATCGGAGGATTCGGAGTCTACTGTACATCAGGAACGTTACGCCCGTCTCCAAAATGAAATGGACGCCACGTCTGCCTGGGATCTCAACACAAAAGCAAGAACCATCCTTACAAAATTAGGAATCGATACTTTTGATAAGAAAATGGGTGAGTTATCCGGAGGGCAGAAAAAAAGAGTATCCCTTGCCAAGGTGCTCATCGAACCTTCCGATCTATTGTTGTTGGACGAGCCGACCAACCACCTGGATGTCAAGTCGATTGAGTGGCTTCAAGATTATTTGAACAACGAGCCGGGTGCTGTGTTGTTCATTACTCACGACCGATATTTTTTGGATGCATTGTCAACGAGTATCTATGAGCTTGCAGATAAGACTCTGTACTCACATAAAGGGAATTATGCGGATTTTCTGGAAGCGAAATCATTGCGGCTAGAAATGGCGCAGGCGACAGAAGCCAAAATGCGGAATCGCTATCGCAATGAACTGAAATGGATTAGACGTGGTGCCAAGGCGCGTTCAACAAAGCAGAAAGCAAGAATCGGACGGTTTGAAGAACTGGAAGAACAAGTGAAGAAAAATGATAATGGTATGGACTTAGATGTTTCCTTAAAGACCTCCCGTCTTGGCAAAAAAGTAGTAGAGATGGAAGGAATCTCGAAAACGTATGCAGACAAAGAAGTGATTCGGTCTTTTTCAGCCATTCTTCAGACGGGAGACCGCATTGCGATTGTTGGACCGAATGGGGCAGGGAAAACAACATTACTGAAGTTGATAGCTGGTGAACTTTTGCCGGATCAAGGGACGATTGAAAGAGGGGCCACTGTTAAGCTTGCTCATTTCCATCAACAAATTCCTGTAATGGACGAGAACAAACGAATTATTGAGTATATTAGGGAAACGTCAAATGACATAGAAGATTCAGATGGCGTACGTATATCCGCCACTCAAATGCTTGAACGTTTTTTGTTCCCATCATCCAGTCACGGTACCCCAATTGGTAAATTGTCCGGCGGAGAACGAAAACGTCTTCACCTGCTGAAGCTATTGATGGAGCAGCCGAACGTTCTTTTATTAGATGAGCCGACCAACGATCTCGATATTGATACTTTATCTGTATTGGAATCATATATTGACACTTTCCCTGGAGTCGTCCTGACAGTTTCGCATGATCGATTCTTCTTGGATAGGACCTCCACGAAGTTGTGGGCTTTGGACGGTTCTGGCGAGGTTGATGTCATCTTCAGCGTATATACAGATTATTTGAATGAGAAATTAGCAGAAACAAAGGAGCGCGCTGTGGAGGCTAAAACAGAGCCGGTCCCAGTGAAAACGGCTCCGCAGCCAGTTAAAAAACGAATGACATATGCTGAAAAGCGGGAATGGGAAACAATTGAGGCTGATATTGAAAAAGTGGAATCCGAAATCGAATTGACGGAAGCAGAAATGGTTACGTCCGGTTCGGATTATGATACATTGCAAGTATTGACTGGGAAGCTCGATGAGTTAAATGCTACGTATGAAATGTTAATTGAACGTTGGACGTATTTGCAAGAAATTGCTGAATCTTAAAGAAGAGGAGGGTTTCCGTCATGAAAATTGTAACGATTGAGCCTACGCCTAGCCCCAACTCGATGAAAATTGTATTGGATACTGAATTGCCGGCAGGCGTCAGCCATAACTACAAAAAAGAGGATGCGCAAGACGTATCCTCACCTATCCGTGAATTGCTGTCCATTCAAGGTGTGAAAGGGATTTATCATGTCTTGAATTTTATGGCCATTGAGCGTGTGGGAAATGTCGCCTGGGAATCGATACTTGCTTCTGTCCAAGCCGTTTTCAACGAAGAAAGTGAAAGCGTGCAAGACACAGCCCCGGCGGCAGATGAACATTTTGGAGAAGTGTATGTCCATGTCCAAACGTACAAAGATATTCCTCTGCAAGTAAAAGTTTTCGACAGTGAGTCTGAACAAAGATTCGGTCTGAGCGACCGTTTTCGTCAAGCGATGGATAAAGTACAAGGCGCTGAAGTGGAAAACTATATCTTGTTGCGGAAATGGGCGGACTATGGCATCCGCTACGGTGATAAAAAGGAGATTGGAGAAACGGTGGTCTCCGAAATTGAAGCCGCATACCCGGAGGAAAGGTTAGCGGAAATCATAAAACGATTTACAGAACAAAAAGACAATCTTGCAGGCAAAAATAAAAACAAGGTGTCCGTTGAAGAGTTTTGTGTGGATGAATGGGAAAAGCGTTTCCAATTGCTTGACCAAATGCCTGATCCTGATGTTTCCGATCTTCCGCTTCTTGAAGCTGCCTTGGGTGATGAAAAAATGTCTATCCGTCGGCTGGCGACCGTCTACTTAGGAATGGTGGAAGATGAAGCAGTCATACCGTTAGTGGAAAAAGCATTACAAGATAAAAGCTGGGCAGTGCGCCGGACTGCGGGAGATTGTATGAGCGACCTTGGATTTGAAGGTTTTGAAGCAGCAGCAATTGAGGCGTTAAAAGACAAAAACAAGCTAGTTCGTTGGCGTGCAGCGATGTTTTTGTATGAAACAGGTACAGAAAATGCGCTTCCGGCTTTGCGTGAAGCGGAGAACGATCCTGAGTTTGAAGTCAGACTCCAAGTTGGTATGGCAATTGCCCGTATTGAAGAAGGGGAAGATGCCAAAGGTTCTATTTGGAAGCAGATGACAGAAATTCGTAATGGTTAAATACAGAAGCAGGTGACATTCATGTTAAATGAATGTCACCTTTTTTGTTTTAATTCGAATAAAAAATGTGAAGGGAGTGCGAAGCTGAATGAGTTGAAGAAATAATGAAAAACGTACATGTCAAAACTCTCTGCGAACAGACAGAGCAGTGCTTAAATCGATATTTTACAACAATTATTTTATTTTATTTTTTCATTAAATCATAAATGTATAATTGGAAAAAACCTTGCATAAAAAACGATAAATGAAACGCTTTCACTTTAAAAATTGCCGCTGGATGAAAATTTTAAATAAAATATACAAATTATCTAGAGTGTTGATATGTATGGTTTAGTTGCTTGTTATTTAGTTAATTGGATGTTGAAAAAGTAGATATGCAGTTGAACTGAAAAATTTCCTATGTTACTCTGGAAACTATCAAACTTTCTGGTTTGATGAAAATACTAAGGAGGTCAATTGTGAAGAAAATCAAAGGTATTGTAGTAGCCATGGGAATTGTTTTATTGCTGGCCGCATGCGGGAATGGAAAATCCAATTCAACTGCGGCAGAAGGGGATCTGTTGAAGTCCCTCCAGGACAAAGGGGTTGTAAAAGTTGGTTTCGCAAATGAGAAACCATATGCATATGAAGAAAATGGTGAATTGAAAGGCGGTGCAGTCGCAATTGCAACGGCCGTTTTCGAAAACCTTGGCATAGAGGAAGTCGATGGGCATCTGTCTGATTTCTCACAGCTGATCCCTGGATTAGGCGCTAGGAAATTTGATGTAATTACTGCAGGGATGGCCATCACTCCGGATCGTTGCGAAAATGTTGCATTCGGTGAGCCAGAAATGCAATACGGAGAAGGTCTTATTGTGAAGACTGGTAATCCGAAAGACCTTCGTAGTTATAAGGACATTGCTTCGAATCCAGACATAAAAGTGGCAGTCATGAGTGGTGCTACAGAAAAAGATTTCATGCTGCGAGAAGGGGTAAATGAGAAGCAAATTATGATGGTCCCTGATATTCCGGCATCCTTTGCAGCAGTTGAATCTGGCAGAGCTGACGCTACGACGGGCACGGAAATGACGATCAAAATGGCTTTGGAATCGGCTAACAAAGACAAATTGGAATTCGTAGGTGACTTTGAACAGCCCGAAATAGAAGGGGTCCCGAGCTATGGTGCGGCAGCGTTCCGTATTGATGATGATAAATTGCGCGAAGCATACAATGCAGAACTAAAAAAACTGAAGGAAAGCGGAAAAATTGCAGAGCTAATTGAGCCTTACGGCTTCACAGAAGAGCTGAACGTTGTTGACCTAGAGCTGACTACAGAAAGCATTTGCTGCGGCGAAAACTACTGACAACAAACTAGTTGGTGGCCTATAGTGTCTAGTGCGCCAATAGAAGTTGCCGAATGGTTTGCTGAGCATACCCCCCGCTTTTATCAAGTGGGGGACTGCTGCTGAGTACAGAAATAGTCTAAAAACGGAGTTGTTTCGATGGGTTCCATAGCAGATATTTCGCTCGTTTTATTGAGCGGGTTAAAGATAACGTTGATCGTGTTATTATTATCGATCGTTTTTTCCACGCTAATTGCTCTCGTAGCTGGCCTTTCAAGAGTCTCGAACCACTTGCTAGTTACTAAGTTTACCGGATTTTATGTTGAGATTTTCCGCGGCACATCGTTAATTGTCCAGTTATTCTGGTTCTCCTACGCATTGCCCGGTTTGTTCAATATTCACCTCGGAAGTGATATATGGGTCGCAGTATTGGCGATCTCACTGAATTACGGCGCTTACATGTCTGAAATTGTTCGAGGTGCCATCCTTTCCATACCAGCCGGTCAGACAGAGGCTTCAATTGCACTGAATTTCACTGGGTTCCAACGGATGCGTTTTGTCATTTTGCCCCAGGCAATTCGCATGATGTTACCTGAATTTGGAAATTACATTATCCAAATATTAAAAGCGACATCTTTAGTTTCATTGATTGGTTTAACGGATCTGTTGTATTACGGAAATATTTATCGGAGCACTCATTTGTCTGAAGCGCCAACAGTTTATTTGTTAATCTTAATTGTCTATTTCCTTCTGGCGCTGCCACTTATCTTTCTTACTAGACGTATGGAAAAATTCGCGAAGAAGGGAGTGGTACACGGATGACTTGGAGTTGGGATGTGTTTTTTCATGTCATTCCATTAATCTTTAAAGGATTATGGATTACACTCGGCTTGACCATTGCCTGTTATGCATTCGCTATGATTTTCGGCTTTTTCTGGGTGTTCATGAACCGGATTCCGTGGAAGCCAGTTAACTGGTTGTTTAGATGGATAGCAGAATTCATCCGGTCAACCCCGCCTCTCGTGCAGCTTTTCTTCATTTATTATGCCTGGCCCGCCATTCCGGGTATAGGTATAGCTTTAAATCCGTTCGCCGCAGCCATACTTGGCCTCGGTCTCCACTTCAGCACATATACTTCAGAGGTGTATCGTTCGGGAATCGAAAGTGTGGAAAAAGGACAATGGGAAGCTGCGACCGCTTTGAATTTATCGGTAAAACAGAAATGGTTGCATATCATTTTACCGCAAGCAATCCCTCCCACGATACCGATGTTGGGGAATTATCTCATTATCATGTTTAAGGAAGTTCCTCTCGCTTCTACAATTGGAGTGGTCGCGATGCTGCATATCGCAAACGACTATGGCGCGCAATATTATAAATTTGTCGAACCTTTAACAGTCGTCGCTTTGTTCTTCCTTTTATTGAGTTATCCATCCGCACTGCTAATACGGAAGCTCGAAAGGAAATACAATCGCAGATTCGATAAGAGAACAGCAACTTTATAAAGATGGGGAGTTTTAGATAATGAATGCACCGATTGTGCAATACAAAAATATCAGAAAAGCGTTCGGAGATATAGAGGTTCTAAAAGGGATCGATCTAGATATCGCGCCGGGAGAAAAAGTGGCATTGATCGGTCCGAGTGGATCAGGGAAGACGACCATAATCCGATTGCTTATGACATTGGAAGAGCCTACTTCTGGTGTAATTGAAGTAAATGGTGACAACCTCTGGATGATGGAAAAGGGGAGTAAAATGCTACCTGCTGATGAGAAACACTTGCGGGCTATCCGTGGTGACATCGGCATGGTATTTCAGCATTTTAACCTGTTCCCTCACATGACCATATTGGAAAATTGCATGCTTGCCCCAACCATTGTAAAAAAGAAGGAGAAGGCAGCTGTCCGCAAAAACGCCTTGGAGATGTTGTATAAAGTCGGGCTGTCCGATAAGGTTGATTTGTATCCGAGTCAATTGTCAGGTGGCCAAAAGCAGCGGGTCGCTATGGCGAGGGCGCTGATGATGAAACCTAAAGTCATGCTGTTTGACGAAGTAACCTCCGCATTGGATCCGGAACTGGTCGGTGAGGTATTGGAAGTGATTCGCGGACTGGCGAAATCCGGTGAAATGGCGATGATCCTTGTCACGCATGAAATGGATTTTGCATTGGACATTGCCGATCGTGTGCTTTTCCTAAATGAAGGCGTGATTGAAGAAGAGGGACATCCGGAAGAAATTTTGGTGAATCCGAAGAGTGAACGGCTGCAAGATTTTTTAAGCCGCTTTACAAGTAGCAGATAATAATATTATGTAAACATACTTACGAGTTTGCAACTCGGGGTGAAAACTTTAAATAACATACCATTCGGGGACGCAATTCGCATATGAAGTTGTGTCCCTGTTTTTTGTTATATCTCGACGATATGGCTTAAATTCAGATGATTTGGTATACCTATTGGTTGGTCATTTACAACACGTCATACATTAGGTGCCATTGCGAATTACAGCGCTGATTTTATCGGTTTCGCGGCTGTTAATATCTGCAAATTAGGATGTTAATCGAATTGCATTTTAGCGTTTTCTTCCCCTCAACCGAATAGATTTAAATAAGGTGAGTTGTTAGTCGAAAATGAATAACAGTTTTTGAAGTAAATGGTTAAATATTAATTGAGTTAAAAGACCTGAAATAGTCTTCTCTAATAAAAATTGGCATAAGGGATATTTAATGAACCTTATTGTATTAAAATACGTATAACAAATAAGATCAAGCAATAAAAGGGGGAGTTGAATGAAGCATTTCGATAAGTATTTAATCGCCTTCATCTCGATATTTCTTTTAGCGGGCTGCTCTTTCCAGTCTCCGAAAGATCCAACCGGTGAAACATTGAGCATCGAGCCGTATACATTGAGCGAACAGGAGGCGTTATTACTTTCGATGTCAGGAGCAACCATTCCGCAATTCTTTACAGTGAACGGAAAAATTTCTGAAGACGAAGATCTCAAATATTCCGTCGAGGTCTACCATGGCGGAAAATTCAAAGAGGAATTGCTCGTGACATCTTCAACGCTTGACAAGCAGTTCAAAGGGGAGTTCATTGCATTTAGCATTTAACGTTGCGGAACTTGATGAAAAACAAGCGAAAATCGTGCTCAGCTACCCTTCAGGAAGCACATCGACCACATACCCCATTGAAGTAGCAACCTTAGCCCGTTCATTTGGGAATCTGGTAGGAACAGATTCCAATCTCCTAAAGGATAAACCGACATATCTTGCTGCTTGGGTCGGAACAAAAGGCAGCATGCTCCGCAGTCTCGGTCCATCGGACAACGGTGGGTTGCCTGAAGAACTAGAAGCTTATGACACCGCCTTTCTGTACAAGGTCGTCTGGACGGATGCGGAAAAGGACTGAGACAAAAAGACCATAAGAATAGACCGGGTTCCAAAAGTGTGGGAAACAGGAAGAAAATAGTAAAGAGCATACCAATTAGGGTCGAGATTCGATTTGAATTGGTGTGACATCAATTGTTGTTATATCAATTATAGGGCTTAAATTCAAAGTGAGTCGGCAAAACTTTTGGCGAGAAAATCATAACTGATGAGCCATTGCTAAATAACATGCTAATTATACGGTACAAACAAGTTTTTATTAACTTAAAATTAGAATGTTAAATGAAATGCATTTTAGCGTTTTTATCCATCAACCGATCCTTAATGTGCGTAAAGAAGCCTTCCAGTTCTGTTTCCATGAAATTAAATATAAATACATGTAAAATAAAACGGGAAACGAATAGACATATTGGTTGGGAAGGGGATTTCAAATGAATGCTTATGATGAATACATGAAAGGCATCGTGAAACCGATGCGGGAAGAGCTTGTCCTTGCTGGTTTTACCGAGCTAACGACAGCCGACGAGGTAAAAGAAACGATGGATAATCTTGAAGGGACGGCAATCGTAGTCATTAATTCCGTTTGCGGATGTGCAGCCGGATTGGCACGGCCTGCAGTTAGGGAAGCAGTGGGGCAAGCGGAGCATCGTCCAGACCACCTATTGACCGTGTTTGCCGGCCAAGATAAGGAAGCAACTGAGATCATGCGGAGCTACTTCCCCGAAGTGCCGCCAAGTTCACCTTCCATCGCTTTTTGGAAGGATCAAAAACTTGCGTATTTCATCCCGCGGGAGCAAATTGAAAACTTTGAAATGGAACAAATCAAGGAGCATATTTCCGGGGTCCTCGATCAAATTTGCGGAAATTGAAAACCATCATTACAACTGCAGGAAGGCCCGATGAGGAAACATATCGGCTGGCAGAAGCGGCAAGTCAATTGCTTGGCCATCCGGTGATCGAGCGAAGAAAACGATCAGTTCGCAATATGCAAGAGACCTATTCTGCGCATGTATTAGTTGCCGGGAAAAATCGATTTGAATATTTCGCATTTGGTTCGCAGGAGCCATTTTTCTTCCATCCCAATTCAGCGGCATTTCGTTTAAAGCGGATGTTGAAGGGGGAGACAGATCCTTTAATAGAAGTAAGTCGTTTAAAGGCGGGCAATTCCTTTTTTGATTGCACGCTTGGGCTAGCCTCTGACAGCATTATCGCTTCCTTTGTTGCTGGCAATGATGGGCGGGTGGAAGGAGTGGAAGCAGATCCTGCGGTGGCCTTTATTACAAAGAGAGGTCTTCAATCTTACGAGGCTGCGGTTCCTGAATTAGCCGTTGCAATGAAACGTATTCATGTTGTTCAAGGAGACGCAATTGAAAGATTGAAGCAACAAGCAGATCGATCCTGGGATATTGTATATATTGATACGATGTTCAGCGCACCGATCGAGGAATCCACGAATTTTACCTCCTTGCGCTCGGTGGGCGTCCATACCCCGTTAACGGATGAATGGATGGAGCAGGCACTTCGTGTTTCACGTCAGCGAGTCGTCGTAAAAGATCATTATGACTCCGGTGTATTTGAACAATTTCACTTGAACCGGATTGTCCGGCCCAATACAAAATTTCATTTTGCTTATGCCGAAAGGTGAAAAAGCCGTCCTTCAAATGAAAGGACGGCTTTTGATTCATTAGTTATAATAAGTACTTAAAAAAATATTGGAGGCTGCGGAATTACCGCAACCCGGCTCCCTTGAACAGCCGTATCATTCGCGTGAACTTAGGCAAAGGGAGCGCTAAGGTTGTCCAGGTTATATAGCCAATGTCTCAGGCTAACCTGAACTCTTTTGATCAATGAGTAAAATTCAAGGAGCTTAAATAAAGAATGAGTCCGAGCATTCCGATTCCAATCCATAGTTGAACATCCATTGTATAAAAACCTCCTTACATTACACTCCAAATCTTCATGGTTTTATTGTACAATGAAAAGTAGAAATATGAAACCTTTTCAAGTTGTTTTCGTCTTACTTAGTAAGAGTGTTAGAAAATATACACAAAAAAGACAAATATATCGTAGTTCATCGGACGTACGATCAAGCGGGTGAATGAAATGAGACAATACTTACAAAAACTCATGATGGCTGCCGTTGCGATATTGACATTAGGTGTCATATCGCCAAGCCATGAAATCTGGACAAACTTAAATCCGAAAGATGATACTCGGGAAAGCGATCAACCTTCCATTAGCCAGGAGTTTGATTTTGGTCTTGAAGACAGTTATTTTCAGTCAGAACCTTCATTGGAAGATTCTACGGACATTGCCGCGTTATATACCTCGGCGAAGGATCTGTCTTATCTGAAGTTTGGTTCCAAAATCGGTCCGGTTATTCAAAATGAATTTGATGCTGTTATTTTCCCTAAAATCGAGGAAGTAATTCAAAGAACTTTGGAAAGCAAAGGCGATCTTCATAAACGAAGACTCGCAATTACAGAAACACCATCTGGAAACTATGCAGAAAAGATTTTTCATGTTTTCGACAAAGATGAAGAAAAGGATTTGATCCGTTTTCATGTCCGGACTGAAAAACGTCCGCAAGACGGCTTTTTCTATAATTTTCACTATCACACAGCAGAAGATGAGTTTATAGCGCATCACTCGATCGGAGACATCTTCTGGTCGAAAAATACACCGCCGAAATGGTTGTCATAAAATTGTATGGACGCTCGTCATCATGATGAGCGTTTTTTAGTATGTAATTCTTTACAACTTATATATTTAGTTTGAAAGGTTTTTTATTTCTGCAGAAGGCAAAAAATATAAGTAATAAAATTTCTTATTCATAGATAAGCGTGCATGCTTGAGAGGAAAAACTGGATTGTTGACTAGCGGATGACTCGAGCAGGTGTATTAGAGAGTTTGAAAATACGTGGATTCTCGACTCCCAATAATTCCTCCACGATGCTAACTGTAAAAAGCACTTGTCCCACTTGACGTTCCGTATATACTACTTTTGAAATGGATACGTTTCGTGGGTAAGTGCTTTTTGCTTTTGAGTGGTAGCTTGGACAATAAGGAAATTATTGAGGTTGGTTTGAAAACGAAAAAAGAAGCCCGAATATTTGGATTGGTGTTCATTGATCTCGAGAGCTCATTGATTTCTCATAAGGAAAAAATATGATAAGTTACGTTTATTATCGAAGAATAGATAAGGTAGGAAGTAACATTGAAAAGTGGCGAAGAATACACCGCCGAAGTGGTTGTCTTAATATCATTTCAGTGGTTTTTTCGTTATACTGGCTATAAGTACAAGGAGGCTTTTAGAGATGAAACAATATTTGGATTTATGTAAGCATATTTTATCAGAAGGAACAGTGAAAGAAGACCGCACAGGTACCGGAACGATCAGCATTTTCGGTTATCAGATGCGTTATGATTTAAATGAAGGATTTCCTTTAATGACTACTAAAAAGACTGCTTTTCGCTTGATCGCCTCCGAGCTATTGTGGTTTTTAAAAGGAGATACTAATTTACGTACATTGATTCAAGATCGGAATCCAATTTGGGATGAATGGGGTTTTGAAAAGTGGGTAAAGAGTGATGAGTACACCGGACCCGATATGACGAATTTCGGCAGGCGCATTCATCAGGATGAATCATTTGCTAAAACGTTTGAAGCAGAGATGGCCATATATAAGGAACGTGTTCTGACAGATGACCAGTTTGCGGCAAAGTACGGTGACCTCGGTCCGATTTATGGAAAGCAGTGGCGTTCTTGGACAGTCGGCGATCGTACGATTGATCAGATTACAAACTTAATTGACGGATTAAAAAACAACCCAGATTCAAGAAGGCACATAGTCAGCGCTTGGAATCCCGCCGAAGTGGACGACATGGCTCTTCCGCCGTGCCATACGATGTTCCAATTCTATGTTGCCGATGGCAAACTTTCCTGCCAGTTGTATCAAAGGAGTGCGGATGTGTTTCTAGGCGTGCCATACAATATAGCGTCGTATGCTTTACTGATCCATCTGATCGCACATGAGTGCGGGTATGGAGTAGGGGAATTTATCCATACGATTGGCGACGGACACATCTATTCTAATCATGTAGAGCAAGTGAAGGAGCAGCTGTCACGTACACCGAGAGAATTGCCGACATTGCGGCTACATGCTGAAGGAAAGTCTATTTTTGATTTGACGTATGAAGATATTCAAATTGAGAACTATAACCCTTACCCGAAAATAAAAGCACCTATCGCAGTGTAAAGGAGTGTTGAACAATGATTTCTATGTTAGTGGCGCATGATCTGAACCGAGTGATCGGTTTTGAAAATAGAATGCCATGGCATATTCCTGAGGAACTCGCTTATTTCAAGAAAATGTCTATGGGGAAGGCAATCGTCATGGGCAGAAAGACGTTTGAGTCCATTGGAAGGCCTTTGCCTGGAAGATTAAACATAGTTGTCACGCGCAATGAGGCGTATGAAGCCGAAGGGGCAGTGGTTGCCCATACTCTTGACGAAGCCATCAAAAAAGGCAGAGAGTACTCTGAGGAGATCGTGATTATCGGGGGAGCCCAACTATTCGAAATGGCAATAGAATTCGCCGATCGCATTTATGTGACGGTTATACGGAAGGAATTTCAAGGGGACACGTATTTTCCTGCCTACGGGTCCGGGTGGAAGCTCGTCTCTGAATCCGAAGATCATTTCATGGAAGATTCCACACCGTTTTCTTATTTTATTTATGACCGGGAAAATATTGAGGAATCATAAGCATACAGAAACGCCTCCGACGATTCGAAGGCGTTTAAGCATTAACAATATAATAAGACGCTAAAATACATGGCTGCGCTGCCTGCCAGTACAAATACATGCCAAATCGCATGATTGTATGGAATGTTCCGGGCAGCGTAAAAATAAGCGCCAGCTGTATAAAGGACTCCCCCTGCCACAAGCAGGATGAAACCTGGGAGAGGAATATTTTGATAGAGGGGCTTTATGGCAAAAATGATGAGCCATCCCATGACGATATAGAAGATGAGCGATACATATTCAAAGCGGTGAATGAAAAACACCTTGAACAATATGCCGGCTGCCGCGAGTCCCCAAATGATGCCGAACAATGCCCATCCCAATTTGCCTTGTATTGTTACAAGCAAATAGGGTGTATACGTTCCGGCTATTAAGACATAGATGGCAGAATGATCGAAGATGGAGAATAGGCGTTTATGCTTTTTAGGCATACTGTGAAGCAGTGTACTCATAAGGAATAAAAGGAGCATGGAAACGCCAAATATTGCGAAGCTTACAACGGCAATGGCCTTTCCCTTTTCGACGCCTGAAAGAATGAGGAAAACCAGTGCCGGTATGCTGACTGCAAACCCAATTCCATGGGTGATTGCATTCCATAATTCTTCTTTGTCGTTTTTATAATCAAAAGCCTCTGTCATAAAAATGACCTCCTTTCGTTTTACTATACTAAAATAAGAAGAACGTTGCCAATAAGATAAGGGAAGTGTAATACATGAAGAAGATTCATATCGTGACAGATTCCACTGCGGATCTCATCAAGGAGTATGTGGATCAGTACGATATCCACGTAGTGCCATTAACCATTCAAATTGAAGGGAAGACATATCAAGACGGGGTTGATCTCCAGCCCGAATCTTTTCTTGACCTCATGCGGGAAGCAGAGGAACTTCCGAAAAGTTCACAGCCGGCAGTCGGTGTTTTTAAAGAACTGTATGACCGGCTTGGCGCAGATGGGAGCGAGATCATATCCATCCATATGACTGGTGGTATGAGCGGAACTGTGAAATCTGCAGAAGCAGCAGCTCAGATGACTGATTCATCCGTTACAGTCATTGACTCTATGTATATTTCACATGCGTTGACTTTTCAAGTGGTCGAAGCAGCAAAAATGGCAAAGGATGGGCGGTCAGTCCAAGAAATTGAAGACCGGCTCACTGCAGTGCGGAAAAACACTACGCTCTTTGTTGTCGTCGACATGCTTGATAATCTTGTGAAAGGCGGCAGAATCGGGAAAGGGAAAGCTATGATCGGTTCCTTGCTAAATATTAAGCCGATTGCCACCTTACAGGACGGTGTCTATACTCCGGTCTCAAAAGCAAGAAGCCATAAACAAGTCGTCTCCCAATTAGTAAAGTCATTTAAAGAAGAAACTGCAGGGAAAATCATTAAAGCGATTGGTATTTCTCATGCAAATGGGTTAGCGATGGCAGAACCTTTGAAACGAATCATCGAGGAATCGGGATGGAATGACGTGAAATTGTCATTCACAACTCCGATCATCAGTACTCACACAGGTGAAGGGGCAATCGGTTTTATGTATTATACAGACTGATACTTCATAGTCCATTCACGTAGGGCAACACGGCATGCTGCTTGTCATACTCAAGTGTAAAAGCGGACTGGCAAGACCGAAAAAGACTAGTTTCACTTACACATAGAAATGAGGAACTGTGTTTATGAGAAGGTACATTGTCTTCATGGTCATCTTCTCGTGTTTATTGGCCGGCTGCCAAGCCGATGAGAATCTCGAGGGCGGCGCCCCTTTCGCCGGAAGGGTGGATTCTGCCTTCACCGACTGGTACGTGCCGGACTATTTCATTCCCGAAACGGTATATGTAGTCGGTTTAGGAGACTCATTGACGGAAGGTGTTGGAGATGAACGAAAAAAAGATGGCTATTTTGGCCGGATGACAAGAGACATGGAGAGATGGAAAGGCGTTAAAGAAATTGAGAGCAACAATCTGGCGAAACGAGGAAAAAGAAGCGACCAGCTGATTGAACAGCTGGAAGACCCAGAAGTTCAATCAGAAATAAAAAAGGCCGATGTTATCTATATGACAATTGGCGGCAATGATATTATGAAGGTCGTAAAAGCCAACATTTTCAAATTGAAGATGAAACCATTCTATGCTGAACTTGGTGAATTTGAAAATCGATTAGATGAGGTCTTTAAAATCATTCGCGGATTGAATGGCGATGCGATTGTTGTTATCGCGGGTCTATATAATCCTTTTTCCATTGTGACGGATGAACCAAATGAGTTTGAGACGATTATAGAGGATTGGAATGAAGCAATTGAGGTGCAGGCAATTATGGACCAAAAAGCTTGCTTTGTACCTGTTTTCGATTTGTTTGATACAAACGAAGACTTAGTTTATCATACCGACTTCTTTCATCCGAATGCAAAAGGCTACGATACGATGGCTGCCCGCTATCAAGCATCTATTCAGAAATGCGGTTTGGCTGAACTGTCGGAAGGGAAATTGGATTTTGGGGAGTGATGGCGCTTGAATTTTTGGAAAATCGCTTTTTTTACATTGCTAGGAGGGATTGCGGCTGTATTGGTGGGGCTAATCTGGTTTCTTGGAAATGTTGAGGATTCGGAACCTTTGCCCAAAGTCCAAACATATAATTCTGCTGGCAATAAATTGACTGTAAAAGCGACGAAGGCTGATTTAGAGGGTATAGCCAACGGTTTTATCAGCAAAGCGGTCAAGCAGGACACCATGCCTGTTACTATGCAGGTAGGCGAAGATGTAGTTCTGCATTCGGAAGCAACAGTATTTTCATTTAAATTACCTGTTACGATGCATTTTGACCCTGTAGTCAGGGAAGATGGCAATTTGATCTTGAAGCAATCTTCTATGGAAATTGGCAACCTGAATATTCAACCGGCGACCATCTTGAAATTTTTGAAGGACTCCGTTAAATTGCCAGATTGGATTATCGTACGGCCAAAGGAAGAAGAAATTTTTATTAATCTTTCTGAAATACCGATCTCCGGTAAAATACAGATGAAAGCTAAAACTTTTAACTTGGCAGAGGATAATATCGAATTGGAAGTCATCATTCCTGATTGACGATAAAAGGAGGGCACGGACTTGGCTTTAGAGAAAGCTACATTTGCAGGCGGGTGTTTCTGGTGTATGGTTAAACCGTTTGATCGTTATGAAGGGGTTCAATCTGTTGTGTCCGGCTATACGGGAGGAGACATTGAGAACCCGACATACGAAATGGTATGCACGAATACAACAGGTCACCGGGAAGCAGTAGAAATCACATTTGATGATGACGTGATCAGTTACAAAGAATTGGTTGATGTCTTTTGGAGACAGATTGATCCCACAGATGCAGGCGGCCAGTTTTATGATCGGGGAGAATCATACCGAACCGCCATCTATACGCATTCCGAAGAACAACAAAAAATTGCCGAGCAATCAAAACGGGAATTGGAAATGTCGGGCAAGTTCAATAAACCGATTGCGACAGATATTAAACCTGCGAAACCATTTTATCCTGCCGAGGAAGGCCATCAGGATTATTATATGAAAAATCCTTCCCACTATAATCGATATGCCATTGGCTCTGGACGCGAGCAGTACAAAAAAGTGACTTGGGGGGATCCATCATGAAAGAGGATTTGAAAAACAAGCTAACTGAGATGCAATATTATGTCACACAGGAAAATGGGACAGAACCGCCATTTCATAATGAATTTAACGATCAGTTCGAAGACGGCATCTATGTTGATGTGGTCTCTGGAAAGCCACTCTTCAGTTCGGCTGATAAGTATGACGCGGGATGTGGATGGCCAAGCTTTACAAAACCCATTGAGAAACAGGAAGTTACAGAGCATTTTGATCAGAGTCATGGCATGAGACGCACTGAAGTGCGCAGCAAAACAGCAGACTCACATTTAGGCCATGTGTTTTCAGATGGTCCGGGACCTGCCGGATTGAGATACTGCATCAATTCCGCCGCTTTACGTTTTGTTCCGTTTGATCGGCTGGATGAGGAAGGTTATGGAGAATACAAAAAACTATTTACAAAGTAAGGAGCTGCTACTATGGACCGTTCCTTCTATCATTTCGTCCTAACTTACAGAGGAGGACCAAAAGGTGATGCAAAAGCGGTATTTGCCGAAGCGATGTTCCATGACCATAGCTTTCCGAAGCAAGAAAGCTCTTTTGACAGTCTTTCTCGTTATCTCGAAGAAAAAGCCGATGGACAGATGCCGATCACAGTGTTTGATGAGCTGTTTGAACGCTATCAGGAGCAGAGCCGTTAAATGGTCTATTATTGCATAATAGACCGTTTAACTGTATGATGAGTAAAGTAAAACTGAAAGTGAGGCGTGACGATATGAGCATACATATCAATGCGAAAAAAGGCGAAATAGCAGATACAATTTTGTTGCCAGGGGATCCTCTGCGTGCAAAATATATCGCGGAAACATTCCTAGAGGATGTCACTCAATATAACGAAGTACGTAATATGTTTGGTTTCACAGGAACATACAAAGGAAAACGAATTTCAGTTCAAGGAACAGGTATGGGGGTTCCATCCATTTCCATTTACATAACGGAACTGATGCAAGAATTTGATGTACAAAAATTGATCCGTGTCGGAACTTGCGGCGCTATTCAAAAAGACGTTAAAGTCCGTGACGTCATTATCGCGCAAAGTGCAACTACAAACTCACCGATCAACCGTACATTCTTTAATGATGTTGATTATGCACCGACTGCTAATTTCGATCTTCTTTTGAAAGCCTACCAAGCAGGACTTGAAAAAGGATTGAATCTTAAAGTGGGCAATGTCTTCACGGAAGATTTCTTCTACAATGAGCATGCTGAGCATGAAAAATTAGCGAAATATGGTGTGTTGGCTGTAGAAATGGAAACTGCTGCCCTCTATACACTTGCTGCTAAATACGGCCGTCAAGCGCTTGCGGTCTTGACAGTCAGCGATCACATCCTGACAGGGGAAGCGACTTCCTCGGAAGAGCGTCAAACCACATTCAACGACATGATTGAAGTCGCATTGGATGCAGCAATTCAATAATGTGGCATCGAAGGACCGCTCGCTGCATCTAAGCGGTCTTTTTTTGGATTGAATCAACAGTATTTAACTTTATGCTAAAATGCTGGAAGGAAAGAGGGGGACTTGTATGGAAGAAAATGAAAAGAATACCCCTGGCAACGAGGAACAGAAAGAATATCAGCCACCGGCCAACCGATATGTTCGATTGAAACCATTTACTTTGGTCATGCTGATTTTCGGTTTGGTACTGGCCAGTGCGGCAGTCACTTTTTTTGCACTGACGACAGGCGAAGAAAAAGTGGTGGAAGTAGTCAACCCTCAAAACGCTACGGTGAGCGAGCGAAAAGAATTTAAGAAATTCTATGACGCTTACGATGAAGTGAAAAAGAACTACTATGACAACGTAGATGAAGAGAAAATGATTGATGGGGCCATTAATGGCATGATTGAGTCCCTCGGTGATCCATTCTCCGATTATTTGAATGAACAGGAAGCCCAGCAATTGAATGAAAGCATTTCTTCTAGCTTTGAAGGAATCGGTGCTGAAATCCAGGAAGCGAATGGTTATATTAAAGTCGTTTCACCAATTAAAAACTCTCCTGCTGAACGCGCTGGCCTACTGCCGAATGACCTCATTATGGCAGTAGACGGAAAAAGCATTCAGGGGATGTCTTCATCTGAAGCTGTACTGTTGATCCGTGGCGAGAAAGGGACGAATGTCACTTTATCTGTCCGCCGTGGAGAGTCGGCAGAACCTTTTGACGTGAAGATTGAACGGGATATTATACCAATCGAAACGGTGTATGCTGAGATGCTGGATGATGATATTGCTCATATCCAAATCA
>NZ_BQYK01000010.1:46886-59894 GCF_023168145.1 Sporosarcina sp. NCCP-2222
TCCGACCTTTTCGTTGAAGAGGGGAAAAATCTCTTCCAATATGAAGGGAAAGATGCCATGCCAGAAGTATATGTCGCTTCGGATGGAAGAAAAGTGAAGGTTCCTGTATCACTTGTTGTGGACGAGGGAAGTGCTTCTGCTTCAGAGATTCTAGCAGGCGCCATGAAGGAATCTGCCCATATTAAACTGGTTGGCATTAAAACATATGGCAAAGGGACTGTCCAGACACCGAAAGATATGAAAGATGGTTCCAATTTAAAATTGACGACTGCGAAATGGTTAACACCAGACGGCAATTGGATTCATAACAAGGGAATTGAACCGGATATCGAAGTGCCATATCCGTCTTACGCTTCATTGCCTTATTTGGATCCTTCTGAAGAAATGAAGACAGGTATGGTTTCTCCTGTTATTCAATCAGCAGAGGAAATGCTAGATGCAGTTGGTTATGATCCAGGCGAAGTGGATGGCCTGTTTGACACGAAGACCGAACAAGCTGTACAGCAATTGCAAAAGGACCTTTCTTTAAAGGTTACAGGCGTTCTAACTGGAGAAACGACATTCGGCTTGATGAACAAGCTGCGTGAAAAAATCAAAACGGATGACCCGCAATTGCAGAAGGCGAAAGAGGTCGTATTAGAAGAAGTGAAGAAGTAAAACCTTCCTTCATCAATACCGTTGGTTTGCAGTTCAATGCAGTAGTACATGACAATCGGCAGAGAGGCGACTCTCGTAGGCGACCGCCCGCGAAAGTACCTTTCTGCCTTTTTCATTTAGTTTGAATATAATTGGTAACAGGAGGCATTCAAATGATCGACGTATATCTTTTCAGTGGCTTTCTTGGCAGCGGCAAAACTTCGCTGTTACTTAACGCAATTCAAGAAGTGAAGCAGCAAGGCAAACAACCTGCTGTGCTGATGAATGAATTTGGTTCTCTCGGGTTTGATACCGACCGGGTCGGCCAAGAAGGAGATATTCCATTAAAGGAATTGCTAAACGGATGCATTTGCTGCACGGGTTCAGAAAAAACGGAAGCCCAGCTGCAGGGACTATTAGAGGATTATGCACATATTGATGTCATTTTCATCGAGACATCAGGCGCCGCCCATCCCGTCGAAGCTTTAGATGCAGTCTATTCGCCTTTGTTTGCTGATCGACTACGGATACAGGGAATTGTTACAGTGGCAGATGTAAAACGATGGATTGAAAGGGACAGCCTATCACCTAGGATCCGTTCTCTTTTCATAGAACAAATTAGACATGCGAGCCTCATATTGGCGAATAAAGCTGATCTAGTGACCGAATCGGAGCTTGCCAGTGCGACAGTTGAGCTATCTCAATTGAATAGTACAGCACAGATTATCCAGACGGTTAATGCTAAAATCCCTTTTGCTTTCATTGAAAAAACACTAAACGCACTCCAATTCGAAAAGGATAAAGAGATTGTCTCGGGGAAAGGCATCCCGCTTAGCTCAAAATTAATTACGTTCGATGAGCCGGTAGATCAAGAAGATTTCGAAGGGTGGGTGAAGTCACTTCCGGAGACGGTATACCGGATGAAAGGCTATGTCCCGATCAAAGGATCTGGACATCCGTATTTATTCCAATATGCTTACGGATTAGTCCATTGGTTGCCAGAGTATGTGAAAGTGCCGCCTCGTGTCGTGGTAATTGGAGAAGGGGTACAGCAGATCGAATACCGCCCCCGGTACTCCTGAATACACCTATTGTCAACCCCATCATGCTTGTAATAATATGAGAGACATCCAAACATGTCCAATCTGGACGTTTTCATTTCCCTTAGTTCACGTATTTTTGACGGAACTGGATAGGTTGGAAAGCGTTGGGTATTCTCGTTTCCTTCCTTACGTTATGATAGTTTACGAAGGGAGGAGTTATAAGATGAAAAAATCGATGGCAGTCATCTTGCTCGGTTCGGCTCTACTTATGTCGAACAACCACAATGCTGAGGCTTCTTACTATAATAACGAGAAGGCTCCAACTAATGAGGATATCAAATGTTATGTATATGAAGGTAACAATGCATATAGCTTCTCCAGCCAAAAAGAAGCACAAGAGTTCCTCAATAACTATAAAAATCAATGGGAAAACTATTTCTCAGGCTTTCAAGGGCACAAACCAGTTGTCAATAAGCCGGTTCAACAGCCAAAACCTGAAAAGCCAGTAGAACAACAAAAACCGACACCGCCAAGCAAACCGGTTGAACAGGCGAAACCGGTTGAAAAACCAGAAACTACAGTCCCTAGCAATCCAAATCAAAACACGGATTCTACTGTTACGAATAAACCAGAAACAACACCAACAGCAACATCTGCTTCCGCTATTGAAAAAGCGGTGCTTGACTTGACGAATGCTGAAAGACAAAAGGCAGGTCTGAAGCCGTTAGCAATGGATGATAAATTAATGAAGTCAGCACGTGCCAAATCTACTGATATGGCATCCAAAAAATATTTTGATCATAATAGCCCGACATACGGTTCTCCATTCGATCAAATGAAATCGTTTGGTATCTCTTATCGTTCGGCAGCTGAGAATATTGCTATGGGTCAACATTCAGCGGAAGAGGTTGTCAAAGCGTGGATGGAATCACCAGGCCACAGACAAAACATTCTTACACCGGAATTTACTCATATCGGTATTGGCTATGATGCAAATGGCAACTATTGGACTCAGCAGTTTATCCAAAAATAATAAGAAGAGAGAAAAAGACGAGACAGACCAGTTCTGTCCCGTCTTTTTCTATGAATAAAATCAACCCTTTTTACCGATAGTGCCCTTATGGGGTGACAAACATGAAACCGAATATCGAGCATGTGAAGAAACTAGTGTATGAAACGGATGATTTATTTGTAAAAATGATAGACTGGCCGTTTGAAGAGGGGATTATCTGTTATTTTACAACTCTGGTCGATGGCGGGGAACTGAACAAGCAGCTGGCGCTTTTAAAAAGACAGGCAGAAGCTAAAACGCAGAATTGGGCTATTTCGGCAGCTTCCTCTTCTTATCCTTATACCGATGATAAGCTGCAAAATCTACTCAGTCTCGGAGAAACAGCAATTATTTTTCCTAACGCAAATATTATTGTCGCCATCAACTTGAAAAAGGAGCAGGCGAGAACGACAGACGAACCTGAGAATGAACATGTAATCACTGGCTCGCATGAGGGATTTATTGAGAATAAAGATACTAACATCGCCCTGATCCGCAAACGGCTCCTACGTGCTGATTTTGTTGTTAAAAATTTATATACAGGAAATAAAAACAGTGATATTGTCACCTACGCATATATAGCTACAGTTGCAGATCCGCAACTCGTGAAGATGATTGATAACAAATTAAGTGCCATTTCATCGGATGAGTTTTTTACCCCCGGCCAACTAATCGAGTATATGGAGGAACATACTTGGTCTCCGTTCCCGCAATTGCTTGTGACAGAAAGGCCAGATCGGGTGGCATCTAATTTGCTGGAAGGCCGGATCGTGCTCTTAATGGATAATTCGCCGACAGCTATATTAGGACCGGTCACCTTGTTTTCATTTTTTCAAACGCCTGACGATTTTAATAGTCGTACATTAGTAGGTTCATTTTATCGCTTGTTGAGAATATTTAGCTTGATTACGGCTATATTCTTGCCTGCATTTTATGTTTCCGTTGTTAGTTTTCATTCAGAGATATTGCCAATTGAGATTAGTAAGCAGGTCAAATTGGCAATTAATGAAATACCATATCGTCCTTTTCTTGAAGCATTCATACTAGAAATATTCATTGAATTAATCCGAGAGGCAAGTATGCGGCTGCCGACACCTATCGGACAGACAATTGCTATTGTTGGCGGATTGGTTGTCGGTGATGCGATTGTCAGTGCTGGGTTAGTTTCTAACCTAATGGTAATTGTAGTTGCCATGACCGCAATATCTAGTTTTGTCATTCCCTCAGCGGAGATGAACATGACAATCAGAATTTTACGTTTTCCCTTTATGCTTGGCGCCGCATTATTCGGTTTTTTTGGCATGGTGATTGGCCTGTTGTTGCTGTTTATACATCTTCTTAACTTGCGTTCTATGGGTAGACCTTATTTTTCACCGGTTATTCCCTTTGATTTTACGCGGTTTAAAGATATTTTTGTTCGCCTGCCGTTTTTACGATTTCTTCGTAACGGTAAAAAGAAAGGGGTGCGTGAATGAAGTTTTCACTCACTCCGATCCAATTTTTCTTAATTATATTTCTGTTGCAAACCGGAAGTGTATTTATTACATTTCAGACACGTCTATTGGAAGGGGCAGGACGTAATGCATGGGTAGTATTTATTATGACAGGAATCCTTCATTATCTCTTGTTACTATTTTACGAACGCCAGCATTCACGCTTTCTGCCTGGACCATTTGTTTTATTGTTATATAAAATGTATTGGATTTATATTAACGTCTTGTCGCTGTCGAATATTTTGTATTCTTTAGCCATCTGGCTTTATCCTAATACACCTTCCATCGTCTTATTGTTATTCATTGTTTTTGTTTCGTTTTACGCTAACTGCTGTAAGCCGGATACAATTATTAATTTGCCAGTTATTATTATCCCTGCCATTCTAATATTTTTTTTCTCTTTGGTGTTTGTCTTCCCGGACTTGGAATGGACTTGGCTTTTTCCATTGGACTTGAAGGATGTTGAACTGGTGTTGAATGGTTTTCTAATATCCCAGGTGACGGTTGTCGGAGCTGCATCTTTTTTGTTTCTGAGAAAACGTGTTGTCTCGGATGTAAAGATGATTGGTTGGCCAATTGCAATATATGCAAGCTTTTGGTTTCTCTTCTTCTTTATGTCACTGATTGTCGTTCAGTTGTTTTTTCCACTGGAGACCATTGCGATCGTCCCACAAGCATTGCTCTATTTATTAAAATCCCAAAAGGTCAATTTTGTAGAAAGGCTTGATCTTTTTTTCCTGTTCATCTGGATGATGTGGAGTATGATCACTGTCATTCTCTTTGCTTTTTTAATTCGTCTCGTTCATGCAGAAACAAACTCGGGTAAGCAGTACAAATTCAACCTTCTGATTCATATGGTATTTCTACTTGTGCCACCTTTCTTTGCAACGCGCGATCGATTGGAAATGCTCAGGGAGCCTTTGGTATACCTACATCTAACCATTGTGGTCGTGCTTCCGATCTTTGTATTTATTAAAAATAGGAGAAAAACAATATGAGGATCCAAAAGGGCATAATTATAGTCATTCTGACATTATTTCTAAGCGGTTGTTGGGATGAAACACAATATAAGGATTTAACGATTGTGCCATTGATTGGGATTGAAGGAGAAGAAGGAGATATTACTGCAATGTTTGCGTTTCCGACGTTTCAAAATGGGCAAATTGAATATTCCTCCTCGCAAGGGAAAGGTATTTCGACAAGAGCGGCTCGTTCTGATGCAAACCTTCAAACAATGGAAGCACTGGACATGGCGCATTTAGAGGTTATTCTTATGTCTGCGGACTTAGCTAAAACTGACTTCGCCCCCTCCTTAGACATGTTCTTCAGAACGCCAAGGAATCGGATTACAAGTTATATGGCCATTGTGGAAGGGGATATGGCCACCTACTTTAACCCGCCCGGAAAAATGAAAAGCGAAGTATCGTATTTTTATCCGGAATTGCTTCGGACGGTTGTACTTTATTCATATGGTGCCAACTTTACTCTTCAAGATGCAATGAAGACCATGTTTGATCCGGCAATTGATCTGGCATTACCATACTTGCAAATAAATGAAGAGACCGGAATTCCGAAAGTAGTCGGCAGTGCATTGTTCAGCAAACAACGATATACCGGAATCACCTTGTCGTCTTCAGAATCTATTTCCTCGGTAATCATGGCAAACAAGATAAACAAATACGCCAGGATAACTTTTGAGTGGGAAGCCAAACAGACCCAAATCACAGTCAATGTTATGCGAGTGAAAAAGAACTGGAAGATCGGAACCGATACTATTTCTGCTTCATATGACCTGGATATATCAGTTGAAGAATATGCACCACACAATCTACACGAAAAAAAGAAGCGTGAAGAGGTCACGGCTTTTCTTGAAACGAGTTTCAAGGAGCATTTTGATGCGGTGATTAAGAAGTCACAAGAAGCGGAAAGTGATATTTTAGGATTTGGCAGGAAAGTGCGTGCATTCCATTCCGGTTTATGGAACCAAGGGGATTGGCAAAAAACATATGCGGATTTGCCGATAGAAGTGGAAGTCAATGTACGGATGAAACTTACCAATATTGCAGAATAAAAGGGCATTCCCAGAATAGGGAAGCCCATTTTAATTAGAAAAGCGATGTTGTATAGTTCTAAGCCGGAAACTTAGAATGATTGCGCCAACAGTCAATCCGGTAATTAGACCAATCCAATAGCCTAGTGGTCCAAGGTTGGTAAAACTTGCCATCAAATAACCAACAGGCAAACCAATAAGCCAAAATGACACTATTCCCATCATGAAAGTGACATTGACATCTTTATATCCTCTAAGTGCCCCTTGAATCGGTGCTTGAACAGCATCAGACAGTTGAAACAGAGCTGCGAAGATGAAGAACTGCATGGATAATTTGATGATCTCCAAATCCTTTGTGTACAAAGAAGCGATTTGCTCTCGAAATAACAGCAGAATTGCAATGGACAGGAAACTGAATGCAACGGCAAGACAGATTCCGAGAAAACTGTACTGTTTGGCGTCCTGGTAACGTAAAGCTCCTGCTGACTGACCCACCATAATTGTTGCCCCCATCGAAATACTCAATGGCACCATATATAGCAAAGAGGTGAAGTTTAAGGCGATTTGATGTGAGGAGATGACTTCAGTCGAATACTTACTCATAAATAACGTGACAACCGAGAATATACTTGTTTCAACAAAAATGGAGAGACCGATCGGCACACCGATTTTAAGAATTTCCATTATTTTTTTGAATGAAATGTGTTGCCATTGAGCGAATAGGGAAAAGTTGTGAAAAGGTTTCCGTTTCCACGCGATGGCAAAAGCGATAGATAATACAATCCAATAGGTAATTCCTGAAGCATATCCAGCCCCGGCCCCTCCTAATTCGGGGAATCCAAAATTCCCGTAAATCAGCAGGTAATTCAATAGTATATTGATAGGGGCCGAGAGCAGTATGATGAGCATGGAGACCCTTGTTGCACCCAATGCGTCAAAGAAAGAACGCAATACAGTATACATGAATAGAGGAATTAACCCGACACTCATTCCAGTTAAGTAATTGGCCGCGACTATCCTAACCGGCTCATCGAGCGGCATATGATGTAACATAGGACGAACGCCGAATTGTATAACGAGGAATACAAGTACAGCCAGCAAAATGGAAACGTATAAACCTTGCTGGACATTCGGCCTGACTTCCTCTTCCTTTCTTCCTCCGACTAATTGGGCGATAATAGGTGTCAATCCAAGCAGGATGCCTGAAAGCCCGGTGTAGACCGGCACCCAGAAAGAGGAGCCGATTGTTACGCCAGCCAGATGGTATGTATCGTAACGCCCGGTCATCAGAATATCGAAGAATGTCATCAAATAAAGTGCGACTTGCGTAATAAGGATCGGCAGGACGATTTTAGCAAAGATGCCTGTCTTTTTCTTAAGTGAGATCGATTCTGCCAATTGGAATCCCCCTTTGTCAGTGGCAGTAATTGTTTTTACGTTGTTAATTGGAGAAAGCGTCAATCGACTACTATTGTATCACGTTTTTTTTGCTATAATAGCATGGAAGTTCGAATAAGCATTTACTTGATAATTGAGGTGAACGGCCAAATGAAACGGCCTATTGTTGTTTTAACGGGCGGCGGAACAGCGGGACACGTATCTGTGAACGAAGCCCTGATTCCAGAATTCCTTGAAAGAGGGTATGAAGTCCACTATATCGGTTCGTACGATGGTATCGAAAAGGAGCTGATTGGACAGGGGCGCCCTGAAGTAACCTATCATGCCATTCAGAGCGGTAAGCTTCGAAGGTATTTTTCGATGAAAAATTTTACAGATCCATTTAAAGTAGGAGCCGGGGTAATGCAAGCTTTCTCGATTCTCAGAAAGCTCAAGCCGGACATCGTCTTTTCTAAAGGCGGATTTGTTTCCGTTCCCGTCGTCATGGCGGCCAGAATGGCAAAAGTGCCTGTTGTAGTGCATGAATCAGATGTTACACCGGGGCTGGCCAATAAATTAGCCCTTCCGATGTCAAATCATATTTTCACTGTTTTCGAAGAAACGCTGCAGTACGTGCCATCTGAGAAATCGACATGCACGGGTCCCGTCATTCGTCCTGAATTATTTCTGGGTGACCGGAAGGAAGGCTTGCGAATAGCCGGCTTGTCTGGAGAAAAGCCGGTCATTCTCGTGATGGGAGGCAGCCAGGGGTCTGTTGTGCTGAACGAAGCGGTCCGTAAAGAACTGGACTGGATTGCAGAGAGGTTTGAAGTCATCCATCTTTGTGGGAAAGGCAACAAAGACGCGGCGATGGATCACGTAACAGGCTATACGCAATTTGAATACGTTACGGATGCATTGCCACATTTGCTTGCTGCGTCCGATTTTGCTGTGTCAAGAGCAGGTTCGAACGCCATTTTTGAAATGCTTGCTGTTCAAAAACCGATGCTCCTCGTTCCTTTATCTGCTGCTAAAAGCAGGGGAGACCAGCTATTGAATGCTTCCTTATTCAAATCTTTAGGAGTCGCTCACGTAATTACCGAAGAGGAACTGGAGAAGACGCGGCTCTCTGATTTGATTTCTAATTTGGCGTCAGAAAAAGATGTATTGATCGCCAATATGAAAAAGTATAATCAGACGAAATCACCTGAATCGATGGTCGATTTGATCCTGTCGTATAAAAATTAGCTGGAACTGCTTATCAAAGGTGCCTGGCTGTTAGAAAGAACAGTTGCAAGAAGAAAGAAACAGGTGTATCCTTGGTGACGGTATAAATATGGTTATCTTAGTATTAAACCCTTTCAGTTGACTGTTTTGAATGGTATTATTAATACGGATAAACAATATAACACAATATGCCTATAGGCAAATGTGGAGGTCATTTTACATGTCGAACAATGTTGGTTCCCATCGTTCACCATACTCGGTATTCTCGGGGCCGAACCTTGGGTATGTTATGGAGATGTATGAGCAATTTAAGACATCCCCTGAAGCGGTTGATCCGCAATTAGCGGAAATGTTCAAGACCTACGGCGCTCCAGTCATGGAGAACGGAGATGTGGCTGTATCAGGTTCTGCAAGTATCCCATCCGGAGACTTCAGCAAAGCATTGGCAGCCTATGCGTTAATAGAAGCGATTCGCACGCATGGCCATTTGGCGGCTGATATTTACCCGTTGAAGGACCATCCACGTGACGCTTCAAGACTAGAGCTAGCTAAGTATGGCCTGACTGAGAATGATCTACGGGCTTTACCAGCTTCCTTGTTCTTGAAAAACGTTCCTGCAACTGTGGAAAACGGTTTGGACGCAGTCAACTACTTGAAAGATTTGTACACAGGTAAAATTGCGTATGAATTTGCCCACCTCGTAGATGACGAGGAACGGAACTGGATTCAAACCAAGATCGAAAACAACGAAGTAGCAGTCAACTTATCAAGCGATGAGAAGAAAGAACTGCTGGAGCGTTTGACAAAAATTGAAGGGTTCGAAAAGTTCATCCACCGGACATTTGTCGGTGCAAAACGTTTCTCCATTGAAGGTCTCGATACACTTGTCGTGTTCCTTGATGAATTAATGCGCAAATCGGAGGAAGCCAAAACGAAGAAGGTACTTATCGGCATGGCTCACCGAGGACGTTTGAACGTTCTTACCCATATTTTAAATAAACCATATGAAATGATGTTTGCAGAATTTGCAGGTGTTCCTTCATTAGAATTCCTTCCAAAAGACGGTTCAGTTGAAACGTCCCGCGGTTGGTTTGGCGATGTGAAATACCACTTGGGTGCATTATATAAAGGGAAGTCAGGCACGGAGCGTTTCCTTGCATACAACCCTTCACACTTGGAAGTTGTGAATCCTGTTGTTGCGGGACAAACAAGAGCCGCGCAGGAAAACACAGATCAACCGGGTATGCCAGAGCAGGATATGAATGCTGCATATGGCGTCATGATCCATGGTGACGCTGCTTTTCCTGGTCAAGGCATTGTACCGGAAACCTTCAACTACAGCCGTGTAAGAGGATATCGTACGGGTGGTACGGTCCATGTGATCGCGAATAATACGATCGGTTTTACGACAGAGTCGTATGATTCCCGTTCTACTTTGTACGCATCTGATCCGGCAAAGGGCTTTGAAGTACCTGTGCTTCATGTCAATGCAGATCATCCTGAAGCAGTAATTGCTGCGGCTGCACTGGCGTTCGAATATCGCCAGAAGTTTGAAAAAGATATTTTAATCGACTTGATCGGATATCGTCGTTACGGCCATAATGAAATGGATGAACCATTAGTTACGAACCCGATGATGTATCATGTCATTCATAAGCATCCGACTGCACGCCAGTTGTATGGCGCTGAATTGGTTGAAGCTAATCTGATGACAAAAGAAGCGGTCGACAAGATGGATGCCGATGTTTATGCAGTGATGCAAGCCGCTTATGACAACGTGAAAAATCATTCCGCAGACGTCAAGAAGCCTTCAAACGCAACACCTGAATCCGTATTGGCCGGTATGCCGAGAGATGTAGAAACAGGGGTGCAGGAGGAAAGACTTCAACGAATGAATGAAGAACTTCTTACATACCCAGACAATTTCACGGTATTCAGCAAGCTGAATCGGATTTTAAAGCGTCGCGAAGAACCTTTTAAAGGCAAATCGAAAGTGGATTGGGCACATGCTGAGCAATTGGCATTTGGTTCTATTATTCAAGACGGCAATCCAATCCGTCTGACAGGACAGGACGTCCAGCGCGGTACTTTCGCACATCGTCATCTTGTCTTACACGATGAAAAAACAGGAGAGGAATTTGTGCCTCTTCATCATATCAGCGGAGCAAATGCTTCTTTCGTTGCATATAACAGCCCTTTAACTGAATTTGCAGTCGTGGGTTATGAATTTGGTTATAACTTGGAAAAAGACAAGGCACTCAGCATTTGGGAAGCACAATACGGTGATTTCGCTAATATGGCGCAAGTCATGTTTGATCAGTTCGTATCTTCCAGCTATTCCAAGTGGGGCCAGCAATCAGGATTAGTCCTCTTGCTTCCTCATGCTTATGAAGGGCAAGGTCCTGAACACTCCAGTGCACGTTTGGAACGTTACTTGCAACTATGTGCTGAGAACAACTGGACTGTTGCAAACTTATCGAGTGCAGCAAACTATTTCCATATTCTGCGCCGCCAAGCGAAAATGCTTGGAACAGATGCGGAAAGACCGCTTGTTATCGTGTCTCCAAAATCATTGCTTCGTCATCCGCTCGTTGGAGCAGATGTATCCGACTTGTCAGAAGGACATTTCAAAACCGTTCTTGAACAGCCTGGCACTGGAACGAAGCCTGAAAAAGTGAAGAAAATTCTTTTCGCAAGCGGAAAAATGGCAATTGATCTGGCTGAACAAGTGAAAGACGGAGAAGGTTTCGATCACTTGCATATTGTCCGGGTGGAACAATTGTATCCATTCCCTGCTGAAAAGATAGCAGAAATCGTGGCACGTTTCCCGAAAGCGAAGGAGCTTGTTTGGGTACAGGAAGAACCGAAAAACATGGGATCCTGGTCATTTGCTTATCCTTACTTGCAAGAAATCGCGGAAGGCAAGGCTATTTCTTATGTCGGACGAATCCACCGTGCGAGCCCATCCGAAGGAGACGGCGAATCCCACAAGAAAGAGCAGAACCGGATCATCGAAGAAGCTCTTAAAAAATAAAATCTGTAGTTGCTAGCTTTACACCGGAATAACGGTAGAACAGAGGAGGAATTTATTGTGGCAGAGATCAGAGTACCAGAACTTGCGGAGTCGATTACTGAGGGAACAATTGCAAAATGGCTAAAACAGCCAGGAGAAAGTGTAGAACAAGGCGAATTCATCGTTGAACTCGAAACAGATAAAGTTAACGTCGAAGTCATTTCTGAAGAAGCCGGCGTTATCCAGGAGCTACTTGCTGCTGAAGGTGATACAGTTGAAGTCGGTCAAGTGATTGCGATTGTCGGAGCAGGCTCCGGCGCACCAGCCCAATCCGCTCCGGCTCCAAAAACAGAAGAAGCACCTGCAGCTAAAGAAGCTAATGCTGAAACTCCTGCACCTCCAGCTGCTGCAGCTACGGGAGCAGTAGAGGAAGGCTCTTCAGATCGCACGATTGCAAGCCCAGCAGCCCGCAAATTGGCACGCGAAAAAGGCATCGATCTAGCGGCAGTATCACCAGTCGATCCGATGGGACGCGTCCGTGCACAAGACGTTCAAGCACACGGAACTGCTCCGAAAGCAGCTGCGCCAGCACCTGCTAAAGCTCCAGCTGCTGCACCGGTACAAGACGGCCGTGAAACACGCGAAAAAATGACGCGCCGCCGTCAAACAATCGCTAAACGTTTGCTAGAAGTGAAGCAATCCACTGCAATGTTGACTACTTTCAATGAAATCGACATGACAGCGGTTATGGAACTCCGTAAACGCAAGAAGGATGAGTTCTTTGAGAAGAACGATGTCCGCCTTGGCTTCATGTCTTTCTTCACGAAAGCTGTTGTTGCGGCACTTAAGAAATATCCATATGTCAACTCCGAAATCGACGGGGACGATCTCATTATGAAGCACTACTATGATATCGGTATTGCTGTTTCTACAGAAGGCGGCCTCGTTGTTCCGATCGTACGTGATGCAGACCGCAAAAACTTTGCGGAAATCGAAGATACGATTGGTGAGCTTGCTAAAAAAGCGCGTGATAACAAATTAACTCTTGGCGATATGGCTGGCGGTTCATTTACAATCACAAACGGCGGAGTGTTCGGTTCCTTGCTCTCCACACCAAT
>NZ_BQYK01000010.1:59987-149255 GCF_023168145.1 Sporosarcina sp. NCCP-2222
ATGTTGCATTATCATATGATCACCGTGTAATTGACGGTAAAGATTCCGTAGGCTTCTTGAAAATGGTAAAAGAACTAATTGAAAATCCAGAAGACCTTCTGCTTGGATCTTAATTAGCATCCAGTTACATTGATCGGTCCGCCTTATGTCGGACCGATTTTTTTCCATTCAATAAAGGAGGAAACTTTCATGTCATTTACAAATTGGCTAACTGCCCCGACGATCCGAACAGTCGCCTGTAAACACGCGGATGCGGAAAAATATGTAGTAAACAATATGCTTACGCCTGGCAAAGAGTATGAAGTCAAGAATGAAACAGATGAATTTCTGTTCATTATTGATAACAGCGGGAAAGTTGGCGGCTACTACAAAACTTATTTTGAATAATTTCATTGTCTTTACTTAATAACCGATACATCTCTTTCATGATGTATCGGTTTCTTTAGCAAGGAGGCTAGGGCATGATAGAGTTTATTGAAAAAGAACAGATGCGGCGCAACCAGACTGCGTATGCGCAAGAGGATCGGCGGTTGATCCAGGAAGGCGGTTATGTCTCACCAACCCCTTATTTATGGGACGATATACTGATTGCTGTAACCCTAAAAAAACCTGTCCTATTAAAAGGGCCATCCGGATCAGGCAAAACCAAATTAGCGCAAAGTGTTTCACATTATTTCCACCAACCGATGCAAAGCGTCAATTGCTCAGTGGATCTGGATGCCGAGTCGTTACTCGGCTTTAAGACCATCGTTACGAGAGATGGACAAACCTATATTGAATTCGTGGAAGGGCCTGTTGTCCAAGCGATGAAAAAGGGGCATATCTTGTATATAGATGAGATCAACATGGCAAAACCAGAAACGTTGCCCATCTTGCATAGCGTCTTGGATCATCGCAGAATGCTGACAAATCCGTTGACCGGGGAAGTCATCCATGCACATGACAATTTCTCTGTTGTTGCAGCAATTAACGAAGGCTATGTAGGTACTTCTCCTATGAATGAAGCTCTAAAAAACCGCTTTGTTTCTTTCTCGATTCCGTATTTAAGTGATCTACAATTGAATTCGCTGCTTGTATCAACTTATCCTGAAGTGGAAACTCAAAAGCTGCAGGCGTTTCTTTCCATCCACGGTGATTTGAAAAAACAAGTTATGAATGGACTCTTGTCCGATGAGGCCGCTTCGGTCAGGAGTTTGTTGGATGCCGTCCAGCTGTCAGTTTATATTCCGGAAAAAAGAGCCATTCAATACGCAATTGCTGAAAAACTGGAAGATTCCATGGAACAAAAACTCGTAATGGAACTTGTTGATACATGGATTCCTCCTTCGTTGGAAGAAGGCTCACATCCATGGTGAAACGCTTCATCCAATTCAATGATGAAACGATAGATGCCAACCAACTCTTACTTTATGAACGCTTGGGGCGTGCATTGGCAGATGCCCCTTTTCTCGAACTGACCGAGCGGAAATTAATGGAGTTTCGTCCTCGTGAAGGCGCTGTCTCCATGAGTGTTTTTTGGCGGCATCGAACCGAACAGCTGACACATCTCGGACGATTATCCGATTTATACTTATTAACATCAGGATTTTGGAAGGACTTTTCAGTACAAATGTGGATGAGGTATCAAGATGAATACCGAACTCATAAGTTTCCGCATTTCTGTGCAGAGTTTCTGCTCATGCTAGAAGAATTCCGGTTAATTGAAAAAATACAGAAGGAAAGGCCAGGTACGGCGGTGGCTTTTGAAGCAAGGCGTGAAGCGATGGTCGCATTCCATAGGGATAGCCTGGCTTCCAATGTACAAAAAAGTTTCCTGGCTGATGCGCTCCTAAACAAATTTTTCATTTCCCTATATGCCGGCATCTATGCAGACCGAAGCTGGAGTGGCGAGGGGTTGCTTGACTTAAATCCTCTCCTCCTACTGATCGGGCAAGCGTATGACAGCTCAAGCACGGAAGATAACACCTATTTGGCGGAGCGTGTCATCGTTTATGTCGAAGAAGCACTTGAAAGGGATTTGGTTCATCAATATTACGCACTGGGTGATTCAATTACAGAGGAAACAGCTAGGTTCCTTTATCATGAAGGAATGCAAGACGCCGAACAGGGAGATGACCAAGTAAAAGACACGATTGAAGAACTTTTCCGTACGTGGCATCGGGAATCCGAGGACGAGTCAGGAATTCATTTGGAATACGAATTGGAGCATGGCCGTTCCGGTAAAGGCGATGGAACTAATGCCGCAGAAGGAAATGATGGGGCAGCTATCGAGGAAACGGGCCATGGACGGTCTACAGGCAATGAAAGCGAACAATGGCAAGACAACGAGAAAGAAGAACGGCAGACCGCGCAGCGATATGCTGCCGGCCATGAGTTCGGCCGCGAACATATACATGTCGTATATGAAGAAGAGCGGATCGAAGGCAAGCCATCTAAAGAAAATATAGAAAAACTCCTTGCCTGGCGAGAAAGGCAAAAGCCGATTGTACGGGCGTTAACAGAAGAAATTAGGAAACGGATTGAATTAAAAACCGAATCCCGGAGAGAACGGCTTCTGAAAGGCCGGTTATCCTCGAAATTGACGACCATGCTTGTCGACGAGAGACCGAAGCCATTTTATCGGAAACAGGCACCTTCTGCCAACCTGGACGCTGTTTTCGGTTTGCTCGTTGATGGATCTGCTTCCATGCTCGATAAACTGGATGAAACCAAAATGGCGGTGCTGCTATTTCACGACGTTCTGAGAACGTTGAAAATACAACATGAAATATCGTCTTATTATGAAGATGCTGAGGAAACGTCAAAAGAGTCGCAGTTAAATATATTCGGTATGATGCATACGTTTCCAGACCGCAATAAAGACAGCGGTATGTCAATCTTATCGTTTGAAGCGAATGAAGATAACCGGGATGGTTTTGCTATTCGGTGGATGAAAAAAAAATTAATGATGCGTGCTGAAAAGCATAAATTTCTACTCGTCTTTTCAGACGGCGAACCATCTGCTTTTGGATATGACCGAAATGGCATTCTCGACACGAGGGAAGCCGTCCTGGAAGCGGAGAAGCAGGGAATATCTGTAATTCATCTTTTCTTATCCACTGATGAGCCGACAGATGATCAAAGGGAACTGTTTAGCAGCATGTTTGGCAATAAAACAGCTTCCGCTCATTCTGTGGAAAACTTTGCAGATCAAACACTTCGAATACTTCGCAAACTGCTTGCCATTGTCGTCAAATAAGTACCAAAGAAAAAACCGCCTTAAGATGGGCGGTTTTGTGTTCTTTCATGAACAGAGAGAAGTCTTTGTTTTAATTCTTCTTCCATTCTCGCGATTTCTACTTCAGCAGCTTTCCGTTTCGCGCGGCCATCTGCTTGAATGACAAGTGTTTCTTCGATAGTTTGAATTAAGTTTTCCTGTGTTTTCTTCAGTGTATCAATTTCAATAATGCCTCGTTCGTTCTCTTTAGCTGTCTCGATGGAATTAACCTTCAGCATCTCCGAATTTTTCAGAAGGAGATCATTTGTTGTTTTTGTAACAAGCCGCTGTGATTCAACTGCTTTTCGCTGACGATTCAACGTAAGAGCAATGGCAATCTGGTTTTTCCAAAGTGGAATCGATGTCATAATCGATGATTGGATCTTCTCTGCAAGCGTTTGGTTCGTTTGTTGAATCATACGGATTTGCGGTGCGCTTTGAATGGTGATTTGGCGGGAGAGCTGCAAATCGTACAATCTCTTTTCCAGCCGGTCAAGAAACTGCGCCATGTCATTTACTTCTTGAAATGCCATTTGATCGTTGGATGCTTCCGCTTTTCTACGCAATTCAGGAATCGTCACAGTAGCGATTTCATCTCGTTTCAGCTCTGCTGCAGCAATGTAGACGTTTAAGGCTTGGAAGTATGTTTTATTCTGCTCGTACAAACTTTCCAGCATGTGGACGTCTTCCAGCAAGCCCCGCTTGGAATGCTCTAATTGAACACCTATCCGATCGATTTGTGTGCTCAATTTTTGATACTTTGTCATCATTTCTTGAATGGAACGTGTCGCCTTGCTAAATAAACGGCTGAGACCTGACTTCTTCTTATCACTCAAATCCTCCGGGTCAATTTCAGAAAGTTTTCCCATCAAATCACTAAGTACATCTCCAACCGGTCCGATATCCTTGCTTTGCACGTGGTCCAACATTTTATGGGAGAAGCGGGATAATTCGTTTTGTGCATTTGCACCATACGTAATAATCGCCTCATAATTGCCAACTGGAATTTGCGCAGCCAATTGTTTCGCCTTTTCCTGTTCCTCTGGCGATAGTCGGTCCATCAACTTCACGGATGTGGACGCAGCAGGTGTTTCCATCTGCATTTCTTTTGGGAGCAATGGTTCGTTGAACGGGTTTTCCAATAAGTCATCAAATGATTTCACTTCATCGATCGTTGATTTGTTTTCTGTCATGAGGCAAGTCTCCTTTCATATGTAGCAACGGCTTATTATGGTTCATCGTTACATCGACATAGTCGAGTTCCAACTGAAGCTGCTCAATATCCGTTGCCAGGGCGCTTCTTAAATCTTGCTCTAATTGTTTATTGACGTCAGTTAACGTTTCTCTCGTGTGCTGGAGCGCCACCCGTAATTCCTGGTCCTTCAGTGGCTGATTGACAAGCATGGAATATTTGGAAGTCAACTCCACAGCTGAATCCAAATGGGAATAGAAAAAACGCTCGACATGGTAAAACTTTTGAGGGTTGCTGCGTACAATGGATAAGATCCGTTTCGCCAGATTGTTCATTTCATATACTTGTTTAAATGCTTGAACGGATCGCACTTGACCGTACATGCTGTTCAATCTCTTGATTTTCCCCTTGGCCTCTGCAATCTGCGTCTTTATATGCTGGTATTCAGATCTCGACATACCAAGTTTTTTAACGTTGGATGAGAGTTGAATTTGTTTGATTGTAAATGTGCCTCCGAGATAAATGGCGATCATCAGGCCTGTTGCAGCAAAGAAATTCATGCCAGCCCCTAAAAGGAAGATGAGCCAGGAACCAAAACTGACTGGTGCAGTAATGAAATGTCGAATGAAAAATTGTTTTACTTCTTGCATGGCGCATTCAGGCCTCCTTCTGTATATATAGTAAATACGTTTCAAGGAAAGGAAAGTTTCATTCGCTTAGTACAATTATACCTGATTCCTATCAGGAAAACATTCCTTTTGAACGGTCAATATGAAACGCTTGGATAACGAGAAGGAATTTGCTAAAATGGGGGACACTCTCGGCAAAAGAAGATTGGGGGGATCTTGAATGTATGAAGTAATCTATATGAAGGCGGATTATGAGCCGTGGTGGATGTTCGACGATTGGAGAAGCATGGTCGTGACATCTCAGTCGTTTGAATCAAAGGAAGAAGCCAACACGTATTTTCGTGATTTATATAACAAGCTTGAGAATCAGCATACATTTAATGAAAAAAGAAAAAATTGTTTTTTTGCGTTTTGGTCCGAAGCTGAAAGGGTATATTGTGAAGGGTGCGATGAATGCTTGCAACTGTATCACGGGATCGTTGTTCTGCATGACGGTATTCCATGCAGTGAAGTTTTGAGCAATAATTCAAATAGTTAGTAATGTTATGTTGACTTTATTGAAAAATATGGTATAGTTACAGTAACAATAAAGTGAGATTGACCGAATGGAACGTATTCACGTATTACAAAAAGTGATCGGTGCTCATCGGTACTTTTTGTAATATGTGAATTTTTTCATTGCAGGGGGTTCACGTATTAGTTAAGTATTTATTATTTGGAGGTAGTATGATGAAACAAGGTACGGTAAAGTGGTTTAACTCTGAAAAAGGCTTCGGGTTTATCGAAGTAGAAGGCGAAGACGATGTATTCGTACACTTCTCCGCAATTCAGGGAGACGGATTCAAAACTTTAGACGAAGGTCAACACGTTGAATTTGAAGTAGTAGAAGGCAACCGTGGACTTCAAGCAGCTAACGTTGTTAAACAATAATCTGTCAAACCAAGAGGCGCCTCAAAAGGCTGCCTCTTTTTCATGGTTGTGAAACTGATTCTAATGTAGATGTCATGACCAGTCGTTCCCCATCCGTCGTTTTCATAATGGATTCCCGTTTAACTTCTCCGAAACCTTCCACAAAATACTTCCTCACGATATAGGCCTTGTTTTCTGCGCCGATGATCGGCTCAGTCGATTGAAGGACAAATGCATTGTCAAATTTCTTGAAATATGTTTCGACTGGGACATCGGTTTCAACAATCTCCCATTGCCCGAATATCTGTCCTTTCTCAAACGGCTTGTGTAGATAGACACCGACTGGTTCCATCTTTTTGATTTCATCCAAAGTAGGGAAGTCTGTTGTAGAATCAACTAAATCATAGCTGAGAGTTGTGATTTGTTTTTCGCCGATTTGATAAACATATTGGACAATCGCCTGGCCGTTGCTTTCATGTACTATGACATAATTTTCGTAAGGCATCGCAAACTGAACATCAAGCTCAGAAAAATTTTGGCCTTCACCTCGGAAATGGGCTTTCGATCCGTCCGCTAAAAAATAATCAAGCAAGTCTTTATCCACTTTTTGCACTCCCTCTGACGACTCATTTGACGACTTAAGGGGTTTGCCAGAATTACCTGAGTTGTTCGGGACTGTGTTCTCTTTACCTGAAGAACAACCTGCCATGATGACCATGAACAAGAGGGCTGTCAGGAAAATAGCAACTTTTTTCATGCCTTCCACTCCTTTTTGTTTAGAATGCCCGAACGAGTACCGATTATCCTAATAAAAGAAAAACCGCTTTCCAATGAAGGAAAACGGTTTTACATGACAATTAATTTGAAACTGCTTGTTGATCTTTCCACTCTAGGTATTCATCATATTGCATCATTTTATCGAAAATAGTACCGTCTTCGCGGATTTCAATAACCCGGTTGGCAACTGTTTGAATGAACTGCTGGTCATGTGAAGTGAAGACCATAGCTCCCTTGAATGCAATCAATCCATTGTTCAACGCTTGGATCGATTCAAGGTCCAAGTGGTTCATCGGTTCATCAAGTAAAAGGACATTGGCGTTTGTGAGCATCATTTTAGAGAGCATGCAACGCACTTTTTCGCCCCCGGAAAGAACGGAAGGTTTCTTTTTCACTTCTTCACCTGAGAACAGCATGCGTCCAAGGAACCCACGCAAGAAAGTCTCCGTTTGATCCTCAGGGGAGTACTGGCGCAACCATTCCACAAGAGTCTCTTCCGAACCCTCAAAAAATTCACTGTTGTCGAGAGGGAAGTAGGCACGGGATGTTGTGACGCCCCATTTGATTGAACCTTCATCGGGTTGATCCTCTTCTGCTAAAATTTCAAGAAGCGCTGTTTTGGCAAGCGGATTGCCAAGAAGTATAATCTTATCCTCTTTGCCCATTGTAAATGTGGCATTTTTAAGAAGTTGTTTTCCTTCTTTCATCTTGGAAACACCTTGTATGGAAAGTACATCGTTCCCAATTTCACGGCCGATTTGGAAATTGACGAATGGATACCGGCGGGAAGATGGCCTGATATCATCCAATTCAATTTTTTCCAAGGCTTTCTTACGCGATGTCGCTTGTTTCGATTTGGATGCGTTCGCACTGAAACGGGCAACGAATGCTTGAAGTTCCTTGATTTTTTCTTCTTTCTTTTTGTTTTGATCCTGTGCCATCTTAAGCGCCAATTGGCTCGATTCATACCAGAAATCATAGTTGCCCGGATAGAGTTGGATTTTAGAGAAATCTAAATCGGCAATTTGCGTACATACTTTATTCAGGAAGTGACGGTCATGGGATACAACGATGACGGTGTTTTCAAAGTTGATTAAAAACTCCTCAAGCCACTGAATTGCTTTCAAGTCAAGATGGTTCGTCGGCTCATCCAGCAAAAGGACATCCGGCTTGCCAAATAAAGCTTGCGCCAAGAGAACCTTCACTTTGTCTGAACCTGTCAATTCGGACATTTTCACATGGTGCATGCTTTCAGGTATGCCTAGACCTTGAAGGAGTATGGCAGCTTCTGATTCAGCTTCCCAACCATTCAACTCGGCAAATTCACCTTCCAGCTCGGCAGCACGCATGCCATCCTCGTCTGAGAAATCTTCTTTCATGTAGATGGCGTTTTTCTCAGTCATGATGTCATACAGTCTCTTATGGCCCATGATGACTGTATCAAGCACTTCGTTTTCTTCGTATTCAAAATGGTTTTGTTTCAGGACGGCTAAGCGCTCGTCTTTGTTCATAATGACATTTCCTGTTTGCGGCTCAATTTCGCCTGACAGGATTTTCAAAAATGTTGATTTACCTGCACCGTTCGCTCCGATTAAGCCGTAGCAATGGCCTGGGTTGAACTGTATATTGACATCTTCAAAAAGTTTGCGATCACCAAATTGAAGACTGACATTACTTACTGCTATCATAAATAATCCTCCTAATTTCACAATGCTCCTATTATAGCATGAACCAAGGGGAATAGGGAACGACAGGCATTGAATTCCAGCGCTTTTCGTCAGAAAAATTCATCAGGAGGAGATCGTTGAATTTCGTAGCCTCTTACGGTTACGATAGGCTTGCAACGTGCCTAGCTCCTTATTGAGCAAATATTCCATCCTGACGTAATCTTTTGGGGACGGGATTTCATTCACATCTATTCCTGAAGACGAAAATATGAAATAATAATCAGCGACTCTTCGAAACAGGAAGACAGTTGAAGGGTATTTATCAAAAACACATTTGATTTGGTATTTACGGGCATAGGCCCAATGATCAATCTTCATTTCTATCATCCTTTCATAAGTAATTATACGTGGAAAAGGATGGAAACACAAGTTCGTAAAACGAAGGAGCACTCCCAGAATGACAAAAAGAAAACAGACCATCGTTATTATTCTAGGTATTTTTATGGTAGCCATTAATATGAGGCCTGCCATCACTTCTATTGGTCCCATGCTTGACACAATACGGGACCATTTAGATCTTTCCAATGCGCAAGTAAGCTTGCTAACCTCGCTGCCGGTACTCTGCATGGGGATCTTTGCTTCTTTAGCTCCTGTTTTGAATCGAAAGCTCGGGCTTTCCAATTCTGTCTTATTGATGCTTTTTGTTATCGGACTTCTCACCGCAGTCAGGGGAGTGAACGACAGCTATAGTATTCTGCTGCTGACTGCTTTCGGAATCGGCATTTCCATTGCCATCATCGGGCCGTTGCTTTCCGCGATGATTAAACAGAAATTTCCTGAACGCGCCGCTTCTGTCATAAGTGTATACTCATTTGGCATGGGGGTAGGCGCTTCTCTAAGTGCTGGCCTAACTGCATTTGTCTATGAGTCAACTGCGTCGCATCGGATGGCGCTCGGAATTTGGTCAGTTCTGGCATTACTCGGCATCTTGTTTTGGGTGGCTGCGACCAGAGGGGAAGTACGGGTCCGCCAGCAAACGAAAAAAAACGTCCATACCGTTGGAAGTTCACCATGGAAATCTCCGAGAGCGTGGATTTTACTTCTGTTTTTCGGTTTGCAGGCATCAACATTTTTCTCAATCGTCACCTGGTTCGTTCCAGTTGTAACGGACAATGGTTTCTCTTTGCTTCAAGCAGGCTCCATGCTCAGCATGATGACGATCATTCAAATTCTGTTCAATTTACTTATCCCGTTGTTGATCACACGTTTTCCGGCACGTCGGTTTTGGCTGCTGACGATTCTTCTGCTTGGTTTAATCGCAATAGGTTTAGTGGGAACGGGCAGCACGTCGCTGACGTGGGTTGGCGCTTTTGTTCTCGGCATTCCTCTTGGCGGGTTATTCCCAATAGCTCTGCTTCTTCCATTGGATGAAACAGAAACGGCTGCCGAGACTAATAGTTGGACTGCCATGATGCAGACAGGCGGTTTTATTATGGCCGGCCTTTTGCCTTTGTTAATAGGAATCCTTTATGATTTGACGAGCAACCATCAAAATACTCTGCTGATCATAGCTGCTTTTTTCCTTCTTATGATCGCCTTAGCCTTTTTAATCGGTAATGGCAAGAAGCAAGAGCAAATGTAAAAGAGCAGGGGCCGGTAGATCGGCTCCTGCTCTTTCCATTATTTCTCCCAATGTTCCGCAATGAATTCATCCCGGCCTGACTTGGCCCGATCTTCTTCATAATGGTTCTTTTCTTTTCGGTAATAATCCTGGTGATATTCTTCTGCCTTATAAAAACGTTCAGCAGGGCGGATTGGCGTTACGATAGGCTTGGTAAAACGGCCGCTGTTTTGCAAAGCATCCTTCGACTGTTCGGCCAGTTTTTTCTGTTCTTCCGTATGATAGAAAATAGCAGTGGTATAGGAATGGCCCCGGTCATGGAATTGACCGCCCGCGTCTGTCGGGTCCACTTGCTGCCAATACACATCCAGCAATTGTTCATAAGGGAAAACGGCAGGGTCGAAAGTGATTTCCACCACTTCCAAATGTCCGGACTCGCCGCCTTTTACATCTTCATATGTAGGGTTTTCCAAATGACCGCCCATATAGCCTGAAACGACATCCATAATGCCATCCCATTCTTTAAAAGGTTTGACCATACACCAAAAACAGCCACCCGCAAATGTTGCCTTCTCCCATGATGTTTCTGTCGACATCCAACTAACCTCCTCTAACTCCATTCTGATTTTTATTGTACCATGTTTTCACAGCTGCCTTTATTTTAACACACGAAAACAAGGACGCTTCATGCGTCCTTGCAAGAAAAAGGCGGTATTTGAATAAAAGGTCTCCGATTAACAGATATAAGCGGCCCCCACGATGATCAACAAAATAAAGAGGACAACAAGTAGCACGAAAGACGAGCCGTATCCTCCTCCGCAGTATTCATTTCCCATATTCAACACCTCCTTTTCTATTATCGTATGCAGAAGGGTGTGTTCAGGAAGTGATAAATGCCTTGTTGGCGTGTGACATGCTATACTATTCCTAACGACGGAACCCGTCCAACCCTCATTCGTCCTACTTTACATACTGAATTTATAGTTCGGAGGAGTCAATTGAATGGAAGAACAATATGAAGGGCCTTTACCACGGAGAAGAAGAAGGAAGAAGCTCCGCATCGGCAGGGTCATTCTGACGCTGCTTATCTTATTCCTTCTCATAGCAAGCTGTTACTCCTATTTGCAATTCAATGCAGGCCAATCGCTCGCAAAGGGACAGGAAATTGATCCAGGGCCTTTCAAAGGGGATATCGCGGATCCAAAAAATCCTTCTGTCGAGAACTTTCTCCTGCTTGGCATAGATGATGATGGCAGCGGACGCTCCCGTACAGACACGATGATGGTCTTATCTTGGGATAAAAAAGAAGGGAAGATGCGTCTTATTTCCTTTATGCGGGACATCTACGCGGAAATACCCGGGTATAAATCCTATAAGCTGAACACGGCCTATTATTTAGGCGGCGTGCAAACAGCGAAGGATACGATTACTGGCATGTTCGATCTTCCAATCCACCATTATGCCATCATCGATTTTGATAATTTTGAGTCGATCATTGATACCGCCTTTCCGGACGGCATCGAGATGGATGTGGAAAAAGAGATGTCAGAGAAGATTGGGGTTACGCTTACGCCAGGAACCCATCAGTTAAATGGCAAGGAGTTGCTTGGCTATGCCCGTTTTCGTGCTGATGCGGAAGGGGATTTCGGCAGGGTGGCTAGGCAGCAGAAGGTGATTTCTGCAGTAAAAGAAGAAGCGATGCGTCCAGGGATGCTGCTGCATGTGCCAAAACTTGCAGGTTCCGTTTCCGGTTTCATTCAAACGGACTTAAGCACAAAGGATGAATTGACACGAGCTCTTACCGTCCTGATGAACCGCGGAGCAAAAATTGACACGATGACGGTACCGGTGGAAGGCTCCTATTCGTTTAACTCCTATGCGCACGCAGGTTCCGTAATCGAACTCGATTTGCAGAAAAATAAAGATGCGATCGCTGAATTTCTTCAGCAATAGGAATAAACAAGGAGAGGGCAGATGGAATGTTGAACGATCAAAATAAAGATCAACCAAGCCGCCAAACTGGCACCCATCGGATCATCGCATTTTTAGGAGGCCGCAGCACGTTGTATGTACTCGGCCTTCTTTTGCTCATTGGTCTGATTATTCTTGTCTATAGTAAGGTTTCGTTTGTGTTTTACCCAATTAAAGTATTTTTCTCTACCGTTGTCTTGCCAATTATTCTGGCGACGATCGCCTATTATATTTTGCGGCCTATTTTGCGGTTGCTGGAACGGCTTCGCATTCCGAGAGTATGGGGCATCCTCATAATCTTTATCGGTCTCATCGGTCTCATTACATTGCTCGTCGTTCTCGTTTTTCCGTTTTTAAAAGGACAGTTCGCCAACCTGGTCGAGGAGTTTCCGACTTATTTTCAGCAGATGGTAATTAAATTGGATGCGTTTCTGCGAACTTCCATCTTCTCATCCTATTACGAGGGGTTGAATTTCAACGTCAATTCACTGCTGGATAAGGGACTTGGAGATATCGGCCGAATGGTCACTGAAATGATAGGTGGCATCGCGACTGGCATCACTTCCTTTATTTCCATGCTGACAGGCTTTATCCTCGCGATAGCCACTGTACCGTTCATATTATTTTATTTACTGAAGGACGGGGAGAAGCTGCCGGCATTCATCAAGAAATTGTTGCCGCCTCGGTTCCGGGATGACGCGGAAGCGATCTTCAAGGACGCGGACCACCAGATCAGCGCCTATATTCAAGGTCAAATTCTCGTTGCCATCTGCATCGGCATCATGGTGTCGATCGGTTTCCAAATCATCGGCATGAAATATGCTCTATTGCTTGGCGTTCTTGCCATGTTTACGAGTGTCGTACCTTATTTGGGCCCGATCATCGCGATCACACCTGCAGTCATTATCGCCATTGTGACGTCACCCTTCATGCTAGTGAAATTAGCAGTCGTATGGACCATTGTCCAACTAGTGGATGGGAAGTTTATTTCGCCGCAAATCATGGGGAAATCGTTGAAGATCCATCCGATTACGATTATATTCGTCCTGTTGTCGGCCGGGTCATTATTCGGCGTACCGGGAGTAATTCTTGGTATACCGGGCTACGCTTTGATAAAAGTCGTTTTGACGCATCTATTTAAATTGTATAAGCTGCGTTATAACAAGTTTGAATATGATGAAACAATGTATTATGAAGATGTGAAAAAAGAAACCAATTAAAAAAAGGAAGCACGTGGAGGAGAATCCTCGCCACCGTGCTTCCTTTTTTATTCTGTCTCATAAATGATTCTGCCCATAGCTGATAAATCGTAGCCGCCTAATGATTCCAGTTCACTTCGAAAGCTATCCGACTGCAAAACTGCATGTAGTGATTTACGAAGCGCTGCATTTTCGCCCTTCTTCAACATGACGATATCATACTGTTCCTGGATAAGCGGGACGAAATCAACCCCGGTCATTAATGCTGCTTTTTCGATGCCAACTCCACAGTCTGCTTGTCCTGCAGCAACCTTCGCGGCAACGGCAAAATGATTCAGCTCTTCCGTTTCATATCCGAAGATCGACTTTCCTGAAATGCCTTCCATCCGCAGCTTCTCATCGAGTAGCACTCTGGCACCTGATCCTTTCTCCCGATTAACGATCGTCAGGCCGGGTGTCTTAAAATCCCGCCATCCGCTCAAGCCTTTCGGATTTCCTTTTTGCACATAAAGGCCGGCAGTGCGGAACAGCAGATTGACAACCATATACGAATGGCCGACGAGCAAACGCTTTACATACGGAATATTGTAGGTGCCTGTATCGCCATCAAATAAATGAAGGCTGACTACATCGGCCTCTCCACGGTACATGGACACAAGACTGTTCAAACTACCCGAAAACGACCGGAGAGGACGGTAACCGCTTGTTTCTTTCTCGATAGCATTTGCGAGAAGGTCAAGGCTAATATCCTGGCCGCTTATGATCAATTGATGAGTAGTTCGCGGAAGGGGAGAGACAGGGATCGCTGAAACAGGAGAAGTGGCTGGCGCCTGCACAATTTCCGGTAAGTGATGGTTTCTCTCCGCCGCACCACTTTTCGAGCTTTCTTTATAAGCGTCCAGATCTTCCTCATCAATCCTCATTTGTCGACCGACACGGTAGGCCCGCAAATCCCCTTTTTTAATCAAATCATATACCGTCAGTTTAGAAACCTTTAACATCTCCGCAATTTCTTCTGTTGTATAGGAAGCCGTTTGATTATTCATTCTCCCATTCTCCTTCCAGCCCTATGAAAAACGGTGTACAAACTCATTCTCTCGCATTTCCTCTACGAAAGTAAAGAGAACAGTCTAATAATATGTAAATTCATATAATTATAAGTAGATATAAGTAATTATAATATGTTATAAATGATGAGTTATAGATGTATATAATGATAAGGAGTGGGATGTAATGCAAAGAACTCTGTTTTTCTTATTATTGAGCTGCTGCTTTGTATTGCTGGGGGGCTGCGGCAAGGAGGAAGGGATCGATCGAGCAGCAATTGAGCGGAATGAAATTATGGTATCCGCGGCTGCAAGTTTGACAGACGCCTTGACAGAATTGCAAACGACATTTGAAAATGAACATACAGGCATCCAAGTACAATTCAATTTTGGCAGTTCCGGTAAACTTGCAACTCAAATCGAAAAAGGTGCACCTGCCGATCTTTTTTTATCTGCCAGCGAACAGGATATGGACAGGCTGGAGAAGGCCGATTTGATTGATCCTGACAGCCGGATTAATTTTACGAAAAATACATTAGTCTTGATTGCAAACGAGGATGCGAAAGGCAGTGCCGTCTCATTTGAAGATATTACTCCTTCCTCACTGCAACATTTTGCGATTGGAGATCCGGAGAGTGTGCCAGCTGGCCGTTACTCTAAAGAAGTGCTTGTTAAGCTCGGACTGTGGGCACCGCTACAAGGCAAGCTTGTCTACGGATCGGATGTAAGGCAAGTGCTGACTCATGTAGAAATGGGTAATGCGGATTATGGCATTGTCTATTCAAGTGATGCGGCGATTTCAAAGAAGACGAAAGTGCTTGCGTCCGCTGACGAAGCCTGGCACACACCTATCGTGTATCCAGGAGCGGTCACTGCAAATACGAAACACTCGGACCAAGCAAAAGAATTCCTTACCTTTTTACAGGGGGAAGAAGGCAAAGCAGTCCTTCGTAAATACGGTTTTCAATAAAAGGGGAGGTGATAGTGGTGGCATCCGCGGATTATACACCATTGATCTTATCGCTTAAAGTGGCGGCGATTTCTACGACAATTGTTTTTATTATTGGCATCTTTTTTGCTCATCTTATTGCAAGGAAGCAATTTTTCGGCAAGAGCATCATCGAATCTTTCTTTTTACTGCCGCTCGTCCTGCCGCCAACTGTTGTCGGTTTCGGACTGCTGCTGTTGTTCGGTAAGAATGGGTGGTTGGGCAAATGGCTGCTTGATTGGTTCGACGTCCAAGTCGTCTTTTCCTGGATCGGAGCTGTCATCGCCTCCATTGTCGTCTCCTTCCCGTTAATGTATCAAAGCGCAGCTGCGGCATTCGCAAATGTAGACGTCCGCCTGGAAAAGGCTGCCCGGACAATGGGGGCCTCCAACTGGCGCGTCTTTTGGACGATCGCTTTCCCGCTTGCATGGCCTGGACTGCTCGCGGGACTTGTCCTGTCATTTGCACGAGGCCTTGGTGAATTCGGAGCGACGCTCATGCTCGCAGGATATATACCAGGAAAAACCGATACGATTCCTATGGCAATCTATTTTGCGGTGGAGTCGGGGCATATGGAAAAAGCCACTTTCTGGGTCATTATTATTGTGGCACTTGGTTTTAGTACGATCACCTGGCTGAATTGGTGGAGCAAACGGAATATGAGGCGTTTTGCAAATGAAAAGGGCAGGTGAAACCATTGTTGGACGTTCAGATACATAAAAAGCTCTCCCATTTCGAGTTGGATGTTACATTCACTGCAGACCATGAAATAGTGGTCCTTTTTGGACCCTCCGGATCAGGCAAGACAACCATTTTAAATTGTTTGGCTGGACTGGAGCAGCCCGACAAAGGGTGCATTCATTTAGGAGACAGCTTATTATATGGCGAGGGGAAGTCAGTTCCGGCCCAGCAAAGGAAGGTCGGTTATCTTTTTCAAGACTATGCATTGTTTCCTCACATGACCGTGGAAAAAAATATTTGGTACGGTGTGCCGAAAAAAGACCGCCCGAATAAAATAGACGTTATTCAACAGCTGCTTGATGTATTACGAATCCATCATCTAATCAAGAAGTACCCACACCAAATATCTGGCGGTGAAAAACAGCGTGTCGCACTTGCACGGGCTCTTGCCACCGAACCTTCATTGCTGCTACTTGACGAACCCTTATCTGCACTCGACGAAGAGACACGGCTGCAGTGCCAGGATGAATTGCTTCGACTGCACCAATTGTGGGAAGGCGTGCCTTTCCTGATCGTTACGCATAATCGGCAAGAGGCCAGGAAACTGGGGGATCGAATTCTGCATTTGAATAATGGACAGTTAATTGACGAATGGAAGAATGAACGATAGATTGTAGATAATAACTAATCGAATATATTAAACGACAAAGACCTCCAACTGATCGTGCAGGAATGGAGGTCTTTTATATAGCATGGTGTTTTCAGTAATACAATCCTTCAGCCAATTACAAGTTATATAGCTTTGACTAAATTGCTCTTCTCGAGGTGCTACACTTTTATTACCATCCTAAGTTCATGCGCAGACGGCAGCAGCTGCTTTGCGAATCATTGTTCGCAAAATCGATCCGAAGGCCGTCCGGTGTATACAGCAGCTGATACGAGATTGTGACGCCTGTAGAACGGATGAGTCGGTTAACTTCCCCTTGGTTGGAGGCCTGGGCCGCTTCCTTCAGCTGTCGGGCAAATTCATCTGACGCGATTACTTTGCCAGTAAACAGATCTGCCTGCTTCATAATCTCACGGAACCGGCGGGCAGATAAGTTAAATTGCTTAATATCGACGGGTGGATAGGGATCTCGCTGAGCCGGTGGCTGTATGGCCAAGTGAGCGGGTGTATAAGCAACGTGACTTGGATATGGATGATGCTGCGCAATATAAGGCACGAAAGGATATGGATAGAAAGCCATAGGAATTCCTCCTATCACGGAATCTTCTTTAGCATATGATAACGAATGAGATTTCGTGTTTGAGAACTTCATTGAAAGAAAGACGTCAATATTTAACATCAATTGCAGATTAGGGTGAAGGGTATGCAAACTTATGAATTTACAATGTTTTCTGCAGCACACCTACTTGTGATCATTATTTTCATCATTTTGGTTGGTTGCCTCTATGTATACAGACATCGGTTGCGCGACCGAGTGTCAAATTTACGAGGGATGGAACGTTCGTTCGCATTGGTTTTATTAGCGCTTGAAATTGGGTTTCATTTATGGATGATTGAGGCAGGAAGGTGGCGGCTCCAGGATTCATTGCCTCTAGAACTATGCAGCATTTCATTGCTCGCAACTGTTATTTTGCTGTGGACCGGTAGTCGATTGCTTGCGAATTTTGTTATCTTTGCCGGTATCGCTGGGGCACTTCAAGCAATGATCACACCTGTATTGGACATGAATTTCCCTCACTTTCGATTTTTTCATTTCTTCATTACGCATGCGGGAATCATCCTGACCGGTTTGTACTTTGTCTGGGTTCGGGGCTATACGCCGACCTTACGAGGAGTCTTTCAGGCATTCCTTTTGTTAAACCTACTTTTGCCACTCATCCTTTTTGTTAATAATAGAGTGGAAGGAAATTATATGTTCTTGTCTCGCAAACCCGTTAACGGGAGTTTACTTGATTATTTAGGCCCGTATCCTTGGTATATTTTCTCCCTTGAAGCCGTTGCGCTCGGCATGTTTTTGATTATTTGGCTTCTGCTCAGACGGAAAAGCAAGCGGTCACTTTCTGACTGAATTTACATGCTATTTCCTTTTTTGACTGGACAGAGGATTTATTTCAATGGTAAAATCTATTAACCAAGCACGAGGGAGGAAGCCCGCATGTCAAATACCCAAGATAATCAAGCAAAAGCGAAAATGAGTTTAAAGGATGCTGTGAAACAACAGTTGGAGGCGAAGAAAAACAAAGCTAATCCAAACCGCACGACTGGAAATTCCATGCAGCAAACACCGAAAATGAAAAGCCAGCAAGCAAAAAAAGTATCACAATCCCGTAGAAAAATGGGAGTGTAACGTTACTGAAGCTCAGCATCAAGCGTTTTAACGGATAATAAAAGACAGAACAAAGCGACGGACAAACGATACGTTTTCTCGTCGCTTTGTGTGTTTTTATAATCCTATCAACTGGGGTCGATTCAGAAAGGAAATGATATCAGTGAGCGAACGGATAATTGAACTGCAGTCTGTTGAGGAAATGCTGAAAGGATTCCCGGTTATGCGCCAATTGCGGACTCATTTATCAGAGGAATCGTATCTTACACTTGTTTTGGAAGCCCAAGAAAAAATGAGCTACCGGCAGCACGCGTTGCTCATTGATGGCCAGATCGTCTCAATCATCGGCTGGATGCCCATGACCACCCTCTATTACGGCAATTATATTTGGATTTGCGACCTTGTGACAGACGCTTCTTTCCGCTCTCATGGCTATGGGGAAATGCTGCTGGAATTTGTACAAGAATTATCTCATGAAATGGGCTATGGCACTGTTGCGTTATCTTCGGGACTCGGAAGAACAGAGGCACATCGTTTTTATGAAGAGAAAATGGGCTATGAAAAAGTAAGTTATGTTTTTAAACATGAACGCTGACAAGTCATTTAGATGAATAAATGAAGGCAATCGCCTATACTGATAATGGGCCAGAAATGAATGGGTGGCGGGAAGGCGGAAGAGAAGTGACGGAGGCAATCCATAAACGAAAATCGGAACATATTAACATCACTTTAAACGAGAAAGTGACGGGCACCAATATTACGACCGGGTTCGAACGGGTCGGATTCATACATAATGCATTACCTGAAGTAGATTTCGAATCGATTCAGTTACAATGCACATTTGTCAAACGGACATGCGCGAAACCATTCCTAATCAGTTCGATGACAGGCGGCGCGGCATTTGCGGAGACGATAAACCGAAATCTGGCGATTGCAGCGGAAGAGCAAGGCTGGACCTTAGCTTTAGGCTCGATGCGTGCTTTAATCGAAAGTGAACAGCATCGTGAATCGTTCCAGGTTAGAAAGTACGCGCCGAGCGTACCAATCATTGCGAATCTCGGGGCGGTACAGTTCAATTATGGATTCGGTTCGGAAGAATGCATGAGGATAATAGAAATGAGTGAAGCAGATGCGCTTGTGCTTCATTTGAACAGCATCCAGGAAGTAATCCAATCGGATGGCAATACAAATTTTAAATCACTTCTTCAAAAAATTGAGGATGTATGCAAATCATTGCCCGTGCCTGTCGGCGTAAAAGAAGTCGGTTGGGGAATCGACGGGGAGACGGCTAGAAAATTATGTGATGCAGGAGTGCAATTTATCGATGTGGCGGGCGCTGGAGGCACATCCTGGAGCCAGGTAGAGAAATTCCGGGCTGATAATCCGATTAAACGTAAGGCGGCTGAAACATTCAGCGGGTGGGGCATACCGACTGCAGAAAGCATCATTGCCGTCCGTCAGCATGCGGGAAATGAACAAACTGTCATCGGCAGTGGCGGCATGCACACTGGGTTAGACGCGGCAAAAGCAATCGCTCTCGGTGCAGATCTCGTTGGCTTCGGAAAATCAATTTTGAAAGAAGCGACAGAATCGGTTGATGACGTATTACGTGTCATGCAAACGATCGAGCTGGAATTAAAGATGGCTATGTTTGGAATCGGTGCTTCCTCGATAGACGAGCTGCAACAAACGGATCGTATTTATTTCAACTAAAAGCCTATTAGAGAAAAGATAATGAAGACAGCCATTTCCATAGGAATGACTGTCTTCTTTTTTGAAAATGCTGCCTTACTGTTTTGCTATCTGTCTCATCAGATTGCCCATTTCAATTGCCGAGGTGCCAGCATCCCAGCCTTTATTACCTGCTTTCGTGCCGGCTCTTTCAACGGCCTGTTCTATGGAATCGGTCGTTACTACACCAAAAATGACCGGGACCCCTTCAGATAGATTAATTGAGGAAATCCCTTTCGCCACTTCATTGCATACGTAGTCGAAGTGGGGAGTGGATCCTCTGATGACTGTACCTAACGCAATAACGGCGTCATACTTTTTGGAAGCAGCCAATTTTTTTGCGACAAGGGGAATCTCGAAAGCACCTGGCACCCAAGCGACATCCACATCTTCTTGCTCAACGCCGTGTCTACGCAATGCATCTTCCGCGCCGCTCAACAGTTTACCAGTAATAAATTCATTAAAACGTGAAACGACAATTCCAATTTTCAGTCCAGTTCCTATTAAATGACCTTCATATGTTGTACCCATTATATTTTCCTCCTTACGCTTTCAGCAAGTGACCTAGTTTTTGTTTTTTCGTTTCCATGTAGACGCTGTTTTCTTCGCGGACCGGCAATTCGATTGGGATGCGCTCGTTAACCGTTATGCCGTATGCTGTTAAGGCATTTATTTTCCGAGGGTTGTTGGTCAGCAAGTTAATCTTTGTGACCCCTAAATCCTTTAACATTTGCGCGCATTGGTAATAGTCCCGTTCATCATCCTGGAAGCCTAATTTTTCATTCGCTTCCACCGTATCCATGCCTTGTTCCTGTAATTGATATGCTTTGAATTTATTCACAAGGCCAATGCCTCGTCCTTCCTGGCGCATATAAAGCAGGATGCCCGTTCCGGCTTCCTCAATCTGCCTTAGCGCCGCTTCCAGCTGCGGGCCGCAATCACATCGATAAGATCCGAATATGTCCCCGGTCATGCATTCAGAATGGATACGGACGAGAGGGGCATCCATCTCGTCGGGTTTGCCTTTTACAAGCGCTACATGTTCACGGCCTGTCAGTGTTTCTGTATAGGCAGTCGCTTTAAAGTGGCCGTATGATGTAGGCAAGTCGATATCGGCAATGCGGTCTATGAGTTTGTCATGTTTTTTACGGTAGGCGATCAATTGTTCGATTGTCAGAATAACAAGACCAAACCGTTCGGCAAGTTCAATTAGTTGGTTGCCGCGAGCCATCGTTCCATCCTCATTCATAATTTCACAAATGACACCCGCTTTTTTTGAACCGGCAAGCATAGCCAGATCTACCGCTGCCTCTGTGTGGCCAGCCCTAAGCAGGACACCGCCGTTGTTTGCGACTAACGGAAAGATATGTCCCGGTTGTCTGAAATCAGAAAGGGAAGCATGTGGCTCAATCATTTTCTGGATCGTTTCTGATCTTTCAAAAGCTGAGATGCCGGTATGGGATTCAGCATGATCTATACTTACCGTGAAAGCTGTCCCATGTGTGTCTGTATTTTTTTGAATCATCGGTGTTAATCCAAGTTGTTGAGCTAGCGACTCAGCAACCGGTACACAAATCAATCCACGCCCTTCTGTTGCCATGAAATTGATCATTTCAGGTGTGGCAAACTCGGCAAGCGCTACAAAATCGCCTTCATCCTCGCGGTCTTCATCATCAACAACGATAATTGGTTTACCGCGTTTCAATTCATCAATTGCTATTTCAACTGTTGTATACATTGGCATCCTGTCCTCACTTTAGAAATCCGTTAGCGGACAATACGTCTATTGACAAGCCGCCTTCCGGTGTCACGTGATGTCGTTTGAAGAGTAGTTGCTCCATATATTTAACGAGCATGTCGCATTCGATATTTACATTGGATCCGACCTTTTTTCGGCCGATTTGTGAATCCTTTTGTGTTGCAGGAATTAAAGAGATCGTAAACGCATCGTCCCTAACAGCAAATATAGTAAGTGATGTGCCGTCAATTGCAATTGATCCTTTTTCCATAATGTAAGGCAGCAGCTCATGCTGTGTACGAATCTCCATATAGACCGAGTTCGATGCCGGCTTGATTGATACTATTTCCCCGACCTGATCCACATGGCCAGAGACAAAATGTCCACCGAAACGTCCGTTTGCAGCAATGGCACGTTCCAAATTTACGTGGCTGCCAGGTTTCATAGACGAAAGGGTAGTGGAAGCAAACGTTTCAGGCATGACATCCGCTCTAAAAAAGGTAGATGTAAATTCAACAACCGTAAGACAAACACCGTCCACTGCGATGCTATCTCCTTTGTGTACGTCTTCCAGCACTTTTTTGCAATGGATTGTCAATTGCATAGAATAAGTGTCTCTTTTAATTTCTTGTATGACGCCAATTTCTTCTACGATCCCAGTGAACAAGAAGCTGACACCTCCTTTGAAAAGAGGGCGTGCAAACGAATGTCAGTGCCGATTTGTGTAACACTGAAGATTTGTAAAAGCTCAGATTCGGAGATAGACGATCTTCCGTTATTTTCGAAAAGGGAAGGGCCATTGCCTACCAACTTGGGAGCCATATACAAGTAAAGTTCTTGTGCAAGTCCCTGGTCGATAAAACTTGAATGGACATGACTGCCGCCTTCTACAAGCACAGTCATGATACCCATTTTGGCTAAACGAACCAACACTTCTGTCAGAAAATCTGCATGTTCTGGAATTGCTTCTACACGAACATGCGGAAATTCGTTAAAAGAGTCAATGCCTTTTGCATCAGCCATTGTAAAAAGGATCGTTTGTGATACGCAGTCTGATATGACATGCGCAGTTTTTGGCGTCCGGAGACGTCGATCTAAAATAATTCGAATTGGATTCTTTCCACCATGGGGCAAACGGGTGGTGAGGAAAGGGTTATCTTGAAGAATAGTTTGTACGCCAACCAGTATTGCGTCATGGGTATGGCGGAGGTAATGGACATCTAGTCTAGCTTGCTCAGATGTGATCCATTTGCTGTCCCCATGCTGCGTCGCTAATCGGCCATCCAAGGTGGTGGCAGCCTTTAGCGTGACGTACGGCTTTTGCTGTTGGATAAAATGAAAAAATGCCCGGTTGCTGAAATCTGCCTCTTCGTTTGGAAACATTGTTACTTCAATACCTGCATCTCGAAGAAGCCCGATCCCTTTGCCGCTAACGGCAGGGTTCGGATCAATAGATGCTATGAAAACACGGCGAATACCGCTCGCAATTATTGCCTCTGTGCATGGAGGCGTTTGGCCAGTATGGGCGCAAGGTTCCAACGTAACATAAAGGTCGGCGCCTGCAGCTAATTTTCCTGCCATACGCAGTGCGTGGACTTCTGCATGCGGCGTTCCAGCTTTCACATGAAAACCTGTGCCGACAACTTGTCCATTCGCAACACAAACAGCCCCGACAATCGGATTCGGAGAGGTTTGGCCGGCGGCGGTGCGTGCCAACTGGACTGCAAGCTGCATATAATCATCATGTTCCATGTCATTCCCCCTCTCTAATAAGAAAGGGCAGATCAGTAAGGGCATGCAACAATCTATACAAAAACTTCTCCCATCCAGACTTTTACTGTCGGTGCCGGAGTTACACCAGCTCCACCGTTTCCTAGAAGAAAACGGGTCACGGACTGACGAGCCATACGCTCGATCACCGCCGGTAAGGAATTTCACCTTGCCCCGAAGATTTGTACAATTGTGCGGACTAACCGTAACATAGAAAAATAGATGCTGCCAATCCATTAAATGACCCAGGCAAGAAAATAGGGGACATAGACCCCTTTTTTTGATGCGATTAGACTTTAATGGCGTGGATTTTCGTTTTAACTCGTAAAAATATAATGAGAAAGTTGTATATGAGAATTACTTAGAAAAAGCAGCTTTACGGTTTGTCGATTAGTAATTTAGGTGGAAATGCGAACGTATATTTGGTATAATAAAAATAACACTAACTAAAGGAAGAGTGATATGGCGAGAATTAAAGGGATAACTGATCAAAAAATAATTGAACTGTATGAAAGCGGTATGAGCTACAAAGAAATGTGCCAGCTTGTAGGACTTTCGGATAGAGCGATACGTAATGTGCTGAGTAAACATGGAATTCAAATGCGTCCAACAGGTCGTCCGAGAATTCACCAGGTGAATGAGGACTTCTTTAAGAAATGGACCCATGAAATGGCTTGGGTACTAGGTCTTTTTATTACAGATGGCCATGTTAACAAGGATTTGCACTCAGTTTATCTGGCTCAAAAAGATGTTGCGATTTTGCAAAAGGTGGCAACTCTCATGGAAGCTTCTGAAGTACTATCAGAGCCAACTGGAACTCGAAAAACACATTTGTTGATTATTAATTCGAAAGTGATAAAATCTGATCTTGAAAAGCTTGGAATTATGCCGAATAAATCAAGAAGTGTTAGATTTCCTGATGTTCCAAAGGAATTTCTTCCGGCATTTGTGCGTGGAGTTATTGATGGAGATGGATGGGTTCAAAAAGAAGGATATCAAATGAATATTACCACAGCAAGCGAGTCATTTGCCGAGTCTCTGGCAGATGTTTTTAAAGCTTGGGATCTTATGCCGACGTGTGAAATACGATTCAGCGACTTGAAACGTCCGTATTTCAGAATAGCTGTTAGTGGAAAAGTACAAATAATGCACTTGGCAGAAATTTTATATTCGAACTCAAACGAGTTGTGTGTGCAGTCCAAAAAAGATCGGATGTTATTACACGTTAACGGCAAACCAAAAGCTGAGCCTTATGAGACGATACATGGCAGATTGAGATTTAGAACAACGATTAGCAAAGCGATTTTGCTGGAGCTGAAAATCATGGCAGCTGAACGAGAAACGCATATAAATCACATATTAGAAGATTGTTTAGAAAAAATGCTGAGTGAAACAAATGGAGTTATCATGTACGAAAAATCACGTCGGCCAAAAGATAGAGTGCAATATAAATCAACTTACAAGAAAACACTACTTAAGCGAGTTCGAAAATGTGCCAAGGAGAATAATTTGAACATCAATGATCTAATTGAGCATAGCACTAAATATTTATTATAGTCGAGGCGACTGACATGAAAGGCGATACTTAGTAGGACTCTTTTTTTCTTTTATTTTTTAGTTTACATAATATAAATTATAGGAAGTTGCGTTTCTCCGTAAAGTATACTTGTGACAATGAGATATTAAAGAAAAAATTGGTAATAAAGACATCTAATTCAGAATTCCTTAAGTGTCAGGATTGGCTGTGATTAGTTATGTTGCATTTTAAAAAGCCAAATTCCTATCTATTAGTAGTTGAAATTTGGCTTTTGATTTTCAAAAAACTTGGCCGTCTCTAGTAAATCTAATTTAATATATCGACTCCATATAAATTGTCAAACGTTGCTAATCTCAATTACAATAAAATTTTCAGGAAATCAAAACCTTTGATATTTCACTGCACTTTCCTGCTCCAAGAGCTCTTATTTTATCTGCCCAATATTATATACACTTATCCTTTTGTTCGAAGTATTTTCAATCCTAAATTCTCCAACATATCAAAAAAGTGAGGACAAGTTTTAGAAACACACCCTGGATCATTTAGGCTAATCCCTTCTATTTTTGAACCAATCAACGCTAATGACATAGCAACCCTATGGTCGTCAAATGTATGTAGCAAAGCTGGTTTTGGATTACCTGGATACACTTTTAATCCGTCTCTATATTCCTCCACCTTGATACCCAATTCAGTTAGAGAATAACAAATTGCACTAATGCGATCTGATTCATGATAGCGAATATGTTCCACATCTTTTATGGTTATTGGACCATCTGCGAACGGAGCTATTGCTGCAAGTGTCAAGGTTTGATCTGACATTTCCCTCATCGAAATTTCAAAACCGCCTTTTAATTGAGCAGCACCTTCCAGTTCAATAAATGAAGGCCCCTTTGTTACGTTACAGCCCATTCTTTTAAGAATGTCTACCATTTTTATATCTGGTTGTTTTGTTTCATAAGTTAGATTTCGAATTCGAATTTTACCATTTGTTAGGGCTGCGAGAGCAAGAAAGTAACAAGCTGTAGAAGCATCGGCTTCTAACTCTAATTCTTGGGGCATGTAATGTGATGGATTAATTACGATTTTCTCTAATTTGTTATCATAAACAACCTGAGCTCCAAATTTCTCCATTAACTGCAATGTCAAATATACATATGAGTGTTGAACAATGTAATCTTTAATATTCAAATTTACTGACCCTTTAGCATAAGGCGATGGAATCAGGATACCACTAATAAATTGGCTAGAAAGTTTTCCAGAAAGGCTAACATGGCCTCCGGATAATTCTTTGCCTTTTATTGAAATAGGATAATAACCCATCTCATTCAAATATGAAATATCCGCACCTAGCTCTTGTAAAGCGTCTATTAAAGGAGAAATAGGTCTTTTACTCATACTTTCGCTTGCCTCGATTTCCCATGCTCCATTATTTGATAACGCTAATGCTCCTGGTAAAAACCTTGCAATTGTACCTGCAGCACCAATGTACAGACTGCTAGATGAATTCCATTCTCCCCCCTTCCCTTCTATGAAGACCGTATTATCGCGAATTTCTATCTCTATGCCTAACTTTCTCAAGGAATCTATGCACCAATACGAGTCATCGCTTTTTAATATCCCTGTAATCTTCGATCTTCCATTTGCTAAAGCGCTTATTATTAATGCTCGATTTGTTAGACTCTTGCTTCCAGGTATCGTCACAGATCCATTCATTCTTTTTTCACTTGGTGAAACCATAACCGTTTTCACATCAGCTAATGGCGACCAAGGACTACGGGCTCTTTCATCAAATTGATTGCTTTCCAATATAAATCACTCCATTTGGCCAAAATCATATATTTTTTTCCGTATATTTATTATAATCATGATATTGGTATAAATGAAATTCATATATTTGATGACAGCTATAGGTGGTATCTATGACATGCACATGAATTTATATTATGTATTTTATATAACCGCAATAGAAAAAAATTTTAGCAAGGCCGCACAAAGGCTGTATATTACACAACCTAGTGTTAGTCATGCAATTAAACAATTAGAGGAAAGACTAGGGGTACAACTTTTCCTAAGAACCTCAAAAGGTGTAAAAGTGACTTATGAGGGCGAAATATTACAAGGCTATATTCAGCAAGCTTTTGGATTAATTGAAAACGCAGAACGGAAAATTTCCAAGTTGAAAACCTTAGAAAACGGCCAAGTTACTATTGGAGGCAGTGATTCGACATGCAAGCATTACTTGTTACCATATGTACAAACTTTTCAAGACATTTTCCCGGATATAAAAATCAAATTACAACATGGGTCAACGCCTCAAATTATTGAGAAACTAACTAGTGGAATGATTGATATAGGGATCATTCATCTGCCAATAAACCAAAGTGAAATACAACTGACAGAGTTTCTGAATATCAACAGTACCTTTATAGCTGGAGAAAAATACAAAGATTTAGCTAATAGAACAGTTACACTTGAAGACTTAATCAACTATCCAATTATCACTTTCTCGGCAGCTAGCAGTACGAGAAGATTCTTAGATCAGCTATTTCATAAATACGGGCTTGTTTGTAAGCCGGACATCGAAGTAGGGAGTGTGGAATTGCTAATTGAATGTGCAAAAATCGGAATGGGTATTGCATTTGTCACTAAAGAATTGGTTGAAAAAGAGTTATCAAACGGTGAATTAATTGAAATTCGGTTAAATGAAAATCTGGAAATGCGAAAAATTGGATTAATAACCCAAAAGGATACTCCTTTATCAATCGCAGCAGACAAGTTTTTTAAGCATTTAACCAATGGTGCATTTGAGGAACAAAGTGATTGCAAACCACACACTTGAAGATACCCAAGGGTGAGCCTTTGTCTAAGTACCGCATTGATTTTACAACTGATATTCGAGATCGAATCAAATAAAAAGATGAGGCACAATGACTGGTATAATAGTAAGAACAGCTTTACTTTTACATAAAGAATTGCTTAGTTCATTGGAAAACTAAGCAATTCTTTATTTTTTGGTATGCTAATACACATCAAAAAGTTTGTTGTATGCAAAATTGTATTGATTTACTATTACTTTTTTCCATACTTTCCATTGTTATTACCTTTACGATATTTTCCATCTTCCTCAATAGCAATTGCTTCATCCGTTCCTATGTTCTTAATTGAATAAAGCTTAGTCCCTTTACTGTACTTGTTTGAGAAGTTTCCTGAGAATGTCCCTTCCTTATCCGAATACTTCGTTACCTGCCCGATTTCTTCATCCACTTCATCAACATATTCATTGCTGACTTCATACATATCTCCATTCCATACAACAAATGAGGAATTCCAATCCGCCTCTGAAGAACAACCGAAAAGACCCACTACAAGAACTGAGAATGTGATGAGACAACAGAAAGAACGTAAAACTTTCATAAGATACTTCCCTCCCTCCACATATAATTATTATGGATGATGGTTCACCATATAGTGATCATACAGGACTTGTACATTAACCTCTAACAAATAATCGCTTCTAGTTAACTATTTATAGATTATTAAAAGCCGAATGTCTATCACTGTTCAGTCAAAATTAGTTAGCTCTTCAGTTACAGAGTGTAAAAAAGCTTTATCAAATCGAATAAAATATTTTTCATTAATCATAACATTTTCCATTCCCTCGATTAATGATACAACCTGCATCGGACGAAATTCTCTCTTTTCATCGAACTGCTCCATTGGGATATTACCTTCTGCTTGTATCTTTGAAATTTCTTTTTCGGTTTTACTCATAACATCACTTATGATGTTCAACAAGTCTTCGTCATCCAAGTTCTTTCCAACTGATGCATCCATTAATAATGCTAAAACCTCTTCTCCATTCAAGCGATTTAATCCCTTTTGGAATTCGAATGCGACTTGGGATATAGCTCTAACTCGAATATCTTCCTGAAGTTCATATTCTATTCCACTGACAGAATCCATCATTGCTGAGAAAGTATTCAAATCTATAACTGCATTATGGTCAATTGATAATTCAAGAAGTTCAGAAACAGTATTCTTTACACTCTCCGCCCCAGCACCCTCCATATAAGCAAAGGTCATTTTATCGTATACTATCGTGCCATCTTTTTTCTCTATTGGAACATACGTATCACGCGGAATAGATACAACTTTCATCATTTCTTTGTCTATATTATAAGTAAATAAAATGTTAATAGGTATTCTATTCGTTTCATCTTTAACAGATATAAGGGTGGTGATGACTTCGTCTACCTTAGACGCTGATTCACTTGCTGCTATGTCCTTCTTCATAGGAAAGACGCTTACAGACGAAAATAATGGTGTAAACAAAAAAACACATAAACCTACTACTAATAAAGAGATTGTAAGCGGCGCAAAAATTCTCATGGAAATTCCAACTGATTTATTGTTACCATTCTTTTCAAGTTCAGCAATCTTCCGAAATACTTCTTTACGATCTGCACTTGTAAAACGTAATTCTTGATCTGCCGTGAATTTTTCTTCAACAAATTTACCTTTCATGAAGTCCTGCCTCCCTTATCAATGGCTCCAGTCTTTGCTTGGCTCTTCTTAATCGAGTTTTAATGGTATCAATTGAAACGTCTAAAACTATTGAAATTTCCTCTGTACTTAAGGATTCGTAGTAATATAAATAAACGACTTCCCGATAAATCTTAGGAAGAGAAAAGATCGTATCTTTTAGTCCCTTATTATTTTGTTTATCGATAATTGTCCTTTCTAATGATGGCAAAATGGATTTTGTTGTTTCATTAATAAAACTTTTCACCTGTACCTTTTTGTAATTCCAACTCTTTAAATAATCCTTACATTCATTAATTACTATTCGATAGAGCCATGTTTTTAATTGAGAATCTTTCCTAAATGACTCCAGGTTGTTATAGCACTTAATAAACGAATTTTGAACCATATCCTTAGCACTCTCAATATCTTTCACATAGGAAAATGCTAATCTTACCAATTCATCTCCATATCGAATCATCAGTTTTTCTAACATTAAGTCCTTTTCTTCTTTTTTCAATCTTCTATCCCCCCTTCCATCCTTCTGCAATACAGCAATTAGACGAGTATCGAATCATTTTGGGTTCAATTTTATGTAGATGCCAGTTTTTTAACGTTCTTCGCTTGTCATAGGGAAACTAGGTAATAAAAAAAACCTATATCGTTAATTACATAGTAATCAACGATATAAGGTTTAGTAGTATTTCTGAGTTGATTATAGGCGTACTAGTATAAGTTAGTAGTTACCAAAAAGATAACATCTCATCTTTTCGATCTTTTAACGTCTTGATCACAAAAGTTCGATACTCCACCAGCTCCGGAAACTGATAAAAGAAATTCACTTTCTCATCTGCTACCGTTTGAGGATCGTTATTGTATGGCGTTAACATAAAGAATTTGAAAGACTCTGCAATATCTTCATAAGGATTTACACTGGCGTATATCGTAATAAATGACTCTTTTTGCTCTTCGTAAAAAGCAATCCTATCTTCAACAGAAACATATCCACCCTGTAGCCATTGCTCCTCATAGTTCTTCCAATAGCTTTGAAAAAAGTGGTTCATATAGCTGTCAGGGTTATAACATTCCCCTCCATACGGCTTGTAATAAAATTGTTCTGCTGGACAGGTATCCGAAATGACAAAATCCGCTTCATTCCATGACACAAGATGCCCATATTCATGAACTAGTATGGGTAATGTATAAGATTGAAGCCACTGCTTTACCAAATTAGAAGGTATATACAATTTATCCTCATACGTATTTACATGCATATAAATATCCTCTTGAAAATCAACCATTTTCACATTTATCCTATTTCTGTTGAATATATCAAGAACAAGGTCGGCTATGCCTGTGAACATACTTTCTTCTTCGCCTTCTGTCAAAAAAAATTCATCTTCTCTTAATTCATAACGCGCGACAATGGGAACTTCCTCTACCCATGTATTTGTAGCCAAAACAGACTTATCTTCTTCCGTGTAAGCATTTATATTCGACATTCGATTAGACGCATTGAGCCCACCTATGAAATCATAAAAAAACTCACTTCCATACTCATCCCCTAAATCACGGCATTCTCTGATTGTTTGACAAAGTTCTGAATCGATCGCCTGGGACCAATACTCATCGGCAGCTGTTTCTACTTTTTCTGCCTCTTCGACCATCTCTTTCTCCATCAAGTCAGCATTCGTGTCCGCATCCGCCTGCTCTTCCTTTTCACATCCCACTAGCAGCACTAATATAGCAGCCAAACCAACTATTACTGATCTTTTCAACATCGTATTCCATCCCCTTTATCCCATTTCCCCTTGCTGTACTATCAATTTCTGCAATCACCCCTCTAATCTGGGTGTATTTCTAATTATAGTGTTAATTGGAATTAATTAATTTCTTGTTACAATTATATCAGATTATTTGAATTGTGTATGGTGGTCGTCAACTATGACATGATTCTATGAGAATAACCCTAATAATACAAAAATTATGTGTTACAATAGAATAAGAGATCTGTAAGATAATGTAATGCTGTAAAGCAGATTGTAAGGCATGTCAGTCACTATGAGGAAATAAATTACGGAAGATGGTGCGTAAAAATGAAGATACTTTTGCATCCCGATTGGATAGTTAGCAGACTCGCCATTACGGCACTTATCGGGACTTTTATTGCTATTCTTTTCGTTAATCGTGAATTAAATCTCACATTTGCTATCTGGTTTCTGTCCCTCGTTAGCTTAATGGTAGCCTGTAATGTAATTTACGTGATCTTCAAGAGAAAGAAGAATAGCGCTCAGATAAACACTAATGAAAAAACCAGGTAGGTTAGCATTAAGCAGAAAGCTAGAAACAAAAAAACGCACTCCATGTGCGTTTTTTGGACTGTTCATTATCTTTGTAAGTTGTCTATTTGTTTTTCTTTTATTTATTTCGTTTGCCTTCTTAATTAACAAATCGAAAAATCGTCTGGTAACCATTAAACGTTTCTCCGTTTATCTCAGTGAAGGCGCCATTTGTATAATTGGACAAGCACTTTCTCCAAAATTGTTGACCCGCAATATTTTTCTCCAGCGGGTTAGTGAATAGCTCCCATTTCCCTTTAAATTGATCAAATACAATATTGGCTGCTCTTTCCGCAATCCCCTTCCCTCGTAATGACTGAATTAAGAAGAATTCATTAACAAAAAAATCAATACCTTTATTGCAATAAGGCGGGGTTGCAATGAGGATAAAACCTGCCGGCGTTCCCTCTGCTACAATTAAAAAAGGAAAAAGTACGTCTGGCTTCTCCCACCAAATATTTTGGATGTCATACTGTTCATGCAAGGTTTTAATATCGTCACTTTCCTCATAGATTCCATGGACATTTGGGAGCCTTTCATAGTGACCAGACAGATCATATAAGTATAAGGGATATAAGTTTTTAATAATGTAGGCGTCATACATTTCAGTTAAGCGAACTTCTATTTTCATAGCCTTCTCCTTTACCTAGTTGGATTTGTATTTGTCGTCATTGTAATAGAAACAGGCAAATGAATGATAGATACTCCATGATTCATAACTGTTCTTTACCTAAAAAAGTCACACCAGATTTAGCCCAGTGTGACAAAACCATTCTATTTTTTTGTATAAACTATTTTCTTAATACTGTCATGAGAAAGAAAAAATTGGTTGGAAAGTTGTTCAATCGTGACTCCGAGAGAAAATTGTTGTCGGATGGCATGGTTTCTAGCGGTTAACTGTTTTTTAATCCCTGAACACTCGCCCCATCTCTTATGCAAGTCCTTTGCAATGGGAACATAAACCATTTCTCCGTTTACATACTTTTGTAATTCCTCCACGAGTTCTTTTGGCAAGATACTCTCTGCATTAAAATATTTCATAGCCCCTATGCTCCTTAAAAATATTCTTCTTTTAAGGCAGCAAAGTCATTACTACAAACTGAATATTTCTTTGGCGGAAATAGATTCCTGGCCCTATACAAACAACCGCCGGTGTTCATAGTGCAAACTTTGCATAGAGCAGCTCCGTAACTTTCCCTTATTTTGTGCCATGTAAATCTTCGCTCCTTTCAGTTCAAATATCTCAGATACTTCATTCTTTGATTAGAATTCAAATTCAAACGACATCAATCGATGTGAATAGTTAAACCCCAATTTTTCTGCAACCCGTTTGGAAGGTTCATTTGATTCGTCAGTCGTCCAATATACACTAAACCCACGCTCCAGGCACTCGTCAATGTATCGTTGTCCCAGGAGCGTTGCCAATCCATTATTTCTTGCTTTCTTATCAAATGTTGCAACATACACCTCGTGTCGGTCTCCATTCACGCAACAGGAATAGCAAGCACTTATCACCTTCTCATTTGATAAAACAGCATATCCTAAACCGTATTGATTAAATGTTTCCGCTGATGACCAGTACTCAGTCAATTCGTCACGTAAATTCTCGTGTGTGTGAATTAATCCCTCTGTGATCTTAACAATCGAGTACTCGTCCTCCAAAATTTGCAGAGAGTGCTTTACTCCCTTTTCGATTTGAATGGAATCCAATTCATAATAGACACTGTAGTCGACGAAATAACTTCGTCCATTCACTACTTTCTCTACTGTCTCCTTCCATCTCTCATCAAAGATTCGGCTGATAAACCAAGTCCCGCCACATAAGTCCATACTATCTTGCTTTAATTGTGTAGAAATAAAATGACCCAGATGTCTGTTGAACGGCTCATTTTCTGGATCGCCAAGCAAGAAGTACTCCAATCCGACGGCATAGACAATCGCAGTTCGCGGCTCTTCTACTTGATCCACATAAATAATGCCTCGATTCATCCCGCTAATAATTGCATTTAGTACATTCTCATTCTTTTCATATTGGCTGACTAGAAGTTTATTTATCTTCTCATAACTATCTTTAGGCAGCGTGACAATCATCATGAAGTCCTCCACTTCGGGTTAAGGAACGAGTTTATTCCGCTCGAATAAGACATAAAAACGGACAGATCAAATTGCAGAGTAGTTTGTGCATTGTTTATTTTTAACTAGCTTACTAATATTTTATCTTCTCTATAATTCTTCTAATCGCGAATATCAACTTTCCTAAAGTGTAACACTACATGTTTTGTAATATCAACCAAATATGAAACCGATTAGGAGCAGCTCAAACCCTTCTCATGATCCAATAGAAAAAAACCGCAAAGAGTTATACACTCTCTGCGGCTACCACCGGTTCAACCGGCTGCTGTTCCAATATAATCTTCCGTTTCTTCATCATAAAGAAAAATAGACCTGTCAACGTGATGCTTATGATGCTGAAAGTGATCATCATAGTTTGCAAGCCAATTAAGTCTAGGAATGCTCCAGCCGTGAGTAAAACGACTTGGAATACAACACGTTCGAGCATATTCCGGAAAGAGAAAAAGCGTCCGTGGTACTCTTTAGGCATTCTTTTTTGGAAAATGACCATGGCGGTAGGGAAAAAACAGCCGAGTGAAAATCCTAGAACCGCAAAAGAACTTAAGATCATGAATAAGTGATCTGCAAAAAACAGCATGAATTCAGACAAGCCGACGATCATAGCAAAAAAGAATAAGATTTGAGTCGTGCTCCAGCGCCTAGCTATCAGTTTAATCACAACCGAACCAAGCATGAATGCCACGCCTTCAAACGTATATATCAATCCTTTGATGGAGGCCATCTGCTGTATCTCACTAACATTGATGACAATGAGGTTAAATGAGCCTAAAAACAGCAATGGTATGAGTGTCATAACTAAAGTCATTCCGACGGCTGGAAACTCTTTTAACACCGGAAATACTTCCATGAAGCCGCTCTTTTGAGGACTTGCACCGGCCTTCTTTGCATCACCTTTTTCCTCATCAATCTTCAACGACATCGTAAAGAGCAGTAGAATTCCATAAGCGACGAGTGAAATGAAATAGAGAGACGACAGCGACCAATAGACGAGCATGACACCTGCTAACGCAGTCCCTGCAACTCTGGCAATGGTTGCCACATTCATATGCATGCCATTCATCGTCAATAAATCTTGATCTTTGACGACTAAGGGGATAGCCGATTGCAAGGCCGGAAAATAAAAAGTGGCCGACAATTGAATCCCGATGACAAACGCGATCATCCAAGCGATGGACCCGGTTTGCAAAGCAAGCAGCATGAGTAATACACTTGCCAGCCGGCCAATTCCCGATACGATCAGGACAGTCTTTTTCCTGGACTGGTCAATAATTCTTCCAGCGAGCGGTCCTGCTAAAATACCTGCTAATAACCCTACTGATAAAATCATAGCTTTTACAAAATCCGATGGTACTTTTTCCTGCATGAATTCTAAATTTCCTATTATCCCCGTCCATAGACCCAATCCTGCAATCATCTCGCCTGACAAGATGATCCAGACATTGCGATTCCTCCACATATTCCCACCCCAGCCTTAACTATTTCGATTCTCGAATTAGTATAATCGAATCCATTGAAAAAGTCACGGGCCTTTTGCCCGTGACTCCAATTAATCGATTTGTACTTTCGGTTCTTTGTACAGACGGACTGCTTGGCCGTCTTTTTGTTCATCCGCAATAAAGCTGCCGTTCGAATAGCGATCTACCAGCCGCAGCGTGCCTGCTGCAAACGGTATTTTCTTGCCTTGAGCAGTCATCAGGATGAGTTGATCATCCGTTTTTGCTAAAGCTGTACCAATAATTCGGTGTGGATGGCTTTTCAGCTCTTTCAGGACAACAAGTCCTCGCTGCGCCCTGCCTGCAGTCTCAAGTTCTTTTAACGCCATCCGTTTCACTGCCCCGCGTTGCGTTGCAATTACGATTGACTCTCCCTGATCTGTAACGGTTTCAATGGAGACGACAACATCATCCGGCTTCAAATTAATCCCCTTAACACCAGCCGTTCGGACGCCGGTTTGGGAAAGCTCTGTTAGAGAGAAACGCAGGCCGTACGCTTGCTGGGTGATTAGAATAACATCCTCGTTTCCTTGGACAATCCGCGCATCTACTAGGCGATCGCCTTTCTTGATGTTCATTGCCTTAAAGGTACGTGAATAGCGTTGTACTTGGAAGTCGGCCAGCTGTGAAATTTTAATATTTCCTTGCGCTGAGACGGTAAGTACCGAAACATTGGCTTCAAAAGAATCAAAACCGAGTACAGCTGCCACTTCTTCGCCAGGCTCCAGTGAAATGATACTTGAAATATGCTGTCCAAGATCCTTCCAGCGGATGTCCGGTAGCTCGTGAACTGGCTGATAAATATAATTGCCGCGTGAAGTGAAGAGCAGCACATGATGCTGTGTATTCATGACAGATTCCATTAGACTGAAATCAGACTCTTTCATCTCCTGGCCCGCGCCATTGGAAGCCGAGTAGGACCGCATGCTCGTACGCTTCACATACCCGTCCTTCGTGACAGATACCACAACCTCTTCACTTGGCACAAGGATGTCGAGATCCACTTTAATACTTTCAATCTTTTCCTCAATTACAGAGAGTCTTGGCTCAGCAAATTGCTTGCGAATTTCAAGCAATTCCTTCTTGATAACCGAGGAAAGTTTACGGTCGCTTTTCAGGATTGCATCCAATTGCTCAATTAATTTACGTAGTGATTCATCTTCTCGTTGCAGTTCGGTGATATCCGTATTCGTCAAACGATAAAGCTGCAAGGAGACGATCGCTTCTGCCTGAACTTCTGTAAATCCAAATTGAGCGATGAGATTATTCTTAGCATCCCGTTTATCCTTGGAAGCACGGATCGTTTTGATCACTTCATCCAAAATCGATAACGCCTTCATGAGACCTTCTACAATATGCAGACGGTCTTTTGCTTTTTGAATATCGTACTCCGAGCGACGCGTGACAACATCTTTCTGATGATCAATATATGCGTCAAGCAGCATTGGAAGTGACATCAGCATCGGCCGTCTGTTAGAAATCGCCACCATATTGAAATTGTACGTAATTTGAAGGTCTGTGTTCTTCAATAGATATTGCATGATGCTATTGCCGTCAATATCCTTTTTAAGTTCAATAACAATTCGCAAGCCCGTGCGGTCCGACTCATCCCGTACATCCGCGATTCCATCTAATTTACGATCCAGACGTAATTCATCCATCTTTTTCACTAGGTTTGCCTTGTTCACATCGTAAGGAATTTCCGTGACAACAATTTGGGATTTTCCTGCTTTCAATGATTCAATTTCATATTTGGCACGTATGACGAATCGGCCTTTACCCGTTTCATAAGCTGTTTTGATGCCATCGGTTCCTTGTATGATGCCGCCTGTCGGAAAATCAGGGCCTTTTAATACAGTCATCAATTCTTCTACCGAAACGTCTGGATTGTCCATCCGCATCAATACAGCATCTATCACCTCATGTAGCGCATGAGGCGGGATGTCTGTCGCATATCCCGCTGAAATTCCTGTCGATCCATTCACCAACAGGTTCGGGAATCGAGCCGGCAGTACAGTCGGCTCCGGCTCTGTATCATCAAAGTTGGGAATGAAATCCACAGTATTCTTCCCGATATCACGTAGCATTTCACCAGCAATAGCAGAAAGTCTTGCTTCTGTATAACGCATAGCGGCAGCAGGATCGCCGTCAACAGATCCATTATTTCCGTGCATTTCCACCATCAGATGACGCAGTTTCCAATCCTGGCTCATCCGGACCATCGCATCATAGACGGAGGAATCGCCATGAGGATGGTAATTCCCGATGACGTTCCCGACAGTTTTTGCCGATTTCCGGAATGCTTTATCATGCGTATTCCCTTCATGGAACATTGCATACAGGATACGCCGCTGAACAGGCTTCAGCCCATCTCGTGCATCCGGCAATGCCCGGTCTTGGATAATATATTTACTATACCGTCCAAATCGGTCCCCGATGACTTCTTCCAGTGGAAGGTCTTGGTAACGTTCTGTTGCTGTCATTCAGAGTCCCCCTCATGGAGAAATTCATTTTCCAATATATTTTGATCTTCCACGCCAAAATCAACATTACTTTCAATCCATCGGCGGCGTGGTTCGACTTTATCACCCATTAACGTCGTGACGCGGCGTTCCGATTGGGCGCCGTCTTCAATCGTCACCCGGATCAATGTGCGTGTCTCAGGATTCATCGTCGTTTCCCAAAGCTGTTCGGCATTCATTTCACCGAGACCTTTGTAGCGCTGTAGCATATAGCCTTTGCCAATCTTCTTAATGGCCGCATTCAAATCTGATTCGGTCCATGCATACTCGACTTTTTCGCTTTTGCCTGTTCCTTTGAATACTTTGTAAAGTGGTGGCAACGCGATATAGACTTTGCCTGCTTCGATGAGCGGCTTCATGTACCGATAGAAAAATGTAAGGAGCAACACTTGGATATGCGCTCCGTCCGTATCGGCATCGGTCATGATAATCACTTTGTCGTATGCGATATCGTCAATATGGAAATCGGCCCCGACTCCACCGCCAATTGCGTGGATAATCGTATTGATCTCCTCGTTTTTCATAATATCTTCAAGCTTTGCCTTTTCCGTATTGATAACTTTACCCCGAAGCGGCAAAATTGCTTGGAAAGTCCGGTCTCGTCCCTGCTTGGCAGAACCGCCAGCCGAGTCTCCCTCAACTAAGTACAATTCATTTTTTGAAGCATTTCTGGATTGGGCAGGTGTCAGCTTGCCGGATAGCAGCGTATCCGATTTCTTTCGTTTCTTTCCGGAACGTGCATCTTCACGTGCTTTTCGGGCCGCTTCTCTTGCCTGCTGCGCGCGAATCGCTTTGCGGATCAGGTTGGCACTCAATTCAGCGTTCTCCTCAAGGAAATAGAGAAGCTGCTGGGAAATGATGCCGTCTGTTGCCGTCCTCGCTTCGCTTGTCCCAAGCTTTCCTTTCGTCTGTCCTTCAAATTGAAGAATTTCCTCTGGAATGCGGACGGAAACGACAGCTGAAATCCCTTCTCGGATGTCCGAGCCATCCAAGTTTTTGTCCTTTTCTTTTAAAATGCCTGTTTTTCTCGCATATTCGTTGAATACGCGAGTCATCGCTGTTTTGGCACCCGTTTCATGCGTACCGCCATCTTTTGTCCGGACGTTATTAACGAAGGACAGAATGGTTTCAGAATAGCCGTCACTGAATTGGAAAGCAAATTCGACTTCAATTCCTTCAGCAACACCTTCTAAATAGGCGACCTCATGAAGCGTATCTTTTTCCTCGTTCAAATAAGAAACGAACGCTTTGATCCCCGATTCATAATGGAATACATCCTTCTTGTCGGTGCCTTCCTCCGCCAGGACAATTTTTAATCCTTTTAAGAGGAATGCAGATTCCCGCAAGCGTTCCGCCAAAGTATCGTATTGATATTTTATTGTCGAAAAGATGGTTGGATCGGGTTTGAAGTGAATGAGCGTCCCTTTTTCCTTGGACGTTCCTATCTCCTCTAGTGTTGTAGCTGGCTTGCCGCCGTTTTCAAATCGCTGGCGAAATTTCTTGCCATCACGATAAATGGTTACTTCCAGCCATTCAGAAAGCGCGTTGACGACTGAAGCGCCGACGCCGTGCAAACCGCCACTTGTTTTATAGCCGCCCTGGCCAAACTTTCCCCCGGCATGCAAGACGGTGAAAATGACTTCTGTCGTCGGCTTCCCCATTTTGTGCATTCCGGTAGGCATACCACGCCCATAATCCCGTACACTGACGCTGCCGTCTTTGTGAAGCATGACGTCGACTTCATTCCCGTAACCCGCCAATGCTTCATCCACTGCATTATCTACAATTTCATAAACGAGATGATGAAGCCCTCGTGCATCAGTGGATCCGATATACATCCCTGGACGTTTCCGTACCGCATCAAGACCTTCCAATACACTGATCGAATCATCATCATACGTATACACTTCTTGATTCTTCGTCAAATTGCAACCCCCATCAAACAAATGTTCTCTTTTATATATATCGTAACGCTACAAGAAAAGCTTGTCAAATCAACGTTTTCATGTAGCTCGCTCAATTTATTGTATAGAACAACGCTGTAATATGCAATGACAAGAGGAATTTCCGTCCAATTGGCAACAACTTGACTATATTCTTTTCTTAACAGGAAAGACACATTTGTAAATCTCATTGTCCCCTTCCTGACGTTCTGCTAAACTAACAGTAACGGAAATATGTAAAGGGGACCATTATGGAAACAGCTATTTTACTACTTCTTGCGTATCTGCTCGGCTCTATCCCTTCTGCCCTTTGGATAGGCAAATTATTTTTCAAAACAGATGTCCGCGAGCATGGCAGCGGCAACTTAGGGGCGACCAACACATTTCGTGTGTTAGGCAAAACAGCAGGTTTAATCGTCACCGTTCTCGACATATTAAAAGGTACTGCAGCTGTCCTGCTTCCATTGCTTCCTTACTTTAGTGATGTGAATATTCACCCGCTCGTGATCGGGTTCATGGCGGTCATCGGGCATATCTTTCCTGTATTCGCACGCTTCAAAGGAGGAAAGGCAGTGGCCACTTCCGGCGGGATTCTATTAGGCTACAATTGGCCAATTTTTCTTATTGTCCTTTTGACCTTTCTGATCGCCTTGAAAATCACGAAAATGGTTTCACTATCCTCTATGATCGTAGCAGCCGTAGCTTTCATTTACACGGTCATCTACTATTTCATAACAAAGGATATCTACTTGATGATCATTGTTGGGCTTATGGCCGTATTTATTTTCTACCGCCACCGCGCAAACATGACGAGAATCAAAGCAGGAACCGAGCCAAAGGTGAAGTGGTTGTAATACAATAGGACAAACCGAAAGGCGGGATGCTGAATGAAAATCGTTTTATCAGAGGAAGCTTTAGAATGGTTCCATGAGGAAATGGATGTGGAACCAGGTGACGAAATCAAATTCTTTGCACGCTACGGTGGTGCGAGCCCATTGCATGAGGGGTTCTCATTAGGCATTAGAAAAGAAGGCCATGATGAAATTGGCGTGGAAACGAAGCAAGACGGAGTCCTTTTCTATATCGAAAAGCGTGATGAGTGGTTTTTTTCAGGGCACGACTTGCATGTTACGGTTAATCCACAATTGAATGAACTGCACTTCTCCTATGAAAAAGCGTAAGCATCTTGCGCTTTTTTCTTTCTCCACAATTAGCTTTACATAATATTATTATTTTGTACCTCTTACTCTTATCTCCTCTTTTCACAATTCCAACAATTGGTTGCCTGCATGATAAATACCTGAACATTCCAGTTGTAATCTTTGTAATGCAAATGTAAAGAAACAAGGAACAGGCTGTCATATGTACGTTTGTGCTAACTGGTAAAATTCCACGGGATTAATTTCCTGCCAACCCTGCAATTTTTCTATGATACTGTAAAGGCGTTCCGAAACTTTGCATACATACAAGGAGGAAATTATGAATAAAAAAATTATCTCAGCTGCATTAGCCGCCACAGTCACTCTCAGTACATTAGCCATCCCGGCAGTTAATCCCGAGCCGGTAGCTGCTGCTACTCTTGCATCGCAACCTACAACAGCGGCTGTAAATGCGAAAGCAGATCAATTGATAGCAACTGCAAAAAGCCTAATTGGAAAAGCGAGCTACAGCAATACACAATATAAAGATACCTATCCTTATAAGTTTTCATGCGCTTCATTTCTTATGTATGTTTTTGAGAAAAACGGCGTTGATCTCGGAACGTATAATGAGGATTATATGATGAAACAAGGGACATATGTGGCAAAAGGTCAATGGAAAAAAGGCGATCTCCTCTTCTTTAAATCAAAGAAAACAGGTACAGATCCGGATCATGTTGTCATGTATATGGGCAACAACAAAGTCATTCAAATGGCCGATCCTAAGCAGAAGATTGTTATTACTGACATGAATAGCAAACCCTATTACAAAGATAACTACGTTACCGCTCGTCGCGTACTACCTGGTTTAATGTCATCATCCCCTGCAACAAAGGGAGATAAAATTGTTGAGTCCGCATATCAACTGCGTGATAAAGCGACAATCGGCAACGTGACGAATGCAAGTGCTATGAGATTTACGAGCCTTGGATATATCAATTATGTTTATAAAAAACAGAACATCACCCTTCCGGCTACGTCTTTATCGGCTTTGATGGCAAAAGGGACAACTGTCTCACGTGCTAACTTGAAAAAAGGTGATTTAGTATTCTTTAATAGTGTAAAAGGATCGAAAACGCCTAGCTTGGTTGGGATCTATGCCGGTGAATACCGCATTATTATTCCAACGTCCTCAGGTGTCCAATCCCGTGTCCTGCTTGTCGACTATTATAACTCGCACTATATTACAGCGAAGCGCTTCATATCAGGAAACTAATTAGACGTTTTGAATGCGGCTGCGCGATTGGCGATATGCCGCATCCTCCAAATATGCTAATACAAATATTGAAAAGCGAGCAATGAATAGGTATCTCGTTCGAACCAAAAAAGGCGAAGGAAAACTTGATGTTTCCTTCGCCTTTCCTCTTTTGCGTGGCTAAACGTTTTTTTAAAAAAGTCATGAATTAGCCTATTTCTTCCTCAATCCTTTGGCGAACTCAATCAATCCTTTACTTGACATAGGACCTTTAATTAACACAATCGTATTTTGATCTAGCAAAGGAGCTACAATTTTCTCCACGCCTTCCACCTCTTTGAGCATTCGAATTTCCGCCTGGCTGCCTGCCCGTTTCGCCTGCCTGCCGATTTCCTCCGCCTTGCTGCCGATAGTGATCAATAAATCAATCGGCTGTTCCGCAATAAGATCCCCGATTTCTTGATGATACTTTTTCTCAAAACGGCCAAGCCGGTTAATATCGCCAACGACAAAAATGATTTTTTTCTCTCTGCCCAGTTCTTTTATTACTTGCAATGCCGCCTTGATAGACGTTGGATTAATGGTCCATGTGTCGTCAATGATCGTACTGCCCGCTACCCCTTCAAAGAACTGCATATGCCGCTCGGGATTTGAAAAGGACGCCAGCTGGTAGATGGCATCTCGTTCAGCCAGTCCCATTTCGGTTGTTGCCGCAATTGCTGCCAATGCGTTATATACTTGATGCGTACCGAAACCTGGTACAAATGCCTCAAAAGATGCCCCATCATGGTGTAACGTAAAAGCCATGCCTCCTTCCGCGTAACGTATATCAGTCGCCCAGTAATCAGTCTCTTCTTGGATGCTGATATATAAAATTTTCTCTCCTTTAAAAGGGGAAAGCTCGACTTTTTTCGTATTTTCATCATCCGCATTCAATATGAGAATTCCGCCTTCTGAAATACCTTCCACTATTTCACTTTTTGCACGAATATAACCGTCCAAGTCGTGACAGCCATCCAAGTGATGGACGCCAATATTCGTCAAAATGCCTATTGTCGGTTTATAAATCAAGCATTGGTGTTTGATGTTTCCTGAATTACCGAGACCGTGTTCGAACACAGCTACATCCGTCCGATCATTCATTTGCATCAAATACGGGAAGGAACGCCGTGGTTCATTTTTGCTGCTGACAGAAGCGACGACATTATATTTTGCACTCATGATATGTCGTATCATGTCTTTTGTTGTCGTCTTTCCACATGTGCCCGTAATGGTGATTACAGGAATTGAAAACTGGGCTCGATAATATTCGATGAAAGACCAATAGGCCTGAACGAGACTCGGTACCTTAATTATTGTAATATCCGGGAGGTCTATTTGGATCTCATCTACCGGTTTATCTGTGACCAATAAAGCTGGTTTTTTCGATTCAATCTCATCCCAATCAATAGTTTCGGTGCGGTGGATGAACATCAATGTATGCGTACGGGATAACACCTGCCGTTTGTAGTAGATGGCGTGGTGCACTCTCCAATTCACGGCTCCATAAATGAGTTCGCCTTGAAGGAGTTCCTTGATTGCTTGCACATGTAACGGTTTCATATTTACCCTCCCTTCCGCTGTCACCAGAACTAATTTTCATTCTGCAGTTGGTACGACTTGATCGTCCAATACATCTTTTGGTCTTCAAGTGAATGGAACATTGCCAAGTCCGGTACATAATTCCCTTCAAGTATAAAGATTTTTCCGCACTGGGTTATGCCTATATCATAGCCAATGATGTCGGGTGCCGGGTTGACCTGTTCCAGTTGCCTGGCAGCAGCCAAGCATAACTGATACAACCGGTCTTTCAGTTTCCGCGCGCCGAATCGTGCGATACTAGACTGTCGTATCCCTTCTTCAAAAGGCATGATGTGCTGTGCGACATTTGTCACAAAAAAGTCTTTCGCCGCAACTTTCACGAGCATCCCCGTACCAACCCATCGATTTTCGTCCTTTTGTACAACAACACGAAGATCGATTGGACAATCACCGATTTCAGCTAGCCGCAGCTTTTGCTGAACTATATATGGTTTTTTCGCTACATTGCTGCTAGCTAAACGTTCAAATAGTTCGTCGTAAGAGGCACACGTATATTTTTCGTTCCATTGATGAATTGCAAAACTTTCATCAGGTTGCCTAATTACCTGGATGATTCCTTTCCCTTCTTGCCCGATACAAGGTTTGAGGAGAACTTCTTTGTATCGCTGTAAAAAGTCACGAACCGTTTCAGGTGTATATAATTCAGTCGGGGGCAAATATGGGGCTAATCGGTTGTTGCTTTTTAACAGTGCGTATTGACTCCATTTGCTATTCCGGAAATGAATTCGATGATGTTCCAACTGAACGTATCCAGAAGGATTGCAGGTCACAGTTAAAACAACTGTCAGACTGTCCTTATAGTTTGCTGCCACTTCATCCGCAAGCTGTTGCAATGATCTACGCATTCTGGCTATTCGCCATCGAAACAGTGCATGTGCTGGCATTGTACTATTCACCTTGATGATGGAAGCAATATGCCAAGAATGATTCTCTTCTCTTTGCATTGTCACAATGAACCGATCGTCTGCTTGCCCCTCTTTCTGTTGTTCGGGGAGTAAATAATTTGTCAGCTTCCTAAAATGGCCGGTTATTCTTCTCACACGCTCACCATCTTTCCGATAACGGCCTGACTCCCGTTCCATTGACGGGAGTCGTCATGTTTATAAATTACATGCAGCCGCGAGCCATAATAGATCCCTTCTTAACAGGTGCTGCTCCTAATTGATCAAAGAAATCGTAAATCTCAAACTCCATGACTACATCAGCTTTTGCCATCTTGAAATAGTCGCTAAAGATAGCTTGGAACCCATAAGTGATTCCATTGATAACCCCTGTGCCTCTTACTGTTACATCGCACCGGTACTCCCCTTTGCAACATGTCACTTGCTTGAAAGAGGTAGCGGTAAATGTGAAATTATGTGCGCCATTATTCTCGGTATCAATAAAACGCAAAGTCAGCCGGGAACTGCCTGGCGTCGAGACGCAAATGTCTGCTGTATACTTGATTGTTCCGCAAACAGTTCCCGGGACCCCTTCGAACTTGACCCGATTCTGTTGTGAAACCGAATTGACACGAACGCCACATGGGCAAACAATACCCATAAAAAATCCCTCCTTTCGCATTTATACTGTAGAATATTATCCCTTCCGCGTTAGCGGCTTGGTGTTTGTCCATACTCAGGAAATTAGGATAGCCAAATAGATGGATCAGTTCTTCTTCAATGAGGCAGCTACCAGATTTACCGATTTACTATACATATCTCCCTTGATGAGGACGACGGACTGCTCATCTATCAAGTCACTTACAAATTCAATTGCACGTATATGGTTATTAAACGCCATCACCATATTAAGTTTTCGCGTTTTTGCGACAGTTTGAGCCATAATCCGAGCATGTTTGCCGATTGTCACAAGGACATCAATTCCGCTTTTCGCAAGCATTTCTCCTGCATTTTTATGGATGACATAACCCCAGGAACCAAGGTCTGTAATCGTTCCGATGATAGCGATTTTTTTCTTGCCTTGACCGACTTCGTTTAAAACTTTCAAGGCAGCTTGTAGTGATGTGGTTGTCAGGCTCCATGTGTCATCAATCAGCGTGGATCCTTTTATGCCTTTTTGTACCTGTAATTGTTTATTTAACGGAGAAAAAGTTTTTAGCGAATCAGCGGCCTCGTGCATTGACATACCAATTTGATGAACAGCCGCCAACGCAGCTAGTGCATTGCTCACTTGATGGAAGCCGTAGCCCGGTACAAACATAGGAAGTCTTTGGCCGTTGCATTCTACGTTGAATTGCATGCCGCCGTCTGCATACTGAACGTCTTTCGCGGTATAATCGAAATTTCCATTGATTCCAACTGTAAGAATTTTCCCCTTATAGTTTTGATCCAATTTGCGGATGGTCGGGTCATCCATATTTAGAATCATTGTTCCTGAATCACCTACAACTGTGAACAATTCACATTTTGCTTCAATATAACTTTCCAACGTTGTGCAATAGTTCAAGTGATGTTCTCCGATATTGGTGATGATGCCGATGGTCGGCTTAAAATACCTTCCCGCATTCAAAATATCCCCAGGAGCGCCGACAGCGGTTTCAAATACGGCCGCTTCGGTATCTTCATCCATGCTGAGTAAATAATGCAAATGTGCTGTTCTGGAATTATTGCTGCTGTTTGTGCTGGCGATCTTCTTTTGCGCTGATAATAAATGCCGAATCATTTCTTTGGTCGTCGTTTTTCCGGATGTCCCAGTAATTGCGATAACCGGGAGATCAAGCAAAGACCGATAGTAATCAACAAAAGACCAATAGGCATCATTGGCATCTGCAACTCGGATTATCGTCAAATCGGTAAGATGTGTATTGTTACCTTCCTCTGAATCCGTCACAAGGACGAGTGGAAAATAGTCTTTCAGCTTCTCCCAATCGACAATATTTTTTCTCGTGAATAATAGGGTATGCGGATGTTTCAGCTGCTTGATTCGATACGCGCCATGCTTGACGATCATTTGATCGGATCCTTGTATCAATTCGCCCCCCAGCCTCTTTCTAATTTGGCCTACGGTTAACGGTTTCATCGTTGTATTTCACTCCTTTCGCATGTTTCAGTATATGCAAACGTCCTTCGGATGCTTGGACTAACACCTTTTTTGTGCAATGAAATCCTTCATACATCAAGATACTTGACCATGTACCCAGCACAATCCGACATACGATAGAAAGGAATGGTTTTCGCTTGATCAGTTAAGGAGTGGACTCTTTGAAAACAATCATATTTATTGGAACAAACAAATCCGGATCAAGCCGTGAGGCAATCCGGGCGGCCGGAGATCTCGGATATTTCACGGTGCTATTTACAAGTAATGAAAAGCAGTTGAGACAGCGGGAAGAGTATAAAGATGTGCATGAGATGGTTCAAATTGAGACGACGGACATCAAAGAGATGAAAAAGAAAATAGCAGAGCTATCCGACCGAGGGCTGGTTATTAAATCGATTCTTAGTTTTGTCGATTCATTTGTGCACATTGCCTCAGAACTACAAGACGAATTTTGCACTAATGTCTCTTCGACAAAGGCAATCACGACAATGGAGAATAAAGCGGCAACGAGAGAACTCCTGCAAAATTATCCTTTTACCCCGAAGCATTTCATCATCCAGCCAGAAGAATTTGACACCTATTCAATAGAATCAATGAAGCTTGGCTATCCGGTTATCGTTAAATCACCACATTCTACCGGCTCTAAGGATGTGCTTCTAGCAAAAAACAGTAAACAGCTCATGAGACATATGAACAAACTGCATGATAACTCGCCGTATGAGCCTGTTATTTTGGAGGAATACATCGAAGGAGAGCAATATTTAGTAGAAGCACTCGTACACAAAGGAACAGTAAAAATTGCCGGTTTCATGAAGCAGGAAGTGACGGCGGGCAAACGTTTTATTATTACCGGTTATGGCGTGATGGTAGATGTTCCACAGATGATGAAGACCCCGGTTGAACAAATCATCAAATCAATTGTCAAACGCTTTGGTCTGGAAAACGGAGCGATGCATCTCGAATTGCGGCGTTCGCCGAAAGGGTGGAAATTGATCGAAATTAATCCCCGTATTTCAGGCGGCGCGATGAACAAGATGCTTGAAGCTGCATTCGGTTTTAATTTAGTGAAGGAAACCATTAAGCTTTATACAGGCGGTGTTCCGAACATTACTCCTTCAAGGAAACAGCATATTTACACTCATTATGTCATCGTTTCTGAAAGAGGAAAGCTTGAAAAAGTGACTGGCAAAGCGAGGGCCCGAAAAGCACAAGGAGTCCTGGACGTGTATGTTAAGCCGCGAAAAGGAACTGTGCTTATTCCACCACTTTCTATGGGTCACCGTTACGCATACGTGATCGCGACAGGAGACACCTTGCTGCAAGCGAGGCGAAATGCTGAAGATGCCGCGAAAGAAATAACATTCCATATGTCCGAGGAAAAGTGAAGCACAACTTTTCCTCGTTTTTTTATGGCATGAAAAAACCGTTCCCCGAACGATGGGAAACGGCAGTATTTCCTACTGTTTAAATTGCTGATCCAAGAATTTTACAGTATCAAACATATTCGTTTTGCTCGCTCCTTTGATAAGAATCGTATCATTCTTGCGGACGAGCTTCTTCAGCAAGTCATGCAGCTTTTCCCGATCGGTGAAGTGATGGATGTTTTGCGCTGGAAAGCCGGCTTTTTTCGCAGCAGCTCCCATCTCTTCGGTACGAAAACCATACGTGATGAAAAGATCAATCCCTAGCTTTTTCACATATTGACCGACCTTCTCATATTCTGCTTCCCGTAGATCACCAAGCTCCCGCATCTGGCCGATAATCGCCACTTTCCGATTCTTCGCAATATTATCGAGTACGTCGAGGGCCGCCTTCACCCCTTCTGGATGGGAATGGACTGTATCGTCAATGACTGTAATGCCGTCCTTCAAATCGTAGAGGGTCAACCGGCGCGGCGGTTTTCTAAACAGCAGGCCCAGTTTTATTTCAAGCGCTGTAAATCCGAGCAAATCGGCTACCGCAATCGCATTCAATGCATTGTATACATGATGCTCCCCTAAAATCGGGATAAAAAAATCCATTTTTTGACCTTGCAAGTTCATTTTAAATGACATGCCTTGCTCGGAGTATTGAAGATCATATGCTCGGTAATGCGCCTTTTCGGTATGAATGCCGACTGTATAAATTTTGCCTTTAAATTTTTGCGTTTCCAAAAACCTCGAATTCTTATCATCTGCGTTGACAATCAAGATGCCATGCTGATCCATGCCGTGAATGATTTCGGACTTGGCTTTCGCGATGCCGCGGGGATCTCCATTAAAATTCCCAATGTGCGCATGCCCAATGTTTGTAACGATGCTGATCGTCGGCTGGATAATGCTACAATGCTCCGTAATGACGCCAGGATACGCCATCCCATATTCCAGTACAGCCACATCGTGGGAAGGGGTGAGTAAGGCGGCATGCTGCTTCGTATGTTCAGTCGTATTCCAATAGTCCTTCGACTCGAACACATTCCACTTCTTCGACAGGATGGAAGCGACAAATGCTTTCGTTGTCGTCTTGCCCGCGCTTCCGGTAATGCCGATGACTGGCATAACGCCTTCCTTATTCAAGTTCCTTCGCTTCACTTCACGGATTTGCTCTTTCATTTTCCGTTGGTTTTTAGCCATATACATGGCATATCGAATCCCGTTGATGACTACATCCAATTCCAAATAAAATGCAGGCGGACATCCGGGACGCCAGTTTACTTCATAGATCCACAGCTTCCGGTTTTCATCCATGCCGATATCGACACCAATTTCATCAATCATTTCGCCAAATTGAACCATCTGCAATTCATCCAGATGACGGGCTAGTGACAACGAAAAGAACTCCAGCGTCTTGCGAATATTAAAGGCATCAGAGCCGAATTCTTGTTCTAAAAAAGGATCCAGGTAATTGGTAAAGCCACCATTGTTAATATTGGCGATAATTGATCCTTGGGGTGCTACACGGGGATAGATCGTCGTGATCACCCATTCGCCCTCGCCATTTTTCTGCACATGCAACCGAAAATCGAACACTTGCCCAGACTTCGTTACGGATTGAATGTACGGCTGCAAGATGAAAGGTTCTTGTTTCAGCTTCGTTTCAATAAATTTTACAAGCTGCAGCTCCGTATACCATTGCTTCGTCGTATTAAAAGTGACCGCATATCGGTGATCTTTCTTTTCTATAAAATAAATCCCTTTGCCTTTCCTTCCATCGACCGGCTTGAATACAATTCGCTGAAAAGCGGTCATGAATTTCAGTAACTGATCAACATCTTTTACAATTTCAGATGGTATTAAGTAATTCGCAAACTCCTTCCCTTCCTTCAGGCGGTTGGCAACACTCCACTTGTTGCCTATGGAATGAGTCGTAAACGGGATCTCACTTTTCAACTTGGTCAACACCGTTTTGGATTTTGCTAATTTTTCAGGGCTTCCGGCATTATAAATAACATCTGGAAAAGGCATCACCCTTTCCACCCAACTTCCATTTTCATACACTTGTCCCCGAATGGAACGATTAACAAAATTCACTTCACCGGGAGAAAAATAAAAAAATGTGGCGCCTTCCGCTTTCGCCACAGCTGCATAGGCGTATGATTTGATGACAGTGCGCGGATCTTTACGATGGTGCAGCATACCTATAATTGTCATGATACCGAATCTCCTTTGCGTAAATGCATAATCTATCTCTAATACATTCAAACAAAGGCAGGTTGGCAACGGACAAGTGTGTAGATGGCAATATCTTTTATCCTTTTTGCTCCCGGATCGGCAAGGGGCGCCCGACACATTCCAATGGAAGAGCCTCAATACTACAAAAACAGCAGGGCACAATGGTGACGCAGCTATCCGTTTTTCGAAGCGTAAAAAATTGATCAGCCAAAAAGGCGTGATTCCCTTCCATATCCAGCGGTTCAAGAAGTGTTAACACCACGCAGCCGGTCTCCTCGTCTATCGATTGCAACGAAAAAAATGGTGTTGGCTTCCCCTTGTGAAAGGCATGAAAACGACGGTTGGCAGTCGATAACGTAAAAGGGATACAATCGTAGTCCTTCAATCGCTTAATAAATCGAAATTGCGTATGTTGACAAGTTAACAACTCCTGCTCCCTTTGCAGCTCTTGTAAAGCGGAGCATATCGAGCACTGTTCCATTCGTTTCCTCTCCTTCCTGCCAAGTATTCAAATTTCTTCTATATAAAATACAATGAGGCGAGCCGCTTCCATTGCCCGTTCCCTTGCCAGCTCCACACTGTCTCCGGACGCCATTACATAGCCATACCGCTGGCCCATCGACATCGCAGGACCGACGATGTCTCCTGCTTTTACGAGCAACTCCACGGATACGACGCCAGGCTGAGCCGCCGATTCCTCTATCCCGGAAACGCCCTGGAAGATGCCGTATAGTTCCGTTGTCATACAATATGTATACACGGCACGTTCTTTGCTATTCGTTAAGTTCGGCGCTTGACCAGCGTAAAAGCGGACAGTTTCCTTTGCTAGGTTAATTCCATATGCTTTATCAATCATTTGATTCATTGTAAAGCCGGCCATTCGTGGATTGAGTTCAATCAATTTCCATCCTTGAGATGTAAGGCGCATCTCTAAATGAAACGCGGCATTGGTAATATGTAACGATCCTACTATTTTTCCTACCACCTTCAGCAGTTCATCATATTCTTTTTTAGTAAGGATATTTCCAATGGAATAGCCCGTAACGATAAACTTCCCTTCATTTGTTACATCTTGTTCGGCAACTGCCACAATATGAGGCAAGTTATCTCGAACAACTACTTCTACAATGTATTGAGAACCTTCCATGTAAGCTTCTAGCAGTATGACTGTGTCCTTATGTCTTGACGTCAGCTTATAGCGGGCTGTAGCCAGCTCCTCTGCTGTCCGGACATAGTAGACGTCACGGGATCCCTTAGAAAAGGATGATTTAATGACTGCCGGGAAAGAAACAGCAGGCTGTAGCTCTTCTGTTATATCGCTAAATATCGGGTTAACACCTAACGATGCCAGCGCATGTCTTGTATGGATTTTGTTTTCCATATAGCCAAGTGCATCGGCGGATAAGTCAGTTTGGCAATATTCATTCGACAATCGGGCAGCCAAGGAAACATAAGGATCGACGAAACTGATAACAGCCTGCAAGTGGTGTCCCTCTTTGCGCAGATGATCCAATACATCCCGTATTCGCGTTTCTGTAAGATCGATATGATAGATCAAGTCTGTACTGCCCCATTCGAGCGCATGAATGGCGATTGATCGTTTTTCTGTGAGAAGAATAGGAGTGTATCCAAGCTGCTTTGATGCTTCGAGCGCATCTTTTGCCGCACCGAATTGAACGCTTTCGATAAAAACAATCGATGTCATGCAGTTACTGCTCCTTTCTCGGTTCCCTGTATACTATGCCTTCAGCCTACCTAACGTTCGAAGACAACCGGAAAGAAAAAAAGACACTATCATAATGACAGTGCCTACACAGATATTTACAGTGCTCATAATTTTTCAGTTTCGGGATAAAACCGATGAAGCTGTTCAATCTTGCCTTCTTCCTCCAGAATGTTCCGTTCCTGCTTGCCAAATAAATCATAATGCGGGTAGTCCTTGCGGTGATCAATCCACGCAGGTTTCAGGCCGTATTTCTCGCCCCAGCGGATCAGCTTCTGGATATCAGAGCAGCCGACTTTTGTTACCGTCTTGCAATCAGGAAATCGGTCATCCAGCCAATAATGAGTCAAAAAAGCAATGTGTCCGTTTTCGACTGCCTCTTTCCAGGCCTTCAGCTCTTTACGGTCAATGCCGAACGCCATCAGTCTGCAACCCGTTGAATTTCGGTATATTTGGCATCCCAGACAGGATCGATTTTACTGAGGGCAATCGGCCGGAAGCTGTCTTTTTTCACTAAAATATGCTCAGATGTCGCGGTCGCTGCCACGGTTCCATCCTCATGTAGAATTTCATAGCCATACACCGTACGCAATTTTCCGTGAGATTCCACCCAAGTTCGGACTGTCGCAACCTGTCCATATCGCATCGCCGCTTTATATTGAATGGATAGATCAATGACCGGTGAAAGATAACCCTGTTCTTCCAAACCGGCATATGTAAAGCCCAGCTCACTAATTAACCGGGTCCGTCCAATCTCCATCCACACTAAGTAATTCGCATGATAGACGACACCCATTTGATCCGTCTCCGCGTATCTGATTTCAATTTGTTTTTCTGCAATAAACAATAGGATCACCTCTTTGTCCATTATACAAAAGAGGTGAAGGAAATGCTGTTCATTCAACTTTAGATAAGGATTGCAGATTTTTTCGATTGTAGTCAGTCAGGTAAAACTCAACCCCTGCTTTGTCTACTCCGCTAAATTCATCTTGTTCTATAAGGGATCGCAGTCTTTCGAGGCTGACCCAGCCGATCATGTCCGTTTCATCACCTATTTCCAAAAGACTGCCTTTTGCTTTACATCGAAAATAAACACCCATGGAATCGACAGGTCCATTTATTGTCTGGTAAACAGCAAAGGGTCTCATACATTCGACTCGAAAACCATCCTTTGCTACTGTCTCCACTAAATCGATCGGATCTAGAATATCCTCTATGTCCAGTCCGGTTTCTTCTTTCAACTCTCTTTTTAAACAATCAAGCAATGATTCGAACTGCTCGATTCTTCCTCCAGGCAATTCAAATGGCCTCCTTTTTTCCTGATCTTTCACACGTCGTTGAATTAACACTTCCTCGCCGGATGGTGTTTCTTTTACGATGATCGCCCTTACATTCACATAGATCACTATCTTGTCATCTCCTTCCTTTAGGTAATGGTAATTTTTACGTTCTCTATTGCAATAATAACTCCTTCATATCTGCGGACAATATTTGTAGACAAAATAGGAAATTATTTTGAAGCTACTGTTAATGCGAAGAACATACAAGATTTCGCATAAATAAGTCAGTAAGAGCAACGGTTCCCTATCATAGGAGCCATAACTCTTACTTGCCTTATCTATTTATTGCATGCACAGTTTGGACTAGTCTTTTTCACGCTTCGGTTTCACAGCTGTAGTTGACTGAATAACAAAAAAGCTTATTCTGACTCCAGCCTAATGAGTATGCCTCGCTGGGCGTAATAACGGTTGAAAACCTCTAAATCCAGCGACACATTTTCTTGACTCGCAGGCGTGTTTCCCGAGGGATTATGAAAAATTATCTTTTTGTCGCGAGGATCTTTCGCGAAAACATACACCAGGTGCCCGCCTTTTTTTGGAGGAATGGTATCAGGAGTTCTAATACTTGGATGAACAGATGCGATAAATACATGACCTTCTTCTACGAGATCACACATCTCGTTAACTGAAATATTTTCTTTAACTTCTGCAGATAGCCCAAATTTGTCTTTTACATAAGATACAAATGGATGATAATATAAGCCACTTACTTCCTTTGCATCATCTACTTTGTAACCCCCGTACTCCTTACATTCCTTCATAAGTTCTAAAGTCGGGAAGACTTGGCCTTTCGTATGCGCCAAATGCATTTTTAAACAGGCCATCCCGCAAACATTCGGGCTCCAAAATGCATACTCTTCCGGAGTTTCTGCACCCGATAATGCCCATAGAGGATCTTCAGCTGAATCCAGTTTTCCTGTTAAAAAGTCTGCAACTAAATCACGGGATTCCCATTGTGCAAAATAAGGAACGTTCATCATTCGCTCTCCTTCCTACTAGTAGCCTTTCAATCAAATGATTGAATAACTTCTATAAATGTTCGGCCTCACGAATTGGTGCCACCTGATAAGTTAGATTCATTTTCAATCATATCAACTGACAAGGGGGCAACCAACTCCACTTTTATCCGGTCAGGATCTTCAAAGTAAACGGCATAATGCGTTTCGCCACCTGCATAGGGATGGCGCTTTTCGTATAAAATGGGGATGCCTTTTTGTTTTAGCACGCTTGTCATGTCATCCACCTGTTCGCGAGAGCTTGCATGGAAAGCCAAATGATTTAAACCGACACGGCATCGATGGTACGGAATGTCCAAAAATCGTTCCTCCGTTTGTACAAAGACGATATACGTATTCTCCAGTTTCCAGCTGCGCCCCAGTTCCCATTCTTGATACGTTTCATAGCCCAATTCCTCAAGAAACCAGCCCCAAAAGTCGATCGTTTTCTTCAAATTAGACACATATAGCTCAATATGATGAATCAATCCTATTGTCATCCGTCCCACCCCAGCATTTGCTCCGTTGTCAGGATGGTTGCAAATTCCTCGTGCAGCGTGGCAAGTGAAACGTTATGTATGGTTTCTGCATCGAAATAAATCCCATTTTGGTCTCGCAATCCGAATGCAGCCGTCGCATCCGATATGAGAATGGTATCAAAACCTAGATTTCCACTCATTCTCGTTGTTGTCGCAACACAATGAGGAGTTGTTAACCCCGTGATGACGATACCTGATATCCCTTTCTCTCTTAGGAGCTCCTCTAAATTTGTGCCAATAAAGCTGCTATTCACTTTCTTTGATATGATGGTTTCGCCTTCAATCGGTTGAACGATCGACTGAATCAAGTAGCCTTCATGGCTTGGATGAAATAAGGAGTCAGGATGATCCGATGTATGCTGAACATGGATGACGGTCCCCTCCTTCTCTCTCCAATGCCAAAGAAGTTTACGGATATTTTCTTCGGCCTGTTTATTATTGCGTTCTCCCCACTTTTCGTCTTTAAATGCATTTTGCACATCCACAATTAGTAAGGCTCGTTGATCTGTATTCATTCCCATCACCTCTTCTAGTTATCTCATATCTTCCTGCTTATCTTACTATAAATTTCGAGATTTACCCGGTTCTATCAGTCGAATATGCACCCGATTCGATGATCCATTCGTGATGCGTTGAGGGATATCGGATACATCCAGCAGTTCTGTCAGATTCACCCGCCGCTCTTGCTTCGCATCAATTGTTATTTGGTATGGCCCATTTGTATTCATGAGCGTTTGCATTCGTATGCCGTCTTCCAAATCGTTTGAATTAATAAATTCCAATGCAAACGTTACTGGCTCCTTGCTTCGATTCCTCAGTACTATACTGCATGTTCCTTCGAGCAACGCTTCGGATTTTTCTTCAAATTGACATGTCCCTTCACCATCATAAGTAACCGCATTAATTCCGCTGGCCAACGTATCTTGATAAAATGCGAGGAGATATTTTGGTGAAAAAGTGAACAGCCCGATGACGAGCAGGATGGTTCGAACATGATACTTCCTCAATCCTTTTGCCAGTAACACGAGTGCGAGGACGAAGAGGATGGATCCAGCTATCCCAATGAAACGAAAGCCTTGCGAAGTCTTAATGGGAAACGACATAAATGTGGTGGTTGCATCAATTAATTGGTTATCTGGATACGGCAACATCATTTAGATGCACATAGCCAAGAGAATTGCGGAAAAGAGAAGGGCTCTTTTATTTTCAATCATTTCATCATAACTTTCCTCTATTGCACTTCTATCCTATTCAACAGTTAGTTTCCAAACCCTTTAAATGAATGAACAAATAAAATAAAGGGAGGGCGATCATCCACCGCTCCCCTCTTAACATAACCTTATGCACAGCGAGTATTCCTTGGTTCAAAACATTTACATATTTCTCCATAAGCAAGTCAATTTTTATCTCCTTCTTGTTCTAGCTTCCTTCTAATAGGCAAATCAGTCGTGACTGGCTGCTCTTCCATCATCCTTCTCTTTTTTAAATCAAAATAAATATCCAATGCCTCCCTCGCCAAATCGTTGCTCCATTTTGAAGTATAATCATTCCGATCTGTTGAGACGTTAGGGATGACGATGGAAAACGCGACTTCAGGCGTCTCAAACGGCGCAAACCCAACATGCGTCAAGTTAACCGTCTTTGTTCCGTACTTGCTTCGATCGCTCCCGTCATAATAGGCAGATTGGGCTGTCCCCGTTTTTCCGGCTGCCGTATACTTTGCATTTGCAAACAAATTGGGTGCCGTTCCTCTTGGTCCGTACGTATAAAGCATTCCTTTTTTCACTTGTTCAATTTCCTCATCTGTATTCTTCACCCGATTCAGCACAACAGCCTCTGTTTCCTGCATTAACGCGCCAAAGACGGATCCATCCGGTGACGGTTCCCTGATTTCTTTCACTATTCTCGGCGCCATCCGGTACCCGCCATTCGCTACAGTAGATACATATTGAGCCATTTGCAAAGGTGTATACGTATCAAACTGACCAATTGAGAAATCAAGCAGTTTACCAGATATCGTTTCAGTCCCCGGATATCCTGGATACTCGCCTGGCAAATCGATCCCTGTTTTCACGCCTAATCCAAATGAAGCAAACGATTCACGAAACCGGTCGAACCCTTCCAAGTTTATGGGTAATGGCTTATAAGGACGATATACAGCATCTCCAAGAGACATCGCTATTTTAAACATGTACACGTTAGAAGATTTCCCTAACGCTTCAATCTCATTGATGGCTACTCGATTGCCCCCTCGGTTAAATAGGGATTGCTTAACGGATGAACCGGCGATATAGATTGGTTCATCAATTTTTACCTCACCTATGCGCAGGACATTCTCACTATAGCCAGTCAGAACAGTTGCCAGCTTGACTGTCGAACCTACTTCATAGGCGGACGTAAACGTACCAAAGGCATAATCCTGGACGATCCATTTTCCTGTGTCTTTATCTTGTACGAGCTGCTTGCCAATAAGAGCCAATACTTCTCCGTTATTTGGGTTCATCATGACAAGAAAAGCACGATCCAATAGCCCAGACGTCCTTACTTGCTTCCAAGCGAGCAACTTGTCTGACACAATTTGCTCCAGGGCCTCATGGAGTTCACTATCCAATGTCAAAACAAGGTCCTTCCCCGGTTCCCCTTCCCGTACGGTGACAGTCTCCACAACACGTCCCGTTCGGTCTTTGACATTTTTCACAACCGTCTTTTGTCCCTTCAACAATTCTTCATAAGATTGTTCCAAATAACTAATCCCAACGCGGTCATTCCGTGAATAATCCCTCGCCAAAAAATAATCTAGCCTGGTACGCGGAATGCCTTGCAAAGAGGTTGTTGTAGAACCGATCAATGTATTATCCGAAACCTTTATACGATCCCAATCAGTAGTTGTATCAACTCCCGGTAAATCGTTTAATCTTTCGGAAACTCTTGCAAATTCAATTTCTGTCACATTATCACTCTTAATAATTTGAGGAGAATAGGCATAGCCTGACATCATTTCACGATAAATCGCCAGAACCTCGAGATCTTTTTTGGTAAAGGAATTAATCTCTTTATCCGTGATACGATCACGGGTCATTTGATTGATTTCTTTTTGGATTTCTTTCTCTGTCCATGTGTCATGCTTTTTACGTAACGCTTCAATCTCTTCGGCCGTGACTTTCTTCTCTGCCTTCTTTGAATTCAGCAAAATCCAAAAATCCCGCTTATCACCAAGAGTGATGCGTTTCGTATCCTGCTCAATCAACTGGGCAAGATCTCTGGCTATTTTCAGCATATCCTTGGAGGTCGTAGACGTTGTTTTTGTATAAGTAATAGCGTTTTTCGGTTCATTATCAACCAGCACATTACCGTTTCGGTCGTAGATTCTTCCTCTCGGAACACTTGTATTGACCGGTATTTCCTCTTTTAGTTCCAATTGGAGGGTGTATTCCTTGCCTTTGACTATTTGTAAATAACCAAGACGGAAGATTAGTAACGAAAATAGGAAAAAAATACAGAAAAACAATAGATTCATTCTGAAAGCGATATGTTTTCGCTGACGCAGTCGCACTTTATCCGCCTGACTGATCTGTTTTCTCATTTCCACCCTCCTCTGAAAGAAAAATGTATATCATATCCTTTTCATTATAGCATTACCAATTCAGAAAACACACTTATCTTCTTTCCAGATATATGTTAGGATGGATGATAGATTTGAATTTTTGAAAGGAGACAGCAATGAAAAAGAAGATTATTCTTTTTGCAGTCGGCATCCTATTAGGTTTATTGGTTTCCCACTGGTTCCATACTAGACAAAAGGTATCAAGTCCCCCCGTTGAGTCACCCGCTCCGCTTGAATTAAGTTCCAATGTTCTCACTATGGCAGAACTAGAAATACCGGTAAAAGACCTGCCGACTCTTCAATCTTATTTAAGTGCACAGACTGACCCAGAATTGGAAATAGAGCGCACTCACTATGAAGAAATCGAAACACATACAGAGGAACGTTTCTTTCTATTGCAGTACAGTTGCGGCAATAAACAATGTGACAGTTTACTAATTAAAGTACATAATCGCGAAATAAAATCATTGCCATTACGAAATGGGATCTTTCAAGATTATCAGCTGTCTCCTGATCAAGATAAAGTACTCATTCGATATGCCTATAATGAAGGCGGCCAAATCATCCGGCATATTCTCGTTCCTGTTGATTTGGCTAAGTTGGAAAGTATTCCGTTTACATTTGAAGAAGACACAAAAGAATTTATGAATGAACCGACATGGCCAATATTGGAATACGAGTGGATTTCCTCTAACACATTCCGTCTCGTCACCGCAGATTTGCTATCATCAGATTTTAATCAACTACAAACTTGGTATGCCTCTGATGTTAAAAAATCTAAGACGGTAGATATCTTGTTAGATGAATAGATCATGCAGAGAGTCATCTCTCTTACTAAAAGGTTGTTTTCGTAAAGTTTGTTGTTTACAAAGATTATTGGTTGAATTGCACGAAAATATATATTGTAGGAAAATGGATGATGGGAATTAAAGGTAAGTATATTAATGAGGAAACTCAAGTTAATCGGTAAGATGATTGTAGGATGAAGAATTTAAACAGATTCATAAAAAAACTATTGGGAGGAGGGTTTAAATGAAAAATAGGATTATGGCCGTGACTGTAATTGTGATTATTGCCATCACTTTAGTTGTTGTTTTCACACGAAATAAAGGAGAGTCTATGGAACGGTTATTCTCAGAGGAAGATATTACTTACAAAAACATCGAGAGTGTAGAATTATTTGAATATGAAACGAATAATCAAATGGTGACCGATGATAAGGATTTTATCAAAGAATTTTCCTCTGCTTTGGAAAATTTAAAATCAGATAATATAACGCCTTCCATTGATATTGGCGAAAAACCACTCTATGTAATTTACATTAGTAATGTCGGGTATTACCCTGCAGGGGGGATTGGCATCTATAGCCATCACATAGAATATAAAGGCAAGGCCCAAACGATGACCTTTAAGGAATCAACAACACTCATTAAACTTATAGAAGATGAAATCCAAGAAGAAAATCATTAAGGATGGACTGTGTATTCGGTAATTAACCACTTTTCACTTTTATGTATTTGAAGTGGTTTTTATATTGCTTTTAGCATATCTACTATTATTCAGTTCGATTTTTGGCAGGTTGAAAAAAGTAGATTCTGATCATAAATTTACCAGATACAAACCAACTGCTACGATTGCAAATAAATAACATCTCTCACCTTACGAACTGGCCATGATAAGCGTTGTTAGTGAAAAAACAATATATCCGAGAGATATTGACATCCAAAACGTATTGCGGGCAGTATCTTCCTCCCGCTTCACTTTTTTTATGGCAGATACTAAGTTGATGCAAAATACGATAGCTAGAATGGGATTTAATAAAAATCCAAAAGTGGCTAGTTCAATCATTAGTTAATCCCCTCTCCTTCCCTTTATTTCAGTCCTCTATTATTTACCGCCATTTTTCTAATGGTACCACATAACAAGATTAACTTCCTTGTGAGTCTTTTTGACTAGCAGCATGCTGTTTTTCACATTCGTCTCCTCGACCAGAGAGTTGTTTATTACAATATTATTTTAAATCTTCGAATGTCTATGTATATAATAACAGTGAATAATTTTCCAATAGGAGGGAGTCTGATTGAATACAACAGTAAAAGCATTCATACCGATTCTACTGTCACTAATAATATTATCCGCTTGCAACACATACAGCTACGAATATAAATTTTCTGGCGAGAATGACCATTGGGAAGCGGAAATCTTTTTTAAAGGAACTGAAGATCAATATTCAAGAGGAGATGCAAACTACGATTTTACAGTCACCTACAAGGGGCTATCCCAAGAACTGGCTTCCACAGATGAAATTACGTATTCTTTTGAAACGGAGTCAGAAAATTTTAGTGCAACTAAAAAGTTTTCCAATCCACCAACCGATGTATCATTTACTTCGAAAGGAAATTCCTCTGGGACAGTATCTGCAGATGAACAGATTACTGTTAATGTGAAATGGAACGGCATAGAAGAGTCTTTTGAGTTAGAGAACATCTCGAAATAGAAGACAAAATCCGATTTTGCATGAAAAAAGGGTGCCCGGTTTTCCCGGACACCCTTATTCTGTGATTAGTTGTTTTTCATTTTGTCGCGAAGGACCATTTGAAGGATTCCGCCGTGACGGTAGTAGTCGATTTCAACTTCGGAGTCGAAACGAGCTAATACGTCGAATTCTTTGACGGAGCCGTCTTTTGCAGTCGCAGTCACTTTAAGGATGTCGCGTGGTTTTACGCCTTCCGCGATGTTAACGCTGATTTCCTCTTCGCCTGTTAGACCAAGGGACTCCGCGCTGTCACCGTTCAAGAATTGAAGTGGAAGCACACCCATCATAACAAGGTTTGAACGGTGGATCCGCTCGTAGCTTTCCGCTATGACTGTTTTGATGCCGAGCAAAGAAGTTCCTTTAGCAGCCCAGTCACGGGAAGATCCCATACCGTAGTCTTTACCTGCGATGATTGCAAGACCTGTACCATCCGCTTGGTATTTCATAGCTACATCATAGATTGGCATGATTTCTTTTGTTGGCCAATATGTTGTGAAGCCGCCTTCTGTACCTTTTGCGATTTGGTTACGGATCCGGATGTTCGCGAATGTACCGCGCATCATGACTTCGTGGTTACCACGGCGAGAACCGTACGAGTTGAAGTAACGTGGCTCTACGCCGCGTTCGCGCAAATATTTACCTGCTGGTGTATCTTTACCGATTGCACCTGCCGGAGAAATATGGTCCGTTGTAATGGAGTCGCCAAACTTCCCGACAACCCGAAGTCCGGACAATGTTTTGATATCGCCTGGTTCTTTCGAAAGACCTTCGAAGAATGGTGGGTTTTGGATATATGTCGAGTTTTCATCGAAATCATACAAGGAATCGTCTGTTGTTTCGATCGCATTCCATGCTTCGTTTTCTGTGAAGACGCGAGCATATTCTTTACGGAAGAGTTCAGGTGTTACTGTCGATTTAACGACTTCTTTCACTTCTTCCGTTGTTGGCCAGATGTCTTTAAAGTATACATCCGTACCATCGTTTGCTTTGCCGATTGGGTCTTTTTCGAAGTCGATATCGACAGTACCAGCAAGTGCATAAGCAACAACTAGTGGCGGTGAAGCCAAGTAGTTCGCTTTAACAAGCGGGTGGATCCGTCCTTCGAAGTTACGGTTACCGGAAAGTACGGAAGAAACAAGAAGATCGTTATCTATAATTGTCTTCTCGATTTCAGGCAATAATGGACCGGAGTTACCGATACATGTTGTACAGCCATAACCGACCAAGTTGAATCCGATTTGTTCCATGTATGGAAGCAATCCAGAGTCTTGCAAGTAGCCTGTAACAACTTTCGAACCTGGTGCGAGTGAAGTCTTTACGTATGCCGGAGGTGTAAGACCTTTTTCGACAGCTTTCTTCGCCACAAGTCCAGCACCAAGCATAACGTATGGGTTGGAAGTGTTTGTACAAGACGTAATCGCTGCAATTGCGAGGTCGCCCGTCTTCATGCCGACTGTACGTCCGTCTTCAAATTCCACCGTTCCAGACTTGTCGAATTCTTTCGGAGTCAATCCGAAACCTTGGTTCCCTTCTGGAGCCACAACTGAATCTTTAAAAGAACGTTGTAGTTCGGAAAGAGGAATTAAGTCTTGTGGACGCTTCGGACCTGCAAGATTCGCTTCGATTTTCGTCAAGTCGATTTCGATTACTTCTGTATACGTCGGCTCTTCTTTGTCCGCTGTGAAGAACATATCGTTTTCTTCCAAATATTTTTGAACGACTTGGATATGGTCTTCGTCACGGCCTGTTAAACGCATATAGTCAAGTGATTCTCCGTCAACCGGGAAGAAACCGCAAGTTGCACCATATTCAGGCGCCATGTTAGCGATTGTCGCACGGTCCGCAAGTGGCAATTTAGATACGCCAGGTCCGAAGAATTCTACGAACTTACCTACTACCCCATGAGCACGAAGTGTTTGTGTCACTTTAAGCGCAAGGTCAGTTGCAGTTGTTCCGTTTGGAAGTTCTCCAGTAAGTTTGACACCGATTACTTCAGGAATCGGGAAGTATGAAGGTTGGCCAAGCATTCCGGCTTCTGCCTCGATACCGCCGACACCCCATCCAAGTACACCGATACCATTGATCATTGTCGTATGGGAATCCGTACCGACAAGTGTATCTGGGTACGTTTCAAATGTGCCGTCTTCATTTTCAATCGCATGGACAACGCTTGCAAGGTATTCCAAGTTTACTTGGTGAACGATACCTGTTGCCGGTGGAACCGCACGGTAGTTATCGTATGCTTTTTGTGCCCAGCTAAGGAACTGATAACGCTCTGCGTTGCGTTCGAACTCAAGCTCCATATTCTTTTGTAGCGCTTCGTTTGTACCATATTGGTCTACTTGCACAGAGTGGTCGATAACTAGGTCAACTGGAATTTCAGGGTTGATTTTGTCAGGGTCTCCACCCATTTCTGCCATCGCAGAGCGAAGGGACGCAAGGTCAACGACAACCGGTACACCGGTGAAGTCTTGAAGGATGACGCGGGATGGCTTGAAAGGTACTTCCGCATCCTTATCCGCATCTTTTCCCCATTTCGCAAGATTTTCAACATGTTCATCTTTGATCACATAGCCGTCGTGCTGACGCAAAACGGATTCAAGTAGCACCTTGACTGAATAAGGCAGTCTGGATACATTTGCAATGCCGGCTTCTTCGAGTGCTTTCAGACGATAGTAGTTATACGTCTTTCCGTTCACTTCGAACGATTGGCGGCTATTGTGCAAGTTACTTTTCGCCATTGGTGAATTCCTCCCTTTATCTACTGAAAAGGCCGTAAACGAGCATCTTTTCTCTACTCCATCATAATATAGCAACGTTCATAAGTAAAATACTTTAAAATTATAGTCTTCCATAAGAAAAAGTGATGGCCTTCTTGTCCCGCTTGGTTTCGTATTTCAAGACAACTGCCATTTTTTAAAATGAAGTATACTAACTTCGCAATAAGGTGTAATAAATCCTAGTGAATTCTCCCATCAAATGTGGCATGATAGGTGTAATGACACATCAAGGAGTGAGATCAGTGAAAAAAGCGTTGCTCGTAATTGATTATACCAATGATTTTGTTGCAGAGGATGGAGCGCTGACATGTGGCCAACCCGGTATTCAGTTGGAGAACTATATTACTGCATTAACCGAGTCTTTTTTAGACGAAGGCCATGTTGTCATCATGCCCGTCGATGTGCATGAAAAGGATGATCCTTATCACCCGGAATCCAGGCTGTTTCCTCCTCATAATATTAGAGGCACTTCTGGGAGACATCCATATGGCAAGTTGAATGAATTATTCGAGAAAAGAAAAGAAGAAATGATCTGGATGGATAAGACTCGCTATAGCGCTTTTGCTGGAACCGATCTGGATATTCAGCTGCGCTCGCGCGGCATTGAGGAAATCCATCTAGTTGGCGTATGTACGGACATTTGTATTTTGCACACTGCGGTCGATGCCTATAATTTAGGTTACAACATAGTCATTCATGAACGCGGCGTCGCAAGTTTTGACGCAGCCGGGCATGAATGGGCCCTTCGGCATTTTGAAAAGACACTTGGTGCGTCAGTCGTTCGCTGATTGAAAAAGATAGGGCGTTTTCCCAATAGGAAACCGCCCTTCTCCAATTAAAAATCAAATTTTTTAAGGGAATCCATATGCGAGGCTATTAGCGATATGATCGTAATGGCCTCCTCTTGACTGAAGATAAAATAGGAATCATCTTCTACAAGTTCCCGATCTGCAGTTTCAAAGCGATTGATTCGCCGAATGATGCCGTCCCCTGTCTCCTCAATGAGTCCGAATTGATAAAGCACTTCTATATCATCCTCATTCGTATAGGCAACGACTTCCCCTGTTTTCCAGTCAACTTCGACCTCGTACTCTTCTGTAAATTCCTCGTCGTCCTCTTCTTCCCACTCCTCGTCATCCAGAAAATCATGGAAGGTTTCATGCACTTCATCAATAATATCCTCGATATCCGGAAGTATCACTTTGGAGAGTCGATCTGTGTCGAACTCAATTGTAGTGATGTAAAACTCTTCATTGCTTGGATCATAAAACAGCGTGAAGAAGTATTCACGCAAATCCTCTTCAGTCTCAAGGAAAAATTCAATTCTGGGATGCTTGGCCGCTCTGACAATTGTCATATGCCCCACTTCACCATATTGATCACATATGGATTCCAGGTGATCTTGCAATTCCTCACATACCCGATCAAACCAATCCATTGACATGCCGCATCCCTTCCTTTTTCAAGTAGTCCATCCTAGTATGTCAAATTGGCCGATCCGCATTCCTAGTAATGCAAAAATCTTTGAGATTTTATACTTCTTTCAATAAACGTGCAGTAAGACCTGGACGATAAAGCATTTTGCAGGTCACCAACATATCAGTTCCGAAATTAGGGCATTTTCGCTCCTCGAATTATCTGCAGACTATGAAGACACCTCCCACTATGTCGGATATTGAACCGGGATTCTATACAATAAGCATCCCGGAATGTCACGGCCGTCCATATATACGCAAGGAGAAGATCCCTGCCACTATGAATTATTTAAAGCTGGAATTATGAACTCCTAAAACACAGTCCAGTTGAAGCAAGGGCAAAAGGTGCGTGTGACGTCGATAGTTTTTTGAACCTGTCCATGTAGTATTCGGGTATCATTGAGCCATTGTCTGTCCTCTAGGAAAATGCGAAAAAGCCGCTCTTGCCGGCCTCTCTATATATATTCACGAGCCACTGCTCTCCTCGTATTTCTTCCATGGATGTTTTCCTAGTAACGACTTTCTTATCTTTTCCTTCCGATTGGACAAGTGGTGCATGCTCTGTGGTTTTGTGTCTTTTAATGGAATTTGCCTAGAAAGCTTTTTACCCTTTAGAATAGCCACTTTCCCAGCTTTTCATTTACTTTTGCTAACAACTTTTTTTCAACAGGATGTTTGAGGTATTGAAATAACGGATATTACAAATACTACAGAGGCAATCATAACTTTTGAAAAGGAGATGGATTACATGAGCTTTATTTGGTTCTTAATTATTGGAGGCGTAATTGGTTGGCTAGCTGGCCTTATCCTAGGAAGAGATATTCCAGGAGGCGTTATCGGTAACATTATTGCTGGTATCATCGGTGCTTGGATCGGAGGCATGCTGTTAGGCGATTGGGGTCCGAAAGTGTCTGATTTCTATATCTTGCCAGCCTTGTTAGGTGCGATTATCTTGGTGTTTATTGTGAGCCTCATTATGAAATCCATGCGTAGAGCTTCGTAATAGCCCTATGAATGGTTGAACCCGTTATCCTTAGAGGATAACGGGTTTTTTTCAATAAAAAAGGAGCCTGCCGGAAAGGCTTGCTCACTTTTTACTGGGATGGATCTCCTGTATCATCTGCTCTGGCGAGTCGCTGTGATTCGAATTCATTGAAAAACCATAGTACGTCCTCCACATACTTATCACTATGATTGTAATGGAAAATCGCTTTTTCAATATCGCCGTCGGCCGCTCCACTTTTTGATAAGTAATTTGCGGCACTGAAAATGGCGTCTTCAATATCAAACGGATCGGCGATGCCGTCACCATTCGCATCGACTCCATAACCGCCATACTTCTTAATGACAGCAGGATCAGTTTTGTCTTTCTCTGGAATATTCCCTTTGCCCAGTCCACTGCAGCCCGGATATCCCCAGCCGACAAATGTGCAAGGCATGAATTGCATATGGCCTTCGGCTCCGGCCGGAGATACAAGTGGATCCATCGTTGAAAAACGAGTCTCCACCCGGTGGTGGGCCGCAAGCAGCGTCCACGGAATGCTATACTCATCTGCAGCTGCTTTGTAAATCGGTACATACTCTTCCGGGATGACTGTGGCCGTATGACGGTCTTGGAAATCCATCAGCCCGCTTGCTGACTTTTTGATCAGCTCGGGATTTTGGATGCCTGTCCAGATTATCGCAGTGAGAGTGAATAAAGTGACAGCCACTGGAACGAGAAGCACGATAAGAATCGCTTTCGTCTTCATGGATAATCCTTTATTTGGCTTTCGCTTTTTCTTCACTCTCTCACCCTTTCCGCTTACTCCGCTCCTTGCTTAATGAGCGCTTTCATATCTTTAACAATTTGGTCGTATGGGACTTCATCCGCACCCGCGTATGTTTTTACGACTTTTCCGTCTTGATTTACTAATCCAAATCGAGAACCATGCACGACTTGATCTGAATTTTTAATTTCAGCTACCGGCATTTTAAAAGCAGCAACTGAAAGCTTATTGATCTCATCTATTTTGTATCCTGTCAGCATAATCCATTTAGATTCATCTGGCATACCGAATTGCTCCAAATATTGTTTTAACTTTTCGGGCGTATCGTGATCCGGATCTACACTGAATGAAACAATTTTATAATCTTCCACGCCTTCTTTTTCTAACATGCCCTGTAAATCGCCCATGTTCGACATCATCGGAGGGCAGACTGTTGTACAATTTGTAAAAATAAATTGTGCGAGCCAGACCTCGCCTTTCAAATCATCCAATGAGACTGTGTCTCCATCTTGATTTGTAAATTCGAATGGCTGGACCGGATATTCGTGATCCGGCTTAAAACCGCTTGAGCATGCAGCAATAAATAGCAAGCCGGTCATCATTGCGGAAAACAATACTTTTTTAAACATATCGAGACTCCTTCACATTCTTTATAACTTTATCATAGATGAAGACAAATATTCAAACAAGGTTGCCAAACTTCGTTGTATGGCAAAAGAATGACGTTTTTGTGAAGTTCACTTCATCTTTAATGTGACGAGCACATCATGGATCGCTTCCAATTTCTGTTCAAGACGATGCAATAGATAAAACGATACGAATACCGGGAATCCGATCTCTTGTATGAAATTCAACCAGGTTTCCATTCATCATGCCCTCCTTATTCTAAGTTAAAAACCCGCCAGCATAAGACTGGCGGGCTGACTGCTATTTGTTACGCGGTCGTGAATTCGGTCACGGTTCTTTCTACGATGCGTGCACTCTTCGATGCGGATAGCGGCGAGCCATCCACTTCAAATGCTCCCGTTGCGATAATTTGCTGCATGGCAGCTTGGATTTGCTCGGACGTAATATCACTCCGCGGCTCGTCCACTGTCAGCATAGATGTTTTCCCTGCTGCTGTTTCAAATGTAAGTTGCAATGTCCTGCTCATGTCTTACCATCTCCTTTTCGTTTTAATTGACGACTTCTGATGTTTCGACCTTTTCCATTCCTACGACTGCTCGCTCCGAAAATTGCGCAAGCTGGGATAAGGCGTTGTACAAATTTGTCGCGTTCACCCCTTGCGCGATATTGCGGTAAGACTTGGCCTTGCGAATCAACTTGCCTTCCTCCGTCAGCCCTCCGTCAAAAAATACCTTTCCGATAGCGCCTCTGAATTCCATTGTTGCCATGTGCTCCACCTCCCTTCACCTGTTATATAGAAACAGGCAAAGGAAAAGGATACATTGTTAATGAAATTTTTCTCAATTCCTTTTATAATAGGGGAAGTGAGGAAGAGGTGAAGACAAATGCAGGATTGGTTTATGTGGTTCATCGTATTCTGGTGTATCGTCCTAGTCGGTTTATTTGGCATCGGCGGCTACTTCATGTTCCGTAAATTCTTGAAGGTGTTTCCGAAAGAGGATGGCAAATCGACGCTTGATTGGGAAGAACATTATGTTAATGAATCCCTTCATCTTTGGAATGAGGATGCCAAAAAGCTTTTGAATGAGCTTGTAAGTCCTGTTCCAGAATTGTTCCGCGATGTAGCCAAACAGAAAATCGCTTCCAAAATTGGGCAGATTGCCTTGGAAGATCGCGCAAAGACAATTGATTTTGACCATATTATCCGGGGATATATTGTGGCCACGCCGAAGCGGGATCATAAATTCCTGATTAAGAAATTAACGTCCATGGAAGTGGATATGAAGCCATACGAGCACTTATTTGAATAAGCAGAATGAGGCCGTCCAGAACATCGATCCATCGATGTTGGACAGCCTCTTTTCTTTTGCATTGTACACACAGCTGATTCTTTGATGTTTGTAAATATTGCCATTTGATTCCGCAATCCCTATCTTGATATTATCAATCGATAATATACTACATACTCGAAGGTGAATAATGAATAAGGCAATACACTATTTAAAATCCCGGAAAAAATCGTATGTCATAAACACTTTCCTTTTTATCACAGGATTTATCGTTGTTATTTTTTTATTTGGGCCACCCAAACATTATATTGTCCCTATTTTATCAATGATAGTGTCCTATGGCTTTGTCGAGCTTGTAACATATCGAAGTTGGAAAAAGGAAAATCATTGAGCAAGAATCTGCAATTAAAAAATCGTCCCCTTTACTTTTGTGGCGGGGACGATTTTTGTATAATCACTCTGCTGTTTGGTTTCGAACTCTTACATATTTAATCAACATGCCGATACGCCAAGGAAGAATCATCGCAAATGCCAGCAGGAAGAACATTCCCCCCAATTCACCCACATCGATGGAGCTGCTCAATATGAGCTTGGCCACCAGACGGATGACGAGCAGGCTCAAAAGAATGACAATGAATGCTTTGGACTTCTTCACATACAACAATCCGTCCTTCTTCTCAAAGTTCGTTGTTTTAATCAAAATGAGAGAAAACAACAAACCAACTGCCACTGCTTCCAACACTTGCGGAAGCGGCACTCGGAATTCTTCGAATAGGAACATCAATGCGCCTGTCGACATGAAGAGCGGCGGCAGAATAATCCGTTTGGCGGAAATCGGCCGCTTAGCTGCTCTAGTTCGGACAATAAATGCCATGGTCCCCATAAAAAGAAAGATAACGGTTGATCCGACAATTAAATATACTGATGGAATCGTGTTGAAAACATAATCAATCCATTCCTGAAGCTTAAGCATCTTCCTTCCCCCGTTCCACGAGCTCTTGCATGCGGCGTGTAAGCTGGTCCATCTGAACAAAACGGGCGAAGCGCGCTATTTCTTTACCATGATGATAAAGCAGTACGACAGGAGCAGTAAATAGCGATAACTGCCCCGCAAGTTCAGGCACACGCGCCGCATTTACTTGATAGAAAGGAAATGGAAATCGATCGGCGAGCGCTTCCACTTGCGGGTAGAGCCCCTCACAGACGGAACAGTGGTCCGTTTTAACGAAAAGAAGGAGTTGCGGCTCTTTTTCTATAACTTCGTTCCAATGCTCATATGATCCAATTTCATTCATCGGTTGTTCCTCCTATCCAATCAAAAACCTTGGAAATCACCAAAAATCGGACTTAACAAGCTAGTGAGATACGTGATTCCATCGAAAAACAACAAAAATCCGAAAGCAATCATAACATAACCACCAATTTTCATCATCAAATTACTATGCCGTTTGATCCATCCAAGACGGGTAATGAAAAATGATAAAATGAAGAACGGGATAGCGAACCCTAATACATACATCATCATATATAACATACTGGAGCCTGGATTGGCTGCAGCCAGTCCAATGATCGCTCCAATGATGGGCCCCATGCATGGCTGCCAGCCTGCTGAAAATGCAAGGCCGATCAAAGCCGTTCCCAAGAAGCCGGCCGGTCGGTTTTTGAATTGCAGACGTCGTTCTTTCATTAAGAAATCAGGCTTGAACAACCCGATGACCATTAGCCCAAACAGGACGATAAAGATGGCGCCCGCTTGCCGTAGTATATCCTTGTACTGCACAAAAAAGTTGCCAACGAGCGATGTGCTGAAACCAAGGAAGACAAAAACGACCGAAAATCCAAGCAGGAAAAAGATCGTGTGAAGCATTCCATTTCGGCTCATCCGCTTGGAATCGCCTTTCAATTCATCGATTGACATGCCTGTAATATACGATATAAATGCTGGATACAAAGGCAGCACACACGGTGAAATGAAACTTAAAAATCCGGCGCCGAACGCCAGAAACACATTCAAATCAGTATTCATCCTTCTCTCCCCTTCATTATTCTCTCCCCATCGTACCAAATCCATAGCGGAAATACGTTGATTTTACCTGTGAACAGTTTATGACATTCGGATATGCCGTTTGCATGGTAGCGAGAAAATGACCTCTTGTTTGCATAACTAGTTTGTCCTTCCTTGTCGGACAACCAGATCTCACTCGCCTAATAAGAAGGCACCCGTGCCAAATTAGTGCTGCTGGGCGCCAAATTACAGGACCACCACGCCAAATCAGTGTGTCTGGGTGCCAAATTAATGCCAGTGCCCGCAACATTTCCGCAACAGCATTCCACTTTGCTAACATCAAAATGAAAAGGCGGCAAGCAAACCCTTGTTGAGTTTGCTTGCCGCCTGAAGTTTGCCTTTCAAGACACTTACCGTTTAAATCGCATCATCCAGCAATCCATTTTGCAATTGGTACATCATGTAATAGAGCCCTTTTTGCGCGAGGAGCTGCTGGTGATTACCCCGTTCGACAATTTCCCCCTGGTGCAGCACTAAGATTAGTTCCGCATCCTGGATTGTACTTAATCGGTGGGCGATCGCAATGGTCGTCCGGCCTTTCCGCATTTTTTCCAAGCTTGCTTGAATCGCGACTTCGGTTTCCGTATCGATATTGGCGGTCGCTTCGTCCAGGACAAGTATTTTCGGATTTGTTGCGATTGTGCGCGCGAAGGCGACGAGCTGGCGTTGACCGCTGGAGAACGTAGAACCGCGCTCTGTCACTTTCTGCGAATATTTATCAGGCAGTTTTTCAATAAATTCATTCGCTTGGACAAATTCAGCCGCCGCACGTACTTCTTCTCCTGTCATTTCCTTGTTATGAAGACGGATGTTGCTTTCAATATCCCCATAGAACAGAAACGGGTCCTGCAGGACGAGACCGACCTTTCGGCGGAGCTCCTCTTTCGGATAGTCTTTCAGCGATATGCCATCCACCAAGATTTCCCCTTGATTATACTCATAGAAACGCATAAGCAAGTTGATGATGGAGCTCTTGCCGCTTCCGGTATGGCCGACGAGGGCCACCGTTTCCCCCGCATTTGCGGTGAATGAAATATTCTTCAACACATTATTTTTGCCATCGTAGGAAAACGTGACATCGCGAAATTCGATAGTCCCTTCTTGGACCGGTTGCTTCGCTTGATCTGTCTGGCTCGGTTCCATATCCGTATCATCCATCAGTTTGAACACACGGGAGGCAGAAACAAGTGCTTGCTGGAAAATGGATAGTCGCTGCATCACTTGCTGAACTGGCTGGAACAACCGGCCGATTAACGTAGTGAACGCATAGATGATCCCTACATCAACGGCACTTTCCAAAGACATAAAACCGAAATAGCCAAGGACGAAGACAATCGCGATGGCGTACAGCAAATCGATGAATGGCCCAAGCAATACGCTGTCGAATTTAATATTTCGCATACCTGCCCGGTAATGTCCTTCATTGATATCATCGAATTCCTTCGCCAAGCGTTCCTCTTGCCGGAACGCCTGGATCATGCCCATGCCAGACAGCGACTCCGCTATTTTGGCATTCAATTGGCTGAGCCGTTCACGGATATCCTGGTAGAAATCCGCACTGTACCGGCGATAGACAATGACAATAATCATAAATAACGGCAGCAGTCCCATTGACATGAATGCAAGCTTCACATCGAGTGCGAACAGGGCGAAGTAGACGCCAAATATGACAAAGATTGCTTGTAGGAATGTAACGATTACGCTGACAAACATCTCTTTGATTGATTCCGTATCATTTGTTACCCGTGATACGATACTGCCTGCAGGCGTTTTGTCAAAGTAACGCATGCCGAGTCCTTGCACTTTTGTAAATACATCAATCCGCATTTGCTGGATAACCTTCAAGGCAATCGCCTGGAACCGTAGCGATTGGAAATACGAGACAACGACTATAAAGAGTTGAAGCCCGATATAAGTAAGTGCGAGCACCATAACTTCATTCTTCGGAAAATTTTCCGGCGTCAAATAATTATCGATAAATGATTGGATGAGCAACGGTCCTACAATGCTTCCCGTTACCGTCAAGACGAGCAGGATCAGCGCTACCGTAATGCTTGCCTTATGAGGAATGGCGTATCTCAATAACCGCTTGAATACGATCCATTGATCCTTTGCTGTCAGTTTTGGCTGTTTTTCAATGGACATTATTCCTCACCCCCTTGTTCAACGAGCACTTCGAGTTGCTGCAAGTCATACATTTCTTTATACTTGCCGCCTAATGCAATCAATTCATCATGGGTACCTGCCTCGATAATAGTTCCTTCTTCCAAGACGATAATTTTATGGGCATGTTGGATGGCACTCAGGCGGTGAGACGTGATGATTGTCGTTTCGCCGGTGCGCGTCTGCTTCAATGCTTCCAGAATGGCTTCCTCTGTCTTCGCATCCACCGCCGATAACGAATCGTCCAAAATCAATAATTCCGGCTGCATGATCAGTGCGCGGGCAATGGAAATCCGCTGTTTCTGTCCGCCAGATAAGGAAACACCCCGTTCTCCGACGACGGTTTCATAGCCTTCTGCAAACCCTAAAATGTCCTCGTGAATGTAGGCGAGCCGTGCAGCTTCGTAAACCTTCTCACGGTCAACCTTGGGATTCGTGAACGCAATGTTTTCTGCCACAGTCGTCGAAAAGAGGAAGTGGTCTTGCGGCACGTATCCAATGGAACTCCGTAAACTTTGCTGTTTGTATTGATTGATCGGATGTCCACCGTACACAATGCTTCCTTTGTATCCTTCAAACTCCCGTAACAGAAGCTTCAAGATGGCCGTCTTCCCTGATCCGGTCTTGCCGACAATCCCGAGTGTTTCTCCCCGTCTCAATGTAAAGTGCACATCACGCAAGGCAGGTGCTTCATCTTCTGGAAACGTGAATTCATCGATATCAAAATGCAAATCACCCTCAGGCCGATCAGCAATTGCACCTGCCACGTCTTGAATTTCAGGCGTGATGGAAAGAAGCTCTGAAATCCTGCTGTACGAGGCGTTCCCGCGTTCCACGATATTGAACAGGAAGCCAAACGCAAGCATTGGCCATATCAGTAGCCCAAGATATGTACTGAATGCTACCATATCCCCGATTGACATATCTCCCGCAATTATAAATTTCGTTCCAAAAAAGAATGAAAGTATATAGGAAATTGCGAAAATTCCAGTGATCGTCGGATCAAATAATGCATCAATCTTGGCCACTCTCATGTTTTTTTCGACTACATCCGTTGAGAGTTCGGTAAAATCCTGGATGTCTTCTTTTTGTTGACCAAATGTCTTAATCACCTTGATCCCCGAAATGCTTTCCTGCGTTTTATCATTCAAGCTTGAAAAAGCTTCCTGGGCAAAACGAAATTTCTTTCGGAGCAGCCGCCCATAATAACTTGTCAGGAAAATCATGAATGGAAATGGAATTAAAGCGATCACCGTCAATTTCCAGTTGATCGTCAAGGCCATTGTCAAAATGACAAAACCGCCAGTCGAAATAGAGTCGACGAGTGTTAAAATTCCCATTCCTGCTGTCTGTTGCACAGCATTGATGTCATTTGTCGCATGTGCCATCAAATCCCCGACACGGCGTTTTTGATAAAACGACGGTGACATCCTCGTAAAATGGTTAAATAATTTTTCCCGCATCGTCCTAGATAACAGGACGGCGGATCCGAAAATCATGACACGCCAATAATAGCGTGCTATGTACATGAGCACGCCGGCCGCTGCCAAGATGATCAGCCATTTGATCAGTTCGGAAGAGCTCAACGTCCCTTTTGTAATATCATCGACTATGAACCCGATAATTTTCGGCGGCAGCAACTGCAGCAAGGAAACAAATACAAGCGCAGCAATGCCGAGACCGTATTGCTTCTTACGCTGCTTAAAAAACCAGCTTAGCTGAACTAAAACTTTCACATGACTCCCCCTACCCTTTTCTCTCTCTTTCTATGTTGTCCTCAAATAGTCTACCAAAAGTCTGAACAATAGAAAAGGTACGAAACTTAAATTATTCGATTTCTGAAATACTTTTTATATCGACAAACGGCACGCAATGTGCATTCCCTCGTTCCATGCCAATTTGAAGCACCCCTTGGAGGCTGTCCGTCTTCTGGATGAACCCTTGCACCTTTTTAACATCTTCCGCCTGCCAAAACTCAATAGAGACTGGCGTCCCCCCTTCCATTGCGTTGCTGATCTTATAATTCCATTCTTCCAGCTGCTGCTCATCCGGCATGCCCCTTGGCAGCCTTCCATCTTCCGCCTGCCAATTCCGCAATTGCTGAATATGCTCCGGAAGCATCATTGCTGTCCATTTAATATTTCCTCGATCCCGAATCATTGTTGTTAGCTCCTTCCTGCAATTGACAGTCATATGATAAGATAATGAATAGTAGAAAGAGAGGTGCCCGTCATGCCGCTGGATGTGACAACCTTCATCCTGACCATATTTTTTGCTTTTGTCCTCTTTTCTTTTGTCTTAGTCTGGGCCGTGCGGAGCGCCATTCATTCCTCCGGCTTAATGGAGAAAATTGAAAAGCTGGAAGAGGATCTGGCCAACCTGAAAAAATCGCTACGGGACTAACCGATGTCTTTCATTCCTGCAGCCTCTTTCCGGCTGTCCGTTGCTACGCATTTGAAAGTACTTTTATCATTCATTGACAAGCGCTTTGCCCCTATTAACAAAGGAGGTATGAAAAGCAGTGTAAACCTTCTCTTTTCATCAAAGAACGAATTTGATTGAAAAGGGGCTGCAAATGAATGAAACATCGATCTTTCCGTTTTTTATGGATGGGCCAGGCGATTGCCGATTGCGGTGACATATTCTACATTGTGGGGCTGATTGCCATTTTATATGGACAGTCCAATTCGCCGTTCGTACTCGCTCTCGTTCCATTCGTCAATATGATGGGACGCTTTGGAAGCGGCTTCCTTTCTCCGCTTCTGATCAACCGCTTTTCGCTAAAAAGATTGCTCGTCACGTCCCAAGCATTGAAAACAATTGTACTCTGGTTGCTGGCGTCCTACGCATCCGGAGCGACAAGTGTGACTGCCTTATTAAGCTTCGTGTTTGCCATCGCGTTTCTTGACGGCTGGGCAGCTCCCGCAAGCCATGCCATGTTACCGCGGCTTGTGCCAAAGGAGGAATTGGTGAAGGCCAACAGTTTCTTCTCTATCGTGTCCGAAACCGTCAATTTAGGCGCCTGGGCTGTAGGTGGAGGCATTGTCGCGTTGACTACGGGCCCGTTCGCCATTTTGTTGACAGGTACGCTGTATCTATTCGCCATCGCCCTGCTTGCCGGAATTTCTGATCCTGTCAAATTTACTCTGCCTAAACGGGAAACAAAGGCCGTGAGTGAATTGACGGCAGGCTGGCGCCTTATATGGAAGCATCCTTTATATCGGACGCTGCATATTCTGATTGCACTGGAAGCACTGGCTAACGTCGTATGGATCGCCTCCATCCTCTATGTGTTTGTGACAGAAGTGCTCGCCAAAAACGAGGCTTGGTGGGGATATATCAACACAGCCTTCTTCATCGGCATGCTGACAGGGGGCATCCTGTGCGCACGTTTTGCTTCACTTATCGAGAGTTCCTTGCAACAGGCCATTTTGGTGTCCTCATTTGGCATCAGCCTGCTGACTGCTCTTTTCGGAATGACAGCCTGGCCATGGTTCGCCCTCGTTCTCGTAGGATGCACAGGCGTATTTCAGCAGTGGAAAGGCATTTCAATCGATACGTGTTTGCAAAAAGCGGCTACGGCTGAAGAATTGCCTGCCATCTATGCGGTGCAGCAAACCATCGTATCCATTTTGTTCGCGGCGGGTTCTTTGGCTTTTGGAGCAATTGCCGAATGGGCGGGTGCGCGTTTTGTGTATATGCTGGCCGCCGCTTTACTTGCCCTTTCGGCTCTTTGCGCATGGAGATATCGCCGCCACTTGCAAACAAATTGACACTTCGGCCGTCCGGCAGCTTTCCGGACGGTCTTTCTATTTATAATGCCCGCCGATGAGTTTGGCCCGATGGACCGCTGTTCCAGCCTCTGTATAGGACACCGCCCGCAATACCGCAGTAGATCCGTATTTATTGCGCAGCGTATCCATTGTGGCACCGAGCTTGCGATCACGCCATTTCCGTTCATCGAAGAAGCTGAGCTGCATGGAGTGCTCTTCCTCCAAATTCGTCAAGCTGATGCCCAGCCGCCGAACCGCACGTCCGTCATGGAAACGGTCGAACAGCTGCGTGCATATCCGATAGATGCCCATCGTGTCATTGATCGATTCATTGACCGAAGCGGAACGGCTGAATCCGCCACCGAGCGAACGCTTGGAATAGGCGACAGACAGGTGAACGGTACGCCCCGCTTTCCCTGCCTCCCGGGCCCGCTTGGCGACATCCTCGCACATTTCGAGCAGGACCGCCAGCACATCTTCACGCTTTTCATAGTCCCTAAACAGCATCTGGCCTTTCCCATAGCTGATTTGTCCTTCGACAAGCGGAGCTGTGTCGACGCTTGAAAAATCGAGTCCGTGGGCATGATGATATAATTGATTGCCCATGATGCCGAATTTTTTTTCCAGCTCCTCCAAAGGGGCATGGGCCAGATCGCCGACAGAGAAGATGCCCATATGGTTTAACGTCTTTTCCAGCCGGCTGCCGATGCCCCACATTTTGCTGAGCGGGGCGATCGGCCAAAGCTTTTCAGGTACGTCCTCATATGTCCAGCGGGCAATGCCCGTCTTTTTCGCTTCCAAATCCAAGGCGAGCTTTGACAGCAGCATATTCGGCCCGATGCCACAGGCGGAAGGCAGCTGGAATTGCTCGGCCAGCTCGTCTTGAATGCGCTGCACCGTATCCTCCAGCGGTCCCCATAGGCGCTCCGTACCTGTCAAATCGACAAAACTTTCGTCAACGCTATATACATGAATGGCTTCTTTTGGAACAAAGCGGTTCAAATGACGCGTAATGGCCATAGATACATCCAAGTAAAACCCCATTTTTGGCTCAATCAATCGAATGCTCGGATCATCCGGAATTTCAAATAACCGCATGCCGGTCTTAATGCCAAACTCTTTTTTTAAGGGCGGAGATGCTGCAAGGATGACACCGCCTTTGCGTTCCATGTTTCCTATCACCGCAATTGGCGTCTCCATGACATCCAGACCTTCGATGGCCGCCGCGCAGCTGGCATAAAAACTTCTCATATCCAGGCAGACGATCTGCCGGTTCGGTAAATTTTCATACATTACGCATCCCTCCTACGAACAATCGTTCTCTTCATAATATACCCCGAACACTTGTCCGTATTCAAGGTTTTTTATTTCCAGCTCTGTAAAACATGGGATATGTAAGGAAAAAATCATATTTTCCCATAAAAAAAACGCCTTCCCTCAAGAGAGGAAAGACGTTGCGGTTATTGAAGCTGGTCAGGTACTTTGAAAGGATCGATATCATTAAAATAGCTATATGTAGCGTTCAATTTCTGCCTCGCTCGATAGGAAGTGCCGTCACGGAATGACCGCATATCCGCTGACATTTTAAAGCTCGTCACATAAGAAGTGCTCTTGTTAAATGTGATAACTAAATCCATCTTATAAATGATCAGGAAGCCGTCTTGCTCGGGTCCGAGATCCGGCACAAGCTGTTTAAATTTCTCGAATTGCTTCCGATTCAAACTTAATGTCAATGCATACCCGTATTCGATTGGTTCCAGGACGAAATCATCCTTGAATTCATCAAACAGCGAAAGATCGAGCGTCGGGTTGGAACGCGACACGAGTGTGCCGAACAATTTTTCGAGCGTTTCCGAAGACGTTTCTTCCCACTCTTTGTTGTTTTCATCAGAGACAAAGTTCTGGTCGCCCAATCGATAGAGATTCATTTTGTATGATTTGATGCCTCGGGGCTGTACGAGTGTCTCTTGATGCATTTTCATAGGATTTAAGAAAGCATCGGTTTGAATATCGAATTTGGCGCCGCTTTTTTCAGGATTCTCAAAATCCCCATCATGAACTGTCACTTTATAATCATCGTAGACAATATGTGAATGGACCGCATCCAAAGATGACGCCATTTCCTTCTTGGACTTGTCCAATAGACGTTCAGCCGTCATTTTTTCTGATGCCCCGCTGGAATTGCAAGCGGCGAGGAGCAAAACGAGCGTGCCGATCGTCAAGGATTTAACTAATTTTTTCACGAAAAACTCCCTCTCTACAAAACCTATGTTCATTCTACTGGAAAATGGCTGCTTCATCAATCCATTAGACGGAAATTCAGTGGAGGAGGTTGCATAGGCATGTGCGAGAGTGCCGCTATGAGAGCAGAATTCTATAAGTCATGTCCGGAGAAGCTCAAAACGTGCAGGATACATCGCCGTTGTACGGCCCTCAGGAGAAAGGGATAGGAAACAGCCTATCCCTCTTTCGAGAATGACCACCTATCGGTCATGAAACGGTCGATACTTGCAATATCCGGCTCATAGCCAATGCCAGGATCTTCCGGCACATTGATGTAGCCATCCTCCATGACGACCTCCGGCTGAATGATATCCTTTTCCCAATAGCGCGAAGAAGCGGCCGTATCGCCTGGAAGGATGAAATTCGGCAAGGAAGTCAGTGCAATATTATGCGCACGGCCAATTCCTGCCTCGAGCATGCCTCCGCACCAGACAGGAATCCCTTTTTCCATACAGTAATCATGTATTTTTCTCGCTTCTGTCAAGCCGCCGACACGACCGATTTTGATATTGATGATTTTGGTGCTGCCAAGCTCTACTGCCTTGCGCGCATCTTCCAAAGAATGAATGCTTTCGTCAAGGCAAATTGGTGTTTTTAGCTCTTTTTGCAAAATCGCATGATCAATAATGTCATCCGAAGCGAGCGGCTGTTCAATCATCATAAGATTGAACTCATCAAGGCGCTGTAAAAGCGCTGTATCCGCCAATGTATACGCAGAGTTAGCATCTGCCATTAAGGCAATGTCCGGGAAGGATTGCCGGAGTGCCGACAGAATCTCAATTTCCTTGCCAGGTTTTATTTTCACCTTAATGCGCTTGTAGCCTTCCTGCAAATGGTGCCGGACGACTTCCGTCAACTCCTCGACGCTTTGCTGTATGCCGATGCTGATGCCAACCTCGATCTGCTGGCGGGTACCGCCTAGCGCTTTTGCCAGTGGCATGCCCTGCTGCTTTGCGTACAAATCCCAAACAGCGCCCTCAACAGCGGCTTTCGCCATATTGTTTTTCCGAATCGGCGAAAAGAGTCCACTCACTTCATCAGGATGCGAAAGATCGGCATCCAGCAAAATTGGTACTAGAAAGTCACGAATCATATGCCAATTTGTCTCGACAGTTTCCTCACTGTACCAAGGCGCATCGAATGCAACCGATTCGCCCCATCCGCTGCGGCCCGAGCCGTCTTTTATTTCAATCAATAAAAAATGCTTGTCCTGCATTGTGCCGAAACTTGTCGTAAACGGCTGTTTCATCTTCATTTTCATTCGTCTGACAATAATTTCTCGGATGTCCATGCTACTCCCCCATTTCCTCACAAAGGTATCGTCTCTCGGCGAACCAATTGGTAATAACAGATGCCTTCCTCGCTATCCGAACGCCTGACACCGACAGCTGCATAACCATCAGAGAATAATTGCTGAAAGATATCCCGCAACTGCATTCTCCAATTGTAGGCAAGCGAAGGCTCTAACTTCTTCAGTTCTTGAATATTGGACGGGACTGGAATTTCGTAGCCGTCCGCACTTGAGTGAAGCTGCCCCGCAACTTCCCTGATTTGCGGTTGGCCGCTCGCTGTATAAGAAATGCTGCAAGGACGCTCAAATTGAATTCCATCCGGCGTCCAAGCTGTCTGCACCCGCGCGCTCCTAATCCACCATTCCACTTTGAAACGGTCCGATGGCAAGCCTTGATTCAAACCGTCCGCCATCTCCCCGTACCAATTTTCAAGGTAAGTAGAGCAGATGCCATGCAACTTCGCCAAATTCAAATAGGCATTGCGGCTTTCCAGTGGATCGTACGTCCAGACGATTAATTCATAGCCCATTTGCTCGGCTTCAATCAGTTGCTTCTCCTTCAACTTTCTGCCAATGCCTTGGGAACGATAATCCGGATCAATCCCAAGCATGTGGGAACATAAAAAGACAGAACCATTCCGAAACCCCGGAAAGCTATATGAAAATCCAATCAGGCGGTCCTCGTCAAACGCGCCGATAAGCAAACCGCCATTTTGAATGGCTGTGTAGAGCTGATGAAGCGGGACTGTGGCTGATTGCCACACTTTCTCTTCCAGCGGCTTAATTAAATGCACTTCTTCAATTGTGGTCAGCTTTCGAATGGCTACTTCCATACATCAACCACCTTTCATGTAGAATGAAACTACCTTTACTCGAACACATTGACGCGCCAGCCGAATGGATCCTCCAGTTTACCCGTTTGGATGCCGGTGATTGTATCGTAAATCCGTTGCGATAAAGGTCCGATTTCTCCGTTGTGAATCGTCATTTTCTCGCCTTTCCAGAAAAGCTCTCCAATCGGAGAAATGACAGCGGCTGTTCCTGAACCGAACGCTTCTTCTAATGTACCCGCCTGGGAAGCGGCATGTAATTCTTCCATGGAGATCTTACGCTCATGAACTGGAATACCCCAATGACGAAGCAACTCTATGACAGATTTTCGCGTCACGCCTTCCAAAATACTGCCGTTCAATGAAGGCGTCACAATTTCACCGTCGATTTTAAAGAAGACATTCATCGCCCCGACTTCCTCAATATAATGGCGTTCTTTTCCATCGAGCCACAGCACTTGGGAATAGCCGTTTGCTTCAGCAATCTCTTGCGCTTTCATAGCCCCCGCGTAGTTTCCTGCCGTTTTTGCACTGCCTGTACCCCCAGCGACCGCACGGACAAATTCGGATTCAACTGCAATTTTCACCGGATTCATCCCTTCTTTATAGTACGCCCCAACAGGCGAGAGGATGATCATGAATGTATAGGTCGCAGAAGGAGCGACACCTAAATAAGGCTGCGTGGCAAAGATAAACGGACGTATGTATAAAGATGTACCTTCCTTATTCGGTATCCAATCCTTGTCGATTCGAATGAGCTCTTTCAGTGCATGAAGCGCAAATTCCTCATCAATTTCAGGCATGCAGAGTCGATCATTAGATCGATTCAGGCGTTTCAAGTTTTCTTCCGGTCTGAACAGAACCACTTCTTGTTCCTCCGTCACATACGCTTTCAACCCTTCGAATACCGTTTGTCCATAATGAAAAACAATGGCTGCCGGATCCAGGCTGATCGGTTCATATGGTTTGATTTTCGCATCATGCCATCCTCGGCCCGCTGTATAATCCATCGTAAACAGATGATCGGTAAAGACGGTGCCGAATGCAAGCTGGTCGGCTGCTGGCTTCTCTTTTGGATGCTTAGTTAGTTCAATCGTCAGCTGTAAATCGTTCATTCGAATTCCTCCAATTCATATAATTATTCCATTATACACGGATTTTTTTGATTCGACAGACAACCGCGTTTTTGTATAGCTAAAAACGAGCAGGCTTGATTGCCAGCTCGTTAGCCTTCCTCTGTTTAGGAAGTTCCGTTTTTCCTTTTCATGTTACAAACTGTAGAAAGCAGGAATCAATAAACCAAGCGCAAGACACCCGACCGCCGCTGCCTTGGACTGTTTGGCAAGACGCATGTCGCCAGCTTTTACATATTGGAAAAACGTTAAGGTAAAATAAAAACAAAGAATAAAGAGAATCAAAGAAAGAATCCCAGCCCATCCTGGGACGGAATCAATGATGTATACCAAACAAACACCTCCCTGCATCCTTATCCTTCATTGAAAAGCAAAGGTGCCTTTTCTGTCAATAATTCAACAGGAAACAATTGTAATAAAAAAAGAGGCAACTCCCGACGGAATTGCACCCTGTTCTCATGATTTTTGTTTTTGTGTAAAGAATACGGGAGCGCCGTCGACATTTTCCAGCCAAATGTACTCCTGACCCGATAGGCCATCCCGTACCCACACATCCCCTTTTGTGTGCCCCGGCTTCTTTCTAAACCAGGTCAAGTAAGAGCCAACGACTTGAGGCTGCTCGTCTATTTCATTTTCCCCGGGGGAAGTGAGTTGATGCTGCTCACCTGTTCTAATGTTGATCGCAAAGAGTGAGGTGTACATCGTTGGGACAGGCCCTTCTTTCCACTCTTTATTCTCCTTCGCACGTGCTACAATAATCAAGTCTTTGGAGAACCAATCAAGCCCAAGATCCACAAAGCCTTGAGGAGTGTATTCCAGCTGTTGCTCTGCAATTGGAATTTCTGAAACCGTCGTATTCTTGTTCTCGACAAAGAATCGGCCTTCTCCTGAAATGTAGGCCAGCTCATTGGCTGAAGGCGACCATTTGAACCACTCTTGAAACGACAACATTTTACCGATAGCTTGAAATTGTTTTCCCTGGGACGATAACACGCTCAAGGTATTGCTATCCATAGCGAAGGAAGCAGTCGGAATTACTAAAAAGCTAACCCATTCTCCATCCGGACTCCATTTAAAGAAATCGACGCTAATCCCGAATAAATCAGTTTCATTCGTAGGAATGGTATAGAATGGTTGAATTTTATCCTTCGAAAGATTTGCGTCTGCCTGAATTCGAAATAGCGGAATGGGCGTCCATCCTGTCGGAAGCAAGGTGGAATCGGATGAAACAATAAATTCCTTGCCGTTCGGAAACCATTCAAAGCCACTAACACCTAATGCGACATTTTCAAATCCTTGCGGCCGTCCGTTTTCTGTTTTTGTCACATCCAAAACGCCATAATTCGTATACGCGATTTGATTCTTATTCGGGGCCCATTTAAAATCTGATGTGACGACCTGCACATACGATTGATAGCTTTCTTTTTCCTTCCTATCGTATATATATAAATCCGACTTCTCCCCTTTTTCATCCCCATCAATATAGCCAATGAAACGGCCGTCATACGACCATTTCGGTGAATAAATATATCGGTCCTTCGTCAATTGCGTTTCTTGCTCCCCTTCTTTAATCCACAGTTGATGGTCCCGGATAAATGCGGCTGTGAAAGGAGCTTCTGCACTGGCCAACGTCGAAAAGTGAAATATAAGGAATGCCAGCACAAATGAAATTATGGTTCTCACGCCCATCCTCCTTTTATATAGATGTCACCCGTATGTTGCCCAAATGAGTAACGACTATCCGAATTCAACGAGCAAATCAAAATTGAAAAGGCGCAAATCCCTTGTATGGAGATGCGCCAATTATTTACTGCTCTTTCTATTACGTTTAAGTAGAAAAACGGCTATTGCGACTACTAGCAATAAGGGTATGAGTAGAGAAAAATCTATACTAAAACCGAAGTCGCCTTGAAACAGAGTGCTTTTCATTTGCTCTGTTTTACCTAATCCTAGTCTATCTGCAAGTTCATCTTTTACTTTTTCCGTAATTTCCTCTTCCATTCAGATTTCCCCTTATAGTTAGTTGCGTGCCATTTCATGAATCTTAAGTTTTGCACTTAGCATGTAAGGTTATGGATTATTTCATATGTACCTGTATCCCTCAAAAAATTACAACCGATTTGCTTTGCCAAACGAAGTGAAAAAGTCTTGAAAAACCGGATTCCCCAGTTTTTTTGTCAACACAATGAGTTTGACCGGGTTGTTGGACGCATACGTTTCCAAAACGGTGACAGTACCGGAGCGAATTTCTTCTTTGATTCGGCCGGTTCCGATAATACCCAGATATTCATGGTGCAGCACGGCATTTTTAATTGCTTCATCACTGTTGCATTGAACCGTGTTTGAAAAATTAGTTCCTTTTTTCAAGATCTCAAATTTAATAAAAGGTGCGTTGTAATCGACGAGAACTGGATATTTCGCCAAGTACTCCTCCGTATTTGCCGGGTCAGCAGCCACATCGCTAGAAGCGAAGAGAACCAGGTCATCGAAGTCAATAATTTGAGAAGTAATGTCCGTGTTAAGCGGCCTTCCGGCAACAATTGCGAAGTCCGATTCATCCAGGATGACTGCCTGCAAGGAATCGTCACTGCTGTTGATTGCTTGTACGTCAAATAGAACATTGGGGTTCTTTTTTTGAAAGCTTCGAACGAATGGCAGAAAAAAACGATCGCAATATTCATCTAAGCCACAAAGCCGAATCGTTTGTTTTTCTCCTTTCAAATCTTCCATTCCCATTTGAAGAATGAAGAGCTCATTGAGGATATTCTTCGAATGCTCGTACAGAAATTCTCCGGCTTTCGTTAACCTTCTACGATTGTCCACTTTCTCGAATAGCGGCAAACCGATTTCCTCTTCCAATTGCTGCAGGTGTTTGGTCACCGTCGGTTGTGAGTAATTGAGACGCATAGCGGCCTGAATCAGATTCTGTTCTTCCACTACAATTTGAAATGTCTGCAAATGTCTAATCTCCACGAAGTCTCCACCTGTCCTTCAACTGTTTAAAGCTCCAATTATACGATAGATCACTCTAAAATATTATAACCGAACTTATTCAGAATCATAATATGCAGTATTCCTCTTTTGAATATCACCCGCCCTAAATCAAGATAAAATGAAAGCGTTGACAAATCTATTTTTCAGAATTCAATTAATTGGGGGTCTATTTGAATACTCGGGGAAGACTTTCGATACTAGTTGGATGAAGGGATAGTTCACAGCATGCGTTACAAACCAATTGATTAGGGAGTGTTACAGATGAGCATGGCCAAACCTTTAAAAAATGCAGGCAATGAAGAAAAGAAGCCAAAGAAAAAAAGTGGAATTAGTGCTTACGTTCTGATGTTTTTTATCATTGCTGCCATTACTGTGTTAACCTATGTGGTTCCTGCGGGCAAATACGCCAGATTTGAGGAAAATGGCCGAACAATGATTGACCCGGCAAAATTTGAATTTGTCGATCGAACACCCGTTGGATTGCTGGAGATGTTCAACTCGTTTCACCAAGGCATGGTGAACGCCGCTCCAATTATCCTATTCGTCTTGCTCATCGGCGGGGCTCTAGGCATTATGCAAGCGACAGGTTCCATTGATGCGTTAATCCGGTTTACTGCTCAGAAGTTCGGTGCCCGAAAAAAATTGATCATCCCTGTGATGGTACTCATTTTTTCATTGCTCGGCACGCTGATTGGAGCAGCTGAGGATACATTGGTCTACATTACAATCGTTGTACCGATGGCTATCGCCCTCGGCTTTGATGCGTTAACAGGCCTTGCCATCGTCGTTCTCGGGATGCTCGGCGCTGGATTCACTTCAGGAATCACCAATCCCTTCACGATTGGGGTTGCCCAAACTGTTGCCGAACTTCCTATGTATTCAGGAATCGGCTTACGGATCGCCATTTATATCATCTTCTACATTTTGACGGTCCTCTTTATTTTACGTCATGTCAATAAAATCGAGAAAAATCCTGAACTGGCCGAATACGGCAGATTTAATCCAAACGAAAGCATTACATTTGATACGAATTACAAAATCAGCAAAAGACATGCCATCTCACTATTTGTCTTTTTAGGCTGTTTCATCGCCCTTATTTATGGGGTCATCAGCCTTGGCTGGTATATCGGTGAGATTGTGGGAATTTTCTTGTTAGGCGCCATCATCATGGGACTCATCGGCAAGCTATCAGGAAACGACATGACAGACGCATTTCTAAAAGGATGCGCAGAAATGGTTCCCGGCGCTATGATCATTGGTGTTGCAAGTACCATTTTAGTTGTTCTTACAGCAGGCGGGCTCTTGGATACGATTTTATATGTAACTTCCGGGTTGCTGGAAGGGCTTCCGCCAAGTGTAACCGCAGTAGGCATGGGCGCTGCAAATTTCTTTATCCACTTTATCGTTCCATCAGGAAGTGGACATGCCTCCCTGGTCATGCCGATTATGGCCCCTCTGGCAGATTTGGTCGGTGTAACAAGACAAACTGCCGCTTTTGCGACCGTGATGGGCGGGGGCGTATCGAACTTGATCATTCCAACAGGCGGTTTGCTGCTTGCGGCGCTAGGGATGATGGGCATCCCCTATTCCAAATGGGTGAAATGGGTATTACCGTACGTTTTAATCCAAGTGGCTGTTGTTCTGATTTTCTTAGTAATCGCGCAAGTCATCCAATATGGCCCGTTTTAATTTGGAAAGAAGACCGCGAAGGTGTAAATCCACCATTTAGTAAACAAATCTTTTGCAGAGGTGAATGAAATGAACTACCGCGAAATGTTATCCAATGTGATTGAAGAAAAACGGGAAAAATTAATTTCTGTCAGTGATCGAATTTGGGAATACGCAGAAACAGGCTTTGTCGAGTTTCAATCGGCCGACTTACTATGTAAAACATTAGAAGAGGAAGGCTTTGCTGTTGAGAAAGGGGTAGGCGATATCGAAACCGCTTTTGTTGGCAGCTTCGGCCAAGGGAAACCCGTTATCGCAGTACTAGGCGAATTCGATGCCTTATCCGGTTTAAGCCAAGCTGGAGCGGAAACTAGCTTCAATCCAGTGGAAGCAGGCGGAAACGGACATGGATGTGGACATAATCTGCTCGGCACTGGTGCATTAGCGGCTGCCATTGCAATTCGCCAATATTTGGAGGAAAATAACCTCGAAGGAACAGTCCGATACTACGGCTGCCCTGGAGAGGAAATCGGCAGCGGAAAAACTTTCATGGTGCGGGCAGGCTTGTTTGATGATGTGGATTTTGCGGTATGCTGGCATCCTTGGTCGCGCCATGCTGTATGGTCGATGTCCTCCCTCGCCTGCTATGAAGTTTCTTATCGCTTTAAAGGAAGAAGCGCTCATGCAGCGGATAGCCCCCACCTTGGAAGAAGTGCACTCGATGCTGTGGAGCTGATGAATGTCGGTGTCAACTATTTGAGGGAACATGTCATTCCGGAAGCAAGGATTCATTATGCCATTACGAATACAGGTGGATACTCTCCGAATGTCGTCCAAGAGAAGGCAGACGTCCTCTACTTCATCCGGGCTCCACGTGTTGCCCAAGCAGAAGAAATTTATCAACGTGTCTGTGACATCGCAAGAGGCGCGGCACTCATGACGGGCACCGAAGTAGAAATCGATTTTGCTTCCGCTGCCTCCGATATCCTGCCAAACAATACACTGGAAGAAGTGATGTATGATAACTTCGTCGCTCTAGGAGTGCCTCAGTATGATGAGAAGGATTTGGAATTCGCCAAAGCCATCCGTGCGACCCTTTCAGAAGCAGATAAAAGAAAAGACGTGCAGGTGAATAAAGAATTAAAAGGTAAAGATATGGCAGACATCATCGACCCGTTTATTCCTTCGAATGGTGTCATGCCGGGTACAAGCGATGTCGGCGACGTAAGCTGGGTAGTCCCTACCGTGCAAGCACTAGTCGGATGCGAACCGATTGGAACGCCACTGCACACATGGCAGGTCGTGTCGACTGGTAAAACATCTGTTGCGCATAAAGGAATGCTGCATGCAGGCAAGGTCATGGCGGCAACAGCGATCAACGTCCTTCACAATCCAGATATTCTGGAAAGAGCAAAAGAGGAATTGATTGAACAGCGCGGTGGAGAGGAATATGTTTGCCCGATACCTCCGGAGATTAAAAAGTATAAAATTCAAACGGTGTAAACCTTGGAAAAGCCCAATCCCCTATGAACTGCACCCCAATTGTTAGACACCATCTAACAATTGGAGGTGCATTTTTTCTATGGCTAAATTTACTGCAGAAGATAAGTTACAAGCAGTTAATCGTTATTTAAATGGCAGGGAAAGTTCAATTGAAATAGCTAAGTC
>NZ_BQYK01000011.1:0-14297 GCF_023168145.1 Sporosarcina sp. NCCP-2222
TAATCCGTGCGAACGCCAGATAATCCGTACGAACGCCAGATAATCCGTGCGAACGCCAGATAATCCGTGCGAACGCCAGATAAGCCGTACGAACGCCAGTTAATCCGGGGGAACATCAGTTATTCCGCAATGATTTAAAAAGGAACAGCATAACCACTGTTCCCCATTTCCTTTAGACAGACCGTGTTATGTCAAAAAGTACCGAGATAAGTAGATAGATTCCCTGCCTACCCTCGTTCAGTCAGCAGGTCTTGGACCGGCTGACTTTCCAGTGCTTTCAACCGTAAGAATGGGGCGTACTGTAATATCGCCAGCCACAATCATTTGACATGATAAACGCAAGCAATCGTCGTGCAAGAGGTTATCAATTCCCTTGTCTGCAAATGCCTTTTTCTCCTTTTGCGTCACTTCTTGGTATCCGCCAGCCATCACTTCCACTCGACACGTGGTGCATTTGGCATTCCCGCCACAGCGATGTAGAATATTGACTCCATTATCCTCTAAGGCCAGTACTAACTTTTTACCTGTCTCTACCTCAAAGCTATCTCCGCCAAAAATAGTAATGACATTCATGTCTCCTCACCTCAACTTATCGGCTTTCCACTTATTCTTTTACATGTCGGTTCTCTTTAAACATGAAGTTTAAATCATCTGCTCGTGGATACACTTTAGACGACAGATATTTTTATTGACCAAAGGAGCTACATGGATTTGGATAAACCAATATGTGATTTTTCACCAATGAGGGAAATACTCCAAGATGAAATGCGTCAGATTATAGAGGCGATTCAACATAATTTGGAAGCGATCCACGATGAATCCGATTGCCTCCTTGGCAATTTCGAGAAAATTAAAGAACACTTTTTCTTCATTGAAATGCAAGCTGCCACCTTTTATTTGAACTGTTACTTATCTCCGTTCACAGATAAATATCCAGAGTTATCGGTTAGCATTCAAAACATGTCTAAACTTAGACATGGCGGCTTAATCGTAATTCAACGGGAAGATTCCCTCGTGCCCTTTTTGAAGCCCGGTATTGAAATTGGCGCCGAATTAACCCACTCGTTGCTTGAATCTATCTTTTATCCAGGGAATCCCCTCCATGACGGGGCTGTGCTGGTGAATCGAAATAAAATCGTTTCCGCAACTAATGTCCTTCCATTATCGAGCAGATTTAGTGGGGAGCGGAAGCTTGGCACACGACATCGTGCAGCGTTGGGTTTAACTGAACAAAGTGATGCCCTAGTGCTTGTGGTTTCCGAAGAAACAGGGAGAATTTCCTTCGCCTTTAAAGGCCAGCTCTACCCAATCAGTACCCATACCTATTGACGAAAGGCAATAGATCTTTATAGACTCCAATACGTGATGGAGTCGGCAATTCCAATTAGAATTATAAGGCCCCCGGCCAAACGTTGAACCAACAAGCCTACTCTCCTGCTAATCCTCATTACAAGCCGTTTTGCATCAAAAAACCATATGAACAGTAAAAGAAGTAGAAGCGGCAGCGAAGTGGCTATCCCGAAAACAGATGGCAGCAGGAACCCATATGCATTTGTTGCCACAAGCGGCATGAGCCAAAAGAAAAATAGGACGAACATGGTCGGACAAAAAGCCAGTGAGAAGCTGGCCCCCAGCAAAAAAGAACCGACCCTTACACTATTCCATTTCATTGGCATACGTATCGGTATGCTCCTTAGAAATCCAAATCGAAGCATACCGATCATAACAAGCCCCGTTACGATAAGTAATGGACCAATCATCTTGCGGAAAACAGGAAAATACCCCGTTAAGGTCGTTGAGAAGACGTCCCCGAGCATCCAGGCGAACAGTCCAAGCAAGCTGAATACTGCCACCTTCCCGCCGATAAAAGCAGCAATATCAAACCTCTTCTCCAATTGAATGGTTTGATTGCCATATAACGTGACGGCACTCAAATTACCGGTCAGCTGGCATGGTGCCACCGCCCCAATAACGCCTAATAGAAAGGCCACCACTATTGGATATTGCTCATACGATTGAAGCAGAACAGTTACCGGTTCTGTTATCCATTGGCTGATTGCAGACATCCATCCATACACTGCTTACCCACCACCTATTTCCACTTATATCCGATTCCCCACACTGTTTTAATAAACTCCTCGGTCGGAAAACCGGCCAATTTTAATTTATCTCTCAAGTTTCGTATATGAGAGTCGACCGTCCGAATATCCGTGTATGTATTATAGTCCCAGGCCGCCTGTAACAACTCATCTCTTGTGAACGTTTTTTTTGGTCGTGACAGTAATGTTTCGAGAATAAGGAATTCTTTGAGTGTCAACTGCGCCCGCAACTCATCGTAATAAAGGGCATATGTTTCTTTGTCCAATGTAAATCTTCCTTCTACAATTACTTCAGACTCTTTCTCCGAAGAATGCGACCGTCGCAACATGGCTCGGACTCTGGCAACAAGTTCCCTGTCATCAAAGGGCTTTGTGATATAGTCATCTGCACCTGTTTCCAGCCCCTTTACCAAATCCGCCTTATTCGCCCGTGCTGTTAACATGATAATCGGTATATCTGATATTTGACGAATTTTTTTGCATACCTCCCATCCATCCATATCGGGCATCATCACGTCCAAGAGAACGAGACTGATTTTTTCAGTCACCAATAGTTCTAATGCCTTCTCACCGTTCTGCGCTTTTATACATCTGAAGCCGTGCGGCAGAAGGAATAACTCAATCAATTCCAGCATTCGCTGTTCATCATCGACCAATAAAATGGTTTGCATATATAGACCTCCCTTCAGCCCCTCCATGTAATCTGATCACAGCGTGACTGTAAACTTGCTGCCTTGGCCAAGCAGACTTGTCACTTCAATGGAACCCCCATGCGCTTCAACAAGTTCCTTAACGACAGACAGTCCGATGCCTGACCCGCCATATGTGCGTGAACGTGATTTTTCCACCCGATACAGCTTTTCAAAGATAAAAGGCAAATACTGTTCTGGAATTCCGATGCCTCTATCTGTAATAATAAAGACGGTTTTATCCTCTTTCTTAAACACTTGTAACGTCACTACCGATGCTTCGTTTGAATATTTCAGCGCATTATCCAATAAATTCATTAAAATTTGCTCTAAGCGGAGAGGATCTGCATAAATTCTAAAATCTCCTTCCAGCTCAAGTTCAAGATCCAGCTTCTTTATTCCAAAGGAAGGTTCGACCAACTTGATCACATGTTGAATAAAAGAATCCGCCCAGAAATACTCCTTTGTAACTGGAAATGAGTTTTCATCCATCTTGGCCAAGTCTAACAAATTGTTCACCAAGTCCTTCATCCGTTCGGATTCCTCTGCAATAATGTCAAGATACCGGTTGCGTTCCGCTTCCTGTATGCCTTGTCTCCTAGCGACTTTTGAATATCCATTCAAATACGTCAAAGGTGTGCTCAGTTCATGGGCAGTAGCTGCTAAAAATTCATTGCGTTCCACCGTCAAACGTTCCAAATCTCCTGCGAGCTTTTGAATGGAACCTGACAATTCACCCAGCTCGTCTTTCCCAATGGCCGGAAGGCTGACATCGAAGTCACCCATGCTTAGTTTCTCCGTTGCTTCCTTCATTCTGATTAAGGGACGCGTCAAAAACTTGGACAGAAAAGCGTAGATGATGAATAAAGCAGCGACACTCGTTACGCCAGCCATTCCAAAGTGCATATTCAATTTGGCGACCAAATGATTAATGGACGCGGTACTTTGGAACATAATGACGTAGCCCGTCTGACCGGATTCCACATGATACGGATGAACGCTAATAATATACGGCATGTCTTTCCAATCCGCATAAAGTATTTGATCCTCCGTCGCGTTAATTGTTTCCAAAGGCGGAAGGTATTTTTGGAGTCTCTCTCCTTTTTCATTAGAACTGCTTATAATTTCCCCACTTGCATTAGTTATGAGAACTTCACGATCTCCATCCTTCTCCATCAGAACAATATGCTTCATCGTCGTGTCGGAAAAGTAGGCTGTCAGAACATCTCGATGATTGGAGCCGTTTGCCAGCAATCGGTTGAATTCTTCCTCAGTCCTCGAATTAATAATATTTTTATGAAGGTAAAGCATAAGTGATGTTTCCATAATTAATACGGTGACGAAAAAATACACCGTTAATTTTGTCGAGATTCTATTCAAGTTCGTGTTCGCCTCTCTTCCAGAATTATTATAGAAGAAAATTATGGAGTAAGTATGCAGAATGATTAGCTGCAGCTTTTCTTCTTTAGCATTCGAAAGTTATGAATCATTCTTCCGTTCTAGTAAGACTAGCATAAGCTTAAGTTTTTAAACGTTACATTGAATAAGTGTCCAAAAAATAATAAGATTAAAAATAGAAATTGAACGATAGAGTGTTGCAGTTTATTGAGAAAAAGAAACAGTAAAAACTGTGCTTTTATCATTTCATTAAAGGGGTGAAAAGGTTGCTCAAAATAAACAAAAAGTCAGACAAACTAATTATTGTCGTTCATGAAATATATGGAATTAACCAACATATGATCGATGTATGTGAATTGCTATCAAAACAAAATTTTGATGTCATTTGCCCAAATTTATTAGAACATGAAGTAGCCTTTGATTATTCTCAAGAAATAAATGCTTACCAACATTTCATGAACACTATTGGTTTTAAGAACGGATTAACAAAAATAAAAAAATTATTGTCAGATTGTCAAGATGAGTATTCAAAGGTATTTATCATTGGATTCAGTATAGGGGCAACGATTGCTTGGTTGTGTAGTGAGGAAGAGTGTGTTGATGGGATTGTTGGATACTATGGTTCACGCATTCGGGACTATGTAAATATGAATCCAAAATGCCCTGTATTGTTATTTTTCCCAAAAGCCGAAAAAACATTTAAAGTAGATGATTTAGTGTCAACTATAAATAAACCTAATATAGATGTACAAATATGTAGCGGTGAACACGGATTTAGCGACCCATATTCTTTTAGATACAATGAAGAATTAGCTCAAAATACATATAGAGAAACATTGCACTTTTTCAATAGCAACTGAATTCCTTATTCACCAAACGAGTGCGTTTGAGAAGTAAAAGGCATTTTTAGTTCAACATAACACTTGTTTTTCCCGCTCACTAAAAAAACACGCTACATAATAGCGTGTACAAAAAAGTATAATTTCTTTATTTCGCATTATGCGGCGGCCCCACTTCCGGCTCTCCGTTGATTACTGAATCTGCTAAGGCAGCTGGACTAAGCGCCAAGGAAAATAAAATGCCGAATGTGGCACAAAAGAGCATGAGTCGTTTCTTCACTCTGTTTCACCTCCCTTCACTTCCATCATCAATCGCTGGTAGCTCAAGATACATAAGTCTTGATATTGGTGGGCCAACTTATATTTTTTATGGTTGGCATAATACAATGATAAATGCCGGGCTGCTTCTTTCAGGAGTTTCCATTCTTCATTCTTCCTAAAATATTGTATACAGCCCTGCATTTTTCTTTCATAAAGTGGGAATTCACGCACTGCGAAATACATTTTGCTTTCCATATAACGCAACTGGATACTCTCCCTCTCCTGCAAATTGAATTGCTGAAGCTGTTGTAAATTGCCCTGGATTGCCTTGAAATCTTCTAGGTGAAATAAGATGGATATCTTTAAGGTGTAGGAGATGATGAGGTTCTTGCTGCGAACTTTTTGTTTGAGTTCAATGCATTGATTAATGGTCTTCAACGCATCATAATAGTTTTTCTCTCGAAACTGAATATAGGCTAGATTGTGATAGAGTTTTGCGGAGGTTTCGGATACCGTGTCACCAAGGACACTGAATCCTTTTTGAATCTGCTTATTTGCTTCTGACATTTTGTTTAGTTCTACAAATATCGTGGCTGCGAGATTATAGCAATCACATGCGGCTTTCCAATTATGCAGGTTAATGTATTGTTGCTGCGCTTTGTTTACATAGTCTAAGGCATCGGCGTAATCATACAGTTGAAATAATGCAAGAGACATGTTGTAAAATGCTTTAGCCATTGTCTCCTCTTCTCTGGCCAGTTCCAAGATAGCTTTGCTGTAGGAGATGCTCTGTCGATAATTTTTATTAAAATAACAATAAAGTCCGGAAATATACAGATAGTTTTTTAAGAGGGGTTTATTTGTTTCTATATCCGTTTTCGAAAGGTGGATTATCTCTTTGGTGTAGTGTATTTGGGCTTGTTTAATTTCCCCAGCCCTAACCAAATCAATATATTTTAAAACGTTGAAAGTGGATTCTTGTAGAAGGGAAGGGATGTAAGTGAATTTTGCAGCATGTTTAGTCGTAAAACGGCTAATATGATCTGTTTCTTGAGAAAGTAACTCTTCATATTCCTCCAAAAGCGATTGCAGCACCGGATCGTACTTCTCGCTGTCGAGCAAATAGGCGACGGGAACTTCAAATCGATCGGCAAGCAAGTGCAGGACGTCTTCGGAAGGCACAAATCGCCCACACTCGACATTGCTATAGTGGGAAGTAGATATAACGCCGAAGCTTGCCTCCTTTTGCGATAGCCCCTTCTCCTCCCGCAATTTTTGAATGCGGCTACCGATATGCATATTCTCCCCTCCAATCCTTCTCTTGCAATCTATTGTAAGGAGTATTACAATTGTTGACAATAATAATTTCAATAAATTTTAAATTTTCATTCTTAATTCCTTATTTTGCTTTTTCACAAATGATTCTTCTTACCTCCTCTTCTTTCATCTCCCGTTCTATATATCTATTAACTTTTATTCCATTTACCTACTTTCCTTCATCCTATTGCTTCCTTGATTAATAAATTATTGTCAAATGACAAGTATTCTATTGCGCGAATTCATTTATTCATCCTGAAAAAATAAACCTTTTGCTTTTATTCAAAATTTAAACTATTCTATCAAATATGATATAGTTTAGTTATGTTGGACAACATACAATTTTGAAGGCAGACTGGCCAGTCAACTTCACAAAGGGAGCGATACACGTGAAAAAAGTTGCCGCATTGGTTTTAACAGGGTTTCTCGTAGGAAGTTCTCAATTCTCCGTCCAAGCATCGACAGTATCATACGCAGATCAAATCGTTTCCATGCAGCCCGGCGTTTCCGCCGAGGAGCTCGCCAAGCAAGTGAATGAGCTGACAGTTTCGACAGGAATGAGCGAGGCTGAGATCTACGAAGCGATGTACAATGAAATGGAAAAACAAAACCAGATGGCCGAGGAAGAAGCAAAGCAGCTTGCTGAAGAAAACGCCATCTCCGGTGATGCCGACATCCAGGGCGGCGATTCATCTGCCCTTTATATTGTCGGACCAAGTGCCCGTGGAGATTTCTATTATACTCCTTCCGCTACTGCATATATTAATCATGGGCATGTCGGGCTTTATTATTCTAGCAATGTCATCGTGGAATCGATCTACCCTTCAGGTGTCCGAAGCATTTCCGCGAATGTCCGAAAAGTGGATAAAGGGGCTGTCGTGAAATCCATCTCAACGAGCAGCACAAACAAGACAAATGCCACGTCATGGGCCTATGGCGAAATCGGGCAACCGTACTCGCTGAATTTCGCAAACAACCGAAACACGGGACACGGCGGAGCAAAAAACTGTTCCAAATTAATCTGGTCCGCATTTAAGCTTCACGGCAATCTGGATCTCGATGTTGATAAAGGGTTCGGGGTGTATCCGCGAGACGTCCGGGATGCAACTCAAACCGTATTCAAGCGAAAGATCTAATCTACTGACGTTTATTACGAGCAGGACTAAGCAGGCTTCGCGTCTGCTTAGTTCTATGCTCGTTAAGGAAGGATGGAGACCTATGAAGAAGAATTGGATTTGGATTGGCGTCATTGCAATGCTTGCTATTGTATTTATTTCTTACCTCTTCTTAAACAGCCGTCAAACACCTGCCGGTACCTTGTCCAAGGAAACCGTCTCATCAGACTTGGAACAGAAAACCGAGGCGATCCTCTACTTCTCCACCACAGCAGATCAGGATATGAATCGGGACGGCCTTAGCTTTGCTGTTTTCATCGATTCTGCCGGCAAAACGGATCTTCTCAAAATGAAAGGCTTGGAACTAGGCAGTGTGTACGCTTCTGACGACACCTTATTCATGGAGGACCGAAATAATATCTTTCTAGTAAATCGGGACGGCATGGAGACCTTTGACATGGAAACGGAGGAGCATACCGGGGAAGTGACCGGATTCCAGGACGGGCTTTTTTATAGTGTAAATAACTCTGGATTCACCGAGGACGGCGGGTACCAATCCAATATCCGTGTGGGCAGCGAAGACGGATTTGAAACCATACATGTCCCTTACTATTTACATATGTCCGGCATCGCGGACGGGGAACTGATTATGGTGACGGGAGAACCCGAAGATATTTCATTACAGCGGATGCCGCTCGAAAAGGAAGTGGACATAGAGAAAGTCGCGTCTCTCGGCGCATTGGGCGAACGGCTTGGCCTTTCTTCCATCTTGAAAAATGACGGCAAGTTTTACTTGCTCATGAGCGATACAGAAAAACTGACAGCCGCTATTTATGAAATCGACGAACAAACAGGGGATAGTAAAACGGTTCCCTTTCTGACCTATTCAGATGCGGATGACTATCGTTTGCGCATTCCTTTTAACCTGCGCAACGCATCGTCCATCCACGACGGCATCCTCTACTATGTAGACGGACTCGGTGAAGTTCATCGATTTAATACGAAAACGGGAGAAGCAGAGCCCTCTTTTCAGATTGAAGGAATCGAAGAAAGCTCACCTTACATGGCCGAGCAAACCTTCTTTAAGGAAGGCGACCTCTATGTTTTCCGATATGACGCATCTTCTGAGTCGCATGTGATCGACACGTATGACTTAGCATCAGGCGAGCGAATAGAAGAACAGCCGGTAACCGGTTTGGAAGAGATGTATCAACTGGTTAAACAGAAAGGAAAACGTGTGGCTGCTTATGACTTTTTTGTACGCTAATGAAAACTGGCAGGTTTATGCTAATAGAGCCTGCCAGTTTTTTATTGACCCCATTTTTATAAATCTTACTTACTCTCTTATCTTCGTACTATAATAAAAGTATTACCTATTCAGAAAAGATGTGAAGCATATGCTTGCCCAGTTAATGACACTATTCACTTCCATGGAATTGCGTTCAGAGAAGCCGTCCGCCGTCCATTCCAGCAAATATGTCTTCGAATACGAAGACCGATGGTTGGTAGTTGATAAAAAAGAAGTTTCATCACGAGAGTATGCGTTGCTTTCTTCTCTTCTTAAAGAAGTTGCCCGTCCCGTCGGAAATACGATGGCGTATGAGTGGATTCAGTTTTTGAAAGGCCAAGGAGATGTGCCGATGCAGGCAGGGAGGGATATACGAATCACACAGCTGTTTTTTGAAAAGCCGACTACACCTTTGCGGGAAGTGGAGGAAGCTGTCCATGCTTTCTTCGAGGATAATATCCGACTCCTCCCCGTCAGTTCACAGCTCGCATTTTTAGTAGAAAAAGTCTCGACATACATACAGACGGATGAAGATTATTTGTCTTTCGCAGCTGCACTGGAGAGTGATTTTTTCATTAAAACAAAACTTTTTATTGGGAAGTTTCATCAAGCGGATAGTACCTTCCCGGCATTTTTCAAGCAGGAAGAAGACTTGTTTACTAAAGGACTCTCCCTCCTGCCTGACCAGCAAATCTTGACTGTGGAATCGATTTTCCCTTCTCTTTTGATTCAGGAGCTGCCGGATCATCTTCATTCGGTCTTACAATGCCAAGTCGTTGAGCCCGTCAGCCATGATACCGAATTGCTGAAAACTGTCCGGACGTTCTTTGAAAACGGTTTTAATGCCTCCGTCACTGCCGAGAAGCTTCATATTCACCGAAATACACTCCAATATCGGCTCTCCAAGTTTCAGGAGAAGACAGGAATAACTGTCCGGAACTTTGATGGGGCATTGATTGCTTACTATGCCAGCCTCCTAGCCGACCGCACCTAGACAGCTTGCACAATAGATGAGACCCCCTTTTTGTGCATGTTGTCCATACCCTTCTTCCCTTCGTATTGATAACATGGAATTATACATAAGACGAAGGGGTGTAGAGATGGAAGAGCTGGTATTGGATCGAGTTGCGAAATACTATGGGGATTCTTCTGCGAAAGCAGTTTCGGATTTTAATTTAAATGTACAGGAAAAGGAGTTCATCGTCCTTGTCGGCCCATCAGGTTGCGGAAAATCGACAACCTTGCGGATGATTGCGGGACTGGAAGAGATTTCAGAAGGGGAGCTCCGAATTGGTGGACAGCGAATGAATGACGTAGCACCGAAGGATCGGGATATCGCCATGGTATTCCAGAACTATGCACTTTATCCGCATATGACCGTCTACGATAATATGGCTTTCGGCCTGAAGCTGCGGAAATTCTCCAAAACGGAAATTGACGAAAGGGTTCGAAAAGCTGCGGACATCCTTGGACTGGAAGAGTATTTGACACGGAAACCGAAGGCCCTCTCGGGTGGACAACGTCAGCGTGTGGCCTTGGGACGCGCCATTGTCCGGGATGCAAAACTCTTTTTGATGGATGAGCCATTATCAAATCTGGATGCTAAACTTCGGGTGCAAATGAGAGCCGAGATTTCGAAACTTCATCAGCGTCTCGGAACAACGACAGTATATGTCACGCATGATCAAACCGAAGCGATGACGATGGCCACACGTCTCGTTGTCATGAAAGATGGATTGATCCAGCAGATCGGAACGCCGAAGGAAGTATATGAAAATCCTGCAAATGTGTTTGTCGGGGGTTTCATCGGTTCTCCTGCCATGAACTTCTTCACAGGCAAAGTAGCAGCGGGACGTTTTATGATCGGCAATGTTTCTGTTGCCATCCCGGATACGTCCTATGAGATCCTTAAAAAGGGAGGATATGAAGGCAAGGAAGTCATCCTGGGCATCCGGCCGGAACATATTTCCGAAAAAGAAGAGGTTCTCGCAGAGTGTCCGGAATCCATAATGGATGTGGAAGTGGATGTAGCAGAATTGACCGGTGCTGAAATGATGGTTTACTCTTCTATTAATGGCCAATCGTTCATTGCCCGCCTTTCCGCAGATGTCCATGTACAGCCGAGACAGCATCTTCGCTTGGCGTTCGACATGAAAAAAGTACATTTCTTTACTAAAGATACAGAAAACAGAATTACGCTTTAGGCTATTGGCAGTTTAAATAAAAAACAGGCGGAGAGAGCATGAAACTGTTCTCTCCGCCTGTTTTTGTTATAAATTATAAATCACTGACAATCTCCAATCGGCTTTCCCGCTTAGCCAGACAATGGAATGCCCCCCAAAGCCCCGCCTCTCCTTTATGGCGGCTCGCTTCAATTCGCTCCTCTTTCCCCTTGAATAACGGGTGCTGCAAGTAAATGCTGAGTTCCCTGCGAACCACTTCCACAAGGGCTGGGTGGTGATTGAATACGCCCCCTCCAAGCACGATTGCATGCGGGTCCAAAAGAAGCAATGTATGATGCACTTCCCTGGCCAATGCTTGTACGGCTTCGTCTACAATGGCGACAGCGCGGGCATCTTCTTTGTAATAAAGGTCCATAATCGATTCCAACGTCAGCTCTTTATTGCCAAAAGCTGATTGCCCTTTCGATTCCATTGAAGGACCGGAGACATGCCTTTCGAGCATATCTTCACCAGCCAGGCTAAAGCCTATTTCTCCTGCCATCCCGACTCCCCGAATGAACTTCCCTTCGTGGACAATTGCACAAGAGATACCGGTGCTCAGCGTCAAATAGACCATAGTTTCATGATGAAAACTTCGTCGCCTATACTCACCCCATGCTGCCATATATACGTCATTGTCGATTTCAATTTCTGCAGCAGGATAGAGCTCCAGCAAACGCTCTTTAACGGGAAAACCATGCCATGGCAAATTGTTTTGATAAACTGCTATTCCTTTTTCACGATCCACTATACCAGGTAATCCAACAGCAATACCTTCGATATGTGCGCGTTCCAGTCCAGCTTGCTTGCCTAGTTCATCACAAGCCGAGATGAACAAAGCAAACAATGCTTCCGAATCAATTTTTTCAGTTGGCTTCACTATTGTGCCCATAATCATTCCATCCGCTGTCATGAGTGACGCTGCTACTTTCGTTCCTCCAATATCTGCAACGAGTCGATGTCCCATTCTTTGTCGCCGCCTTATGCCAATTTGACGACTTGGGTCAGATTGCGTGGCTGGTCAGGATTGAATCCGAGTCGGATGGCACGGTCATATGCAAGCATCTGAAGGGTTGGCACATATAGAGAATATCGATTGCGATCGCTGATGGATTCGTCTAGTTCAATAATTTGATCCGCTTGGAATCCTCCGCTGACAGGACCGATTACGAGTACATGGCCACCGAGTTTTTGAATATCCGTTACGAGCGCCTGATCATAATTGGCTGTTTCCTGCTGTGCAAGCAAAATGACGACTGTCGTCTCATCCACGATTGAAATAGGCCCATGTCGGAATTCAAGGCTGGAATAGCTTTCACATTCAGTCTGAGTCATTTCCTTCAGTTTTAAGGTCGCTTCCTTTGCAAGTCCATTATATTGGCCAGATCCAAGGAAGATAAAACGTTTTTTTGTCAAATCATTGGCAATCCGCTTGGTGGGCATCCCGTTTTCGATGACTGTCGAGACCAGTGCTGGCACTTTCCGCAATTCTTCCAAGTCTACTTCTGATGACGCCATTTTCGTTGCGTATAGCTGCAAGGCATACATCATATTGCTGAAAGATTGTGTCATGACGACACTCTGCTCTGAAATATGATCCAGGGCTATAACGTTATCCGCCATCTCAGCCATCGGCGTGTCGCCGTTGCAAGTGACCGCGAGCGTTCGAATGTTAGCTTTCCCTTTTAATTGTTCTAGCGCAATAATAATTTCGGATGTCGTTCCGGATCTAGAGATACCGACGACTAAATACTTCTTCCCTTCCAAAATAAGGCCTGACTGGTGCAAAAACAGCTCAGATGCCGGGACGGCTGTAGCAAACTGGCCTGTCACCAACTGATAGTATCTCGCCGCTGAGGAGGCCAAATAAAAAGAAGTGCCACAACCTGTGAAAATGACTTGATCTACTTCCAGTCTTTCTATATTCGATTTTTCCATGATGCCCAATGTCTTTTGCAACTGTTCCGCCTGATTCGTAATTTCATTGTACGTATGCATAGTAGGTATCCTCCATTACAGTTCCGTTATCGTTATTTCTTTCAACATCCGTTCTACTTCCAACGCATCGACGTGCCCGATTTCCATATGTGCTGCATTAACCGACCCACAGGCAACGGCATGTTTGTATGCTTCAAAACAATCATGTGACGCCTCAAATCCTTGAATTAACCCACCGACAAAAGAATCTCCGCTGCCAACCGTATTCTTCACGGGAACAGCTGGCGCTTTTACTCGGAAACAGCCTTCACGATTTACGATTACTGCCCCTTCACCGCCAAGTGTAAAGCAAACATGCGGAATGCCGGATTCCACTAGTCGGTGTCCTTCTTCAATCATGAGGCTCAATGATAAGTCAGGAACGCCAAGCAATTCGGCAAGCTCCTTCTCGTTCGGCTTAACAGCAAACGGTTTCGCCTCAATACCGTGCCGCAGGGCTTCTCCGCTCGTATCCAGAATCGCTTTTGCCCCGTTTGACTGGATGATGTCAATTAATTGGGCATATGCATCTGAAGGAAGACCTTGCGGCAGACTGCCAGAAAGTGCAAACCATTTTGTCCGTTTCGATTTCTTTTCTAGCCAACTGAGCATCTTCTCCCATTCCTTATCGAGGATGACTGGGCCACCTTCTAGAAATTCAGTCCCTTTTCCTGTTTCCGCATCCATGATAGTCAGGCACACACGGCTCTCTCCTACGATGGAAATGAAGTCATCGGGGATCCCTTTCTCACGGACAAGCGCAAGAATCCGCTCGCCGTTCATCCCCCCAAGGAACCCGCCTGCATCCACATTCGCACCTAATTGTTTCAACACTTTCGCCACATTCAGCCCTTTACCTCCAGCATCCTGGTGAACATCCTTCACCCTGTTGACCGCTTCACGTTCCAGCCGGTCAACCTGATAGATTTGATCAATTGCAGCATTCAGTGTGATCGTTGTGATCATGCCTGCAGCATCCTAATTTTCGTCTTCACCAATTCCGTCACCGCTTCACGTGCCGGCAAGAAATATTTCCTCGGGTCGTTTTCCTCTGGTTGCTGTTTGAAAAATGCGCGTAATTCTTCTGCAAAC
>NZ_BQYK01000011.1:14370-23159 GCF_023168145.1 Sporosarcina sp. NCCP-2222
GCCGCCTCAACTACCTGCTTCACAAGAGCAACATTGTCCTCAAATGGAAATCTCGAGCCATCAATCATCACTGATGTATATCCTGCACGCAGGCATTCCATAACCACACAGAACGATTCCCCGTGGTCAAGGTGAAGAGCGACAGGAACTCTCGCCTGTTCTGCGGCCGCTTTGACCATCGCAATCATATAAGGCATACCGACGTATTGATATGTACTGGATGTCGTCTGCAGAATAACAGGAGCACCTTCCGCTTCAGCCCCCGCAATAACTGACTTAATTATTTCAAGATTGTGGGCGCCGAATGCCCCGATTGCATAATGGTTGTTGTATGCATCCTGCATCATTTCTTTTGTTGTCACTAATGGCATTCCGTTTGCCTCCTTGTAATATCATAGGGTTGTTGGTACAAGTTATAAAGACAGAAGCACCCCTTCAGTGCTTCAATTAAACAAGGTCTGTGTAAAAACGGCATCTGTCTCCTCGAACAATAGAAATGCAAAATTCCACCGGCCGGTTTGAAGTGTCGAATGCCGTACGTTCTAACAATAAAGCAGGTTTCCCCACTTCCGTTTGCAAATGGACGCTCTCTTCCTCCCGTATTAGTACAGGCTCAAATGCTTCCTTGGCACGGACGACTGAAACACCGTATCGGGCCGCCAGCAAGTCGTAGAGGGACGACGTCTTCACATCAAATAAATCTTTTTTATCGACAACGACTGATTTTGGCATATAAGAAGATTCGAGGATAATTGGCTCACCATCCGCACATCGGATCCGCTTCATCTTAATGACTTTCTCTTCACCCTCGAGTTGAAGTCCACTGCGGATTCTCGAATTTGGAGTCACTTCCTCCACTTCAAGAATAATATCTGACGGGGTAATCCCTTTATCTCGCAAAACTTGGCTGAAGCTGTAAAACCCGCCAAGCGATTGCTCCAGCTTCGGATGAGCGACAAATGTCCCCTTTCCTTGAACTCGGTACAACAGACCGTCTTGGACCATTTCCTCGATTGCCTTTTTGGCTGTGTTTCGACTAATATTAAAAGTTTCCATCAACTGGTTTTCCGAATCTATCTTATCACCGGGTTTCCATTCACCTGATTGAACCCGCTCTTCCAGTCGTTGCTTGACTTGATAATACAATGGAATGATGCTTCCTTGATCTAAAGGTTTCATACAAATTCATCCTTTTATTTCATTATTCATTCCAATATATCATCCTTGGTTCAAGTTTCCTATTAAATCAACATAAGCTACATTGGAGGTTTCCGAAGAGTTCGGGAAAATTATTTTATTTGTTCAGTTAGCAGCTCTAACTCCGAATCTGTAGACAGATAGGCAATCTCCCCTCTACATATCGTCACATCCACATGTTCCGAGCTGTTCAGAATAACAAGGTCGGCATCTTTGCCAGCTGAGATGGATCCTTTTCTTGACTCGATTCCTAATCGTTTCGCCTGATTCAATGAAGTAATCCATGAAAGTTCAACGAGAGACAGATTGCACCAAGCCGCCATATTTCGCCTTGCTTCATCCATTGTCACGATGCTTCCTGCAAGCGAATTGCCAGAAGCCAGTACACATTTGCCGTTCTTTACGATGACTCTATTTCCACCAAGATCATACTCACCGTCCGGCATCCCTTTTGCACGCATGCCGTCTGTTATAACAAGCACTCGGCCAGCTCCTTTTTGCCGCATAATAAGCTTCATCAGGTCGGGGTGTACATGATGACCATCGGGAATTAATTCCACAAATACTTCGTCCGCTATCAAAGCAGCCCCCGCAGCACCCGGATCCCTATGATGGATGCCACGCATTCCATTGAACAAATGAGTAGCATGAGTGGCTCCTTGTTTAATAGCTTTTCGCGCCTCATCGTATGTGGCGTCTGAGTGGCCGATGGACAAGATGACTCCTTCTTTCACCAGCTCTTGAACAAAGTCCGATGGCCCCATCTCAGGCGCAATGGTCGCAACCTTAATTGCGCCTCCGGACAATTGCTGCCACTCTCGAAAAAGATCGACGTCCGGCTGAAGGATTGCCTTTTCCGGCTGTGCACCTTTTTGCTTTGGATTGATGAACGGGCCTTCTAGATGGATGCCAAGCAACTCCGCTATGCCTTGTTTTCCATCTAGCGAGCGGTATGCTTTGACAGCTCGCAATGCATCTTCAATTAGGTTTCTTGGATTTGTCATGGTGGTCGCAAGGAATGAAGTCGTGCCTTCTTTCACTAATCCTTGTGAAATGCCTGACAGTGCCTCCTGTGTTGCATCCATCACATCATGGCCGCATGTTCCATGAACGTGGATATCAATCATGCCCGGAATGACGGTCTTTTCATTCTTGCAATCAATAATAGTTTCCTCTTTTATTAGCTGAGGACACGTCTCCATTTTTCCAACGGATATAATTTTTCCATACTCTATGCAGACATATCCCCGACTGATTACGGAGTCTTCCAGCACGACTGCCGCATTGATAATCCACATCGAATTCATGAAGACACCTCTTTCATTTTCCTTCTGCCTGGAGGGTACCATCCATTTTCCCTTTCATATTAAATATCCGATCTGCCATCCATGCCAGGAACAGCACGGTCAGGCTAATGCCGAAAAACGGAAGAAGCCCAGGGATGAATAGAAATACACGGTACAATCCATATAACCCAATGAATGAAAGAATGGCCTGCATCGGGAACGATAAGCTGAGCAGGACGGATGCTGAAAAGTATCTGGAGAAAGGCAACTCGTAATGAGCGAACACCGGAAAAATATTGATGACAAGAACTGCATAAAGCACAAGGATTGTGATAAGCAATGTCATCATCACGAGGCCATGCATCCCGCCGATTGAGGATGCAACCCTAAAGTTGACGACGAGGAAATAGCCGAAGGCCAGCAGCGTAACCCCAATTTTATTTGCATCGATGAATTCATTTTTATACGTCTGCCAATAGCTCTTCAGCAGTGTTTTTAAATCATCTTCTCCTTGAAGCCTTTTCCGCATCACATGAAAGATGCCTGCTGTTGCGGGGCCAATTCCGAACACGACGAGCCCTAGAAGTGTCAGCCCTATCCACATAAGCTGAACGACCGCAAGCATGGTGACAAGCTCTACAAACCAATACAATCTACCTTTCCAACCCATCACTTCCATCCTTCAGCACCTCACCAAAATGGGAAAGCTCATACAGAGGCTTTCCCCTGTACAAGCTCCCGGATTATTTTTCACTTTCCATGCGCTCGTATGCTCCTTGCGCAATTTCAAGATAATCGTTCACACCCATTTTATCGAGCGTCTTCAAATATTCATCCCACTTTCCAAGATCCGCCTTGCCTGTAATAAAGGACGCGGTCATCTCATCTACGTATGTCTGAATATCTGTCATGATAGCGCTCACCCGCTCGCTCTCTTCCACTGTGTAGTTAATGCCTGGAAGGATGTCTTCGTCCTTAATGCGGTATGGTTTCACTTTTTCTGCATTCAATGTCGAGTTCTCCTTCGATTCAGCTCCTTGGAAGAACTTCTGGCGGACGATACCCGGGTAATATCCTCCCGGCCAAGTCAAATACTGGCTGATCGCCTGGTCCATATTCAGGCCATCCGGATTGTCGGTAATCGTTTCGAGATATTTGAAGTTACCTTCGGAATCCTCTTCATACGTCACGCCTTCAAAGCCCATGAAGAACATTTTATTGCCTTCATCCCCATAGAAATAATCCATCCAGCGAACCATTGCCTCCGGGTTTTTCGCTTTATCTGTCAACACGAACATCCCCATATTGCCGAGGCCGTTCGACACTGTATTATACGCCCGCTCGCCATTCGGTCCTTCCAACACTGGCAAACCGACATATCCATCGATCTTCAACAATTCGGCAGGGTCGATGGAGTTCAATGCTCCGTAGTTTCCTTTTGCAGATTCGGCTGTGAATTCCTGTGGCGTTGTTGTGAAAACGTCTTTATTAATCAACCCTTCGGAGTACAGCTTATGCAAATATGCGAGCATTTCCTTATATTCATCCGTTGCAGGAACGAATCGGAACTCTTCCGTACCCGGTTTGAAATCGAGATTGATATTCATGCTTCCTTGTTTATTCAGACCGAAGCTTCCACGCAAGTAGGAAATAAACTCATTGATGCCGTAGCCTCCGCCCCAGCCGAGTTCATCCGGCTTTCCATTGCCGTTGGGATCCTTTTCCTTGAAGGCTTTCAACATTTGATAGAATTCTTCTGTCGTTTCCGGTTCTTTCAGGCCAAGATTATCGAGCCACTCCTGCATGACCCACGGAGCCCCTGCACGAAGCGCTTCGAAATTCGGATCATAAATGGCAGGGAAACCATAAATATTGCCATCCGCCATCGTAATCCCTTGCTTCACTGATGGATACTCATCGAGAATAGCTTTGAAGTTCGGTGCATACTTATCGATGTAATCGTTCAACGGAAGAAAGATCCCTTGTTGTCCATACTTCAAAAGATCAGTCTTGGAGAAAGCAGAGGCGAAATACATCTCCGGATAATCCCCACCCGTCAAAGACAAGTTTCTTTTCTCAGCAAGCGCTTCCGTTTGGACAGTCGTCCAATCAACTTTAATGTTCGTCATTTTTTCATATTCATTCCACAGCATTAAATCGTTCCAATCCTGTGAAGCGAAGAATTTCGCTGCAAAGCCGTCCACTTCAATTTTTTCTTTGACGATCGGCATGCCTGTCTCATTTAAATTCTCTAAATCTCCCGTAACCGTTTCCCCGTCTGTCTTCGAGCAGGCCCCCAAAATACCCGCTGACAGCAGCATGGAAGCTGCCAAACCTGTGAAATACCTTTTCTTCAACATAATCTCCCCCTTTTATCCTTTCAAAGATCCAATCATGACACCTTTTACAAAATACCGTTGTAAGAACGGGTATAGCAGAAGCATCGGCAAGTTCGCGACGATCAGGACTGCGTATTTTAGCCCTTCCACACTAAGCTGTTGGGCAAGGAAGCTTTCCGTTGTCGCCTGGATCATATCGTCCGTTTGCCCTTGAATCAGAATCTGACGCAAGATGAGCTGAAGCGGGAATCGATCCTGATCCGTTAAATAAATCAATGCCTGAAAGTACGAATTCCAATGGCCGACCGCATAGAACAGCACCATGACGGCAATGACCGGGAAAGACAACGGCAAGACAATATTCCAAAGGATTCGGAAGTTGCCACAACCGTCGATCATCGCGGATTCCTGCAACTCATGCGGAATGGACTGGAAGAACGTTCGCATAATGATAATGTTCCATACTGCTACTGCGTTTGGAATGATCATGACCCAAAACGTGTTCAGCATGCCTAGGTCACGGATGAGCAAATAGGTCGGAATGAGCCCGCCGCTGAAAAAAATAGTGAAGACCATGAAAGCCATGATGAAACCTCTGCCCTTCAAGTCCTTCCGTGACAGCGGATAGGCTGCTAGAATTGTCATGACAACATTCAAGGCAGTTCCGACAACAGTGTATTTCATCGTGTTAATAAAGCCATTGATAATATCTTTGTTCTTAAATACTTTCTCGTACGCTTCTACTGTGAACTCTTTCGGCCAAAGCCACATCTCACCCGAAATGACGTATTGCGGATTGCTGAGTGATGCACTCACGACGAAAACCAACGGGTAAAGGACGAGCAAGGCAATCAGCGTGAGGAAAATATAGTTGAACACAATGAATGTGCGGTCTGTCTTTGACTCTCTCAATTTCTCCCACTCCTTACCATAGACTTGTCTCATTCACTTTCTTCGCGAATTGATTCACCATGAGCAGCATAATGAAGTTAATGATCGAATTGAACAATCCGACGGCTGCGGAGAAGCTGTATTGCGCTTCCAAAATCCCGCTCCGGTACACAAATGTCGAAATGACATCAGAAGCCGACATGTTCAAATCATTTTGCATTAAATACACTTTCTCAAAACCGACTGCCATGACCGATCCCGCATTTAGAATGAACAGGATGACGATCGTCGGCATGATGGCTGGAATGTTAATATGGAGTATCCGCTGGAACCGGGAGGCTCCATCTATCATCGCCGCTTCATGCTGCGCGGGATCTACTGCCGCAAGTGCGGCAATATAGATGATGGAACTCCAGCCCATCGTCTGCCAAACGTCTGAAAATACATACAAGCTCTTAAACCAGGACGGCTCCGAAATGAAGTCGATCGGTGTCCCTCCAAACAGCCGGACGACTTGGTTGATCATCCCGTCCGGTTTGACGAATAAGAGGAGCATACCGACTACAACGACGGTCGATAGGAAATGAGGTGCATAGATGACCGTCTGTACGAACTTTTTATATCGGAGGCTCTTCACTTCATTCAGCATGAGCGCGATAATGATGGGCACCGGGAAGGATACAGCGAGAGTAAAAATCCCTATGCCAATCGTATTTTTGATCAGCCGCCAGAAATAATAACTGTTGAAGAAGCGTTCAAAATGCTTAAAACCGACCCATGGGCTTCCGAGAATCCCTTTGGATGCAATAAAATCCTTGAAGGCAATTTGCAGTCCATATAAAGGAAAGTAATGGAATACTAAGAAGTAAAGGATGACGGGAGAAAGCAGAACATACAGTTCCCAATTTCGCCAAATGGATTTCCACCATTTACTTCGCGCTCTCCGTTTTGCTTCTTTCTTATCTTCCGTCTTGATAGTTTTCACTGCTACGTTTTCACTTACATTGGCCATACACACACCCCTTTCTTTCAGGACAGATCAGTTATGTACGATGCTGGATGTTTGAGATACTGCCACCACTTTGCCGCCAGATCGGATGGATTCTGTGGCTGCACATCCAACTGCTACACTCATTCGTCCGGCAAACGGCGTAGTAAGAGGTTCTTTATTGCGAAGAACCAGCTCGACGAAATCTTGGGCGATTTTCGGATCGGCCCCTCCATGGCTTCCTTCTTCCGGCTTCATTTCGTACGTCACATCGCTGAATTCCTTCCACGTGTTCGTCTTGCGCGTCTTAAGATAGACTTTGCCGTTCACATCGTCATTTTCAATCCGGCCTTCGGTTCCAATGAACGTGTAGTTCCGCTCATAGTCAGGTGTGAAATGGCACTGGAGATACGATGCCTTGACGCCTCCTTCGAGTTCCATAATGAGCATGTTGTTGTCTTCCACATCGATCTCATTTCGGAACGCGCATTCCGTGAATGTATGAGGAACGTATTCCGGACACGTATTTTTCAGCGAACATTCCGGACAAGTCAAATCGTTTGGCATATCGCCCCCATAGTAATCAAGACTTCCAAATGCAGACACTTTCGTCGTGTAACGGCCAGAAATCCAATGGATGACATCGAGGTCATGAGATCCTTTCTGAAGAAGAAGTGATGTCGTATTTTTCGATTGGCCATGCCAGTCGTGATAGTAGAAATAACCGCCGAAGCCGACAAAATGGCGTACCCAAACGGCTTTCAACTCGCCGATTGCGCCGGAGTCGATCAATCCCTTCATCGTTTGATACATGCTCATATACCGCATATTAAAGCCAACCATTAAATGTTTGCCGGAATTTTTCCAGGCTTCCAGAATGCGGTCACATCCCTCAACGGTGATAGCAAGCGGTTTCTCGGCATACACATGTTTACCTGCTTCCAGGGCAGCTATAATATGTTCCTCATGCAAGTAATCTGGAGAGAGTACTGCAATCGCATCGATATCTTCTCGTATTAAAAGATCTTTATAGTCCTTCGTAAGAAAAATAGGTGTTCCGAGCTTTTCTTGAAATTTTTGTTGTCTTTCTTCCGAAAGATCCGCGAGCGCGACCACTTCCGATTCTCCATCCGGTTTGTGCCAATAATGCGCAAGTCCGCCGCGCAAGCCGGCACCGATAACACCAATCCGTACTTTTTCCATTTCCAACATCCCCTTCTTAGTTAAGCTACTATTTAACCAGGAAAATTTTCCGCATTTACGGAAAACGTTTTCCTTGCTGTGAAAAGAAATCCACACCTATTTTCATGTAGATTTCCGAATCATTAATTCAGTCGGCAATAACGTACGCAAATCCATTCGAAAGTCTTGATCAGCTATTTGATTTAGCAACACTTTTGCTCCTACAACTCCCATTTCATATTGCGGGATAGCCACTGTCGTCAAAGCCGGCATTGCATATTGCGCCATTTCATTGTTGTCGATTCCTACAAAAGCGATATCTTCAGGCACGGATAAATGATTTTCTTGAACGGCCCGCATAGCTGCAATCGCAAGCATATCGCTGGCACACATAAATGCAGATGGCAAGTCAGTATAACTGGCCAGCAGTTCAGTCATGAGCCGATATGTCCGGTCCATACACCACCTGGAATCCACAATAAAGCGCTCATCCACATCCAGATTAAATTCCTGCATCGCTTTCCGGTAGCCTTTGAAACGCTTTTCTCCTTTAAAATCGCCATTCATTTCCCCGCCAATAAATCCGATGCGACCATGCCCCCGGGACACGAGATGGGCAATCCCTTTATACACCGCCTCTTCCCTATCGTAATCGACAATGGAAACGTTATGCTCACTGTAGTTAAAATCCATCCCTACAACAGGAATCCATTTTTTCAATTCTAAAAGAGTTTCTTTTCGGATAGAGTCGACAAGCAAAATCCCCTCTATTTCCTGCTCTCTAACTGTCTTTTGGAATAATGCATCGTCTTCCAAATCCTCCGGTTGAAGCAATAATAGCGAATAACCGGCTTCATTAAGAGTATCCGTTATTCCTATAAAGATTTTCGAGAAATATGGATTTTC
>NZ_BQYK01000011.1:23254-39281 GCF_023168145.1 Sporosarcina sp. NCCP-2222
GTGTACCCCATTTCCTTTACCGCAAGCCACACTTTCCGCTTAATCTCCGGGTTCACATTACGGGTCGTATCGTTTTTAATCACTCTGGAAACGGTACTGACAGATACCCCTACTTTCTCCGCAATATCTTTTAGTCTGACCATAAGCTGTCCTCTTTCCTTTGGAATCGTTTACAACTAATCTTATGGCATGAGATCAATTGAAACAAGAGGACGTTCTTGACCGACAATACATCATAGGGTTGTTGGTACAAGTTAAGGGAAATAAAAAATGTTCAATGTGTCTGAACATTAGTATTAAACAAATTATAGAGTTTGAGATTTGTGCTGTCAACACTATTTTTCTTTTCTATTTGGCAAGACGGAGAGAAATAGTGATCTCCGCCTTGTCAAATTACCATCTGTTCTGCTTGTTTTCCTCACATGATTTCCTCAAAATATTCAACCGTCTTCATCTGCTCCCCCTGCTTGCGAAGCGACCAAGTATTTTCCATAAAGATTTCGGCCAGTTTAGTAAAACGTCCCCCATGTTTCAGGCTCCATTCAAGAGCCACGACACTTTCATACGTATCTGCCATGCGCTTCATAAGAGATTTCGCCTCAAATGTCTGCAACGCTTCGTCGTATGTGGCAAAAGCAATTAGGTCGTTGCTTAGACGTTCCAGTTCGACAATGAGTGATTTTTTCATTTCTGATTCAGACACCGTGACGAGACGTTCCCGCATCGCAGCGAGAAACAGCTTGTGCGCTGCGTATTTATTCACAAGCCGGATGAGCTCAAGTCCTAAAATGTTCGCAGTTCCTTCCCACACGGTCAGCACTTGGGCATCCCGCAGCAGGCGGGGTGTGACAAAATCTTCGATATATCCGTTCCCACCATGCATTTCAATTGCTTCATGTGCAAAGTGGATCGCCTGCTCTGCGGATTCCTTTTTTAAAAGGGCAATATACAGACGGTTGAGCACTTGCTCCTCCTGGGACGCCTCTCCGTCTGTCACTTTCTCATACAGCTTGATGAAATCAAAAACTGTAGCCGTTTCGACATGGAGTTTCGATGCCAACTTCCCGAGAGTATCCATCACCATCGGATAGTCCGTCAGCCGCTTGCCGAAAGCGTTCCGCCGGCTTGCATACTCTTTTGCTTCCAAAAAGGCACGGCGCATAATGCCGAGCGATGCGATGCTATTGCAAATTCGTGACAAGTTCAAAGCTTCCAGCATGTAATGGATGCCCTTCGCAGGATCTCCGACTACGTAAGCAATCGCACCGTCAAATTCCACCTCACCCGAAGGAACCGCACGGACGCCGAGCTTATTCTTCAGCCGGCGGATCCGAAGGCCGTTGACTCTGCCATCCTCCCGACGCCAAGGAACAGCAAAAAGCGTCAATCCTTTCGTTCCCCCTGGAGCGCCTTCTATCCGCGCCAGTACCATCGCGACGCCTGCCATCCCTGCGTTGGAAGCGAAATACTTTTCGCCGTACAGACGAAAATAGTCATCTTCTGCTACTGCCGTCACAACGTTTGCTCCGACATCCGAGCCGCCTTGCCGCTCCGTCAAAAAGGTAGCCCCTTCATAGAGCGGCACTTCGCCCGTCGAACAAACATGGGGTAAAAAACGATTTTTCACGTCCTCATCCGCATAGTGTTCCAGCAAATATGCCGTTGCCATCGTTAACGTAACCGGGCAATAAAATCCCGGTTCTGCATGCGACAGCAAATAGCCTTGCGCAAAACTGTATGTGTAGTTCCCTCTATGTCCCAAATCCGGGATGTCTTTGTGAACATAGCCGACAATCCCTGTATCATAGGTTTCATGGACGGTCTGGCGATACCCTTCATTCACCCATACACTCGAAACTTCCTCACCGTATTTGTCATAGCGGACGAGGCGCGGTTCTCCTTCACGGTCAGTGTGCATAGCCCTCTCATCGATTTCATTGGCACAGCGTTCCCCGAACAAATGCAGTTCGCGCTTCGCATAAGACAGGAACGGTCCGTCCAGCCTGTCTTCTAGAATCAATCGCAATGTCTCATCCCCTGCAAAAAAATTCCTTTGCTCTGTTGCTGTCTTGTCTTGCAATACTTTTGTCATCCGATTTGCACCTCTTCCCGCAATGGCTGTTTTAAAATCTTGCCCGAAGCGTTCCGTGGCAATGCTTCCACTTGTTCATAGAGCCGCGGTATCTTGAAAGAAGCCAATCGTTCCTGCAGGAAACTATTCAGATCAGCGGAATCAATCGGATTTCCAGCTGCAAAAACAGCCTTTACGGTTTCACCCCATTCTGGATGCGGCACGCCAATCACGGCCACTTCTCTCACGCCAGGAAATGCGAGAATTGCTTCTTCGACTTCTTTTGGATAGATATTCACTCCGCCGGAAATGATCAAGTCCTTCTTACGATCCACAATCCAAATATATCCGTCCTCATCGAATTTCGCCAAATCGCCCGTTTTAAGCCAGCCATCAATAAAAGCTGCTTCTGTTGCTTCCTTATTTTTATAGTAACCGAGCATATTCCCTTCTCCATATAGAACAATTTCCCCGACTGTCCCCGGCTCGACATCCTTGCCTTCCTCATCTACAATTCGCAATTCTGTATGAAGCGGAGCTCTGTGGCCGATGCTTCCCGCCTTCCGCTCATGTTCGTCTGCATGCAGCAACGAACCACTCGGTCCTGCTTCCGTGAGTCCATAAACACAGACGAGATGATCTGTCTGGAATGCTGTTTTCACCATTTGTACTTCCTTTGATGAAAGAGGAGCGCCCCCGTAAATCCACCATTTCATCGAAGACAAATCCGCTTCCTGCAAGGCCGGGTGCCCGGCTGTCAGCAAATAAGCGACCGGGGCACCGAAGAAATGAGTCGTCTTCTCCTTTTGTACCGTTTCGATAAGAAGTTCCGGCGTGAAGGTCGGTGTCAAAACTAGCGTTGAGCCGACGAGCATGCCCGCCATGAGGAATAGATGCAAAGGAGCGGAATGGCTGAGCGGCATCATGAGCAGGATTCGGCTTTCCGGCTTCACTTCCATTTCGACAGCGATCATGGACGCGACAGTCAAAATGTTGCGATAGCTGAACAGAACACCTTTCGGATGGCCTGTCGTCCCGGACGTATACAAAATGGTCGATTCATCGTCTTCTGTAAGGCTGCATTCAATTGGCTGATTTGCGCCACTTTGAAGCATGGCCTGGAAACTAATCCAGTTACCTGCTGCCTCTCCTGTTTTAATTAACAATGAAGGCGCTTTCAAATTACTCACTGTGTCAAACAGCAGCTCGTGCGCAATGAGTCCCTCTGCATCGGACTGTTCAAGAATATACGTAAGCTCCACTGGCGTCAGCTTTACATTGATCGGAACGACGACAGCTCCGATGCGCTGGACCGCAAAATATGCGATGACGAACTCTTCAACATTTGGCAGAAATAGAGCTACCTTCGCCCCTGGTGTAATGCCTGCTGCACGGAGCGCATGCCCGAATTGATTGACAGAACGGTCAAGCTGTTGATAGGTCGTCTGTTTCCCCATGCTGACGACCGCTTCCACATCCGGGTATTTTCTGGCGTTTCGAGAAAGTAATTGTGAACTATTCATTTCCCCTATCCCCTTTTTGTTTGCGATAATTTTTCCGTGAACTCGTCAAGAAGCCCCTCCATCTCTTCCTTCATCTCCTGCAGTTCTTTGATTTTCCCCTCCACTTCCTGCACCCTGCGCTTGCCATATTCGATCGTCCTCAAAAGCTGCTGCCGGCCGGACCGGTCCTTGTCAAACAGCAAGACCATCTCCTTGATTTCATCCAATGAAAAGCCGTACCGTTTTCCCCGAAAGATGAGTTTTAACTTAGCCAGTTCCCCATTCGAGTAAAGCCGCTGGTTCTTCTCCGTCCGTGCAGGTGATAATAATCCGATTTCTTCGTAATAGCGGATCGTCCGTGTCGACACCCCAAATAATTCCGCCGTCTCTGTAATCGTCTTCAGCTTCACCACCCCTTCATGTATCTATGACTATATCATTTACGTTAACGTCAAGGTCAATATTTATTATTGAATAATCAATCAACTAGAGTCTGAGAATAAAGAAGGGTTCGGGTTTCCACAATCCTTCGATGATGGTACGATTATAATTGGAAGTGAGGGAGAAAAATCGTGAAAATCTTACGCAATCTAGTACTTACGGGCATCTTGGCATTGTTGCTTACCGGATGCGCAGAAGACATGGAAACAGTCGAACCGGATGTTGCAAAAAAAATAGATGTCTCGAACTATTTTCCATCCATCGGCATGGCACGCACCTATGTGCAATACGGCACGGATGGAGAAAATATGCAGGCATCCGATATTGTGAAAATGGAACATGATTCGGAAGGCAAGGAAATGGTCTATATCCACGGAAAAGGCGGGCTCATTGCCGAGACGATCCAAGAATACAAAGTGGACAAAAAGGCAGTTTCCGTCATCTACATCATCAATTCTTTAAAAAATGAAGAAACAAATATTTTGGAGCTTGCATCCAAAGAGAAGTGGGAAACAAATGATGCGGACAACTCCGTCAGCTATTTGACAGGAAGTGGACTGACGGAAGAAGTGCCTGCCGGTTCATTCGACAATGTCATTGAAGTGACAACCGTCATTCCGGACGACAAACGGGAGCAGAAAACGGTGAAATACTATGCGCCCGAAGTTGGACTCATTAAAACGGTGTTCCATTTCAAGGATGGAGAAAAGTATGTATTCTCCGAATTGGAATCGTATGAGATGACCGATGAACAAGAGGTTATGGAAGAAGTTGAAGGATCCACTGTTGAAGAGTCAGGCGAAGAGCCGGCAGAACAAGCGGAAGAAAATACAACAGACGGTGAACAAGCGCTGCAGGATGGATCTTATTCCAATACGCAATATCAGTTCTCCTTCAGCATGCCTCAAGCCATGCTGGAACGCATGGAAGTCGATACAGGCAGCTGGGATAAAGACGCAATCGCTACGATTGACTTCTCGTTACATGATTCATCCCGCAAGTTGGAACAAGGACTGTTCAGCATTATTGTGTTCGAAAACACAGGAGACGAATGGGACCATCCGGTTTACAAGTACGTTGGTGAAAACGACAAGTATGTATTCGCCTACACAACATCAAGTGAACCGACCGAAGCCATGCTCCTCCCAGAAAACGCTGATTTGCTGCAAGAAGCCCAAGACATGATCCAGGCTTCACAGGAAGCAATGGATTCGTTTGAAGCGAAATAATAGAAGCTTGATACTAGTGGAAAAGGACTATCCGGAAAGTCAGTGCAAACTGATATCTGGATAGTCTTTTGTTATTCCAAAAATTGAATTGATAGCTTGAGAATGGGTAATATCTTGCACATTCGCTTACATTAGGGATTTCAGTTTACTATGATTTACGCCGATGATTATTTCAAGCAGGCAGCCACCATGTTCCCAAACCTCCGTATATCTCCAATATAGTCAAATTCATCACTATCAGTTGTATATAAACTATTGTACATTCTAACTGCAACTGCATTGAATTTGGGAATAACCGTACATGAACATCCCGATGCGCCTAGTATTTGAAAAGATCCTTCAGGCAGTTCGGAACCCAATTCATCGTACTCATAAGAGGTTCTGTTGTCCTTGACCCACCAAAGAAATCCAAATTTCGAGAGTGTGTCAGGTAATGTATCTGGACTTTGGACCTTGCTTGTAAGGTTAAAAACTTCTTCAGGTAAAATCCTTCTCCCGCCAACAATGCCTTTATTTAAATGTAAATTACCCCATAACGCTAATTCTCTAGCACTTACATATAAATTTCTATCAGCTCCGTCATTTGACCCTAACCGTAATGTGGGGAAACTAGCTGGGGATTTTATATCACAAACTAACGTATTCTTCCCCTCTGTCATCCACCCGGTTTGCGTCATCGCCAATGGTTCAAGAACTTTGTCGGTTAGTACCTCAGCTATTGTTTTCCCGGTAGCCCTTTTATGTATGAGAGCTAATAAATCCGGTCTTTTTCCTTCTAAATGAGTTCCTAACTCGAATACTCGACTTACTTCTTGTCCTCTGAATTTTAGACCGGTACACCTAGTGACTACATGACGTATCGTTGTATCTCCTAGAATCTCTTCACTGAATTCAGGTAAATACTTCTTTATGTAATCATCCAGGTTCAAGACACCTTCCACTACTGCTATGGCAATAGCCAAACCAATATAGGTGACTCTCGTTGAATAGACGTTAAATTGAGAGTTCATATCTATCTGTCTCGCTCCTGATTCAGAGTGGTGAGTTCCCGAATAATGTTCGTATACAATTTTATCATCTTGCATCAGCACCAATGCCACACCTGATGCACACTTTTCTTGTCTGGTTTTTTCTATATATGTTGTTAGTGTGTCAATAGATATGTCTCCCACTAATTTTTTCATCTCCATTCCCCCGTTCCTGCTTCACTTACAGTATTCGAGAAAGAGCCGATGAAACCTCTTTCTACATTTTATTTCATTAGCAAAAGCAAACAGACTGCCAGAATAGCTGGCAGTCTGTTTGTATGACTTGATTGGCTCTATCTTCTGACCATGTAAAACTTGTCATCCAAGATCCACTTTTCGACCAAATGGAACGTCATATATCTTTTCATTTCAACGGTTCCGGTCCTGGAGGAGTATTGTGCATGTAAGGAGGAGCTGGCTGCAATTTGGGATTGGGACCGAATGGCTGCGGATCGGCAACGTACGTAAATTCACCTTGACCATCCATACTCTTGCCGCTCGCCCATCTTCCTTCGCTGCTTTCCTCTCCTTTGGAGCAGTTCATGAACGCATAGGAGACTTCCGTTTTTTCAAGAGATTGCGGGAACGTGGCAGGTACGACCATACTCTGTTTTTGTTCAAGCTCTTCAATGGCAGCTGCCCACTGGTTCTGGTGCATTGTATCCCTTGCGATTAACCAGGACAGCATGTCCCGCACGCCGGGATCATCAGTCATTTCATACAGCCTTACGACTTGCAAGCGTCCTTGTGATTCCGCATTCAAATTCGCACGGAAATCTGCAAGCAAATTCCCACTGGAGATAATATATTTTCCGTTAAACGGCACCCCAACACTGTCAGCCGGCATGGCGCCTAATCCCGCCACAATTGCATGTTGAGGATTCATGCCACCTAAAATGGCTTCGACTGCCGGATCTTTTGCCGCCGCTTCCTGTTCTTGCACTGGAGCATCATCCAGCAATTGTGCAATCATGGTAGCCAACATTTCAACGTGAGCTATTTCCTCGGTTCCAATATCAAGAAGCATATCGCGGTATTTTTCCTCACCACGACAATTCCATCCTTGGAATAGATATTGCATCATCACTGTAATTTCACCATATTGTCCTCCCAGCACTTCTTGAAGCTTCTTGGCATAAACCGGATCTGGACGCTGGGGTTTGGCATTATATTGAAGTTCTTTCACATGATAAAACATTTAATCTACTCCTTCCAATCCAATTGTCTGGTTCGAGTAGTCTATTCCCGTTACGCATCATGAAAAACTGAAAAGCTAGCTGATTCCTGCCTTTTTCCTATCAAAACAGGTCGTTTGGTTAATTGCTTTACGATAACTTCACGACTATTAAGCATTTACGCTTCTCTTTCAGGTTACCCTTACGAATCTGCAATCGGAGCCTCTGATCTTTCATTCATCTGAGAGAAGGCATTCTGCGGCAGATGTTGTGACTTTGTCCGCCATTTTGACGATGTTGGCCTTCCGCTTGAAATTGTCGCCCTCTTTTCAGGCGTCGATGCAATCATCGGCATGAGCGGCAACGCATCTAACGTCATCGATAATATTGGGGGGCTGCTGTTGTGATTCGAAGTGAAAAAGCAACAGATGCCTAGAAGTCGTTTACGTAAAATGCAGGCACTGGGAATAAAGTCATTCCCAACTGCCTGTATTTTTATCTAGTATATCGTGAAATCGTTTACAAAGAATGCTATCTTCGTTAAGATAGTAAAAAAGTAGGGAGGTCTTTCATGTTTTGTGATGTTTGTATGCCAAAACCACTAGAAATCGAAATTTTATTCGGCTCCGCTGATAATCAATCGCACATCCCTTCCATCCACCGATATTTGGAGGAAATCGGGCTACTCGTCCACTCCACTGCTGACAGTGTAACAGTAAAAGAAGAGGCGATGAAAGGGCTGCTGGATTATATTAACCAACACATGGATCCTTCCAGCGTCCAATTCAGGACGGATAAGTACGAATGGAAACCCATTGCAGAGGCGGTCGAGCTGGCAGGAACCCAATGGATCGATCGAATTATCGACGAAGGTCATGTTCATTTTCATATTCAACCGATCGTAGACGCCAATCAATCACTATATGCCTATGAAATGTTAGCCCGTTTCACAGGGGATCAGGACGAGACACTTTCGCCATTTGAAGTATTCCAAACCGCCAAATTACGGAATCGGATGTACGCCCTAGATCGCATTTGCCGCATCAATGCCGTCAAGCAAGCGGCAGCACTTACGACAAAAGTATTTATCAACTTCATTCCGACCTCCATTTATTCACCAGAGCATTGCCTTAAGACAACTGTCCAGCTGGCAAACGATTTGAACATATCACCCTCCCGCTTCGTATTTGAAGTTGTCGAAACAGAGAACGTCAAAGACTTGGCCCATTTGAAGAGAATTCTGGAATACTACCGCGCTAAAGGATTTCAGTACGCACTGGACGACGTCGGAGCTGGCTACAATACCATTGAGATGATTCACGAAATGAAACCTTACTACACAAAACTCGATATGCACCATGTCCGTGGAATTCACAAAGACGAAGAGAAACAACAGACCGCACGCGCCGTTCTCGAAGCCAACCGTGCGATAGGCTCTATTCCTCTCGCAGAAGGAGTCGAAGAAGAAGCCGAATTCGACTGGCTCAAAGATGCCGGCTTCCAACTCTTCCAAGGCTATCTATTCGGCAAACCTGCACCGATTGCAAGCTAAGCTTGTGTTAATTGAAATGAATCGAGAAAACTCCAAGGAGCAGCTGCTGTTCTTTGGAGTTTTCTTTTTATAGGAGTGGGACAACAGGAAGAATGGAATGGCCGAAGGATACGAGCGTTCGAGGCGATTTTACGAGCGGTTGCGGAAGGATACGAGAGGTTCGATGTACTATACGGGCGGTTCAAAACAAGATACGAGCTGTCTCAGCGCTATACGAGCGATTACAAAATTATATGAGCGGTTACCTGGTTTATTCGAGTGGTTCGTGAAAGAAGATACGGGAGGAGAATCATCTGAATACAATAAGTCTGGAACGACTTACGTAAATACTTGAGGACTCCAGCATTTATTCGAGTTCACCTGCAATTTTACAAGCACCCTTCAAGCTATTCGAGCACTCCTATCAAATTAATGAGTACTCTGCAACCAGTCAATATAAACTTTCCTTAGGTAAATTCTTAATTTCCATAGGCAGGCCAACCGATTCTTCCATTTCTCATTAACCGGTTGGCCAAGAAACTTTTGAGTATCGCAGAGGCTAACTCCTCAACCCCTCTGCCCTTATTCCATCATAAAATAGCACCCGTAATGATGGCGACAACCGTCATGACAATCGTCGTTCCAAACGCCCATTTAAAAATGAATTTTTGATGGTCCGCCAATTCCACGCCAGCCAGGCCGATCAGTAGGAATGTGGATGCTGTCAGTGGACTGAGCGGGAATCCGGTTGTCATTTGCCCAAGGATAGCTGCACTTCCGATATGCGCAGGGACGACGCCATAGGCTGCTGCGGTTTCGCTGATGATTGGCAGGACGCCGAAATAATAGGCATCCGGCGTGAAAAGAAGACTGAGCGGCATGCCTGTGACGGCAACGATTATTGACATAAACCCACCTGACTCCGAAGGAATGAAAGAAACTAAAGCATTCGCCATTTCTGTAATCATCCCGGTGCCAGAAAGGATGCCTGTGAAAATACCCGCTGCGAAAATGATGGATACTACTGTAATCATGCCTACCGCTTGGCTTCGAACCTGTTCCATTTGGTCGTCCGGTTTTGGATAGTTAACGACTACCGCGATAGCAAAAGCAATAATAAAAATGATCGGCAACGGCAGCCAAACCTTTACAAGCGCTACAATCGTGACTATTGTTAACAATAGATTGAACCAAAAGAGCTTTGGCCGTCTCATTGCCTTCTCTTCATTCGTCAATTCTGCATGAAAATCATACTGTACGTCAGTAATGCCAAGCCGTTTTCTCTCCTTGCGCCCAATCCATACTGCTACGAACAGTACCCACACGATACCAGCAATCATGGCTGGTATCACGGGATTAAAGATATCACTCGTATCTAACCCCAAAGCAGTTGCGGCTCTGGCGGTCGGACCTCCCCAAGGCAATAAATTCATGACCCCTGCACCTAACGCAACCATTCCTGCGAGCACAATTCGGCTTAAACCAAGTTTATCGTATAAAGGCAGCAAAGCTGGAATCGTAATTAAAAACGTCGAAGCACCCGAACCGTCCAAATGGGCTAACATGGCAATAATGACCGTGCCCACTACAATTTTTAGTGGATCCCCCTTTACGGTCCGCAAGACACGTGAAATCACCGGGTCAAACAATCCCGCATTATTCATGACACCAAAATATAAAATCGCAAATCCAAGCATAATTCCCGTCGGTGCCACGCCTTTGATTCCTTCGAGCATGAATTCCCCCATTTCCAGCCCGAAGCCTCCAATCAACGCGAAAATGACAGGAACGAGAATTAAGGAAACAATGACAGAAACTTTTTTTGTCAAAATCAAGGCTAAAAACACGAGTATCGTTAAAAAACCTAATAACGCCAACATCCCATTTCCCCCTTTTAACTGATTTACTCCAAGTCCACTTCCATCTCAAGCAATGCATAACTAAGGGTCTTTCCGTGTGTATCCATGCCTAGAGAAGTCGTCACCCCCCCGAGTAATGCGTTTTGGCAAACGAATTGCAGCGCAGAAATATTCGGCATTTCATACCTCACGACTTCCCCTTTGACGATGTGGCGTAAATGATGTTTGACCCGCTCTGCTGTAACGGCATTGCATAACGGCTCATACAACTTCTCCTCATAAGGTATTAATGACAGCATAAGCACATCCCCTTTATCCCCCGCTCGACTATGGGCCACTTCATATAGTTTCCGCTTCATTTTATAATGTCTCCTTTACGAGGATAGTCGGGTGAACTGCTTCACGGGGCACGATTGCTGAAACGATACCTACTACTTCCTGTACATATTTTCGTGCCCCGCCTCCGCCCGCTGGACCATTCGTATAGAGTGCCTCTACTTCTTCGCCAATCATTTGTGCATCCTCAAGACTTTCTGCTTTTGCAGCGACCCGCAGCCGTACTTCATATGGCTGTCCAAAACGATCGATCCCCCCTCGGTGAGCAGACGTTACGCCAATCAGGTCGATTGTTAATTCTTTAAAACGATCTTGCAGCCGGGTCTTAACGATGTCTCCCGCCAATTCCGCGCGTTTTAATGCATTATGACCGGCATACGTGATTTCGCCCTCTCCTATGAAACCTGCCTCGTAGCCGATGCTCGCTTTCAACCCTTCCGGTCTCTTTTTACCGTGTCCTCCCGTTACTTCTACCAGATCAGTTCCTACCTCACGAATGCAAACGGAAGTAAAATCAGCAATGACATCGGGCGTCATATACTCACTTGGATCCATCACTTCATATAACAACTGTTCCTTCACAGTCATGCGATTTAAAATACCGCCTGTCTCGGGCAATTTGAAAATTACCGCCGTTCCGTCCGGCTGTATCTCCGCTATCGGAAATCCTAAACGAGCCATGTCCGGCACGTCTTTTATGCCAGGGTCAGCAAAATAACCTCCGGTAATCTGCCCCCCGCATTCTAGCAAATGGCCAATGACCGTTCCTCTTCCAAGCAATTCTTCATCTTCTGCTGACCAGCCGAAATGGTGCATCATCGGAGCCAGAAATAGTGAAGGATCGGCTACTCTGCCTGTAATGATTATATTCGCACCTGTTTCAAGAGCTTTTACAATCGCCTCAGCTCCCATATACGCATTTGCCGAGATTATGAAATCGTTTTCATTTAAGGAGGGGAAAAATTCGACAGTTTCCTTATTTTTATGTATGAACATCAATACATCATCACCGGTAACTGCGGCAACTTTAATGGGAACCTTGAACTCTTCTGCGATTTCAATAATCTTCTCCGCGGCGCTTACCGGATTGGCAGCTCCCATATTTGTTATGATTCGTACTCCGTTTTTCGCGATAATGGGTAAGAGAGAACGTATTCGCTTCTCTAATAGTGGATCATAGCCTAAGGCCGGGTCCTGTTGCTTCCTTTTTTGAGCGAGAGCAATCGTTCGTTCCGCCAAACATTCCAAGACCAAATAATCCAACCTGGCCCTCTGTGCAAGTTCCACTGCCGGTTCTAACCGATCTCCAGAAAATCCTGCACCTGAAGCTATCCGCAACATGACTATCACCTCTCGAATATTTAGAATCTACTAATAATGATAGCAAAAAGAAAAGGAAAAATGCCGTCAGCTCGGTCTTTTTCCCTTCTAAATATATGGAACAATCTCCGGGTTCCATCTCATTATTTTCTTTTGAATACTCGTTATAACCAGCATTCTAATTTCTTAGAATCAAAATTTTATCCATTCTAAATAACTAGAAAACTCAACTCAAATTGTATTTTTTCATTTTATTGTATAAAGTAGCCAAAGAAATTCCGAGATCCTCTGCTAATTTGGTCCGTTCTGGAACAGTTGTCCCTGCATTACGAAGCGCATTCGTCAAGATTGTCTTTTCTGCTTTTTCTACAGCTCGGTGCAATGGCAGGAGACTTGAATTCTCTGCGTATAAGGGGAGGAGCTTTCTCATAAATTCCGGCAAATGTTTAGTGGAAATCTGGCCATCTTCCGTCATGCATACAGCAAAATCAATGACATTTTTTAATTCGCGAACATTGCCTGGCCACTCATACGAAGTAAGCAGGTCCATTACATCCCGTTCAACTGTATAGGGCGCTGGCAAAAATGATTGAAGCAGCAGAGGAATATCTCCTTTTCTCTCTCGAAGAGCCGGAATTTGCATACTAACGACATTCAATCTATAAAACAATTCACTTCTAAACAGTCCCTTGGTAATCATTTGCGTTACATCTCGATGGGTTGCTGCGACAATTCTCACGTCCACTCTTTGCTCTGCGGCATCTCCAATTCTCCGAATCCGCCCTTCTTGCAATGCTCTTAATATTTTCGCCTGCACGTCCATTGATAAATCACCAATCTCATCTAAAAACAGCGTTCCCCCATCCGCCATTTCAAAGAGACCCGCTTTACCTCCCGCCAACGCTCCGTGAAATGCGCCTTCTGCATGACCAAATAGTTCATTTTCTATCAACGTCTCAGGAATAGCAGAACAATTGACCGGGATAAACGGCTTGTCTCTCCTTAAACTTGTATGATGCACGGCTTGGGCAAACAATTCTTTTCCTGTCCCGCTTTCGCCTGCAATTAAGATAGGAAGGTCTGTACCAGCCGCCTTTTGGGCAACCGTCATGATGTGCTTCATTTGCGTGTCTTTCGTAATAATATCCTCAAAGGTATATCGTACTTTATAAATGGAACTCATATGCCTTTCCAACTCGGCAACTTTTTCTTGTTGTTCCGCCAGTTCCTTCGTGAGCTTATGCACTTCATTCAAACTTTTGCATACCGATACTGCGCCGATAATTTCACCATCCAAAAGAATCGGTGCCATGTCGACGACATATTCCCGTCCGCGTGTTTTCCGATACACCCCAACCCTGCTCTTCCCGTCTTTTAATGTTTCTGGAAGTTGTGCCCCCGGACGATGGGCAAGCAAAGGCTCACCAATGATATCAGGATTCACCCCCGTGATTCTTGTATATTCGGGATTGATTGTCTTTACAATTCCCTTCCGATCGATGACGAGCACCCCATCATTCATTGATTGGACGATCGCTTTCCACCATTCAACCGTCTCTTCGATTTCCACCATCCCCTTTTATGTATTCCCAAATTTCAATATCTAGCCCTTATTGTATACTACTTTTCTCTGGGATCTTTCTGTTTTGATTCAGTTGAAACAAAAACTGGCGCTCTCCCCTTGCCAGGAGATCACGCCAGTCTTTTATTGCTTAGAATCAATTCGTTCCGCCTGCACAACAAGGCGGTATTCATTCGAGTATTCTGGATAGCAGGTAATCAGGGACATCAGTGCCTTGCCCTGTTGTGGAGCAAGTACTTCCACTTCATCTGGTTTGACTATTGTCACATCAAACACTTTGAATTCCATTTCTTCATCTACCGTCTGGAAGGTGAACGTGGTACCGACGTCCACCTCGTGCAGCCGGTTGAATTGTTTGCCAAACACACGGGCTTGATGACCAGCAATAGCATAGCTCCCATCTTTCACACCTGGTTCGTCCATATCTTCGATGGCTCCAAGCCCCTTGGCCAAAGTGGCTTGGTCCGCTCCCAGCCAGACGGGAGATTCGAGATCAATCACCGGAATGGTTAGGACACCTTCCATCCCCTCAATTTCAAGATGCTGGGGCGGCAGGAGATTTACCTGCTGATCTGCTGGCTGCGAAGTTGTCAATCCATTCTCCGCTTGGATCGTTCGAAATGCGTCCATCCATTCTTGTTGCTGTGCGTTCTGTTTCGCGTTTCCTTGCAGGAGCCATATGAGAAGACCGGCTCCTGCCACTATGAATAAACTTCCGCTCCATCGCAATAAACGATTCATTGAATCACCGCTTTCACGATGCAGACTTGCGGCCTAAACGGATTTTGCCGATGCCAAACAACATGAGCAGCAACCCAGAAAGCAAAAGAAGCCCCGCTACAATCGCAAGTCGATTTGCATCCCAGACTCCACCTGTAGTTGGCAAAGAAGTCCGCGATTCGGAATCGTTTAATGTTGTAATTGCCATATTCCCAGCTACTCCATTAGTCTTTTTCTGCCCCGCGATATTCAAGCTAGCGTCATCCGTTACATGAGCATCTTCGCCACCCTCAGCGGAATGATCCGCTTGCTCATCTTCTCCTACTGCAGAATCCGGTCCATCACTTGAGCCTCCGCCCGATCCAGCAGCAAGTGGCGGCATGACATTTTCATTTTCGTCCGTCACTTCGAATGTGCCATCTGTTGAAGAATCACTACCAGTGTAAGGAGGATTCATTCCATTGCCATTTGTCGCGCTATCTCCCGGATTGGCAGAGCTCTCTCCAGGATTCGTAGGGACACTCCCTGGATTGGTTGTACTACTACCGGGATTAGTCGGTTCTTCTCCAGGAGTTGTTGGATCATTCCCCGGGTTGGTTGATTCTTCACCAGAATTTGTCATACCGTTTCCTGGATTGTTTGATTCTTCACCAGGATTTGTCGTACCGTTCCCTGGATTGATCAAATCCCCTCCTGGATTTGTATCATTCCCCGGATTATTTGGTTCCTCTCCAGGGTTCGTTGGACCACTGCCTGAATTAGTGGGTTCATCTGGTTTGTCTGTCCCTGAATTGTTTGGTTCCTCTCCCGGTATTGTTGGGTCATCACCAGTTGCTTCCCCATCCGGTATGGTGCCGTTCTCTTCTCCAGGAGCAAAAGGGATCAATTGCTGCGTTTTTAACACCTCGACTGTGACAGTATCCAAAATCGGCAATCCCAGTTCGAGACCAAGCCCCGTGTTCGTTTTTAGCCAACCGGCATCTGTCGTTTCAATTTCATTACCAACGACTTTCAACGAGGTTCCGTCAAGCAGACCATTCACAAGCCCTGCCTGAATTAGAGAGGAAGAGGAAGAATACTCTTCCTCTTCACCTGCGACATGTTGATCCAGTACGCCAACATGTGTCTGACCAAGCAAAGGCAAATCCTTCGCATTCACTTCGACGAGCCCACCATTGTAGGCATACGAATCTTCATTCATCCAGAAATCACTGGCTGCCACATCGACATTCA
>NZ_BQYK01000011.1:39360-76119 GCF_023168145.1 Sporosarcina sp. NCCP-2222
TGTCCAGTACACCTACATTCGTTTCGCCTAGCAAAGGCAAATTCTCTGCATTCACTTCGACTAGACCACCGTCATAGGACGACGAGCCGTTGCTATCACTCTTTTCACTTGGTGCCACTCCGATATTCAGATCTTTCGTCAAATCGGACTTTACACCGACTGATACCAAAGAGTTTTTTGTTTCAGCAGTCGTATCTGTTTTCTCTTCAGATTTCTCAAGAACTGACACATCGATGTCCTCAATTATTCCGCGCTCCACATTAACAGAAGCCAATGTCTCTTTTGCAGCACCGTCTTCGTCTCTTTTGGAGGGGACACTCACCTTCACATCGCCGACTACTGGAACATTTGTTAGTTCTACGTTCAGCAAAGCCGGATCACTTTCCTGATTGTCCAATAAATTCAGTTCCACATCGAGGAAGCTGTTATCTGAAGTCTCATCTGCATTCGCCATCGCCGGAGCCAGCAAGATCGCCGTACATACACCAAGTGATAAGAAACCATACTTTAGATTAGTATTTTTCATGTTTATTTCTCTCCTTTTTTACGTTAGTTATTATTCTCTAGTAAAAAAGGAGAGTATGCTGGCGGTTGCCCTGGCGGAGCATGTTCCCACTGAGAGTACATTGCTGTATCGGCAAGCAGCCATTGTTGTCGGCACATAAATTCCACCCATGCTGTTCTTGTCAACACGCTTGGGACTACGTCGGATCCTCCAGAAGCAAACATCATTGGTGAGGTGATCGATGTTGTACTGCCAGTTATCATCAATGGTGCATTATACAATCTTCCATCATCTTGTAGAGTTCTCCCTGAGTTGTTTTGCTGTCGTTTGGAGGTTGCCATTTGATTAATTGACAGTTCCTCCATATTCCGCTTTAACTCTATTCTAGTTCCATTGATTGAATCATTGGATTGGCTCTGCTCTGCCATGTCTAGAGCTTTAGCACTCTTCTCTTGTCTTTCAAATGATATCTGCTTGCTTACCTCTAACGAAGAAGCTGTCGGTACTTCTTGATCCGTTGTGCCCAAAGGTTCAATGACCTCAACCTGTTGACCTGGCTCTGTATTGATTAATTCTTCCGGGATTGGAGCAGGCATTTCTACAACTGCCGAGTTATGATTTTGACTGACAGCCGGCGTCTTCCCTTCTTGAAAATCAGGTTTTTCATTTGCTGATATAACCGGCAATACCCCTACGGTACGTGAGCTCCCTGTCAGTACAGTTCGTAATGTGTTGGATGTTTCATTCACAACTGAGCCGACATTTGACAGAGCTGAGTGGAGCAAAATCTCTGTGTCCGTTGTTAAATCCATCAGAGAACTCAATTTGGGCTCGGTCAGTCCTCCGACTGTGTTGGACGCCATCGTTACAGTATCTTGGACGGTTTGATCCACAGCATCGACAGTAGAGAAAACAATCCCATCTGCCGAGTTGACTGTCTCTTCCACAGTTTTGACTAATTCCTCTGCAACCGGTTTGACTACAGGGACCTCTGGCAGTTGCTCGGCTGTTTCATTCACACCGGAGACAGCGGTCTGGACAGTTGCCGTTGTTGATTCTAATACGGGTTTGACATTGGAAACCGTCGAACCCGCTAAACTTCCAGCTCCATTCAAAAGATCCACAACCGGTTTGTCCGACTGAGGATTTACTAGTGCCTTGACTGAAGTGGACGAGAAACGGATTGTATCTTGTGCAGTTTGATTTGCAGTGCTGACTGTAGTATTTACGACATCCTCAGCTGATGCCACCGTTTCGTCTACAGTTCGTCCTGCCGCCTCGGCGACCGGTTTTGCAATTGGGATATTGGGCAACTCTTCGACCGCATTATTAACCTCTGCCACTGTTTTCTTTAAGGTACCTGTCGTATACTTTACGACTGGAGTAACATTTTGCGCAGTCTTATCAACCAATTCTGCAGTCCGTTGGATTTGACCAGACATTGGCTCGTCTTGCGTCATCTTGCCAGGCACCACAGTTTCAGTGACAAATATTGACGTATCCTGGACAGTCTGATCTACCGCATCAACTGTCGTTTCAACCAGGTTGTTCACCGATTGGACCGTGCCATCGGCCGTTTTTCCAACTCCATCTAGAAGACTGCTCACAAGTCCTGGTGACTTCAATTTTTGTTTAGTTTCACTTACTTCTTCTCCGTGAACAAGGGACGGAACAAGCCAGAGACTGACACATAACATACCGCCTATGGATAGTAGCCTTTTCACAGAACACACCTCCTTCCATCACCAATTAGACCCGTTGCGGGCCCTTTGTTTTTTCACTACCCGCAAGATTATTATGTAAACGCTTTCAAAACGGTAAATTTAGAAAAATATAAAATATCCGATGACTATTTTAAGTACAACTAATTATAGAAACGGAAAGCTTCATGACTGGCGATTTTTTGTTAAAGGATTGATATGATTTCGGATATGATACGAGTGGTTAAAAAAATATACGAGCGGTTACCTAGCTTAATCGAGCGGTTTGGGCAGCATACGAGAGGTCCTTGAAGAATACGAGCGGTAGAAGATAAGATACGAGCGAATAAAAAATTATTCGAGTGGTTCCAAGGCATAATCGAGCGGTTCGCATTTGGCCAGGTTACTTGTATAGTGGCTGGAAAACTAATAAGAAGAGGAAATGTAACAGGTTTTCGAACACTTCTACTACGGTTACTCGAGCAATCATCCATTTTTCCGAGCAATTCCCACGTGACACCAAGCATCCCCCGCGCCCCCTCATAAACAAAAAAACCTGCAATCCACCATTTAATAGCAGTTGCAGGTTTCCTCGTTTATTTAATATCCTTATGAATCAAAAACGTAGCAATTTCCGGGAAGAACGAAAGGATAACCATGAATACGAGCATGATGACGGCGTATGGGATGACGCCTTTGACAATTTCGCTGATGGTGTTTTCCTTGTTCAAGCCTTTTAAAACGAACAGATTCATGCCGACTGGCGGTGATATCAGGGCCAGCTCCATGTTGATGACCATGATGATGGCGAACCAGATCGGATCGAAGCCGAGTGCCATAATGATCGGATAGAGAATCGGCAAAGTGATGACGAGGATGGACACCGTTTCGAGGAACATCCCCAGTATAAGCAGCACGATGTTAATTAACACAAAGATGATCCATGGCGAGATGTCTTGGGACGTTGCAAAGTTAACAATAGTTTGCGGAATTTGCAAGATGGTCATGATGTACCCAAGCAGCATGGCACCGATGATGATGAATAAAATCATAGCGTTTGTTTTCACGGTATTAATTAAAATTTCTCGCATGGCAGCCATCGTCAAGTTGCGGTACACTAAAATAGTGATTGCGAAACTGAGGACGACGCCGACTGCAGCTGCCTCAGTTGGAGTAAAAATACCACTGTAAATTCCACCAATAATAATAACCGGCAGCAACAAGCCCCATACCGCTTTTTTCGAAGCTTCCCACCGTTCATCCCACGTAGCCGGCGCGTCTTTAATATGGCGCGTCTGATAGGCGGAAAATATCATGAAGGCAAGCGTTAGAACAATACCCGGCACGATTCCTGCCACGAACAGTTTTCCAACGGATTCTCCAGTAACGGAGCCATAGATGATCATCGGGATGCTCGGTGGAATCAAAATTCCCAGCGTTCCGCCTGCAGCAAGCAAGCCTAGTACATGTCGTTTGTTATAGCCGCGTTTAACCATTTCAGGCAACGCCACTGCACCGACGGTTACGGCCGTAGCAACACTGGAACCCGAAATTGCCGAGAAGATTGTACAACAAAATAGTGTCGCAATCGCCAGGCCGCCTGGAAAATGGCGGAACCATCTGCTCGCCATTTCAAACAGGTCACGCCCGACTCCACTGACAAGCAATACTTGACTCATGAGCACATACATCGGAAGCGCTGTCAGCGTAAAATCATCCAGTGATTTATAGGAGATGATCGGTATCTGCATAAACGCAAATGTTCCCCCATTAAAGAAATACATTCCGGCAACCGCAAGTAAGCTCAGCGTAAAGGCGACAGGAAGACCTAGCAAGAGAAGGACACCTAATCCACCGGTGAAAAATAGATTCATAGCTGTTCCCCTCCCTTATGAATGCCCCCGTCAATGAGCTGCAGAATGAATGCGATGCATAGCAGAACCCCTCCAATGATAAGGAAGGATTCCGGCAAATACATCGGAATGCGCAGCAAAGACGCTGATTTTGTTTCTAACTCGAATGTTTTAATGACATGCCGAAAACAATAAATTGTAAAGATCACACTGAATAATAAGCCAAGGGAATTGGAGATGTAGGCCAATACCGTTTTAAACCGATCATTCACGTTATTGATCAATAAATCCACCGTAATATGGGCATAGGTTCGGACTGCATACGCGCTTCCAAGAAAACAGCTGCCAATAATAGCATAAATGGATAATTCGGTTGCCCATGACGTCGGTTTATGGAAAATGCCTCTGGATACGATCTCATAAAACGTCATGGCGGTCGTCAACAGGATGAGAATGCCCGCTACGTATGCACCCCAACGTATGACTGAATCACAGATTCGATAAACCACTTTCACGAGTGTTTCCCCCTAGCCAGTTATTTCTCATCTACCATGTCGAGCAACTCTTGTCCCAATTGACCCGCGTTTTCAACAAACACATCACGGACTGGTGCTGCCGCTTCTTTCCACTCTTTCAATTCTTCCTGCGGCACGACGTAGACATCCATGCCCTTCTCTTCCAACGCTTTTGCCGACTCAGCATCTTCTTTTTCAGCTTGTTCACGGATCCAAACTTCCGTTTCACCGGCAACTTCCGTCAACAGGTCTTGTGTCTTTTCAGGAAGGCCATCCCAGAAATCTTTATTCACAGCAAGCAAGAACTCCAAATAAGCATAATTATTAATCGTCAAATACTTCGTGACCTCGTCGTACTTCCGCTGAAGCATCGCCGTTGTCCCGGAAGTGGCGCCATCGACCGTGTTTCGTTGAAGTGCCATGTATACTTCGCCGCCACCCATGAACACAGGAGAAGCACCATATGCTTGAATCAATTCAGAAGGTAAATCTCCGATACTTCTGATCTTTAATCCTTTGAAATCCTCCGGAGACTTCAATTGGCGTTTATTATTTGCAAATTGAACATAACCATAATCCGCAAACATTAATACTTTCGCGCCTTTTTCCTCCATAGCTCCGCGAAGCTTGTCACCGAACTCTCCGTTCAAGGCTTCCCCGACAGCTGAGTAGTCATTGAATACATACGGAACATCGAAAATACCCATTGCCGGAACTGTGGATGCCCAAAGTGTCGAAGAGTTGACGCCCATTTCCACGCCGCCAGAAAGGATGGACTGGTTCATGTCTTTATCGCTTAGCAGCTGTCCAGCCGGATATACTTGCACATTTACTTTTCCACCCGATTTTTCTTTTACTTCCTTTGCAAAGTTTTCCACACCGATTGAGATATGGTGATCTTGCGGCAAATTGTATGCAAGGCGAATTGTCACTTCTTCATAGCCATCGCCCGATCCAGTCGCCGCTTCTCCTTTTTCCGTTTCCTTTTTGTCGCTACAGCCAGCCAGCATCAACACAGCGGCCATTGTACCTACCAGGCCTTTCATCCACTTCTTCATTTTTGTTTCCCCTCTTTCTTCTTTTTTTCTACGTGCCGAATGCGTCCCAAAGGTGTCTTCGTTGATAAACTTGCCGCGAAATCAGCGGCCTCCAACATTTTTGTAAAATCGATGCCTGTATCGATGTGCATCCGTTCAAATAAATAAACCAAATCCTCCGTTGCCAAATTGCCTGCTGCTCCAGGAGCAAATGGACAGCCGCCGATGCCGCTGGCGGATGTTTCGAAAATCCTTACGCCTGCTTGATAGGCGGCGTACGCATTGGCTAGTCCAAGCCCGCGCGTATCATGCAAATGGATGGCGACTGGCGTAGAACCCGCTTCCAGCAAGACTTTTTTCATTAACCTTTCGACATGGTCCGGCGTGGCAATCCCGATCGTGTCCGCAATGCTGATACGGTCGGCACCTGCCTCCTTCACAAGTCTAACGATCTCTAGCACCTTGTCTTCAGCAACTTCTCCTTCATAAGGGCAACCGAAGCTCACGGCGATGGAAAAACAGACATCTACGTCATCTTGCTTCGCCCGTTTCACCACTTCAGTGAATTGCTCCAAATTCTTTGCAATCGTCATACCGATATTTTTCTCGTTAAAGGTTTCCGTTGCCGCACTCACCCAATTTACTTCGCGAAAACGATGTTCTCTCGCTCGCTCATACCCTTTTACGTTTGGAATCAATGCGACAGCTGCAAGCGGAAGATTTTCTGGCAAAGATTCCATCACTTCATTGGCATCTGCCATCTGCGGTACTTTCTTCGGATGGACAAAAGAGGTCACTTCAACTTTGCCAATACCGGCAGCAACCAATTTTTCGACTAACTGCACTTTGTCTTCTGTCGACACGATGCGTGGGTCGTTTTGCAAACCATCTCTTGGACTGACATCGATAATCGCAACTTTGGCCATTAGATGATTCCCCTTTCCTTCAATCGGGACAGTTCATCTTCCGTCAATCCCAAATAGGCGGAATAGACTTCTTCGTTATGCGCTCCTAATGTCGGGCCGTTCCATTCGATATCCCCCGGTGTATGGGAAAGCTTCGGCACAATGCCCGGAACAAGCAGCTTTTCGCCTCCTGGCAAAGTGACCTCCTTTAACATGTCACGCGCTTGATAATGCGGATCCTCCACAATATCTTGGATGCCGAATATTGGCCCGACCGGCACGGAAGCTTCATCTAGTTTTTGTTGAACTTCTTTCAAGCTATGTTGCAGAGTCCACGCTTCAATTGCCTCATCGATGAGTTCGACATGATCCGCACGGCCTTGATTTGACCCATAGGCTGGATTTGTCGCCATGTCTTCCCGTCCGATTGCTGTCATGAGGCGTTCGAAGATCCGATCTCCATTGCCACCAATGACTACGTGTTTTCCATCTGCACATTTGTATGTATTGGATGGTGCAATGCCAGGCAGCGTAGTCCCCGTCCGCTCACGCACTTGTCCGGTCAAATCATATTCTGGAAGAATACCTTCCAGTAAACTAAACACCGCTTCGTATAATGCCACGTCCACAACTTGCCCCTGTCTATCTGCATCCTGGTCTCTGGCCCGCAGCGCCATTAATGTTCCGATAACCGCATAGAGACCGGCGATCATATCCCCGATTGCAATGCCGACGCGGACTGGCGGCTGATCTGGGTAACCGGTCAAATATCGCAGACCGCCGATTGCCTCCGCAACACTTCCGAATCCAGGTTTCTCTTTATAGGGCCCTGTTTGCCCATATCCCGAGATGCGGGTCAAAATGATGGATGGATTGACAGCTTTCATCTCATCGTATCCGAGGCCCCACCGCTCTAATGTCCCTGGCTTGAAATTTTCAATGACGACATCTGCTTCTTTTATGAGCGACTTGACGATGTCTTGTCCTTCCGGGTCACGCATATTGATCGTCACGCTTTTCTTATTTCGGCTTTGCACATACCACCAAACAGATGTATCATGATGCATCACCCGCCAATTGCGCAGCGGATCTCCATTTTTAGGCTCCTCGACTTTAATGACTTCCGCTCCGAATTCTGAAAATAATTTCCCGGCAAACGGTGCAGCCACGAGATTTCCAAGTTCCAAAACCCGTACCCCTTGTAACGGTTTTCTACGATCCAACTCGACCTTCTCCTCCCTTATTTCTGAACAGCTTTCATGAAAGCCTGGTAATCATGTTCAATATGTTTTCTCATGCATTCCCTCGCAAAATCTGGATCCCTTTTCCTGATTGCAAAGAATATTTCTTCGTGATCCCGCAATGCATTTTCCATGTTTCGCGGATCCCCTTCGACGATCGCTCGTCGATAAAAACTATTGATACCCCTTAATTGCAGTGTCATGGAAATGAGAAACGGGTTTCTGCTGGCACGGACAATAATTTCATGGAAATTAAAATTGACCCGTAATAGCCCTTTTAGATTGTGAATGGAAATTTCATGCGCCATCTCTTGGATAGAAGTCTCCATCAATGCAATTTCCGAATCGTCACATCGTTCCGCTGCGAAATATGCCGCCAATGATTCCATCTCAACCCGGACTTCATAAAGACTTCTATAATCTTCAATCGTCGGATTCACAACCGTCACACCTCCAGTTTGATGAACGTTTAATAGACCATCTTTCTCCAACATACGAACAGCTTCCCGAATCGGACTTCTGCTGACATTCAATGTTTCCGCAATTTTTTCCTCTATCAGTCGTTCCCCAGGATTAAATTCTCCTAGCAGAATAGAATCTTTCAAGTAGTCATAGACTTGTTGTTTCAATGTTGTACGTTTCACAATGAGTTCGGACAAATGCCTCGCCTCCGTCTACTGTATACAGTATTCTTCTAACAGAATAGACTCTCAATTTAGATATGTCAATACTATTTAAATATACAATCAAACACAAATAAAGACCGAGCTTATCGCACCGGTCTTGATGCCTGTTCCATATAAAAAATGGGTATTTAAACTGAACAGAAAAGAAAAAGGCAAATTGGTCGCCTCTAGCAGTCCCGTTTACAGGCAGCTGGACTCCTTACGTATTCATTTCATTTGCTACCCATTTCTTCCTTGTCCCATGAAACGAATCCGCTCATCACCATTTCATATTGCGCAATTTCATTTCAAGCCGTTTCTTCTCACCGCCATTGTCCATCTCCCACTCTTCGATTTCCGCAAGCAAACTGGCACGTGATCCAAAGCCTTTCACAAAACCGTTTAATCGGGCAGCCAAAGTCGAATTCACTAGTAGCTCAGGTTCAGGATAAAACTCGTGCAGCTGTTCCAAAGCTCGCGGATATCGTTTCAAATAATATTTTTGGTGCCGCTCCTCTGCCCATGTGAAGTTCTCGAACGGACCGATGTCTGTCTCAATCGGCTCACCCATTTCCTGCTCCATCTCTTTTTTGATGCGATCGATTGTTTCCTTCTGCTGGTTCCCTCCATAACGCAACAATGATATATATTGACGACCTTTATATTCATCCCGGTTTGGATAATGATTGCGCCAAAAATGACGCAAAACTTCTTCATATGTAATCAACTCCGGATCAAAATCCACCTCTACCGTTTCTGTATGATCCCCCATTGAACGATACGTCGGTGAGGCTGTCGTGCCGCCTGCAAATCCGACCCGTGTCCGCACAATCCCCTTTAAACTTCCGAAGCGTGCTTCCGGTCCCCAAAAACAACCCATCCCGAATGTAGCCGTCTCCAAAGACCCACTCGGCCACCGCAAACTTTGCTCCACTTCTGGTATTTCATACATAGCCATGACCCCTTTGATATTACAAACTAAATTAAGACAGTTCATTAATTGAAATGCCTCCATCTATATAAAGTTTCTCTTGTTCATTCAAATTAAACCTCGCGAATGTTTAAGCCCTTCCATTTTCGGTAAGCTGATTAGTAAAGAACGGGAGGAGGGCACCTAGTGGAGAATCAGATGAACGAGATCATCGAACACTTCAAGCAGCTAGACCGCAGCTTGTTTATGGATACATTACAGGAATTTGCTTACTTGGACGAAGCCATTCCGATTGGCTATGAACAGACTATATCACAGCCATCTTTGGTCCTCGAGATGACCTTGGCCCTTGATTTACAAAAAGAATCAAGAGTATTGGAAATTGGTACGGGGTCAGGTTACCAAACTGCCATGCTTGCTCCGTTCGTCCAGCAGATCTACACGGTTGAACGCATTAAACCATTAGCAGATCAGGCGAAACAGAGACTACAAAAAGCTGGCTTCGAAAACATCCAATTCAAAACCGATGATGGCAGCATAGGCTGGAAGGAATATGCCCCCTACGACCGGATTATCGTCACCGCGGCAGCCGCAACAATCCCAATTGAACTAACGGAACAATTGGCTGAAGGCGGTACAATGATCATCCCTGCCGGACCTCCTTCACTCCAACAATTACTATTGTTGAATAAGGATGCGGACGGAAAAATAAGCAAGAAAGTGCTAGGTGAAGTAAGATTCGTTCCGTTGAAAGGCAAATATGAATGATTTAATTACGTACCACATGAGAAGTCCAGGGCAGCAGGGATCCTGGACTTCTATTATTTACGTCTCGGAGAATCTTGCTTGATAATGAACAGGTGGTTCTAGTATCTTTCTTATTTGTGTGTTTTGCTTTTGGAAGATTAATTGAAAAAGGACACTGTCAACATGTGTCCCTTCAATGAGTGCTTCCATTTTTATTAAATAAACGTCCGAAGTGCCCGTACAATCATGACAGCCACTTCCTCCCGTGTAGCCAACAGACGTGGAAATGTTCCATTCGTAATCCCTAGATCGACCGCCGATTGAAATTCCTCTGTAAATCCGGGAGACGGAAGGGGTCCTTGTCATACGCATCGGTTTCCACCGATTTCTTTTTTAATTTATAATAAACCGCCAATGCTTCCGCAATCGCTTCCCCTTGTGCACGTAACTTGTCAGTAGATCGAAGAGCCTGAATATCAATAAAGGAATCCATAAAGCCGCCTTCCGTTAAGATCGCCGGCATTTTGGTCTCACGCAGCACATGAAAATTGGCTTGTCGCACTCCGCGATCCGTCAAGCCCATGGCCTTCGCTATTCGAGGTTGAACAAGCTTGGCGAGTTCCGTTGATTTCGTGCTGACAGATTGTCCATTGAAAGTGAACGTTTCAACGCCTGTCCAATTTCCCCAGCTGCCCGTATTAGCGTTATGGTGAACTGCCACATAGACATCCGCTTGCCATTTATTTGCCTTATTAGTCCGTTCTACCAGAGGTATATCCGTCTTGCCCGTAGAATCATCCACCCGCAGCACTTCGACATTTTCATAAGCTTTCAGTTTAGCCTCACGAGCTTCGACGACCTGGCTGTTGAAGCCCCATTCGCGTTCTCCATCTGGTGATTGCTTGCCCAATGTACCTTGGCCATGTCCGGCATCTAATACAATTTTGACCATATCTTCCCCCTCCTCTATCTATATATAGAAATTTCTTCAGGAAAGGGATAGATTATGATCAAAACAAAGTGCTAATTAGGGCGTTTGGAAAGCCACAAGGAAACGATTCTGCCGTCCTTCTTTCTATCCACTCTGAGTTGGTTTTGCCCAAAGTTATAAGAGTAATAATACTCATCATTCATCTCATCATATCCTTCTCGCTCAGGTGTGCCTAGAATCTCTAGCAGCTCCTCCTGATTATTTGTCAATGAGCTCCCGCTGAGCGTTACATACGTTACCTCCCCTGACAATTCGGCATAGAAAAAGGTTCTCCCGCCAGGAAAAGCATAATAGATCCCTCCATTGTAATAGTCTTGATCATAAGGGTCTGGAAGCATCTGAAGAACATCTTGAATTGACATTCCCAGTTGGACATCAGTATGCAAGAGCATGCCATCTTTCAATAATTCCGCCGATTGCTTGGTGAAAGTAAATTGAGGGAATGTATCATAATACGCCTCATATTCATTCCAAAGTTCTGTTTTATGCTGCCCTGTCTCAACCCCGTAAGGCCTGTCGTTTGTATAGGATTCCGAATGCAAATGATGGAATTGCAATTGATCGGGGTTCCAAACCCACGTCTTGAATGTCCATCCTTCTTTTCCGTGGGCCGATTCGTACGTCTGCAAATATTTATCCTCAATCAATTTCACCTGTCCATCAACTAAAGGAAGGCTTGGCTGACCATCAAATTGAACTTGGCTCATGCTCCCGTTCTCCAGCGTCCACAAAGCGAGAGATGTTTCATTGTCAATAAAACCGAGAAAGCGCCGGCTTTCTAACTTCCACTCATGAATGTCTTCTTTCTTCAGAATAGATGGAATGACACCTTTCTGCAGCACTCCTTGTTTTTCATTCTCCTTTGCGAGGAATAGGGCATAACTACTCTCTATGCTCGCGTCTTCATCAGCCTCAAGGCCAGGCAGATTTTCGGTAGTAGCGACATACAGATGGAACAACGTATTTCCATCTCGCCAATTCGTCGAGTAAACTGCATTTTCTTTAAGCAGTTCGATAGGAAAGCGGTTTTCACTCGAACCAGAAAGACCATTCTTCGTGGTTCCTAGCTTCATATCTACTAATCCGACATTCACTACTTTATATATCCCTAATTTCTTATCCAATGTAAACTTTAGGATGTCTTGACCATCCTCATGCCGAATTGTCTGCGGATTGCCGTTTCTATAGACATTCCCTGCCGCTTGTTGCATTTTTTCATTAAATGCTGGCAGTCCTTGACTAGCCAAGCACGATAAAATTGCGCGTGAATCCTGCTCCCCATCCATATTTAATTCCTTGGCAAGAGCTTTTTCATTTTTGTTTACTATTGCTTCATATATGCGTTGCACTGTCTGTTCTGGTGCATTAGCGCGCTTCATTTGAAAATGTCCCCATATTAAAAATACCGCAAGTATGGTCATACCTTTCATAGCTAAGCTTAAAAACCGTTTATTCTTAAACTTATTCTTGCAAGATGGACATAAGGAAGTCCTTGAATTAATAAGTCTGCCGCACGACTTGCAATTTTGCATCCCTTCATCTCCCCCTCTTCCCTATTAGTAAGCATATCATCGTTTCCTTCATTTGGAAATCCGCTTTGATATTTAGCTTCCTTTAAAAATTCATTCTATACAAATATCAAATTCTCTGCTCTAATATTCTATACTTCTACATTTTCCACATAAGGTACTATAATTTGTCGGTATTTCCCGGGGAATATTGCTTGTAACCAAACCGTTTTCAAATCAAAATGAAAGAAGCACATTAGGCAAAGGGAGGTAAAGGTTTTGAAAAAGCTGCTACTTTTCATTCCACTGGTATTTTTAATAGGCTGCCAATCTGCCAATCAGACCACCACCTATGTTTTCGAAGGCCGTTCCATGGAGCCAACTATTCATGACCAAGACCACTTTGTTGTAGATAAAGATTTCTACGATTCAAATCCAATACAGCGTGGTGACATCGTTGTTTATTTGTACGAAGATGAGCAAAAGCATGCAAAGCGTGTCCTTGGACTGCCTGGCGAAGAAATTCAATTTCGAAATGGAACAATGTACATAGACGGCAATCTATTAAAAACAGAATATATAACACAAGACATAGAAGGTTCTGATCCAATGACTCTGCAAGATGATGAGTACTTTGTCGTGGGGGATTCACCTTCTTTAAGTAAGGACAGCCGCCATCATGGCCCTATAAAAAAGGGGGATATTATAGGCAAAGTGATAAAATTCGGTAGTGAGTAATATATGTGAGAAGCTCGGATTAGCTACTCAATGTCACTGCCTCATCCCTGCTGAAGGATAAACTGAAAGCAGAAAATCCGCAGTACATACAGATTGGGTACTTCCCCCCTGCACTTCTGCCGGAATAAAAATAGGATGCTGCCGTATTGGCAGCATCCCTGTTATTTATTATTCGACAAACTGAACGTTCTTCAATTGATAGATACCAGATGTGTCGATGGAGAACCCTTTAATTTTATTGCTAACGCCTGTTAGGTATTCAGTGTGAATTAAATACACCATTGGAGCGTCTTCAATTAAATGTTCTTGTACTTTATTGTAGATTTCAATTCGCTTTTCAGGATCAGACTCTCGTCTTCCTTCTTCAAGAAGTTTGTCGACTTCCGGATTTTCATAGAAGGAGCGGTTGCCCGGATCTCCTTTTTGGGAGGAGTGGAACAGAGCGTACATACCGTAGTCTGCGTCACCTGTGGAGTTCGACCAGCCAAGGATGAACATTTCATGCTCTCCTGCAGCTGTTTTATCCAGATAAGCACCAAATTCCATCACATTGATGTCGGCTTCAATATTTACTTTTTTCAATTCTTCCTGGACCAATACAGCAATTTGCTGACGTTGCGGGTTGTCATTCGTCCAGATTGAAGTTTTGAACCCGTCTCCATACCCTGCTTCCTCTAACAACTTTTTCGCTTCTTCCGGATTATATTCGACTGGTTTTGCGTCTTCATTGTAACCGAAGATACCTGGTGCCAACGGACCTTTCGCTGGGACGCCGAATCCATCATAAACGCCTTCACTGATATCATCTTTATTCACAAGCATGGAGATAGCTTTACGTACTTTCGGATCGTTGAACGGCTCTTTTTCCGTATTAAATCCGAGATACGCCAAGCTGGAAGATGTCTGTTGATTTACCTTTGCATAACTTCCGGCATTCATATCAGCCACTTCGTTCGGCTGAACCGGATCGGCGATATGAACATAACCTGTTTCTAGATCTGCATTACGCGTTCCGCTTTCTGGAACGACTTTAAATGTTACCGTATCGACATGGACCTTATCTCCCCAATAGTCGTCATTGCGTACCAACTTAATTTCAGAACCTGGTGTCCAGCTATCAAATTTGAAATAGCCTGTGCCAACTGGAGCTGTCGAAATAACGGAACCCGATTTTTCCTCGTTTTTCATTGCCGCATAATCTGCCTCGATCGATTTAGGGCTTACCATGCTTCCGCCATTATGGGATAAGTGAGCCAGTAATGGTGCGAAAGGATATTCTGTCTTAATTTGAACGGTATATTCGTCTTTAACAATAATTTCTGTAATCATTTCATATAGAAAATATCTTGGAGATGCCACTTCCGGATCAAGAATCCGCTCTAAGTTTACTTTAACGGCTTCCGCATTAAACGGTTCCCCGTCATGGAATGTTACGCCTTCACGCAACTTGAACTCATATGTTGTATCATCAATTGCTTCCCAACTCGTAGCCAAACCTTCGATAATCTTATTGTCATCATCCCGATTGACTAATGTTTCATAAATATTGGCTTGCACGACGGATGATGGGACGTCATTAGAACCTGCTGGATCTAATGAAGATGCATCAGACAGGACAGCCAATACAAGGTCCCCGCCTTCCACCCCTTCTCCTTTTCCTTCATCGATGTTACTTGAAGTATCACCATTCTCCTTCTCTGAAGATTTGTTGCCGCTTCCCCCACCACATGCAGCAAGAATCATAGAAAAGGCCAATACAAGGACAAACAGCCATTTTGCTTTCCCAGCTGATTTCATATTCAGTTCCCCCTATTGTGTAATTAACATACTGCAAACTAACATCTTGCTCAATTTGCAATAGTTAGAAGCAATATAGCATACAAAATTTGAATAGACAATACATTTCAGAATAATTATTCTAGTATGAAAGTAATAACAGGTAACTCGTAGATTTGATTTTAACTTACAAGATTCTAGTTAATTTACGTGATTATAGGAACTTAATACCATAAATGAATAATTAAAAATACACTAAAAATACTAATAAATTAAGTTTGTCAAAATACTGTTTCATGGTATGCTACTGTAAACCAACTAATCTGCCAACTGATTGGTTATTAAATATCTGGGGGGAAGGTGTTCATCATGGTACAACAAACGCCTGCTGCAGAATTTGGGCAAAAGCGCTCCAGCCCGAGAGTTGAAGCGTATAAGGGATTTTGGCGAAGGCTGAGGAAAAATAAAGCAGCCGTCGTCGGTGGTGCATTAATCTTATTTTTTATTCTTACCGGAATTTTAGGTCCTTTCTTCACGACAGCAGATCCAAATGCGACCCAAATTTCTATTAAACTCCAATCGCCGTCCGCGGAGCATTGGTTTGGGACCGATAATTATGGACGAGACATATTCACTCGAATTATTCATGGCATGGCCATTACGATGAAAGTCGGCTTTCTATCTGTTGCACTTGGGGGGGCAGTCGGAGTCTTTCTTGGAATTATTTCCGGCTACTACGGCGGCATACTGGATACAGTCATCATGCGGACGATGGATGTGCTTCTTGCCTTTCCTGGAATTCTGCTTGCGCTTGCCATTGTATCTGTTCTCGGCGGCAGTTTGACAAATGTCATTATCGCGGTGGGTATATTTTCCATTCCTGCATTCGCAAGGATTGTTCGCGGATCCACGCTTTCCGTTCGTAAACTAGAATACATTGATGCGGTGAAAGCGCTCGGAGCATCGGATGGAAGAATCATATTCAAGCATATATTACCAAACGTCCTATCACCTATCATTGTCCAGTTGACTCTTCGGATTGCTACTGCCGTCTTGACGGCGAGTGGACTCGCCTTTTTAGGTTTAGGCGCCAAGCCGCCGACTCCTGAATGGGGAGCGATGCTAAGTGAGGGGCGTACCTACATGAGAGAGGCGCCGCACCTTGTGCTCTTTCCGGGAATCATGATTGTTCTCGTTGTTTTGGCATTCAATATCTTCGGGGATGGTTTGCGGGATGCACTCGATCCGAAAATGAAAAAATAAGGAGGGGCATCAACGTGTCAAAATTTATTATCAGACGCCTGCTCCAGACGATTCCAGTCCTGATTGGCGTCTCCATTCTCGTTTTCTCGTTAATGTATTTAATTCCGGGAGATCCGGCTCAGATCATCGCCGGTGAAGGAGCTTCTCCCAAAACTGTGGAACAGATCCGTGAAAAATTAGGACTGAACGAACCTGCGCCTGTTCAATATGTCAACTACATGAAAAACGTAGTACAAGGCGATCTTGGAAATTCTATACGAAGCGGACGTCCCGTGATGGATGAGATTAAAGCCCGATTTTGGACGACCGTCGAACTCTCATTCTACGCCACGATCCTTGCCGTATTTTTAGGATTGATTGCTGGAATTATCTCTGCGGTGCGACATTATACATGGTCTGACATTACAATCATGCTCATAGCGTTATTCGGGCTTTCCATGCCTAATTTCTGGTTCGGCCTCATGCTTATCCAATGGTTTGCCATCGGGCCCGACTGGATGCCGGAATTTATGAAAATGCGGGCGTCCGGGTGGGGAGATGATTGGCGCCAGATTATTTTGCCAGTCATCACTCTTGGTACGGGAGGAGCTGCCATTATAGCTCGGATGACAAGATCGTCAATGCTTGAAGTGATCGGACAGGATTATATCCGCACAGCCCGTGCAAAAGGAATGAGCGAGCGCATTGTCATATATCGGCATGCGCTGAAGAACGCGTTGATTCCTGTTATAACAGTTGTTGGACTGGAATTCGGCGGGTTTCTTGGCGGAGCGGTATTAACGGAGTCAATCTTTGCGATCAATGGAATGGGACGCTTGACGATTGATGCGATTCGGACTAGGGACTTTCCAATTGTCCAAGGGACCGTTCTCGTTATTTCATTCCTTTTTGTATTCGTCAATCTTCTAGTCGACATTTCGTATCGACTGTTGAACAAGCGGATAGATCTGAATTAATTTTAGTGAAAGTGGGGTGGGCTTTCTTGACAGAAACATTACTGGAAGTGCGGGAGCTCCGCACATCTTTCCACACAGATGAAGGAGAAGTGAAAGCGGTTGACGGTGTCAATTTTTCACTTCCAGCCGGAGGAACCCTCGGAATTGTAGGAGAGTCAGGTTCCGGGAAGAGTATTACTGCATTATCTATTCTAAAACTGTTGGCGACTAATGGGGAAATAAAGAGCGGTGAAGTTCTATTTAAAGGGGAAAACATTCTATCCTATTCTGACAAGAAGATGCGAGATTTGCGCGGGAATGCAATTTCTATGATATTTCAGGAGCCGATGACATCCCTAAATCCCGTTTTTACAGTAGGACAGCAAATTAGTGAATCCATCATGAAGCATCAGAACATGTCAAAAAAAGCGGCGCTTCTCCGTTCGGTCGACTTATTGAAGCTTGTCGGTATACCTTCTCCTGATAAACGAGTCAAGCAATATCCGCATGAACTATCAGGTGGTATGCGGCAAAGGGTTATGATCGCTATGGCACTCGCCTGTAATCCTGAAATATTAATAGCCGATGAGCCGACAACTGCATTGGATGTTACGATTCAAGCTCAGATTCTTGGTCTAATCCGTGGATTGCAGAAGCGTTTAGGCATGTCAGTCATCATGATAACGCATGATTTAGGAGTCGTTGCAGAAACATGCGATTTTGTTGCCGTTATGTACGCCGGGCAGGTCGTTGAGTATTCGGATGTTCTGACACTGTTCCAAAAACCGAAGCACCCTTATACGATTGGTTTGCTGAATTCATTGCCCCGTCATGACGTAGAAATGAAGAAATTGGAACCGATTCGAGGCAATGTGCCGAATCCCAAAGACATGCCGGTCGGATGCCGCTTTGCACCAAGATGTCCGGCTGCGACCGACCTGTGTAGAAGAGAAATGCCAGAATTAATGAAAGATCCTCAAGGCAATGATATCCGTTGTTGGATTTATTCTGAAAAATGGGAAGGCGAATCGGAGGTGATGGTCTATGGTGAAAAAAGAATTGCTGAAGGTCGAAGGACTGAAACAGTATTTTCCGATTAAAGGCGGCATGATGGGCCGGACTATCAATTATGTGAAAGCGGTCGATGATATCAGCTTTACCATTTACGAAGGGGAAACGGTCAGCATCGTAGGTGAATCTGGCTGCGGTAAATCGACTACAGGCCGGGCTATTCTCCGACTCGAGGAACCAACGGAAGGGTCTGTCGTATTCAACGGAGAAGAGCTGACGACTTTATCCAAGCGCAGCATGCGCAAGCACCGAAAAGACTTGCAAATTATTTTCCAAGATCCGTACGCATCCATCAATCCACGGCAAACAGTAGCAGATGTATTGGATGAAGCGATGACCATCCAAAAAGTACTGCCCGCCAAAGACAGACGGAAGCGTATTATTGAACTGTTGGAAATTGTCGGCTTAAATGAATACCAGGCTGATCGATATCCACACGAATTCTCAGGCGGTCAGCGGCAACGGATCGGAATAGCCCGCGCCTTATCAGTCGATCCAAAACTGATTATTTGTGACGAAGCAGTCTCCGCTCTAGATGTTTCAATTCAAGCGCAAGTGCTAAACCTATTGGAGGAGTTACAAGATGAATTCCAGTTGACTTATTTATTTATTTCCCATGACTTAGGCGTTGTCCGGCATATTTCAGACCGTGTTATCGTCATGTACCTTGGGAAAATCGTAGAAATCGGTGATAAACATTCAATTTTCGAGAGCCCGAAACACCCCTATACAAAGGCATTGCTATCTGCCATCCCTGTGCCGGATCCTACTCGCGAAAAAAAGCATATCGTCCTAACTGGGGATGTGCCTTCGCCAATTGATCCCCCTTCTGGATGCCGATTCCATACAAGATGTCCATTTGCCCAAGCGAAATGTAAGACGGATGTGCCAGAACTAGCTACTCATGGTGATATGAAAGCCGGACATCAAGCCGCTTGCCATTTTGTAGAGAAGATCGAGAACGGAACGATTGCAGCAAAAGGATTTGAAGAAGCTGTCTTTTAATAAAGAGAAGAGAACGGCTTCTCTTCATCTCATTTCACGAATAAAAAAACGGCCCTCACAAGGCCGTTTTTCTTCTATATTATATATCCACTCTTGCGCCATGGCCTTCCTTCTCCGCTTTCAGGTAAACCCCTTTCGCAACAGCAAGGTCAAAATAGGCTGCACCCACACATTTGAAGAAAGTGATTTCCTCCTCGTGAATGCGTCCTTTGATTTGCCCTGTGACAAGGTCGACGAGTTCTCCATGTACATCATCGAATGACCAGTCTGTCTGCTCGGCGGCGTGGATCAGTTCGCCCGCTTCTTCTTTCACGCCATGCAAATCATCCACTACGATTTTAGAGCAGTTGAAAATAAAGGTTTCATCGACTTCCTGCATATGAGGCAAATAGGAGCCCACTCCGTTCACATGGGTTCCGGGCTGTACGGCCTCCCCGCTGAATACCGGTGTCGCTGACCGAGTTGCACAGTTTATAATATCCGCCCGACGAACGGCAGAATCGACGTCTTTTACCACTTCGATTTGAACTTCTTCTCCTACCCTTCCTTCCGTTCGCAGCCGTTCTGCAAACGCCACCGCTTTTGATTCAGTCGGATTGACTAGCAGAATTTCCTTAATGGAACGGACTTCCAGCACACCAAGAACTTGTTCATAAGCCATTCCCCCGGTTCCAATTGCACATAAGACGGAGGCGTTTGGTCTTGCCAAACGGTCTGTAGCCAATGCGCTCATGGCACCGGTCCGCAATCTGGTTAAATAAGAGGCATTCAAGAGAGCGAGATGCCGGCCATCCGTGGCATCCGTGACTAAGATAACCCCTTGGGTCGTCGGCATGCCGTTCGTTTTGGGATTCCTCGGGAAGATGGACACTGTTTTATTTGTCGCGATGCCCTCGGTCAAATCTGCACAAGGCATATAAAGAATGGAGGCATCCTGCCCGGGGAATTCAATGACTGTCCGTGGCGGGTTTTCCACCTTTCCGGCCGCAAGTGAATGGAGCACATCTGCTACATCTCGAACGGCGTCTTTCATGCCGTACATTACCATTATTTGCGCTTCATTCATTGTAATCATATGATCCCTCTTTCTTTTTCTTAGCTGAACTCTTTACTGCCAATCGTTGTCTTTTCTGTAGGGACTGCCGTTATGTCGTCCAAGTGCTGATCTCTCCGGTCACGTACCGCCCAAATGGCAAGCAGTGATACACCGGCAGTAAAAATGATATATAAAGCAACCGGAACATACGAATTGTTAAACTTCAGAAGCAACGCCGTGGCAATCAAAGGCGCTGTTCCACCTGCTAATGCCGCTCCAATTTGATAGCCAAGTGAGATGCCAGTATACCTAACTTCAGCGGAAAAGATTTCCGAAAACATCGTTCCTAGAACAGCTGTAATCGGTGACCAGATGATACCAAGGCCGACAATTGTCGCGATGAACATCATTAGGTTTGAGCCTTGATGTAGCATCCAGAAATACGGAAACGCATAGAGACCCATCGCAATCGTTCCATACACGTAAAGCGGCTTTCTTCCAACCTTATCAGACAGGCGTCCCATAATAGGAATCAAGATCGTTGTAATAATGGTTGCGACCATGACAGCCATAAGCACTTCATTGTTCGTGTGGCCTACATGCTGCGTCGCATAGGAAACGACGAATGTCCCAAAAATATAAAACGGCGCCGTCTCAACAACTTTCGCTCCAATGGCGATTAAAACTTCACGCCAATGGTATTTAAATGTATCAACAACCGGCACCTTCGGAATGGATCCCTTTGCTTTCACTTCTCGGAATGACGGCGTTTCCTCAATACCTTTACGAATCCAGAGACCAAACAGGACGAGCAAGGAACTTAATAGGAACGGCACCCGCCAACCCCAGCTCATGAAGGCTTCTTCCGGAAGCATAGTCATAATAGACAAAGCGAACGTCCCGAGTACCATCCCGATTGTGACGCCCATTTGCGGAACAGATCCAAAAAAACCACGCTTTTCCTTCGGTGCATATTCAACAGCTAGCAACATCGCGCCTCCCCACTCGCCCCCGATGCCCAGCCCTTGAATAAGCCGCAAGGTGATCAATAGAATCGGCGCCCAAATGCCGATCGCGTAATAGGTCGGTAGCAGTCCCATTCCGAATGTCGCAATTCCCATAAGGCTTAACGTCAAAACAAGCGTTTTCTTGCGTCCAATTTTATCCCCAATATGACTAAAAATGACACCCCCAAGCGGACGGATGAAAAACGACAATGCAAAAGATGCATACGCTAGTATTAAACCAATTGAAGGATCTTCCGAAACGAAAAACATCGTATTAAAGACAAGAGCCGCAACAGTTCCGTAAAGGAAATAATCGAACCATTCGATAGAGCTTCCGACTAAACTTGCAATTAATACCCTTCTCATATCCCTTTTCTCCATACACTTACCCCCTAAGTTCACTATAAATTGAAGTACCACTTCAATTTTGTTATAATGTTAATCAACAAATAGTAGTCTGTCAATATCGAATTTTTATTTGAAACTAATTTCTGAAAAAAAAGGATGCGACTTGGATGTCTAAGGAACTGGGCCTAAAGATCAGATCCATCAGGAAACAAAAAAAGCTCACGCTGAAGGATATTGCGGATGCGACCGGCTTCTCAATTAGTTTCCTCTCCCAGCTGGAACGAGGTAAATCGTCAGCTACACTTGAATCATTAAAGAAAATTGCGATGGTCCTCCATGTCAGTCCCGGCCATTTTTTTGAGGAGGAGGCACCTGAACAGCCCGGCGGATCCTTGATGATTGACCGGATTGCCACGTCGGGCATCCATTATCAAAACTTGGCGCCTGGATTGGATGATTTGCTGGATTTTATGCCGATGCGTGTGACACTTGAACCTGGCGAGGATGGCGGACAGCCGATTATTCACTCCGGACAGGAATTTGTATATGTACTGGATGGTGTTCTCTCGGTCGAAGTTGCGGGAAACCGGCATGAGCTGACTAAAGGAGAATCGTTATTTTACAGTGCTCAGGAATCGCATTACTGGTATAACCGGAGCAATGTGGACGTTGTGTTTCTCTGTGTCAGTTCGGATACGGGGAAACCAAGCGCTACATAACTGGTCCCTCTTCCCTGCTTGATAAACTTGGAAACTGTGTTATAGTGATGGTGAAAACTAAAAAGGATAGACCACTAGGGGAGTCTTTGCGAAAGACTGAGACGTGTATGGATACATGGACCCTTTGAACCTGATCTGGATCATACCAGCGGAGGGAAGTGGATTCGCACGTCTTCCTAGGGGATATTCCGCCTGATTTGCGAGCCGCTTTCTTCAACGTTGTGTTGAGTGAAGGCGGCTTTTTTGGTTTTCCAACAAGATAAAGGAGTGGTTGAAGATGACATTTTGTGAAGAGGTACGGAAGGAATGCGACGCCATTTGGGAAGCGAGCTTCCAACACCCATTCGTTCGCAGTCTCGCTGAAGGCTCGTTACCGGAAGACGTGTTTCGTTATTATGTACTACAGGATTCCTATTATTTGCAGCACTTTGCGAAAGTGCATGCACTTGCGGCCGTTCAGGCCCGAGATCTCTCGACTGTTAAACGTTTCGCACAGCATGCCGAGGAGACATGTGGGGCGGAAATTTCATTACATGAAGGATTTTTCGACCTGCTTGGCGTGACAGAAAAGGATTTGGCTGATTTCAAGCCAGCTCCTGCAGCATATGCGTATACTTCCCATTTATACAGAGCTGCCATGGAAGGCGAACTTGCTGCGACCCTTTCTGCTCTACTCCCTTGTTACTGGCTCTATTATGAAATCGGAGAGCGTTTGAAAAATGCCAAGCCCGAGCATCCAATCTATGACAAATGGATCGCTACCTATAGCTCGGAGTGGTTCGAAGCAGCAACAAATGAACAAATTACGCGCTTGAATCAACTGACAGAGTCGTTGTCTCCGGCAAGGCGTGAAGAAGTAAAAGCCCATTTTATTAAAAGCAGCTATTATGAATGGCAATTTTGGGAGATGGCTTGGACAAAAGAACAGTGGTCTACCGCAGAAGAGTGTGTGATTAGCGGATGATAAGCGAAATGGATTATATCCAAAAGTTACGTGCGGAAAATCCGCTCATTCATTGTATGACAAACTTCGTCGTTGCTAATTTTCAAGCGAATGGTTTGCTGGCGATTGGCGCTTCACCCATCATGGCGGATGCTTTCGAGGAGGCGGCTGATATTGCCGCCCTCTCCTCTTGCACTTTATTGAACATTGGAACACTCGATGCCAGTAAGTTGAAGGCGATGATCGAGGCAGGCAAAAGTGCGAATAAACACGGAAAACCAGTGATTGTCGACCCTGTTGGTGCCGGTGCTACACCGTTTCGCAAACGAGCAGTTGGAACATTGCTGCAACATCTTGACGTTTCGTTAATTCGGGGAAATGCCGGCGAAATCGCTGCGTTGGCAAATGTCGAATGGGACGCAAAAGGGGTGGATGCCGGAGTGGGTTCGGCAGACACTGCCTCTGTTGCACTAGAATTGGCTCAACGGCATCACTGCCTTGTAGCGGTAACAGGTGAGGTCGATGTGGTGACCGACGGGAAAACGGTCATGCGAATTTCCGGTGGTCACCCTCACATGACACGTATAACAGGTGCGGGCTGTCTGCTAAGCGCGGTATGTGCTGCATTTTTGGCAATAGAACCTGCCGAGGCGAAGCATGCCGTTGCTTCAGCTCTCGCCTTTTATAAAAAGGCAGGGGAAAGGGCCGCATCCAAGGCGGAAGGGCCGGGAGATTTCGCTCTTCACTTATTGAATGCCCTCTATTCCTTAAACGGATCGAGTGTTGATTCTGAACAAATCCAACTGGAGGGGGCAGCAAAATGATACCAGTCTCATTAACTATTGCTGGTTCAGACAGTGGCGGCGGTGCGGGCATACAAGCGGATTTAAAAACATTTCAAGAGCTCGGTACGTTCGGAACATCCGTATTAACCGCCATTACGGCTCAAAACACACTAGGTGTTCATGCGGTTCAGCCCATAGAATCTGACATCGTGGCGGCTCAGCTCGATGCAGTCCTTTCGGATTTCACGGTAGGTGCTGCGAAAACGGGAATGTTGCTCTCTGCCGATATTATTAAAGCCATTGCAGAGACATTGCGCAGTTATCCATCCTTTCCACTTGTCATTGACCCGGTCATGATCGCAAAAGGGGGTGCCTCCCTGTTAGAGCAATCAGCAGTCGAAGCGCTCAAGGAATATCTGCTTCCAAACGCGGCTGTACTGACGCCGAATATACCGGAAGCGGAAGTGTTAACGGGCCTGCCCATCCATACCCTTACAGATATGGAACGTGCGGCGAATCAACTGCTTCAAATGGGAACACAAGCGATTGTAGTAAAGGGCGGACATCGAAAGGAGACGGAATTTGCGGAGGATCTTTTTATTAGCAACACGGGGGTACGCTTTTTACTACGAACGAAACGGATTGAAACGAAGGACACCCATGGAACTGGATGCACGTTCGCAGCTGCCATCACGGCAGAATTAGCAAAAGGAAAGCCAGTAAGCGAAGCGGTAATGATCGCGAAATATTTCATCCAAGCAGCGATTGAAGATGGCCTATCCCTCGGAAACGGTCATGGGCCGACGAACCATGCAGCATTCCGTTTGCGTGGCCATGACTTGTCGAGAGGAGTGGAATTGATTGAAAAACAATGACTATCTCTTATATTTCATTATGGGATCCAGTAATGCGCAGCAGCCTCTTGACGTGCTCGAAAAAGCGTTGGATGGGGGGATCACCTGCTTTCAGTTACGGGAAAAAGGACCGGGCTCTCTGCAAGGGCAGGAAAAGTTAGCTTTTGCCCAAAGCTGCCAGCGGCTATGCAAACTATATGGCGTGCCGTTCTTCGTTAATGACGACGTTGAGTTGGCGATTGCGCTTGAAGCAGATGGGATCCATGTCGGCCAAGAGGACGAAGAAGCTGGCTCTGTCCGGCGGAGAATAGGTGACCAGATGCAGCTTGGTGTTTCCGTCCATACCGTGGAAGAAGCTATGGCAGCCCAAACAGCGGGCGCCGCGTACGTCGGAATGGGTCCTGTTTACCCAACCTCTACAAAATTGGATGCAAAGCCCGTTGCGGGAACAAACATGATAGCTAAAGTCGCCGGCTTGATTCCAGAGCTTCCTATCGTGGGAATTGGCGGCATTACAGCAACGAATGCAGCGCCGGTTATCCATGCGGGAGCATCCGGCATTTCTGTCATTTCGGCTATCGCATCAGCCGAAGAGCCACGTCAGGCGACTCTCTTCTTGATGGAAATACTAGGCCAGGCGTTAAATGAAAGGAATGTTGTTTTATGAACACCCGGAAGCTCGTTCTCATGACGGCGTTCATCGGAATCGCAGTCGCTGGATCTGTTTTTATTTCCTTCCCCGCCGGAATTGCACGTGCTTATCCTATTCAACATGCTGTCAATGTCATTGCTGCCGTCCTATTGGGCCCGTTGCCGGCTGTCATGATTGCATTCCTCACTGGCCTGATCCGCGTGTTAACTGGAACCGGCTCTCTTCTCGCCTTCCCCGGAGGCATGATCGGCGCCGCATTGGCCGGTCTGCTGTATCAAAAATCAGGGAAAGCCTGGATGGCAGCCATCGGCGAAATGATTGGCACCGGCGTAATCGCTTCATTACTAGCCGTACCGTACGCCGCCCTTCTCATGGGAACTTCTGTAACCGCCCTATTTTTCATGCCACCGTTCCTCGTCTCCAGCATAAGCGGCGCCCTCTTAGGCGTCCTGGTAGCCGTGCGCTTGGAACGAATGCCAATCGGCCATAAAATCCAAAGTTACTAAGGAGTGAAAAAAACCGGAAACCCGTGGAGGGCTTCCGGTTTTTTGTTGCTGGTGAGAGCGTTTTTATTGGAGGCAGGCGGGTGAATGCCGATATATCTGGATGAACGCCAATAACTCCGGGCGAACGCCAATAATTCGAGATGAACGCCAGATAACCGGAACGAACGCCAGAATAACGAATTGAACGCCAGATAACCGGTACGAACGCCAGAATAACGGATTGAACGCCAGATAACCGGTACGAACGCCAGAATAACGAATTGAACGCCAGATAACCGGAACAAACGTCAGAATAACGAATTGAACGCCAGATAACCGGAACGAACGCCAGAATCACGGATTGAACGCCAGATAACCGGTACGAACGCCAGAATAACGGATTGAACGCCAGATAACCGGAACGAACGCCAGAATAACGGATTGAACGCCAGATAACCGGAACGAACGCCAGATAACCGGAACGAACGCCAGATAACCGGAACGAACGCCAGATAACCGGTACGAACGCCAGATAACCGGTACGAACGCCAGAATAGCGAAATGAACGCCAGATAACCGGTACGAACGCCAGAATCACGGATTGAACGCCAGATAACCGGTACGAACGCCAGAATAACGAATTGAACGCCAGATAACCGGAACGAACGCCAGAATAGCGAATTGAACGCCAGATAACCGGTACGAACGCCAGAATAACGGATTGAACGCCAGATAACCGGAACGAACGCCAGAATAGCGAAATGAACGCCAGATAACCGGAACGAACGCCAGAATATCCGGATTCGCGCCAAATCATCGAGATAAACGCCAAATAATACCGTGCACACGCCAAATTACATCAGACCCTCGCCAAATTACCTCGCTGTGCGCCAAATAACTCTGAAACCTCGCCAAATATCACCGGTATCCCGCCAAATAACCTGACGAGCTGGAATGCTTGTCCTTCTCAAAATTCGTAAACGCATCACTATATTAATCCCTATTTTCCAGGTTTGTCTCTTCTGCAGCATCCGGCTCGTCCTGTTCGATTTCCATGACCGACAGGCGCACTTCGGGTTGTTCTCCATCCAATTCCTGCATGATGAAATCCATATTCGCTTGCGGGATATACGATTCAACTTTCACGCCGCCTTCATCCCATAGACCGTGGACGGTAATGGAGCCGCCCATTAATTCATCCGGATGGCCCGTAAGGATAAATCCTTTGAACATGCCGGGTGCGATGCTGGAAGCACCGTTTGCCACGAATCCTGACCCTTGGATTTCAACTTGTTGGTCTGTATTGTTTCCGATCCAAAACTCCCTGCCTTCTCCGTATTGTACAGAAAGCAGAGCCTCCTCTTCAGAAATAGCGGTGACAGTCTCCTCATGAAGCAGTTCGGTGTCCGAAAAACTGTGGTTTTGCCAAGCGACTAGTAATGCAGCTGCGGCAAGCAAAATGCAAAAGCTAAACTTTTTCACGTACAAGCCCACCCCTCCATAATAAAGTTCCCAAGACGAAGTAGTTTTCTAGTACAGGCTTCATTTTCTACTCTAGTATAAGGTGAGTGGGTGGGAACATTATGTCAGTTAACGGAGCTTGTCCTCTTCTATTTTTGATTCTTTATTTACAAATGTATCAAGTTACGTCGAATTAGAAATGTGCCTCTTTATTAAAAAGCCCACATCCCTCAATAATCGCCTCTGCACCTAACAAGGTGGCCTCCCATATGGTCGTTCCTGTCCGTTTCATAAATGATTGCACCACATGATAGCCAACCGCATAACCGGCTCCCGCTGACAAGCCAACTGGTGGATAACCTTCTTTCTTTGCATGCTCGTCCCCGAACATGTAGGCGCTCACTACTCCAAAGCCTTTTTGGTGCAGCGCTTCCCCAATTACCGCCATTGAATATTCAAGCTCCTCTGAATCAATAGCAGTCACCCACGGGCCAAGATGCCTTTCGCCATAGAGGGCAGTAGCAAATGAATCCGCCAATCCTTCAATCACCAAATACTCTCCTACTGTAATGTCACCATGATTCCAATCAAAATAGGAGAAATATAAATTATGATGAAATTCATGGGCTATTAAAGAAGAAAAACGCGGAATATTATAGTCGTTCGGATCTATCATCGCGATTACGTATCCGGGAATGCCTCCAAAGCCTGTGTAGCCATTTTGGTTTTGTAATTTCTCATGATCGGCGAGATAAACACCGAATCGGATCATCTCCTCCTTTAATCGTAATCCGTGTTCTGCAGAGATGGCGACACAATGCTCAATTGTCTCTTCCGCCACTTTCAGCGCATCCATCTCTTTTAATTTCTGTAACGCCGATTGCCCTGTCTTCCCGTCATGAATGCCGGCAAACCCTAGCATTTGCGAAGCCATCAAGACATCATAGCCATTCTTTTCCCTTGCCTTCAACGGGACACCGATCAGCTTCCACATCTTTTCAAACGGCCTCATCATGGAATAGCTAAAATAGTTTTCCCGCTCCTCGTTCGTATGCAGGGCGAATAATGTATCATACTGCTCAATTGTATTTTCAATCATGATTTTCACTTTTCCTTCACCTCATTTATTCGAATAAATTCTCTATCTCCTTTCCATCGTAAAGAATTACGTAACGGGAGAGTCAAGGGGATTTATCGAAACAAAAAAGCCACCCACGGGTGACTAATGCAATTGATTTATGATAAAAAAATGAAAATTACTCAGTGAAAGTATTGCTGCATAGGTACAGTTCCCCTTGCACCCGGCTGATGCATACGTGAAAATAGAACAGCACTACAGAAATCATATTGAGAGGTATACATATGGATGGAACTTCCCATTTCGTTATCGGCTTGGCGGCAGGCGCATTCGCCGGCTTTCAAGCATCCCATGATCCCGTCGCCATTTCAGTTTGCACGGCGATCGGCGGTATTTCTGGTTTAGCGCCTGACCTTGATACGAACGGACTGGCCAGCAACCGGATCACTGTTTCCAAGAAGGTCGCGCAAGCAATAATGCAGCTAATTGGAATCAGCGTCTTTCTTCTCATTACATACCGTTTCCTAACAGACGGCCTTTCCACATCGTTACTAGTATATGGTGCAATCGGACTCGTCTTGCTGATCGTGTCACGCCTCATTACGCAGCGGCGAATTCTTACATTAACAGGCATTCTCGTCATGCTTCTCGGATTTGTCCTGCACCAATCGATCGGCATTCTACTGGCTGGAAGTTACATTATCATCGCATCGTTCCTTCCACACCGTTCCTACACCCATTCATTGCTGGGGGCGGCGTTTTACGGATTCATTCTAGTCCAATTCCATAATCAATGGCCAATGGAAGGCATGGTCGCCGCCGGGCTTGCGGGCTACGCAAGCCATCTGGTCGCCGACATGAAAATCCTGCCGATGAACCGGCGAGGCGTCAAATGGTTCGCTCCTATTTGGAAACGGGAGTTTTGATCGGAAATAAAAAAGAGTCGTGAAGACTCTTTTTTCATCTGTAAAATATCTACTCTTATTGCGCATAATCACCACTATAATTGACAAGCGAGCATTCTACCACGCCTGAGATACTTGCTAATTTTTGCATGAAGGACGTGTTGTCGTCCCGAAGTATAAGTTCTAAAGTCAGTTCCGCATATCCTTTGCGGACGTTTTTTGATTTCAATGTAGTGTTCAGCTTACGTAAATGGTCACGGAGCTCATCGGCCGCTTCCTCTTCATGACGTATTATGAGCAAATAAGACTGCTGACGAAGTTTCTTTTTTGAAAGAAGGGCCAGTGTGATTCCGATGATAACGGAACCATAATGGCCAGAGGATACATATGGGCACCACTTGCAATACTTGCTGATATTGCCCAAAACATAAATAGGACTTAACAAATAGATATTTTCAGTGAAACCTTTGAGGGAGAGGAGCGGCGTTATATCAACTTGGCCCAAAAGAGACAAAATTTACTCTTTTAAAATCTTCTGAACCTGTTTAAAATTCCTTATTACTTTGATACGTTACTCAAAATAATCAAGTATGAAAATACCGCATCGGGGAACAGTAAAATGTACATCAAAGATAATATTGGAGGAATGCAAAGTGATGAAGAAAACAACATCTATTTCAGGAGTTTTACTAGCCGCAGTATTAGTTCTAGGAGCTTGCGGAACGACGAACGATAAAACGACTGGCACATCGGGCACTACAGAACCAAATAATTCAGGTACGACTAATTCAGGCATGAATAATTCAGATACGAATAACTCAGGTATGAATAATTCAGGTACGAATGATTCGACAACGACGGATACAACTGACAATGCGGAAACTCATACAAATGCCCCTTCTACAAACGGAACAGGCAATGCACCTGAAGTTGACCATTCTGTCATGAATGATCAGTGGAGCAAGCTTGATTATGTCGATTTCGATTTGAGTGTTGATTATGGGCAAACAAAAGAATCTTCAAAAGAGGTTGAAATTGAAGTCGAGGAAGAAAGCGGTATGTTAGATGCAAAGTGGAAGGACGAGCGAAACAATCAGATCTTCAAAGGCCAAGATGCGTTTAATCAGATCTATCCGAAACTTGAAAAGCTAAAAATCACCAAGGATATGAAGAAAGAAGAAGTCATCAAACAAGTGCTCAAAGAATTTGACCTGCCAAACGATTATAAGAAATTTGACTTGGAAATCAAATTCCGCGACAACACTAAAATCGAGTTTGAAGACCGTAAATAATATGAACCGCTGCCTAAAATGAACTGCACCCCAATTGTTAGACACCATCTAACAATTGGAGGTGCAGTTTTTCTATTCGTTATTTAAATGAAACAGAAAAAATGAATGAAACCATTTAACCCCTGCCCCGTAAAGGAGAAAAGGGGTGAACGTGATGCAGTCATTTTTACCATCTGAATCTACAGTGGCAGTTGCCATACTATTGCTTGCCGGACTTCTAGGCGTCCTTCTCCTTACTGCGTACTTTCGTAAGAAACTTGAGAAAAAAGAAGCGATTGACAAGTTGCCAGGCCAATTTTTCATTCCCGCAGAAAGCATGAGCACGCCTGCGACTCTCGCTTATGTCAAAAATGGAATCTTCTCGCCGTATATGACAGCCGCAGCCTTTATGGAATTGCTCCGAAAAGGGCTGATACGTGAGATTTCAGAAGGGCAGTATGAACTTGTAAGCCGGGATGTTGATCACCCTCATGAGGAATTGCTACTCTCGCTGCTATTCGAACGAGTGAATTATGGGGCACCGGTATTTCATTTGAGCGACATAAAGTATTTTATTGAATATCAAACGAACGATCTTCTTTTTCTGGAAGCCCACAAAGCCTGGCACAAGGAAGTCAAACGAGAAGTCCACCTATCTCTTGTGTTCAATACGAATGCCCTGTTGCGTTCCTGGCTACTTGCCATTTCTTTAATTTCAGGAAGTGTGGCATCAGTTTGTAGTATGGCCGGGTTGATTGGACATTCAGCCGCCGCATGGACGATTTCTTCCATGCCATAATAGTAGCCATCTTTTATAAAACCCGAAGCTCCTTCGGACACCAGCAAATAGAAGCGTGGCAAGCATTCCGAAATTCATTTGATACCTTTGGAAATTTCAAGGAAACCTTATGGAATCAATTCTCCGAGCAAGATCGGTTGCGGGCCTATGCATTTGCCATCGGAGCGCAGGATCAACATGCGGAGGAGCGATTGGATGCCGAATGGCACCGTTTAGGGCTAAGCGAAGTTGTGACTGAGAAGAATCGCATCGTCGACCATTTTCGGCAAGCCATTCAAAGGGCAGAACAGCGGGAAATGAGCAGGCACTCCCATCGTGGCAATGTGCAATAAAACGAACAGATTAATGAAACGGAGGTGTACCCTATGCCATATGTTATGGTATCCGTTCTTATTTTTTCAATACCAAGCCTGCTAATTATAGCTTCCGCGCATGATGTCAAAACGGGCAAACGAGACAGAATCGCTTTCAAATGGCCCATTCTTCTTCAAATCGCTTTGGTAGCAATCGGCTTGGGAGTCCAATTGTATTACCAACAAGCATATCACTTCCCTGTCTTTCAGACGAAAACCGAAAACTGGGTTGCCGTCCTAGTGGTCGGTTTATTGGCAGGGATTATCTTGCTGATTAACATCATCATGACCTGGACGATTGGAAAAAACTTGCCGAAATCGGTCCATAACCCAAAAGCCGTCAACTTCTTCACCATCGGCATAGTTTTATCATTATCCACTATCCTGTTGATTGCTGTACCAACTGGCAAGAAAATGGCGTTTTCCCACGCAATCGACAAAGCCATGGCGGCATCGGATGGAGCCCAAGCCGAGGATTTCCCTGTTGTCCTCGTCACTTCCGAACGAGAATGTCTCAAGAATACTTCAAGCTGCCGAAATTCACCCTACAGCAATCAATTTTTCGTCCGCAACAATCTAGACAAAACACAAGAAGTGCAAGTGAAAATCCGGGCACTCAGTCCTTCCGGCAATGAAATGAAAGTCATCGACTCACACGTCATGACCCTCCAGCCAGGCGAATTTCGGCTCGTCAAAACCGAAGAAACGAACGAAACATCCAGCCCCTGGAACCAATACTCCTTTCAAACCGACTCCTTCACCGGCCACTATGAATATTGGAAACGCCACCGCGATCCGAAATAAAATTCGGATCGCGGTTTTCGTAGTCTGGGAGCGGGACACGATCATTCTGAAAACAGATTGAGCAGTCTTCAGGATATCCGAGCGATTGGCCGACGGATACGAGCTCTAATTTGAATATACGAGCGGTCAACAAGATTATACGAGCGGTTCCCGAATTAGCGATTTACCAGGTTTACCCACGAGCACTCCGGCAACTGAAACATGTACTCTTTCAAAAATACGAGTGGTTCGACAACCGATACGAGCTCTAATTTGAATATACGAGCGGTTCGAAAACAGATACGAGCTCTAATTTGATTATACGAGCGGTCCGCCGGAATATACGAGCACTTCGGCAATGGATACGAGTGGTCCACACGATTATTCGAGCGGTTCCTCAAATTAGCGATTTGCCAGGTTTACCCATGAGCACTCGGGCAACTGAAACATGTACTCTTTTAAATATATGAGCGGTTCGAAAACCGATACGAGCTCTAATTTGAATATACGAGCGGTTCGAAAACGGATACGAGCACTCTTTTGAATATACGAGCGGTCCGCCGGAATATACGAGCACTTCGGCAATGGATACGAACGGTTTCCCGAATTAGCGATTCACCAGGTTTCCCACGAGCACTCCGGGCAACTTTTCCAGATATACGAACCTCTCCAATAAACCTCAACACCACTCATTCCCCTATCTTAGCGCCCAAACCACCGGACGCCAGGATTTTCCTTTTTCATTAAGAACCAGTTTTTCCCCGATCAGTATAATTGAATTTTATTATTAAAAACTTTATAATTATCCATTAGAAATAAATAAATTTCTTGACAACTTATACACACTAATAACGATTGTAATAAAATCAGTGAAACGACAGTAACTATTTCATCCATCGGTTTTGTGGCGAAAGAGTTGCTTTTTATTTTATACAAACACATAGCAATAGATAGTAATTAGGTACCAGTAATAAGTTTGATAGATTCGGAGGAAAGTATGAGTAGTCATGATGCTTATTATATAATAGAATCGAATCGGTACTGTGAAAAAGCCGGCATGAATCCACATGAGGTTTCACGCCCTAAACATTTCCTAAACGAGCAGGAAATCGCAGCTAAACGGCTTGAATACAGTGAAATTTTGTCGGTTGTCCGTTTCTTCTCTAATAAACTTTTAAACTCGCTAAAGGGGACCCCTATTCTAGTCGTTGTATCAGACGCGAATGGCTACCTCCTCGAGATTGAAGGCGACGAGACAATCAAGGGGATGATCGAGCAATTTGGAATAAAACCCGGGAGTCTATTTGTACTAGAGGATACAGGGACGAATGTAATCAGTCTTGCTCTCCAACAAAAACATCCGATTAGCATTATTGGGTCCCAACATTATCACACGTTCCTCCACGAGATTGCCTGCTACGGCACGGCGTTCCATTACACGGACGACGACAATATTCTTGGCAGTGTGTCCATCATGATGCCGATTCAGTTTCAAAATCCTCTATTTTTAACGATGCTGACACAATCCGTGGATTCTATCGAGCGAGAGCTTTTATTGCGCAAACAGAACCGCAAGCTCAATATTATGAATCAAATTATGTTGAGCCGGACACGGAATGGTATTGTGATCACTGATGAGAAAGGGATTACGACTGAGTTTAACCAGTTCGCCCAGGAGATTTCGAACAACCGCAGAGAAGATGTGATTGGCCGGAACATTATGGACTCCCCTATTACGGGTGATTATTTCAAAGAGGTTATAGAACACGGCAAGATTTTCACAAACGAAGAGATCCAATTTACCAATGACGACGGGAAGCATCTTGTCTGCCTCTTTGACGCGCAGCCGATCTACGAAGGAGATAAGATGATTGGAGCCTTCGGGCAATTCCGGGATATCTCGGACCGCTATTTTCTTCAGGAGAAATTTAATTACCTTGCGTATCATGACGATTTAACAGGGCTACCCAATCGCCGATTTATCAATGAAGAGATCCAGAACATCATCAAGGACATGGAGAACGGTCGCAATCGAACGCTGGCTCTCATTTTTATCGATTTAGATCGTTTCAAGGCAATCAACGATAACTTTAGCCATTCTTATGGTGATATTTTACTCAAAAAAGTGAGTGAACGACTATCCGGCTGCCTTGGTGAACAGGATGTCCTTGCTCGGATGGGCGGAGATGAATTCATTTTCCTTCTTAAGGATTTCGACAATCCGGATTATGTAACTGCCAAGGCGGAGGAAGTATTGAACCTGTTCAACGAATCCTTCTATATCGGCAACGATGAATTGCACACAACCGCGAGCATCGGAGTCGCATTGTATCCGGACTATCCGATTTCCATGGAGAAACTGATGATTTATGCGGATAATGCCATGTACCAAGCAAAGAAGCAAGGGAAAAACCGCTACAATGTCTATACTTCCGAGCTATTCGAGGGTCAGGAAGAGGATTACAAACTGGATATGGATTTAAGAAAAGCGATTGAGCATGAGGAATTCGTTCTTCATTATCAGCCGCAGGTACATTCTACAACAGGCAAACTTGTTGGAATGGAGGCATTAATTCGCTGGCAACATCCGACGCTAGGGCTGTTGCATCCTGATAAATTCATCAGACTGGCGGAAGAAAATGGCCTGATTAATCAAATAGGCAAATGGGTTATTAACGAAGCCTGTACCCAAAGCAAAAAATGGCAGACAGCCGGGTTGCAGCCTCTCAAAATTTCCGTCAATTTATCGACCCAGCAATTCTTGACGAAGGATCTTGTCGCCTTCATGAAAGAAACGCTTCGACGGACCGGCCTAGACCCCCATTATCTCGTTGTAGAGATTACGGAATATATGGCGATGGAATATGAATACTCCTTAAAGGTACTTCAACAGCTGAAGAAGCTTGGCATTGGGATTAGCATCGATGATTTCGGTACCGGCTACAGTTCACTCACGTACTTGCATAATTTCCCGATTGATTTTATTAAAATCGACAAATCATTTGTTATGGAAATCGCCCATGGTCCGCAAAATGCCTTTATTGTCAAAGCTATCATTACGCTGGCGCATAATCTGCAAATGCAAGTCATTGCAGAAGGCGTGGAAACAAAAGACCAGCTTGACTTTTTGATTGACCAACACTGTGATGTTGTCCAGGGCTTTTATTTCAGCAAACCGCTTCCAGCAGACGAATTTGAATCTACTTACTTGCAGAATAAATGATGGACCGATTGTAAACTTCCCCGTTTGGCTTTGGAGATCTTCAATTACATTACTGAAAAGAGTGAGTCGCATATGAAAACAACAGCTTCCGTACTCGCATCAAATTTTAAGCATTGGGGACTAAATCATATTTTCGGCATACCCGGAAAAGCCGTCTCGCCCATCCTTTTTGAGCTTCTCCATGAAAATATTGAATTTGTTCTGGCGAAACATGAAGCGGCAGCTGGATTTGAAGCCGCCGGCTATGCTTTGATGAATCAAAAAATCGGTGTCACAATCGGTACATCCGGACCGGGCGGAACGAATTTATTGACTGCGGCTGGTCAAGCTGCGGCGTCCCATCTTCCTTTATTGATCATTACAGGGCATCCGTCCATGAAAGATACCGGTAAGGCGCTTGGACAGGATTCCAGTAGTTTTGGGACTGATTTGGTCAACATGTTCCAATATGTCACTAAATTCAGTGCACGTGTAGAACGCGGGGATATGCTGCGCCCTTACTTGCAGCATGCGCTTGAGAAAGCCGTTTCTGGTGTAAAAGGCCCTGTGCATCTATCCATTCCATTTGATGTTCTGCTGGAGGAGATTGAACCGTTTGTATTGGATCTTCCAGTCGCCCATCATATGGTATCACCCTATCTTGAAGACGTCGTGGACAAACTGAACGCAGC
>NZ_BQYK01000011.1:76231-84215 GCF_023168145.1 Sporosarcina sp. NCCP-2222
GGCGCGTTTCCGTCCAACCATTCCCTTTCATTGGGGGCGTTCGGTCTCGGAGGTACGCCAGAAGCCACTGAATATTTACAGGAGAAGGTCGACTTGCTCGTGATAATCGGTTCCAAAATGAGCGATATGTCCACAGCCGGACTAGCGGAATCCATGTATCCCGAGCACGTGATCCACTTTGATTATGATCCGACGTTTATTGGCAAATCAATTAACGTGCCAACTACACCGGTGCTCGGCGACATCAAAACGAATTTACAGTTGATTCTGAAGGATCTGCACAACGAGAAAGAAATATTCTTGTCCTCTCCTGAACCGCTGGAGCTTCAGAAAAACACACCAGGCGAGCGCATGTCCGCCGTCCAAGTATTGCGGGCCATGCGGAATGCACTCCCTTCGGATGCAATTGTATTCGGTGATGATGGAAGCCATTCTTTTTACGGAATCAAACATTATGACGTCTATGAGCCAGGCACATTCTACTTCGAGGATATTTTCGGGGCCATGGGGAATGGCATTGGCTATGCTATCGGTGCCCAATTGGCCGCTCCAGAAAAAACGGTTGTCTGCCTGACGGGAGATGGCTGTATGTTCATGCACGGCACGGAAATATCGACAGCTTACAACTATGACGCACCCGTCCTCTTTATCGTCATCAATAACGGACGACTAGACATGGTCGAAAAGGGGATGCGTAAAATGATAGGCACATCTATAGGCGGAATCTATGAAACTCCTATGAAAGCAGCTTGTTTTGCAGAGTCGATGGGACTCCAAGCTTATACATGCCGGGATCCTTTTGAATTAAGCAAACGAATAACAGAAGCATTGCAGTTCATTAAAGAAACAAATAAACCAATCGTATTAGAAGTGTTGGTGGATGAAAATGAAATTCCGCCGACTATGGGGAGACAGTGATGACTATGGATAACAACACAAGATATAATGCCGGAGCAAGTGTTATGGAAGAACTCTTTTCAGAAGAAGTCCGTACCGGCATGCAAGAAATTAAACATATTTCACCCGACCTTTGGGACATGATTGTGTCCTTCGGCTTCGGAGATCTGTACGCCAGGAAAACCCTTTCCTTGTCACAACGAGAGATCATCACCTTGACATCGCTCATCACCCAAGGAGCATTCGACCAGCTGCGGGTTCATTTACAGGCTGCTTTGAATGTTGGGTTGTCAAAAGAGGAAATCATTGAGCTGATCATCCATTGCACCGGTTATGTCGGTTTCCCAAAAGCTGTTCAGGCCATGGGAATTGCTGGCGAGATTTTTAAAGAAAATTAATGAAAAGCCAGGCATGGAATCGTTCCATGCCTGGCTTTCTCACTTCCCCCATACACTTCCCCTTTCATTTAACTACTAAAGCGATTAAATATTCTATTACCTTTCAACCTAACCTAATTCTTACAGTAATTCTTTAAGCCTAATAACAAAACGGCACATATACTACTTTTCTCACAAATATATTAGTAGATAATGTTTACAATATATTTAGATTAAGGTACGCTTGAAAAAGTGCAACCTACACGGAGAGGAGTAACATCATGTCGATAGGCAAAAAGATATATGGGGGATTTGCAATTATGCTGGGTATCTTGCTAATGTTCGCAGGCTTCAGCATTTATCAAATGTTATCCATTACTGCAAAATATGAAGATATGTTTGACCAACAAGTAAAACAGGTACAGTTGGCCGAAAAAATTCAAAAAGATACCGCATTTCAAGGAATGCATCTTCGGGAATACCTGGCAAACGGCAGCGGTGCCGCTCTATCCCGGTATGATGAAGCAAAGGAATCCTTGCAAACTACATACGAAGAATTGTCTACATATGCCACAACAGAAGAAATGAGTGAAGTACTGGAAAGAATGAACAGCTCCATCACTCAATTCAATGATGTCGCCAATCAAGCCATCAACTATACCAAACAAAGCAACCGCAATGGTGCTGAACGCATCATGAACACGAGCGGACTGACTGCAAGCGCCAACATTCAAAACGCTGCGGAGGAAATTGCGCAATATCAAAATGAACAGCTTGCGCAAAACCGTGCCATAGTTACAGACAAAGCGACGACGGCCAAAGAGGGGCTATTCATCTCCACAATCTCCGACATCTTCTTGGCCCTGCTCATTGCATTCTTCATCAAACGTTCCATCGCGAAACCAATTGGTGAACTGGTTTCTGGTGCAGCCATTATCGCTGCAGGCGATCTGACCCAAGAGGATATTAGCGTCAAATCAAAAGATGAAGTTCGCGACTTGGCCAATTCTTTTAATGCGATGAAAGCGAATTTACGCGGGCTGATCGGCAGCATCAACGACAATGCCGCCCATGTCAGTGCGACCGCAGAGGAATTATCCGCCAGCACGGAAGAGGTGACCCGAGCATCGCAGGATGTCGGAGAAAACATGGAATTGATTGCTGCAGGCGCGCAAACATCAGCAACCTCCGCCCAGGAAAGCTCTCTCGCTATGGAAGAGACGGCACTGGGCGTCCAGCGAATCGCCGAATCTGCACAACAGTTGAATGACAGTGCCTCGACTACGGAAAAATTGGCCGAGCAAAGCGGCGGTGCTGTGAAACAGGCAAAAGACCAGATGAACGTCATCTATGAATCGTCACATGCCACGAGTGAATTGATCGCCCGCTTGAGCAAGCAGACAGCAGAAATCGAGAACATCATCCATATCATTACAGACATTACCGAACAGACGAATTTGCTTGCCTTAAATGCAGCAATTGAAGCAGCCCGTGCAGGTGAGCACGGCAAAGGATTTGCGGTCGTTGCGGATGAAGTTCGGAAACTGGCCGAGCAGTCCAAACAGTCAGCCAACCAAATTGTCGAGCTGACAACCGAAATCCAGACCGATACGAAACAGGTGGAGCGAGCCGTTGCTGACAGCTTGAAGAACGTTGAAGAAGGAGTTCATGTCATCGACGAAGCCGGCAACGCCTTCCTCTCCATCGTCCAAGCCGTCCAAACGATGGGCGTCCAAATCGGAGACATATCCGCAGCAACCGAGGAAATTTCAGCAGGCGCCGAGGAAGTATCCGCTTCTATCCAAGAAATCGCCACACATTCAATTGAAGCATCCGGAAAGACAGCGCAAAACTCTATCGCTGTCCAAGAACAAATGGCAACAATCGAAGAAATCAACACTGTCGCACAGGCTCTAAGCCGCCAAGCGATGAGTTTGCAGCAAGTGATTCAGGAATTTAAAGTGTGAGATAGTAAAAGCAGCCACGATCCATTTTTATGGATTGTGGCTGCTCTTCATGTATGTACGACAAAAACAACCTCCCGCAAGAACATCATCCGCAGGAGGTTGTTTTCAATTAATTCCGATCCCAATCCTTCGCAGGAGCTGGCACTTCGCTTGCTGCAGCAAAAATGCTATTAGCTAACATTCGATAGGAGTGCTTCGTATGAGCCCGGAATGCCAAGTCGTTGGCAAACAAAGTGATGGTGCCGCCTTCCAGCTGTTGCGTGAAGGCGAGAACTTGACCTTGAGCCCCTTCATGTCCCGGCCACCAGCCGGCTACGTAAAAGTCCGGAGTATCCTTAACCGTTGCAAGCACCGCGGCGTTTTTCGGCACGGCTGTAATCCAAGAGCCTCTTGTCGTATACAATAGCTCTTCCCTATCATAACCAGCCATAAGCGAATGGTTGAAGTTGATGTCAGCTTTGATCAGCCCTTCATGTCCACCCGAAGTCGTTTGGTAATCAAACCCTTCCAAGACACCGGCTTCTTTCACGGCCTTCAAGACGTTATTGCCGATACCGACAAATGCCTTGCCCGCCAATTCTTCCGGCAGCTTGGCATCCGAAACGACGATTTCCGCCTCATCCTCTTTCGCCAGCTCGAATCCTAGTTCTTTTAACGAGAAGATTAATTGGCCGGAGCCATTGGAAGCCACTTTTGGCTGGGCAATCCATTTCGCTTTGACTGCCTTATAGGATGGCAGCGGAGCCGCTTCAAATACATATTGATCAGCATATGGCAGAAGGTCTTCTGTCCGTACAATGAAATCCCCCGCATGGAAGCCGAATTTTCCTTCTTTTAATATACCGACCGATTTACCGTCTTTTAGTAATTCATTTACCAGTTTAATCGTATCATTATTGACATTCTTCAATACTTGTCTTGCTTTTTTCTCGTCAATAAAGCTTGCTGGCACTTCCACTTTCGATACAGCTTCTGTTCGCTCAGCCAGTGCGTCTTCACCTGTTACCCGGATTTCTTGAATATCAAATCCGCGCAATGCTGGGAAATTTGCAACAACCGGATCGTACATTGCTTCCCAATCGGATACGTCATCGCCTTTGTACAACATCGCGTTTGCCAAACCGCGTTTCGCCTGCTTCATCGGCACGACATATGTCCCTTTCGGATAAGCCTTGCCATCCACCTTGATGTCTTCCGTCGTTTGTTCAACTTTCACACCGTTGCGGATCAAATAATCCACCATATTGTACACTTCTGCTACGTTCTTTTGCTTATCTCCAACTGGCATCACATAATAATCCGGGAAGAAGTTTTCATTTTCCCCTCGCGTACGACCAATTGATTCTCCAGCCGCATTCGTCAAAAGGGGATCAATATTGCGATTATCCTCTCCTTTGACGCCACGGTTAAAGATTTCCAACTGGCGCGAATACAGTTCATCTTTGTTTTCAAATACATAATTGATCATTCCCAGGCCAGCGCCTACCATGGCCTTGTATGATTCCTGTCCAAGCGTCGGCACCTCTACCGTATGGCCCAGCGTACCGTGAAGCATAGAGAAGATCGGCGTATAAGAAGGACCCATGTCATCCCAGCCATCTTTGTACTCTTCCGCCGCTAAGAAATACGACGTCAATGCGGAACTGCCAATCCCAGCCTGGCCCATCGCATGAGCTTGCGGGATCATTCCTTCCATTAACAAATCATATTCAAAGTTCGGGTTATGCGGCGGTGTGGCAGGCTCGATGAGGAACCCTTTCACATAGCCGTGCCCTTCCATCATTGCAAGCGGCGTCCACTTTGCAATAACCGGGTTGAGTTGAATCGTCTCTACCTGTGTTTGGTACGCGTTATCACGGTTCAAATCAAAACCGTTAACGTTGGCCCGTGTATTGTGTACGCGTCCATCCGGATTATGCGAGAAATTAAAGATGAGGATGAGGTGGTCTAACACTTCATCAACATTCAATTTGACTTCTTCGTCCGTTCCATCCTCATTTGTCTTTGTAAAAGTCACTTCTTTTTCCGTAGCGAATTTCTCAAGTAACTCAGTTTGGAAATCAATTCCTTCTGTTTCATCCGGGTGAATATTATTGAACCAAACAGGCACCTGATAGTCGCCCATAGTTCCATCTTTCAGCTTCGCAATCAATTCATCCGGTGTTTCGAGCGCAACCGGAAGCGTTTCAGTTAAATACGTATCAACGGCCGCCTCATTTTTTGCCAAGATGACCATATGGAAATCACGGCCTTCTGTACTTTTGCCAGGGCTCTCATACTGGACATAACGACCATTCAAACCAGCCGCCTTTTCAATAATTCCGTCGATCGATGGTTTAATCTCATCCCATTCTAGAAACTCGTCGTACACATTCAACTTGACTGTCGTAGCAGCCTTTGTCCCATGCTCCTTGTCAACTAGCGCAAGCTCATAGTCTCCAAGCAACTGCTTGTACTGTACGCGAATGGAACGCGGCGACAAATCATCTGTTCCGAAAGGCAAATCAAATTCAAGCTTTGCCTCGATTGTTGTCGTGCCGTTTACATAATGGGGAGCCTTTTTGATGGTAATGAACGGGTCACCCGCAAAAGAAGTGGATTTTGCATCCCACTTTTTCCATTCAGCAAGAGGCTTGCCTCCAAATTGGAGCTCCACTTGCTCTAAATCAACCTCTTGTCCTAAATCGGCGGACACAGTCACCTCACGAACTTCTGTCAGCGCCAGCTTCGATTGGCTGGCTTTCAATTCAGTTGATTGCTTCGCAGCAGTCTCAACGGATGTAGCCGCTTGCGTCGGTACCGGCAATACAAGCGAAAACGCAAGAATGACTGCTAAAAAACTCCATAAAAACCGTTTCACTCTCCATCTCCCTCTCTTTTAGTATCTTTGTAGATTACTAACCTACAATAGTTTGAGTGTAGCAAATCTTCCGCATCTTGAATACTATATTATTTCGTTTAGTGAAATATAATAAGAACATTGAGCATAAAGACATAATGACAAAGGATAAAATAGTTAAACAACAATATTCTAACTATGTTATAAGAATCATTAATTATGTATAAAAATACAGAATTGCTATTATCCAAAATAAAAACCCTGCAGAACATAGTCTGCAGGGCCTATGAGTATCATATTTTTTTCAATACAGTTGTCAACGATTCATCGATAATGGAAATGATCTTTTCCACTTCTTCGTTTGTAATACAGAACGGCGGGGCAAATGCGAGTGTGTCTTGCCCTTCATAAATGATGCTTCTGCCGAGCAGTCCATGATGTAATGCTTCTTCAATCACTTTCACGGACACCGGCTCATCAAAACGAGTTCCAGTTTCCTTATCTTTCATGATTTCTACAGCACCGAGCAACCCAACACCTCGCGCATCTCCTATCACCTCATGCCGATCCTGCAGCCATTCGAATCCTTTTTGGAATGCTTCACCCATTTGACGCACATTTTCATAGAGCTGTTCCTCTTTCAGAATACGCAAGTTTTCCAGTGCCACCGCACAGCACATTGGGTGTCCGCTGTACGTATACCCGTGCATGAAGATGCCGTCGGACAAGCTGACCAGTTCGGAACGCAATCTTTCTGTCAGCACCATGCCTCCTAGCGGTGCATAACCGCTTGTAATTCCCTTAGCGATGACCATGACATCCGGCACGACATCGTAATGCTCCATGCCGAACGTCTTTCCCGTCCTGCCAAAACCGGTAATGACTTCATCCGCTATGAATAAAATATCATTCGCATCACATAGTGCGCGGACTTCTTTGAAATAGCCTTCCGGAGGAGGGTTTACCCCTCCCGAACCTTGGATGGGCTCAGAGATGAAAGCCGCAATCGTGTCCGCGCCTTCTGTTTCAACCAATTCCTTCAATGCCTCTATCGAAGAATCCACGTACAGGAAATCTGGCGCGAGCGAAGGGAAGCTTCTAAAACCAGGCAAGCCGGTAGCACTGGAAGCCCCCACCGATACGCCATGATACGATTTTTTTCTCGAAATGATTTTCTTCTTCTCTGGTAATCCTTTTAGTTGCCAGTAATACCGGACCGTTTTAAATGCAGTGTCATTAGCTTCCGAGCCGCCCGATGTAAAGAAAGTTGCCGTCAGATCCCCCGGCGCCATGCTTGCAACAACCTTCGCCAGTTCGATGACGGGCTCATGGCTGTTTGTCGCAAATGTCGAACTGAAGGCCAGTTTCTTCATTTGTTTTGCTGCGGCTTCTCCAAGCTCCTCCCTGCCGTGTCCAATATTAACATTCCACAGGGAGGACAGTCCGTCGATAACTGTCTTGCCCCGAACGTCCTTCAAATAAATGCCCTTGCCTTCCGTGAAGATGAATTTAGGCCCCTGTTCCTGATGTTGTTTAAAAGATGTTGTCGGATGAATGAAATGCTTTTTGTCCAATTCCGCCAGTTCATTATAGTAAGCCTCTCTATTTTCAGTTGATTGTAAAATCATCATAACCCCTCCATGCTTTATTTTTTCGGAGTCGTTAATGCCGAACGGATCGGAACCCGTTCATAGGCCGACTCCTTTTCATTGGCAGTTTCCGTCTCTTCCGTCGTTGCCTTCCCTTGATCGGCACGCAACATTTTCAGCAGCGCGACCCCCATCAGCAGAAGTATGACCGTGAACGGCAAGGCGGCAACAAGTGAAGCTGTTTGTAACCCTGCCAGCCCACTGCTATTGATTAACACGACAACAATGGCAGCCATGAGAATTCCCCATGTCGCT
>NZ_BQYK01000011.1:84343-89285 GCF_023168145.1 Sporosarcina sp. NCCP-2222
CGGAAAATTCTCAAATGTGGCGAACAAGGCACTTGTCACATCGTTTTGGACAGCTCCGGCAATATTCGCTCCTTGGAAAAGATCCATATGGAGTGCAGTCCCTCCAAACACCGCAATCCAAATGATTGCAATAAGCGGCGGTACGATCAGTACGCCAAAGACAAATTCCCGTATGGTCCGCCCTCTTGAAATCCGGGCGATGAACGCGCCGACAAACGGCGACCAAGCAATGACCCATGCCCAATAATTGACGGTCCAAGCTTTCGACCACGTATTTCCGTCGTACGGGGACATGCCAAGGCTCATGCCGAAAAAGTTCTGGATATAATCCCCGAGCCCAAGCACGAACGCTTCAAAGATAAATTGGGTCGGTCCAAGAATGAGCACAACAATGATCATGCCGATTGCTAGACTCATATTTAAGATACTGAGAAATTTGATTCCCTTATCTAAGCCAGTCAAGGCGGAGATCAAATACAACACGAGCAACGTCATCGTGATAAAAAAGAGGGACATGCTGTTCTGAGGGACGGCGAATACATGATTCAATCCGCCATTAATTTGTAAAATCCCCATTCCTAAAGAGGTAGCCACTCCTAGTACGGTCGTAATGACCGCTAATGTGTTGATGGTTTTACGCAATGTTTTCTTTTTTTGCTTACCGATAATCGGATTCAGCGTATCACTGATCATCCCTGTTTCCTTTTTACGGAATTGAATATAGGCGAGCGCCAATCCGACAATGGTGAATACCGACCATTGATGGACACCCCAATTAAAGAAGGAATATTGCATTGCACGGCGCCCCGCATCGGATGTCATTACGTCAGAACCTGTCGGGGAAGTAGCAAAATGGGTCATCGGCTCGGCAATTCCCCAAAATACTAGCCCCGCGCCAAATCCACAGCTGAATAGCATGCCGATCCATGCAAAGTAGGAGTATTTCGGCTTTTCGTCGTCCTGGCCCAATTTAACTTTGCCGTACTTGCTAATAGCAAGCCAGGCACAAAATAGTACAATGGCCAAGACGGAAAGAAGATAAAACCAGCCAAATGCTTCTGTCACGAATGTATAAGCCTGATCTGCCCATCGTGACATTCCCGCAGCATCAAACGCACCCCATAACACCATGGCTACAATTACAATAGCAGACACCCAGAAGACACTATTCATCATCCTCGAACTTTTATCCATATTGTCTGTTCTCCTTTTTATTATTCTGAACTAAAACAGTGAGACCTCTTCCATATCGATGCTAGCCCTGATGCAAGTTAAAACTGACCACTTTCGGTTCCGTCATCTCTTGGATGGTGAACTTCACACCTTCTCTTCCAAGTCCGGAGCCTTTCACACCGCCGAACGGCATTCCGTCAATTCGATAATCACTACTGTCATTGATCATAATTCCGCCGACATCCAATTCCCGAATCGCTTTGAAAGCGTTCTCAATATTTCGAGTGAAAATGCCCGCCTGCAACCCATATGGCACTTGATTTGCTTTGCAGATGGCGCCTTCCAGATCGGATACCTCATACAACAGGACAACCGGGCCAAAGATTTCTTGAATAGCTATTCTGCAACTCGCAGGGACCTTCGTTAATACTGTAGGCTTGTAAAATGCTCCGATCCTCTCGCCTCCAGTGAGAAGCTCCGCCCCTTCGACTACGGCTTCTTCCACCCATTTCTCGACCCGCTCCGCCTCCCGTTCACTAATTAACGGTCCCATGTCAGTTGCAAGTGATTGTTTGTCGCCGATTACATATCGGCCTGCCTTTTCTACAAATCTCATTTGAAACTCTTCAAATGCACCTTTTTCAATGTAAATTCTCTGGACCCCCAGGCAATTCTGCCCTGCCGCGCTGAATGCTCCGGATACAGTCGCATCCACGGCCGCCGCTATGTCAGCATCTTTCAGGATGATGACTGGTGAATTGGAACCGAGCTCCATGCTCAGTTTCTTTAAACCCGCTTTCCTCGAGATCCGCTTCCCAGTCTCCAGTCCACCCGTGAAAGAAACCATCCGAATTGCAGGATGTGTGACTAATAGATCCCCTATCTCACCGCCTCTTCCCGTAATGACTGACAAGATTTTCGGCGGCAATCCAGCTTGTTCGAACGCCTCCGCCAGAAGCAATGCGCTCAATGGCGTGGCGGTGGCGGGTTTCACAATAATGGCATTTCCCGAGGCAATGGCGGGTCCGACTTTATGCGCAACGAGATTCAATGGATCATTGAATGGGGTGATGGCCGCAATGATGCCAATCGGAAACCGGTAATAATAGCCGATCCGCCCTTCCCCTGTTTCAGACTGATCAAAAGGAATCGTCTCTCCTTGTATCCGTCTAGCCTCTTCCGCACTTAAACGCAACGTTTGAATGCAGCGCATTACTTCTGAGACCGCTTCTTTAATTGTCTTGCTTCCTTCCGACGCAATCGTTTCCGCATATACATCAAAGTGTTCCTCTATATAGAGGGCTGCATCATTCAGGATCCGCATCCTGGCGTGCACCGGCAAAGCTGCGGAACGTTTCGCCCCTTCCTTTGCCTCCTCGATGGCCAGAAGCATATCGTCTCCTGTTGCTGCCGGCACGCTGCTTATAAGTGAACCATCCTGGGGATCAAATACGTCGATGCACTCCTCCCGCTGTACCCATCTGCCTGCCAAAAACATCGGTTTACTTTGCATAGTCGTTTCCATCTGTCCTCGCCCCTCTCTATCCCTATCAACCTTCCAACAATTGCGTTGCCGCTTCTGCCAGAATGGCGACGCCTATGGCCAAGCAACGCTCATCAATATCGAAATGATTCGTATGAAGGTCACGCTGTCCCCCTTCCGGAAAAGCACATCCTAGAAAAAACATCGCTCCTGGAACCGCTTTTGCCATATATGCAAAATCCTCTCCGCCCATCCCAAACGGCTCCTCCTGAATGGCCACACCCGGAATACAGGTTTGAGCAGCCTTGCGGATGACACGATTAACGGCCGGATCATTAACAAGAGCAGGCTCGCCGCGATCTACTTGGAATTGATACGTGCCTCCAAGCGTTTCTGTGATTTTGAAAGCCCGTTCCACCTCTTGGATTAATCGCTCCCGCACAGCTGGCGAATAAGCCCTGATCGTACCCGTTACTTCCACTTTTTCCGGAATAACATTGCTCGCCGTTCCTGAATGGATCTTCCCAATGCTTGCTACACCCGTTTCAAGCGGCGAAAGCCTTCTGGAAGGCATCCCGTAAAATGCTTGCAGCACTGAGCCGAGCATCCAGACCGGATCCGTCCCAAGGTGTGGATAACCGGCATGGCCGCCACTCCCACCTATCTCGGCATGGAATACATCCACACTCGCCATGCTTGGACCATCGTTCATTTGGATGGTGCCGACCGGATGCCACGGGCACATATGGAGCGCGATGACAGCTTCCACTCCTTCTAGGACACCCTCTTCAAGCATTCTTGGCGCACCTGAATATCCTTCTGAATCCGTCGCTTCTTCAGCCGGTTGGAAAATAAGTTTGATCGTTCCTTGCCATACGTTCTCGGCAGCCATGTTCGCCATTTGTGTGGCAACCCCCAGCAGGATGGCAGTATGCGCGTCATGTCCACATGCATGCATAACACCGTCATGCAAAGATCGATAGTCATGTGAATTCTCTTCTGTGATGGGCAGGGCATCCATATCCGCACGGACGGCAATTGTTTTTCCCGGCCCATTGGTGAGAGTCGCCACAACACCAGTACCGCCAATCCCCGTTTGAATGGTAATGCCCTCTATTTCGGACAAGATGCTTGCGACAAAGGATGCAGTCTTATGCTCCTGAAAACTTAATTCAGGATACTGATGAAGATGCCGCCGCCAGGAAATTAACTGAGTTTCTAGCTTGCCATCAAGTACTGTCTTAACTTGCTCCACTTCTGCCACCCCCTTGACCGTTACATCGCTAAATCAATCTGATCCTTCACGATTAAACCCCTATGAAAATCCGTCAACACTTCACAACCGTTCTCTGTCACCCGGAACGTTTCGCTAATCTCAATTCCGTATTCATCGAACCAAAGACCAGGTATCATATGAAAAGTCATATTTGGCTGGAGTACTGTCCGCTCCCCTTTCCGGATGCTCGCCGTATGTTCGCCCCAATCCGGAGGATAACCGATGCCGACGGGATACCCCAATCGAGATTCTTTGACGATTCCATGTTTGGAAATGACTTGATTCCAGGCAAATTCAACTTCCTCTAACACAGCCCCCGGCTTGACGCTTTCCAATGCAGCATTTAATCCTTCGACCAATATATTGGACACATTCATTACCTCTTCCGCAGGCTTACCAATAGAAATGGTCCGGGCCATCGGTGCATGATAACGTCTATGGCAACCCGCCAGCTCGATAATGACGATTTCATTTCCAGAATATCTCCGATCTGTCCACGTCAAATGAGGAGTCGATGTATTTTTTCCGGCTGGCAGCAGTGGAACGATGGATGGATAATCACCGCCGTAACCGTCTGTGCCACTCACTAAACTTTTATAAATAGCAGCAGCGGCGTCACACTCCCGGATGCCTTCCTGAATCGTAGAAGCCGCCGCCTCCATGCCAAGTCCGGCAATATGTGCCGCCCGGCGGATATACTCGATTTCCGGCTCCGACTTCACAATCCGGACCCAGTTGACAAGCAGGCTTGCATCGACGAATTTGGCGTTTGGCAAATTCGATTGCAGCTTCACATATGAAAGTGCCGAGAAGTAATAAGCCGCCATTTCAATTCCGATGCGGCGTTCAGCTTGGCGGAGCTGCTTCAAAACCGATGCGATATAATCCATTGGGTGTCTCTCAGTCGAATGGATATGATCTTCTGGATAATAAAGCACGTGCTCCGGCTGTAACCATGTCGTCGCGATCGCAGCATTCGCATCCATCTTCCTTCCAATCCAAATCGGTTC
>NZ_BQYK01000011.1:89363-100194 GCF_023168145.1 Sporosarcina sp. NCCP-2222
TGGATCAGTAATCAACAGTACGTCAATCCCCTTTTGCTCCATGCTTACTTTCGTCTTGTGTAATCGATCTTGGTATTCTTCCAAACTAAACGGCATCATCTACAAACCCTCCTCATCATGATTCGTTACTTCTAGGCACTGCCCTATTGCCAGCCAGCAGTCAATTTACCAACTCAATTAGACTCTAATTGTTTCAGAAACTACCTTCCTATTTCATTACAGATAGTATATAGTCTGAATAATATAAATTCACCATCTATTTTGTATGAACTTCTCCTCCCTTTTTTCATACACTTTTTTAAAATGCCTCATCTGATAATTTGAGAACGACAAAAAAGGAGCCGAAATCGACTCCTTTCTGCATTTATTTTACTGCTATGTTTCGCTGGATAAGACAAATTACCATTCAATTAATTAATATTAACTACCCGCTGCAGACTACTATTTTTCTAGTACGGAACCAAGATGTTCCTCTCTATTTTGCACGCCTGTTTTCCACACGCGAATGCTTAATTCAAGAAGAAAGGAATGGTCGGGATCCGCAATGGAACGGCCCGTCAATGTTTCAATTTTTCGCAGTCGATACAATAGAGATTGTCGATGCAAATTTAATTTTCGGGCTGTCTGGCTGACATTGCCACAGGTATTGCGATAAACGGAAAACGTATGAATCAAATCCATCCCTTTTTGATCGTCATATTCAACGAGCGGAGCGACGATGGAAGAGGTAATTTGCTGGACATCTTTCGTAATGGCCAAATTCAGCAGCAAGCGGTTCATTTGTGTTTCGTCAAAATATGTTCTTTTCCCGATCCCCATCTGGTTTCTCCCCATATCGAGTGCTGCTTTCGCTTTCGTAAAGCTGCCGGCAAACTCTCCAACACCATCCTTTTGCCGGCCGATCCCCCACGAAAATACAACTTCCGGCAACAGGTGACTAAACCGCCTTTCCACTAGATCCAAAAATTGATTGGCCGTATCAGCGGCAGTTCCATTTGTAGTTTCCAAGTAAATGATAATTTCAGCATTTTTATAAGCATACAACAGTCGCCGATGCACGTTTTCCGCAGCATACAACATGCCATCCTTAATAAATGTATGGATTCTCTCCAAAGCCGGCTTTTCATAAGAAGAATTTTCAAGATGAAGCCGTTCCAGATTTTCAGGTCGGCCGACTATACAGTCATACGGAAGCGATAGATCATAACGGAAAAACTCGGCATGTGCGTCAATATGATCTACAGACATTTGATGCCCCATCGCAAGACTTAACAGAAATTCATTTTGCATCCGGCTTTCAGCTTCCATGACAGCATTATCTCTTGAAAACCATAAAGCCGCAGCCGCAACACCTTGCTCAGCAATGGCCAACTCTTGCAAGCTCAGTTCCCGGTCCGCCTCACATAATAAGTAATAATCCCCTTTATACGCACCATTTGATTTGATTGTGAAATGAATCAATTGGCCTTCTTCATCATCCACTTTACGCGCTCTGGCATGCATAGGATGGTGGGAATCTCTAATTTCAATGCTTTTGTCTGTTTCTCCATCCTTCAGGCTTTTTATCCGATCTGTATTCGCACTGCCCGCCGCGCACCTTCCTTTCTCGTCAAAAATCAAAACAGCTGCTTCCAATTCCCGTTCGATGAGCTCCGCAAGCTGGCCAATCGATTTACCTTCTAAAATCATTTGAATTAGTTGCTGTTGCACATCTTTCGGCCTATCTGCCTGGCCCTGCCGCAAATTGATTAAACAACTCATGATTTCATGAACAATGTCTGCAAACCGGATCTCCCATGGAATTTCCATGATAATAAATCCTCTTTCCTCTGCATATTGAATAATCTCTGCGGGGATGGAAAATACATGCCGGCCTGTGGCAATTGCCAAAATAGATGCTCCCGAATTATAAACATCCTCAACAAACTTCAATAATTTTAATGGATCTCCATAGCACCCGATTCCTGTACTTAAGACAAATTCATTATCTCTGACAAAATTCTCAACTGGATTTTCAATGACTGAGACCCATTCGACAATCCGTTCGCTGACACGATCTTTTGCTGTTACTATGGAAGCCCCTTCTAGAAGCGTTAGGTTTACGATATCTTCCACTGCGATTCCCAAGTGTGTATCCCCCTTTCTCCAAATCTCAAATACCGGTAAATTTTACTAACTATTGTAACACATTTCGATATTGTCTGATTATAGTAGTCGCAATTAGGCAAAAAAAGAAACGCTAGGAATCCATACAATTCCTGCGTTATCTACACGTCCTTTATTTAATTGCTTTGCCCCATGGCAGTAGAAATCTCTTCGGAGGCTTCCGTGACTTTTTCGATAAAGCGGTCCAGTTGGTCATCCGTTGTTTGCATTTCAAGCGCCTCAATGCTGATAGCCCCAAGCACTCTTCCTTCAAAATCAAAAACCGGTGCCCCGACAGCTAAGGTCCCTTCCGTCTTTTCGCCTCTGCTGATAGCAAAGCCTTTTCGTTTGATGGAGCGTAATTGTTGCTGGAACTCTGTCCGGCCATCCTCTTCAGGAATTAGCCGTTTGAGCAACGCTTCCGTCGTTTGTGGCGGCGCATATGCCAACATTGTTTTGTTCGCTGCCCCGATATGCATTGGAATGCGTTCACCGATGCTATCGATAATCCGAACATTTCGTGGACTATCAATTCGATCGACGATAATCGACACCTCATCATTCGGCGCGTTCAAATAAACCGTCTCTTCCACATCTCTTGCCAATTTCTCAAGAATTGGACGAGCAACGTGCCGGATATCCAGCTTCTCATACTTTTTCAGGCCAAGCTCTACCCATTTATAGCCAAGTTCATATTGTTTCGTATGTTCAATTTGAGCAACAAGGTCATGCATTTCAAGGGATTGCAGCAACCGATATACCGTACTGATCGGCAGTCCCGTTTTTTCCGCCAATTCGGCGACGAGCCATTTGTCTTTATCTGATTCTGACATGGCTCCTATGATGAGCATAGCCCGGTCTATCGATTGGATCATCTCTGCTTCGCCTCCCGTCTTCCCCATATTGTATCAAAACCGACCTGCACTCGCATCTTTAATTTTCAGACCCTTCCCAATATAAAAGAAAAAGAGATTGACAATCACCTAAAAACAGAACTAAAATAGTATTAACATTTCACAATGCGGAATTTATTCCACGATACGGAATCATTATACGCAAGGTGAAAGCGCTTTCTAAAGAGAGATAAATAGAGAGGTTGGGAGAAATGGAAGGGTTTACAAAGTTCATTGCGGATATTTCAAATTTCATATGGGGAATCCCCATCATCGCCATTCTCATTGGCGGCGGGATCATTCTAACGGTGCGTCTTGGATTTTTCCAATTTCGCTATTTCCCCCATATTATAAAACAAACCTTTGGCAAGATTTTTTCGAAGAGCGAAGGGAACGGCACATTGACGCCATTCCAGGCGACGACAAGCGCGCTCGCTTCTACTATGGGCGCTGCCAATATTGTCGGCGTGCCTGTAGCTATTGCCCTCGGCGGACCAGGGGCGATCTTCTGGATGTGGCTTGTCGCTTTAATTGGGATTGGAACCAAATATTCCGAAGTTGTGCTCGGGATGCATTATCGGGAGAAAAACGAGGCCGGCGAATATGTCGGCGGACCGATGTATTACATCCGAAAAGGTCTTGGCTGGAAAAAGGTCGCCTCTTTTCTTGCCTTTGCGCTCATGATTGAAATTGCTGCCAGTACGATGGTGCAGTCCAATTCCATCGCCACAACAATGAAAGGTTCATTTGGATTGCCACCTATCGTGACAGGGATTCTTGTGGCATTGCTCGTGATCTTAGTGACCTATGGTGGAATCAAAACAATCGGGAAAGTGTCGGAGAAGTTGATTCCATTTATGGTTGTCATCTATCTAGTGGCGGCATTAATTGTTATCTTTGCGAATGTGAAGGAACTTCCTGCAGCTTTCGGATTAATTTTCGAGCATGCATTCAAGCCCATGTCAGCAGCAGGTGGTTTTGCAGGAGCTGGTGTAGCTGCAGCTATTCGGTGGGGACTTGCCCGCGGGCTTTATTCCAATGAAGCTGGAATGGGAACAGCACCGATCGCCCATTCTGCAGCCATTACGAACCATCCGGCGAAACAAGGATTTTGGGGCGTTTTTGAGGTAATCGTCGATACGCTCATCGTTTGTACGATTACGGCACTCGTCGTCCTGACTTCAGGCGTTTGGAAAACCATAGCGCCGGATCAGGCCTCATCGATGGTCACAGAAGCATTTGTGCCAGTATTCGGCGCATCCCTTGCCGGAACGATCGTCTCGGCTACACTTTTCTTATTCGTTATCACAACAGTTGTCGTCATCATTTTCTATGGTGAGAAACAAGCTGAATTCCTTTTTGGAACGGGCTTTTCAAAAGTCATGCGATTTATTTACATTGGCGCGATTATCGTCGGGGCCGTCGGCGGACTTCAGTTCATCTGGCAGTTCCTTGATTTATTGCTTGCCTTTGTCGTCATTCCGAACGTTATCGCCGTCTTGTTCCTAAGCGGAAAAGTAAAAGAAATCACAAACGACTATTTTACAAATCTTTATCCGATCGAACGGAAAAAATAACTAAATTAAGGAGGCACGAGATATGTACAATCAACTAAGAACTCTAGAAGTATCACAACAGGTCGAGATGCTGACACGTCATTTGGTAAGCATCAACAGCATCAACGGAACACTAGGTGAGGTGGAAATCGTCCAGGAAATCTACCGGATTCTCCGGTCATTCCCGTATTTCGAGCAGCATCCCGACCATCTCTGGCTCCAAACAATAGAAGGCGATCCAATCGGCCGTCAAAATGTCTTCGCTTTCGTACAAGGTGGAAAGCGATCAAACCAGACAGTCCTTTACCATTCGCATATTGATACCGTCGCAGTAGAAGATTTCGGACCGTTGAAGCAAGATGCCTTTTCAACGGATGCGATGGAGGCGTTCTTCCGCGGATATGAAAGCGACCCGGTATTGCAGGAAGAAGCGTTATCGGGTGACTGGATGTTCGGCCGCGGTTCTGTTGATATGAAGAGCGGCGCTGCAGTCCATATCGCCAACATCCTTTATTTCTCGGAACATCCTGAAGAATTGACAGGCAATGTTCTCCTGCTTTGCAACGGCGACGAAGAAAGCGAACACCGCGGTATTGTCGGTGCCCTTTCCGAATTAAACCGCCTGCAAGCAGATCAAGGTCTTTCATTTGTAATGGCCATCAATACCGATTTCATCACGCCATTGTATGACGGCGACACGCACCGATACATTTACACAGGAGCTGCGGGCAAAATTCTGCCTTGCTTCCATATTTACGGCAAGGAAGTCCATGTCGGTGATACGCTTTCGGGCATTGATCCGAACTTCATCGCCGCCAAATTAACCGAACGGATTCACAATCGATATGCACTCGCGGAAAAAATTCCGGGTGAGCTTGTGTTGCCGCCAACTTGCCTGCAGCAACGGGATACGAAGGAATTGTATACTGTCCAAACGGCAATCAGCAGCCACCTCTACTTTAATTATTTTGTCTACGAGGATACACCCGAGCAAATTCTAGAGAAGTTGCTCCACGAGACAAAAGAGGCTTGCGAGGAGACGGAACAATACCTCCAGCAACAATTTGAAGAGTATATTGAATTTACCGGCTTGCCGACACGCGATTTGTCTTGGCACATCGATGTGACAACATATGATGACTATCTGCAGTATTTAATACAGCGCGGCGTCGATGTCCGATCCATCATAAACGAAGCGCTCGCGAATCAAACCGGTGACTTGCGGGATACGAGCTTCTCCATCGTCAGTGCCTTGCAAGCAGCCGACCCTGAAAAGAAACCGCGCGTCATTTTATTCTTCGCGCCTCCGTTCCTGCCTCATAACTATTTAAAGGCAGACGTCGCACGAGATACAAAAATACAGTCGTCCATCGGGAAAGTGCTAAAAGAAATGAGCGAGCTGACAGGTGAACGTTTCGAACTGAAGAAATTCTTCCCATACTTGGCGGACGGCAGCTTCCTGTCCATCCACGAAACAGAAGAACAGCTCGAGCCGCTAGTCCATAACTTGCCGGAATGGAATCGCATATACTCTATTCCATTTGACACCATCCAGAAGCTAAATATTCCTTCAGTCAACATGGGCGTCTACGGCAAAGACGGACACAAATGGACAGAACGTGTCTACAAACCATACTCATTCGGTGTGTTGCCCATGCTAATCCGCAACACAACAATGCACATGCTGGAAGAAGCGTCTGAAGATCAGCCGCTAGAATTAGTGTAAACAATTACCCAATCCCCTTTCGATGCCGAAAGGGGATTTTTGATGTTGTTTAGTTTACATGGGTGTTCGGATATGTAACGGGTGAATGACAGGCTATTGGCTGGATTGCCAGCATATCGGGTTGAGCGCTAATAACTTCGGTTGAAGGACGAACGCCATTATCTTGATTTGAACGCCAATTAATCGAAATGAACGCCAATATCTCGATCTGAGCGCCAATTAATCAAAATGAACGCCATTATCTCGATCTGAACGCCAATTAATTGAAATGAACGCCATTATCTCGATCTGAACGCCAATTAATCAAAACGAACGCCAGATAACTGAGGGTTGCCTTCAGATAAACAGCTCGACTCTCCTAAAATTATAGAAACCGAGCTCCTACCTTTACATGATTGATCTTCATACTCATTGGCAGGATGTACGAATTGGCGATTGCTTTTGTAACGTAATTATACTTATTAACAGACACAAAACTTCCGCAAAGGTAAATGATAACCATAACCCTGCATTTCCAATTACTATAGGCAATGCGACAAATGAAGCCATTAGAAGAAAATAGCGTAAGATCGCCAGGATGGCTGATTTTTTCGGATCATTTACAGCCGTATAGAATGTGTTAATGACAACGTTAGCCCCAACAAAAATGAAGGTAAAACTATAGAACATAATAATTTCCTGTGCTGTCGAAAAAACTTCCTGATTATCCGGAACAAACATCTCAATCAACAAATTTTTAAAAAGCAATAAGAAGACTGTGCAGCTTATCCCCGTTAGCGTTACCGTCTTTATAGCAAGCTTCAGTATGTGACTAACCCGTTCGTTCGCTTTAGCTCCATAATTCACACTAATTATCGCAGTCACGCCACGCGACATGCCTAAAATCACAGCATTGATTACGAGGGAAATATACTGGACTACCGCAAATGCAGATACTCCCGTCTCACCAAATCGCTTCATTAGAATCCAATTAAACAATAAAAGGGATATACCTAAGCAGAATTGTGTAATCGCTTCAGAAGAACCGTTGTAAGCCATTTGCCTGAATGCCTTCCAGTCAAATTTGTATACTCCAATCTTCAAGTTGCCGCCCCTTCGTCCGAATTGCGGTAAGAAGATAATAAATACAATAGTGGCACTACAACCAGAGGCCAATGCCGCTCCAAAAACACCCCAATCAAATATACAGATAAATAACAAGTCTAAAATAATATTAAGCGCCATCGTCAGCATACTGCCAATCATGTATAAATGTGGTTTGCCAATCGATTGCAGCGAAATACCAAAAATGATATTGAAGAGAACCGGAACGACAAAGAATCCAAATGTTTGAATGTAGCTTTTTACGTATGGCAATAATACATCATTCGCCCCCACTAACTTGGCCAGAGAAGACGGAAAGAAAACAACTGCTATCCAGATGGCAACCCCAATAACTAAAAGAGCGGTAACAGCATTATTAAAATATTGATTCGCCTTTTTATAATCCTTCTCTCCTAACCTGATGCCGACAAGCGTATTTCCCCCAATCGCAATCAAAATGGCAATACAAGAAATGATATTAAAAATCGGCGAAGCGATGTTGACTGCGGCCATGGCATTGGTGCCGACATACCGACCTAAAATAATTCCATTGATAACGCCATACAAACACATGGATAAAGACGCTAATATTCCAGGAATCGCGAAATTTCGAAATAGATAAGGAACCTTGTCATGTAATAAATCAAGTTCTTTTGTTTTCATCCTACCTTCTCCTTTACTGTTGTGAGCTACTGTTCACTGTTTTACAATCGAATTATAAAGTCTTGTGTTACACAAGACACAAGAGGTGAAATCATGAAGAAGTTCTATTCGATAGGAGAAACTGCAAGATTAGCTGAAATGACAATCGAAACCTTACGTCATTATGATCGAATTGGATTATTGAAGCCGGCAAAGGTGGATAAACAATCGGGGTATCGTTACTATACGGACGAGGAATTGATTTACTTAGAAGTAATCGGGTTTTATCGCAAGAACAGCATGTCCTTAAATGAAATTAAAGATATTTTCCAAAAAGACTTCACACAAATTACAGCTTTCCTGGAAGAAACAGAAAATAGAATTGAGGCTGAAATTAGTCGGCTGCATAAAATCAAATTTCAAATATCAAATTTGCATAAGCAATTAACTAGTAATACAATGTCACTCTTCGACGATTTCCATGTAAAAACCCTCCCTCTTCGAGTCATCGTCTTAGCTGATAGTCTGCAAGAAGCAACATTAGATAACTTTCGTAAACTGCATGATGAACTATACGGGAAATTAGGAAAAGAAGCCCGAAAATATTTTCAACTTGATGATTCTGCCCATTTTTTTGTATCCCAGTTGACCGATTCTAATAAGATGTTTTCAGTTTGCACCAAATTTATTGATCACCCCAAACTCCACTACTTGCATGAAAGAAATTATTTATGCTTTACATGTACAGTGGAAGAGAAAGAGCACGCGATTGAAAAAGGACTGGCAATGACCAAAGAAAACTACGGAGGAGAACCCGATTTCATTCTCATAAAAGTCATATTTACTGGCATGTTTCATTGGAAATACGAAATTCAAATCCCTTTACCATAAAAAATGGCTTATAAATGGGGATGGAGGATGGCCCTTCAACGCCAAACGTTGAAACTGAGTTTGATCCCTGTGATCAGGATCTTCTGGTATTAACAAACGAAGAGATCGAATCCGTATCAAATGTCGGCGAAAAAGCTGCCGACATTGAAAAAGCAATTAAGCTCATTTCGACAATTGTTCATATACAGGCTCGACAACCGGCGGAAATATTTTGAGAAGCAAAAGTAAATATGAATCCCCCGATGTTTAATTCTAAAACATCGAGGGATTTTTCATTTGGGTAAACCCCGGCAATATTCAACGAAAACGATAGTAACCGAATACGCGATAAAAAATATGGATGCTTCTTCCACTTAGTAAGCACCCGAATTCACTGTTTAAATCCACTAACAATCGCCCAACAATAGATGGCAAGAGTCCGTATACTAAGTACGAATGTCAGAGGAGAGGATGGATAACAAAATGAGTGTTCCAAGCACATTGAGCCTCTGCATGATTGTACGCGATGAAGAAAAAGTGCTCGAAAGATGCTTGCAGTCGGTATATGACCTAGTGGATGAGATTATTATTGTAGACACAGGTTCAACCGACAGGACAAAGCAGATTGCAAAGAAATTTACGGATTCTCTGTACCATTTTCAATGGATAGATGATTTCGCAGCAGCCCGAAATTATTCTTTTGCACAGTCGACAAAAGATTACATATTATGGCTGGATGCGGATGATGTACTGCTAGAACCAGATCGCCTGGCATTCCAGGAACTAAGAACACTATTGGATGGCACGATAGACCGAGTAACCATGCCCTACCATCTCACAACGGATTTAAACGGGAACGTGGGATACAGCTTGCGACGCAACCGCATAGTCCGGCGCAACGCAGGATTTCAGTGGTTCGGAAGAGTGCATGAATATTTGGAGGTATCCGGGAATGCGATAGATAGCGATGTCGCAATTACTCACAAAAGTGAAAAATCCCCTTCATCCCGGAACTTGATGATTTATCGAACGATGCAGAAAAACCAAGAACCTTTTACTCCACGGGATACATTGTACTTCGCAAACGAATTAATGTATAACGGTCAAAAGGAAAATGCAATTATTGAATTCGAGAAGTTTCTTAGCAGTCAGAGAGGATGGAAAGAAGATAATATTATTGCCTGTCTCAATATCGCAAACTGTTATAAGGGTAGGGACGACAAGAAAAGACTGTCCTCTTTGTTTCAAACGTTTGAATACGATTTGCCACGAGCAGAGGCTTGTATTGAAATTGGACAATATTTTATAGAACAAGAAGAACTAGAGAAAGCAATTTATTGGCTAGAACTGATTTTTTTCACAAAAAAACCTGAAACATTAGGCATGCTAAATCAATCCGCTTGGACCTGGGCGCCACTAATTCAGCTGACTTATTGTTATGACAGAATAGGACAATCTGAAAAAGCATACGAAAAGCATAAACAAGCGAAAGCATTGGTTCCAGATCACCCAAGTGTTCTCCTCAACGAAGCATACTTTCTCTCACATATCGAAAGGAATCCGTATCAATTCGATTAACTTATGACCACTCGTACAAGCAGCCACTCCCTCTCAGAATAAGGTATAGTGAACCAACCTAAATTTAAAGAAGGAGTGATTGGTATGCCAAATAGGCATTTCCCTTATAAAGGTTTAATCCCCCACTATCCAAACTGCCCATGCTGCTCGGGGTCTACTGGTGCACCTGGTCCTCCAGGGCCTCCAGGGCCTCCTGGACCGCCTGGACCACCTGGTAATCCCGGAGGGCCACCTGGTCCGCAAGGTCCCCCCGGTCCTCAAGGCATTCCTGGGATACAAGGCGAGCCTGGACCCATAGGACCAACTGGGGAGACTGGGGTGCAAGGCATTCCGGGACC
>NZ_BQYK01000012.1:0-6807 GCF_023168145.1 Sporosarcina sp. NCCP-2222
AGCCAGGATCAAACTCTCCATAAAAGAGAAATTCGAATAGCTCGAGTTTCTTGCTGGCATCATTTAAGATGTCAATTTCGAATCCGAAGATTCATGTTTGTCTTCTTCCCGACAGGGCCGGATTCCGACTTTATTGTTGACGTTTTGCTGTTCAGTTTTCAAGGTTCATGTTTGTTGTTGCCGTATCAGCAACTCTTATATCTTATCACTCTGTTTACTTCATGTCAACACTTTTAAAAACTTTATTTCTAAATGTTTTCCGGTTGGTTCAGTGAAGTGCAACGTTACTTACTATACCAGTTAGTTATTTGCTTCGCAATAGTTTTTTTAGAAAAACCTTAGATTTTTATCCTTTTGTTTATTCCTACTGGTATCGCCTTTAAAACCATCTATATAGAACGGGATAAAAAACGTGCTTTCCTATTACATTTCAGTAGGAAAACACGTAATAGTAATTAGAATGATAACAAGTTCAACTGACCTTTTAGACAGTTACCATTCAAATTCGTCCTTTGCTCTTGCCATATCTATTCAATTACTGCTCCAATACCTTCTCAATAGAGAGGGAACGTTTTGAAGCCAGATCAACTGTTTCTCCGGTCGGGAGCTTTTTAATCAACGGCCGAAGCGGAGCATCCCGATGGATGAACATGACCTCTCCCATATCGCCGTCCGATAATTTCACCCTTGTCCCAATGGATATATTGCCAATCAAGCTCTCTAGCGCTTGGACTATCTTAATATCAAACTTGCCGAATTCCTCTTCCTTAATCATTTCCAATACTTTATAAGGTGATTGTTTGGAACGATATATCCGTTCGGACGTCATGGCATGGAAAACATCGGACACCGCCAGTATTTGCGAATACCCCGATATGCTCTCCAATTTGTCCCCTCTCGGATAGCCGCTGCCATCCAGCCGTTCGTGATGCTGGAAGACTGCCAGTTTCATTTCCTTACGCAGTAGTGGTGTGTCTTGCAGCATTTGAAAGCTGAAAATCGTATGTTTCTTTACTTCATTGTATTCCTCTCTCGATAGAAAGGCGGACTTTTCGATTATTTGCGGGTCGATTTTCGCCATGCCGACATCAGCAAGCACGCCTGCCAGCCCTACTTGCATCGCATCTCCAGATGGATAACCGAGCTGCTTGCTAATCGCGGCTGCCAAGATGCCCACTCCTACCGAGTGGTGATATAAATAATCTTTTGACTCGGATAATTCATTTAGAGAAATCAACATATTCTTGCGGGTAGCAAAGGATTCCAAAAGGGGCAATACGGTTTGACGCACTTTGGCGATATCCACCTTTGCGCCAGAGCGCCAGCCCATGAACTCCTTTTTAAAGTTACGCACTGTTTCATAGTATTGTTTCCGAAGAGTCTCTCGACTAATGGGCATATTTTTGAGCATGTCAGCGGTAGACATGGCTTGGGAATCTTTGTCCTCGTCAGTCAATTTGTCAGGAGCTACTCGCTCTTCGACCTTCACCCGTGTCACTCCAAATGCTCGTAACGCATAAAGATGTTCCGGAGTCAGTTCCGTGTCTTTGCGCATGATCGGGTATTTTGTTTTGACGAAAACGTCTTCCTTTAATAGGATACCGGGGCGTAAGTCGCTCGTGTTCTTATAGAGTTCCATTACTGTTGGTTCACCGCTTTCGAGTTCTTTGCGACTATTATACTCCATATTTTTGGAATAAACTATGAAAAAAGTTGCTGATCCTGCAAATAGCAGAATCAGCAACTTCAATATTTCATTTATTCTTCATCCGGCGTTTCAGTCGAAAGCTCTTCAGCCGGTTCTAACTCCGGTATGCCATCCCCAGATTCCTCGGCTTCCTCTTCAGGCCCTTCTTTCTCCACCTTGGCGACAGTGGCAACTAGCTCATCCTCGCCCAGACGGATGAGGCGTACGCCTTGTGTGCTCCGGCCGATTGAAGAAATATCTTCAATGTCCATCCGGATCAGAATGCCGTGAATTGTAATAAGCATCAAATCTTCCGTGCCATTAACAGTCTTCATAGCAACAAGCTGGCCGTTCCGCTCTGTTACATTCAACGTCTTTAAGCCGTAACCGCCACGGGTTTGAATTCGATATTCTGATTCAGGTGTACGTTTTCCGAATCCTTTTTCCGTGACAACAAGGATTTCATCGCCTTCCCTGACCGTATCCATTCCAACAGCGATATCACCTTCCCGCAGGCGGATACCTCGTACTCCGCTTGCAACCCGGCCCATCACACGGATGTCTTCTTCATGGAATTTGATCAGCATACCGTTTTTCGTGCCGATGGCGATCTGTTCATTGCCGCTTGTCATCCGAACGCCGATCAGTTCGTCATCACCGCGAAGTGTGAGCGCAATCAGACCGTTGGACCGGATATTGGCAAAGTCAGAGATCGGTGTTCGTTTTACAACTCCTCCACAAGTAGCGAAGAAGAGGTATTTGTCTTCCTCGAACTTTTCAATCGGGATCATTGCTGTAACTTTTTCGTTTTTGTCAAAATCCAATAGATTGATGATCGGCAGACCCTTTGCTGTTCTGCTGTATTCAGGGACCTCATAACCTTTTTTCTTGAAGACCCGGCCTCTGCTAGTAAAGAAGAGAATCGTATCATGGGTTGACGTGTTCAGGAGATGTTCCACGAAGTCATCGTCATTTGTTCCCATCCCTTGGATGCCTCGGCCACCACGGCGTTGGCTTCGATACGTATTAGCCGGCAATCTCTTAATGTACCCATTATGAGTCAGTGTCAAAACAGAATTTTCAACTGGAATGAGATCTTCGTCTTCCAGCATTTCAGAACCGCCCATTGTAATATCCGTTCTGCGTTCATCCGCAAAACGGCGTTTCACTTCTAACAGTTCCTCCTTGATGATGTCGACCACTTTCTGTTCGTCTGCCAAAATGGCCCGCAATTCAGCAATCAAGACAAGAAGCTCCTGATACTCAGACTCGATTTTGTCACGTTCCAAACCAGTCAAACGTTGGAGACGCATATCCAAAATCGCCTGAGCTTGGCGGTCTGATAGCTCGAAACGCTCCATCAGGCCGTGTTTCGCTTCATCCGTCGTTTTGGATGCCCGGATCAAAGCAATGATCTCATCGATATGATCAAGTGCAATTCGCAAACCTTCCAAAATATGAGCCCGGTCTTCCGCTTTGTTTAAATCAAATTGCGTTCTGCGGCGGATGACGACTTTCTGGTGCTCTAAATAGTGATAAAGAATTTCTTTAAGCGCCAGAATTTTCGGCTGCCCATCGACCAACGCAAGCATATTGATGCCGAAGCTCGATTGCAGGGCAGTATGTTTATATAAATTATTGAGAAGAACGTTAGAATTCGCATCCCGGCGGACTTCAATAACAATCCGCATGCCTGTGCGATCTGATTCATCGGCTAAATGAGTGATGCCTTCGATTTTTTTATCGCGCACCAGCTCAGCGATTTTCTCAATCAATTTTGCTTTGTTTACTTGGTACGGAATTTCCGTCACAATAATCGTTTCTTTTCCGTTCGATTGCTGTTCGATTTCGACTTTTCCGCGGATGATGATGGAACCTCTTCCGGTTTCATAAGCTCTGCGGATTCCGCTTCTTCCCATAATAATCCCGCCTGTTGGGAAATCGGGACCTGGAATGATCTCCATCAATTCATCGGTCGTAATAGCCGGGTTGTCTGCGAGCGCCAATACGCCATCAATCGTTTCACCCAAATGATGCGGTGGGATATTGGTAGCCATACCGACTGCGATACCTGACGTACCGTTCACTAATAGATTTGGGAAACGGCTCGGGAGGACAATCGGCTCTTTCTCTTGCCCGTCGTAGTTGTCTTGATAATCAATGGTGTCTTTGTTAATATCACGCAGCAGTTCCATCGCAATCCGCGACATTCTGGACTCGGTATAACGCATCGCAGCTGCTGAGTCGCCATCGACGGATCCGAAGTTTCCGTGTCCGTCCACTAGCATATAGCGATAGTTGAAGTCCTGCGCCATCCGGACCATCGTGTCGTATACAGCACTGTCGCCGTGCGGGTGATACTTACCGATTACGTCACCAACGATACGAGCAGATTTTTTGTGTGGTTTATCAGCTGTGTTTCCTAGGTCCTGCATCGCGTAAAGTATACGTCGGTGCACCGGTTTCAAACCGTCTCGGACGTCCGGAAGTGCACGGGACACGATAACACTCATCGCGTAATCGAGGAAGGATGTCTTCATCTCCGTACTAATATTGATTCCTTGGACACCGCGGTTCGGCATATCAGCCATGTTGTCAAACTCCTTTCAACTCAGGCAATCTCTTTATCCATCTAGATTTTCCTGATCACAAGCCTATCAAGTATCCAAATTCTTGACGTACATTGCGTTCTCTTCAATGAATTTGCGGCGCGGCTCTACTTCATCACCCATGAGCTGTTCAAAGGTTGAATCGGCATCGAGCGCATCTTCAAGATGAACTTGAAGCAATGTGCGCACTTCAGGGTTCATTGTCGTTTCCCACAATTGGGTCGCATCCATCTCGCCCAGCCCTTTATAACGTGTAATGGCCGGCTTTGGAACTTCTGGTAGACGGTTCAGGATCTCTTTCAATTCCACTTCGTCAAAGCAATATTCCTCATGTTTTCCTTGCTTCACCCGGTAAAGAGGCGGCTGGGCAATATAGACATATCCTGCCTCAATCAATGGGCGCATGAAACGGAAGAAGAATGTTAGCAATAATGTCCGGATATGTGCACCATCGACGTCGGCATCGGTCATGATGACAATTTTATGATATCGCGCTTTCTGAAGATCGAACTCATCTCCGATTCCTGTTCCAAGCGCAGTGATCATCATACGGATTTCCGCGTTGCTCAGGATGCGGTCGAGTCTTGCCTTCTCAACGTTCAAAATCTTACCGCGCAGAGGCAGGATCGCTTGGAAATGACGGTCCCGTCCACTTTTTGCGGATCCTCCCGCCGAGTCACCCTCAACGATATACAGTTCGCTGATAGCCGGATCCCGTGAAGAACAGTCGGCAAGCTTGCCTGGAAGACTGGATACTTCCAGTACTGATTTCCGGCGCGTCAATTCGCGGGCATTTTTTGCCGCAATCCGTGCACGGGCAGCCATTAAGCTTTTATCAATAACAAGTCGTGCCGTCGTTGGGTTTTCAAGAAGGAAACGTTGGAAGCTTTCTGCAAAGAGCGAGTTCGTAATGGTGCTCACTTCGGAGTTTCCTAGTTTCGTCTTCGTCTGCCCTTCAAATTGCGGATCTGGATGTTTAACCGAAATGATGGCGGTGAGACCTTCGCGGACGTCATCACCCGAGAGATTCGGATCTGCTTCCTTCAGCAAATTGTTTTTACGGGCATAGTCGTTGATGACACGCGTCAAAGCTGTCTTGAAACCGGACTCATGCGTACCGCCTTCGTACGTATTAATGTTATTGGCGAATGAATAAATGTTCTCCGCGTAACCGCTGTTATATTGCATAGCGATTTCGATGGAGATGCCATCTTTTTCACCCTCGATGAAAATCGGCTCTTCGTGAATGGGTCCTTTGTTTTTGTTCAGATGCTCAACATAGGATTTAATCCCGCCTTCGTAATAGAAGGTGTCCATCCGTTTCTCTTCTTCCCGGTCATCAGTAATGCTGATGCGCAGCCCACGGTTCAAGTAAGCCAACTCACGCAAACGATTGGCGAGGATGTCATATTCATATACAGTCGTTTCGGTGAAAATTTCTGGATCGGCTTTAAAACGGGTCGTTGTTCCTGTTTCATCTGTCTCACCGATGACTGTCAGCTCCTGCGTCGGAACACCCCGCTCGAATTTAATCGAATGGACTTTGCCATCAAGTTTAACGTATACTTCCGTCTCTTCAGAAAGGGCGTTAACGACCGAAGCACCTACACCGTGCAAACCGCCGGATACTTTGTACCCTCCGCCACCAAATTTTCCGCCCGCATGCAAGACAGTCATAATGACTTCAACTGCTGGACGGCCTGTGGACTCCTGGATGCCGACTGGAATTCCGCGTCCATTGTCATCTACACGGATCCAATTATCCTTCTCAATCGTGACCTCTATGTGATCACAATAGCCTGCGAGTGCTTCGTCGATACTATTATCGACAATTTCCCAAACGAGATGGTGGAGCCCTCTCGAACTTGTTGTCCCGATGTACATGCCGGGCCGCTTACGAACAGCTTCCAATCCTTCAAGAACTTGAATCTGATTGGCATCATAAGCTGTCTGCATGTCTTTCTCTTCCATTGCCAACGTGTTCACCTTTCCTTTCTGAACCATACATATAACGATCAACCTGCCTAGCATTAGCAGGGGATTTTGGTCTCTTATTCTCTTTTGAAAACAGTGCCAGCATCCACTTCGAACAATTCGGCATGCCGTATCGTTTCGTGGTCAATGCCCGAAATGTTCGTTGTCGTAACAAAAGTCTGCACTTGGCCTTGCATAGTGTTCAGAAGATGCGATTGGCGATAGTCGTCCAGTTCTGACAGGACATCGTCCAGGAGCAGGACTGGTGTTTCGCCAACCTCTTGTTTGACCAATTCTATTTCTGCCAGTTTCAAGGACAGAGCCGTTGTGCGCTGCTGTCCTTGAGAGCCGTACGTTTGTATATCATAGCCATTCACAAAGAAATGGAGATCATCACGATGAGGGCCGACTAATGTGACGCCTCGTTCTAGCTCCCTCCGCTTCGCTTCGTGCAATTTTTGGCTGATTATCTTTTCCATCTCTTCCACAGTCTGCCCAGAATCAAGTTCTTTTAAAGTACCATACGATACTTTTAAT
>NZ_BQYK01000012.1:6918-12367 GCF_023168145.1 Sporosarcina sp. NCCP-2222
TGTGTAGATATCGAACATGACGTCATGAAAATCAAGCTTTCCTCGGTTCTCTTTCAAAATGGCATTGCGTTGCTTCAAGACCTTTTGGAACGTCAATAAATCATGTAGATAGACAGGTGAGATTTGACCGATCTCCATGTCGAGGAATCTCCGCCTGATCTGCGGGCTGCCTTTCACGAGGTTTAAATCTTCCGGGGCAAACATGACAACGTTCAATTGTCCAATGTAGAGGCTTAGGCGATTTTGTTCCAAATGGTTGACCTTCGCTTTTTTGCCTTTCTTCGAAATAGTCAATTCTAGGGGAAGCCGACCATACTTCCGCTGGATCTCCCCTTCTATTTTAGCATACTCTTGCTCCCAGCGTATCAGTTCACGATCATTCGAAGTGCGATGGGATTTCGCCATGGACAATACATAGATCGCCTCCATGATATTTGTCTTGCCCTGCGCGTTTTCTCCGATGAGTACATTGATTTTCGGAGAAAAAGAGAGATCGAGTGAAGGATAGTTTCGATAATTCGTTAAAGCGAGCCGCTCAATGTGCATCCGCTTGACCACTTGTATCCGAAACTATTTTAAACCGGCCTATGCCAGGAATGTTAACAAGATCGCCATCATATAATTTTTTTCCGCGCCGGCGTTCTTCTTCTCCATTTAAGAAAACAGGATTTTCTTCCAAAAACCATTTGGCCATGCCGCCTGAACTGATGGCATTCGTCATTTTCAACACTTGGCCCAACGTGACAAATTCAGTATCGATCATCAACTTATCCATTCGCTTCCATCCTTCGCATTGTAATCTGTCCTTCTATTTTACCTAACTTTCGACCGTAAGTAAAAAGGATAGTCAACGCATTGACTATCCTTCAAGATCAAAATGTTCGTACCGGTAAAATGAGCTGGAGAATGGCATCATTATCGGCGGATTTCAAGATGAAAGGACGCATAGCACCAGTAAAATGGATGGCAATATCCTGTCCATCAATCGCTTTTAAAGCGTCCATCATATATTTTGCGCTAAAGGAGATTTTCAAATCTTCCCCTTTTACGTCAACTGCTTCGACGGTCTCTTCAACCTTCCCGACTTCAGGTGAATTCGAAGAGATTTCCAGTACTTTACCTTCATCTGCAGAGAAACGAACGATATTATTCCGCTCTTCCCTTGCGAGAAGTGATGCACGGTCAATAGCCTGAAGCAGCATTTTGCCGTTCACTGTTACAGATGTTTTGTATTCAGAAGGAATCAAGCGGGAAGTGTCCGGATAATTTCCTTCAAGCAATCTGGAATAAAACAAGACATTTTTTGTTTTAAATAAGACTTGTTGATCTGCAATGACAATCTCCACAGGATCCGAGTGATCTGGGAGAATTTTATTTAATTCCTGAAGGCTTTTGCCTGGAATGACAACACTGAACGGACTTTCAGGCATTTGTTCAGGCTGTACAGTACGGCGTGCAAGTCGGTGACTATCGGTTGCGACACATGTAAGGCTGTCCTCCGTCGCATCCCAGTGAACCCCCGTCAAAATAGGCCGTGTTTCTTGTTGGGAAACAGCAAATACAGTTTCACGGATAATTGATTTCATCAGATCCGCTGGCAATGAAAAACGGTGATCGTCTTTTACATTCGGCAAGATTGGATAATCATCAGCATTTGAACCGATCAGGTGGAATTCCGATTTGCCTGAGTGAATATGAGTCTGCGTTCCGTTTGAAACTTCGATTGTTACATCATTGGTTGGCAATTTCCGAACTATTTCACTGAAGAATTTTGCCTGAAGCACAATACTTCCCGGTTCAATTACACGGATGAGCTGCTCCCCATTTTCTTCAACAGGAATGAAGGTGCAGATTGTAATATCTGAATCGCTTCCTGTCATCCGAAGTCCTTTTTCGTCTATTTCAATTTTTATCCCCGTCAAAATGGGAACCGCGACTTTTTGACTGATAGCCTTCATGACATCTGTCAGACCATCGAGCAGGCGATCCCTCATAATCTCAAATTTCATCTCGATCCCTCGCTTATATATGAATTAATTATTAATAAAACAGTAATAGTAGTAATAGGGCCTGTGGATATGTGTATAAGCTTCTTAACCTCTTATTTTAAAAAGATATTCACATGTGCATAAAGTGTGCGCATGTGTGAAACAGTTATTCTATTTTATCCACAGCTCAACCGCGTCCAAGTGCGCTGCGCAAATCTTGGATGTCATGTTGAAGTGCCTGGTCCTCTTTTAACTGTTGTGAAATCTTCTCATGGGCATGGATGACCGTCGAGTGATCCCGACCGCCAAATTCAGAACCGATTTTCGGTAAGGAAGAATCGGTCAGTTCACGGGCCAGATACATAGCCACTTGACGTGGAAATGCGATGGCACGCGTCCGTTTTTTCGCTGAAAAGTCCTCTAACCGGATATTAAAATGCTCTCCGACTGCCTTTTGGATATCTAGGATCGTAATAGTACGAGGCCTTGAGTTTGGAATGATATCTTTTAATGCTTCCGCAGCCAGATCAGGGGTGATATCCATATTGACTAGGGAAGAATAGGCGACGACTCGTATGAGTGCTCCTTCAAGTTCCCTAATATTCGTATCGATCTGATTGGCTATATAGAGCATTACTTCATTTGAAATATCGATTAGGCCGTCCGCCTTCGCCTTCTTTTGCAATATGGCGATCCGTGTCTCCAAATCAGGAGGAGCGATATCGGTAATCAGGCCCCACTCAAACCGGGAACGAAGACGGTCTTCCAGCGTAGGAATTTCCTTTGGAGGCCGGTCGCTCGAGATGATAATTTGTTTGGATTCTTCATGCAGCGTATTGAATGTATGGAAAAATTCCTCTTGGGTCTGTTCTTTTCCAGCAATGAATTGAATATCATCTATCAAAAGCACGTCCACATTCCGATACTGATTCCGGAATTCGCCGGCTTTGTTATTCATAATGGAATTGATAAACTCATTCGTGAATTTTTCGGATGATAAATAGACGACTTTCGCTTCAGGATTCTGCTCCAGAATATAATGGCCGATCGCGTGCATTAAATGCGTTTTTCCGAGACCGACGCCGCCATAGATGAACAGCGGATTGTATGACTTGGCAGGTGCTTCCGCTACTGCGAGTGATGCAGCATGCGCAAAGCGGTTTCCTGAACCGATGACGAACGTATCGAATGTATATTTGGGATTCAGCATGATAGATGCCGACGGCGTTTGAACTTTTTCGACCTGTTTTCCGACCGGTTTTGGCACAGGAAAATCATGCTGTTCCATCTCTTCTGGAACAACAAATTGAATGAGCCGATCTTCACCCGTCAGTTCGGACAGGATGCCAGTAATCAAATGGACATAATGAGTTTCAAGCCAGTCCTTCGCGAATGAATTGGGAACGGCTATCGTCGCGTTTTCCTCGCCATAGGAGATGAGTTTTGTAGATTTCAGCCACGTTTCAAAACTTGGCCGGGAAATCTTTTCTTCCACTTTCGACAAAACTTCATTCCATAGATTTTCTAACTGATCCAATCTTGCGCCTCCTTTTCTATCGAAATTTACTCGGAAATATGTATTATACACAGTTTTCAGCGTTGTGGATAACAAAAATCCAAAAGTGTTGAAAAAATTATCCACAACATATTAACAATTGTGGATAAAGAGTCGGCTTGTTTATAATGTTCACAACAAAATCTTTTTCATTGTACCAAGGAATCGTAAGGATGACAAGGTGTTAGATAAGTTATTCACAATGCGGGCAGCTGTGGACATTTGCTTTATCCACAGCTTTTTATATGTGAAAAATTTGTCGATAAGTGTTGTGCATAAAAAAAATCACTTTTTGATTTGCTCACAAGTTGTCCCGAAGAAATGATTTTAGGATTGTGGATAATTAATTTTCGGTTTTGCAATCGTTCTAAGGAGAGAATAAAAGAAAGGGATCGCAGCGGCAGTTGAGACTAGGATAAAAAGATGCAGAAAAGTTGTTGACTTTATCTGTCAAGCCCTTTATACTGTTCAAGACTGTCACATACGTAGATGGACAATGCAGGAGGTGTCTTTGAAATGAAACGTACATTCCAACCAAATAAACGTAAACGTAGTAAAGTTCACGGCTTCCGTGCGAGAATGAGCTCAAAAAACGGGCGTAGAGTTCTTGCAGCTCGTCGTCGCAAAGGAAGAAAAGTGCTTTCAGCATAAGACCACTGTCCTCAGTGGTCTTTTTTTCTCGTTTAGGGAAGAAGCCGACTTATTTCACTATCCTTCGGTAATGATAGGTCGAGGGAAAGAATCGACGAAAAGCAGGTGAACAACTTGAGAAAACGGCAGCGGATCAAGAAGAATGAAGAATTCCAGAAAGTATTTAAAAGCGGCAAGTCGTTTGCAAATCGGCAATTTGTCGTGTATGTGATGCGGAAAGAGGAGCAGATCGAATTCCGGATTGGGCTTTCCGTCGGAAAAAAGATCGGAAATGCCGTTAAGCGTAACCAAATTAAGCGTTATATCCGTCAAGCGTTTCTCGAGCTGAAGGATGAGCTAAGAAATGATGCGGATTACGTCATTATCGCCAGACATCAGGCGGCCAACTTGGATTTTCATGAAACAAAAAAAAGCTTGCAGCATGTTTTGCGGATTGCAAAAGTGTTAAGGAAGAAGTAGAACGTTACAAATGTTCATGATAAACTGATAGCAACGCATTTTGGACAGATATGGGGGAACTGATTTGAAGAAGAAATTTGGATTACTATTAATACTGACCGTGTTGTCAGTATTTTTGGCCGGCTGTTCGGAATTCAAGGATCCGATTTACTCGACGAGTGAAGGCTTCTGGAATCAATACATCGTTTGGCCGATTGTATCGCTGATTGTAACATTCAAGAATTTGCTCGGCACGTATGGACTCGGGATCATCGCAGTTACTATTATTATCCGCCTGATTCTATTGCCGCTTATGATCAAACAGGCGCAAAGCTCGAAACGTATGCAAGAGATGCAGCCGATTCTTGCAGGCTTGAAAGAAAAGTACAAGTCAAAAGACGCTGTGACTCAACAGAAATACCGCGAAGAAATGCAGCGGGTCATGACGGAGCAAAAGATTAATCCAGCAGCTGGTTGCTTGCCTGTCATTATACAAATGCCAATTATCATCGGCTTGTATCATGCGATCAGCCGAATGAATGCGACACCTGAAATTTTACTTGGAAAATTTCTTGTCTTCGAACTTGCAACACCGAGCATCACATTGGCTATTACTGCAGGACTAATGCAATTCATTGTTTTACGGACAGGTCCGGCAATGGACAATCCGCAAATGAAAGTGATGATGTATATCATGCCTTTCATGATCATGATCATGGGAACAATTTTACCAGCAGCACTTGCATTGTATTGGGTTATCGGGAATATCATTTCAATTATCCAGAACATCTTCATTTACAAACCATTTAAGAAGAAA
>NZ_BQYK01000012.1:12457-60887 GCF_023168145.1 Sporosarcina sp. NCCP-2222
GGGAACTTGGCGTAACCCGGGATCAGGTAGAAATTGAAGTTGTTGATTCCGGTAAAAAAGGATTTCTTGGAATTGGTGCACGGGATGCAGAAGTCGTTGTCACGGTGAAAGCAGAAGAAACTCCAGAACCAGCTGCAGAGTCAGTAGTATCTGAAACGGTGACTGAGGAGCAAGCAGAGACGGAGCAGGTAAAAGAAACGGCACCGGCAAGCCCGGCTGAGCAATTGAGCACATCAATTGAACCAGAGATTGCTGAAACGGATGCTCTAGCCGAGGATACGGAGCCGTTGAAGAAAGTGTCGGACGAAAAAGCCATCGAGGAGACAAAAAAGTACTTGCTCGAGATTGCGGAAGACATGGGAATCCAAGATTTGAAGATCAAACATGAGAATGACGGAAAGTACATTTCGTTCCACTTGGAAAGCTCGAAAGCAGCTTTTTTAATTGGAAAGAGGGGACAGACACTTAATTCCCTTCAGCAACTTAGCCAGCTTGTTGTGAATAAATATGCGGAACAATTTAAAGTCATCCGCCTGGATGTTGGCGATTATCGCGAAAGACGCGAACAATCGCTGGAGCAGCTGGCGGAACGGATGGCAGACCAAGCCATTCGCACAGGACGGAAAGTACAGCTTGAGCCGATGCCTTCCTACGAAAGGAAAGTCATCCATAACGCATTGTCCAATCGGCTGGATATTGAAACGTATTCGGAAGGTACAGATCCAAACCGTTACTTGGTCATTGAACCGATGAAATAATGAAAAAGCCTGCAGGAATACTCGCGATAACCGAGTGTCCTTGCAGGCTTTTCATATTAAAAGAGTAGAAGCAATCCGCTGACTTTCGGAGTGGCAATCATCGCAGCTTTCAATACCGGTTTTGGAACGATGTTCGTAAATTTTGCCCCAATATACGCCCCAATCATGGTGCCGACGAGCACTTGCAACAGCAACTTGGCATTCAGCAGACCTTCCGTAGAGTAGCCAATTCCTCCTCCGATTGCAATCGGAACAATGACCAGCATCGTTGTGCCGACGGATTGTCGTAAACTAAGTCCAAGAAATGTAAGAAGCCCGAGCTGGATAAACGGAGTCGATCCGATGCCGAACGCTCCCGAAAGCAGGCCTGTGATGATGCCCAGTGCAACTGTTTTCGCTAAAAAGACTGAATAACGGCTGTCATTGCGTCCAGCTTCCTTAGGATGAAGGAAAAATAACCGGAAGACCAGCAGAGCTGCCGAGAATAATAGCATGCCGCCTGTAAAATAATGAAGGTTCTGCTCCGGAATAAAGACTGCTAGCTTAGAGCCGATAAAAGCCCCAACCGCACCAAAACTACCGACCAATAAACCGGCTTTAATTGCAATATTGCCCTCCCGGTAATGGCTGAAAGCCCCTGAAAGACTCGTAAAAGCCATCGCTGTTAAAGATGTGGCCACCGCCGCATGGATTGGAACATGAAAGACTAGCGTCAACACGGCGATGATGAATCCGGCTCCACCCGCTCCGATAAAACCGAGTATGGCGCCAAGCGCTAACATGGTTAAAACTATCGACATAATGAGCCCCCAATCGATGAATAAATATTCAATTCCTACAGTATAACATGGAATTCTGGCGAGTTTGTCCCATTTCGTTTGGTAAGAGGAAGACTCCTCCATTTATTTTCTATTTCCATCAGACGATTTATCCACATTTTTTGGTGTGGATACTAGGAGAAAACGTGCTTTTATGATATTATATTACGTTAGATAGTCATGTCCAAAATAGTTATCCACATGTGCATAACAAAGTCGGAGAGGTGAAGAAAATGCATTATGATACTATTGCTGCGATATCCACACCAATGGGTGAAGGAGCTATCGCCATCGTCCGGCTCAGTGGGGACGAAGCTATCCAACTGACAAGTCGCATCTTTCGTTCGCCGTCAGGGAAAAACTTGGCGGATGAACCATCACATACAATCCATTACGGACATCTGATCGATCCTTCGACAGAAGAGGTGGTCGAGGAAGTAATGGTTTCCATCATGCGGGCACCCAAAACATTCACGCGGGAAGATGTAGTCGAAGTGAATTGCCATGGCGGCCTTGTTGCAGTGAAGCGGGTGCTGCAACTCATTCTAAAAGAGGGAGCGCGCCTTGCCGAACCAGGCGAGTTTACGAAACGTGCCTTCTTGAATGGGCGAATTGACCTGTCTCAAGCGGAAGCAGTCATGGATTTAATCCGGGCAAAAACAGATCGTGCCATGAATGTTGCTTTAAATCAGATGGATGGAAAGCTTTCCAGATTGATCGGAGATTTACGGCAAGCCCTGTTAGAAACATTGGCTCAGGTCGAGGTGAATATCGACTATCCGGAATATGACGATGTTGAAGAAGTGACCATTCCGTTAATGATTGAAAAATGCTCGTGGGTAAGTGAGGAGATCGACAAGCTGCTTCGCACATCCTCCCAAGGGAAGATTTTACGGGAAGGTTTATCCACGGTTATCGTCGGAAGGCCGAATGTAGGGAAGTCTTCCCTGCTGAATAGTCTCGTACAGGAAAATAAAGCGATTGTTACCGACATTGCGGGGACGACTCGTGATATTATAGAAGAATACGTCAATGTACGGGGTGTTCCTTTACGCCTCGTTGATACCGCCGGCATTCGGGAGACGGAAGATATTGTCGAACGAATCGGGGTAGAACGTTCTCGCCAAGTACTAAAGGAAGCTGATTTAATTCTCCTAGTCCTCAATAGTTCCGAGGAACTTACGGAAGAAGACAAACGGCTTTTTGAAGCGACGGAAGGCATGGACCGAATTATTGTAACCAACAAAACGGATCTTCCTCGAAAACTCGATTTTACTGAGGTCGAAAATCTCGTTGAAAATCCCAAAATTGTCGCCACTTCATTAATGAAAGAAGAAGGCGTCGATGAACTCGAAGAAGCAATCTCAAAATTATTCTTCGAAGGGTCACTGGAAGCAGGGGATTTAACATACGTTTCCAATGCTCGGCATATCGCCCTTCTCCATAAGGCACACGCTACGATTCAAGATGCCATTGCAGCGGCTGAAGCGAATGTTCCGGTCGATATGATTCAAATTGACGTTACGCGGACTTGGGAAATACTCGGGGAAATTGTAGGGGATACAGTGCAAGAAAGCTTGATCAACCAATTGTTCTCCCAATTCTGTTTAGGAAAATAAAGGCGGAAGCAAGAAATTTAATGGGGGCAGCCAGCCCCTTATTTCATCATATAAGTTTATTTTAACGCATGAGCCAAGGACTACTTTAACTATAGGAAGGATGAACGAACATGCCACAATTTGAAGCAGGCACGTTCGATTGTATTGTCATCGGAGCAGGCCATGCCGGTGTAGAAGCGGCTTTGGCTTCAGCGAAGATGGGTGCATCGACACTCGCACTAACGATGAATCTTGATATGATCGCTTTTATGCCGTGCAATCCTTCACTCGGGGGTCCTGCTAAAGGGATTGTCGTTCGTGAAATTGATGCACTTGGCGGAGCGATGGCGAAAGTGATTGATAAGACGCATATTCAAATGCGCATGCTGAACACGGGGAAAGGACCTGCCGTCCGGGCTCTTCGGGCTCAGGCAGATAAAGTCCTCTACCAGCAAGAAATGAAGCGAACGCTGGAAGAACAGGAAAACTTGACTCTTCATCAGGGCGTCGTCGAAAAACTGATTGTTGAAGATGATGAAGTGAAAGGTGTTCTCACACAAATTGGTGCGATCTATCGTGCAAAAACGGTCATTATCACGACGGGGACTTTCTTGCGCGGTGAGATTATTATCGGTGACTTGAAATATTCAAGCGGACCAAACAACCAGATGCCGTCTATCGGACTTGCAGACAGCTTGCGTGAGCTTGGACTCGAAACCGTGCGTTTCAAGACAGGAACGCCACCACGTGTCAACGGCAAAACAATCGATTACAGCAAAACGGAAATTCAGCCAGGGGATGATGTTCCGCGAGCGTTCAGTTATGAAACGACTGAATTCATCATGGATCAATTGCCTTGCTGGTTAACCTACACAACACCGGCCACACATGAAATCATTAATGAAAACCTCCACTTGTCACCTATGTATTCGGGAATGATTCAAGGGAAGGGACCACGCTACTGTCCTTCCATTGAGGATAAAATCGTCCGCTTTGCCGATAAATCTCGTCACCAAATTTTCCTGGAACCAGAAGGAAGAAATACGAAAGAATATTATGTACAAGGTCTATCGACCAGTTTGCCTGAACATGTTCAAAGGAAATTGCTTGAGAGTGTGCCAGGTCTGGAAAAAGCGGAAATGATGCGTGCCGGCTATGCAATTGAATATGATGCGATCGTTCCGACACAGCTTTGGCCGACTTTGGAGACAAAAAAGATCCGCAATCTGTATACGGCAGGGCAAATAAACGGTACCTCCGGTTATGAAGAAGCCGCAGCACAAGGGATCATGGCAGGAATCAATGCAGCAAGCCGTGTTCTCGGCAAAGAGGAAGTAGTCCTCAGCCGGTCGGATGCGTACATTGGCGTATTGATTGATGATCTTGTGACAAAAGGAACAAACGAACCGTACCGTTTGCTCACATCTCGTGCTGAATATCGCTTGCTTTTGCGTCATGACAATGCAGACTTACGGTTGACTGAAATAGGATATCGTCTTGGCATGATCAGTGAGGAACGGCACGAAGCATTCCTAGCCAAAAAACAATTGATCGAGGAAGAAATCGATCGGCTGCGCCAAATGACGATTAAACCGAGTGAAGAAGTACAGGAAATCATTCGTGAATCTGAAGGAGCCGAATTGAAAGAACCGATGAAAGCTGCCGACCTATTGAAACGGCCAGAAATGAAATACAGCCAAATTGCCCGCATCGTTCCTCCGTCAGAAGAGAAGCCGGAAGATGTAGCGGAGCAAGTTGAAATATTCATCAAATATGAAGGCTATATCCAAAAATCGATGCAACAAGTCGATCGCATGAAAAAAATGGAAAATAAAAAGATACCTGAAGACATTGATTACCATGCCATTTCAGGGCTAGCCAAAGAGGCCAAGACAAACTTAAGTGAAGTCCGGCCGCTTTCCATCGCACAAGCATCACGGATCTCAGGGGTAAATCCGGCCGATATTTCGATTCTCCTCGTTTATATTGAACAGGGGAAAATCGCGAAAATATCAGGGTGAGTCATTGAACTGATGCAGATGGGAACGTCTGCGTCAGTTTTTTTATTCGTGTTAGGAGGGTCAAATTGAATCCAGAACAGTTTGTACAAGCATTGCAAGAAAAAGGGATTGAATTGAACGATAGACAAAGAGGTCAATTCAACGATTATTTTCGGTTACTCGTCGAGTGGAATGAAAAAATGAATCTCACAGCGATCACAGATGAGCCATCAGTCTTTTTAAAACACTTTTTTGATTCCGTTAGTGCAGCATTTTACGTACCGATGGAAGGGGAATTAACTTTATGTGATGTTGGAGCGGGAGCTGGATTTCCAAGCATTCCGTTAAAAATCTGCTTCCCCAATTTATCTGTCACAATCGTGGATTCATTGAATAAACGAATTACTTTTTTGAACGAGCTGGCAAATCAGCTTGAACTTACGAACGTACGATTTGTCCATGCGAGAGCCGAAGAATTTGGTCAAAATCCAGCCTATCGTGAACAATTTGATATGGTCACGGCACGTGCTGTGGCACGTTTATCCGTGCTTGCGGAACTTTGCATTCCGTTAGCGAAGGAAAATGGCCGATTCGTCTCCATGAAAGGGGCGGCAGCGGAGGAGGAACTCTCCGATGCGGAAAAAGCCATTTCAGTCCTTGGAGCTAAGTTGGAAGATAAATACTCATTCTCCTTACCGATTGAAGATAGCGAGAGAAATATTTTTGTTTTCCGTAAATTTAAAAAGACACCTAAGAAATATCCTCGGAAGCCAGGCATTCCCAATAAAACGCCGATTCAGTAATTGTTTCACGTGGAACAAAAATAAGCGTGCATTTTGGAAGGGTCTTATTCTACTCTTTAATAACCAATAAAGAGGATATATAATAATTATGACGAACTAACTTATTATTGGTGAGCAGTCTTATAAAGGTGGTGCCGGGATGAAAAATACGTTCTCACGATTTTTCGGAAATACAGAAAAAGAACCTGTTTTCCAGGAGAATGAGGAAGTTCCACAAGAGAAGGTCCAACAAGTAAATATAGATTTAATTCGCCCAAATAAATATCAACCGCGTACGGTTTTTTCTGAAGAGAAGATTGAAGAACTTGCTCGTACGATTCATACACACGGTGTAATCCAGCCAATTGTCATTCGGAAGGCGGAAAACGATGGCTATGAAATCATAGCAGGGGAGCGCCGTTTCCGCGCAATGAAAAAGCTGGGATGGAAAGAGGTTCCCGCAATTGTCCGGAATTTAGATGACAGGGAAACAGCTTCCATTGCCTTGATTGAGAACTTGCAGAGGGAAGAATTAACGGCCATCGAAGAAGCCTATGCCTATGAAAAACTGCTGGAGCTCCATTCACTCACGCAAGAAGCTTTGGCACAGCGCCTAGGGAAAGGGCAGTCGACGATTGCTAATAAATTACGTTTGCTGAAATTGCCTGAGGAAATAAAAAGCAAGATTCTTTCAAAGGAATTATCCGAACGACATGCTCGCGCATTAATTCCTATTAAGGATAGTGAATTGCAATTACAAGTATTCCATGAGGCACTCGATCAGCAGATGAACGTTAAACAATTAGAAGAACGAATTCAGCAGCTAATGAATCCTCAGGAAGAGACGAAGGAAAAGAAACGAGCTATTCCAAAAAGAAAATCGGTTAGCAAGGATGTTCGGATTGCTGTTAATACGATACGGCAATCATTGTCTCTCGTTTCGAAAAGCGGTATTGACGTGAAAACAGAAGAAGAAGATTCCGATGATTTCTATACAATCACGGTTAAAATTCCAAAGAAAAAATAAAATCTATTATACTATGACTCTCGTTGTCATTGCGAGATACTCTTGCTATCCGTAAGCAGGAGTTTTTTTGCGCGAACCGTTACCATGATAACTCTTTTTTTGTTAAACTAGTATAGAGTGAATTGCTGACTATTTAGCCTTTTGGATTTCATCCGTAATGAATTCATAAAATACGGCTGCATTTTCCAATCCGTTAGACAAGAAACGGTTTATCATTCTAAACATGGAGTTGTACATTGAGTGAGAAAGCAGGTGCAAGCGTGGGAAAGATAATAGCGATCGCCAATCAAAAAGGTGGCGTCGGAAAGACAACCACTTCTGTTAACTTGAGTGCTTGCCTTGCACATATCGGCAAAAAGGTTTTATTGATAGATGCCGATCCACAAGGGAACGCAACAAGTGGGGTGGGTGTCAACAAGGGGGATGTCCATCATTGCATCTATGATATGTTAATAGATGATGTGAACATAAAAGAAGTCATTTATCCAACGAAAGTGGAAAACTTGGAAGTCATCCCGGCAACCATTTCATTGGCTGGTGCAGAAATTGAATTGGTTTCTACCATTTCGCGTGAAGTACGTATGAAACACGCCATTCAAGATGCAAAAGAATCCTATGATTATATCATCATTGATTGCCCACCTTCACTCGGGTTGCTTACAATCAATGCATTGACTGCTGCGGATTCCATTATTATCCCAGTACAATGTGAGTATTATGCGCTTGAAGGGTTGAGTCAACTGTTAAGTACAATCCGTCTCGTACAAAAACATTTAAACGAGAATTTACAAATTGATGGTGTATTATTGACCATGTTTGATGCAAGAACGAATTTAGGAATTCAAGTCATTGAAGAAGTGAAAAAGTATTTTCAAGATAAAGTGTACGGAACAATAATTCCTCGAAATGTACGATTAAGTGAAGCACCTAGCCATGGAGAGCCGATCATTATATATGATTCCAGGTCACGAGGTGCGGAAGTATATTTAGAGCTGGCAAAGGAAGTGGTGCACAATGGCTAAAGGTCTTGGAAAAGGGTTAAATGCTTTGTTTCCTGAAGAATCCCTGTCAAATGCGGAAAAGATTGAGCACATCCGTTTGAAAAGTGTCAAAGTGAATCCATATCAGCCACGGAAATTGTTTGATGAAAGTGCAATTGCAGAACTGAGCGACTCCATCAAAGAACATGGTATTTTGCAGCCGATCATTGTCCGGAAGGTGGGTACTTCCCATGAAATCGTAGTAGGGGAGAGACGTTTCCGAGCGGCAAAAATAGCAGGATTAGAGGAAATACCAGCCATCGTTCGGCTGCTTAGCGATGAAGAATCGATGGAAATGGCTATCCTTGAAAACTTGCAGCGCGAAGATTTAACACCAATTGAAGAGGCAGAAGCCTATCAAAAATTGATGGATAACCTGCAACTTACTCAGGAACAGTTGGCATTTCGTCTAGGCAAAAGCAGACCGCATATCGCAAACCATATTCGATTATTGTCATTGCCTGATAAAATCCGTACGTACATTTCTCAAGGTAAATTATCGATGGGGCATGGGCGAACATTATTAGGACTTCGAAAAAAAGAACAGATTCTTGCAGTAGCGGAAAGGACATTAAAAGAAGGTCTAAATGTCCGACAACTAGAAAGACTAGTGCAAAAATTAAATGAAGATGTTCCACGTGAAACAAAAAACGAAAAGAAAAAAGATATCTTTCTTGCAGAACAAGAGTCAAACTTGCGTGAATACTTCGGTACTAATGTTTCCATTAAGAAAACGAAAAACAAAGGAAAGATAGAAATCGAATTTTTCACGGAAGAAGATTTGGAGCGGATTCTTGAGTTGTTGAGTGAATAAATCAATACCTATTTTGCTTGAATGCAAAATAGGTATTCTTTTTAGAGAGACATTATGTGAAAACGTGCGATGAAAGAGAGGACATCATGATTTTATTTGGCTCCATAACGAATGCATTATTAATTGTTCTTGGCGCATTCATCGGCAGGTTTTTAAACAATATCCCTGAGCGGATGAAAGAAACCGTCATGTATGGAATAGGGCTGGCTGTAACGGCAATTGGAATTCAAATGACATTTGAAAGCACTCAAATCTTGATTGTCATCACAAGTATTGTCATTGGTGCTGTTATAGGCGAGTGGATAGATTTAGATGGAAAGATCAACCGTCTTGGCCAATGGATAGAAAAAAAGCTGCCGGCCAAGAAAGAAGGCCCAGGTATTGCACAAGGGTTTGTGACGGCAACGCTCATTTTTGTAGTAGGTTCCATGGCGATCATTGGCGCAATAGACAGTGGACTGCGGAATGATCATGATGTGTTACTTATGAAGGGAATCATTGATGGATTTACTTCCATTATATTAAGCTCGACGCTGGGGATCGGCGTAGCATTTGCGGCAATCCCTGTTTTACTTTACCAGGGGATTATCACCCTCTGTGCCACGCAAATCAGCCGTTTCGTGTCAGATGAATTGCTATCCTTTTTTATTTCGGAAATGACTGCAACAGGTGGATTGATGATTGTCGGCATCGGATTGAATTTAATAGGCATCACGAAAATGAGAGTGGCGAACTTTATTCCTGGAATCGTCGTGGTCGCCATCATCGTGACGATTGTCCACTCGCTACATTGAGTGGCGGCCGTAGGCAAGTTGGAGTGCCCGGGCAATAATACGGCTCATTTCAAAAGATAGATGAAGACGGGTGCTCTGGAGGACCGCGTGTTCCATGAAGCCTGAAATATTGACGACACCCTTGATGGACAAGTCACCGACAGCAGGCAGTTCTTTTCCGACTGCTTTTCCGGGATAAAGAGGTCCGTCTTGAAATAGTAGATGGCCGATCGACTCGCTTTTCCCGAGGCAGGCGTCGATCGCAACGATAAAGGGAGCAGCATGTTCATCCATCGTCTTGTCCAGATGTTCCTGCAAATTCAGGGCATGCAAAGGATTTTCCAATGTTCCGACGACAGGGAAGGGGAAAATCAAGGACTCAGATAAATGGGAGCCAGTCAAAGGTCCAAGTGCATCTCCGGTGGAACGATCTGTTCCAATGCAATAGAAAACGAGTGATTTCTTGTCAAACGGAATATGTTCCAAAAAGAATGTGCTCAGTTTCCAGACGATGCCTGTCTCTTTATAATGAATCCGATAATCAAATGAAGGGGATAAGGCGATGGACATTGGAAATCTCCTTTCGGTCAAATCGGAAGGAGACGTCAAATCTCCGACCTTTTACTATAATTACTAATGGTGTAGGCAGTATACGCTAAATGAACTCATTTTATACGATGAAAGGAGAGATTGAATGGCTGATGAAGTAGGAAAGACATTGACAATGCTAGAGAAACTAGAAAACTATATTTTGGACGAAGATCTATGGATTTCCATAGGAGGTCATGCAATAAAGATCATATTCATTATTGTTTTGGCAGCTGTTGTGGTAAGGATAGGGAAAATGGTGATTCGTCGGGTATTCGGTTTCAAACTGAAAGGCCCGCTGCGAAAAGACACACGACGCGAACAAACTTTGTTGAGGTTGCTAGAGAATGTCTTATCATATGTAGTCTATTTCTCAGCAATTATTGCCGTACTTTCTGAATTTACAATTGATTTAAAAGGGATACTGGCAGGAGCAGGGGTTCTTGGGTTGGCTGTCGGATTTGGAGCTCAAAGCCTTGTGAAAGATGTGATTTCCGGGTTCTTTATTATTTTTGAAGATCAGTTTTCTGTAGGGGATCACGTAAAGATCGGCACTGCAGAAGGGGAAGTAGAAGAGATCGGGCTGAGGACAACGAAAATCAAAAGCTTTACAGGCGAGCTCACCATTTTACCAAATGGGAGCATTGCGCAGGTGGTTAACTACTCCGTGAAAAACTCTTTGGCTATCGTCGATGTAACCATTCCTTTTGAGCTTGGGATAGAAAAAGTAGAAAAGCTTATTACGGCTTACTTGACTGAGATGGGTAAACACGATGAAGACTTAATTTCAGCACCGCGATTGGTTGGTGCCCATGACTTTACGGATACGGCTGTCATTGAGCGTATTTTGGCTGAAACGAAACCGATGCGTCAGTATGAAGTGACCCGAAAGATTAGTATCGAGTTGAAACAATACTTGGAGCAACAGGGTGTTGAGATTCCATACCCGACATTGGTAACGAAACTAAATGAAGCATAAACGGAAAGGGGATGGCGACAAGCATGCTGGACAAGCAGTTCGAGATGAATGATATTGTGGAGATGAAAAAACCTCATCCATGTGGGAAGAATGCCTGGAGAATCATTCGGATGGGAGCAGATATCCGTATCAAGTGTGAAGGCTGCGGACATAGTGTTATGCTTCCGCGCAACGAGTTCGCCAAAAAGATGAAGAAAGTGATTGGAAAGGCAGAAATTTGAATCGATAATAGACAAGAACCTGATTCTGTTCCTATAAATAGAGAGGTTGAATTGGACAAGAATTACTGGAATGTGCAGATATATGAAAGGTAGTGGAAAACCATGGCATTAACAGCCGGAATCGTCGGATTGCCGAACGTCGGGAAGTCGACACTTTTTAACGCGATAACAAAGGCAGGAGCAGAAGCTGCCAACTATCCATTTTGTACGATTGACCCGAACGTAGGTATCGTGGAAGTCCCAGACGAAAGATTACAAAAATTAACAGAGCTCGTTTCGCCGAAAAAAACAGTTCCGACTGCATTCGAATTTACAGATATCGCGGGAATCGTAGAAGGAGCGAGCAAAGGGGAAGGGCTGGGAAATAAGTTCCTTTCGCATATCCGGGAAGTGGATGCGATCTGCCAGGTCGTCCGTTGTTTTGCGGATGAAAACATTACCCATGTCTCTGGGAAAGTCGATCCAATTGCCGACATTGAGATTATTAATCTTGAGTTGATTCTTGCTGACATGGAAAGCGTAGAAAAGCGGTTAACTCGTGTTTCCAAAATGGCAAAGCAGAAAGATAAGGAAGCAATGGCGGAAGAGCCGGTTTTATTGAAATTAAAAGAAGCGTTCGAAAATGAAAAGCCTGCCCGTTCGGTTGAATTGACACCGGAAGAATTTCAACTCATCAAAGGCATGCATCTTCTAACGATTAAACCAATGCTATATGTCTCAAACGTTTCAGAAGATGAAATTGCGGATGCTGATAACAATGAATATGTAAAAGCAGTTCGTGAGTTTGCTAAGGGAGATAATGCGGAAGTGATTGTCGTCTGTGCAAAGATTGAGGAAGAAATGGCCGAGCTGGACGATGAAGAGAAAGCAATGTTCCTAGAAGAACTCAACATTAAGGAATCAGGTTTGGATCAATTGATCAAAGCGGCCTATAGCTTGCTCGGTCTCGCCACTTACTTTACGGCAGGCGTTCAAGAAGTGCGCGCCTGGACGTTCCGAAAAGGGATGAAGGCGCCTCAATGTGCTGGTATTATCCATACCGATTTCGAACGTGGATTCATCCGTGCTGAAACGGTTTCTTACGATGCTCTCGTTGAAGCTGGATCAATGGCGGCTGCCAAAGAGGCCGGCAAAGTGCGCCTTGAAGGTAAAGAGTACGTTGTTCAAGATGGCGATGTTATGCTGTTCCGCTTTAACGTGTAAACGCAGGACATCCCAAATGGAAAAATAATAAACCGGGCAGGAGAACGTATTCGTCTCCTGTCCGGTTTTTGTGTTTAGATGGATTCGGGAGATTCCCCGATCGTATCGCTGATGCGGCCGGGTTGATACAAATAGAGCTTGGGACGTTCGGGATCATCTTTTACCAGCCAGTCATCCGGCAATTTGCGCAGCTCCTTATACATAGCAAAGTCTCCTGCAGCGCCGCCAATCAGAAAAGCAGCCAGACCCACAAGAATGCCGCTATCTAGATATAATCCGATTAGTCCAGGGACAATGCCGGTCGTCCAAAAAGGAAGCAGCAAAGCTTTCCTGATGGCGCTATTAGTCATTGGCTTGTCAGTCGTTGCATAGGCGATACCCAGCTTCAAGTTAACACCGACGACCATACGCTTCCAAGGTACACCGCCGAAAATTCGGAAGCCAAGCAGATGAAATGCTTCGTGCAGGACAATTAAAGCCACATAGCCAATGATAAACAATAGAAGACCCCATAAAGAGAAGGTAAACGAGAATTCCCCTTTCACCACAACGAGAATGGCGATGAGCAGGATAAAACTGCCGATGGTCCAAAGAATGCCGCTCTTCGTCACTTTGGGAAGATCAATATCAATTACATGATCAGGCGCAGGCAACTCATTCATAACATCACTCCTTACGTAGAGTATATCAAATAATAGTTGATAAAAAGCTTTAGGTATGTTAAAATATGATGATGTGAGTAATAAAATTAAATTTACTTACTCCTTGCCCTTTGTAAATCATCGGGCCAAAGTCCATAAGGAGGTGACTGAAGATGAGAAAGTACGAAATCATGTACATCATCCGTCCAACAGTGGAAGACGAAGCGAAAAAAGCGTTGATCGAACGTTTCAACGATATCCTTACTTCCAACGGTGCGGAAATCATCGAGTCGAAAGAGTGGGGCAAGCGCCGTCTTGCTTACGAAATCGACGACTTGCGCGAAGGTTATTACCAACTCGTTACTGCGAATGCAAAAACTGAAGCGATCGATGAATTTAATCGTCTAGCGAACATCAACGAAAACATCATTCGTTATATGGCTGTTCGTCTTGACAACTAATCCATATAGATTGACATAACCGTGACTGGGTAAAGTTCGAAACATGATGAGGGAGGTTGCAATCTGATGATTAACCGAGTCGTTTTAGTTGGCCGATTGACAAAAGATCCTGAACTCAAGTACACACAAAGTGGTATAGCGGTCACTCGCTTTACACTTGCGGTGAACCGGGCATTCTCGAACCAATCTGGAGAACGGGAAGCTGATTTCATCAACTGTGTCACTTGGAGAAAGCAGGCTGAAAACACTGCTAACTTCTTGCGCAAAGGAAGTCTTGCCGGCGTCGAAGGCCGTATCCAGACGAGCAGTTTCGATGGACAAGACGGAAAGCGGGTCTTCATGACAGAAGTCGTGGCGGACAGCGTTCAATTCCTGGAACCGCGAAGTGCAAGTGCAGACCGGTCTGGAGCTGCCTATGGCGCACCTCAGAACGATCAGCCATATTATCAGAATCAGCAGCCGAACCAACAGTATCAACAATCCAATCAACAAAACTATACGCGTACTAATGATGATCCATTCTCGACAGGCGGCGGCCCGATTGAAGTATCGGACGACGACTTGCCGTTCTAATTGGATGAACGTACGTAAAAGTGAGGAGGGAAAGCGATATGGCACCACGCCGTGGAGGTAAAAGAAGACGTAAAGTCTGCTATTTTACATCAAATAACATTACACATATCGATTACAAAGATACAGATCTACTTAAGAAATTCGTTTCTGAACGTGGAAAGATCTTGCCTCGCCGTGTAACTGGCACAAGCGCGAAATATCAACGTAAATTAACGACTGCTATTAAACGTGCTCGTATTATGGCACTTCTTCCATTCGTAGCGGAAGAAAGATAATTACAATTTTACATGAACCGCCTTGTGAAACCGGTCTAACTGGTGCGAAGGCGGTTTTTTTTTACTCTCTAAGAGAGTGAAGGATAGAGCTGGAAAGTCATCTCCTGCCAACTGGACGGGTTGGCAATTTTTCCAGGTCCCGGGTGTATCTTTTGCTGTTCCCTCCCTTTGGAGAAACAGATGCACTCATGATACAATTAAAAGGATGGGTCATCCTGCCCCTCCTGGGGGATGGGCCAATCTTAGCGAATTGAATGGATTTCTTTCAGCAGGAAGAGTTCTATAATTGCTCCGGAGGAATGGAACATGCAAGATAGTGCACGGAAAATAACGTTTGGAGCGATGATGCTCGCCCTCTTTGCCATATTGCTTGCCGTTTCAACATATACAGTAGCAGGTGTCGTGACAACTATTTTCATCCCGCTGCCGATCATGCTCTATAGAACACGAACGGATCGGACAGCTTCGATCATGCTGGCTGTGGCGGGTGTTCTCCTATCAGTGCTTATTGCGGGGCTTGTCACATTGCCGTTCGCTTTGCTTTACCTGATTATCGGGCTTTTGATCGGTGAGATGATCAGTCTGGGCAAAACAAAGCTCTATACATTTATGGCGACATCCTTGACACTGCTCATACTCGGCATGCTAGCCTACGTGGCAGGAGTTTTTTTATTTCAAATCAATCTGGTCGATCGTGTATTGGCCATTATGGCAAGCTGGCAGAAATTGCTTCTGGAGTTTGGTCCACAGACGGGCACCATGTCCCGCGAATACAAGGAGATGGTTTACGAGTTTTTCGCTTTTTACCGGGTAACCATTCCGATGATGTTCATTGGCGGAGTTTTCATGTTCTCCTTTTTACTCATCACGTTTAACTTTATGCTGATGAGAAGGATTGGAGTGGATGTCCCGCAATTTCCACCGCTCCGTGACTTGCGCTTGCCTGTCATCACTGTATTTATCTATGGGCTGCTTCTTTTATATTCCATATTGGGCAAGATAGATGAAAGTTCGGGTATGTATATACTATTCGTCAATGCCATGCTCTTATTGCGGTTCCTCTTTCTTTTGCAAGGGTTATCGCTCATTCATTATTTCATGCATAGACTAAAGACAACTGGTATAGTGACGGCACTCATGATGTTCGTGGGTATCGTCTTGAGCCCTATTACAATTCTGCTTGGTTTATTTGACGTGGCGGCCAATGTACGATTATGGATTGACAAAGACCAGACGAGGTAAGGGGATGAAACAATGACTTCATTTTTTAGGAAAAGGGCAATCCGCTATCCATTGACAGCCTTATCTCTTCTGGGTGTCATGGCGGCCATACTGCTGTTCCTATACAATTTTTGGTTCGGGCTGTTCTTTACCGTGCTCTATGTAACTGCCATAGCGAGCGCATGGAAAATTGAAGACCAAACTTATATAGAAACTGAAAAGCATATTGAGTCCTTGTCCTACAGAATGAAAAAGGTTGGGGAAGAAGCGCTGCTTGAGCTCCCGATTGGAATTATGCTGTTGAATGACAAACATGCCATCGAATGGGCGAATCCCTATGCGATGAAAGTTTTCCACAAAGAGACACTGGTCGGGGAGGATATTTACGATCTTTCCGATGATTTTCATCCGATTATTAAAAATGAATCGCCAGATCATGTGATTATTCATCTGGATGATGCTTCGTATAACGTCATTTATAAGGCGGAAGAAAAACTCATTTATCTCTTCGATGTAACCGAGAAAGTCGAGATGGAGTCACTGTATTATGCAGACAGGACCGTACTGGGCATCTTGCTCGTCGATAACTATGATGAACTCGCCCAGACGATGGATGACCAGACGAGAAGCCAAGTGAACTCGCTTGTCACTTCGCTGGTCAACAGCTGGGCCAATGAAAATGGAATCTTCGTCAAACGAATTGCATCGGATCGTTTCTTAGCAGTTTTCAATGAAGCTTCACTCGCTAAGCTGGAAAAAGCGAAATTCTCCATTTTGGATGATATTCGGGAAAAGACAGCCAAACAAAGCACCGGGTTGACTTTAAGTATCGGAGTCGGAACAGGATCAGGTTCGTTGACTGAGCTTGGTGAGCTGGCCCAATCGAGCTTAGACCTTGTTCTTGGACGTGGCGGTGATCAAGTGGCCATCAAAAGTGCGGACGGTAAGCTGAAGTTTTATGGCGGGAAGACAAATCCAGTGGAAAAACGGACGCGTGTCCGGGCTCGGGTTATTTCCCATGCATTGCGCGACTTGATACAAGGAAGCGACAAAGTGTTTGTCATGGGTCATAAAATGCCTGACATGGACGCGATTGGCGCCTCCATAGGTGTCCGGAAGATGGCACGGATGAACAATATCGAAGGGTATGTCATCTACAATCCCGATGAGCTGGATGGCAGTGTCACTCGACTGATGATGGAAATTGAGCAGGATGAAGAGCTGCATGCTCATTTCATTGAACCGGATGCAGCATTATCAATGCTGACGGATAAATCGCTTGTGGTTGTGGTCGATACGCATAAGCCGAGCATGGTCATTGATGAGCGGCTCGTTGAACGGGCGGAAAAGCTTGTTGTCATTGATCATCACAGACGCGGCGAGGAATTCATTAACAACACAATGCTCGTCTATATGGAGCCGTATGCTTCTTCAACTGCTGAGCTTGTCACAGAGCTGGTTGAATATCAGCCGAAGAACGAGAAATTGACGATGCTGGAAGCGACGGCGCTGCTTGCAGGGATTGTCGTTGACACGAAGAGCTTCACATTGCGGACGGGATCCCGGACATTCGAAGCGGCATCTTATTTGCGGACGAATGGCGCCGATACCGTGCTCGTCCAGCGGTTATTGAAAGAGGACATTTCCACTTACATTGAGCGATCTAAACTGATTGAGACGGTTGAATTATCAAAGAGTGGAATTGCCATCGCCAAAGGACGGAATGATGTGACATACAACTCCGTATTGATTGCGCAGACCGCCGATATTTTATTGACAATGCAAGATGTGATTGCATCCTTTGTCATTGCACCACGGCCAGATGGGAAGATCGGCATCAGTGCCCGCTCGCTTGGTGAACTGAATGTTCAACTCATCATGGAAGAGCTAGGAGGAGGCGGCCATTTAACGAATGCTGCCTGCCAAATGACTGTAGATACGGTAGAGGAAGCGGAAGAATTATTAAAGACCGCTATTTCCAATAAAGTAGAAAGGGGAAATTCAGAATGAAAGTAATCTTTTTGCAAGACGTCAAAGGAAAAGGGAAAAAAGGCGAAGTAAAAGAGGTATCTGTTGGATATGCGCAGAACTTCCTTCTCAAAAACAAGCTGGCCGTCGAGGCGACGGCAGCGAATATGAGCCAATTGGATGGCCAGAAAAAACGTGCTGAGAAAGATGCTGCGGCCGAACTTCAAGCGGCAAAAGATTTAAAAGCGAAAATCGATGAAATTACAGTCGAAATGAAAGCAAAATCGGGTGAAGGCGGCCGCTTGTTCGGTTCCATCACGACGAAGCAAATTGCGGATGCACTTGAAAAGACTAAGAAGCTGAAGGTGGACCGGCGCAAAATGGAATTGCCGGATGCCATCCGTTCCCTTGGTTATACGAATGTGCCGATCAAATTACATCCTGAAGTTACAGCTACGCTCAAAGTGCATGTAACGGAAGAATGATGGAAGGGACCTAATTAGAATGGACCGGATGATCGAACGGGTACCTCCCCATAACAATGAAGCGGAACAGTCAGTCATTGGTGCGATCTTCCTTGATCCGCAGGCGCTGATTACAGCGTCTGAAATCTTGCTGCCGGATGATTTCTATCGGACAGCACACCAAAAGATTTTTAATACAATGGTCACGCTAAGTGATCGGGGACAAGCGATCGACGTAGTTACAGTGACCGAGGAACTGTCTGCTAAAAAGGAATTGGAAGATGTCGGTGGTATTTCTTACTTAACTGAGATTGCCAATGCAGTTCCGACAGCAGCGAACATTGAATACTACGCCAAGATCGTGGAGGAGAAAGCACTTCTCCGCCGCTTGATCCAGGTGGCCACTACGATTGTGGAAGATGGTTTCACAAGGGAAGATGAAGTGGAAACCGTATTGGCGGAAGCCGAAAAGAAAATGATGGAGGTCTCCAACCGGAAAAACTCGGGAGACTTCAAACATATTAAAGACGTTCTCGTCGATACGTACGACAATATAGAATTGCTTCATACAAGACGTGGTGAAGTAACCGGGATACCAACGGGCTTCCGGGATTTGGACAAGATTACTGCCGGATTCCAGCGTAATGATCTGATCATCGTAGCGGCCCGTCCATCTGTTGGGAAGACGGCCTTCTCCCTGAATGTAGCGCAGAATGTAGCGACGAAGACAGATGAAAACGTAGCAATCTTCAGTTTGGAGATGGGCGCGGATCAGCTAGTCATGCGTATGCTGTGTGCGGAAGGGAATATCGATGCTCAGGTATTGAGGACCGGGAACCTCGAAGCAGAAGATTGGCGGAAGCTGACGATGGCGATGGGAAGCCTCTCAAATGCAGGAATTTTCATCGACGATTCGCCTGGTATCCGAATCAATGAAATACGTTCTAAATGCCGGCGGCTGCAACAGGAGCATGGACTCGGTATGATCTTGATCGATTATTTGCAATTGATCATGGGAAGTGGACGGTCCGGGGAAAACCGGCAACAGGAAGTTTCCGAGATTTCTCGTTCTCTTAAAGCGCTCGCGCGTGAATTGAAAGTACCGGTTATTGCACTTTCTCAGTTATCCCGTGGCGTCGAACAGCGGCAGGATAAACGCCCGATGATGTCCGACTTACGGGAATCAGGAAGTATTGAGCAAGATGCCGATATCGTAGCTTTCCTCTACCGTGAGGATTACTATGATAAGGAAACCGAGAATCAGAATATCATTGAAATTATCATTGCCAAGCAGCGTAACGGTCCGACAGGCACGGTGAGTCTGGCATTCGCAAAGGAATATAATAAGTTCTTGAATATTGACTGGAGCCAACATCAGGCCCCCGCATTTTCAGGATAACTACTAAACCGCAGGAAACATCGAGACAGCTTCTCGAGATTCCTGCGGTTTTTCTCTTGAAATTTTACCTGTTAATGGTAATATCTAAGAGTAATTGGTTGGAATAATACAAATACATTACAAAAAAGGACAAACGAACAAGAGATAGATTGCTTATGTTAAATTAGAGAAGTGTGAAAAAAGTAGGAGTCGTCTTGTAAGAATCGACTACTTGTTGAGAAATGGAAGGAGTCTTGTAGGATGAAACGCAATGCGGAGACGGGAAGTAGTAAAAGCCCATTCCAAATGAAACATCGATTACTAGAACCAATACATAAACTTACTATACTGGCCATCCTGTTAGGCGGATGGAGCTTGACGGCAGGCTATGCTTCAGCAAATGACGAAGGCAGCCTTCATACGGTCTACCATGTCTATACGAATGGAACCTATGTCGGAATAATTGAGGATAAGGAGAAGCTCGATCAGCTGAAAGAGGCAAAGATTAAGGAAGTGGCGGCTGACTTTGGGAATCTCCCATTGACGATCGGCACAGAATTATCGATCGTTCCCGAGAAAGTATTTACGGCAGGTACAGAAGAACAGGCCGTGTTTGATAAATTGGAAGATGTGCTAACCGTCCAATCAGAAGCTGTCGGTGTCCAAATCGGTGGGAAGACAGCTTTCTATGTAAAAGATAAACAAGCTTATGATGAAGTGCTTCGCCAATTGAAGCTCCAATCTGTAACAGAGGCGGAACTGGCTGCGTATGAAGCACGCACTTCCTCTGAACAACCGATACCCGCTTTGAAGGAAGATGAAACAAGAATTTCTGAAATCGTTTTCAGTTCAGACGTACAGCCAATGGATGGCTTGGCCGATCCAGAGGACGTATTAAGCGTGAATAAAGCATTGAAGCTATTAAATAAAGGGACGCTCGAAGAGAAGAAGTATACGGTGCAATCCGGGGATGTGCTAGGCTCCATTGCGGTTGCCCATAATCTATCCACGGCCGACTTGCTAACATTAAACCCATCCCTGAATGAAGACACACTGCTTCATGTGGGAGATGAATTGAATGTTACCGTTCTGGAGCCGTTTGTCACTGTCGAAGTCCATTATGAAGCAAAGCAAATGGAACCGATTGCGTTCAAAAAAGTGACCGAAGAGGACGACACGGCGTTCAAGGGCGAGGATCACGTGAAACAACAAGGGACTGACGGTAAAAAGATGGTGACGCGGATAATCCGCAAGCAGAACGGGGCCGTTGTCGGTTCTTCCATCACCGAGGAGCATGTCCTTCAAGAACCGGTCGATGAAGTGACGGTCGTTGGAACGAAAGTGATTCCTTCCAGAGGAACAGGAGAATTCGTTTGGCCGACTGTCGGAGGATATGTCTCCAGCCAACGTGGTTACCGGTGGGGCCGGGTACATGAAGGAATTGATATTGCCCGCCCATCCTCCCGAGATATCCTTGCTGCGGACAATGGAGTCGTAACAGATGTAGGGTATCACAGCACCTATGGAAACCGAATCGTCATTACACATAATAATGGCTATGAAACCTTGTATGCACATCTCTCATCTATCGACGTGAAAGTGGGACAAACAGTGCCTCAAGGATCTAAAATCGGTGTCATGGGCTCTACAGGACGCTCAACAGGCATGCATCTGCATTTTGAAGTGTTCAAGGGCGGAAGCAACATCAATCCTTTATCTGTGCTAGAATAATATGAGGACAACAGGGACGGACACCGCTTGCGTGTCCTCTTTTTTAATTTGTTCCGACATCTAATGTCGTTTAGTGGCGAAGTTTGATGAAATATTCCCCGGGAAATACTAGGGAAGGGAACTAGACAGCAAGCCTATGAATGGCAATGATTAGAGCGTGCGAATTCATTGCAACAATGATAGAGTAAACTATAAGAGAGCATCGCCAACTGGCGGGAAAGGGTAGGGGCCATGCAGGATAAGACAATTTTAGTTGTAGATGATGAAAAACCAATTGCAGATATAATAGAGTTCAATTTGAAGAAGGAAGGGTTTACCGTCCACTGTGCTTACGATGGTGAGCAAGCATTGGAAAAGGTGGAGGAAATCCAGCCGGATATCATGCTTCTCGACATTATGCTTCCAAAGCGGGACGGCATGGAGGTATGCCGGGAAGTGCGGAAGAAATACGATTTCCCGATTATTATGCTGACTGCCAAGGATTCGGAGATCGACAAGGTGCTCGGTCTGGAACTTGGTGCAGATGACTATGTAACAAAACCATTTGGAACCCGTGAATTGATCGCAAGAGTAAAAGCGAACTTGCGCAGACATTCCAAATCTGCTTCGGAAGAGCAGGAAGAGGTGTCCAACGATATCGCAGTCGGCAGTCTAGTCATTCAGCCGGACGCTTATTTAGTGCAAAAAAGAGGCGAAACGATTGAACTGACACACCGGGAATTCGAATTGCTCCATTACTTGGCGAAGCATATCGGCCAGGTGATGACACGGGAGCATTTGCTGCAAACGGTATGGGGCTATGATTATTACGGCGATGTGCGGACAGTGGATGTAACGATCCGCCGGCTGCGCGAGAAGATTGAAGATACGCCGAGCCATCCGACATGGATTGTGACAAGGCGTGGGGTCGGATATTATTTGCGTGACCCAGAGCAGGAGTAACCAATGCAAAAGGTCGGTTTTTTCCGTTCCATCCATACAAAGTTCGTCTTGATTTACATTCTGCTCATCATCATTGCGATGGAAGTGATCGGGTTATATTTCGCCCGTGAGCTGGAGCATGCACTGAAGACAAACTTTACGACTTCCTTGGAGGATCGATTGAATCTAGTTGCATTCAGTGTGCGTGAAGAATTATTAAAAGAACGGTCCGCGGACGATCCGGCTTCTGAAAAGAACAGTCTTCGGACCGTCCTTTCGGGTTTTACTTCAGAAGATATTAATGAAATACGGGTCATCAATTCAAAATATAAGATTTTGGCGACATCGGTGCTCGAAAATCGTGGGTTGGAAAACCAAACGATGAAAGAGGACATTGTCCGAAAAGCGATGACGACCGAAGCAGATGTGGATTCGACGAATTTGGATCCAAAGAATAGAAAACGGGTTTTCGTCAAAGTAAAGCCGATTATGGACGGCAACGAAATCTTAGGGACACTTTATGTCGAGGCAAATATCGAAAAAGTATACAAGCAAATCGATGAAATCAACCAGATTCTCGCAGGAGGCGTTGCGGTATCCCTGACGATTACCCTTATCATCGGAATATTTATCGCCCAGACCTTTACAAGGCCGATTTCCGATATGAGACGCCAGGCGCAGGCGATGGCCAAGGGGAACTTCTCGAGGAAAGTCCATGTCTATGGCAATGATGAAATGGGGCAGCTCGCGATTGCCTTCAATCATCTGACAAATCAGCTTCAGGAATCGCAGTCGACGACCGAGAGTGAGCAGCGTAAGCTCGCTTCTGTACTAGAAAATATGACCGACGGCGTCATATCGACAGATCGAAAAGGGCGCATCAGCCTGATCAATGACTCTGCGTTAATGATGCTGCGTGTAACCCGTGATCTCGTATTAAATCGGCCAATTACGAGCGTACTCGGCTTGGAGCAGGACTATGCCTTCGAGGATTTGATTCAGATGAAAGAATCGATCGCCCTTGATTTCAGTACGGAAGAACAGCCGTATATTCTGCGTGCAACCTTCTCAGTCACCCAAAGGGAAACAGGATTTGTGAATGGATTAATTGTTGTGCTCCATGACAATACCGAGCAGGAGAAGATTGATATGGAGCGAAGAGAATTCGTATCCAACGTCTCTCATGAATTGCGGACGCCACTCACAACGATGCGTAGCTATTTGGATGCTTTGGCGGATGGCGCATGGAAGAGCGAAGATATTGCACCGAATTTCCTGCGCGTAACCCAAACAGAAACTGAGCGGATGATCCGGCTCGTCAATGACTTATTGAAGTTGTCCCGGATGGACAGCAAAGAATATGAATTGGATACAGAGTGGGTGGAGTTCAATCATTTCTTCAATTCCATCATTGAACGTTTTGAATTCTCCAAGTCGCAAAACGTCCATTTCAAACGATTGCTGCCGAGGGAAGATTTATTTGTCGAGATTGACCCAGATAAACTGACGCAAGTCATCGACAATATCATTTCCAATGCACTGAAGTATTCGCCGGATGGAGGCGACGTCCGTTTTGGCGTGACGACGTCTGGGGATTTCATTAAAGTGATGATTTCCGATGACGGGATGGGCATCCCGAAAGCGAATGTCACACGGATTTTTGAACGTTTCTACCGTGCGGATCGAGCCAGGTCCAGAGCGATGGGCGGTACGGGTCTTGGACTGGCCATAGCAAAGGAAATGATCAATGCACATGGCGGAGATATTTGGGCGGAAAGCGAAGAAGGGAAAGGGACGACGATCTTTTTCACACTACCTTACGAACAACAACAAGAGGACGGTGAGTGGGGTTGAAATATCTAGAGCCGATTAAATCGATCGTCTTGTTGCTGCTCGTACTTTTAAGTGTCGCGTTCACATTCTCCATCTGGACGTATACGCCCAATTATGACCCGATTGAACCAACGTCAACCGTCGATACATCGATCGCCAAACAGCTGTCGATCCGAGAACTGGTCAAGCCGTATAAACTGATTGTCCATTCTGAGGCAGGGCTCAAAGGGACAATGGAAGAAAAAGAAATCGACGTGTTTCTGTATGAAATGTCGCATTGGCGAGTGACGGAGTTTTCAAAGTCTACTCAAGAGATGAGCCAGAAAAAGTTCAACGAGTTGTTAAGCGAACCGAACCGCATGACACTATTCTTTCAAGGGAATGTCCCCTTGCCAATCTATGATGTCCTATTGAACATAGAGGAACCGAATCTTCCAGAGGCTACCTTCGATCGGATTGTCGTAGAGTGGAATGCCTCGGAGAATAATTTCAAAGTGCACTTCATCAATCATGCGACAGGAGATCATTATCAGGGAAAAGTCATGGCGGATGAATTCTTGAATTCTTATAAAGTCATTGCCTTGGACAGCAAGGATTTGCCTGATTATGAGAAAGTCAGCACGAATGATCAGCAGTATATCGCAGTTCCGAGCCACCCGGTGATTTTAAAGGAGAAGACGTTCTTTCAGCAGGAAGTGAGCCCGACACGGTTCCGGAATGCATTATTTAACGATCCAAATGCGGTACGGAGGAGCCCGGTCGATTCCAATCACGAGGAGTATGGCGACAATGTGGCCAAAATGATCGTGGATACGGAAAAGAAGACGTTGAATTTCGTTCATCCGGATGCTCAAAACACGAACCCTGCTGCTCCTTCCGAGCTTTTCAAGGATGTACTGGATTCCATCAATGAGCATGGGGGCTGGACGGATTCTTACCGATTCGTTTATATGGGGCAACGTTCGCATTATGTGAAATTCCAATTATCCATGGATGGATTGCCTGTGCATAGCGATTCCTCCGGTACAACTGAAATCACAGTGAACTACGGAGTCAACCGAATTCAACAATACAGCCGGCCGTATTATACGCTGGACGAATTGTTGACAGAGGATGAAGTAGAACTGGCTTCCGGCACAGATGTAGCGGAGTCGATGAGACATGCCAATAAATCGGAATTCAAAAATGTAGCAGATCTCACTTTAGGTTACACGATACGGCATGACACGGAGCGGCAGCTATACATTATGGAACCGGGATGGTTTTATTTATCCAAACAAAAATGGATCCGTTATTCACCTGAACAGTTTGGAGGTGAGCCGATTGGATTGGAATAAAACCAAAACGATTTTTATCGTCGTCTTTTCAATACTGAACATTTTTCTATATACCCTTTACTTTAAACAGCGTTCGGATGCCCAAAATGTGGCGCTGATCGGCAGAACATCAATTGAAGAAGTGTTGAAGCAGGATAATATAACGTACGACATTCCACAAAACGTGAAAACCAAATCGTCCTATATATCCGCTAAAATTGCCACCTTTACGAAAGACGAATTGGAAGGCTTGAAAGATCAATCCATCATGCTCTTAGAGAATGATACAACGATACAAGCTAAGCTAACAGCTGATCTGGCAGTGAAAGATGCAAATAAGAAATATCAATTCGAACACTTTCTAGCCAATTATGTATATGCCGGAAATGAATATACCTTATGGGAAGTCAATGAAACGGAGCAGAAGGCAGTCTTCTTCCAAGTGGCAGGAGAGGAGCCCATTTATTTCAGCCCAAATGCCATGCTCACCGTCTATTGGAACGATGAGGGGAATATTACGGGCTATACACAAAAGATGCTGAAGAGCTTCTCGAATTATAACCATAAGGATTTATTGACGCCCGTGGAAGCAGTCGGTTCTCTCGTGACAAGAGGCTATGTCAAGCCGGATTCCAAAGTCCGGGAAGTGAAGCTGGGCTACTCGACGCTTGTCCAATTACAGGAAACTCAAGTATTTGCCCCGACATGGAATGTTCATGTAGAATTGAAGGATGGAGAGATGGAAGATCACTTTATTAATGCGATTGAAGGTAAAGTAATAGAGTTCCATCTTGATCCGTCTCAGGAAACAGAGGACCCGGAAGTCGAAGAAGAGTAAGGAGTTTTTGCGATGCGTTTTAGTGTGCTCGCCAGCGGAAGTACAGGCAATTCCATATATATTGAAACAGAGGGTTATGCATTCCTCGTGGACGCCGGATTGAGCGCGAAGCGGATGGAGCAGCAATTGGAGAGCATAGGCCGTTCAATGAAAGAAGTGAATGGCATCTTTGTAACCCATGAGCATAGCGACCATATTAAAGGGATCGGCGTGCTGGCACGCCGGTATGGCATGCCAATTTACGCAAACCGCAAAACGTGGGCGGCTATGGATGGATTGGTCGGTGACATTCCGACCGAGCAGCGATTCCATTTTGACATGGAGAGTGTGCAATCATTCGGTTCGATCGATGTCCAATCATTCGCGGTCTCGCATGACGCGGCAGATCCAATGTTTTACGTCTTTCATGAAAATGACCGGAAGCTTGCCCTGATTACGGACACGGGATATGTGAGCGACCGGATGAAGGGGCATATTCACGGAGCAGACGCTTTTGTATTTGAAAGCAACCACGATGTCAGCATGCTCCAGATGGGACGGTATCCATGGTCGGTTAAGCGCCGGATATTAAGCGATGTCGGCCACGTCTCTAACGAAGATGCGGCGGTTGCCATGAGTGAGGTGGCCGCATTAAAAGAGACTAGGATTTATTTGTCCCATTTAAGCAAAGACAACAATATGAAAGACCTGGCACGAATGAGCGTTTCGCAAACACTGCAAACATGCGGCATCGTGACAGGCGAATATGTTCATCTGTTCGATACGGACGCTGAGAAGCCGACGGAGCTCGTGACAGTATAGAGCAAGAGCACTTTGACAGAGGCGGAAGCGCGGCTGTTGGAGTGCTTTTTTCTATGGACGGGGAGAAAATGAGAAGCAACGTTTTTGATTTTAAAGAATAAGGGTAAAGTGAGTGTATCTGTCTAAGAAAGGGAGAGGCCAATGGACGAATTCAATCAAGGACCCCGGGAAGAGGAAAAACCGATAATCGAAGAAAGAAAAGAGGAGCCATACCGCCAGTATCAGCGCCCTCCGAAACGGCGGAGCGGCTTTTTGCCTGCCCTGTTCGGCGCCATTGTAGGCGGACTGATTGTATGGCTTGTCGTCTATTCGATGAATGGCAAACAGGATCAGGCGGCGCTTGTGAAGCATGAAGAAACTGGACAGAACAATTTGCAAAGTGAGCGCGTCTCCGTCGACATTAATACGGATATAACAGGTATTGTGAATGATGTGGCGGACGCGGTCGTCGGCATTACGAATTTGCAGACCGTACGGGATTTCTGGTCCTCTTCCGAAACGACGAGAGAAATAGGGACAGGATCAGGCGTCCTTTATAAAAAGGAAGGCGGCAAGGCATATATCGTAACAAATCATCATGTCGTAGAGGGCTCACAAGGACTTGAGGTCACATTCGATGACGGAACAAAAGTAGACGGGAAGCTGATCGGCAGTGATGTATGGACCGATTTGGCAGTCGTTGAAATCGATGCGAGTCATGTAGATACAGTAATCGAATTTGGCGATTCAGATGCATTGAAACGCGGAGAGACCGTGATGGCGATCGGCAATCCGCTCGGTTTAGGCTTTGCCGGATCGGTAACAGTCGGTGTCGTATCCGGAAAGGACCGTTCCATTCCGATCGACCTGGACAAAAACGGAACAATCGATTGGCAGGCGGACGTTCTCCAAACCGATGCAGCCATCAATCCAGGAAACTCCGGCGGCGCGCTTATCAATCTGGCAGGCCAGCTAGTCGGCATTAACTCCATGAAAATTACCCAAGAGACTGTAGAAGGGATCGGATTGGCGATTCCGATCAATGTAGCGGTGCCAGTCATTGAGAATTTGGAGAAGACGGGAACGGTCAATCGTCCGACGATGGGCGTCAGCTTGCTGAACCTTCGTGATATCCCTTCGACACAACAACGAGATGTCTTGCGGATGCCAAAAGACATTACGGACGGCGTGGTCGTGACGGAAGTATTCCGGAATACGCCAGCCGAAGCGGCAGGCGTTCAAAAATACGATGTCATTGTCGAGATGGACGGGGAGAGAATCGAAGACATGGTCGGCTTGCGCAAGCATTTATATAACGAGAAACAAGTCGGCGATGCGATGAAGATGAAAGTATACCGAGAGGGCAAGTTAGTGGAAATTGAAATGGTACTTCGGGACGGAAACACGTTCTAATGTTACACTCATATCAAGAGACGTAACGAAAGCTTATCCACAACAGGCAGGGAAGCTGAAACAGCGGCTAATCCTGCCTGTTTTTTTATCCGTTTTTCAACAATGTGGATAGTTTACTGATTTTGTGCATAACTATGTGTAAAATAAAAAAGAGCGGAAGGATGAGATAAATGAAAATGTATAGCTGTGAAACACATATAAATCAAGTACTTGACGAATTTGTTGCCCAGGAAGAAACATTTCCGATCATGGAAAAGGTCCAAGAGAACGAAAAGTTATCCACAAAGTGCAAGTACTGCGACACGCCCGCTTCCTATCTTGTGGCGAACGAATAATCGGGCACAAGATGTAGATAAGTTCTGTGGATATGTGCATAAGTCTTGTGAATAACTTTTTGAAAAGGGTGGACAACCTGTGAATATTACAATTGTGTCAGTAGGAAAACTAAAAGAAAAATATTTAAAAATGGGAATTGACGAATACGCCAAACGGCTCGGAGCCTACGCCAAAATCGACCTCGTCGAAGTCACCGACGAAAAAGCACCCGAATCCCTAAGCGACGCCGACATGGAAATCGTCAAGAAAAAGGAAGCCGATCGGATTTTGGCTAAAATCGGGGCGGATGCCTATGTCATTGCGCTCGCAATTGAAGGGAAGATGAAAACGAGCGAAGAGCTGGCTGCAGGACTCGAGTCGTTAATGACATACGGCCGGAGCAAAGTCGTGTTTGTCATTGGCGGATCTTTAGGATTACATAGCGATGTATTGAAACGGGCGGATGAATTGCTGTCGTTTTCGAAGATGACCTTTCCCCATCAGTTGATGAAGCTGGTGTTGTTGGAGCAGGTGTATCGTGGGTTTCGGATTATGCGGGGGGAGCCGTATCATAAGTAAGTGAGGTTTATAAATGAGCCACCTGTAACGTTGAGAAGAAGTAAGTGAGACGTATACGAACCAATTGGAAAGGCAAAAATAATAAGCAAAAAAGAACCCAATCTGGTTCTTTTTTTGCTTAATATAAGGTTTTAAGTCACCTTCTTGTACAATCCTAAGGATAGGCTGGTAATAGATAAGTTAGTTTAAAATTGTGACCTTTAATTGTTTTACTCCAAAATTGATTGCATCCTGTTGAGAAGGAATAAAGACATCGATTCGATTCCCTTTAATGGCTCCGCCAGTATCCCCTGCGATCGCTTCACCATAGCCTTCTACATAAACTTTACTACCAAGTGGAATGATAGTTGGGTCAACTGAGATGACCTTTGCATTTGGGTTTGTTTTAAGGTTAATTCCAGTAGCTGTAATACCAGAACATCCCTCACACGAAGCTGTATAGGCTGAAGCTTCTACTATAATTTCCTTTGAAGCTGTATTATTTGTTGATGGAGCGGTTACTTCAGGTTTACTATCCATGGAATTTGTATTATTTGTTGCTGAAGTTGTAGTTTCCTTTGATTCATGTGCTGCGGATGCTATTGGCTTTTCTGTTACAGCCGTACTAGTTTCCATACCGTTAAAGATGGAGAGATTTAAACCAGGATGAATGAGGTCACTATGTAATTGGTTCCATTCCTTAATTTGTGAAACTGTTACTTGATGATCTAGGGCTATTTCCCATAATGTATCCCCTTGCTTAACGGTATATTGTTTTTGCTCTGCAGTGGTTAGGACATCCCCAGGGTGAATAATGTTGGTAGTAAGATGATTCAACTTTTGAATATTTTCTACAGAAGTATTATTTGCACGGGATAGATCCCAAAGTGTATCTCCTTTTTGTACAGTAATAGTTGCAGCTTGAACATTAGCACTTAAAGTTACCGAGAGCATTGCAACGGGTACAATTGATATAATTTTTTTAAGCATTCATTTATCCTCCATATTCATGGTTGCTAATTTTAAATAATCGTAACATAGGTTTTTCTGAGAAAAAGAACAAGTAGGTGTTAATTCGTTTACGTTCATGGCATTTATATTGCAATAATATTTCTAATGCCACTTTCAAAGCAAAAAGCCAGTTTATGATGTTTTATGCACATCTACTATTTATTTTAATAAAATTTTATAATAAGAAACTGTTGTTTGTAATAGTGGTAAATCCATAAGATATTTCGGCTTTAACGCATTTTGAGGAAACGAAAGCGTAGTGCTTAAAAATTCTATTCAAAGATCATGCTTCATTGATAGGAGTGGGTTCTTTACTTACGTTATAAAGCAACGTTAGCTAAACACTTATTTATAACATTAGACTATTTAAGGAGTAGAGATAATACTCTTAATATATATTTCTTATTAATTTCATTTATATGTGAATATATATGATGTCGGATGAATTAGAGAAACTATAAAAACGGTTGTTTGATGAATGAACAGATGTTTTTTTATTTCCTTAAAACCTCATTTAGATATCATACGGAGAACCATATCATAAGTAAGTGCGTTTTATTAAAAAAACCACCTAAAACGTTGGGGTGTCAGCGTTTTAGGTGGTTTTTAGAAGATAGTAACTTTCAAAATAATAATTTATATACCGTTTGAATATTAAATTCTAATGTTCTGATAGGCGCAAAAGTAATGCCATGCAATACGTTTACTGTAAAAGAGGAATCATTCCATTTGGCATCAAGCGAACATTTAATTTTTTTACCGAAACGAGGAACATCACTGTTCGCATCGACGATAATGAAAGGTTCATGTGATATATCAAACGTATTTCCTTCAATTGTCCATTCAACAAATTGAAGAGCAATTGGATGATGGAGCTTATTCAAAACATCAAAATTAAAAGTCATTGCGGTGGTTATTTCATTCTGGCTGATTCCCATAATTTTAACAAAGAGTTCTTCGTCATCAAGTAGTAAAAGCTGAACGCCAACATCGTCATACATATGCTCATCACCACGTCATATCGCCCATTGTTCGTCTGTCCACGTGTCTGATTTGCTCATATCAAATGTTTTCATTTCCACCTGTACATCGATTGTTTCTGTTGATGAAAAGCTTTCTTCAAGTAATCCGCTATCACACAAACGTAGTGCATAATTTAAATCTACGTCCTCTACTAAATGCTGTGGAGTCCAAGGAATGTACAGATGTGGCGGCGTCCCAGTGTCATTGGTATGATATTTTTCATACATTTTTGAAACGCTGTAGCCGAACTTATAATCCCCATAATCTTTCGTGGTGACATTAAAGTAATCAAGAATGCCCCTTGTATGACGGCCAATTACTTTTACTTTCGGTGAATGCTTTAGGTTTTTAATAAATGTTTCACCAGAGCTTCCGCATGTTACATCTGAAAGAATAAACACCTTTTTCACGTTTCCTTTAGGCTCGAAAGTAAAATCCTCATTGTCTTCGACTTTTTTCATGCCAACGCCGTAATTTGTTTTAAACTTTTCGATATCCTTCTCAAGTGCAATTCTCGTTGCGGCATCAAGGGGCTGCTTTAAGTAATCAGATAATGTTTCAATCCAAAGATCACAGTTATTAGCTGTATAGTTTGTATACATTGCTTCATCGGGCTGTACAATTTGTGAAGCACGAACCGTTTCATCAATTGTGTAGCCAACAAGCGGGAAATAAAACATATCGTTTCCACCGTAATTTACACGTACATCAAATATGATGTTTTGCATAGAGTTTAATATTGCCTCATGCTCTTCCACCATTCTTTGAATGGGTTCGCTATGGCTAAAGTCCGTTAGCTTTATATAAACAGTGTGTTCATTAAGCTGATTTAAAATATATTCTGGTGTATAGGCAGGTGCATCGTATTGTGTTAAATCGAGCTCATGTGATTCCCCATCGCGCTCGTATTCAATGTGGTCAGCAAATTGAAGCACGCTATTCCACATTTGGCGCTCATGCACGTCGTCTTGTAATAATTTCATGTAACGGTACGAAGCAAATTTAATCGAGTCGCCGTTCATCGCTGTTATTTTATCACCAACTTGTAAGCGTTGCTCGCCTAAAACTTCAGTTACGTATAGCGCGTCTTCATAGCGACGTACGCGAAAGCCCCGGAAAGGTGTTTTCCTTTTTTTATTTCTAAAAGATAGGTGGCCATCTTTGAAATCAGATAAATATTCTTGAATCGTTTGTGTAAACGTCGCATCATCCATATTGTCAGTCACTGTATAATTTTGAGGATAGTTATATTTCCTTTTCTCTTCAAAGCCTGCATAGTCATTCTTTAAAATTGAAACAATATCATTAAAAATTTCAGTTTTTGTGTACAAGCTATCACTCCGTTGTTATTAATTTCTACGTATATTGCTATTTCTATCATGAAAGTTAAAAATGGTTTCTTACCTTGACTTAGTTCTATAGATGAAAGTCAAAACCCTTCTTATTTAGAAATCTGGTATCCTATTGACCAATGGAGCGGGTTCCTTGGAATTATCCAAACTGAATATGCACATTTTGATTACTACAATATGCTAAGCTTCCTTTTAAGCTATTATGTATGGAGGAAGTATCCGTATATGAAAACTCTGATGTAAGATATTAGATATTAGAGGAGAAAATGAAACAGTGGAGAGGATTTTTGAAATTTTTATTATATATAAGGCAAATTTTTTTGTGAGAGAAATAAATTGGATTGCTATATAGAGCAACACGAGTTGGTAGGACTCGTGTTGCTTCTATTCTAAAAGGCAGACGGGAACGTCGGAAGAAAGTATTCCGAGGTTTGTGACCATATAGTATGAATGCTTCAACCCTTGAGCTGAAACTTGTACAAGCGTTGGGCCTGGTTGCGATAAATCCTTTTAGGGGCATACTTCATTAGTCGATTTCTGACACTAGTGAACAGGAAGTTTTCCAATTGTGCCATTTGTCCGGTCCTCCAAGATTGTTTTGATATGAGTTTGATCCTTCTTCTGCGTCTGGCATCGTAATCCGCAAATGCTCCCTGATAATCGCTCTGTACGCGCAAGCATTCGGCTAAGATATGCGCATCCTCAATCGCTTGGCAGGCGCCCTGTCCCATATTGGGAGTAATGGCGTGAGCGGCATCGCCGATAAAAACAACCCGATCCGAGTAGAAGCGTTCCATCGGTGTGATATCCACGATATCTCGATGGATCATGTCATGGGAAGCCATTTTCAATAACAGGCTTGGTATGGGATCATGATAGTTTTGGAACAAGCGCTGCAGGTCCTCCACAGAATAATTCGCAACATGGGAATCACCTTGGCGGGCATTGATCAGTGCATACCAATACACTTTATCTTTTGGCAGCGGGACGATGCCAAATCGGCCCTTTGTTCCCCAAGTCTCGATAAAACGATGAGATAAGCCTGGAAGACCGTCCACAGAAATAACACCACGCCAGCAAGTATAGCCGGCATAGCGATATATATCTTCTTTAAGAGTTTGTTTGCGAATGTTGGAGTGTATGCCATCCGCGGCAACTACTAAATCGCCTACCGCTTGACTGCCGTCACTGAACGTAACCTGGACATGGTTATCCTTTTGCTCAAGATGTAAAAATTGTTTCCCCCATTCTATAGTGCCGGGAGGGAGCGCAGATAAAAGAATATGATGTAAATCCTTGCGGTGTATAGAGTATAAATTGCCATAGCCGGGAGGAATAGCGAGTTGAGTGATCAGCCGGCCTCGGTCCGTTAATATGTTGAAGCCGTCGCTTGGATGACCTTTTCGAATGATTTCATCGGAGATGCGGTAGGGATTTAGCGCTTCTAGAGCATTTGGAGCGATAATGATGCCTGCACCAGCAACAGCAGGCTCGGTACTTTTTTCAAATACTTTTACGTTCATCCCTATTTGCTGCAAGGTGATCGCGGTGCATAGACCTGCAATGCCGCCACCTATAATCAGAACTGTCTTTGACATAACGCATTTCCCCTTCTAGCTATGATCAATGCCTTCCCAAACGACATCAAATTGTCTTCTGAATGATTCGTTTATGGTTGAATATTGGGCTTCCAGCAGTGTCCATGACAGGATTGTATGGAAATAGACGCCAACAATTGCTGTGGCGATGATATCCGTTTCCCAACGACTATGCAATTTACCGTCTTGTTTGGCACTGTTGATCATAGATGCCAGCTGCCGATGCAATTGTTGAACGCTTTTTGATTCTTTTCCAGCAAGAGAAGCCGACTTAATAATTTCCATTGACGCCAGTTTCATGAGTTCGCTATGAGATGAAAAATGATGAAGAAGATCGTCTAACACGTGCAGAATTTGTTTTTTAGGTTGGTCGATATTCCGGTGCTTCTCCATGCTCTGCTGCAGCAGCTCAATTTGGGATTCTCCAAGGTAAAGCAAGATGTCCTCTTTCTTAGCGAAATAATTAAAAAAGGTTCCCTTCCCAATGCCACACGTGGCTGTAATCTCCTGAACCGTGACCTGCTCAAACCCCTTGTCGCGAAAAAGTTGGAGAGCTTGTAAAAAGATTTTTTCCTTTAATTCCTTTTTCCGCGCTTCCCTTAGCATTGTCTTACCTCCTTATTTTATGACTCGGGTCATTTAATGACTACGGTCATAATAGGTTTGTTTCTTTTTCTTGTCAAGCGAAAATGAGAGAGCAGGCATGGATATTCAAATGGAAGGATAAATGATGAGGAGGCGCCTATTTGGCGCTTAGCCTCGTAAAGGTGAAGAGTATTAAAAGTAAGTTGGGCAGATGTTGGATTTATTAACCAAACCGAGATTCCAATTGTTTTGTTTGATAAGATAGAGATAGTTCTTATAAGCTTAAGGGGGAATGAAAATGAACGAAATCATTCAAACGAAATTGTTAGAAATAGAAGAGAGATACCACGTAAAGATCTTATATGCTGTTGAATCTGGAAGTAGAGCATGGGGGTTTCCTTCAAAAGACAGCGATTATGATGTTCGCTTTATTTATATTCATTCACCGGAATGGTATCTGTCAATCGATCCACAAGGAATTGGAGCAAAGAGAGATGTAATTGAAGAGCCAATCAATGATTTATTAGATATAAGCGGTTGGGAAATCACAAAAGCGCTGCGTCTTTTTAGAAAGAATAATCCCCCACTTTTAGAATGGTTAAGAAGCAATATCGTTTATTATCAAAAATACTCGTTTATAGGTAATATGCGGTCTTTAGAATCTGAAGTTTATTATCCAAATTCAATGCTGCATCATTATTTAAATATGGCGATGAATAATTATCGTGAGTACCTACAAGGTCCAGAAGTAAAAATAAAAAAGTATTTTTATGTACTACGACCGATATTAGCATGTATGTGGATTGAAAAATATAATAGGACACCTCCAATTAGCTTTCATGAATTATTGGAAGACATCATTCCAGAAAGTGAATTGAAAAATGCAGTGGAACATCTATTAAAAAGAAAGCTAATAGGGGATGAGTTAGATATTGAACCACGTATTTATGTAATTAATGATTTTATAGAAAGAGAACTAAATCGAATCGAAGAATATAGTAAAACGCTTCAAGTGGAAGCGAAGGATCCGACAGAAAAATTAGATGAATTGTTTAGGCAAACATTGCAAGAAGTTTGGATGGAATGAGTTTTGTGAAAGATTATCAAAAGAGTTATGGGTCAATATAAAGGTTTACCCTTCCACCATGTCCATCCGAAAAACCGATTGCAAAAATCCAAAATAATGCTATACTTAAAAAACTTAAAAACTGCATATGGTGTTTTCATATAATAGCGGGGATATGGCCTGCGAGTTTCTACCTGTTCACCGTAAATGAACGGACTATGAAAAGCTAAAGACTGAAAACCTTTACTGATTTTAAAGGTTTCGGTCTTTTGTATTTCGATATTAAAAGCCCGAAGTGCATTGCTTTTCCTAGTGGGGAGCGTGTGCTTGGGCTTTTTTTTATACTAATCAGATGGGCGGGGAAAAGAGTGCAAAAAGAAGAATTAAAACAGCTAATTGACGTAGCGGCAGGGCGTAAACTTGCAGACCTTGTTTTGAAAAACGGTAAAATCGTGGATGTCTATCAAGGAAGTATCCTTGTTGGCGATGTGGCTATTGTCGATGGGAAAATTGCTGGTATTGGCGAATCTTACGAAGGTAAAGAGGTTGTTGATGTAAAAGGAAAATATATTGCACCGGGTTTTATTGATCCACATATTCACGTGGAATCTTCCTATGTGACGCCAGAGGAATTTGGGCGTTTACTTGTACCCCATGGCACGACGACTGTGATGGCAGACCCCCATGAAATTGTTAACGTAGCGGGACTTAAAGGGCTAGATTATATGATTGAGGCAGCAGAACACACGGCGTTAGATATCCAGTACATGTTGCCATCTTGTGTTCCAGCAACCGATATGGAAAATGCCGGTGCGGTGTTAACAGCTTCTGATATGGTAACTCCATTAGAAACTGGAAAAGCGAAGGGACTCGCTGAATTTATGGATTTCCCAGGGGTCATCGAGGCCAAGGATGAGGTGCTGGATAAACTGTTAGTAGCGAAGAAGCTACAGAAGCGAATTGATGGGCATAGTCCGATGGTAAATGGAAAGGAACTTAACGCATATATTGCGGCTGGTGTAGAAAATGACCATGAATGCTCCACTATAGAAGAGATGCAGGCCCGTATTTCCCGAGGGATGTATGTCTTTTTACGGGAAGGATCTGTGACGCAGAATCTGCGTACTTTGCTAAAGGGCGTTACGACTCAAAATTTCCGCCGCTGTGTTTTATGTGGTGATGATGTACAAGCCAAAACTATTATTGAAAAAGGTCATTTGGATAACGCAATCCGTATTTGTGTAGAGGAAAATGTGGATTCGATACAAGCCATTCAAATGGCTACCATCAACGCGGCAGAATGCTGTCAGTTGAATGACCGTGGCGCTGTGGCACCAGGATTAAGAGCCGATTTGGTCATTTTCAATGATCTTGACAACTTGGTAGTGGAACAAACATATATCGAAGGGAAACTTGTGGCGAATCAAGCGAAATACGTACTGCCATTTACGAGAGCCGAAATTTCTTCCGTACAATCTAGTGTACATGTCAGTAATTTTTCCAAAGAGAAGCTTTCCTTGAAGTTAGATTCAAAGAAAGCGAGAGCGATTGAAGTGATTCAAACCGAAGCGTTAACCAATGAAGCCATTGTCGAAGTCGATCTGGACGAGGCAGGAGAATTCGTATACAACCCTAATAATCCGGTTGCCAAAATTGCTGTGATTGAAAGACACCATAACACGGGGAACGTATTCGTCGGTTTATTGAAAGACTACGGCATCCAAAAAGGTGCAATTGGCATCTCCATCGCCCATGATTCACATAACCTGATTGTGACGGGAACCAATGACGAGGATATGGCATTGGCCGTTGAGAAATTGAAAGAACAGGACGGCGGGGTTGTCCTCGTCGCAGACGGCAAGGTCCTCCATACAATGGCGCTTCCGGTAGCTGGACTGATGAGTCATCTTTCAGGAGAAGAGGTCATCGAAGAGCAACGCAAAGTTGATGATGTGGCACGTGAAGTACTCGGAATTGCAGAAGATGTCGATCCCATCATGACATTAGGCTTTATGTCGTTAGCCGTGATTCCGAAATTGAAAATCACGGATGTAGGACTTGTGGATGTAACAAAATTTGAATTTGTGCCTGTAGCTGTTGCGGTTGAAGAAAAGGTTTACTGATTATATGCATGAAATAGCGCCCACTGGAATAACAGGTGGGCGTTATTTAACGTTTATGAAAAAACATTCCTATATACACAATGATAAATAATTACGATCGTACTTATTAGAGTTAATTACAAATAAAAACCAAACCTACATTCATCGGCACTCGTCTAATAGTATGAAGGGGGGGAATGAATTGGATAGCTATTCAATTGAACAAATGAAATTACCTTCGTATGACACAATTATCGATGAACTAATGACCGATTATGGGCAAGACATCTTACAGTTAGTTATGCAGTACGTACATAACCTCTCGATTGCGGAAGATTTAACACAAGAAATTTTTGTGAAGTGCTATAAGGCATTGCCAACCTTCCAGTTTAATTCCTCAATGAAAACTTGGTTATGGCGCATTGCGATTAATCACACAAAAGATTATTTGAAAAGCTGGTATGCAAAGAATGTGGTAGCGACAAGAGAAGACCTTTTTGCACAAGTGAAAAGCGGGGATTGTATCGAGCAGCAGGTTATGCAGCGACAACAAGACGACGAACTAGTACGTGCTGTGTTTGCACTCCCAATTAAGTACCGTGAAGTCATCTATTTATACTATTACGAGGAGCAGTCGATGAAAGAAATGGCAGACGTCCTGCAGCTAAACGAAAGTACCGTGAAAACAAGACTGCGAAAAGCCAAACAATTATTAAAAAAACGACTGGAGCGTGAGTAGTATGGAAGAACGCTTAAAAAGTTTAAAAAAAGCAGTCGATCGGACTGTCTTTCATAAAATAGAATTTAAGGCAAAGCATCAACAGCAAATACATCAACAGTTACAAGTAGTACCCCTCAAACAAAAAATACTATACATGCTCATAGAATTAAGATCAGGCATGGAGGTAACACAAATGCTCCATGCATGTGGTGTCGAGCAAATTATAGAGAATGAAGGAATGGTATACTCCATTTTACATGAAGCCGAGCAGCATGGGTGGCTTTCTGCAAGGTGGGAAAGTGGTGTAAAGTACTATCAATTAACGAAGCTCGGGAAAAAGCAATTACAGGCAGACAATGTTTATGCAAAGCTATCTGTTAAGGAACTGCTTTGGGGGGGACGTATGCATGTTGAGTAAACAATTTGTGCAGCAAGTTACAAGCCATATCCGTTCTAAAGAGGCACGAAGCTATGTAGAAGAAGAATTGAAACACCATCTGACGCAATCTACACAAGGCTGGGTGAATAAAGGCTACTCACCAATTGAAGCCGAAGAAAAAGCGGTTGCGGAAATGGGTTCTGCTTCGCAGCTCGGGAAATCGATGGACAAGTTACATCGGCCCAAATGGGATTTTTGGCTGATTGGCGCAGTCTTGCTATTAATCGCCGCAAGCTTTGCACCGATTTTAACGACTGATTTTAGTGAACCCTATGGCCTAAATATGAAGGGTTACTTTGTCAAAAATAAAATCATACATATACTGGTAGCCATTGCAGGAATAGCTGCCATCATGTATTTCGATTACCGTAAATTGCAACGTTATAGTTTGCTGATTTATGGGGGCGCACTGTTGTTATTATTCGTTTTATGGATTATGCCGAATGGATTTATTCATGGAAAGGCCGTGTATCAAATAGGTCTGGTTCGTATTCATGCATGGATGACACTGCCATTATTATTAGTAGCTTTTGCAGTTTTTTTTACCGAACGGAAATGGAAAGGCTGGCAACTAACTGTGTTCATATTAGTTCCACTATGCCTTTTAATGAAGCTATCAAATCTGACTGTAACGCTGCTCTATGTTGGAGTGATAGCGGTATTGTTTAGCTCTAGCTACTTCAGTCGAAAAGTGAAGCTATATGTATGTTTAACTGTAGGAAGTTTGGGGATGGCAATAGCGGCTTATAGTGTATATGCCTATCATTATGTAGGTATGTCGTATCAAACAGTGCGTATCGCAGCATTTTTACATCCTGAATTATATGCGGATACGGCAGGTTACGTGATACTTCAATTAAAGAAAGCACTTGCAGGAGCTGGCTGGTTCGGTGCAGGGACGAATTACTATGTCCCTGAAGCACACACCGATTATGCATTGGTACAGTTGATTCAATCGTATGGCTATGTTGCGGGAATTGCGATCATCATATTAATGCTCACAGTGGCACTGCGCATTTTATGGCTGGTCCGTACAATGCCGCAATCATTTGGTAAACTACTTGTTTTGGGAGCAGTAACATTATACAGCTGTCAAAGTATATACTCGATTTTCATGGTGTTTGGCATATTGCCTATAATATCTATGCCGTTGCCGTTTATTAGCTATGGGATTATATCATTACTGCTAAATGCCATTTTAATCGGCTTAGTCTTAAGTGTTTATCGGAGAAAAGCGTATATTGGAAAACGTGCGATCTTAATGTAAAGAAAACCAGCCATTCGAACTTCAGCTAATTATGCGAAAAAGATAAATGTTAAAATAAAGGTTGATAAAGAAGTGCTCTATAAAATTGTCGCTATAGGGGTGTTTTGGGATGATTGTTTTGAAAGATATCGGGAAGTTTGAGGAACTCCCGGTAATTGCAATGCATATATACCAAGGAAATATTCCGGCTTTGCATGCTGCAATGACAGCAGGTTGGGATATTGAGGAGGGCATTATACTTAGCAAGCATATTATATTGAGCCCATTGGATCTGGCGCTTGTATCGCAGAGAAGGGAGGTAGTAAAGCTTTTGGTTGAGCACGGGGTCAACCTCAATGTCCAACATAATCCGGCATTTCTGCGAGCTGTCCGCTATTGCAAGGAAGACATAGTTCGGTACATTGTGGCACAAGGGGCCAAGTTGGACATGCTCAATCAAACAGGATCAGGTGCATATTCGCAGGCCTATTATGGCAACAAAAAGAACATCCCGCTTATTCATGAGCTGGGTTTAGATATGAAGAAGCATGGCGGCGACGTATTACGTCAAGCCGCATCGGACCACGATCTCAAGACACTCACGTATTTGCTCGATCATGGGGTGGACATCAATTACAACAAACCGGATAAGGTCTACCCATATCAAGCGACCCCGTTAACCGTTGCGGCGCGCATGGGGAATTTGGCCATGGTCAAATTTTTGATTGAACATGGGGCGGACGTTACATTAGCAGAAAAGGATGGCGAGAGGCCTTACACGATTGCCGTCAGTAATAAGCATACAGACATGGCCGACTATTTAAAATCGCTAGAGCCTGCTGAAATACATAATCTAGAGAACAAGAAACATGAGCTGAAAAAATATAAATTACCCAATGAGCTGGTCAGCTTTCTTACTGGAGATAAGCTCCGTCTTGAGCTTGCACAGAATGAATTTGAAATCGGATATATCGACTTTTTAACATTGACCGATACGTTTGAGATGAAACTCGGCAGGCAAAAGCTGCTGCGTTTATCAGCGGATATCGATAATTACTCTGATCTACAGCTCGTTTGGAATCCGAAGAAAAAGGGTCTGATCGGTTGTTATGACGTGGAGCACCAGGTTTATGCAGATTTATGCAGCTTTACAGAGTTTCTCATGCAGCCTGAGGTGTACCTCATTCAATTTCTTGAAGGTGAACTGTAAGTGAAGGGACGCAAGACTATTTCGAAGGGGCAGTCGAGATGCTATCAGTAAAAGTGATTAATTATTGTAAAACTAAAAATTGGTGGTTTGAAGACGTTTTAGAGGAGTATGAACATGCACTAGTAAAGTTAGGCATCGATTTGGGATCAGATTTTGCCACGTTTTATTTGCATGCAGAAGATGGGCCGACTTTCTTTAATAGGCGACGTGAAATCTATCAAATCTGTTGGTTTATGATCAATTCTTCTGATTATATGTTCGGCATGGAGAGAACGCATGGTGTTTTAAAGTTGCCTGCAGAATATATTCCATTGGATAACTTTCAAGGGGAGTTCGGCTTTTTTTATAATAAGAACACAGACGAAGTGTTAGGCCTAGGATTGGGCCAGGAGATGGAGAGTTTTTTTGCTGGTCAATTGGATCCGCAATGGAAAAGCTTTAACTCCTTCCTCGAATGGTATTTTGAACTGACCGATTCGTGTGTGATTATATAGAATAAGGTCCGAACAAATATTGCCAGACTTATCAGAAGGCCTCTGGAGTAAGGAATGGCTGCTTCAACACGAGAGAACTTCTTTGAAGGAACATTAGTAGTATTGCTTATTGCATAGCTACCTTATAAGGAAATGCATTTCACTTGTTATAGCAAAGCAGAAGTTGAAAATTCAACGTTCAATCTAATTAAGGTATACAAGGGTATGGAGGTTATCAAAGTGGAAACTATTCAATACGCAATTGAAGATTCTATTAAATTTCTTGAGTCTTATCCCAAATTGCCCATTGAAGGCATCGAAAATAGCCGTAGAAAATGGGATGGTTTCTGGTGGCACCTGGCAGCTTTATATGAAATGGGGGAAGTAAGACAGGTTCCTGAATCGGCTATTTTAAAAGCTAAATATATACTTGAAGCTCAAACCTGGCCTATTTTCGTTAAATCAGCGGAAGACCTTCCAACAACTGAAATGGATAAGATGAAGATGGATTGCTGCCATTGTGAGCTTGCAGTATTCTATATGATTTTGATGGAATATGGATGCGATTTAGACAAGGAACTACCATGGATTCGCGAGTGGTTTTTAAAGCATCAGCTACCGGATGGTGGGTTGAACTGTGAACCTGATGCTTATACTTGTTCAAATAAGAGTTCAATCATTTCAACGCTACCTCCTCTTGAGGCAATTTTGTGGTATACAAACCGCGATTTCACTGAGGAGGAAGCTTTTTTCTTGGATCAAGGCGCACGTTATTTGATTGAACATTGTTTAGTGTATTCAAAACAAACAGGAGAAATCATAGATAAAGAATGGCTTAAACCTTGCTTTCCAAGATTTTTTGAATACGATATACTTCGAGGCATGGCCTTTTTGGTGGAATGGTCACGTCGCAGGAAAAAACCGCTGCCAACAGACCTGCTTTATAAAGGCATCCATCTACTGGACAGCCATGTTGATGCAACAGGCATACGAATCGGGAGGCAAGTATTTGATCCACAGGGCCCATGGGGTGGGCATACCTTTGCGCTACTGGAAACTGTGTCTGAAATCGGTCAAGTTTCCCCTTTCCTTACCAAACAGTTTAATAGCGTTTTAATCCAATTGAATCAAACAATTAGTTAAAAAAGCATACGGAGGAACAGTGTATGCTTTACCTTTTTAGGATCATTCTACGGTGTAACAGTTGAATAGGAGGAGTTATAGACAGAAAGTTTACGATGATTAAAGCATTATCAAGATACTGAAACGATTAGGGATGACTTACGAAGGCACGCTTCGTCAAAATCAAATGATAAAAGGAGTCCTGGCAGACAGCGCGCATTACTCTATTTTAAAAGTGGAATTTATTCTAACTGAAACAAATAGATAGGCTTTAAGGGCATTGTAATTGTCCAAATAAACGAGAGGCATTAGATGAGCAAATCTAATGCCTTATTTTTATGTGGAGAGAAAAAATTCTATTAAATCCTGCCTTCCTTGTTAACATCCAGTTTTCGATAGATCAGCGCGAGTATTATCGCGGGGATGGTAGAAACAATCATGCCGATAAAGGCAAATCTAGGCTCGATTTCGTATAAGTAGCCGCCGAAAATTGTAAATACAGCAGTGCTCCAGCTAAGAGCCAGGGCTGAATAAACGCCTTGTGCTTTCGGAATCTGGGCAGGTGAAATGTGTTTGATTAAGTATTTCATAAACGCATAATGCGCCATAGCAAACGAGAAGGCGTGCAACGTTTGAGCGAAAGAGAAAACAATGACGTTTGGAAACGCGAATAGTAAGATCCATCGTAAGGTAGATCCCAATGCTGCTATGGCTAGCAATGAACCTACTGAAAATTTATTAAATCTCCGATCTGCGTTGGCGAAAAAGATGATTTCCGCCAACACGGAAATGTTGATAATAACGCCGATTAAATATTTTGGTGCATGGATTTCTTGCAAAAAGAGATAGCCATAATTGTAATAAGAAGCATGGGCTGCTTGCAGTAGGATGACGATACTAAGTACCAAACCGAAGTGTTTAATACGGAATAATCTTAATATGCCTCCTTTTTGTTCCTGATCTACTGGTGGTTTTGTAGCTAGAATGTCAGGAGCATGTAGAAAACCAAGACAAACGAATACGACGATGCCAAGTAAAAACGCCCATAAAATCACTTGATCTCCGAGCATTGCTGTGAAGATAGAAAGAATTATGCCTGCTAATATGAAACCAATGGAGCCCCATTGACGGCTTTTACCATAATCTCGTAGTTGGTTACTTTGTACGAGAAGGCCAGCCGCACTATCCAAAGCAGGCATCATGGCTGGATAAAGGAATTGGAATGCTAACGTGACAATAAGCAAACTGCTAAAGGAACTGGATGGAATGTAAAACAGAATAACAAGCAGTGTACCAATTCCCGCTCCATGTAATAAAGCTTTACTACTGAATTTCCCTGATAAATAAGGGAAAGCAACTAAAGTGGAAAGGCCTCGTGCAATGAGCCCAAAGCTCATGATTAAGCTAGCCTGAGGAACTGTAAGCCCTTTGGCATGAGTCAGCCACCCCGTCCAATAAGGAAGAAAAACGCCCCATGTTATAAAAAAACAAAAAAACTGCATGCTCATCCAACGATGTGTGTTCATGTTATTCCCTCCGATGATTGCATGGTATCATGGAATGACGAAGGAATAATATGAGATATCTCATATTTTGAGGTGGAAGATGGAAATTTATCAAGGCGAGAAAAAACGATTATACATGAGAAATCACTCTATTTTACATTTATTTTCTATTCCTGTTGAAGAGATGATGGAGGTACACGAATATCGACGGGATGAGTGGATTATTCAAGAGGGATCGAGATCCGATTTTTTATTTTATGTGATTGAGGGGAAGGGCAAAATTTACGTCACTCACCACAATGGGAAAGTGTCGTTATTAAATTTTATCAATGCCCATGATTACATTGGGGAAATGGAATTATTAAATGAGGTGTACTATACAAAAGGAATTCAAGCGTTAACAAAGACCATTTGTTTTGCTCTTCCCATTCGTCATTGTCGGACAGAATTGATGGGAGATGCAAAATTCCTCCGTGAATTAGCCAAGTTTCTAAGTGTAAAAGCAACACTTATGGCAACGAGGTATTCTCAAAGTCTGGCCTTTCCACTTGAAAACCGGCTTGCCGACTTTATTTTACAAACAGCTGACGAAGGGATTTATAAGGAGAAACATGTAACCGTTTGTGATTATTTAGGGGTATCCTACCGTCACTTATTGCATGTGTTATCCCAGTTCTGTGATAAGGGATACCTACAAAAGGATGGAAGGTATTATCAAATAAAAAAATCTCATTTCTTATATGAACTTGCAGACGTGTTGAGGAATAAATAACTTTGGATGTTAAGCATTTGAATTTCAATTTTTTTAGAGTGAGGGGGAATTATTATGCTATCGATTCAACAAATCTACAAAGAAAACTATCCGGCAGGAAAAAAAATAATGTTTCAGTATACCTCAGAGAAATACTATGATGTGGTTTTCGAAGAAATAGACAAGGGGTGGACATTCACCTTGCGGGAAGAAACCTTGGAGCAGCCGTTTGTAAAACATATGGAAGAGGATTTATTTGAGGATTATAAAGAAGGCTCTGAAGTCTTTTTGGCAGAAGTCGATGGGGCAGAGGCCGGGGTGATGGTCATTCAGAAAATGGACTGGAATGAAACATTGCTCATTCACGATTTATATGTCGATGCAGCGTTCCAACAGCAGGGGGTTGGAAGGAGATTAATGGATACAGCTAAAAAACGGGCAGTTGAATTAGGGGTCCGCTCCGTTGTATTGGAAACGCAGACTTCCAATTACCCTGCGATCCAATTTTATTTGAAGAACGGTTTTCGCGTTGTCGGCTTCAATACGATTTCTTACTCGAATGAGGATATTGCCAAAAAAGAGGTACGCTTAGAAATGGCGTATCAATTGAATTTCTAAGAGGAGACCCACTACTATGTTTACTTTCTTTGGGAGAAATAAATTAGTAAAAGATGATTTGAAACAAATGGCGAAGTTAATGTTCCAGGATGTTTCAGAAGATGCTTGGGATCAAGAGAATTTGACGAAAAGAAACCTGGACTATTCGGTGGAGAGCGTTCGAATCATTGATTTGTACGTAGAAAGACTAAAGAGAACGGATCTTTTAGACAAGCACTTTGATAATTTTGTCGGTCGGATCGGAGCGTATGTGGGTGAAGTGATTCGAACGAATAGTCATCAGGATTTTGACTGGTATGAATTTCAGTCAGTATTCAAATATTCTTCTGTCCTTCATGCAATGGAACAATCTAAAGAGCCGTACACTCTGCTGTATTCCAAAAAGGAGGATGCAGTCATATTGCCATTGTGGGAAGCGGCACAACGGCTGAAAGGGGCCTCGACGTATCGGAATTTACTTACATATGTAGAAGATATGGTGAGCACCTGCTAAAGATATTTCAGTGAGCCCTACAAAACAGGTCCCTTTATTTAGGGGTGTCGATTTCGAATAATTGCTCGCCCTGTCCCATATAACCATAGAAACAAATCAATGAAGGATGGTGGCTTGGGACATATATGGGTGGTCGGGTTCATGTCGACTTGTTTGGGAATCGGTTTAGGCGGCGGGCTTGCGTCGTTCATTCACCGCTTCAAGCGTAGCATTGGTACAGTGTATGCAGTTTGTACGGGCCTGCTTCTTGGATTGGTCAGCATCGAGATTGTGCCTGAAGCGATAGAGCTAGGGAATTGGATTATCTTTTCAGTTGGTTTTGGCGTAGGGGTTCTTCTATTTACGGGGATGCATCATTGCCTTCCGGGCCATTCTCATAAGGATCATGGCAGGAGCACAGGGATCTTCCTCGCTTTGGTCATTTCCCTGCATAATTTCCCGATGGGGGTCGTTCTGGGGACGAGCGAACATACGGACGTTGGAGTTGCTCTATGGCAAGCAATGCTGCTGCATAATATTCCAGAAGGCATGGTTTTATTTACCCCGCTCTGTATCGCCGGTCTCCGCTTCTTTTCCCTATGCATACTCTCCGTATTAATTGCCTTGCCAGTCGCAGCAGGGGCATACATCGGCCAGCTGATCGGTGCGCAGCATCAAGTGGTTTGGGCATTTCTCATCAGCTTGACTGTAGGAACGATTCATATGATTACGATGAAGGAGATTCTACCGGAAGCCATTCGGCGATCCTCTCCTACTTATACGGTCGCAGTTGCCTGCATTGCATTTGGGCTTATGGCTTTCTATCTATCTTTATTGACATGAAATGAAAGACTTCAACTCTGTCTGTTGTGTTCATCATCAAACATTTTGTACTATTAGAGTAGAAGGTGAATACATAGAGGAGCGAGATGGAATATGAGAACACGTACAAAAGCAGGTAATTTGTTTTTAAGTTTGTTAGCAATCATTTTTGTGTTGACGGGCTGTGGCACATCCAAGGAAAAGGAAGATACGACCAAGGATGCAAGCGAGGCAAAAGATTATCCGGCAGATGTGAAGGAAAATCCGATTGTGACCATTACGATGAGCAACGACGAAACGATTGTGATTGAACTGGAGCCTGCAGTTGCTCCAAATACAGTGGCCAATTTTATTTCTCTAATTAAAGACGGCTTTTATGATGGTCTTATCTTTCATCGTGTCATTCCTGGCTTTATGATTCAAGGGGGAGACCCTGCTGGAAATGGTTCAGGCGGTCCTGACTATTCAATCGCTGGCGAGTTCACGAACAATGGATTTGAGAATGATTTGAAACATGAACGGGGTGTCATCTCGATGGCACGGGCGACGGATCCGGATACGGCTGGTTCCCAATTCTTTATCATGGTGGAAGACACACCACAATTGGATGGAGATTATGCTGCGTTCGGAAAAGTGTTGGAGGGCATGGAAACAGCAGATGCAATCGTTGCTGCGGAACGTGATGCTGCTAATAAGCCGTTGGAAGACCAACAAATAAAGACAATTGAAGTGGATACGAAGGGCTATGATTATCCAGCACCTGACGTGCTAAAATAAAATCTATAGAGTGAGATTACTATTCATAATATGGCCAATCATCTAGTTGACTCGAATAAAAAGGCAAGCGGAAAAATAACTCCGTTTGCCTTTTTTGTTGAAAATCTGTAGGGGTTCTCATCGGAAAAACTTTTTCAAAAAATGTTTCTCGTGGAACAAAAACTTTTTTACGGTTGTAGGGTCTAATGTTTAAGTGGAGCAGTCGGGGGTGGGAATTTGACGGAGATAGAACTTGCGAAACAAGCGATTG
>NZ_BQYK01000012.1:60991-73198 GCF_023168145.1 Sporosarcina sp. NCCP-2222
CAGGAAGTGACGTTTCGTGCCTATGAGAAAATCAGCACACTGCGCATGCCGGAATATGCGAAGACGTGGCTCATCCGAATTATGATGAATTACTGCCATGATGTTCTCCAGAAGAAGAAACGCTTTGTGTTCAATGAGGATGTCATACAAGGAAAAGGAATCAGTGATGACTTCACCTATCTGGAAGTGGAGGAAGCGTTGAGCCATTTGTCCGAAAAGGATCGTCAATTGGTCCATATGAAGTATTTGCATGATATTAAAATTAAAGATATAGCGGATATGACAATGACGCCGGAAGGCACCGTAAAAACGAGATTGTATAAGGCGATAAAATCGCTGCGGGCATTTTTTGAGGAGAGGGGAGAGGGACGCCGTGCATGAGGATGAAAAAAACTTGGAAAAGTGGAAGGAAGCCATTGAGAAACAAGAGATTCCGAAGGTGCCGCTAGAAACGGCCATCTTAAAAGGATTTCATCGGGCGAGAGACAAGCGAGCGAAACGAACGGTTCGGAAACGGGGGCTATGGACCATTGTGGCGGCAGCTGTCCTGATGTTGACATTTATCACTTCCATACGCGTCTCCCCGGTATTTGCGAATGCGATTGCTTCAATTCCAGGTATGTCTGTCATTGTGGATATGATTCAAGACAATAAAGGCTTGCAGATGGCAATTGAAAATGAACATTATCAGGCCATAGGGGTAAGCGGAGAATCTAAAAGTTTTAAAGTGACACTTGAAGGACTTATAACGGATGAAAATGGTTTGATAATATTTTCATCCGCAGCACAGAAAAATTCAAATCAAATACAATTCAGCAGCGTTCGAGTGTTAGATCAAAATGGTGTCCCAATTTCTAAAAATGGCTCTTACAGCTTCAATTATCCGGAATTAACTCATACAGCAGAACTCGAATTTGAAACAAAGATACCAACTGACGAACTACTAATTGAATATACTTTTTCTAAAGATGAAGAAGAGGCAAGCGAAACGATACAAATACCTTTCAAAATTGAGTTAAAGCCCATTAAGAAAGAACAGTATATTATCAACGAAACGGTAGAAGTGAAGGGACAGAAAATCCACATACGGTCCATTACCATCGGTTCGCTCAAAACAGCAATTGAAGTGGAGTATGATGCCGAGAATACAATGAAAATTTTTGGCTTTGAAGATTTGCGCCTGGAGGATGAAAAAGGGGAGGTCTGGACTTCCATTCAAAATGGAGTAACCGCAAGAGGATCGGATAATCCCAACGTGATGACCTACTACTTGCAAAGTAACTATTTTAGGCAAACGGATCATCTGACCTTGAAGTTTAACAAGCTGATGGCGATGGATCGGGAGGATGCTTTTATTATCATCGATACGGATAAAAAGGAAATTATCCGTCAGCCGAAGGATAAAAGATTCAGAAATATGACAGTTCATAGAGGAGGTTATGTAGAATTTGAATTAAGAGGGGAAGAGGGGTATCACCACGATCCATTCTCCACAATCATTGATGCCCAAGGAAAAGAACTTCGCATGATGTCTGGATATTTTTCTAGAAAAGAAGAAGATCGGATTAGCATTGGATTTGATTTGCCGGACGAAGCTTACACAAATCCACTTAAGCTTCCATTAGCCGGGTATCCTTCCTATATCACGGGCAATGTGAGTGTTGAAATCAAATAATGAAAAAAGACAAGAAGGACATCATACATCCTTCTTGTCTTTTGCTATTTCATTTATTTGCTTAGGTTCCTTGTTTGTCACATCCAAAATGTCGAGCAGGAAGACGAAAACAGGGATTCCGATGATCAGTCCCCAGACGCCGAAGAAATTTTGGGAGAAAATGAGCACGACGAATGTGTAGAAGACAGGCAGATCGGTTTTGGACGACATGAGCTTTGGATTCAAAATGTACGCTTCAATCGCATGGATCACCATAACCGCAATGAACAAATAAATGACTGTCAGGACGCCGCCGATTGTAAAGCCGATAATCGTCAAAGGAATTAAGGAAATGATGACTCCTGCGACGGGGATGAGCCCGAGGAAGAAAATCATAATCGCCAATCCGACGATTTGCGGGTAACCGAGAACCGTCAGTATGATGATGGACAAAAACGTATTGACGAGCGCAATGATGAACTGCGCTTCAATTACTTTTCCGAATGTCCGGGAAAACTTTTTCCCAAAGAATTCAATTTCATAATAGAAGGGCGCGATTTTGCTATGCTTGAATTTATTCGTAAACTCGATCAAACGCGGTTTTTCCAGCAGGAAGAACAAGCTTAAGAGCAATGCAATCATCACTTGAACACTGATTTTACTTATATCCGAGAAATACTTCACGACAAATGAGAACCCATTGGCGATATACGAATTAATCTTATCAATGGAAATAAAGGTTTCCAGATTACTGAGCAGCGGATGTCCTTGCGCGTGCGTAAAGAAAAACGTAATTTGCGTGACCAACTGACTAATTTCAAACGAAATGAGCGGAAAGTATTTCAATACGGCTACGGTAAGCAGACCGACGATGAATGTGTAAATTAGAATGACAATCAGTTTATGATTCAGTCGGACCCGGGCGGCCGTGAATTCGACGAGCCGGTTCAATAGAAATGTGAAAATGAAAGTCAAGAGAATGAGATTCATCATACTTCGAACACTGTAGAGCAGTATGATGATCATAATGAAAATGACGAAGCGCTTTACTTCTTTTTTTCGGAAAAGCTCGATGATCGCATCCATAGTAATGTATATCCCTCGTATCTCATAGTAATTTTCCACCTATGACACTGCTAGGTTCGTGTCATGACGCTATCAATCGAAAACGTCTCACCTATCGTACTTTCATTTTACGCCTATAAGTTACTAGCTATACAAACAAACGATCATTTGCCGTGGCCTTCTCCGTATAGGAATCAATTAAATGTTAGATGAAATGGCAGCATATTATGCTGACGCTGCTCTTACCTGATGCCTAGTGTATTGGTTTCTACTTTTCATTATAAGATATAACGACTTACATAGGAAATATGCTCCCTCAACATGGGAAAGAATAAAACGGAACCCAATTACCGCGCAATAAGGAATTGGGTTCCGTCATCATATCCACTTTATAGACTTACCTTTGTTGAGACGATAGCCAGCCCAATGCCACACTCGCATGCAGAGCCGCTCCGTACTTAAAGATATCCTCGTTTTGCTTCATCCGGGGGTTATGAACCGGCGCTTCGCCTTCTTTGCCTGTCCCTAATATGACAAATGCGGAAGGAACGGCTTGAGAAATGTACGAGAAATCTTCAGAGCCACTGAGAACCCCTAGATCCACCAGGTTTTCTGTTCCTACTACTTGCTCCAGGAACGGAGTGATAGTGTCCACGAAATCTGGGTCATTGTACGTTGTTGGCGTGTGGAATTCCGTCGTGCTGTACTCACCGCGCCATGCTTTGACGACATGGTCGATCATTTCCGGAATACGTACACAAAGATGGTCGCGCGTCTTCTGATCATAGCTTCTCATATTGCCGCTAAGCACTGCCTTGTCCGGAATGACATTCGTCACAGTGCCGCCACTCATGGAACCGACAGAGAACGTCACGCTTTGGCTCGGATCGGCTTCACGGGTCATTAATAAATTCAAGCTAGTATAAAGCTGGTTCATGATCATATTCGCATCAATTGTTTTATGCGGCTGCGAGCTGTGTCCGCCGTTGCCTTGGATATCGACAATATACGTATCCATTGCTTGTGATAATGTTCCTTTGGTGACCGACAGTGTGCCGGCTTCCTGATCGGGCATGATGTGAATGCCGAATGCTGCATCTACTTTCGGATTTTCCAATGCACCGTCATCGATCATTAATTTCGAACCGTAGCCCCATTCTTCGCCTGGCTGGAAAAATAATTTGACCGTTCCTTGTAGTTCAGCCTCATGGTTTTTCAGCAGCTGGGCTGCTCCGAGCAACATGGCCACGTGGGAGTCGTGACCGCAAGCGTGCATCCGGCCATCGACTTTAGATGTAAACTCGGACTCCACTTCCTCGTGGATCGGCAAGGCATCCATATCTGCGCGGAGAAGGATGCAAGGGGAACCTTGTCCAATTGTTGCGACGACACCTGTGCATTGTTCCTGATCCGCAAATCCAGCTCTGGCATATTTCTTTCGTACTTCAGGCGGCACTTTCCCGCATTGCTTATAGGCGATGCCCATTTCTTCAAGCCGTTGCTGGATATATTTTTGGGTATTCGGCAAATCAAATCCAATCTCAGGGTGCTGATGCAAATAGCGGCGATCCTGAATGATTTGTTCTTCGTATGCCTTCGATTCTTCAAATAGATTGATCATGTCGACATCCCCTTATTTTTAGCTAATTCAATGAGCTAGTGATAATAATTCGTTTAGTTGGAGCCGCAGCCGTTACGCTGGTCCCAGCCCAATATAATTGGCAATGATAATTAAAATGAACGCAGCGAAATGCAGCAATAGGAAGAGCTTCAAGGAGAACTTCACCCAGTCGGCATAATTTACATTGGACATGCCGAGTGCCGCCATCAATCCGCCTGAAGTCGGCCATAAGTAGTTCGTGAATCCGTCTCCGAATTGATAAACAACGACCATCACTTGCTGATTGATGCCGAGTATTTTCCCTAGTGGTCCCATGATCGGCATTAAAATCATCGCCTTTCCGCTGCCCGATACGACAAAGAAATTGAAGAAGATGACGACGACGAAAAGGACGAGCAAGGTAATGATAGAACCTGTGTTGCTTAGTAATCCCGACAAAGAATGGACGGCCGTGTCGATGATCTGAGCCTGATCCATCAAAATCATGACAGAACGGGCAAACCCGATCGCGAGTCCTGTTGGAAGGAGCCTTGCTGCACCTGTTCCGAACGTTTCAGCCGCTTCACTCGGATTCAAACGCAAGATGATGACGAGGAAGACCGCATAGATGGCATAGACAGCAGAAAGTTCGGGCATGCCCCAGCCAAGCTTGATGGCACCAAATGCACTGCCGACAAGCACAGCAACCAATCCGAGCAGAGCAAGCTTTCGGGACCAAGTGAACTCTTCTTCTTCATACTCAGCTGTTTTCGTATTTTCCAGTTGTGCTTTATATTCCTCAAAAACAATGCTCTTCGTAGGATCTGCTTTTGTTTTATTCGCATAGCGCAAAATGTAAATGACCGAGATGGCTAGGAAAACAATTAATGAAATGATCCGGAAACCGAGACCAGAGTAGATCGGCAATCCGACAATCGATTGGCTGACGCCTGTTGTGTAGAAATTGACGACGCCAGCAGTGAACCCGATCGCAAGACCGACAGTGGATGTAGCGAATGCAGTGATCCGGTCATACCCCATTCCCATGACGACGGCCATCGCAAGTGGGATGAACGGAATGCCGCCTTCACCAAACCCGATTGTTCCCATAATGGTAAAGAGCGTGAGTAAGGCAATGATGATCAGCTTTTCTTTTCCGCCGGCAATGCGCAGCAATTTATGGATACCGGCTGCAATTGCTCCTGACTTTTCAAGAATGTAAAGTGCACCGCTCGCAAAAAGCAGCATGACGATGATGTCAGCGGACTGGACAACCCCTTTATGCAAGGCGGCGAAAAAGTCCATGAAGCCGATCGGTTTTTCTGTATCCACATAGTGGAACACTTCTGTATTCAATTTCGTGATCCCTGTATCAGGATCTACCACACGTTCATATTGGCCGCTTGGCACAATCCAAGAGAGTGCCACTACTAGCAACATAACGAGTAGAAACATAATATAAACGTGTGGGAAATTGATCCCCTTTGGTTTGTCTTTCTTTGACATGTCATTTCCTCCCAATTCCTCTGTCTATATGTTTTATAAGCCTACTAACCCCTTAAATAGCTCTACACCGGTTTCAATCAGTTCATCTCGGAAATCAAATTCGTGTGTATGAACATTTGGATAATCTTCGCCGTTGCCGATAAAGCAGTAGGCGCCTTTCGTCAACTTCGTAAAATGGCCATAGTCTTCGGAACCGCGGAACGCTTCTTCCAATTCAAGAAATGCCATTCCTTTATCCGTTGCCGCTTGCCGCATTTTATCTGCGCTTTCTTTATGGTTCGCTGTTTCTGGGAACTCATCGTTATACGAGAAGCTGACCCGCAAGCCGTACTGCTCCGCTTGTTCCTTCGCAAAATTTTCCAAGTTCTCTTGGAGTGTATCCAATTCTTCTTCGTATAGAGCACGAATCGTCATGCGAAGATCGCCTTTCGAAGCGGCGATGCCGAATGCTTTCTCGCCTATATCGATTTGAACAATCGTGCAAAGGACTAGCCCTTTGTTTTTATCCTCAGCAATGAACTTCGGAATTTCATTCACAATGGCTGCAATGGCGAAGGATGGATTGATCCCCGTTTCTGGTTGGCTGGCATGGGCCGGTGTGCCTTCCATATGGATCGTCATGCCTTTAGATGCGCAAAATTGAGTGCCGTCCTTCAGAGCAACTGTTTTGTAAGGAAGACCGCTCATATTGTGATAGGCGAAAATCTCATCAATTTGATGATCCTTGATCAGGTCAACGCATTGAATCGCTCCGTCGCCTGTTTCTTCGGCAGGCTGGAAAAGAAAGAAGATGTTTTTATCCGCACCTAATTGATCTACCTCGAGCGCAAACCCTGCAAGTGTTGCAGAGTGGCCGTCATGACCGCACTTATGCGCTTTGCCTGGGAACTTGGATGCCCAAGGCACATCGATTACTTCATCCATTGGCAGAGCGTCAAAATCAGCGCGGAACGCAATATTCGGTTTGTCTTCTCCAGCCCGGTAAATTGCATAAAACCATGTCCCTTTATCAATAATTTCAAGATTGGATGTATGCGTTTGCAAAAAATCTATTAAATGTTGCTTTGTCCAAACTTCTTCATTAGACAACTCAGGATGTTGGTGTAATTCATGTCTTAGGTTAACGGCTAATTCATAATTTTGACTATTCAATTTGTAACATCCCCTATGATGATTTATATTTCACAAGAGAAAAACTCTTCTTGTGATGCATATTGTATATTGTACATTATATTTTTTGATTTTCAATAAAAAAATCGTTTCAGAAAAGTAGTTTTTAGTAGTTGAGAAAGTCGCAATTAAAAAAGGTGCGATGCGCGGAAAGGGGAAAAGAAAAGCAAGCATCCAAGTGGCTTGGAGCTTGCTAGTAAGGGATTCATATGACATTATAACGGGATGATTTCTGCTTTTTCAACATTCCAATGGACGTCTTTCATATACTGTTCCAACTCGGCGGTTTTACCGGCCTGAAACAGTTCGATCATTCTTCTATGCTCATTATTTGTCTCCGTGAGCCGTTGCTTCGTAAACTCCGGTTCTCCTAACCCATCCATGTTCTTTAGAAATTTTCGCTCCAGCTGAAGCAGCAAATTGACTAAACTTCGGTTTGGGCAAAGCGATAAATATACGTGATGAAACGCTTCCTGCATTTTTTGATACATTGCGAAATTCTCCGTGTTAATGGCCAAATCGATGCTTTGAATGTAGAACTCCATCTCTTTATAATGCTTCTCGGTGAGAAAGGGGGCTGCCAGGGAACAAGCCAAGCCGTCCAATGCGCCAATGATAAAGAAAGTCTCCTTCGCTTCTTCCTTCGTCAGCTTCTTAATAATGAATCCTTTCCTCGGCACATTCTCCAGCAAACCGTCCGCTGAAAGCTGAATCAATGCCTCCCGGACTGGCGTTCTGCTCACTTTCAAGCTCTCACTGATGGCACTTTCATTTACTTTGCTTCCGGCGATCAGTTCACCGTTATTGATCTGTTCGACAATATAGTTGTATACATGGTCCGTTAATAACAGATATTTATTCATCTCGGGCAACCTCCAACTTTCTATGACCTCCCAACGGATCTTGACTCTCTCTTCATGGGAGACCTTCTGTTTATTCAATGTACTATAATTGTATATTAAATTGAAATTTTAAGGAGGAAAATTTGGCCTGCGCTTTGAGGGAGAGTTGTTTTGCGTGGGAGACGTTAGTGGGTTTTTTTGTGTGGAATCCCTTAGAAACAAAGGAAGTAAGCTTTTATTACTCATTTATAGGAAAAATATATAAGAAAATTAATAAAAATATATAGACTTATATCATTTTAAAATAGTAAAATATTAATAAATACTCATACTAAAGATATAAATAACTATAATAATTTAATTTGGCTATAAAGGACTATTCGGCTGTGAGAGTGGAGGTCAATAAAAAGGTATGAAAGTATTTATTACATATAAACGGAGGAGAACATGAACAGGAAACGAACATTACTAGGAAAGAACTTGCTTTTATCTTTTATTACGGTGGTTTTAGTGGGCTTATGTACAAGTGTGATTAGTTATATGCTGAACAATCAAATTGTGCAAACAGTAATCCATGAGCGGGCTGGCGGGATTGCGCAGCTATGGGCAAGCACGATAGATATCGAGGATGTTGAAAAGGCTAAATCCAATAGTGAGGTCAACAGCGAGATCCAGCAAAAGTTAATTAAGCATCTGGATCATCTGGCTGCGAATGAATCGTCTGTCTCTCAAGGATACATAATGGATCCGGCTTTTGCCGATGAACAGAAGGGAATCAAATTATTAGCCGTCCCGACAAATAATATAGAAGATGAATTATATCCTGGAGATGTGTTTTCCAGTGAACTGTTAGCCGAAGCTTTGGAGGAAGCCGTCTCTAAGAAGCAGGCATCCTATTCCGAAATCTATACAGACGAGTTTGGAACCTGGCAAGCGGCTTTGGTACCGATTTTTAATGATCAAGGTGAAGTAACAGCTGTATTTGCTGTCGATTTAGACGCAAGTATTATGAACCAATTAAAATATAAATTTTTGACTTGGTTGTCGATCGGAATTGGTATTTCGCTGCTTGTTGTATTGCTGCTACAGTATTTTGGCTCAAGAAAATTACTAGCTCCTATCAAATCTATACAAACAGCCATTGGGAAAGTGAGTGATGGCGATCTTACTACAAAAATTCAGGTAGAAAGCAATGATGAGTTAGGTGAGTTAAGCCAGCAATTTAATACGATGACAGAAACGTTAAGCTCTCTTATTCAGCAGGCTCATCTTGTAACTGACAAGGTGTATCAATCCTCCACTGAATTTTTAAAGATTGCGGAGGATACGGTTGAATCGTCTACTCATTTTTCCGAGTCGATTCATCAAGTGGCTGGAAGTTTGGAATCCCAAACAGCAAGTTCTGAGGAAAGTGCACGGGTAATGGAAGAGATGGCAATCGGTATTCAACGAGCAGCTGAATCTGCTTCTACCATTGCAATGAAGTCGGAAGATACACTCACATTAACTCAAAACGGCAAAGATTTAATTGAACAAGCAGTGAACCAAATGCAACAAATCAATCAAACCGTTGGGAATTCTGCCGAAATTGTAGAAACGCTAGGTACACGTTCACAAGAAATCGGACAAATTGTTTCGGTTATTTCGGATATCACGGAACAAACCAATTTGCTGGCGTTAAATGCAGCGATTGAGGCGGCAAGAGCAGGTGAAGCCGGAAAAGGATTTGCGGTTGTCGCGGACGAGGTTCGTAAGCTGGCAGAACAATCGAAGAAGGCGGCAACGGAAATCGTCCATATCATTGAGTTAACACAAGTCGATACGAAGCATGCTGTAGAGGCAATGGAAAAAGGGACAAAAGAAACTGCGGCAGGTGTGCAAGTCATCGACAATGTCGGAACGATTATCAATCAAATCGTTGAATCAACCAAGTTGGTAAGTGGGGAAATTCAAGAATCCTCCGCGGTGTATGAAGAGATGTCTGCCAGCTCTGAGGAAGTCAATGCGACTGTAACTGAAATTGCCGGCGCTTCTCAAAACTCTTTACTCATTTTCAACGAATTGACATCTGAAACCGAAAAACAATTGCAATCCATGAAAATGATGGAGGAGTCATCACACTCGCTTGCACAAGCAGTGAAAAGCTTGGAAGAAAAATTAAACACGTTTACGATAAAATAATAGGATTGTACATTCGAAACACCTTCCGTTGAAATCGACGAGAAGGTGTTTTTTTAAAAGCGACGTTTTTTCCGATTGTGACTTTATAACCTTGGTCAGTAGCACTTCGCATTGGGGGAGACAATGGCACAGTTTGAGATTGCACTTCATATCTTAATGAGATGAATGCGAAGGAGGATCAGCGTGCAACAAATGGATTATTACCAAGGATATGATTATGCGCAGCAGCAAGCTTATCAGAGGTCCTTACAATTAATGGCTGAGGCAGTCCAAGGTGAGCGGGAAGATCAATTGTTTTATGATTATCTGATTTCCAAAGCACCGAATGCGGAGCAAAAGGATATCATCACATCGATTCGGAATGATGAAATCCGGCACAATCAATTGTATCGCCAAATGTATGAGCAGCTGACGGGGCAAGAAGTACCCATGGGGCCTGAGGAGGAGTTCGTCCCGCCCGCGTCCTATATTGAAGGAATTAAAAAGGCGTTATTCGGCGAATTAAAGGCAATGGAAAAATACCGTATCATACGGGCGGGGCTACCCTATACCGAATATCGTGATGTTGTATTTGAAATATTGACCGATGAATTAAAACATGCCACGCTGTACAATTTCCTGTATACAGAGAATAGAGCAAGTTCCCCGGCAGCGGATCAACAACCACAGACACCAGACGAATGGGTCATGTATACGAATTATTTAGTTCAAGAAGGGCTGGAGGACGTAAGAAGAGGGATTCCGGCCAATCATATACTACAAGAATTCATCCTCATGGGCGTTCTCGTCGGGCAGGGCTATACTCCTGAAGCGGCCTATCAAACTGTCGAAGAATGGGAGCGTACTGGACAATCAAAATTGCTGCAACAAAGCAAAAATGGAATGAACTGATTTTAAAATTCCGGGTACAATAGGAGTATCTTGCATCGTACGTAAGATCGTCCTACTACTTTGCCCGGCCGTCAATAGAAGGGGAGGATCAATATGGCCTGTGTACATGAGTTCGGCATTTTTCTAGATGAGGACAAGTCAAAAGAGTATATCGAATATAATCCAAAGCGATATCAATGCATTCCGGTTGATGACGAGATAATGAGTGAATTGCTTGATGCATTAGCCGGTATGAAAACTTATTTTCATTCGTATGACCGGCCGGAATATGGACTGGCCTATTGTGGCATTACTTTGATTCCAGAGGAGTCATTGGCTGTATTCCGTGAAATTATCGTTAGTTCGGATTGTTTTCATCACTCGGACGAACTTCAGGCACTGGCTGCTTTGATCGACAAGGCAGCCAGAGAACAGAAAGACTTAGTTCATTTCGGTATATAATGACATATAAAATAGGAAGGAGACGAAGAATTATGGGAAAAGTACTCCCTTTTTTAATGTTCCAAGAAGGCAAGGCGGAGGAGGCGATGACGTTTTATACATCGCTAGTTAAAAATTCGGAGATCGTACGCATGGCCCGCTACGGGGCGGAGGGACCTGGGGATGAAGGCACGGTAATGCAGGCGGTATTTGCCTTGAATGGACAGGAGTTCATGTGTATTGACAGCCATGTGAAACATCAGTTTACGTTCACGCCTTCTTTCTCCATCTATCTCACTTGTGACACGGAGGAAGAGCTCGTCCATCTTTACGAAAATCTGCTTGAAGGCGGACAAGCACTCATGCCTCTGGATAACTACGGTTTCAGCAAAAAGTTCGGCTGGGTAAACGACCGGTTTGGTGTTTCGTGGCAGTTGGATTTGTTAAATTGACTGGTTTCTTCTTCTGCTGATGAGGAACCATACGTAACCAATAACGCCCCATCCTAATGGGAATGGGGCGTTATTGATTGCGGGGAAGTAAAAGGATTTCCGGTTTTCTGGCGTGCTACATGCACCGTTCAGAGGTCATTATGCTCCCTTGACGAGTTGCTGCCGCCAACGGTTGGAAATCAATTCGACCATTAAAATAAGCAAAATCAGCCCAATCAATATGGAGCCTACTTCGTTCCATCGATAGGAATTCATGGCGAAGATGAGGGGAGCCCCGATACCGCCTGCTCCGACGAGTCCCAGGATGGAGGCTTCCCGCAAATTCATATCGAACCGATAAATTGTTATCGATAGGAAGATAGAAACGAGCTGCGGGATAATGCCAAATCGAATCTTTTCAAAGGTCGTGCATCCGATGGATGTCAT
>NZ_BQYK01000012.1:73315-80585 GCF_023168145.1 Sporosarcina sp. NCCP-2222
GAATGAACATCAGTCCATAGACAAGCGCAGGGACAGTCCGTATAAATATTAAGAACAGTCTTGTCACCCAAGCCACAGGTTGAGGGACGACATTGGAAGCCGATAGAAAGGACAGCGGGATGGCAAGGAGCGCGCCTAATATCGTTCCAAGAAAAGCGATTGCAATTGTTTCCACAAACAAATAGGGGACACCTTGCTTGGTAAAAGTGAAGAGCAGGCCCAAATCAGGCTGCAAAAGTCCCGATAAAATATTGGAAGCAATTGTCCATCCGCTTTTTTCTACATTCTGCAGCTGAACGGTTGTGAACGACCATCCAATCAGTAGTAAAAAAATGAATCCTATCATGATGGCGTAGGGTGTTTTCCGTTCATATGCATATAAATAATTTTCGTATTTATCCAAGATTGAGCATCCTTTCAAATAAACCGTTTTCTAAAATGCTCACTGATCTGTTCAATTAAAAAAACAGTGAGTGCAAGTATAAGAAGAATCATGCCGACACTGGCATAATCCCTCCAACCCAATCCTTCATGTAGCAAGAGCCCGATCCCCCCTGCGCCGACATAACCCAAGATCGCGGCATAGCGAACATTCCCCTCGAAACAGAACAGTGCAGTCGACAAGTAGTTCGGCAAGACTTGTGGAAAGATAGCATAGCGGAATGCCTGAAGCCGATTCATCCCAAGCGATTCCATTGCCTCGAAAGCCTTCATATCCGTGTTCTCAATTTGCTCGTATAACAGCTTCCCGACGTAGGCGAGGGTAAAGGCGTAAATAGCGACTGTTCCGGCCAATGTGCCGAGTCCGAATATGAAAGTGGCCACCAGAGCGGTCACCAAAGTCGGCATTGTCCGTAAAATAGTCAGAAATACTTTAGCCAAGCCATGTACAAGTTTGCTCTTTAGAATGTTTGACGATGCGAGAAATGCGACAGGAATTGCCGTCAGAGACCCTAAAAATGATCCAAGCAAGGACATTTTTAAGGTGTCCAGCAATGGTTTGATGATAGAAGATGTGTGCGACCAATTTGGCGGAATCATTGCTTGGATAATAACAAAAAACTGCTGCCATCGTTTGACTATTGTTTGCGGATCGAAGCCAGTGAACTGTAATGAAACGTAGAGGGCCACGAGAAAGAGGACGACTGCAAGTGGAAATCGAGACCTTCTTTCGGCAATGCTCTTTCCGTTAGGCAAGACTATTTTTTTAGGTGGAAAAAATTTATCATACATAAGCATGCATTCCTTCTCTAATAGGCGCTCCTTCTGCCGTTTGTCCTTTGTAAATATAATTCAGGATGTCCTCTGTAACGTCTTTTGCTTTTCCATCAAAAACGATGCGACCTTCCCTCACACCGATAATCCGCTCGGCATAGGCCAACGCGATTTCAACATGATGAATGTTCATGATGATGGAAATGTCCATTTCTTCATTAATTCGTTTGAAATCATCCATTACTTGTTTGGCGGTGACTGGGTCGAGCGAAGCGATGGGTTCATCTGCCAATATGATGTCCGGTTGTTGGGCAAGTGTCCGGGCCAACGCGACCCGTTGCTGCTGACCGCCAGATAACTGATCAACACGGATGTAGGCCTTATCCAAAATGCCGACTTGATCCAACGCGCTCAATGCTTTGATCTTATGCTCTTTAGAAAAAATCCCGCTCACTTTTCGCCAAAAGGGCAGGTCTGGAACGAAGGAGACTAGGACATTCCGGATGACAGTTGTCCGGGTCACGAGGTTGAAGGATTGAAAAATCATGCCAATTCGTTTTCGGAACTTCCGGATCTCCCGCCCTTTTAATGTATTGACCTTGATATTGTCGACAATAAGTTGTCCGCCCGTAATATCATGCATCCGATTGATGCAGCGAATTAAAGTTGATTTTCCTGCGCCGGATAGGCCGATGACCGCAACGAATTCCCCCTGTTCAATTTTTAAATTGATGTCCTGCAATGCTTTGACATGTTTGCCGTAGGTTTTTTCTACTTCTATAAATTCAATCATAAGGAATCTCCCATTCTTGCGAAAAATGAGGCGTCTCGTAGGGGACAGTCCCGCTACATGAGACAACCTCATTGGATTCGTTTGTTCGTTATTGCAGGCTTCTTGCCATTTCCTGTGCTTTCCGTTCGTTATCATAATCAGAGGAGGTTGCTTCCTGATACCCTTCGTGATTATAGATGGAAATCACTTCTTTGCCGGCTTCTGTTTTTGCGATATTCATGAAAGCCGTTTGGATGGCTGTTTTGAAATCATCATTCATCAAGTCGGAATTTTTACTGACGCTTACAGTATCGTTGTAAATGCCAGGCGTTACACCAATGACATTTGTTTCATCCCAGATAGAAGAACTGCGGTTGAAATCCTTTTCCCACGCTTCCGCATTGTCTCGACGTGCGTCCGCGTAGGCAACTAGGACATCGATCTGTTCAGCGGCGAGGCGGGCAAACGCACTACCGTAAGAATCAGCTTGGAAAACATGTGAAAGGTCTGTGATGGTTTGATCATAATGTTCGCCGAGCCAGATTGCCGGATAAATGTAACCTGCCGGTGAGGAGGAGGACATGACAGCCCAAGAAGCGTTATTCAGGTCGTCCCAAGTCAATTCTTCACCATTGTTCACTTTCGCTGCCAAGGCTTGCCCTTTTTCAGAAGGACCTGCAATGAGCAAAGAACGGTAATAAGTTACTTGTTGATCGGAAGCGTCTGTCGGTTTATTGTCATTCCAATCTTTCGGGTTATCCGAATCATTTGTGAGCCCTGCCCGTGTAGCTGTTAAAATGACTTCTGCCCCATCGTCGTATAAGACATAAGTTCCGCCGGGGATCAAGCCAATGTCGATTGTACCTGCAGAAAGACCTTCGCCGACTGCTTCATAGTTTGTACCCACAGTGATGTCTACATTTTTCACATCATAGCCAAGCGTAGCTAATTCTGTTTTTAACAGATCTTTTAACGGCTCGGTAGCTGTAATAATTTCTTCCGGTTCTCGGGAAGGAACAAAGCCAATAGAGAGAGAATCGATTGTTTCATTTGTTTTCTCGCTCTCACCTGCCGTGTCGTTGCCTTTAGCCGATTCCGTTGATTTGTTATTCGTCTCTTTTGAAGAATCCTTTTCGGAATCTCCGCAAGCGGCCAAAATAACTAGCGCGAATGCCATCATCAGTAAAACAAGTGCTTTCTTCAAAATTTATTCCTCCTGTCATATGTTGCATGCAGTAAAATGGAAGTACCATGTTCAGAACGAACATATTGTATAAGTGTGATTCGGCCCGACATAATGGGTTCCTTTACATTTCCACTATATAGAGGAAATGTAAGGAACGTATAAAGAGAGTGTAAAAATCTTGTAAACCTAATGTGTTTTTTCGATTGACATGGAGTCAACTCCATCTTTTACAGTGGTAGATAGAAAGATGGGAGGGGTTTTATTTGGCAATTGCAGTGTATGGGATCATTGGGTTATACGCAGTGTTGATGTGTACGGCGGGCGTTCAAAAGTGGAAAGAACAAGGATTTCAGCTACGGGCAGTTTTCTTTATTGCAGTATCTCTCGGCATTCTCGCAACGCTATTCATTTCCAGCAAAGAGGTGGTCCTATGGATGCTGCTTGTGGAATTCGGGTTATTGCATATACTGGCCTTGGCAGAAGGAAAGGGGAATGGAAGAATTCGATACAGTCATCATCTCTTTCGATTGTTCTTTCATTGTGTTCTCCTTTTCATGGTCTACCAATTTGTAAAATAGGCAGGTGAGACAATGAAAATCGGTGACTTTGCAGCTTGTACAGGCTGCAGCAAGGATACGATTCGGTATTATGAAAAAATGGGTTTATTGCAGCCCAACCTAGTAAACAAACAGCGAGATTATGATGCGGAGCACATTGAATTGCTGGATACAATCCGGAAATTGAAACAAGCAGGCTTTACGCTTCAGGAAATCAAGCTGTTATTTGAATGGTTAGGTAACTTGGAACACAATGCTAATTTGAAAGAGGAGGAAATCCAATACCTCCAGCAGGTCAGGGCGTTATTTCAACAAAAGCAGGCGTACATGGTTCAAAGGGAAAAAGAGATTCAGCAGATTCAACAAGTCTTACTTCGTGCGGATCAAAAAATGGAACAGCTATTGGAAAAGAATAAGCAAGTCTAGTGGGTTGCAAGCCTGCCTTTCAGCCAATCACTGATATAATAGAGGGAGTGTCACAAGAGCAAGATCTCTTGGGATACTCCTTTTTACTATGAATTTCTTACCTATTAGGGAGTTGGATAATATGAATAAGAAAGATATTGCAGATATTCGAAAACATTTTAAGTTAGGCACGGATTTGTTGACGATCCGCGACATTTACAATGTATACATTAAACAGGAGAGTAACGAAATTTATCATGAGGCGAGCCAAGCGTTCTCCTTGCTCGATCGGGAGCAGCAGGAATTATTTTTGACGAACTTTAAAAAAGTGCTCGGCGGGAAGCTGGATGAGAAGCTGTTTGAAGTGAAGTTTAAGCGGGAGGAAGAGGAACGGGAGGACCACACGCAAACTATACTTTATGAAGCACTTCAAGTCGATGACGTGGCGGATTGGAAAGAAGGGATGCTGCAAATCGCCAAGAAGATGGTGCAGGACGTCCAATATGATAAAGACATTGTCATCACCTTTATAAGGGGAAGTTATTTTAAGCCGACAAAGCGGGAGCCTGATGAGACGGAGGCCGATGTGCGGGACGAAGTATACACGACGCCATTTATTCTGTGCAGCATGAATCAGACGGAGCAGCCCAAACGGTCTCTCGTGTTTGATTTTGTCGGGAAAGAATTTAAATCAAGCTTTATGGCCGACCCGATTATTAATTTGACGTCTCCAATCGGAGGCTTTCTGTTCCCGACCTTTACGAACAATGCAGCAGATGTAAACCATATTTTGTATGCGGCGGGGAAAGCGAATAAGCCGAACTACCATTTCATCGAAACCGTGTTGGACGGCGAGGAAATCATGACAGCCCAGGAGGATAAGGCGGTCTTTGAAGAGATTGTGAAAGAAGTAATCGGGCACGAGGTGAATACGCGCACCCTTGCCAATCTGTACGATGAAATCAATCGGATGGTAGAAGTTGACGAGGAAGAGGAAGAACTCGAAAACATCCCGACATTGGACACGAGAGAGCTGGAACGCGTGTTAAAAGTGAGCGGCGTGGAAGACGTCGACTCGGATAAAGTGGAACGGGCCTTCCTTACCGTAATTGATGACGAATCGTACGAACTGAAAGCAACCCATATTGTCCCGAAATACACATCCAAGTCCATTAAGATCGAAACAAAAGTAGCTAACATCTCCATCAGTCCGCAAGATTTAAAGTACGTGAAACAAGTGACAGTCGGCGGAAAGCGCTGCCTGTTGATAGAGGTGGAGGAAGATACGATTATTGATGGGTTTACGATTATCCCGGAAGAGTTGTTGAAGTAAGGGCCGTTGTTTAACTGGCGTTGGAATCGATTATCTGGCGTTCGGATGGATATTCTGGCGTTGGAATCAATTATCTGGCGTTCGGATGGATATTCTGGCGTTGGAATCAATTATCTGGCGTTCGGATGGATATTCTGGCGTTGGAATCAATTATCTGGCGTTCGGATGGATATTCTGGCGTTGGAATCAATTATCTGGCGTTCAAATTGATTTATTGGCGTTCGCCCAGACTTAATGGCGTTCAGATTGATTTATTGGCGTTCGCCCAGACTTAATGGCGTTCAGATTGATTTATTGGCGTTCGCCCAGACTTAATGTTGTTCAGATTGATTTATTGGCGTTCGCCCAGACTTAATGGCGATCAGATTAATTTATTGGCGTACGTCCGTACTTAATGGCGTTCAGATTGATTTATTGGCGTTCACCCAGACTTAATGGCGTTCAAATTGATTTATTGGCGTACGTCCGTACTTAATGGCGTTCAGGTTGATTAATTGGCGTACAACCCAAATTTACTAACAATCAACTCAATCATCCAACCTGTCCTCATATTCTATATAAGAATAATTTATTTCTCGGGAAATCCAGCTGATTGGATAAAATGGAACTAGCAATCATCTATTGTTTTTATCTGTTTGTAATGGATGAAACAATTTGTTTAGTTATAAACATTTTACGAACATAATTATTGATAATGAAATATCTTAGCGTTAAAATAAATAAGCAATAGAAAGGGAATTTTTATGGCAATGAAGACAACTATTTTCGATCTGATCCGTCAAGCGGAGCTGCTCAATAATGAAACGATGTTGAGATTTTTAAAGAGTTTTAACCGGAACATTGGGATATCTCAAATTCTTGTCCTCGCGGAGTTACGGGAAAAAGGCCCTCAAATGCAATCGGTACTGGCGAAGAAACTTGGTTATACGCCTGGAGGCATGACGAGCATTGCGAACAAGCTAATCCAGGAAGGATATGCGGAGCGCCAGTATGATGAGACGGACCGCCGGATTGTCCGGATTTCGATTACCGAAAAAGGGTTTGACATTTTGACTGATGCACAAAAAGAAGGACAAACTATGTGGCAAGGAATTTATTCCGTTCTCACGGATGAAGAGATTGATCAAATGATTTCGATCCAAAAAAAGCTATTTGAGCACGTCATGAAGGATCAGTGAGGATAGTGAAAAACTAATATAAAGGTGGTAAAAACAATGGCAAGAGTGGAAGGGAAAGTGGCCCTCGTAACAGGTGGTGCTTCAGGAATCGGATTATCCAGTGCAAAGCTTTTGGCAAAAGAAGGAGCGAAAGTCGTCATCGGTGACTTTAATATCGAAGGCGCTCGGGAAGCAGTAAAGGAAATTGAAAAAGAAGGCGGCATCGCTTCCGCTATTTTCCTTGATGCTTCTGTAGAAGAATCCATTAAAGAAGCGGTCGATTTTACGGTTGATACGTATGGCAAAATTGACGTTCTTTTCAACAATGTCGGCTTGACGAACCTTCAGAAAGACCTTGATGTCGTCAATATGGATTTAGATGAATGGGATCGTCTTATGAAAGTTAATACGAAAAGCGTTTTGTTAGGAAGCCGGTATGCGATTCCGCACATGCAAAAAGTGGGTGGCGGCTCGATCATTAATACAACATCCATGGCTGCCTTTGCTTCTGATGCGATTAGATCAGCGTATGGTGCTTCTAAAGCGGCGGTTGCTCATTTGACTAAATATATCGCAACTCAGTATGGCAAGGACCGGATTCGCTGTAATGCGGTAGCACCAGGCCTTATTTTAACGCCGGCAGCT
>NZ_BQYK01000012.1:80688-95678 GCF_023168145.1 Sporosarcina sp. NCCP-2222
TCGGATGAATCAAAATATATCACAGGCCAAACGATTAAAGTGGAAGGCGGCCATTACATTGGAAATCCATCCATTGCCGACTTCAATACGTTCATGAGTAACATGCAATCTAAATAAGATTGTCCTCGTTTTAATTGCAGGATGGAAGCAAGTTGTAGAACCATACTAACGAATGAGGTGTTCATATGAGATTGGAAGGTAAAGTTGGAATTGTTACAGGCAGTGCTTCCGGGATCGGACGCGGCATCGCGCTTGCTATGGCAAAAGAAGGGGCCCATATTGCGATCGTAGATATCAATGAGGAAAAAGGGCAGAAGACGCTTGAAGAAATCGCTCAATATACGGAAGGGATGTTGTTCATACGCGATATTTCCAAGCCGGAAAACATTGAAGCGATTGTCAATGAAGTAGTAGCCAAGTTCGGTAAATTGGACATTCTCGTCAACAATGCCCATGCATCGAAACAAGCGCCATTTGTGGAGACGACAATGGACATGTTCGATCTATCCTTTAACACAGGATTCTATCCGACATTCCACTTCATGAAAGCAGCCTATCCTGAATTGAAGAAAGCAAAAGGGAAAGTGATTAACTTTGCTTCCGGCGCTGGTATTTCAGGCCAGCCGACACAAGCTTCCTATGCGGCTGCCAAAGAAGCAATCCGTGCGATTACCCGTGTAGCGGCAAATGAATGGGGGCCAGATGGCATCAATGTCAACTTGATTGCGCCAATTGCCCTTACAGAAGGGGTACAAGCTTGGAGCCAATCAGCACCTGAACTCTATGAGAAAATGGTTAACAACATTCCGCTTCGCCGTCTTGGTGATCCAGAAGGCGACATCGGCCGTACTGCTGTATTCCTGGCCAGCCATGACTCGGATTATATTACAGGCCAAACGATCATGGTCGATGGCGGTTCCATCAAAATCTATTAACACATACAAAGAAAAAGGCTGAAATCATACAGGTTTCAGCCTTTTTTTGAGTCATACGGAAATTGCCGGATACGGGATGGCATGCGGAAAAAATCTATGTTTCTTCTCTGCTTTTTTCTCCTGAATGAAATGAAAAGGCGAAGAAGCAGTTCATATTTATCTTTACCAACGATTGTGCTATACTATTATAGGTTTACACTGATACAGAAAAGGTTCATAGGTCACGTCTTGGCCTGTTGCATCATTAGGCGTGAGGACCCATGTCTTTTTCTGAAAATCTTAACATATAAGGATATGGTAAAAATGAGCAACAGAGAAACCAATAAAGACGTCATTTTAATCGGTGCAGGAATTATGAGCGCGACTTTGGGGACCTTGCTTAAAGAATTAAAGCCAGAATGGAATATTACTGTGTTCGAGAAGCTTGCAGAAGCAGGCGTAGAGAGCTCGAATGAGTGGAATAATGCCGGGACAGGACATTCGGCATTATGTGAGCTCAACTATACAGTTGAGAAATCCGATGGCTCCATGGATATTAGCAAAGCGATTAATGTAAACGAGCAATTCCAGCTTTCCAGACAGTTCTGGTCGTATCTCGTGAATCGTGAACTAATCCGCAACCCAAAAGACTTCATCATGCCGCTGCCTCATATCAGCTATGTACATGGAGAAGATAATGTAAAGTTTTTGAAGAAACGTTTTGAAGCGCTGTCCAATAATCCGCTGTTCAAAGGGATGGAATTCTCCGACCAGCCGGAAACATTGGCGGAGTGGATGCCACTTATGATGAAAGACCGGAAGATTACTGAACCACTTGCAGCGACAAAAATCGATTCAGGGACTGACGTCAATTTTGGTTCGTTGACGCGCATGTTGTTTGATCATCTGAAGGACAATCAAGTCGATATTCATTATAACCATAGCGTTACAAGCCTAAAGCGCACAACTGACGGGCTATGGGAAATGAAAGTGAAGAACTTGAACAGTGGGGCAGTTGAACGCCACACAGCTAAGTTCGTATTTATCGGTGCTGGCGGAGGTAGCTTGCATTTACTTCAAAAATCCGGCATTCCAGAAGGAAAACATATCGGGGGCTTCCCGGTCAGTGGTATCTTCATGGTTTGTAAAAATCCGGAGGTTGTGGAGCAGCATCACGCAAAAGTGTATGGCAAAGCGTCTGTTGGCGCACCACCAATGTCCGTACCGCATTTGGATACACGTTACATCGATAATAAGAAGTCATTGCTGTTCGGACCGTTTGCAGGCTTCTCACCAAAATTCTTGAAGACAGGTTCCAATTTGGATTTGATCACTTCCGTGAAACCAAATAACCTCTTCACGATGTTAGCTGCGGGCGCGAAGGAAATGGCGCTTACCAAATATTTGATTCAACAATTAATGTTGTCGAAAGAACAGCGTATGGAAGAATTGCGCGAGTTCGTTCCGGACGCCAAGAGTGAAGATTGGGACCTCGTCGTTGCAGGCCAACGGGTTCAGGTCATCAAGGATACGGAAGCCGGCGGCAAAGGAACTCTTCAATTTGGTACGGAAGTTGTAAGTGCAGCAGACGGATCTATCGCTGCATTGCTCGGTGCATCACCGGGAGCTTCGACGGCGGTTCACGTCATGTTGCAGGTCATTAAAAAATGCTTCCCGCAACATGTGAAAGAATGGGAACCGAAGATCAAAGAGATGATCCCATCCTACGGTATTTCGCTTGTTGATCATCCAGAGCTTTTCGATGAGCTTCTCGATTCTACCGCCACAGTTCTTGGTTTGAGCGAAGATGAGCCTAAACCGGAAATTGCAAACCCGCAAGAGGTAGAAGAACAGCTTGAAGAATTGGCAGAACACCAAGAAGTAGAGATTATTGAAGAAAATTAATAAATTTAAAGCACAAAGAACCTTCTCCCGGGTGGATGAAGGTTCTTTGTTATTTGGTCCTAACTAATCTGGATCTTAGTCAGACACCTAGGTCATGATAGGCTCCACTAGTTATTCACCGATTACACAAGAGGAAGGAGGTGGTTTCCCTTCCTATATTCATTACTTTTCTATTGGAACGACAATCGGTTCAATTTCATATGGTTCTTGTATCGGAATAAGATCACTGCCGTTTTCTTTATCAAGTTCATAAATGTTTACACTCGGTGTTATATAGAGGGATGTCGCACGCTCATCAATAAGCGACATGGTGATCCTCGGCGTACTCGTTAGATTATGGTCAATGAAGTCGGAACTGTGCCCAATATCTTCATAACTAATTATGTTATATTCATTCCCTACATCATCTGTCACCTTATAGTCCATGAGTATACCACGCCATTCGGTATCCTGCTTTGTGACAGTCGGAATGTCGACGCTCTCCGAAAGATAAATTGTTGTAGATACCGGAGTAGCAGTCATTTTTGTAAGTGCAATATTGATTCCGTCATCTGTAGATACTAATTCAGAGCCAACATAGTCCTTTGAATGAGCCTTCAATTTATTCAACGTAAACTCATACGACCACTCGCCAGAAAAGGAATTCGATACATTAGACAAATCAAGTACTTGTTCGCCTCTCCAAGTTACGTGAATCTCTTCCGGTTTTGGACCTTTAATTAATTGGTAAATTAATAACCCGGCATATTCGTTCTCACTTATTTTTTTGGAAATATACTTTGGAGCAAAGCCATAGTCCTTATACTCATCACCAAATTCTACGGCATCTAACATACCTTCCAGTATGGGCCTTGTTCCCAAATCTTTTTCGCTCACCATCTTATAGGCAATCGAGATGCTTTCCCCGTCGTAGACAGCATTCTCGACAGCCAGAGAAATGCCATTGCTTTCTTTTGTCACCCCTATGTCTGTTGCATATGTCTCATATTCTTCAAATACATAGCTTTCATCGTCTGCAAACATTTCAAAGAGATTGCCGATAATCGGCAGTTTTGCTGCAAATGTAGGAAACGCAAAACCAGATGCAACTGTCGTCGCCAAGACAAGGGCGGCAGCTGCCGGGATTAGTTTAGGAACATGAAGTTTCTTTTTCTTTCTCAACACATTCCCTTTGATCCGGTTCTTTTCTGCCTCACTAACATTCAGCGGTTTCGTATCATAGTCAATTTTCAACTCGTTAAACTGGCGGTATAGATTTTTCATGTTAATACTCCTCCCATGTGAAACTGCTGCAAGCGCTTTTTTCCTCGATATAAGCGATTATCAACGGAAGCCTTCGTCACGCCTAATTGTTTGGCAATTTCATCGTTCCTCATATTTAAAAAGTATTTCATCGTAAAAATATCGCGGTCCATTTGGGGCAGCTTGGCCATCATGGAAAGAAGTTCTTCCGTGGAGGATTGAATAAGGAATTCATCCTCAGCAGATTTTACTTCCAGCTGCTGTTCATCAATAACGGCGGCCACAGGAGTTTTGGCAAGGGATCTTTGCTTATCGATTGCTTTAAACTTTGCAATGGTGCAAATCCATTTTCGGAAGTCTTCTGGATCACCGTTGAATTGTTTAGCATTTTCAAAGGCGCCCATGAACGTATCACTGACTCCTTCTTCAATCAGATGCGGGTCGTTGTACGACTGAAGTGAATTGTAGATAATCGCTTTCACGAGTCCGGCGTATTCATCGATGACGTACTCCAATGCGTCTTCTTTGCCCCTTTTGAAACGTTTTATGAAATTTTCTTTCGTCACTCGCATGTACATTTCTCCTTCTTGTGTAAAGGCCCTTACACTACATACATCGGTTCGGGTGAAATTAATTCTCAACATTTTTGAAATCATTTTTTGTCATCAGGATTGTAATTGCTCTTGGATAGTTGTCGTGATTACCTAATATACAATAAAAACACATCAGGTGAGCGTCTGATGTGCTTTATCTTCAACCGAAGGTGGGCAATTGTTCTTTGAGGCTTGAGCCTTTGAAACCTGTACTACTTTGCGGCCGATATATAAATTGAGCGAAGTGATAACAATGCTAAAAGTACCTCCACTGATTTTTAAATAAACTAGCATATGCCCATAACTATCTACTCCATAAGAATTCAATAACCAGGCTTTAAGAGAGTTTTGAACGATTCCGCGTATTACAAGGAGCAGTGTGACAAGCTGAAACCAGTTAAATAGCTCTCGTGAAAAGAATAGCTTTTTGCTTAGTTCACGGGGATGCCCGAGCATGTATGCAAAATCTACCCCAAAATACAGTCCCATAGGTTTCTTGAGGAGGATGGAAATTAGATACAGGAAGGCATAGCCATAGCCAAGATAGACTTGATTCCAAAGCATGCGCTCTGCAGACCCGGAAAGAAGATTCACCAACGTGTCTAGTAAGAGGGAGGCAAGTATGAAGGTCCCTGTTATGTTGAATTGACGTTCGTTAATGAAACGGAATAGTGTGTAAAGTAATCCAGGCACTGTTGAAAGAAGGAGGGCTGCATAATCGCCCAGAGGTTCACGTCCATAATTCCAGATGAAGTAAGGAACTGCCATGTAAATGAGCAGGTCATAAACAATCATTTTCTTCATGTTACTTGCCCTTCTTTTTGCGATTTATAATAATAGGCGATGGCTTGTTCAATAAACGCAGCTATCCTCGGTTCGAAATAATAAAACCCCGACACTTCCTGGTGTTTGCTCATAGCCCAAACTTTGTTGGCCAGTTTCAAGTTGCCTTGATATGACTGTTCGACAAAATCGATCCACCGTTTAGCCAATTGCTGTGCCAACGGGCTCTTCGGACATTCATCCGCATGGAGGCGTGTCTCTCTAAACAAATGGAGTGCTATTAAGGCTGCCTCGCTTTTGTCCCCTAAGCCCGGAAGTTTTTTCAAAATATCCTTCTCTTCTGATGTGAAATGCTGATTCCATAGCCGATCAATGGCTTCCTGTTTAGAGGGATACGAATAAAAGGAGCTGAATACAGATTTCCAATCCGTCGGCTGTTCTAGCTCCACTAAGGTAAGTAGTGCATGAATGGAAGCCTCCATCTTCTTTAACTTTTCTTGCTCCATTTGAATCATTTGAAGCCGCATCCCTAGTACATCTTGAACCTTTATTTGGTGATCTACCATAGCCTGTTGTATCGTATCGAGCGGCAGCCCGATATTACGAAGCGTTAAAATATAATGAAGCCTGGAGACATCTTCTTCCTCGTAAAGCCGATGGCCGGCTGCATTTTTCTGTGCCGGTGGCAATAAACCAATTTCATCATAATAGCGGAGTGTCCTGACAGTTACATTGCTGATGTCCGCTAATTCCCCAATTGTATACATCTCTGTACCTCATTCCCATTGTTTTCTACCACCTATTATAGAACCTTCCGTTACGTGAGATGCAAGAGTTTTTAGAAAGTAATTTGATTTCAATTCTTTTACTATGGTAGGATTGGAAAAGAATAGGGGGAAGGAACAATGGATAATAAAATAGAGAATGCTAAACCAAGAGTGATGTTAGTCGGCATGTTTCATATGGGGGAGACACCCGATATGTATAAAGTGGAGGTAGATAATCTTCTTACTGAGAAAAGACAGCGCGAGATTGGCGAGGTAGTCGATAGATTAGGTGAGTTCAAACCAACCAAGATTGCCGTAGAACTGGAGAAGAAACATAATGTATGGTTGAATGACAAATACAAGTCTTATCTTGAGGGTACATATGAATTGGAGGTCTGCGAAATTGACCAGCTTGGCTTCCGGCTGGCGAAAAAAGCGGGTCATCCTGAAATTTATGCAATTGACTGGATGGGGCAAGGTTCATCTCGTAAAGACTTCGGGGAAGTGTACGAATGGGCAAAGAAACACCAGCCGGCATTGTTCCAAGACCTTTTTGGTTGGCTGGAAGAAAGTCCAGTCACCAGAGGCTTAGGAAGTAAAAGTGTTCTGGAAATGCTTCAAGAAATTAATGAAGAAGAATTATTCCGGAAGATTCATCAAACATACTTGAACATGTCCCGATTAAAAACAGAAGAGGAATACGTCGGAATGGATTGGTTGAACTGGTGGTATGAAAGAAATTTGATTCTTTATTCCAACCTAACTGATTTGGCATCTTCTTCTGAAGAGCGGATTCTTTTCCTTGTTGGAAGCAGCCATATTGAAATCGTTTCAAACTTCCTGCGTGAAAGCGGAGAGGTAGTTGTAGAACCAGCCTTGCCGTATTTAACATAAAGAAAAAGGGTGAGAAAGGAAAAACCTTCTTCACCCTTTTTGCTTTTTCCATACGAGAAAAACAGCCGTCCCGTAAGCGAGTAGTTGCAGGAGTAGCGATAGTTGAATTTGCATCGGCATTGCTATGAATCCGCTGCCCATGCGGAAGATCGTTAGTAATGCGAATAAGAGAGGAACTATCAAGAAATATACCCAACGGTCGTACCCGTTTTTGGCGACTTTCCACGCGACAATCCAACTGCCTATTAACATGACAAGCGGCAGTAGAATGAACGAAAACAACATAGAAAAGTGCGAGGAATAAAATGAGTATGGGACAACCTGTATGACATCCAGCACAAAGAGAAGGGTTGCCCACATAGTTGGGATGAACACCAAGATCAGCAACAATTCCTCTTTCTTTCCGCGTTTTGAAGACGTGATGAGTTCCTTGGATTCTTTATTTTTCTCCTTAGGTTCAATTGATAAAATCGTTCCCACTATGTAAAGTAACGGAATGATCAAGAGAATAGGTATTCCGGCACAAAGCGGTGAAATCAGTACAAGCCAAAGAATAAAAAAGGCTAGCCACCGTTTGCTTGATCGAAATGCTACAAAGTAGAAGGCGATCCATTGAAGCACGAATGCCAACCCAACTCCCAGAAGAATGATATTTCCTATATGTTGGGGTGGGCTGGAAAATCCAAATGCCAGGCCTAAAATCAGATAGAACAGCCCCATGGATCCTAAGTTGGCTATGAATAGCAGGGCTACTCCTATTTTTTTCTTCATGTTCAATTCCTTTCTGAATCTAGTGATGTACCGGTAGTATAGCATACAATCATTTGGAACTATGAATTGAGCTGCAAAGAGAAAAACAGAGGGCAGGGGGACCATTCGCCCGCCCCTCGACGTCCTGCTATAATGATAAGAAAAGGGGGATGGGGCATGAAACTATTTGGTAGGATTGCTTCTCTGGCAGGTTTCTCCCTGCTTGTGTCATTCTTTGCAGTGCCAATCGGATTGACTCTCTTGTTTGGCGGGCATGCAGAATGGATGCCTGTCTTGATCGGAGCGTTCGTCGGTTTTATCGTAATTGTTGGCATGTCCATCTTCAATGTCAAACGACGTGCCGTGTTTTATGGCGTTCCCATTGCTATCGTTTTCATTGGATGTGTCGTAGCGGTTCCTGCTCTCTATAAACTGACAAAGCCAGTCGTTGCGACAAGCGATGTTGACTTGTATGAGTATGCCCCGAACGAGCCAGGTTCGAAAGCGGTAGATCTCGGCCGACCGGCTTCCTTCCATGTCGAGCAGGATTTTCCGATAATAGATGGAGCTACCGCCCTCTATCCTGTTTATGCAGCGTTTGCACAAGCAGTCTATCCGAAGCAGAATTACGATCCCTACAATAGCGCAGTCATGTCGAACCGAACAGGAAGTGCATATGAAAACTTATTGGCAGGAGATGTTGATATCATCTTTACGCTTGGTCCTTCTGAAGCACAGCGAGCGCGTGCAAGTGAATTAGGAAAAGAGCTGGTTCTCACACCAATCGGAAAAGAAGCTTTCGTCTTCTTCGTCAATAAGGAGAATCCAGTCAAAGGACTGACACAGGCGGAGCTGCGAGACATTTATTCAGGCAAGTTGACGAATTGGAAAGAGGTCGGCGGAAACCGGTCAAAAATCAGAGCGTTTCAACGTCCTGCGGATAGTGGCAGCCAAACGGCACTGGAGGATTTCATGGACGACGTGCCCATTATGAAGGCGCCGACAGAGGAAGTTGCCGATCTGATGAGCGGCATTATCACATATGTGGCGGACTATCGCAATTACGACGGTGCCATTGGTTATACGTTCCGATTTTATTCTGAATCCATGATCGGCAACAATAATATTCGCCTGCTGGCTGTGGACGGCGCAGAGCCTACTGTTGAAACAATTCGGTCAGGTGCATACCCGATTACACGCGAATTATATGCGATTACGGCAGGTTCGAACAATCCCAATGTAGATGCCTTCATCGATTGGATTTTGTCGGACGAAGGACAAGAACTGGTGGAAAAGACGGGTTATGTCGGTATAAACAGTGCAGCGCATTGAGAAAAAAGAAGCATTAGTTTAGAGAGGAGGGGTTCCAGCCGTGGCATTTGAAAAAGATGATGGACAGAAGAAGCCTATGGTAGTAGTTGACCATGTATATTCGCCGGTCGTTGAGGCGTTATCCCTCATAGGGGTTTTTATGGGGGCAACGAAGAACAAATTTGCTGAAGCGGACAGCGACAAAGTCTGGGCAGAATTATCGACTAAAGCAAAGGAATTTATGGCGACATGGCCAAAATCAATTGATTTAGGATTCTCCCCGTTGCTCAATTTTCTATTGCCGTGTCCGTATTTCCATGATGTCGCAGCATTTGTGGAGGGCGTAGATCGACTAAGCGATGCCGACTATGTATATGATTTCTTTTCAGAATACATCCCTTTGCCTCAAGTCGAAGAATTACTGGAGGCTCCCGCATCCTTGCCGGAATGCGAGGAAACAATTTTGTGGGACACGGATGAAAAACGGGAAGCCGTCATGGAGTTTTTGTCCAACGTAAAGACGTATCGGCGTGGGTTCTCCTCTCTGGTATTGGAGATTAACGCCTCAAGTGAGTTCCAGCAGGCGTTGGAGGCTAAAAAGGAAATGGCGGAAACGGCCATGCAGGAAGTCCAGTCAATTTCGATGGAACCATTGGCGCTCGCACAATACGTCATGGGGAAATCCTTCAAGCGAACGAGCCAGTACAAAATGTATTATTTCATCCCGTCTTATTATAGTTCACCGGGACGCATCCGGCTCTTTAATAAGGAAGTCTGCATCGTCATTTACGGGTGTGCCGTTCCGTTATCTGACACCAGAGATACGAGTAAAGAGCTGGAGTCCCAGCTAAAAGTATTGGCGGACCGGAACCGTCTGCTTATGTTGCGGCTGTTGTCAGGCCAACGGGAATATGGAGCCAAAATCGCCGAATACTTAGGGATCACGACGGCAACGGTTTCCCATCATCTTGAACTATTGAAAAAGGCCGGATTGGTGAAGGAAGAGAAAGTGGGCAATATTAAATACTTCTCCAGTGATCAGGAGAAGGTGGATCAGCTGTTGGCTGAAATAAGAAATTTTATTTAAGTGGTATAAGGTAGGCTCCAATTATTTGTAGTAGTTAAAACAGAGGTAGGTGTGTGTTTTGGTGTTTATCATTGAAAGGGCTAAATTAAGTGATGCAAAATCACTTGCGGAATTATATTGGGATGCTTATTCGGAAAATGAGAAGTTAGGCCTTCCGGCAAGTGCTTCTAGTGTTTCAGTTCAAGAAGTGGAACAGTGGATCAACAATACCATTTTGTTTGTTGCGAAACAACCAAACCCACCTATAATTATGGGTACTGTCCGTCTAAAGTTTAACGAGGATTGGAACTGCTTTGTACTCAGCAGACTAGCGGTAAAATCAGAGCTGAAGGGACAGGGATTGTCTAAGCAATTAATGAAAGCAGCAGAAAAAGCATTAGCAGATAGAAAAGAGAATGTCATTCGTTTGACTGTGGCGCAAAAGCATCCATATTTACCTACGATGTATAAACGAAGAGGATACAACATAGTGGGGGAGCGTAATTTGAATGATCTCTCATACAATGAATTTATTATGGAAAAAGTATTGTGTTAAATACAAAGTGCAGCTCACCAAGGCTGCGCTTTTTTTATTGTTCTCATTGACAAATCCTCTTAATGTATTACAATCATCTAATAAGATATTCGTCTAATATAGGAGGGGATGAAATGGGGGAAACAGTTATCATGGTTTCTAACGTTCGGCGGGTGTATAAGACCGAAGTCGGGCTGTTCAAAAAGACGAAGAAAGAAGTAGAGGCGCTGAAGGGGATTTCGTTCTCCATTAATCGGGGAGAGATTTTCGGTTTGCTCGGACCAAACGGAGCGGGGAAAACAACGATGATCAAGCTGTTGACGACGATGCTCATTCCCGACGGAGGGACGATTTCCATAATGGGGATGGATCCAGTTACGCAGCATCGGAAAGTTAGACCGCATATTAATTTTATTTTAGGCGGAGAGCGGAACTTATATTGGCGGTTGTCCGCTTATGATAACCTCGCCTATTTTGCAGATCTGTACAAGGTGCCGCGAGTTGAACAGAAGAATCGTATTTTGGAACTGCTTGAACTTGTCGGACTTGAGGATGTGGCCCATCAGCGGGTTGAAACGTTTTCCAAGGGGATGAAGCAACGTCTCCAAATTGCGAGAGGGCTTATCAACCGACCCGATATCCTCTTCCTGGATGAACCTTCGATCGGACTCGATCCGGTCAGTGCCAGGCGGCTGCGCGACATTTTACTGAAACTGAATGAACAGGGTACAACTATTTTGCTGACGACCCACTATATGTACGAAGCGGATGAGCTTTGCGACCGGATTGCGTTTATTGATAAAGGGCAGCTGATCACAGTGGATACGCCAGAGAATATGAAACGGCAGACGGCGGGTTTGTCGATTATTGAATGTAAGCTGACTGAAGTAGATGCGGGTAAGATGGAGGCGTTGTCCCGGCTGCCGCATGTCCGTCATGTGAAGCAGGAGCAGGATGACATGATAACGACCATCCGCCTGCAGACAGAAATGCCGCAAGCTGTCATTCCTGCTATCTACCAGCTCGTCGATGAGACGAACATCTCCGATTTGGCAATTATGCAGCCGACACTTGAGGACGTCTACGTACAGCTGGTCGGGGGGCATGCGAAATGATGCGGGCTTTCATGCATACGGCCAAAGTGCAGATGGGCCTGTCGATTGCCCGACCGATGTTCAAATTTGTCATTGTGGTGAATCCGCTGTTCTTGGCGACGTTGGCGTTTTTCATTTATGGCGGTTCCTCTCCCGAGCGAGTGTTCCAATATGTCGTCCTTGGGTCTGGCTTCATGGCTTTATGGTCTTCCATCGTTTATTCGTCAGCGAGCGAAGTACAGCGGGAACGCTTTTACGGGACGCTTGAGCTGCTGTTTGTTGCTCCGGTTTCATTCGCCGCCATTCTGATCGGAAAGATTGTCGGCAATATGATATGGGGATTGATTTCCATGGTCATTGCGTTCCTTTATCTTGTTTTGTTTTTCCGGATTGAAGTGCCGGCAGTTCAGCCGATGTTGTTCTTTGGTTCGTTTGCTTTGGTGCTGATCGCCATTTCGGTCTTTTCATTTTTCCTGGCACTGGCATTTACGCTGTCCCGCCAGACGAATGCCTTGATGAACTTCATTGAATATCCAATTTATCTCGTTTGCGGTTTTTTATTTCCGATCACTATTTTGCCTGACTGGGTAAAGCCAATCTCCTATTTGTTGCCGCCAACGTGGGCGATTGAGCTGCTGCGTCGTGCAACAGATGAAAATGCGACATGGTCCCAGCTGGCTCTTCCGTTTTCCTTCTTGCTTGGACTTGTATTGGTTTATATCGGGTTCGGTTACGTATGCTACCGGGCGGTCGAGCACAAAGCCCGCATCAATGGGAAATTGGGGGTGTATTAAATGGAAGCGGTGCAGCGGTTTTTTCGTCACAGTGTTTTATCCTATAAGGCGTTGTTCGGTTGGCTGGATCCGAAAGTGTATATCTTCGTTATGGTATTAAATCCGTTCAGCCAACTGCTCTTTTTTGCGGTGCTTGTGAATTATGTGTACGGAGGGGAAGGACTCGCGGGTTATATCGCATCCAATGCCTTACTGCTATGCGTCATGAATTCCGTATTCGGTATAATGTCCGTCATCACATCGGATCGTGGGATGGGCACGCTCCAGCTTGTCATGTCTACTCCTTCAAGCAAAGCGCCACTTTTTATTTCTAGATCGCTCGCACATGTGGTGAATGGCATGTTCACCGCTGTGATGGGCTTGTTATTCGGAATACTGCTGTTTGGGCTTTCAATTCCGTTTGATGCGCTGTTATCACTGCTTGTGATTTGGCTTGTGTCGATTTTCTCTGCCTGTGGTTTAGGTCTGATCATCGCTACATTTTGTTTATGGTCGCCTTCCATGCATATGTGGTCCAATTTGCTTGCAAGTCTGCTGCTGTTAGTAAGCGGGGCCAACTATCCGCTCTCTGTCATGCCCGCCTGGCTAGAGCAAGTGGCGGTGTTCATGCCGCTTACCAGAGGTGTCCGGTTGACAAAAGACATAGTAAATCAAGGCGACTTTTCACAAATGGCAACTCTATTGGGTCAGGAATTTCTGTTAGGCTGCTTGTTTTTTGCCATCAGCCTGGTGTTGATTGCCTACGCAGAATATTTGGCGCGCGTCAAAGGGACGATGGATTTGGAATAAATCAAGGCATTGTGATGCTTTGTATAGAAGAGTTACGAAACGAGCAAACAGGTGGCATAATTCCTTCCTCTTTAAACACTCTACATATGAGGGAGGTTGGAATATGAACAAACCTTTTATGCCGCAGCTTGTGTATTTTGAGCCAAATGCGCTCGATTATCCGCTGGGAAGAGAACTGAAAGAGAAATTTGAAAAGCTGGGGACTGAAATTCGGTTTACAACATCCCATAACCAGGTGAGGAACCTTCCGGGAGAAACGGATGCGCAAAAGTACAGGATGGCAAAATCCACATTGGTCGTCGGGATTCGGAAGACATTAAAGTTTGATACGTCTAAGCCATCCGCTGAATACGCTATTCCTTTTGCGACGGGTTGCATGGGCCATTGCCATTATTGCTACTTGCAGACGACGATGGGCAGCAAGCCGTATATCCGGACGTATGTCAACGTCGAAGAGATCTTGGAAGCCGCAGACAACTATATCGCGGAGCGTGCCCCGGAAATAACCCGTTTTGAAGCGGCCTGTACATCTGATATTGTGGGTATTGATCACCTGACCCATACATTGAAACGGGCGATCAATCATTTTGGACAAACGGAGCTTGGCCGACTGCGTTTCGTAACGAAGTTCCACTATGTCGATCATTTGCTGGATGCCGAGCATAATGGGCATACGCGATTTCGCTTCAGTGTGAATGCCGATTTTGTTATAAAAAACTTTGAGCCAGGCACCTCGCCGCTGGATAAACGGATTGAGGCGGCAGGAAAAGTCGCGAGGGCCGGCTATCCTCTTGGGTTCATCGTTGCTCCTATCTATTTGCATGAAGGATGGGAAGAGGGCTATCGTCATTTATTTGAACGACTGGACGCGGAGCTGCCGCAAGACGCGCGGGATGATATCACGTTCGAGTTCATCCAGCATCGCTTCACTAAGCCGGCAAAGAAAGTTATTGAAAAGAACTACCCCAAGACAAAACTGGAGCTCGACGAGGAAAAGCGCCGTTATAAATGGGGCAAATATGGCATTGGCAAGTATATTTACCCGAAGAACGAAGAGGACGCCATCAAGGAGCATGTCTTCGGCTATACCGAAGCGTTCTTTCCAAATGCCAAAATCGAATATTTTACGTGAGGTCTATTTATATCAGGTGAAGAAAAACATGCCGTTTTTCTTCATCTGGTTTTTAAATCAATAACGTATGTGTTGGAAAGGCCGGATCCTCGATTAAAATTTCCATAGCACCCAGCTCACTCGTATGATTAAACCAACCGGCCGTATTCGCATCAATTGCGGGAGTGCTCATAAATAGCCGGGAAGTGCTCGTATCTTCATTAGTTTGCTCGTAATTCCGCGGGAACACCTCGTATATACAGGAAACTGCTCGTATATTCCTAATAGTGCTCGTATATCCGCAAGACTGCTCGTAAGCTCCAAAAGAGTGCTCCTATATCCGCCGATTTTATTCAAATGGATCAGCCAATAGTCAAGTCCTTAATCTTGTGTAAATTCCCTTTCAATGTATCCAGCTAATTAATTTCAATCCACTATACTT
>NZ_BQYK01000013.1:0-43615 GCF_023168145.1 Sporosarcina sp. NCCP-2222
AAATTCGAATAGCTCGAGTTTCTTGCTGGCATCATTTAAGATGTCAATTTTGAATCCGAAGATTCATGTTTGTCTTCTTCCCGACAGGGCCGGGTTCCGACTTTATTGTTGACGTTTTGCTGTTCAGTTTTCAAGGTTCATTTCGTTGCTAGCTCGTAGCAGCAACTCTTATATCTTACCACTCTGTTGATTTCCTGTCAACAACTTTTTTCGATTTCTTTTTCAACCGTTTTTTGTTGTTTTTGTTTATCGGAAGTGCAACGTTATCTAATATAACAGCTCTCTAACTTGTTTGCAATACCTATTTCAAAAAAACATTTGTTTTTTCATAAGAAGTTATGAAAACCCGCATAACAACGTACTTTACGTGTTATGCGGGCAGGTAGTTAATCCTTTGAACGCATTTGCGGGAATAGCAATACATCGCGAATCGACTGGGCGTTGGTCAACAACATGACAAGACGGTCGATACCGATGCCGAGTCCACCTGTAGGCGGCAAACCATATTCAAGCGCTTCAATGAAATCTTCGTCCATTTCATGTGCTTCATCGTTGCCTTGTTCCTTTTCCACCAGCTGCGCTTCAAAACGGGCACGCTGGTCAATCGGATCATTTAATTCCGTGAAGGCATTCGCATGCTCTCTCCGTACGATGAACAACTCAAAACGATCCGTGAAGCGCTCGTCTTTTGGATTCTTCTTCGCCAGCGGAGAGATTTCGACTGGATGACCGTAAATGAATGTAGGTTGAACTAGCTGCTCTTCTACCTTTTGTTCAAAGAACTCATTTAAGACATGTCCCACTTCCATCATCGCTGTTACTTGAACACCATGTTCTTTGGCAAGGGCATGTGCCTCTTCCTTCGACATCTCTTTCCAGAAGTCTACACCTGTATATTCCTTAACCGCATCCGCCATATGGAGTCGCTTCCAACCCGGAGCCAGGTCGATCATGTCCTCGCCATATTGAACCTTTGTCGTGCCAAGCACATCTTGAGCCATATGAGCGATCATGTTCTCCGTCAATTCCATAATATCTTCATAGTCTGCATACGCTTCATATAGTTCCATCATTGTAAATTCAGGATTATGGCGCGTCGAGATTCCTTCATTACGGAATACACGTCCGATTTCATATACCTTTTCAAGGCCGCCGACAATTAGGCGTTTCAAGTGCAATTCAATTGCAATACGCATATAGAGTTCCATATCAAGCGTGTTATGGTGCGTAATGAACGGGCGCGCACTTGCGCCTCCTGCGATAGAATGGAGCATCGGTGTCTCCACTTCAAGGAAGCCTTGGTTATCTAAGTAACGGCGCATCGATTGAATGATACGGCTTCTTGTAATGAATGTCTCTTTGCTTTCCTCAGAAGAAATCAAGTCTAAATAGCGTTGGCGATACCGTTGTTCAATATCCTTTAAGCCATGGAATTTATCAGGCAAAGGACGCAGCGCTTTCGTCAAGACCGTGAATTCTTTCGCCTTAATGGAAAGTTCTCCGACCTTTGTTTTGAATACTAGCCCCTTAATACCGACGATGTCTCCAAGGTCTGCATCATCGAACAATTCATATGCCTCTTCGCCTACCGCATCTTGACGCACATAAATTTGAATTTGGCCACCAAGATCTTGCACGTGCGCAAAGCCGGCTTTCCCTTTTCCACGCTTCGTCATGATCCGTCCAGCGATTTTTACTTCAATTGCCTGCTCATCCAGCTCCTCTTTCGAAACGCCTTCATAAGCTTCTTGTATTTCATTGGAAAGATGCGTCCGTTCAAATCGCATGCCGAACGGATCAATGCCCTTCCCTCTCAACTCATCCATCTTTTGGCGTCTCACCAATAGTTGATCGTTCAATTCATCCAAATGGGACATTTCTTTCGTTCACTCCTTTTAACCATTGTTCGTACATAACTCTTATGGCATAACCTTATTGTACACAAAGTGCCTATGTAAAAAAAGCCGCCACGAGAGATGACGGCTTTTCTTCATCCTTCATATATAAATATACACCGTATATAGAAGAAACTCTTTATTCCGGCTTGCTCCAAAAATCCATAAGCCTCTTAGCTTCCATCCAACGTACCACTCCGCTGTCCAATACAGCAGGCTCTGCCGCAAAAGGCAATCCTGTCACCGGATGTTCGATGAGCGGCTCCATTTCCAGCAGCGGAATGAGAACAAAAGCTCTTTCACGCATGCGAGGATGCGGCACTAGCAGGTTCTCTGATTCAATATTGTCGTTATTATAGAGCAGAATGTCAAGGTCAACCGTCCGCGGGCCCCATCTGACCGTTCGAACGCGCCCTTGTTCATTTTCAATTTGTTGACAAACTGACAGCAAATCCTGCGCTTTTAAACTTGTTTCCACCTTCACGACGAGATTTAAAAAGTCACTTTGGTCGGTATACCCAACTGGAATCGTTTCATACACAGACGAAAGGTTGACGACAGTAACCCCTTTATGGCTATGCAACGCACGTACAGCTTCCATCAGTTGATGAAGCCGGTCCCCGATATTGGAGCCAATTGAAATATAAGCGGTGTTCATTCGAAACGCCCCCTGGTGATATCCACGGAAACCGCCGCGTAATGTCCCGGAATCGGTGGATCCGGCTTCACAAGAACAACCCGGACGCCTGTTACCTTATCCGAAAATACTCGTAATACTTGTGCTGCAATTTCTTCTGCGACCGCTTCGATCAGCTGATACGGGCGCCCTTCGACAACTGACTTAGTTAGTTCATATACTTCTGCGTAATTCACCGTTTTATTCAAATCATCCGTGCGGCCTGCTTCTTGCAAATCAACCGCCAGTATCACGGTAGCCCGAAAGCGCTGCCCCAACCGGTTTTCTTCTGGTAGCGCACCGTGGTATCCGTAAAACTCCATTTCGTGCAAATGAATATAATCCATGTGAAGTCCCCCTTACTTAACCTCCATTTTATTCGCCAGAACATCCATCATTTTCGCCATGCGTGCCACTTCTTTCACGTCATGCACCCGCATGATATGACAACCATTGTCAATACCGAAGCAGACGGTGGCGCCTGTTCCTTCCATGCGCTCCTCGACAGGTAGGCCGAGTATTGCGCCGATCATTGATTTGCGGGACGTACCGAGCAGGACCGGATAGCCCAAGTCTGAGATTCTGCGCAGCCCCTGCATCGTCCACACATTTTGCTGCGTGTTTTTCGCAAACCCGATTCCGGGGTCTAACCAAATGTCACCCTGCGCAACGCCCGCCTTGATTGCAATCTCCACGCTCTCTTCCAAGTCACGGATGACTTCATCCAGGAAAGAACCTTGATATACTGCCTCTTCCCGGTTGTGCATCAAGATGATTGGAGCGCCGAACTCGGCTGCCACACTTGCTATAGCCGGCTCCCGCTTGGCTCCCCAAATATCATTGATAATATGAGCTCCTGCTTTCAATGCCTCTTCGGCGACTTTCGCTTTGTAGGTATCGATAGAGATGACACAATCCAGCTCCCTAGCCAGTGCCTCAATTACCGGAATTGTACGCTCCAGTTCTTCCTCCAAGGAAACCGGCTGGTGGCCCGGACGGGTTGATTCCCCGCCTATATCAATGATTTTCGCGCCATTCCGCAGCATCTCTTCCGCATGACGCAGCGCCGCGTCAATTTGGCCGTATTTTCCGCCGTCCGAAAATGAATCAGGCGTTACATTCAGAATGCCCATTACAACCGTCTCTTTTTTAAAATCAAATTCAGTACGGCCAAACCGGTACACATCATTCGCATATGTCAATTCCACAGTTGTCACTCCTCAATCGCTTCAATTGCTTCCTTGTAGATCTGGTGCAATCGTTTGTAATAAAGCCCCGCATTTCCCGCAAACATATATGACCCTATATTTCGGATCGGGACGATCTCCTGGATGGCATTTGTAATAAACACTTCTTCGGCAGCTTCCAGCTCCCTCTGTCTGAAATAGCCTTCCGTCACTTCCAGCCCTGCCTGGTGCGCAGCATGCTGGATAATGAACGCCCGGGTCGTCCCCGGCAAAATCCCCGTACCGACTGCCGGCGTATACAGCCGTCCATTATTCACCCAGAAGACATTCGATGTCACGCCTTCCGCCACAAAGCCGTCCGGCGTCAAAAAGAGGCCTTCCTGATCTCGTAAGCTTTGGATTTCCAACCGGCCGTGGACATTGTTCAAGTAGGCGTGTGATTTATGCCGCACCCCTGATTCTGGTTTGTTTCGGGGCGTTGAAAGCCACTGCGCCTTCTTTTCCGTCCCTCTCTCCGTCTTCAACAGTTCTTTCCGAAATAACAGGACATTCGGCGTGTCGTATGCTGAGGGGGCCAATCCAATTTCATGCACGCCCGCAGAAACGTTCAAACGGAAATAACCGTCCTCTCCATTCGATCTCTCTGTCAAGATTCGGACGGCATCCTTTATGTCAGCATCCGTATAGGGGAAAGAAATGTTGTAATCATTCAAAGCCGATCGCAGTCGCGCCATATGCTCTTTGAATAAAAACACCTTGCCGCCGTATGTACGGAACGTCTCAAAAAAACCGACGCCATATAAAAAACCGTGATCGAGTGGAGAAATAAGAATTTCCTCCGTTCGATAAACCGCACCATTCATCCAACAAATCATAGCGGCATGCCTTTTTTCACTCGGCCTGCTTCCGCCATTTCTTTCGCCTGCCATAGCGCGTTCGCTTTATTCAACGACTCGATATACTCGGCTTTCGGAATGGAATCCGAAACGAGCCCTGCACCGGCTTGTATGAAGGCTTCTCCGCCTTTTATATACGCAGTGCGGATGACAATGTTCAAGTCAAGGTCGCCGTTGAAGCCGATCCAGCCGATGGAGCCGGTATATAATCCTCTCCGCGTCGGTTCCAGTTCTTCGATCAATTCCATCGTTCGGACTTTAGGCGCTCCGGTAATCGACCCGCCCGGAAAAACACCCCGGATAACGTCGGCATTCGTCTGATCCTCTCGCACCACTCCACGCAAATTAGATACTAAGTGCATGACATGCGAATACTTTTCAATGACCATGAACTCATCCGTCTCCACAGTCCCTTCAGCGCAGATCCGGCTGAAGTCATCGAGCTCGACGTCAACGAGCATTTTATGCTCTCGCGTCTCTTTCGTATTCGACAGCAATTCGGCTTCTAGCTCCCGATCTTCTGCCTCATCTTTCCCTCTAGGCCGAGTTCCTCCAATTGGCCTCGTGCTAACAACATCTCCACGCTTTTTCAAAAGTAGTTCAGGCGAACCGGACACAACGGCAAAATCAGGTGAACCGATTGAAGCCATGTAAGGGGATGGGTTGATGGCACGCAGCGCCTCATACATATCCAATGGATCTGCCTGCAGCATTGCAGATTGGCGGACTGAAAGATTTACCTGGTCAACGTCTCCCAACTCGATATAACGCTGAACTTCTACCACCATCCGCTCGAATTGCGCCGCATCGACAGAAAAACGGATCTCTTCAGGCACCGCAGTCGGAACAGCCTTCACCTGCAAATCGAATTTCCTCGTCTCCAACCCTTTTGCCGCAGCATCCAGCCATTTCTCCTTCATCTGCTTCGGGCATGCACTACAATCCGGCAATGCCATAAAATAAACCTGTTCATTCTCCGTATCGAGCACTGCCCACTGATCAAACAAATAAAAATAGACATCCGGTGTCTCTAAATCATTTATCGCAACAGACGGCAAAGTCTCATACCTGCGAACATAATCATAGCTGACAAACCCAATCGCTCCGCCTTGAAATTCCGGCAGTTCAGGCACAGAGCCAACTTCAAAAGAGCTGAGAAACGACTCGATCGCTGCCAACGGATCTTGTCCTGACTTTGTTTCCGTTGTGCCATCCCGCCAAGTCACTTCCAACGGGCTGCCTTCGGATGCCTGCAAGGTAGCGAGCGGGTTAATCCCGGCAATACAGAGTTTGCCGGTTCGGCCGCTTTCCAGCAGAACATGCCGTTCTGTTTCACCTGCAAGCGTTTTGTATGCATAAAAAAAGGCCTCTCTCGTCATTTTTGCAGTTTCATATTCCAGTTGCCGAGTATCCATTCTCGCATTCTCCTTCTATTGCTTTGGTACCCTCATCTTAACGCGAAAAAGTGCAATCACGCCACTATAAAAAAAGCATAAAATAAAGACGCATAAAAAAAGGAGGGGGCTGTTCGCTCCCTCCGCTGTTTTCCATCTTATTCACTTTCCTCAAAATTATATAGAGGGGTACTCAAGTAGCGTTCTCCGTTAGACGGCAGGATAGCCACCACTTTTTTGCCTTTCCCGAGCTCCTTTGCCACTTGCAAAGCAGCGAAAATGGCCGCTCCAGAAGAAACGCCTCCCAGCACGCCTTCTTCACGCGCTGCACGGCGGGCTGTATCATACGCATCATCATTAGAAACTTGGATAATTTGATCATAAATATCCGTATCCAACACCTTCGGAACAAATCCAGCACCAATACCTTGGATTTTATGTGGACCCGGCTGGCCACCAGATAATACCGGGGAATCTTCCGGTTCAACAGCTACAATTTTCACTTCCGGGAATCTTTCTTTTAACACGCCGCCTACACCTGTGATTGTGCCACCTGTACCGATACCCGAAATGAATGCATCCACACGATCCAGCGCATTCGCAATCTCCGGACCTGTTGTCAGACGGTGCACTTCGGGGTTCGCTTCGTTATTGAACTGCTGTGGCATGAACCAGCCATTCTCCTTTGCCAACTCTTCCGCTTTTGCAATGGCACCTTTCATTCCTTCGGCTCCCGGGGTCAACACCAAGTCAGCGCCATACGCCCGCAATAGGTTTCTCCGCTCCAAGCTCATCGTGTCAGGCATGACAAGGACAGAACGATATCCTTTTGCCGCCGCAATCATCGCTAAACCAATCCCCGTATTGCCGCTAGTCGGTTCGATAATCGTGCTGTCTTCCTTCAATTCACCGGATTTTTCTGCCGCTTCAATCATTGCAAGGGCAATCCGGTCTTTTACACTGGAACCCGGGTTAAAATACTCTAATTTCAAATAAATTTCTGCATCATCAGGACCTGTCAATTTGTTTACACGAACTAACGGCGTTTGTCCTACCAAGTCCGCAACAGAATTCCCCACTTTTGTCATATCGTATCCTCTCCTAATCCCTACTACTTTCATATGTTTTATAGTATTAATAATACGCCCTATTCGTTCCAATTGTCAACTCGGAGCCAAATGCGATGAAAACAACCGCTGACCATACAAGTTATGGATCCACTCGTCTTCTTATGCCATTACTTTTCCCTATCCCCTCACCAAGTGTCGTCCAAACATAAAAAAGCGACGCCCGAGCCTGCCGCCCCTCCGTCGCTTTTGCTTCTATTCAAACGAGCTATCTGTCACTTTCCGTAAAACCATTCCGCGTCAAACTCCTTCCAGAACGCTTCCGGTGTCACAGATTGAGATAATTGTTCAAGCGCAAGTTCCCTCCGAATATGATCTTCCACTTCATTATAAGAGAAAGAACGGCCTTCGATGACTTCCTTCACTTGAATGACTGCATATGTACCAGATTGCAAACGGATGACATCACTTGTACCGCCTTCTTTTACTGTAGGAATGGCTTTTACGATTGCTCCATCTACCGTTTCTGAAGATGCGTTCAAGTAGCCTAAATCCCCGCCCAGGCTGGCAGACGCCAAATCTGTGGAACGTTCTTTGGCAAGGGCATTGAAATCAGATCCCTTTTCCAATTCCTCGACAGTCTTCTTCGCTTCTTCCTCTGTCGGCAAGAAGATGGCGGCCGTCCGATAAGCCGTTTGGATATTATACAAGGATTCGTTTTTCTTATAGTAAGCCTTGACCGTTTTATCCGTAATCACGACATCATTCGTCAATACTTTTTCCAGGATGAGATTGGAGCGAATTTTCTGCCTCGTCTCCTCAGCATCCAGGCCCGAATGGGTTTGCCCGTCTACTGCTGAAATAAGTGCCAACTCGAGATTGATTTCATCGTCGGTCACTTTAATTCCATACTTTTTTGCCGCTTCTTCCATGACCCGTTCATTCACCAGCTCCAGCAACACATCACGGCCCACTTTCTTCTCCATCGCCCGCAGCCAGTCTGCCCGCGTGATCGGCTTGCCGGCGATCGAAGCGACTTCTTCTGTCGCTTCGATTGGCCGTTTATCAGGAATCAGCCACCCGATGAACCAAAGCAAGTTCGTGAACAGCAAAACGCCGATTAAGATAAGCAAGGGCTTTGTCTTCAGCCGACGCTTAGCCGGATGGGTCGCATCCTGCGCTTCACGCCTGTGACCGTATTTCATCAATAAAACCTTCCAGATCTTCTTTCGTATACACATACTTTTCTAAACAGAAGTGGCATTCCGCCTCCGCTTGGCCATCTTCCTCAATCATGTCGCGGATCTCTTTTTCTCCGAGACCGATAATCGCATTGCCAAAACGCTCTCTCGAACAATTACAACTGAAGGTTACCGGCATCCGGTCAATTACTTGTACATTATCACGACCGAGCACTTCCTCCAAAATTTCTTCTGGTGTCAATCCGCGGTCGATCAATTTTGAGATCGGCTCTACGGTAGAAATACGCTTCTCGAGCTCTGTAATTGTTTCATCTGTTGCACCCGGCATGACTTGAATAACAAATCCACCTGCTGCTTTCACAGTATTATCCGGATTCACAAGCACACCTAACCCAACTGCGGATGGCACTTGTTCAGATACGACAAAATACTGCGTAAAATCTTCCGCAACTTCACCAGAAACGAGCGGCACCTGTCCTGTAAAATAATCGCGAAGCCCCAAATCCTTCACGACAGTGAGCATTCCTTCGGTCCCAACAGCCCGGCGGACATCAAGTTTGCCCTTTTCATTCAAATCGAAATGAGTCTGCGGGTGTGTCGCATACCCGCGCACTTCACCCTTTGCATTCGCATCGGCGACAATCGGGCCAAGAGGGCCATTCCCCTCAATTTTAACCGTCAGTTTCTCTTCACCTTTCAGCATGGCACCCATCATGACAGTAGCTGTCATGGATCGACCTAATGCAGCGGTTGCAGTCGGCCAAGTATAATGGCGCCGCTGCGCCTCGCTTACCGTCTCAGTCGAACGAACCGCATAGGCCCGGATTGTATTATCGAACGCTAGCGCTCTGATCAAATAATCACTCATCATTTACACTCCTCTTACACATTTCGTTCATAAATCAAATGAAGTCCCTTTAACGTCAAAAAGCTGTCGACAACATCGATGACATCCGTCTCGCTTGCAATTAAATCTGCCAGCCCGCCTGTTGCAATGACTTTTGGTTCTACTTTACTTTGCGCCTTAATCCGGCCGACGATACCCTCAACTTGTCCTACATAGCCATAGACAATCCCCGCCTGCATGGCAGCAACTGTATTCTTCCCAATCACCTGTTCCGGACGTACCAGTTCGACGCGAGGCAGTTTGGATGCCCGGTCAAAAAGAGCTTCCATTGAAATGCCCACACCAGGAGCAATAGCGCCTCCCATGTACTCGCCCTTCTCATTGACATAGCAATACGTCGTCGCTGTTCCAAAATCAACGATGATGAGCGGATCTCCATACTCATGGATCGCCGCAACCGCATTGACAATCCGGTCCGCCCCAACTTCACGCGGATTTTCATATTTAATATTCAATCCCGTTTTGACGCCAGGACCGACAATCAACGGACGGATATCAAAGTATTTCCGGCACATTTGTTCAAGCGGGAACATGACCGGCGGAACGACGGAAGAGATGATGATTCCTGTGATGTCGCTAAACTCCAATCCGACATGGGAGAATAATGCTTTTACTGACATCGCATATTCATCTTCCGTTTTATGGCGATAGGTCTCCATCCGCCAATGATATTTCAATACGCCTTGCTCATAAACGCCTAGCACGATATTTGTATTACCTGTATCCAACACTAAGATCATAATCGTTTCCTCACTAACATCGGGTTTTCCAGAACATCATACCATAATCGATGGAATGAAAAACAGTCGACTGCTTTTATAAAAGTCAGTCGACTGTTTCCTATCAGTCCCTGCGTTCTTCTTCGATTGATGGAAGAGGACGTTCTGGGCCAGCTTCTTTCGGCAAATCCGCAACAGATGGATCGTTCGGTGCACCTGTAACATCCGGATTCACTTCATCCTTTGATTCGGCATCATCTTTCGACGCATCGGCTTGTTCTTCTTTGCCATTCCGCTCATACGAACGCTCCGGCAATGTACCGTGATCTTTCAAATGATTGATCTGCTCGGCATCAAGTGTTTCCACGTCGAGAAGTGTCGTCGCAATCAAATCGAGAAGTGAACGATTCTCTGTAAGGATCTGTTTAGTCCGATTGTATTGTTCTTTAATAATTCTTTGCATTTCCTGATCAATCTCATATGCGATCGAGTCGGAATAGTTCTGCTCGGAATTGAAATCCCTGCCAAGGAACACGTTACCGCCTTGCGCCTGGCCGAATTGCATCGGTCCGAGCTTGTCGCTCATTCCGTATTCAGTCACCATAGAACGCGCAATTCCCGTGGCACGCTGGAAGTCATTGTGCGCGCCTGTCGAAACTTCGCCAAGCACGATTTCTTCCGCGACGCGGCCGCCTAATAGACCCGCGATTTTGTCCAGAAGCTCTGGCTTCGTCATGAAATAACGATCTTCCTTCGGCAGCATAACTGCGTATCCGCCTGCCTGGCCGCGTGGAACGATGGTTACTTTATGGACGATTTCAGCGTCATCCAACTTGAGGCCGACAACAACGTGTCCTGCTTCGTGGAAGGCGACGATATTCTTTTCCTTTTCGGAAATGACGCGGCTTGTTTTAGCTGGACCTGCAATAACGCGGTCTGTCGCTTCATCAATATCCGCCATATCAATTTTCGCTTTTCCTCTGCGGGCAGCAACAAGTGCAGCCTCATTTAACAAGTTCTCAAGATCAGCACCGGAGAAACCTGGTGTCCGCTGCGCAAGAGCTTTCATGTTAACTGATTCATCAAGCGGCTTATTGCGCGCATGCACTTTAAGCACTGCTTCGCGGCCTTTTACATCCGGACGGCCAACCGTGATCTGACGGTCAAAGCGTCCCGGACGAAGAAGAGCCGGGTCCAAAATATCTGGACGGTTCGTCGCAGCGACAATGATAATTCCTTCGTTACCGTCGAAACCATCCATTTCAACGAGCAACTGGTTCAAAGTCTGCTCACGCTCATCATGGCCACCGCCAAGACCGGCGCCACGCTGACGGCCAACCGCGTCAATTTCATCGATAAAGATAATACAAGGCGCATTTTTCTTTGCATTCTCGAATAGGTCACGAACACGGGATGCACCGACACCGACAAACATCTCAACAAAGTCAGAACCGGAAATCGAGAAGAACGGCACGCCCGCTTCTCCTGCTACCGCACGGGCCAACAATGTCTTACCTGTTCCCGGTGGTCCTACTAACAAGATCCCTTTCGGAATGCGAGCACCAAGCTCGGCAAACTTCCTGGAGTCTTTCAGGAAGTCAACAACCTCTTCCAATTCCTGCTTCTCTTCATCCGCACCCGCAACATCCGAAAAACGCACTTTCTTGCGTTCATCCGTATGAAGCTTTGCCTTGCTCTTACCAAAGTTCATGACACGGCCACCGCCGCCTCCTTGCGCTTGGTTCAGCAAGAAGAAGAACAGGATGATAATGATGATGAATGGAACAAGTCCTGTAAAGAAGGATACCCACGCGCTCGTTTCAGGAGCTTGCTTGATAATCAGCTCTGGATTTTTCGCCTTACCCTTATCCATATACTGGTTCATCACTGTTGTATCACTAGACAGGATGTTGGTCGTAAATTTCTTGCCTTCTTCATACCCTTTCATCGTCCCGACGATGTTCACGACGGAATTGACCGGTTGAAGTGTGATAGACTCAACATTGCCTTTTTCCAACTCACTATAAAATTTGTCAGTGGTGATATCTTCCATCTTTGGATTCGGATTATTTAGTGAACTGAAAATCCCCATGATGGCAAGAAAAATCAGTCCGTATAATAGAAAGTATCGAAGTATTCGATTCATCCCAAGCCTCCTCATTTCTTCAACAGAAAACTATTGTAAATCTTAACACAGATAGGAACCAATCTACAATGAAAACGACTTATGGAAAAAGCTTTCCGTCGCCCTTGAGGAGGACTTGTCGGAAAGCTTTCAAAAAGAGTAGATTTCCTTTTTCAGAACACCGATATAGGGCAAGTTGCGATATTTTTCCGCGTAGTCCAGTCCGTATCCAACAACGAACGCATCCGGAACGAGGAAACCAACATGGTCAGCACTTAAGTCCACCTTCCGGCCAGTCGGTTTATCAAGCAGCGTGACAATTTTAATGGATTTTGCTTTGCGATATTTGAACAGATCGACAAGGTAATTTAATGTTTTCCCGCTGTCGATGATGTCTTCGATGATTAAGACATCTCTTCCCTCGACACTCGTATTCAAATCCTTGACGATTTTTACTTCTCCCGAAGAAACTGTCGCGTTTCCATAGCTGGACACATCCATGAAATCCAATTCTATGTATGCATCGATCCTTTTAATCAAATCGCTCATAAACGGAAGAGCGCCTTTGAGGACTCCGATGGCTAGCGGGAATTTATCCTTATACTCCTCAGACAGGACAGCTCCAAGCTCCGCTATCTTTTCTTGAAGTTGTTCTTCAGTAATCAATACTTCTTCGATATCTTTCTCTAACATCGAAAGTCCTCCTCTTTCCAAATGATGTGATGGACAAACAAATACGTCTCCACTGATTGAAGTGAAGGGACTTATGTACCCGCCAACTCCTGATCGGGACCATAACATTTGCCAACTGATTTCACCATGAATACATACTCTTCCCCACTTGCCTGCCTGGAAAACAACTTTCCATAACGAATGCTCGGCACTGCGCAAACTTCGTCATTTGCAGTTACAATGATCGGGAGTCTCTCCCTTTTCTGCGAAGCAACCTTTTCATCAATGAACAGGCGGGATAACCGCTTCGGTTCGGCCATTCCCTTCAGCCAAATCCGGTCACCGTCTTTCCTTGCTCTTACAAAAAGCGGCAACTCCCCTGCAGGCAGCGTAAAATACATGCGCTCCTCGCATTCACTGGAAGGCGGCAGGCTTTCCGCAGAAGCAGCATTCCAGTAGAAGCACTGCTCCCCCCACCTTGTCCAGACGCCTTTCAGCAGTTCCTTTGGTGGATCGGGCTCCGGCTGTTGAATGCTTTTTTCGAACCGCAAAACTCCATATTCCCTTATGCAAAGATACCCGCCAGGCAAATGGAGTGCCGCATTTCCAGCATCCGTCTGCATTTGGCGCAGGAGCTGCTCGATAAGTGCCGCACTGTACTCGACAGGTATTTTTTCCCCACGATAAAGATAATTTAATAGTAGAGGAATCATCCTTTTTTGTAAAGCAGGGTGCATATGCGCAAACCGCTTTATTTCAATGGACGGAAGACACTCAGCTGTCAATGTAAGCACCCCGGAAAGCGCCTCACTTGCCATGCCATTCAGTAATGCATCATCCTCCTGGAGACTTTCCGCCATCCGGACCGAGTTGACAGCTGCCATATGATTCGTTTTTAGGATTGGAGGCACCACATGATGCCTGAGATAATTGCGGGTATACTTGTCACTGGCGTTGCTCGGGTCTTCACGATGCGCAACGCCCAGCTTTTCAATAAATGAACGGATTTCGAATTTATTTACCGCCATAAATGGCCTGATGAGCATTCCTCCTTCAACCTTTCTTGCATCACGCATCCCGACAGGAACACTTCCTTTGGACAGCTGCATGAGAACCGTTTCCAATTGATCCTCCGCATGATGCGCTACCGCCAGTTTCGTATAACCTCCTTCCTCCATCACTTTTGCAAAGTAGCCATATCTCTCCTTTCTGCAAATATCCTGTACATTGCCGCCGTCCTTTTCTATCAGTTCGGGCACTGGCACCTCGCCACCGTAAAACGGAATATCAGTCCTTGTGCAAAGTTTCCTTACATACACCCCATCCTCTTTTGATTCTTCGCCTCGCAACATATGATCAACATGAACTGCCGCGAGTTCGATGTCCAAGTATTCACGCTGCCTGGCGAGAAATAGAAGCAGGCCGACCGAATCAACGCCGCCTGAACAAGCAACGAGGATCCGGTCCCCTCTTCCAATCAAAGCTCTCCTTTCTATATAGTCCATCACTTTTCGTTCAAACTTGTCCATTTAGGACCCTCCATTACGTCAAGTTGTTGCTTCTATACTACCACCCTTTCCCGGGAAATAATTCGTTCATGCGGACGGATTGTTTGCCACTTCGGCAAAATATGATCGATTTTCATAACTAGAACCGTCCTGTCATCCGCCACCATCCCAAACTTCCTCTCCATTTCCGCCATGATTTTATCCGACACAACTTCGGCACTTAAATCCCCATGCGTATCCAGAATCCGGTAGAGTGCCTGCTCCTGCTTTTCGATAGAAACATTCGGATGAAACATTCCATCCGTCAACATGACAATCAAATCACCCGACTTCAATTCTTCATGTTTGGCTTCTACCGAGAAGGATGGAAGGAAGCCAACGGGCACCGATTTGCTATCGAGGCGAATGAATTCTTGACCTCTCTTAATATACGTACTCATGGAACCGGCCTTCCACGACCACAGCTTGCCATCCTGCAAATCGAGCAATGCCAAGTCAAGCGTCGCATACATATCATCTAACCCATTTAACGACATCATATAATGCAGCGTATGCATTGCTGTTTCGGGATCCATTTTCCGATCCAGGCATTCCCGCATCAGGCGGATCACTTTTCGGCTCTCCCGGTAAGCGTTTACATCCTGGCCCATTCCGTCTGAGAGCAGGACGGCCGTCAAGCCGTCATGAATCGGAAAAATTTCATAAGCATCTCCCGCAAAGAAAGTTCCTGTGCCCGCCGTCGCAACGACGCCATATTCCATGGAGAAACGGACGGCCGAGCTGAACGTTAATTGAAGATGCGGAAAAGGAAGCTGTTCCGCAACAGATTTTGCCACTTTGAACGGTTCTCCGTACATCTCTTCTAAAATGGGCACAATCAACCTTTCAGCAACTGTCGTATCCGTTTCAAATGCCGACCGTTTCTCCGGAACTGAACAGACAATTTGATAGGCTCCTCTCACCTCCGATAAGATATCAATTTGATAGAATTCGATACCTTGCCGCTCCATTCGTTTGGCCAGTTCCTCCTCTGCCACTTTATGAACAGATAAATCCTCCTTTATTTCACTCATGATTTTTTCCAAATGGCTGCTCATATCTCGAAGCTGAAGGGCGAGCATCTTTCTGCCGTGTTGCAATTGCCCCATCAGCAGCCGGTTCGTCGACTGCTCTTCCATTTCAGTAATCAGCCCGTTGGACCGGATGCATTTCTGTTTAATTCTCTCCTCCACCCGGTGCCGGGCCGCTTTTTTCGTTGCAGAATACGTTGATTCCCATTCGTAAAGAAGCCTCGCCATCCCTTCATCCTTATTTTCCCAGCATTTTGAATACCTGAAGCACGACTGGCAGATCGTTGGAATCGCTCGATCCGGCTCCTCCTGATCATCCGAAAAGCGGTCATTAACTAAAGTGGACATGAAATTGGCAAATTGCTGAAAGTCCTTTAATTGCTCGTTCATCCGATCGGTCAACCATTTTTGCCGCTTAACCGACATATCCGGATTGTCCGTAACAAAAATATTGCGGATCGGTTCCATTTTTTTCGCAGGCACAAGGAAAAATAAGAACGAGGCGGCAGCGATAGTATAAAAATGGGACGCATCCAATGGCAATGTTAAATCATAGAGCAGAAAGAAGACGGAAACGGCCAATCCTCCCGTCGCAATTCCGAGCTTACCGAGCCTGCGAAAGGCACCCGCAAAAAAGCCGGTCATTCCATAAACCGCCATCATGCCTGTAAACGAAAGCTCCGCTATGCCAGCAATGGCCGCAATCATCATCGCGATTGTCGTAGAAAACGGCAAACCACCCGCTAAAGCTGCAAGAAGAATAGTTAAATGCAGGAGAACTCCTGGTATGGACACCGGTCCAATCATCAGGCCGCCCATCCCGGTTGTCGCCATCGTTCCGACTATGCAAATGGCGCCCAGCCTCTCAGGAGACCATTGGCCAAACAAAATCCGTTCCGTATGAGGAAAGGCGACAAGAAGGAAGAATGTCATGAAAAGGGCGATCACCGCCTCAAACCCGATCGTCAGCTGGACAATCACCGGAGGATTTCCGCCAAACATAATAAATTGCCATACGACTTGGACGACAATAATACAACCGGCCACTGTGAGCGGGATGGACTTGCGTAGCAGCGGCTGCTTTACAACGACACTGAAAAGCAACAGCTCCAGCAAATGAATGACGGCTTGTCCTACCCCTAATAAAGCACTCCCTGCCATGCCTCCAATGAACGCCCAAAGGAGATGCTTACGGAAACGGAGCTGCGCCAATGCCCAAATCGGCAAAAAGAAAGGAACTGCGGAGTCGAATAAAATTGCTTGTGATAAGAAAAAGGATCCTACTAAGAACAAAGCCGCCAGCGCAATATACAGTTTTCGCTTCATTACCGACTCGACCGCATGGCGGATTTGTTGACTGACCGGTCTCTCCAAATTACCTATCATCTTCATTTCCATATTCCCCCTATGTCTGCTTTTCTCAAAGTATACATAGGACTTGGAACAGATTTTGTCTGTTCATGACAAGGGTGCCTAAAAATCTTTCGACTTGTTACGGACAATTTCTCTACTTTTTCTTGAAGAGTAGTTGACATGTATCACAAACGCATGTAATATGTTGATTGTTGTTCAAAAAGGTAGCGCAAGCAAACTTCATGAACATTCATGGCGGTGTAGCTCAGCTGGCTAGAGCGTACGGTTCATACCCGTGAGGTCGTGGGTTCGACTCCCTCCGCCGCTATACTGAAAGAGACGAAAGCGGCTCCCCTTACCGGGAGCCGCTTTTTTCATCCTGCTACGCGTAACGAGTCAATCTGCTTCTTATGATGCTGGTCATGTTCGATGAAATCGGTAAAATACTGACGCATTGTAATAGTAAACTCTCCAATACGAATCGGCTCGTCCCATCGCTCTTCCTTCACCTGCGCAAGCTCGCTAAGCAAACGGCCTCTCATGTCAACCGCATACGCCCTAATCTCCTCAAACGTTTTGTCCTTCGCCTGTCGTGCGGCTTCCGCATTGAACTCGTCGAACGGAATATCCGAAAGGACTTCCTGAACGCTGGAGCTTTCTTTCATATAAGGCAGTCTCTCTTCCAACGTGTAACGGTCCCATTCCGCCATATGCATAAGAATCTCTTTGGGCGACCATTTCCCGTCCGCATACGGCATGGCCGCCTTCTTTTCCGGCAGGGTGTGAAGCGCTTCCACCCACTCGATGTACTGCTGCAATCCTTTCATTACGTGTTCAGCCATTGTCATTCCCCCTTTTCTCCCTTTCCTTCGCTTCTAGGAAGACGGAATCCTTTTTTCCAAATAAAAAAAGCAATCTCAGTGGACGATTCCACCAAAATTGCTTAATTCACATTACATATATGGACCTAAATTGAAACAGCCAGCAAGTTACCCTCTTCTTGCGCCACGGCCACCGCGTTTAGACTCTGTTGCTCTTTTCAAAGTGGAAAGACGTTCTTCGCTATCTTTCATGAACTTTGCCATTTTTTGTTCGAAATTTTCAGGTCGTTCTGTTTGAGGACGGCCTCCACCATGACGAGGACGTTGAGGGCGTTGAGGACGTTCTGCTTCAGGCTTTGCTTTCCTGATGGAGAGCCCGATTTTACCGTCTGTTCCGACGTTCATCACTTTAACTTCAACCATGTCTCCCACTTTTAAATGGTCGTTAATGTCCTTTACATAATTATCCGCGACTTCACTAATATGGACTAGACCAGTTGAACCGTTCGGCAGCTCAACAAATGCTCCGAAGTTTGTGATCCCTGTAACTTTCCCCTGTAACTTGCTGCCTACTTCAATTGACATAAAAAAATTGCTCCTCCTTAAAAATTTAAGCGGCTCTCGCCGGAAGCCTATTTATCACATCGGCGACACTTGCTTGCGCAAGATCCTTACTCTCATTATAGCCAACAAAAAAAGAGTGTCAATAAGACTACTCTTTTCCGGACTCTTTTTTTCCCTTTTTCTTGGTATGTTCAGGGACCGAGAAAATGATCTCATTCTTTTCAGATAAGAAATAATGTTTCCTCGCGAGCTTGGCAATATATTCATCATCATCGAGCTTGACGAGCTGTTGCTTCAAGGATTCTTGCTCTTCCGTTACTTCCTTCAGATCCGCCAGCACTTCCGCCTTCTCTGCCTCTTTCTTTGCCAACGCCTTTTTTTGCTGCACAAACGTGTTCGTCAGTGCACCAAAAATGAGCAGCGCCAAAATAGCGTAGATAGTAAGCTTTCTCTTCAGCCGCTTCCTCTGCTTATTTCGCCAATCCTCTTTCTTGCGCAACGAGCGGACATATTCAGTTTCAATCGATGCAACGGTTGCGGCTGCTTTGCTCTTCCTTTGCTCCATGTCCTGCACTTCCTCTCATTACTTTCCGTTCTCTTCAATAGTCTATCAATTATAGCTTATTCAGCACTATTTTTGAAGAGTCTTTTCTTGACGAAAAAGAAGAGAGTCGTGAACGGAAATGCGAGGACTGTCAAAATTCGAATAATGACCCGGACAAAGAATTGAATGATCCTTGCGATCAGCCGCAGGATAAACCAAATTGGCTTCAAGATCAGCAAGATAATCATCCGTCCGAAAAAACGAAACGGCTTGTGAAAAATAGCAGCATATAAGAGCAGCCCGCTCACTTGCGCAACGGGGTCATACATTCGCCACGCACCGTCACGGACTAGGAAAAGAACATAAAAGGCGCCGCAACCGATCAATATCCAACAAATAATTTCCAGCCAGGCGGCATATCTTCGTATCCAGGATGTCTTTCCTGTCTGGGAAACGCCGGTGCCGACCATATCCATAATGGCTCCGGCCCCAATGCCTGTCCCAATCATGGCAAGCAAACTAAGAAACTGGACGGAGAGACTCATCCAAACAATTTATGGAGGAAATTTCGAGACCCTGATTCTTCTTCGTCGTATTGGAGAGTGCCAATGGTTCCTTCCAATGTGAGCAGCCCCTTATCTACGTCGAGATGAACGATACGCAGCTCCTCCCCCCGTATTTGCAGCATGCCTTGTGAGGTTCTTACGATAAATTCTTCTTGGTCAAACCGGTCGATTGTTTTCACAGATGTGATATCCATCCGCTTCCGGTTTCGCATTGTTACCACATGATCGCCGGAAGGGATGGCGTACGTTGGACTGTCTGTTTGAATTTGCATTGTATTCCTCCTTTGCTTGTACGTTCACTGCCATCTTATGCAGCAGAATTAAAAACATGACAGGGAAATAAACTGACATGCTGAGCTGTTGAACGAAAGAAAAATAATAAACGGTTGGTTGTTAATAATGATCTGTTGCTGGTCAAGTTGATTTCCGTTTCGGACGGACGCTTTCTTACCTGTAGTAAAGTGTTTTATTACTTTCTATGTGACTTCTAATTAAGTAGAAATATATATTCATTTCAACATATTGTTACTTTCCGTTCCGGCGCTCGCTTTCCGCGGGCATGGCTTGAGCCAATCGAACAACGAAGGGTTCAATTTGCCGTATTTCTGAGATTTAATAGAAATGAAGGCAGCCCCTTTCCTTTTACCCCAAACGCTTTGTTTTTTAAAGCAAGACTGGGACAGCTTTGCTCCGTGCATATAGGACAGCAAAGAATTTATAATTTCTCCGCTAAACACCAAAATGGATGTAAAATAAAATTCATTAAGGAATTTTGAGGAGGCTTTACAATATGAAAAGACCAGTAATACTCCTAATTCTTTCATTTACTTTGGCAATCGGCATCATTGGTTACAAAATATCCAGTTCAACTAAAGAAAAACAGTTCACCAATACAGCTTTAGCAATTATGTTTGACAGTATTGAAGAGATGACCGGCTCCTCACAATTAGTCATAACAGGGGAGATTTTTGAGGAGCCTGCTGAATACGAAAGACAGCTTACTGATAAAGTAGTTACTGAGCATCTTTATCAAGTGAGGGTGTCTGACGTGCTACACAATAATTTGACTGAGGAGATTACGATCGGTGACGAGCTGACTGTTAGCCGTGCTTTATTTTTCAAAACGGGAAATTCAACGTATGCCTTGGTAGATGAGCCCGAGTCGCTAAAACCAGGGACATATCTATTGTTTTTAAATGGCAGTCCGGTCGATCGAAATCAATTTACGCCGGTGTCGCCGAATCATATCTATAGAGAAGATCGAAACGGTGATTTTTTGAACGTAGTTAAAGACACAGATTTAAATAAAATTAGTCCATCTGATCTCTCAATTATGAAATAACCCGTCTTTGTAAAATAGGAAAGAGCGACGCAGCATCGAACTGCGTCGCTCTTTTCAATTAATCTGGACCTTACTCAATCTTCATCATCAATAAATTCCGGTTCGACCTTCGCAAGCTTCTCTTCCTTCAAAATCGTATACATAGAAGCGGCGTCTTCCTTCTTTGTTGATTCCTTCAATTGGTCGACTTTTGCAGTGACGATCTTCTGTCCGAAGCGGATGGCGAGCTCGTCCCCTTCTTTCACAACTGAAGATGCTTTTGCCACCTTGCTGTTAATTGTAATCCGTCCTTGGTCGGCCACCTGTTTTGCCAACGTCCGCCGTTTGATCAATCGTGATACTTTCAAAAATTTATCAAGTCTCATGTCCATCTCCCTTTCCCTTGGCCTGTTGCCAAAATGCTTCTAGTTCATCGAGCGTATAGTCGGCGAATGAACCCCGACCCTCTTTTACACTTTTCTCGACGAATGTAAATCGCTGTTTGAATTTATGATTTGCATGCACCATCGCTTCTTCCGGCGATAATTTCAGGAAGCGTGCTACATTCACAATGGTAAACAGCACATCACCGAGTTCATCTAGCTGCGCTTCTTTCGAGCCCCCGCGCACCTCGACTTGGAACTCTTCCCATTCTTCCGCGAACTTCTCGAATGCCCCGTCGATATCGGGCCAGTCAAATCCAACCTTCGCCGCGGCTTTTTGGTAATTACACGAGGTGAGCAACGATGAAGAGAAACGGTCCTGCCCATCCAATTGCGATGTCTTCTGCGGTTTCTCCGCCTGCTTAATGTCCTGCCAATTGGCAAGCACTTCGTCCGAGTTCTTCACATCGATTTCGCCGAAAACATGCGGATGACGGCGAATCATCTTGTCGCCAACAGATTGCAGGATGTCTTCCAGCGCAAAGTATCCATCATCCTCGCCAATTTGGGCATGGAGGAACACTTGCAGCAATACATCCCCCAGCTCTTCAATGATGCCTTCGTCGTCTTCCTCGTCAATCGCTTGAATCAACTCATGTGCTTCTTCAATCAAATACCGCTTGAGCGACTCATGCGTCTGTTCCCGATCCCACGGACAGCCATCAGGCGCGCGCAGCGCCGCGATAATCTCCCGGAATGCCGACCATTCCTTCAATCGTCCTTCGCGCTCCGTGACAGGCGGTACGTATACTGTTGTCAGGTTATCGATTTCTGTTTCCCTATCCAATTCAAAAAGCGGCACGGTACGTACTCTCTCTTCTTTGGAGCCAGCAGCCGTCACGATTGTCACGGGGTGGTCATACGCATACTTTTCCATGAGGGACAGCTTTACTTCCGAGGCAATGAAAGCGTCATACACTTGTCCAATGAGCACATGCTGCTTCATATTCACATCGTCCCGCTCCATATCGGTTCCGTCAAGCAGCTGAAAGCCATCGATCGGGTCAATCCGCAAAGCGGAGAAAATCGGGTCAAGAAAGCTGTTGCCGCCAACGATTTGAAGGGTCGCAAGTCCTTCCCGTTCTTTTTCAATCAATAACTGCACGGTTCTCTCCGCGACAAGCGGGTGTCCCGGGACAGCGTACGCAACCGGTCCGTCAGCCGCCATGGCCAGCAGCCGCTCCGTAATTTCCTCATACACTTGTTCAAACGAATCATGTTTCTCATAAATGGAATCAAAGCTTTCAATCGAAACGCCTTCTTCTCTTAATTCCTGTACGACCGGATGCATCTCGGTACGTGCAAAAATGGTCCCCAATGATTTTATTTTTCGATAGACGCCGAGCGACAGCTGTTCCAAATCGCCTGCGCCAAGCCCGATAATGGTAATCGTCTGCATGGTTTCACCTTCTATTTCGCGTAAGTTGTAATTGTAATCTCGCCAATCGTTTTCCAAACGGCAATAAATACCACTCTTTCTCCACCATGATTCTGGACTTCATGACGATGAGCAGGAAAACAGCTGCTCCCATCATAACAGATGTCAACGCTGTCAGTGTTGCCCCAATGCGTGAAGGCAAATCGTCAAATAAGAAGACATCTGCAACGATCGACCAGGCTACGACAAGAACGACCATCGATATCGTTGCTGCAAAAGTCCAGCCATAAAAGCGGGAAGGCGCAAGCCGCACTGGCCATACCCGCTTAAAGTAAAGAAGCAAAGCGATGGAGATTGCCCCAAATCCAATATTTCCAGCTATCGACGCTCCGGTTATGCCCCATAGGGGAATGAGCCATTGATTCGCGATGGCTTTAACAACGAGTCCGCCCAGCAGGAACAGTGTCGGGATTTTCACTTTCCCTGCCCCTTGTAAAATAGCCGTCAACAGCAGGATGAGAGAGAGCCAGAACACTTGCATAACGAAAACAATCAAGGCGACAGAGCCGTCTCGTGTTTCGAACAGCATTTCATTCATAAACGGCAGCACGAGGCCCAGTCCGACTGTTGCCGCGGTTCCGAACAGGAATGCTGTGCGGAACGTCAACTGAATGAAGGGAACTGCTCCTCGTCCGTCCTGTTTTGACGCATGATGTGCTATTAGCGGCACAATAGCAAGCGCAAGGGTGGAAGCAATCAGGATGCCCATTTGCACAAGCGGCTGGCCCCGGTCGTAGACACCTTTCATTTCCATGGCACGTTCTACTAGAGTCCCTTGCGAAACAAGCAGATTAAAGATCGTAAACGAATCGACCAGCTGAAACAGCAAGAGAATGAGGGAACTGGCGCTGACGCTCAAACTGACAACCGTCAGCTCCTTCACAACCCGAAAACGATCAATCTGAACAATCGGCCCTTTGAAGGCACTCCGATAATAAAAAGCCAAAATGAGGACACCTGCCGCCTGTCCGATGACCGCTCCCCACATCGCAATTTCTCCTGCTTTATATAAAGAAGCCCCTGCACGGATCGCAAGCCATGTGCCAATTAAAATGACAGTTACACGGATGGCCTGTTCGCCGACATTGGACATAGCTACCGGTGTCATCCGGCCTGATGATTGAAAAGTGCCTTTCAACGTGGCCAGCATCGGCATGAGCAGCACAATATACGCACCTGCCCGTAGTAAAGAAACCAGTTTCGGATCACCCATGGCATTTGCAAAAAACGGCGCTCCCGCCATAAGAATGAAGAAAACGGCAACCGATAAACAAGCCAAATAGAGAAACGCAATCCGCATAATCGCCTTCGATTCTCCCGGCGTCCTTTCCTCCGCGAGCAATTTAGAAACAGCCACCGCGAAACCGTAGGAAGTCCATATAATGAAAATACCGATGAATGGGTAGACCTGCTGGTATATATAAAAGCCCTTATCCCCTACAAGATTCTGGAATGGAACCCGGTACACCGCGGAAAGCAATTTGACAACAATCGCCGAAATCGCAAGGATCGATGCCCCCTTCGTGAACGTCTTCATATTCCAATCCGTACTAGCCATAGTTGAGCCTCTTTCGTTGTGTAATATCATTAGTATAGCATTATTAATGCCTGTGTCTTAGAAAAACAAGCCATGTAACGGGGTACTAGAACACAAAAAACAGGCTACACGAAGTGAAGTCAGCAAGACACTAAAATATAATTGCTATTGGCATTTGATGAAAAAACCACCCAATAAAAAATGACACGAGAATGATCTCCCGTATCGTTTGTAATTCTTTGTTCAACTATTGCTCCTGATTTTATGAATTAACTCCAACAGTCCCCCCTAAAAAACTCTCAACCTGCACCGCCTGTCATCGCTGTAATTGCAATACTCCAAACGATTAAAGCAAAGGATACCGTTAACCAAAAGGTGTTCATCGAAGTGGCCTCGTCTTTCTTCACCTTTTTAATTACTCACTTTTATCCCTCCTCTATCGTTAGACGGATATCGGTGAGGTAAGTTACCGTATGTGGCTATATAACTTATTTATCGTTTAATAACTTAAGGTTTTTTTTAGAATGTTGGCCACGACTGCTCTAACAATCAAGATATTGAATGATTGAGGAGTGAGTGGTAATGATCAAATTTGAGTATTGAATTTTAAAAGAGGATTTTACCTAGGATAAGACTAGCTGCAACAACATAGGTTACTGCTTATCAATCACAATGGATAATTTATAGTTGGCATGCTTGTTTAGTTCCACCAGAAATTGATTCATTACTTCTGTAGAAGGAAATTTACATTCGAGAATGTAACAACCATCGCCGCTAATCTTATAATGATTGATTAGATAGTTCTCTTGCGTTTTTATGAACGACAGGTAAGGTTGGTGAAAAATACTTTCTGTAATAATGGTAATAAAAGCATGTAAGTAACAGCCCAATTTAACCCGATTCACTTGAATTGTATATGCTTCAATCACTCCACTTTCCTCTAATTTCGCCACTCTAGCTGAGGTGGCGGGTCCAGTCAAATGAACTTTCTTACCTAAATCTTTCATTGTAATCCGGCTATTCTTGGACAGTTCTTCTAAGATTTCCTTATCCGTGTTATCTAACATGTATAGAACTCCTTCATTATTAAAGTTAAACGACTAAAACACTTTATTTAATCCATGTATCGGTCAGTAGCCCCCAGTATAAACTATACATTGTTCTAAGAAAATCTAAACAAAAGGAGAGTTACTATACATGAAGATACACCAAATTCGGAATGCAACCGTTGTTCTCGAATACGCTGGAAAAAAGTTTTTAATTGATCCCATGTTAGCCGAAAAAGGGGTTTACCCACCTTTCCCCAATTCACCAAGACAAGATAAAAAAAATCCCTTAGTAGACCTGCCAATATCCGTAGATCAAATTATTAACGGGATTGATGCGGTTATTGTTACCCACCTGCACTATGATCATTGGGACGAGGCTGCTGCAGATGCATTGCCGAAAGACATTAAACTCTTTGCCCAAAATGAAGAGGATGCAACGGAAATTCGACATGCTGGATTCCAAGATGTTGAGGTTTTACAAGAAAATACTGTCTTCGAAGGGATTCAATTAATTAAAACAAAAGGAGAGCATGGAAGGGGTGAAATTTTACAACTTGCAGGTCTCGTGTGCGGCATAGTCTTTAAGCATCCATCAGAAAAAACATTGTATGTAGCTGGGGACACAGTTTGGTACAACGCAGTTCAGGACACTATCCATACACATGAGCCAGAAATCATTGTTGTGAATGCAGGAGATAACCAATTCTTTGAAGGCGGATCTCTCGTAATGGGCATTAATGACGTCTATGAAGTGTACAAAGCCGCTCCTAATGCCAAAATTATAGCTGTGCATATGGAAGCTGTAAATCATTGGGCCTTGTCCAGGGAGGACTTAAAAAAATTTACAATTGATATAGGCATCGAAACTAACGTGTTCGTACCAAACGATGGAGAATCTTATTCATTTTAAGGATAGAAACAGACAGACCTGACACAGATCTGTCTGTTTTTGAATTTTAAAGAAAAGAAATTTCTCTGAGTACCGTTAATCTATAATTACTTCCTTGGCTAACAACCCGAATCTAAAGTACCCTATTGCTTAATCTAAATACATTACATTCAATACTCGTAAATACATCATCAGCCCCTTCTGTTCAGTAGCCTCGCCACCTTCACAATGCTATTATTAAATGAAAATACCGGAAGAACTTACAGTCTTTACTTAGTTATCATACTTAATTGTTCGAGGAGATTCGAAACTCTTTTCTCAAAGGAGGAGTACAGTAATGAAGCAAATTGAGCAACTTGGGAATTCGATATTTTCCCATTTGAGCAGGAAAGAAGCAAAAGAGCTGAAACAAGAAATGCGTTCACATTTATTAGTGACTGTTCGAGAGTTAAAAGAAGAAGGAAAATCGGAGCAAGAAGCATTTACGATTGCTATAGATAGGTTCAGAGCAGAAAACAAAGGTCCATTAGAAAAGTTTCAGTTACAAAAAAGGGTTGCTAAATGGCTTTTATCCTCAGCCATCCTATTAGTGTTGGTAGGTTTATTTTTTGCAGCTAACTTATTTATGAGGGACAAATCGTACAGTGAAACCACAGCTTTAATGGAACATTTGGGACAAATATATCTAACAAAGGATGACTTTACTTTTGAAGATGAATTTGCCTTACAAGAAGGAATTCATCGGAATTCAAAGTGGTTTGAGAATATTAGTTACTTCGCATTGATTAAGGAAAGCGAGGCAGAGGGTAAGATTGGAAAATTATTAAGCCAAGGAACAGAAGGTATCGGGGAATCACGTCTGATGAAAATAAATTACAAGGATCATGGGTACGTGGAGTGGGAGTATAAAACGTATGATTATATGCAAAATGGCTATCTCTATTATATTTTCTTCGTTATCTCAATTGTTATATTCATTCTTTGGGGCGCAGTCCGTGTCCATAATCGGAATGGCTTGAGAGCTTTCGCATTAACATGGAGGTAACCAAAAGAGGTCAAACAGTTGTACTTATCTTTGATTGGAAACGGTACATTTCACTTCAATACTCTTATGCTTTATTCGCAAATTAAAACCTCTTCTCCGAACATACAGAGAAGAGGTCATAAAAGGTAAGCTTATTTCGAACTACTTCAGCTTCCTCAATAAATACAACAAATACGGCGTACCAATCAACGCAACAATCAGCCCACTCGGAATATCCTTTGGAGCAATGACAATCCGCCCTACGAAATCGGCTGTTATGAGCAGGAGACCGCCAAGTAGACCGGAAACGATCAGTAACGGCAAGTGGCGGAACCCGACGAGACGGCGGGCGATGTGCGGTGCGACGAGGCCGATAAAGCCGATTGTTCCTACAATGGCAACCGCACCCGTGCTGATGGCAACACCAATGATTAGTGCCCAAACACGCACAGACTTCACCGACGTTCCGTGACCTGCTGCGATATCGTCCCCAAATGACAAGGCATCCAGGCTTCTTGTTAAATAGATGGCTGGACCGATTAAGATGAGGAAGAAAATGACCGCCAGCTGGAAATCATCCCAACCTTTCGCGTATGTGCTGCCGGATAACCAGACGAGCGCCGCAGCTACCGCCAATTTTGCTTTCACGACGAACACCTGAGTCGCTGCGGAGCCGAATGCCGATATGGCAATCCCCATTAAGGCGACGAGCATGGGCTGGAAGTTATTTTTCCAAGACGTTCCGACAATGATCCCCAGCGCAATTGCCGAACCCACTACCGCTCCGAGCGGCATATAGGCAACCGGGATGGATGGAATCATGACTAATAGCAACATAGCGCCAGCCCCTCCCATCGAAGTAACGCCAAGCACACTGGCATCTGCAAGCGGATTCCGCAGGACGCCTTGCAATAAAACCCCCGCAATTGCTAGTAACACGCCGATGACAAAAGCGGTCAATACACGCGGCACGCGGAAATTCCAAATGACAGGCTTCGTCCATTCCATTGACCATGCGGATCCGTTAAATGATAAGGCGACCACTACGACAACCGCAATCAATGCAAGGACGACAGGCACGACAACGGGCAGTTTTTTTGGCTTTAAGGCGCCGCCCATTTGCCGATCGCCTTTTGAATGGGTTTTGGCTGTTTTCCATGCCAGATACAAGAGCCAAGGACCGCCTATCAATGCGGTCATCGCCCCGACAGGAACTTCCTGTCCTGGCTCAATCAATCGCCCAAGCACATCCGCTCCGATGAGAATGACGCTCCCCCATAAGAATGATTGCAGGATGACTTGCAGATGCCCCCGGATTCCGAGCATGCGAACAATATGCGGGGCCATCAAGCCGACAAAACCAATCGGCCCGATGACGCTGACAGTCGTCGCTGCGAGCAGAATCGCAACCGCCCATGCAGCTATTTTAACAACACGGACATTTTGTCCAAGTGAGGAGGCAGTATCTTCTCCTAACGAAAGGACGTCCATTGGTTTGGCTAAAAAAATCGCCACAATGAATAGAACAGCAATCATCGGTGCCGCAAACGCGACCCCATTCCAATTGAGTTGGACCAAGGTTCCCGCTCCCCAGAGAAACAGTCCGTTCGTCTGGTTTTCAAAAAGGAGCTGGAGGGATCCTGTTATGGAGGAGAACAGCAACGAAATGATCATCCCTGTCAGTGCAACCCGAACCGGCTCCATCTGCTTCCCTGCCAGTAACACGACGAGTGCCGAGGAGAGAATCGCCCCGGCGAGTGCGACGAAAAATGGGAATTGCCCGAGGACGGATGGAAAAAAGATCATGGACAACACGACAAAGAAGTAGGCCCCGGCATTAATACCGAGTGTGCTCGCTGATGCAAGCGGGTTTTTTGTCAATGTCTGCAATAACGTCCCTGCAACCGCCAAGGCCCCTCCTGCTATAATTCCGATGGCGAGGCGCGGCAACCGAAGAGACATCACAATGTCCTGCACCCTGCCTTCAAACCACACTTCTTCCAGCAGCTGAGAAACTGTATAATCCGCCTGGCCCTGTGTTAAATGAATAAATGATAGGACAAGTAACAGGAAAAGGCCGACGATAGCGACTATCAGCGACCTTGTTCCTTTCGTATTGGCGTGCATTATTTGGCTACCATAGTGTCCACGATTTTATTGAGCAGCGTTTCAGCGGAAAGTGGACCGCCATAAGGCCATGTATCTCCGCCTAATTCATATAGACGTCCTTCTTTGACAAAGTTCAAGTTTTGCCAAACCGGATTTCCATTCAATTGTTTTTCATAAACATTGTCGTTGTCTTGTACAATATAGAGGTAATTCGCGTCCTCATATTTCGTCAAGCCTTCCACATTGAATGTACTGGAGCCGAATACTTCGAACTGATCTGGCACATGGACATTCTTCAAACCGATTTTCTCAATGATTTGAGACGCCATCGAGTTCGGTGTGAAGACGCGGATTTCCGGTGCCTGTGGTCCTGAATAAGCAAGAGTCAGAATGACGTCTTTCGTCTTCAAGTCAGCTCCGTCGATTTTCGCCTTTGCTTCTTCATATTTTTTATCCAAGTCGCTCATTACTTCGTCAGCTTTATCCGTTTTACCAACTGCTTTCGCGATTTCATGGAAAGTTGTTGTCATTTCTTTATATAGATCAATTGATTCGTCTTCTGGATATGGGTTGAAAATGACGGTCGGTGCGATTTTTTCAAGTTCCGCGATCATATTGTCGTGCCGGAAGCTCACGCCGATAATTAAATCTGGTTCCAGTGCCGCAATTGCCTCTAAGTTCGGTTCTTGGCGACCGCCGACATCTGCTACATCTTTACTAAGTTCCGCGTCGATGTTTACCCAGTTATGATACTCTTGGATATCCGCCATTCCGGCTGGTTGCATTCCGAGTGCCAGAAGGTCTTCTGCATACGTCCATTCCAGAACTACTACTTTCTTTGCCGGTTCTTTTAACGTAACGTCCCCATTAGAACCTGTAATTGTAATGCTCTCATTTGCCTTGTCCTTCTCGCCACCCGCGTTATCATCTGTTTTTTTGGCTGAGCACCCTGCAAGTACAATTGCAAATAACATCATAACTATAAAAAGCGGTTTTATTGTTTTCTTCATTTCGCATGCCTCCGTCTTAAATACTGATAATCATTATCAATTAGTAGTGTATATGTAAGCTATATAGTTTGTAAAGCGTTTTTGTCAAATTAGTGATTATCATTCTCAATTGATTGTATCTATGTTATGCTAGCGGTAACGAAAACTGAGAACGAGCAGAAAGGAAGTCATATGGATATGCAACCTGTAATTAGGACGGACGGTTTGAAGATCGGCTATGATGACCGAATTCTTTTCGAGGATTTACATCTATCTTTGCCTCGCGGAGAGATTACTGTATTTGTCGGAAGCAACGGCTGTGGTAAATCGACATTATTGCGATCGATCGCCCGTCTATTGAAACCTTCTGAAGGCGGCATACTCCTCGAAGGGAAAGACATTCATTCCATGTCAGCACGCAACGTGGCAAAGAAGATGGGCATCCTGCCGCAAGGACCTGTATCCCCGGAAGGATTGACTGTTCATGACCTCGTAAAACAAGGGCGCTATCCACACCATTCCTGGCTCACCCGCTGGACAAAGGAAGACACGGAAAAGACGGAAGCTGCAATGGAAGCGACGAAGATCAGCGACTTGCGCGACCGAGCCATCGATTCATTGTCAGGCGGCCAGCGACAACGCGCGTGGATTGCCATGACGCTTGCTCAGGATACAGATGTCATTTTGCTGGATGAGCCTACGACCTATTTGGATATGACTCACCAAATTGAAATATTGGATTTGCTATTTGAATTGAACGAGCAAAAAAACAGAACGATCGTAATGGTATTGCATGATCTAAATCTCGCCTCCCGTTATGCCCATAATATTGTCGCCATCAAGGACGGGGCTGTTTACGCACAAGGGAAGCCAGAAGATATCATCACTTGTGATGTAGTGCGTAACGTTTTCGGGATGGAATGCCAAGTAACGACGGATCCTTTGTTCGGAACTCCGTTTTGCGTGCCGTACGGACGGGGCCGCTGCATTATCCAGCAATTAAAGGCGGAGACGGGCGCGTGATGGTAACCGACGTACAACAGCAAGACTTGGAACGCTTTGCTCTTCATGTAAACAACGATACGGCTCCCTTGCTCTTGTTGGACGATTTGCTGAAGGAATCAGGAATCGATCGGATACTGGAACTGACGACGGAATTGTCGGGAGCACCGACCGAAGCAGTCGCCGCTTCCGTTTACATGAGGCGGCATGGCTTTTTCATGGCTGGCCTTTTTTTATCGATCAGCCAGCATCAAATCTTGTGGCATAGAAGCGTGGATGAAGTAGGACTATTCCTAAAAGATGGACTCATTCACTATACTATCCCCGAAACAGCCAGCCAGCCTGTAACAAATCGGGAGGAAGCCCTGCGGTCCGTACTCGACCAATGGGGCCATCCATTCGTTGAAGAATTGAGCAAACGGGCGAAGATTTCAAAATGGATACTGTGGGAAAACGTTTGGGGCTATGTCATCTGGATGTATGCCAATCTGGACTCTCCCTACAAAGACGCCGATCTAAACCTACTCTTGCAAGATGATAGCTGGAAACCTGCGATGCGCCGCTCCCCTTTTCAACGTTACTTGCAAGGCGAATCGGTAGAGGAAGCTTCCCAGCACTACAAGCGGTCCACTTGCTGTCTTTATAAGGAATTGCCTGACACGGATATGTGTCCGTATTGTCCTTTAAGGGTGAATTCTTGATTCTACATGTGATAAAAATAAAAACTCAGCTGATGTGCAACAAAGCAAGGTGCACATCAGCTGAGTTTATTTATTGAGAGTGAACGTAAAACGAAAGATCATGTAGAAAGAGGCCATATTGAGATGAAACCATGAAATACGATGCGAAAACCCAAAGACATCTATTGGTGCTCTTTCTTACCATGAGTGGGATTCCCGTCGAGAAAGAACTAGCCATTCACTCGTGGCGAGTCTTGGAGGGCTAAAGGTAAAGATTGTGTTTTATTTCCGTTAACAAAAAAAGTATAGTCACCCTAACTATTATAAGATGGTGAACTGTATTCCAAGTTACGTGCAAATTTTGAACAGTAATGTTTATAGTACAGTTCTTTTTTTAACTGAACGGGTGCTTTAATTAAAGAAAAAAGGATTATACATATTTGATATGACTAATATGTATAATCCTTTAACCTGTTCGCAAGGAGTTCGAGTGTACTGTTCAAAGGTTTAAATCGCCCGCGCTCTATATAAGAGTAATACGAATTAGAAAGAATCCCCTCACTCACTTCCACTTGGGTAAGTCCACCGACTTCCCTCAAACCTTTTAAATCTATTTCCAATAGCTAATTATTCTCACCTCGCCTTCTCTATACTACTGTTGGAAACAAGATATATCTCAATTTCCCTATTATCATTACTTTTTTAAAAGTTCAACTGAAAATAAGTTTTGTTCTTTTTTCTCAAATTTTTAGGGAGTTATCAAAACTAGGGAAATTATTTCAGGGAGTTACATGCATAAGACGTTGAATTAATTTAATGTATAATATCGCAATGCAAAAGAATGGTAAATAGTGTTATAGTTTATATGTGCTGGAAAACGAAAATTAGAACAATCCCTTGCAGTATGAGCTTCCTGAAGGTATATGGAGAAAAAATTTAATTAGTTGAGAAGTAATAAAAAAATTCCTCAACCGCGGATATAACTTAGTTAGGAGGTAAAGGTTAATTGCTAAAAGTGAATAATATTAATAAAAATGTATTGAATAATAGCAGGAGTTTTTTATTTCAAGATGTTTGTTTATCTGTATACCCAGGAGAATGGATCAGTATCATAGGTCCCTCGGGCACGGGAAAGACAACATTATTAAACTGTATCGCCGGTATTTATACAGTTGATGGTGGTTCAATAGAATTGGACGGTGTTCCAATACATCAGTTGACGGAACGTCATAGATCAGACATTAGAAGACTGCAAATCGGATTTGTATTTCAGGATTTCAAGTTACTGCCGTATTTTAGTATTTTGGAAAATGTCATTTTACCGCTCACAAAAGATAAAAAAATCGATCAGTTAAAACAAAAAGCTGAGCTTTTATTAGATCAAGTGGGGATTACTAAAAATTATTTTCATCGCTTGCCATCGAGCTTATCCGGAGGTGAAAAACAAAGAGTGGCTATTGCAAGGGCATTGATAAATGATCCAAAGTTAATTATATGTGATGAACCAACCGGCAATTTAGATAATGAGAATAAAAAACAAGTGCTTCATATTTTAACAACGTTGAAAAAGAAGGGGCATTCTATTATTGTTGTTACTCATGATGATGAAGTTGCGAATGAGGGAGATAAAATATACGAATTAAAGAATTATTCGTTAAAGGTTGTGGAGAGTAAATTATGATCTCTTTAAGCTGGAGGAGAATTCGTAATCAAAAATCTAAGTCAGCAATGACCATTATTTCTATCACCGCAATTATTCTCCTAACATCATTCGGTATACAAATTTCCAATGAAACGAAATTGATTGTTTCCCACAACTTAGAGAATTACAGTAGAGGTAGTTATGATATATTAGTTCGTCCGGAAGGTGCCAGAACTAATATAGAAAAGAAGTTAAAAACGGTTGAAGAAAATTACATAGGGGATGGATCAGGTGGCATCTCTATTTTGGAATGGGAGCGTATTAAAGAACACCCAGAAATAGAAATTGCAGCACCGGTTGCATCTTTAGGATATTTCACAAGCAACACAGCCTCCATACGCTTGCCTGCTTTTGACTCCCCTGTAAAGTTTGAGTACGAATTTTTTACTAGCGATGGTATAAATAAATACCCTGTGACTCCCAGCCATGGCGTCTACTATTTACAGTTCATCAACAACCAAAATTTATATGCAATTGACACTTATCCTGATATCAGTAAAGATCACAATCCATTCGACAGTGGTCTAGATATTTCTTTTCCTCAGAGTTACAACTTACTAACTGCAATCGATGCAGAAAGCGAGAGTTTACTTACCGGAATAGATTTTTCAGAACTGTTTAGGGAGCTCACAGAAGAAGAAAAAAAGACAATAGAAACTTTTTCTCAATTTAGAGGAAATGCCCCTGTAGTTCCTATTTTACAACGAAATAATTTTCAAGTTCCTCTGTCTTTACAGGTAACTGTGAAAAAATTGGACTTGTCCCTTGATGATCTCTATAAAAGATATGGTATTCCAAGTAATGAATCCATTATTTATGAGGTGCAATTTTTTGATGATCAAAAAAGAAAGGAATTTGAAAATGATTTAACGGAACTACAAACTCTGAATCAAAATACTTATAATATTGACTTAACGAATTATCAAAGCCCTTTTGACGCTCAGCATTTATCTCTTGACCAAGATTTTAATTTAAAACGAATAGGTCAAAATGAAGGTGGTACTTTATACAACGATTCAGGAAAGTACTTTACTGCTTCAAAAATCGATTACTCGTTTAAAGATAACAAAATGTACGTAAATTTAGTTGAAGATGGTCCCCCACCTGCCTATAAGGAGGTTAAAGAAGCAGGAAATAGCTATTTAAATAATTGGGAAGCTCCTTTTATGATATGGCAAATGGGGAAATTTACAGCAGAGGCTATTGATAGCTCGCTTACTTCAAGTCCTTTAGGAATATACAGTACCAATAAAGTAAAGACCTTAGATGATACGAATATAACTCCAACCATTACCCCGGGAAGCTTTATAGCAGCACCTACTGCCGGTATGACCACTTTAGAAGCTGCCAGTCTAATAAAAGGGGATCACCCCATTGATGCCATTAGAATTAAGTTGAATAATATTACAGCATATGATGAGGAAGCACAAAAACGAATTGAAGCGTTAGCAACCGAATTGTCCAATGAAGGGTATGTAGTCGATATCGTTGCCGGGTCCTCCTTTAAAAATGTAAATATGTTTGTTGAAGGTATCGGAGAAGTTACTTCACCTTGGACAACATTAGGCGTTTCGCAATTATTATCGAACGCTTGGAATTTAGATACGACTCTAAGTATACGTTTATTTATTCTTTTTGGTGTGTTTTGGTTTTTCAGCCATCTCAGTTTTGAACGCAATCGTTTAGATGCTGAAAATGAAATATTAACTTTTCTTGGCTGGCAAAAAAGAAGTATCCGTGTTAAAAATATGACCGAGCAACTGATTCTCGTATTCATTTCAAGCCTGTTCAGCGCGGTCCTAGCACTTATTTTGAGGTTAAGTTCATTAGCTTTTATTGTAATAGGCTGTTTCATGCTTATAAGTATCTTCCTAATCGCTATTGTATTTTACGTAAATCCCAGACAAAGCACTCGTTCAACCAGATATCGATTTTTTGCAAGCATTCAACATTATAAATCATTATTGATCCCTACGATGCTTGTATTACTCTTAGCCGTTTGTATTAGCCAACTACAAATATCATCCATTTATGAACTATGGACCAAATCATCAGAAACTACATTAGGCATATTTATCTTACATGAAGGGTTATCGATTCGGTTCCTCATCGTTATTGCCACCATCCTTTTAAGTGTATCCGTGTTGGTAGAAGCCATTGGTGGAATTCTTTTTGCACGACGGGAAGAATTTAAGATGTACCATGTTATTGGATGGACTGAAAAAATGATAAGAATTCAATTTCTAAAAGAAGTTGCGATATGGGCAACTTTGTCTTTAGTCAGTGGTATTATCGTAAGCACGATTATTTCAATTATGTTAGACACTTCATTGGTTGGCGTTGCAATTGGGATTGCCACATCGAGCATCATTTACTTACTTATCGTATTTACGACAGTTACTTTTAGAAAATATCGCTAAACTGGGATGAATATTTAAATGTACTAACACCTAATTCGGTTCTCATCATCCGACCGATCTGCTCGATCACTTAAGTAAATTCCCAGGGAGCCATGATGTAAAAGAATTAGATCCCTCTCATTGAAAACAGCCCACACGCACCGTCACTTCCGGTACTTGTAGGCTGTTTTTTATTGCTCCATTTGCTTCGCAAGGAAATGGGCGGCCGTTTCGGCAGCTTTTTGTTCGGCATCGCCGAGGAAATGGACTTTGGAGAGCAAATAGACGGCGCCGATTGTATCGCCGCCTGCCACGATTGGCATGATGCAATACGATTTCACCTGCTCGACTTGTCCAGGAACCCATTCGACGGATTTCTCCATCTTTTCCATCACCATCGTACGGCCTGCCAAAACATCCTCGACGTCTGGTGATAGCTGGCGGTTCAAATAGTCTTTTTTCGATACTCCGGATACGGCGATCATTTCGTCCCGATCGCTGATAAGGGCCGGGGTGCCAAGTGTCTCGTATAACGTTTCCGCATACTCTTTTGCAAACTGCCCTAATTCGGATATCGGGGAATACTTCTTTAAGATGACTTCCCCATCCCGATCTGTGAAAATTTCTAGCGGATCTCCTTCGCGGATGCGTAGTGTTCTTCTGATTTCCTTCGGGATAACGACCCTGCCTAAATCGTCAATTCTACGCACGATACCTGTTGCTTTCATCCATGATGCCTCACTTTCCAAAATTGATAACCGTCTTCCGTTCGGACTTAGTATGCATCATGGATGGACATTTTATGCAATAGACCCTTTAGCCGGCATCGACTTCTGCTTTTTCTTTTATCGATTGGCTCAGCAGTTCCATCACTTGTTCCAGTACATCAAATTCCGTCATTTTACCGGTATGGCGGTCATCCACAGTTAGAATGAGCTGGCCGTCCTCCATAGTAAAACCGACAGCCCGGCCAAATTTCATCGTGTCTGCCACAATTTTTGCGCCGTCCATATTTTCGGTTCCTTCTTTGGATAGGCGGATCTCGATGACATTTCGTTGTTTCTTAATGGATTCGACTCCCGCGTGGCGGCCCCACGCTTTGATGCGGCCTACCCGTAGCAACAAATCGGCCTCTAACGGCAGATCGCCAAAGCGGTCCGTCATTTCATCGAACAACTCCGCGTAATCCTCTTCGGATTCGATCGCTTTCACTCGTTTGTACATTTGAATCTTTTGGAAGCCGTCTTTAATATATGTGTCAGGTAAGTAGGCATTGATCGGCAATGAAATTTCAACGTCGATGATATCCGCCTTCGATATACCTGTTTGTTTCTCCTCAATTGCATCTTGGAGCATCTGGGAGTACAAATCGAATCCGACCGAGTCGATGAATCCATGCTGCTGGGCACCGAGCAAGTTCCCCGCGCCGCGAATGGATAAGTCACGCATCGCGATTTTGAATCCAGATCCTAATTCCGTGAACTCCTTGATTGCCTGCAAACGGTTTTCCGCCACTTCCGTGAGCACCTTATCCCGTTGGTACAAGAAATAGCCATAGGCCACCCGGTTGGAACGGCCAACACGCCCACGGAGCTGATACAACTGGGACAAGCCCATCCGATCGGCATCATGAACGATTAATGTGTTCACATTTGGGATATCAATGCCCGTTTCGATTATTGTAGTCGTTACGAGGACATCGTATTCGCCTTCCAAGAAGCTTAGGATGACAGCCTCCAGCGTCGATTCTGACATTTGCCCATGGGCAAACGCCACTCTCGCCTCTGGTACGAGCTGTTTAATCTCTTCCACTTTTTTCGTCATGTCTTCCACGCGATTGTATAGGTAAAATACTTGGCCGCCGCGTCCCAACTCGCGTTCAATCGCTTCTTTGACGAGTCCAAAATTATGTTCCATCACATAGGTTTGTACAGGAAAACGGTTTGCCGGCGGTGTTTCAATGACGGACAAGTCCCGGACTCCAAGCATGGACATATGCAATGTCCGCGGAATTGGTGTCGCCGTCAACGTCAACACGTCCACGTTCGTTTTCAGCTGCTTGATCTTCTCTTTATGCGTCACGCCGAACCGCTGCTCTTCATCGACAATTAAAAGCCCTAGATCTTTATATATCACATCCTTCGAGAGAAGACGATGTGTGCCGACGACAACGTCAACCGTACCCACTTTCAAGCCCTTCAATGTTTCTGTCTGCTCTTTCTTAGAACGGAATCGATTTAATAAGGAGACCTCGACAGGGAAGCCAGAGAACCGTTCCTTCATTGTTTCATAATGTTGTTGGGCCAAAATGGTCGTCGGGACGAGGAAGGCTACTTGTTTACCGTCCGCAACTGCTTTGAATGCCGCACGTATCGCAACTTCGGTTTTTCCATATCCGACATCCCCGCAAAGCAACCGGTCCATCGGCCGCTCCCGCTCCATGTCCTGCTTCACTTCGGTGATCGAACGGAGCTGATCTTCTGTCTCATCATATGGGAATGCATTTTCAAAAGAACGCTGCAGATCATCATCAGGAGAAAAAGCATAACCTTTTTCCGATTCACGCTTGGCATACAGTTTGATCAGATCATCTGCGATATCTTTAACGGCCGCGGAAACCTTCGATTTGGTCTTCTTCCATTCTGCTCCGCCTAGTTTATGCAGTTTCGGCTCTTTTTCACCCGATGCCACATATTTTTGGATCAAATCAATCTGATCTGCCGGGACAAATAGCTTATCCTCGGCTCGATATCGAATATCCAAATAATCTTTATGAACGCCGTTCACTTCGAGCGTCACAACACCATAATACTTCCCGATTCCGTGGTGGACATGGACGATATAGTCACCGGGTTTGATCTCCGAGTAGCTCTTGATCCGCTCGGCATTCGTCATCTTCTTCGCACGTGTTTTCCGCTTGGCCTTCCCTTTGAACAATTCGGCATCCGTAATGACGGCTAGACGCTGGAACGGCAGCTCAAATCCGGCGGACAGATCGCCATCGACAATGATGACATTCCCCTTGCCCGTCGGCGTGCCGTTTACGGTTCCGCTTATCTCGTAGTCTTGCAATATACCTTGCACTTTTTTCATTCTTTCATTGCCGTCTGCAACCACAAAGACGTCGAAATTCCCTTGCTTCCAGCGTTCCATCTCATGCTTCAGCACGTTCATTTGCCCGTGGAATTCCTGCATGGGCTTACAGGAAAACGAAACGGTTTTCTTTAACGTAATGCCCGGAACTGCTCTTGTGAACAGGGAGAAGTACGCCCTTTTTTGCTCCATCATGCCTTGCACCTCTTCGAAGGAGAAAGTGATTTTGGCATCATGGACAATCTTTCCTTCCTCCAGCAAGGACAGGAACCATTCTTTCTCTTCTGCTTCCAGAGAGGTGGACACTTCATGGATTCTTCCGATTTCATCAAGCAGCACGAGTCCATTGGATGGAAAATAATCACCGAGAAACGATGGCGGCTCTTCTGAGAATGAAATGTATTTCATCATACCTTCCGGCACAATGCCGTCCCGTAACAACCCGATGTCTTGGCTTATATAAGCTGTCAGGGCCTCTTTTGCCTCGTCATTCTTCATTCGCTTCAAGCTGGTACTAAGTGCGACTTCCAGATGCTCAGCGACTTGCATGAGATCGAGGCGGCTCCAGACAAACTCTGTCGCAGGCAAAATCGTTACCGTGTCCAATTTGCCGGTCGACCTTTGATCTTCTGCCGAGAACGTACGGATGGAATCAATATCCGTATCAAATAACTCAATTCGGATTGGATCATCCTCCGTCAGGGGATAAATATCAAAAATACCGCCACGCAATGCAAAATCGCCCGGCGTTGTTACCATATCCTGTCTTGAGTATCCCATGAGAACGAGCTTATTCAGCCAGTCCTCGATTTGAATGCTGTCACCTACTTGGGCCGTGAGGATGGCGGATTTCCACTTCTCCTTTGCGGGCAACAACTTTTTCATGCCGGCTAGCGGAGTAATGTAAATGCCCTTCCCGACCCTTGCCATATGATCGAGTGTATCAATCCGCAATGCTCTCAATTCATAGCTGGATACGGAAAAATCGGCTGCGATCAACTCCTCCGCAGGATATAGATGGACAAGGGATGGATCTTCGGCCATTTTCACAAGATCATCATATGCACGCTGCGCTTGAAGCATATTGGGGGTTACAATCATGATCGGTTGATCGATGGAGCGTTGAAGTGCATGGAAGAACATCGGTTTTGCTCCGCCCGAAAGACCCGTGATCAATTGACGGTCCTGTCCACCCTTTAGCTCCTCCATCACATTAGCAATCTCTTTTTCTTGTAAAAGCAATTTTATTAGTGTTTCCACTCATCCATTTCCTTTCTACGCGGTTTCAGGCATCAGGTACGCTTTTTTATATAATAACCTCATCATCGAGTCTTTGGTTTCATTTTCATAAAGCCGATTAAATATTTTAGAGAGGGCTTGCACAGATGGCAAGCTCCTCCTTCGTAGAAAAGTGCAAAAAGCTTTGTGCGTAATGCTACGCCAAAGCAGATGTCACTGTTTCCAATTTTCAAGATGATATAAGTCCGGGAACATCCGCAATGATTGCTCACATTGCTCACAAATGCAACGGATCGTCATCGCACCTTTATCATCGGTATCCAGAAATCGTTCCTTCTCTTTCTCATCGTTTTCCTGAAGCTGTCGAATGACATCTCTTGCCGAATCGAACGGAATACTTCCAATTTCCGTATTGCAATGCTTACATGTATATCGTACGACCATCATGATGATCCGCCCCTTTTTATGAAAGTATAGGCGGAATCACAGGGGTTTATTCCTTAGGATCCATTGTAATCATTCATGACTTCCAAGAAAGGCGCTTTAAGCCAGGCCTCGCAAGCGTCCGCACTTTTCTTGATCATATCTTCCATGACCGGTATTTCCTCTTTGCCGAAATTGGATAACACATAGTCGGGTACCTTCATGCCGCCTGTTGGACGTCCGATGCCGATGCGGATGCGATTGAACTGATCTGTTCCCATATGGGCAATCAGCGATTTCATGCCATTATGGCCACCCGCGCTACCCTTTTGACGGAGCCGGAGTTTTCCTGGCGCCAGATCGAGATCATCATATAATACGACAATTTCATCGTCTTCCACGCCATAGTAATCCATTAGTGGACCGACACATTCTCCCGAAAGATTCATATAGGTCAACGGTTTTACCAGAATGACCTTGCCTTCCGGACGATGGATCACCGAATAGGCCCCGTTGAATTTCGACTGGGCCGGAGGAGCATCCCACCGACGTGCCAATTCATCGATAACGAGAAATCCGATATTGTGCCGAGTGTGTTCATATTGTTTACCCGGATTTCCGAGCCCCACAATCATTTTCATAAACGTTCTCTCCTATAGCTCGTTTCAAACCCATAATGCAGAAAAGAGGCGCACGGCAACAACCGTACGCCTTATAGCTTTTCTGTTTATTCCTTGGAACCGGGAAGCATGAAAGGATTCAATGCCTGCTCAGTTCATTATTCCGCGTCGTTCACTTCTTCTACAGGTGCAGCTGCTTCTTCCGATTCATCTGCATCCTCATCCGTCTCAGCACGTGGAGCCGAGATGACGACAAGCGCTTCTTCATCGTCGTTGAGAAGTTCAAAATTGGACGACTCCCGGATCTCTTTAACTGTAATCGACTCGCCGATTTGCAGGTTCGAAATATCAACAACAAATGATTCCGGAATGTCGGAAGGTTTTACTTTGATAGTTACTTCCCGGATCGGCTGTTGCAGGACGCCGCCCTCTTTTTCACCAGGCGCATCTCCTACAAGGTGTACCGTCACGTTGACTTCCAATTCCTCTGTCATATTGATGGCGAGAAAGTCGGCATGAAAGATTTCGCCATTCAGCGCGTTCTCTTGATAATCCCCTAGTACGACATTCAGGTCTTTTCCATCTACGTTTATTTTAAGTACGCCATTTCGGCCGACCTCACGCAATGTGCTCATCAAATCTCTTTCTTTCACTGCGATAGGCATGGATTCGATTTGGTATCCATACACCACGGAAGGGATGAACCCTTCATTTCGAAGCTTAGTTAATGTAGATTTTGGTTTAACTTCTCTTAATTTCGACTGTATTGCTGTACTCATATGCGTAGTCACCTTTCCTGAAAAAAAGTATTCTAACTATTGAAATACCCAACATCAGACGACATTAAACAGAAACATTCCCCTTAACTTTGCGGATAAGGACTATTATTCAAACAATGTGCTGACCGATTTTTCTTCGAACACCCGGATAATTGCATCTCCAAGCAGCTTCGCAATCGATAATTGTTTGATCTTAGGTGATTTTTTAGATTCAGGCAAGTCGATCGAATTGGTAACAACCAATTCTTTGATCTGTGAATTATCGATCCGTTCAATTGCAGGACCGGATAGGACAGGGTGTGTACAGCAAGCATACACTTCCTTCGCTCCACTTTCGATAATCGCGTTGGCAGCAATTGTAATTGTACCGGCTGTATCGATAATATCATCGATTAGGATAGCCGTTTTCCCTCTTACTTTACCGACGATGTTCATGACTTCCGCCACGTTCGGACGCGGACGGCGTTTATCAATGATCGCAATCGGCGCTTTCATGCGATCCGCCATTTTGCGGGCACGTGTCACTCCACCATGGTCAGGAGATACGATGACAAGATCATCACCTTCCAACCCTTTGCTCTTGAAGTACTCTGTTAAAATCGGTTCTGCGACAAGGTGATCGATTGGAATATCGAAGAAACCTTGGATTTGTGGTGCGTGTAGATCGAGACCGATCACACGATTCGCACCTGCCGTCTCCAAAATATTTGCAACTAGCTTAGCCGTAATCGGTTCGCGGGAACGAGCTTTACGATCTTGGCGTGCGTAGCCGTAGTAAGGCATAACGACATTAATTGTCCGAGCTGATGCACGTCGAAGCGCATCAATCATGATGAGAAGTTCCATGAGATTATCGTTTACTGGGTTGGATGTAGATTGAATTACGAATACATCACATCCCCGAATGCTCTCTTCAATATTGATTTGAATTTCTCCGTCGCTGAATCGTTTTACAGAACATTTACCGAGCGGACGCCCGATTTCATCCGCTACCTGTTGCGCAAGCGATTGGTTGGAATTTAACGAAAAGATTTTGAGTTTATCATTAGGATAATGATTAGCCATCATGGTCCCCCTATGGTTTTTTAAGATTTAATTTAGAGATGTAGCCTTCTTTATTCTCCTGTCGAGTGCGTGCAATTGCAAGTGAAGATTCTGGTACATTTTTTGTTATAGTCGATCCAGCCGCGATAAATGAGCCTTTTCCAATGGTAACAGGTGCTACCAAATTGGAATTGCAGCCGATGAAAGCATCATCTTCAATTATCGTTTGGAACTTGTTTTTTCCATCGTAATTGACTGTGATCGACCCGCAGCCAACATTTACATGGGAACCAACTTGCGCATCGCCGATATAACTTAAGTGGGATACTTTACTGCCTTCACCGAGTGTCGATTTTTTCACTTCGACGAAATTGCCAATTTTAACATTGTCGCTGAGATTGGAATCCGGACGGATATGAGCAAACGGCCCAACTGTTGTATGGGAACCAATTTTGCTATCTCGCACGACTGACGAATGAATCGTTGTTTCGTTGCCGATTATGCTATTGTCTATATGGCTGTTTGGACCGATTGTACATCTCTCACCGATAATTGTGCGTCCTTCAATCATGACGCCTGGCTGTAAGATTGTATCGCGGCCGATTTCAGCATCTACACTGATGTAGGTTTGCTCAGGATTAATGATCGTCACGCCATTACGCATGTGAT
>NZ_BQYK01000013.1:43726-60179 GCF_023168145.1 Sporosarcina sp. NCCP-2222
TCTGATTGCAAGATGCCGATAACATCTGGAAGATAGTATTCGCCTTGGGCATTGTCGTTTTTCACTTTTTCCAAAGAGGCAAAAAGGGCTTTATTGTCAAAACAATACGTACCCGTGTTGATTTCCTTGACCTGTTGCTCCTCTTGGTTCGCGTCCTTGTGCTCAACATTGCGGATTACATTTCCGTTTTCATCCCGGATAATCCGTCCGTACCCAGCTGGATCTTCTGCGATGGCTGTTAAGATGGTCGCCTTCGCACCCGTTTCACGATGATGGGAGACGAGCGCTTCCATTGTTTCCGATTTGATCAGCGGTGTATCGCCGCAAACCACAATCGTCGTACCTTCCAAACCACCCAGTAACTCTTCTGCCTGTTTTACAGCATGTGCCGTCCCCAGCTGTTCCTCTTGGAATGCATAGGAACAGGACTCCCCGAGCAAGTCCTTCACTTTTTCAGCCCCGTGTCCGACAATTGTAACGATCTTATCGGCGCCAAGACCTTTAATATGGTCGACTACGTGCTCGACCATCGGTTTTCCACAGACAGGATGCATTACTTTATATAGATCGGACTTCATCCGCGTACCTTGTCCTGCAGCAAGGACGATGGCATATGTATTCGTCATGTGCTGTCCTCCATCCATAATTTCATTATTGACTATATATGAATTTCAGCATTTTTTCAACTATCCCCTCTTGACAACAGCTTCTTTTTCTTTTAGTATTATTTACTTGTTTTTTTCTATGTATAATCTACCTTTCCAACCATGTATTCCTCACTCTTATGCACAAAATAAAAGACCAACTCTATCTGTCGCGTTGGTCTTTTGCAGTTGTATGAAATTGTGGTGCAGAGTTACGCGCCTGCTTCTTCCAGTACGCCGCGCTCTGCTACCTGATGGTACGCTTCCAGCACTGCGTCTTGTATTTTTGTACGCGCCCCCGAATTAATTGGATGAGCCACATCGCGGAATTCCCCTTCCGGCGTCCGTTTGCTTGGCATGGCCACAAACAACCCGTCATTCCCCTCAATGACCCGGATATCGTGGATGACAAACTCGCTATCCAATGTGATGGAAGCGATTGCTCTCATTCTGCCATCCGTATCTACCTTGCGTAATCTCACATCTGTAACTTCCATTTTTTACCCCACTCCCTTTTCAAATGCGTTTCACTTTCTATATTCTACAAAAGCAATGAGAACCCTTCTTTTGTTCTAAAATATTTACACGATTTTGAAAAGTGGTCTATCTGCTGGGAGTGAGTTGTATAAAGAAATTAAAAGGAGTGTTGTTTTCCATCCCTCTCTCAAGAGAATTTTGGAAGTGAAAAGCCTCTTCTACCTCAAGATTTCACAAAGCTGACGGATTGCTTAAGCAATTTCCATGCCAGGAAGGCAATGAACAATAAAAGGAGACTGAACAAGGCGGCAACCGGGATACTTAATAGTGTTGGAACGGAACCGTAATCCCAAATATCCATGCGAAAACCAACGCCAAATGTTCTTGCAATCCCTCCAATGAGTGAAACGATGGAACATATAGCTAAACCAACTGATAAGACACCCAGTACGGGACAGGCAAACATACATAAAAGCGCTTTATAAACATTTTTCATTTTCATTTCCCTCCGTTCTATTAAAAAAATTCACTGTTGAATCAGGATGTATATCTAAGGACTTTGCATAGATAATTTCTTTAATCTCGCAGCCTTTCCCGATATATATACATTCACCGATTACCAAATCGGCAACGGTATGCTCCAACCATATGACCTTCCCTTCGATTCTCTCGCTTCTCAATGTTTTCTTTCCAAAACCAAAAAAGTTGATAGTTGAGATGGCATGACTGCGGACTGTTATTTCTTTTGCTCCTTTGATGTTGGAAATATGGCTCGCGGAAGTCATGAGAAGTGTGATGAATTGCGCTTCCAGTTCCCTCCTAATCATCACATGTCCTTTTGCATGAAATATTTTTGATGTAACATGCGTTTCGACTCGAAGAGAACCTAAGGAATCGACTTGATCTGCCACCAAGCTATTCAATGTTGCACTGCCTCTATTGGTCATTAATGTAGTTGTACAACGGCCCTTCACTTTACACGTGCCAGAATTTCTAAACTCATTCGTATGGATTGATTGTAGGATGCATTGCCCAATACTTGTGAAAGTGTCAGTTGATATGTCGCTGGCATAGTTTGCATATCCCTTCACCTTGATTTTATCTTTCAACCCGTCACCTTCTTTCATCAAACTTAATTATTAAGCCAACTTAAGTATTAAGTATTTACGTACCTTTAAAGAAACACTCAAAAATTAATTCTCCGGCCGCTTCATATCTTTCTCAATAATTGTCTTTAATTGTAGAAACGTTTTTTTCACGTTCTCTATATCATTAAAATCAAGTTGTGCGTAGTACTTTTCAATAATGATTTGGTCAATACGATCTCTTGCTTCAAAATATTTTACGCCTGCTTCCCCTAATAAAACGATGATCTCCCGTCTATTATTTGTATTAATCTCCCGCCGCACATAATTCTTCTTATCCAGCTTGCTTATGATCTGGCTTACAGCGCTGGATGAAACCTTCATCAAATCGGCAAGCTCACTGACTGTCAATCGCTTGTGTTTATGTAAGACCTCAAGCAAGACTGCTTGTTTCGATGTAATTTCATTGTCTATTTGGGATTCATATTTCTCCATTAAGGCTAAATTGATCTCATAAACCGTCCGGTTCAAGTCCTTCACCGTTTGAATTAGCTCTTTGTTCAATGTTATAACCACCTTCATAGTTTAGACACCTTAATTATATAGTAGGCTTTACGTTTAATCAAACACGAATTCTCTCATACTTTGATTTCGGCTTCTAGCTGTTGGTATGCGGCCATGCAAGGGGTGCAAGAAAAACCGGAAATTGCATACGAGTGGTTCAACCGGATATTCGAGCGCTCGCCGCGTTTATTCGAGCACTTCAAAAGATATACGAGCGGTCACAGCGATATACGAGCGGTAAAATAAATATACGAGAGGTCCTGCCATTATACGAGCGGTTAGCGGAAAGAATCGAGCGGTCGCTTTATTTTTTAAGCAGTACTAAACCGTTGCTACCAGCCGCTGCTTACGAGCGATTCAACCGGATATACGAGCGGTCGCCGCGTTTATTCGAGCACTTCAAAAGATATACGAGCGGTTAACGGAAAGAATTGAGCAGTCGCTTCAATTTCACCCACAGTTCATCAATCGACGTCAGCAACTACTGTATATGAGAGGCGTATCAAGCACTTTATCCAGAAAAATCCCCATAAAAAAATCAGGAAGAGATACACGCTATGTGTCTCTTCCTGATCGATCATTAGATTACCGCGATGACTTCAATCTCAACCGCTGCATCTTTTGGCAGTCTTGCCACTTCCACTGTGGAGCGGGCAGGCGTGTGGGAGCCAAAGTGTTCTGCGTATACTTCGTTCAATGCCGCAAACTGGTTCATGTCTTTAATGAAGACAGTTGCTTTGATGACTTTATCAAGGCTTGTACCGGCCTCTTCTAGTACAGCTTTCAAGTTGGCAAATACTTGGTGTGTCTGTTCCTGAATGGTTCCTTCTAGCAATTGGCCGTCTGGCGTCATTGGAAGCTGGCCGGATGTGTACACAAATCCGTTTGCTTTGACCGCTTGTGCATAAGGTCCAATCGCTTGTGGTGCATCTTTTGTCGCTACATAGTTCATGACATCGTTCCACCCTTCTTAAAATAGTTGCCTTCCTGCAGTTCGATGGTGCGGTCTTTCTCATTCACCGCTTTCAGTTTGACCAATGACAAGAAGTCTTGGACGAGCACTTCGTCGGTATGTTCCGCTTCCACTAATACTGCAATTCCGGCAAGCTCGCAACCGAACTCCTCGAGCAAATTCTTCATGCCGGCCATCGTTCCGCCCGCCTTCATGAAGTCATCTGTGAGAAGGACACGCTGTCCGCTTTGCATACTTCTTTTCGATAATACCATTGTTTGAATTCTCCGTGTAGAGCCTGACACGTAATTAATGCTGACGGTAGATCCCTCGGTCACTTTGCTATCCCGGCGGACAACAACGACTGGAACATTCAAATGACGCGCTATGGCATGCGCGATGGAAATACCTTTCGTCGCAACCGTCATGATCACATCAATTTCCGTTTCGGCGAAAGCGGAAGCGAACACCTTGCCAATGCGGTCCATCATTCTCGGATTCCCAAGAAAATCGGTCATGTACAAGTAGCCGCCTGGAAGAAGACGATCGGAACGGCCCAAGTTTTCCTTTAACATGGCCATCACTTCCCGGACCTCCGATTCCGTCACTTTCGGGATATATTTAACACCGCCGGCAGCCCCGGAAACCGTAACCAATTTGCCGGTTCCGTTTTCTTCAAAGGTTTCTTTCACAATCGTCAAGTCTTCACTGATCGATGATTTTGCCGCTTGATACCGGTCTGAAAAGTACGTAAGAGGAATTAATAAATGGGGATTTTCCAAAAGGTGGCGAGTCATATCAACCAACCTCTCACTTCTTTTCCATTTCATTCGAACACCCCCTAAAACCGAATATTTACTTGAAACTTAACATAAATGTACGTCTTTATACAAGAGGGAACCGTTCCCCTGTCATTCGGACCGCATGCACTTCGGTGCAAAAGCCCTTTAATCCATTATAAATACGCGAGACCCGGGATTCATGCTTGACCAGGCCAAACACCGTAGGGCCGCTACCGCTCATTAACACAGCATCTGCGCCAAATTGCTCCATTTTTTCTTTCAAGACAACCACCTGAGGATACAGTTTCATTGTAACTGGCTCCAGCACGTTGCCAAGTGAACGGCACATCTGCTGATAATCGTTTGAAGCCAAAGCATCCATCATCTGTTTTGTATCGGGATGCTGGATGGATGAGGTATCCAAATTGCGATAAATGTCCGCTGTGGAGACTGAAATGGATGGCTTCGCTAAAATGACCCAACAATTCGGCGGTGCCGCCAGATGCTGAATCTTTTCTCCGCGCCCTGTTGCCAACGCAGTTCCGCCGTAGACACAAAACGATACATCTGAACCAATACGTGCTCCCAGTTCAGCAAGCTTGTCCGCGCTGAGCTGCAAATCCCAAAGACGGTTCAGCCCTCGTAGTGCAGCTGCTGCATCGGAACTTCCTCCTGCCAGGCCAGCTGCGACAGGAATATTTTTGTCGAGCGTAATTTCGACACCTTTATGTATGCCATACTCTTTCCGAAGCAGATCTGCAGCTTGGTAGGCCAAGTTCTTCCGGTCACTCGGCACGAACCGTTCTGATGCTTTAATTGTAATTTTTCCATCGTCTGTCGGCTTGAGCCAGACGCGATCCGCCAAATCCACAGTGGTCATGATCATTTCGACCTCGTGGTACCCGTCTGGACGTTTATACAGCACATCAAGCGTCAGGTTAATTTTGGCCGGTGCTTTTTCATATAACATCCAGCTCCCTCCATTCATTCCGCTACTCATTGTTCCCTATTTTACCATAGGCCAAGCCGTTTGCGGTACTTTCATTTGCAAAACGGCATATGGGATGGAAAAGGGCTGCTTGGAACAGATTTCTCTTCCTCGCAGCCCTTCCCGTGTCAGTCGTTTATGAGTTGAAAGGTGTTAAGCGGTTATTTCTTTTGGGCCATGCCTTGTTCCGCCATTTCAATCGCTCGCTTCACCATATTTCCTGCGTCGCGTGATTTAATTCCTCCCCAACCTTCTCGCTGGACAACATCGTAAAATCCAAGTTCTTTCGCAATTTCTTCCTTCAAGCGCTCAGACATTACTCGTTTTCTCGCCATTCGGTTTTCCTCCTTTGCGACTGACAAGCGTAGTATGAGTCCAAACCATAAAAAAACACCTATTCCTTCTATAGATAAAAGGAAATAGATGTCCAAACGTAATCTTTAAAAACATTCCGCGCTCATCCTCCCAAACAGGAGGACGAGGCAAAATGAGATGAAAAAAAATAAATCAAACCATGATGGCAAAACGAATTATTTGACGACAAACGCAGTTGCGTCACCGTCTGCTAGAACTGTTATTTCGACCGCTTCGGTCAAAATATCCGCGTAGCTGTAAGACACCCTCTCAAAAGAATTTTCGTCCTGGTCCAGTTCCACTACAAAAACTGCCCGATACGTCTCTCGAAGGACTCCGGCCCGTTCAATCGTCTTCTTCCGGCCGCCGTTTGCTCTTACATACAAACGTTTTCCTAAGTGAGCATCCAATGACTTCTTAATGTCCGCTAATGTTTTTGGCACGTCGCTTACACCTCACTGTGTATAAGCATAACACTTTTAAAAAGTTCTGTCAATTAAAATTAGAATTTTATCAGTAGATGCTTACTTTTGTCAATCGTTTTTTCGCTTTTTTCGACACTTTCGACATCTCTACGTACCAAATTTGTCACTTCTGAGGTCTATGGAAATCAGGATAAAGGGCGTTCGCCAATCGGCCGAATTCTTCAATGGTCAACGTCTCTCCACGTCTGCCCGGATCAATGCCAGTTTTCTCAAACGCTTCAAGTATGGTGTCCTTCTTCTCCTTGCCGTTTGGAAGAGATGTTTGCAAGTTATTTAAAATGGTTTTTCTCCTTTGCACAAAGGAACCTCTGGACACCTCGAATAGGAAGTCCTCGTCGATCACCTCGACAGGCGCTTCCGTCTTTCTAGATAAACGGATTACAGCGGACTCCACGTTCGGCTGTGGCATAAACACGGTTTTTGGCACAATCATAGCGACTTCTGCATCCATGTAATATTGGATGGCAATGGACAATGAACCATATGCTTTTGTTCCAGGAGATGCCGTAATCCGATCAGCCACTTCTTTTTGCATCATGATAACCAATCGTTCAATTGGCACCTTGCTCATAAGGAACTTTAAAATAATTGGCGTTGTCACATAATAGGGAAGGTTAGCAACGACCACTACTTCGTCTACGTCTGTAAAATATTGTTCCATTACAGCGTTCAAATCGGCCTCTAGAATATCTTGGTGGATGATCTTTACATTCGGATAAGGCGACAGCGTATCCTCAAGCACAGGAAGAAGGCGCCCATCAATTTCAAATGACACAACTTGTCCTGCTTCTCTCGCAATTTGTTCGGTGAGGGCACCAATGCCAGGTCCGACTTCGATAACACCCGTCCGTTTTGTCAGTCCGGCATGATACACGATATTCTTCAATATATTAACGTCGATCAGGAAGTTCTGGCCTAAACTTTTTTTAAATGAAAACCCATACGTCTCTAATATTTCCTTCGTTCGATTGGGTGTAGCAATATCTTTCATCCTTGCCCCTCCTCTATAGCCTCTAATGCCCGCTTTACTTGTTCCACTTCAATTCGGAACATTTCAAGCCTCTTCTTTAAACCTTTGCCATTTACCTGGCCTATATTCAACAAGGTAGCTAATCGATCACGACGCTGTTTGGCATCTGGATGGCCAATCAACCGCTCCTCATATAAAAATGACAGGGGGATCTCTGTATTGCACTCCGTGTCGGTTGTATACACTTGCTGAAGCGCTTCCCGGATATCGTCGTCGGCAGCATGCTCTATGCCCACTTTTTTTCCGTTTTTTGCGATCGATTTCTTTTTTTGCAGAAACGCATGCTTCACACCTGGCACTCGATCTTCAATAATTGCACGAATCCGTCTGCCTGGATAATCTGGATCGGTAAAGACGATGACACCTCTTGTTTCTTGTGCATGTTTGATTTGCAAGAGTGTCGTTTCACTGACAGCGGATCCGTTGGTCTCAATCGTCTCTGCACCGGTTGCTCGGTTAACTGCAATCGTGTCAGATTTTCCTTCCACCACGACAATTTCTCTGATGTTCACACAACATCCTCTTTCCTACTTGATTTCATTTCATCTTACTTCTCAATATTCATTCTGTACAGCATTATAGACAAGCATCCGGTACGTAGTAATAGACCGGCTTACAGCAATCTAATTGACTTTACTGAACGGAAAAACCGCAGGGCCAGTAAGAAGCCCTGCGGAACGATCTATTCTTAAGACTCAGGTTGGTTGACCCTTGTGTACTGAATGCGTTGAACCTTACTTAATCAATTACCTTGATTTTTACTTTGCGTCTTCCAAAATTATAAGCATCCGATTTAGTCGGTACATGCAGGTCGATTCGATTGCCCTTAATGGCACCGCCAGTATCACCTGCTACAGCATATCCGTAGCCTTCCACCCAAACTTTTGAACCGAGTGGAATCACGCTTGGATCCACCGCAATAACCTTTAAATTCGGATTGGCCCGTAAATCGAGACCTGTTGCTGTTTTTCCTGTGCACCCATTACAATGCGCTGTATAGGCAGTCGCCGTGACGTAAAACTCCTTGCCGCCTGAAGAGCCGTTATTCCGGGAAACCCCGACTCCCTTTGATGTGCCGGCATTCGCCACAAGCACTCGTGTACCAACCGAGACCACTTTATCCTGCGGTTTGGAAAGTACCGTCTCAGCAACTAGCTTTCGTGACACTTCTTTCCCATTTTCCTTGACGATTTCGAACTTCCGCTCCACTTTTCCTTTCTTGCCTGGGTGGACTATTTTTTCGCGTCCTTTAAGCAATTTGGAATCCTTTTGTGTAACGACTGCGAAGTTCGTTGGTTCTTCCACTACATCGGTGACCTTTTCCACTCGTACGATTTCTACAATGGAACCCGGTTTAACCAAACCATCCGCTTTCCGATTGAGCTTATCATGTTCATTCATTTGAATGTTCTCTCTCTTTAAAAAGTCAGCGACCGTAGTCGAAGTTGACCATACTTCCTTCTCTTTTCCCCCGTCATTCAACGTAACTGTAAATGCCCGTTCGATTGAGATCTTGTTATCGTCTCCCACTCGTTGTGAGAGTGCTGGAGAAATCTTGTCATGTTTTGAAACGTCGACTTTCGCTTCCGCTAAAATGTCGTCAACCTGTCGATCGGTTGTCCAGACGGCTGCTTTGTTTTTACCGTCATCAATTGTAATTTTTTTTGCCTGTTCCCACCTGATTGACAAACCTTCTTCAATCGGTGTATTCACTGAGGGTACTACTAAATCTTTCTCTGACACATCAATTTCCTGTTCGGAAAGTAGATGGCCAACTGTATGTGCATGTGTTTTAACTTCGATTTGCTCTCCGTTCGCTTGCAGCGTGACGGATTTCTTTGCCCCTTCGTTCAGGACTAGTGAAATAACTGTCACAAATAATGCGATTGCTAGAATGGTCGCAGCTATTTGTTGACTCCTCAATGACCTAAAGAACAGATTTTTCATGTTTCCTTTTGGCATGAAAAAACCCCTCCTTCATCACTCGGCAAATTATAAAGGCTATAATCTGGGCTGTCAACCTCTTAGAACTTTCTATCATCCCAAAAACAGAACAAACGCTCGTGTCAATTCGCTGTAATCCTAGAGATTTAGCGCTTAAACACATGCACATTATATTATCAGTCGGAAATATTAAACAACTTTAAAGCATTCCGGGTCGTCGCCTCTGCCACTTCTTCCACTGGCATATCCTTTAGGCGCGCAATTTCCTCAGCGACCAACGTCACATATGCAGGTTCATTGCGTTTTCCGCGATTTGGATGGGGTGCCAGATAAGGTGCATCTGTCTCAATCAACAAATGTTCAAGTGGTATTTCCTCTGCCACCTGTTTAGGCGTTTTCGCATTTTTGAATGTAACAGGGCCTCCAAGTGAAATCATGAAGTTCATGTCAATGCATTCCCTGGCCGTTTCCACGCTGCCACTGAAACAATGCATGATACCGCCCACTTCCCGGGCTCCCTCTTCTTTCAAAATCTGCACGACATCCGCCGTAGCCTCCCGATTATGTATAATGATCGGCAATTCCACTTTCTTCGCCAGATGAATCTGTTTGCGGAACAATTCCTGCTGAACATCCCTCGGCGATTTGTCCCAATGATAATCGAGCCCGATCTCTCCGATGCCCACTACCTTCGGGTGCTTGGCAAGGGATTCAATCCACTGCAAATCTTCCTCCGTACAATCAATCGCATCAACCGGGTGCCAGCCGACCACTGCGTAAATAAATGGATATGCCTCTGTCAGCTCCATCGCTTTTTCGATTGTTTTCCGATCAAAGCCGATGACTACCATTTTTGTAACGTTGGCATCTAGCGCCCGTTGAATCACTTCTTCCAAATCTTCTTCATACTGATCCGCATTTAAGTGTACATGGGTATCAATAAACATATTTTTCGCCTCACAATAGCTTTATTCTAGTAAAAAGTAATATTTCTTTCGTAACAAATCAATTACAGAACAATTAAAAAATGAAGACGGCGTTTAATAAAACGCCGTCATTGTTACATTTTCATCGTCTTACTTAACTTTTGCACCATTTTCCAATTGTGGATCGACTGTTGCCAGCTTCAATATGCCGCCCGATTGACCTGCCAAGATCATTCCTTGCGACAATTCGCCGCGCAACTTGACTGGTTTCAAATTGGCAACGACAATGACTTTTTGTCCGACTAATTGCTCCGGTTCATAATGCTCTGCAATTCCGGAAACAACTTGACGCTGCTCGTACCCTAAATCCACTTGCAATTTCAATAATTTATCCGCCTTCGGAATCCGCTCACATGCAGTGACAGTTGCAACACGCAAGTCTACTTTCATGAAATCGTCAATTGTGATTTCTTCCGCTTCCTCTTTCTTTTCTTCTTTCACCTCTGCCTGCTTTGGTGCAGAAACAGACATTTGGTCACGAATGTATACAATTTCCACTTCTGGATCTAGACGCGGGAAGATCGGCACACCCTTTTCGACAACTTTAGTGCCTGTTGGCAAGCTGAAATCACCTAGTGTTTCCCATGCCAATAATTTTTCATTCAATCCAAGCTGTTCCATGATCTTAATAGGAGATTTTGTCATGAATGGTTGGAGCAACGTCGCAATATGGCGTAAAGAGACGACCAGATGAGCCATCGCTGAAGATAGTTTCCCTTTGTCTGCCTCTTCCTTTGCGAGTACCCATGGCGTTGTTTCATCTATATACTTATTTGTCCGCGAAATAAGTGCCCATAAATCTGAAAGCACGACACTGAATTGCATTTTTTCCATAGAAACTTCATATTTCTTCACAGTTTCTGTCATGAAATTCCGTAATCCTTCGTCAAATCCTGTATCTTCTAATCCTTCTGTCGGAACCGCTCCGTCGAAGTATTTATTAATCATAGATACGGTACGATTTAACAAGTTCCCAAGGTCATTTGCCAAATCATAATTCGTACGTTCCACAAACGATTCAGGTGAGAATGTACCATCTTGTCCAAATGGCAGCTCTCTTAATAAGAAGTAGCGCGTCGCGTCCAGGCCGAAACGTTCCACCAGCATTTCTGGGTAGACGACGTTTCCTTTAGACTTCGACATTTTCCCATCTTTCATCATGATGAATCCGTGGGCGAACACTTTCTTCGGCAACGGCAAGTCAAGAGCCATTAAGAAAATCGGCCAATAAATCGTGTGGAATCGGACTATGTCCTTACCGACAACATGTACATCTGCCGGCCAATATTTTTGGAACAACGAATCGTCATCTGTTCCGTATCCAAGAGCCGTAATATAGTTCGTCAAGGCATCTACCCAAACGTAAATCACATGTTTCGGGTCTCCAGGCACTTTAATGCCCCAGTCGAATGACATACGGGAGACCGAAAGATCTTCTAACCCTGGTTTAATGAAATTGTTGATCATTTCATTTTTTCGTGACTCTGGCTCAATAAAGGTCGGGTTATCTTCATAGTATTGAAGTAGCCGATCCGCATATTTCTTCATATTAAAGAAATACGATTCCTCTTTGACGCGTTGAACAGGCCGATTGCAGTCCGGACAGTTTCCATCGACCAGTTGTGCTTCCGTAAAGTAAGATTCACAAGGAACGCATTTCCATCCTTCGTACTCACCTTTGTAAATATCACCGTTATCGAGGAACTTTTGGAAAATCTTCTCGACTGCAGATTTATGGCGTTCCTCTGTCGTGCGGATCAAATCATCATAAGAGATATCCATGAGCTTCCAAAGATTTTTCGCAATGTCCGCAATGCCATCCACGTAAGTTTGTGGAGCTAATCCCTCTTCTTCCGCCTTCTCCTGAATTTTTTGGCCATGTTCATCCAAGCCTGTCAGGAATCGAACATCATAGCCACGAAGTCTTTTGTATCGTGCCATCGCATCGGATGCCACCGTCGTATACGCTGTTCCGATATGGAACTTGCCACTCGGATAGTAGATCGGGGTGGTAATATAGAAAGTATTTTTATTATCTGCCACAACAATTTCCTCCAGTATTTCAATCTATACTACCCATTTTATCGGAAGTTCAACATTTGTGCCATGACGACAGTTGGAGTTTTATTAAAATAGAGGATTTCCCTAGCTATCTGCAAAAAATTATTTTGATTATTACAGACCGTAAAGGTATTATAAAGTAGAATATTATAACTTTTCCGACATATGAAAGGAGGTTAAAATGAACAACGAAGAGAGCCGATTGCAGAAAGCAATAGAACTTAGAAACGAAAAAAAGCTAAAAGAGTCGAATGATCTTTTATTGGAATTGGTTCAGTTGCATCCCGAGAATGCGTATTTCAACTATCAATGCGCCTGGAGTTTTGATTGTTTAGGAGAAGAGTCAAAAGCGGTGCCCTATTACGAAAAGGCCATCCAAGGGGGACTGGAGGAATCTGATTTGGTGAACGCTTTTTTAGGGTTTGGAAGCACCTTACGATCTCTCGGGGAGTATGAAAGATCGAAAGACGTTTTTCAGGAAGCGATAGAACGATTCCCTTCCCATCAAGCCCTCCGTGTATTCTTTTCAATGACTTTGTACAATATCAATGAAAACAAGAAAGCGATGGAATTCCTGCTGAAATGTATTGCCGAAACTTCATCCGATGAAGAAATCCAGAATTACAAAAGAGCGATTTCATTTTATTCGGATAGGCTGGACGAAACGTGGGCATGATTTCCCCGTCTATGTCCCTATCAACTTCATCTCGTTATTTGCCCACCCAGGATTACTATATATTAATTACGGGTGGGCTTCTTCTATCCTATTTCTTGATTCCTATTTATATGGTTAGTTGTCAAACACTATCATTTTTTTAAAATTATTTAGTCGGAAATAATATTATTTAATTATTTCGTTATGATTCAGTGATTCTTTTTTAATGCAAACAGCAAGCAAAAACTAGACTTTTTACCCTGTTGCCCAGTACTTCCATAAAACTATTATTTTGTCTACATTTTTAAGCGAGTTTTATTGACGTTAATTGGAAGACTTGGTATGATGATATGTAGACAAGAGAATTATGTCGAAATTTGACGAAAAATTTATTTGCTTAGGAGGAATTCTTGTCATGAAATCTACAGGTATCGTAAGAAAAGTTGATGAACTAGGGCGTGTCGTAATCCCGATCGAACTACGCCGTACTCTCGGTATTGCTCAAAAAGATGCTCTAGAAATTTATGTCGACGACGATAAGATCATTTTGAAGAAATACATGCCAAATATGACATGCTCCATTACAGGTGAAGTGTCTGATGACAACCTTCGTCTAATCGATGGCAAATTAATTTTAAGCCAAGAAGGCGCAAAACAGCTTATTAAAGAAATCGAAGAAAAGATGAATTAATAGTATTAGGTGGATAATATAATAGAAAATCCAGGACACTGGTTGTTCTGGATTTTGTATTAACACCTATTCAATTTTCGACATGATATTCCCGGTAGACATCCTTACGGTTCAACCCTCTGTCTGCTGCCACCTTTTTTATAGCCTCTTTTGACGAAATTCCTTCTTTCTCCATCAGATCCTCCACATGTTCAGGGATAGACAGCCCTTCCCACCATGCAGTACTTTCCTCAGTCAATTCACCTTGAAACCCTTCGATCACTAGACAAAATTCTCCTCTTAGTTCAGTTGACTCGGCCCATTGAATTGCTTCTTCCAATGTCCCACGAAGAAATTCCTCATATCGCTTTGTCAATTCCCTTGCCAGTGTGATATGGCGTGTTTCACCGAGTACTTCTTTCATTGCCCGCAGCGTGTCTTTTAACCGATGAGGCGCTTCATATAAAAGAAGAGATTCCCGTCGGAACTGTAAATCCTTCAGCTGGTTAATCCGTTCCTTTTTTTGACGGGATAAGAAACCGAAGAAATAGAATGGCTGTGTCTCAAGACCAGATGCGACCAGTGCAGCAATTGCCGCATTTGCTCCCGGTACGGGCACTACGTCGTAGCCTTCTTCAATCGCTTTTTTAGCAATATCTGCTCCTGGGTCGGAAATACAAGGCATGCCTGCATCACTGACAAGCGCCACCGACTTTCCCTCTTCGAGCAGCGATAGGATTTTCTCGCCGCCCACCATCAGGTTATGCTCATGATAACTCATTAACGGAGTCTTAATATCAAAGTGATTGCATAATTTAATGGTGTTTCTCGTATCTTCTGCCGCAATCATATCCGCTTCCTGTAAAATCCGGATGGCACGAAACGTCATATCATCGAGATTGCCGATCGGCGTCCCGACTAGGTAGAGCTTGGCCCTCCCTGCTTCAGCACTTTTTTGAGATTTCATGTTGCCGCTCCTTCCTTCATATATCGTTCCTTTTCCAGCCGGGACAATTGCTTGAACCGGTATTCAGCCTGCATCGCTTCTCTTTTATTGTCGAAGGTTTCGGAGTAAATGCACCGCACCGGGCGTTTGGCACGGGTATACTTTGCACCCTTACCATCATTATGTGCCTGAATACGGCGGGCTAAGTCATTCGTATACCCTGCGTAATAGGATCCATCCTTGCATTCGAGCACGTAAAAAATATGATCATTCTCCTTCTCCATATAGCATCTGCCTCACTTCCTCGGTATATTCCCCGTCGGCACCGTATACATAAAGAGGCGGCAATACTTTTAGATCTGGTTTTCCATCTTTAATTCCTTCGATAAGCAAGGTGTTCGCTTCTTTTCCTTCCTTCGGGTAGACGAAGCGAATTCGTTTTGGCTCCAGCCGATTTGCCCGCATCGCGGTCACGATATCCAATAAACGGCCAGGACGATGGACAAAGGCCACTTTTCCTCCTTGTTTTGCAAGTTCACTCGCTGAACGCACCGCCTGCTCTAATGTCAGATGAATTTCATGTCTAGCAATTGCGACATGTTCCCGGATATTTTTTTCGCTCGCGTCAATCGCGGGGAAATAGGGAGGATTGCAAGTGATCGTGTCGTATTTTTCATATCCGATGACATCTGCAATACCAATGACATTGTTCTGCAGAATCTCAATCTGATTTTCCAGTTGATTATACGCTATACTGCGCTTTGCCATATCAGCCAATCGTTCCTGTAATTCAATTCCGATGATTTGGGCTTTCGTACGGGCGCTTAAAAAGAGAGGGATGGCTCCATTTCCCGTACATAAGTCTATAATTTTCCCGGACCGTATCGGCACATAAGCGAATTTTGCCAGCAATACGGCATCAAGGGAAAAAGAAAAGACGGAGGGGCTCTGGATAATCCTTAAATTTTCTGCCAATAAATAATCCAGCCTTTCATCACCTTGTAAAATCTGATCCACGTTTCACACCTCTTCATAAAGAAAGAGCCGATACCTACGATAGGATCGGCTCCTCTTACGCATTTTGTTTGCTTAAGAAGGAGAGGCAGAACAGACAATCCTCTCCTTTACGGCTGCTGCCGTAATGAACATTGCATACATGATATCCTTCATTGTAGATGCGGGCCAGATTATCGACCCCTTCACCAATATCAACCTTTTTCACTTTTTCCGGATTCCGTTTTGGATCGGACGACTGCTTGGGTTCATTCAGTTCCTCAAGTCGTGCACGCAAATGATGGTTTTCTAGTTGAAGTGAGTGGTTCTCTTCCGTCATCTTTGCTACAAATCCTATCAATTCCCGGAATTGCTCATGCATGGACTCGAGTTGTTGTTCGAATTCCATTACTCTGTCGAGAAAGTTCCCTTCTTTCAACTGTTCCACCTCATTATTTCATCAATTGGGGTACCGTATCTTGTCTGCCTTCCAGCTCTTCCCAAGAATACTCAAGCACTTGCTCCTGTTCGGACAAGTTCACTTGCACAACTCGTTCAAGAAGATTCAAACCGACCACTTTCCCTGCACCTTCAGGAGTTTTGATCCGTTCACCGATATCCGGCATTAATGCTTTTGCTTCTTCGTATTCATCGTTTTCATACTTCAAGCAGCACATCAGACGGCCGCAAAGACCTGAAATTTTGGAAGGATTCAGCGATAAGTTTTGGTCTTTCGCCATTTTAATTGAAACCGGCTCAAAATCCCCTAAGAAGGTAGAGCAGCATAACATCCTGCCGCAAGGACCGATTCCACCAAGCATTTTCGCCTCATCACGC
>NZ_BQYK01000013.1:60314-70614 GCF_023168145.1 Sporosarcina sp. NCCP-2222
AAGTTTCATATCAAGCTGGTGTTCCCGTATCTTCTCCATACACGTACCGAACGCCCGCTCCGCCTCTTGACGGTTTTCTTCGACTTGCTCAATGTCATCAGGCTGCGCAACCCTGATGATCTTTTTCAATGGCAAAACAACATCATTTTCCTCGACTTCCCTGACCCGGCTTGCAACTTTGCCATATTCAATGCCTCTTGTCGTTTCTACAATGACATAATCACCAATTTCGAGTTGATAATCCAGAGGATCGAAATAATATATTTTACCCGCTTTTTTGAAGCGGACACCTACTATTTTATACAAGCATTAACCCCTCCTGCAAATTGAGCACCAGCTGTTCCATTAGAAGTGTACGGTTCATATTGCTGTACAACTTCTTCTTCGCCTGTAAGACTGCTTCCATCTTGGCCGATAATTGACTGTACGTCAGCTTCATGGAGAGACTGCTGAAAAATTGCTGCTGATCCGGAAACGTCAACGTCGACGTCAGTCCCGCTTTCAACGAAACAATATCACGGTAGGCGTACAGAAGCAAGTCCAATCCGCGTTCTGCATCCTCTTTCTCCTTGATTGAAACTGTCCAATCGGTCTGTATGAAAAGAAGCGCCTCATTAACGTTGCGATCAGATGCTTCAATCAATTTTAACACTGTTTTTCGAATCTGTGCAAACTGCTCATCTCCCGCAAGCGAGATGGCTTCCTCCATATTTGCAGTTACCGTCGCCACGGTTGCTGCCATGGAAGGATGAATATCATGCTTTACCACTTCTGCGATCAATTCTTCTCTGGACGGCGGGAGAAAAGAGATCCGTTGGCAACGAGATCGAATCGTTTGCAATATGGTCTGGTAAGCTTCTGTGAGAAGAATAGCCGTTACCTCGCCCTCCGGCTCCTCCAAATATTTTAGCAGCGTATTGGCAGCCGATACATTCATCCGTTCTGCCTGAACGATGATATAAATCTTTCTGCCCGGCTCAAAACCCTTCTTCGTCATTTTCATGATCAAAGCGGACATTTGGTCCTTTTTAATGTCTTGTCCGTCGGGTCGAATCATCGTAATGTTCGGATGGTTGCCGGATTCGACTCTTCGGCAAGCGCTGCATGTTCCACATGGAACGCCCTCTACTGGATTACCGCAAAGCAGAAGTTTCGAAAAGAAAAGAGCAGCTTCTTCTTTTCCCGTTCCCCGTTCTCCGTCAAATAAATAAGCGTGGCCAATTCGTTTATTTACAAAAGAAGTCGTCAGTCTTTCAATCACCGGCTGTTGACGTTCTACAATTGATTGTTTCATAGGCCCCACCTCTTTCGTTGCAAAAAACCCCGTGTTTTTCGTGAACACGGGATTACATATATAGGTTAATGAGAAGTCCTTTGATTTCTCCTATTTTCCCAAGTAATTCAACAGAATTCTTTTCTTCGTTCAGCAAAGCTTCTGCCAATTCAATCAGTTTTTCATCGATTGTCTGGACAATCTTCAACCGTCGCCCTTCGCCGTACTGGTTCCACGTATGCGATTGCTTTACGTCCAGACCCGACTCAACTGCCTCTTTCAAAAACCGTTTGACAAGCATTTTGAACTTCGCCATTTCACGTAAATTCCGGGAACGCGCCAGACGGTCTCCGGCAGCAGAAATGTCTCCGAGGAGCCTGGTCAATTGTTCACCGTGAAGACGCTCTTGCTGCGTTAGAACCATTTGTCCAAACCGGTTGCCCGTCTGAGCCGATCGCGAAGGATCGTTTTTCAGTTTATCGAGCCCAGCCCGGTAATCACTATTTACTTTCAAAAAAGTTCACCTCATTTATACCACCAAGCAAAGAGGTACAAAAACAACTGTTAGTTGAATCAGAAATGATGGAATTGCTCAATTGGCAGAACAAATACGGTAGCGCCTCCCACTTCCACTTCCACTGGATATGGAATATAGGAATCTGCGTTGCCGCCCATCGGAGATACCGGAGCGACCATTTGATCGCGCGAACGACAATTTTCACGGATCAACTCAAGCGCTTTGGGTACAAGACTGTCATCTGTACCGATGAGGAATGTCGTATTTCCTGATCGCAAGAAACCACCTGTACTCGCTAATTTTGTTGCCCGGAAGTCGTTTTTCGTCAAAGCTGCAGACAACCGGTTGCTATCTTGGTCTTGGACTACCGCTACTATCAATTTCACGCCTATCACTCCTTTTTTTGTATCGTTCTATTCATTATATCACGAAACTCATTCAGAAATGAGTTGAGAACTTACAATTTTCCAAACATTTTCAGTTACTGTTTTTATTTCGCACGATGCATCGATGGTCGTGATCCGATCCGGATACTGCTTCAGCAATCTTTGATACCCCTCGTAGACCATTGTATGGAAATGAATGCTTTCCTGATCCAAGCGATTTTGTTCCCTCTCGTCATTTCGGCTGATCCTCTCCAAACCTTCTTCCGGACTGATATTAAAAAAGATCGTCAAATCAGGCATCGTATCCCCAATGGCAAAACGATTAATGGACAGGACATCATCCATGCCAAGTCCCCGGGCATAGCCTTGGTATGCGAGGGAACTATCGACAAACCGGTCGCAAAGCACAACTTTACCTTCTGTCAGCGCTGGAACAATCTTCTCAACCAAATGCTGTCTTCTGGCGGCTGCGTACAATAACGCCTCGGTTCTTCCATCCATCTCCTGATGGGTGTTATCCAGAATGATTGCACGTATCTTTTCTGCAATACGGATACCCCCAGGCTCCCGGGTCGTCAATACATCATGGCCATCCAGCCTCAGTTTATTCGCCACTTCCTCCAGAACGGTTGTCTTTCCAGCTCCTTCAGGTCCCTCAAAGGTAATAAATACCCCTTTTTTTAACATAGTAAGCCTCCATCATTCAGTCGCGACTAAAATTTTCCTTTGTTCCGTCCGGATTTCACCTTGGAACTTCGCGTTCATCATTATATATTGCGTTAGCCATTCGGCATGCTTTTCATTGATTCGCTCTCCACCTAGTACCAGCGGGACACCTGGAGGATAAGGGATAATCGAGCCCGCCGCTACACGTTCTATCGCCGATTCGATGGGAACCCACTCCGCTTCCAGCTTCCGTAACTCGGTTGGAGAAATAGCCAGCGTGCTGATTTCCTCGCCAATCGAAAATGCGGAAAGCTTTGCAGCATCGGACACCGCTTCCGATTTCAATCGTATGATCGCCTTCTTTATTCTTATCAGGCTTTCCTCAAACGGAAAATAATTGTCCTTTTTCAATAACGGCAGGATCAATAAGATTTGGAAAGGATCCGCCAGCTCCGCAAATATGCCTTCCGCCTCCAGCTTATCAAGCAAGTCGAAGCCAGTATAGCCTTCCACCCGCAAAAGCAGCTTTAATGGGTCATCCACTTCTACGACGTTGATAGAAGATAGCTCTCGTAAGCTGCGAATGAAAGCCGTCCGCTCCTGCAAGAATGCTTCTTGGTCATTGGAGGTGTAGGAAGCAGCATAGCTTCTCGCATCGTCCAGAGACGCCATGAGCAAATAAGACGGGCTGCTTGACTGAAGCATTTTTAAATAATGGGCTATCCTCTGCGGATCTATCAATGAAGATCGGACATGCAGAAAAGAAGCCATAGTCATCGCTGGCAATGTTTTATGAGCGGAATGAACAACAACATCTGCTCCGAGTGACAATGCGGACGTTGGAAAAGAACCGCCTGCGACAAAGTGAGCACCATGCGCTTCGTCCACCAATACCGGGATGCTCTGCTCATGGCATAGCTCGATAATAGCTGCCATCTCATCACCTGCGACTCCGTAATAAGTAGGATAGGTCAGGACAACCGCTTTTGTGTCGGGTGCCGCCTCGATCGCTTTTTTTATTTGCAAGGCACAAACCGTCCCGATCGTTTGCGTCTTTTCATCCCACTTAGGGGAAATGAACACGGGACGGGCCCCCGTCAGTTCAATAGCGTGAAAGATGGATTTATGGGCATTCCGCTGCACAATTACCGTGTCTCCTGGCGAGCACACTGCAAACAGCATCGCCAAATTGCCGACTGTGGAGCCATTCACAAGGAAAAAGCTTCGATCTGATTGATACAAATCAGCGAGCCGTCGTTCTGCATCTTGAATCATGCCAGCCGGCTCATGCAAATCATCCAGCCCACTGAGTTCCGTCACATCATAGGACAGCGCAGACCGGATCTCCTTCGGCAATGTAGACAATAACCCATTCTTATGGCCTGGCACGTGAAAGGAGATCGGTTGCTGTTTTTGAAATTCATCCAATGCCTGAATAACAGGACGATCCATGTGGCGCTTCAATACGTTTACACTTCCTTTGTATTCATTATAAAGCAAGAAGGAGGAAGTGTAAAAAGACGGATAGCACATCGGTTCAAATAAAAAAGGCGAGAAGATACCCGAATGGATTCTCTCGCCGCTTTTCGCTTTATTGGTACCGCACTCTCGATATACCGATGGATAAGAAGACGATAGCAAAGCCCATCAACACCAGTATCGGTGTCATGATGTCTCCCAGAGCTGCTCCATCCACCAGTGATTTGAATCCTTCAATCGCCCATGACTGGGGAACGAAATTAGCGATTTTCTGCATGAATTCTGGAACGATGTCCAGTGGCCAATAGACGCCGCCCAGCATGCTCGTCGAAATAATAAGAAGCATTCCGACGGCACTTTGCTGCTCAGAGGTTTTCACGAGGGTTGCAATGGCCATGCCTAATCCGACTACACTGAACAGCAATACCGTAACAAGTATTGCCAAGCCAAGCGGATCTCCCCATTGAACGCCAAATAGCAGAGATGTCAGCACGATGAGCAAGGTAAACTGCACAAATCCGATGATGAAAAAGGATAGGACATAGCCCAGTGTCAATTGAATCCGTGTCGCCGGTGTCGTTAACAATCTTGACCAAATACCCATGTTACGCGCCTCAATCAATGTCCCTGTAGTGAAAAGCATAACAATCATGACAAACATGATAGAAAAGCCTGCGGAGCTATACGACATCTTATTCCAGCTTTCCACTTGCGCATCGTTCATATGGATTTCGCTGATCCCGTTTGTTCCGCTCTCCGTTTCGATCAGCTGTTCAAAAACCATATCCCACTCCTTGTTTTCATATGAGGCGCCAATCTGGGCTGCTGTCACCTGGAGGTCCAGTGTCCTGATCGCCTGATTGTACAATTGCTCCAACATAGGTGCCGCCGCCGTGCCAGGAGGATGCTGCAGCATGACAGCCGGTTCTTCCTTTGCGATATGGCCAAGGAAATCTTTTTTAATGGTTACGACGCCTTCCACCGACTTCTCGGAAAGTAACTCTTTTGCAGTTGCTGCATCGACCTCTTCATACTCGGTAAAAGGATGGGACTTCAGCTGGCGGATCAAATGCTGCGAATAAACGGATCCATCCTCATCAACAATTGCGATGGGCATGGCCGAGCCTGCGTTTTCTCCAAATAAGCCGCCGAACAGCAAGGTGAAAATCAATGGCATGGCAAACATGATGATATAAGATGAGCGCCTTTTAAAGGTGCGTTTCATTTCCAACGAACAAATCGCTACTATTTTTCTCAAATCATTTTCCTCCCGATAACGCACTCACCCGCATGCGGGCGGAGCCTATAACGATGGACGCGGCACCGATGGCAAGCAACACAAGAGCGGCGGCTCCTAGTGACGCCCACGTCGCTCCGTTCATGATGGATGTAAAGCTATTCAGTGCCCATGAATTCGGCAGGACGAGTGCCACTTTTCGCATGACTTCTGGAAACGCGGATAACGGCAGCATGGAACCACCCAAAAGCGCGAGCACTTGCACCATGATCCCGCCTGCCGTGTCGGCCGTCTTTTCATTCGCGGAGAAAGCTGCAATAAGGATGGCTAGACCAGACACGGCAAAGCTATAGACAAGCCCGATAAATAATGTCTGAACCGCACTCTCGCCCCAATCTACTCCTAAGAAAAAATGCGTGGCCGCCATGAAGACAATGAATTGACCGAAGGCCAAACCCCACGTTCCTAAAAACTTGCCGCCTAAAATGAAATCCACCCGCGTCGGTGTCATCCGCAGCCGATCTAATGTGGCCGAATGCTGTTCTTGATGAAGGGACTTCCCTCCCCGAACTGCATTGAAAAGAAGGAACATCGCCGCCATCGCAGCAGCATAGTATTGCATCGAGGACACTTCCCGTTCCCCGATTGAAGCCACCTCAACATACTGCCCTTTACGTTCCACTACTTCCTTCATTCCATTAAGCAGCTCCGCCTGGACCTTCCCCGGCTGGATGGCCGGGTCCTGATAGGAAGCAGCTACAGCAAGATTAGTCATGATTTTTTCAGTCGAATTGGACATCGTCCACGCAGTTTGGGCGAAGGAATCCGTGAGCTGCTGGGTGAAAAGAGCACTGGACTCCTTGCCGGACACCGCTAAAATCGCTGCCGGTGTCTTCTGCTCTCCCCATTCTTTTGGCAGGATGATGCCTACATCCACTTCATCTTGATTAACCCAATCCTTTAATTCCACATCAGTTGCCGCCACCTTGACCGTCAACATCGTCAAATCCTGTTGCAAATAGTTCTCCACGAATTCCCTAGCCAGTGGATCTTCTTCCATATAGACCCCGATGACCGTGGCAGGAAGCGATTCACCCTCCATTACCCCTTTTAAGGCAAATCCCAATATAGCAGTTAACAAAAAGGGCATAAGCAACAAGAGCAAAAAAGCTTTTCGATCTTTCAGCTGGATGGCAATATCCTTTTGAGCAATCAACACCATTTTCTTCATACAAAACGCTCCTTAATCTCGCAAAGAACGGCCCGTCATCTGTAAAAACAGTGTTTCCAGGTCCGCCTCTTTCAGTTTGATTTGACGAAGTTTCACAGCCTCTTTAGCAGCCATCGAAACAATGGAGGCCATCATGTCCTGGTCTTGCTTTATATAGAGATGAATCTCAGACGCTTCCGGAATCATGACCTTCTCGACTCCATCCAGCTGTTTTAATTTCTCCACAAAGGCAGGACGCACTTCCTCAACATCCAAGAGCAGCTGATTTCCCCCGGCCAATCGTTTGCAAAGCTCCTGCGTTGACCCGGTTGCAATCACTTGCCCATGGTCCATAATGGCGATCCGTTTGCAGAGGAATTCAACCTCTTCCATGTAATGACTCGTATAGATAATCGTCATCCCCTGTTCATTCAAACGCTTCACTGTTTCTAAAATGTGATGGCGCGACTGCGGATCAATCCCGACGGTCGGTTCATCCATAATGAGAAGCTCGGGACGATGGAGCAAGGCAGCTCCAATATTGATGCGGCGTTTCATTCCTCCGGAAAATGTCTCAATCCGATCTTTCCCGCGTTCTACAAGTCCTACTGTCTCCAACACTTCTAAGGCACGGGCCTTTGCTTCTCTTCCCTTTAAGCCGTACATTTTCCCCCAAAATACCAAATTGTCGAGCGCGGATAAAGTTGGATAAAGGGCAATATCCTGTGGAACAACCCCGATTTTCTTTTTAATTTCATAAGGGGATCGGCTGACAGATAAACCATCCACTTGAATGTCACCTTCATCATACGGAACAAGTCCACAAATCATAGAAATGGTAGTCGATTTCCCTGCACCATTCGGTCCAAGCAAGCCAAATGCTTCACCTTTCCCAACATGCAAAGTAATCCCCTTTACTACTTCTTGCTCACCAAAGCGTTTCTTCACATTCGTCATCGTTAACATGCAAATGCCTCCTTCTTCACTTCCTATCATAAGAGAAAGGGAAGATTTCACCATCTGGCGCGCGATAGATTTTCGCCATGAAAAAAAACGGCATGCGTATGCCGTTTTTCATAGCCCCTTATGCGAGACGTCATATTCAAAATGTGGTGACACCATAACGGACCGCAAAAATGGCCGCCTGTGTGCGATCACGAAGGCCAAGTTTATGGATAATGTTTGAGACATGGTTCTTCACTGTGCCTTCGGTTATGAATAAACTTTCCGACACCTCTTTATTGTTCAGTCCCTGCCCCAAATACTGCAACACTTCCCGCTCACGGATTGTCAGCTCAGAGAGGCCTTCAGGAGGTTCCGACGCGCCTTCCAATACCTTCTCCGCTTGCTTAAGCCGTCCTTCCGCCAGAAGATGGGTCGTAAAATCCTTTGGCAGCACGACGCCTCCATGGAAGACCGTGCTAATGGCTTTGGCAATCGTCTCGGTTGGCATATCTTTTAATAAATAGCCGCTGGCCCCTTCCTCCAAGGCATCGAAAATCAAATCACTATCATTGAACGTAGTGAGAATCAAAACCTTAATATTCGGCAGCTTTTCACGGATCAGCCTCGTACCTTCCACTCCATTGACACCTGGCATCCGAATATCCATCAAGACAATATCCGGCTCCAGCCGGGATGCCTGAGTTAAAGCATCGAAGCCTTCCACTGCTGTACCGACAATATGAATCTCCTCCTGCAGGCTCAACAAGGAACTCAACCCTTCGCGGATCAAAGGCTGATCATCTACAATTAATACGTTTATCATGCAATCACTCCTGTCGATGACCATCTCACCCGTTGCAACGGAAAGGAAACATGGATCGTAAACCCTTTTCCCTCTTCACTCTCCATTTGCAGCATGCCTCCATGCTCGGCCACCCGTTCTTTCATATTCAATAAACCAAAGCTCGGGACCACTTGCCCGGCCCCCTTGCCGTCGTCTTGGATCTCTAGCCGCAATTCCTTCGAATCCACCCGAATAGAAACCTGACAAACATCTGCATTCCCGTGACGCTTAGCATTCGTCAAGGCCTCTTGGACAATTCGCTTCAAGGTGGGCTGCAAGAAAAGAGGGATTGACGACAAATCGCCCTGCACATCCAATTCAGTTTGCATATGGGCAGAGTCGGCAAATTCCTTCAGCAGTTCCTTCATGACATGGAGGAAGGACGCCTGCAAATGATCCTCTTCTTTCAAAGTCCGAACCGATAACCTCACCTCATGAAGCGAATCCCGTGCCAACTGTTCACACGTGCCAATAATCGCTTTGGCCTTATCCGGATCACGGACGGACATTTCATTCGCCAACTGCAATTGAACAATCAGTGCTGTCATTTTATGTCCAACCGTATCATGAATTTCCCGGGCAATTTCATTACGCTCCCGGATCACAGTCAACTCTTCCACTTGATTTGCATAACGCTCCAACTGCCCGTGCGCCTCCTGCAGCGCTGTATGCGTTTCATTCAGTTGGTCATACTGCACCGCGATTGTTTCCTTTGCCAACTGGATATGGCGAATCAAACTCCCTACCAAAGCACAGTAAATGACAAACGTCAGATTGATTAAATTACTAGTAATCATAAAATCGCCCAATACGTATTGCCGATAACTCACAAATCCCCACGCAATGAAGAAAGCAATCGGAAACACCTTCACCACTTGCTTCCCGTCAAAGGCAATGAAAACCGTCGTCGCAATGATGCCAAAAAAGATCAGATACAAATAACCGCTGTCCGGAAATATCATACCGAATCCAAAGGCCAGTAGAAAGTCGACAGACGAGCAGATCATCCGAACAATAGAACGCGTAGTCGTCATATGGATGAAATGAGTAACAACAAATACCAGCATCGCAACAGGCACATAAAACGACCAACCCGTCCATGATGCTTTATCGGCTGGAATATAGTAAATGCATAAGATCATCAAAGTAACAAGCCGAATGGAAGTAAGCAACATCATCGATAAACTTTTCATGTCATCTTCCTTTATTAAACTATTTCTACTTCTTCCTTATGATGAATGAAAAAGAGATTACCCGCAACATAATCTTTTATTTGGCGGAAGGGAGGAGGTGGATTTTGATAGGCGGGGGCGAGTGTACCACGTCTGACTATGAATGAACAGGCACTTTACGGGCTGAATGTAGTCAAGCGATGATCAATTTGGTTTAGACGGTGATAGAATCGGTTTAGGCGGTGATAGAACTCGTTTACCCGGTGATAGGATGGGTTCAGGCGGTGATAGAAAGGAATTCAAGGAGATTGGCGGCTTGATCATCTCTCCAGCATCTTGCGGCAAAGCCCTTTACTAACAATCTGTTCCTGCTTGAATTAAGTGATTCTTAGAAGATCTTTAAAGATACCTGACGGTATCTATTATATTTAAGCACAAAAAAACCATCCCCCACAGGGGATGGCCTTTGCCCGGCGACGTCCTACTCTCACAGGGGGAAGCCCCCTACTACCATCGGCGCTGAAGAACTTAACTTCCGTGTTCGGTATGGGAACGGGTGTGACCTCTTCGC
>NZ_BQYK01000014.1:0-17463 GCF_023168145.1 Sporosarcina sp. NCCP-2222
GTACAATACCGAACTCATTTTACCCAAGCTGCCTGAAGCAATATCGTGTCTAACTTTTAGGGGTCACTTCAAGTTGGCGGGTTTTTCGTATGGCTATTTTAGTAGGAATGTATACTTCTTTTACTACTTCATCGGCAAATACAGTTGAATTTTTCTATAAGGAAGTTCAATGTCCTACCATGTCTGTTCGTCCAATCTCACTTCAATAACGAGCCCTCGATGGCCATTATTCTATTCGACATACGAATCTTCCAGGTATTCCATCGGTTCATACCTCCTTACGAAGATTAAACCCTTCCTTCTTCCAATCGTTTCATTGTATGGAATATAACATAACGCTGCATACCAACTGCATGTTTCACTGCCTTGTCGGCTTCTTGCCGGAATTGCTGCCCGTCTTTTCGCTTCCAGGCGATTGCGGCCTGCAGCGAGTGATATGTCCATGGCGTCCGGATTTCTTTAGCCAGTTCTTCAGCTGAAGGCAAGTCCTTTTTCAACACAGCGGCCAATCCGCTGTAATAGTTCTTGAAATCGGGAGAGGACATAGTTTGGGCGACCTCTCTTAACTTTTTTGGATCCTTTTGATAAAAGGCTAAATTGGCTTTGTAGATCTCCTGTACTTCAGCTTGTGGGTAGGAGGCAATAATCCGTTTCAAGGACTGGATCACATCTTCTTTGCTTCCGTAGGCGAGTGCATGCGCATAGCCAAATAACGGCTTGCTGTGATTCGAGACAATAAACCGGTCGATCATCCGGATGCTTTTGGAGCGATAGGTAATGAAAACTGGATAGCCAAATGAAATGGCGAATGTGCCCAAAAGAATGATAATAAAGACGATCCAAAGAGATATTTTTAATTTTAATAAAACATAAAAGGCAATCATCATGCCGATAAAAAGAAATAATTTACCCTTCATGGGTACACCTCAGTTTTTCCCTAAGTATAGCAGATGACAGGGGAAAAGGGGGGGATCATGTATATATTGGAAAGTGAAACTGCTGGTTGTATTTACCGGAAGTACATAATATAATCGAATGATACCGGAATAATAACACTTTCATTTATTCTGAAATAATTTGTCCTTCCCAAAAATACACTTGTCAATTAGGAGGAGTATGCGATATGAAAAAGATCATCGTGACAGGAGCCCTTGGCCAAATCGGTTCCGAATTGATAGAGAAGCTTCGTTCCGAATATGGAACAGACAACGTTTTGGCAACTGATATCCGAAAACCTGAAGGGGAAACGTCTGGCCCGTTTGAATTGTTGGATGTGACGGATGGTAAGCAGATGTCGGAGCTTGCTAAAAAATTCGGGGCTGACACGATCATGCATATGGCAGCACTATTATCCGCGAAAGCTGAGGAGAATCCATTATTCGCCTGGAATTTGAATATGGGTGGATTAATGAATGCGCTTGAAGTAGCGAGGGAACTTGACATGCAGTTCTTCACACCAAGTTCAATCGGTGCATTCGGGCCATCCACGCCGAAACAAAATACACCGCAGGATACGCTGCAGCGCCCTACGACAATGTATGGAGTCAACAAAGTGGCAGGCGAATTGCTGTGCGATTATTATTACCATAAGTTCGGAATTGACACACGCGGCGTCCGTTTCCCGGGCCTCATCTCTTACGTAGCACAGCCGGGCGGCGGTACGACCGATTATGCGGTTGATATTTATTACAAAGCGATCGAGGAAGGGAAGTACACCTCGTTCATTGCTGAGGGCACATATATGGACATGATGTATATGCCGGATGCTTTGCAGGCGATTGTCGACTTGATGGAAGCTGACCCGTCGAAATTGATCCACCGGAATGCCTTCAACGTAACGGCTATGAGCTTTGAGCCATCTCAAATCGCAGCAGCCATTCAAAAGCATATTCCAGACTTCCAAATGGCTTATGATGTAGATCCAGTGCGCCAAGGGATTGCAGACAGCTGGCCAGATCATATCGATCCTTCTGCAGCAATCGAAGAGTGGGGCTTCAAAGCGAAATACGACCTGGATGCCATGACGGAAGATATGCTGGCAAAACTAAAAAAGAAATTGTCCTAATAGGAAAAAACCGCGAATCACTGTTCGCGGTTTTTTTAATTCTTATCGCCTATCCGATGGGCGATAGCCCAGTTTGTTGGAAACTCGTTGTCCGACATCGAGTATTTGCTGAATAAGAAATGCAAGCCGGTCCTCCGAAAGGTTGAATGTCAGGGTACCGATACTGATGGACCCAATTACTTCACCAAATCCATTTATCACCGCCACGGCAACCGACGAGGTGCCATCTGTTCTCTCCCCGTGGCTCACCGCATAGCCTTGCTGGCCAATTTTCAAGAGTTCTTCCTCTATTTTTTTCATCTCGCCTGCTGAAACTAATCCAGATAAGATATCAGTGCGCCGGGTCGCCGGCATAGCGGCTAACATCGCTTTGTTCGCCGCTCCAATATGCATCGGAATCCGGCTGCCCAGTTGGTCGTAGATCCGAATCGGATTGTTTTCGCTGTCGATGCGTTCGATAATAATGGCTTCTTCTCCTGCAGGTTTGCTTAAGTAGACGCTTTCTTCCACTTCTCTTGCCAACCGATCCAATTCAGGACGAATTTTATTCACATAATCCATCGTGTCATAGACTTGAAGCCCATATTCCAGCCAGATCGTTCCAAGTCTGTAGTACTTCGTTTGTCCGTCTTGCTCGACCAAGCCTTGTTTAATCATCGCTTGCAAAATGCGATGGAGTGTACTAAGTGGCAATCGGCATTCTTGTGCCAGTTCAGATATCGGTAAACCGACCTCGGTTGGTTGGGAAGCTAGTATTTTGGCAATAGTCATTGCACGATCGATAGATTGCATAAAAATACACCGCCTAAGTAAATAGTCAGATAAAATTAATGAGTTAGAAGTGAAAATCTAATTATTTTTTTCTAAACACATTGACATTATATCATGACGGGAATATATTTTACATATAATCTTTCCTTTCAACGGAAAGTGTTTCCACTATGCGGAAAAGGGTGAGTGAAATGAAATATTGTTCTTCTATGTTTGCACCGTTGCAACATGTCATTGTGAAGCATCCGAACGAGGCGTTTCAAAGTCAAGCGCATTTGGGAGGCGCTTGGAAAACATTTAACTATTTAGAGGAACCAAGTTTTGAAGAGGCTGTGGAAGAGTTCACGAACTTCATAGAAATCCTCGAGCAGCATGTCGAGCAAATTGATTACTTGCCGGCTTCAGAGAAAGTGGGACTGGATTCCCTCTATGCGCACGATCCGGTTAAGTTCACGCCTGAAGGGGCAATCATTTTAAAATCCGGGAAATCATTGCGGCAGCCGGAAGCAGAAGTGTATAAAGAATTTCTGCAAGAAAAGGGCATTCCCATCGTAGGCGAGTTGACCGGAGAGGCAGTAGCTGACGGGGGAGATATTGTTTGGCTGGATGATCGGACTCTCGCAGTCGGCCGGGGTTACCGGACAAATGACGAAGCGATTCGCCAGTTAAAAGAACTGACGGCCAATATGGTGGATGAATTCATCGTTGTGCAGCTTCCACATGATTTAGGAGAAGCAGAGTGCCTCCATTTGATGTCCTTCATCAGTATGGTCGACAAGGATTTGGCTGTTGTCCATTCCAGATTAATGCCCGTGTTTTTTAGACAGCTGTTACTGGAACGGGGCATTCAGTTGATCGAAGTTCCAAAAGAAGAATATGACGTGCTCGGCTGCAATGTGCTTGCGCTTGCTCCACGTATTTGTGTGATTCCGAATGGAAACGATTTCACGAAACGGCAATTGGAAGAAGCCGGAGCAACTGTTCACGAATACAAAGGCGAAGAAATTAGTGTTAAGGGTACAGGTGGACCGACATGTCTGACTTGTCCGGTTGTCAGAGGATAAAAATACACAGAAAAAAGGAGCATTTATATGTTTAAAAATGTAATTGTCAAAACACCAGGAAAGAGCTATTTAAATGGATTAACGACTTCCGATCTAGGGACTCCGGATTATGACGTGCTGATCAAGCAGCATGAGGCTTACGTAGAAGCATTAGAAAAATGTGGAGTAGCTGTCACACATCTACCGGCCAGTGAGGAATTTCCGGATTCAACATTTGTAGAAGATACGGCTGTATTGACATCTGAATTTGCTGTCGTTTCCAATCCGGGAGCAGATTCCAGAAATCGTGAAATTGTAGAGATGGAACCGGTTCTGAGAAAATTCTACGATAAAGTATTTCATATTGAAGCGCCAGGCACGTTGGACGGCGGTGATGTACTTCAAGCAGAAGACTGTTTCTACATCGGCATTTCCGATCGGACAAACGAAGAGGGCGCTCGTCAATTAAAATCGATTCTTGAAGCGGAAGGGTATGAAGCAACAATCATCCCGTTGAAGGAATTCTTCCACTTAAAGACTGGCATTGCGTACGTAGGGGAAAATCGTATGGTCGTAGCAGGTGAGTTTATTGAACATCCAGCCTTTGATTCCTATGAAAAAATTATCATCGGGAAGGAAGATGAGTATTCCGCTAATATGATTCGTGTCAATGACTATGTCATTATTCCGAGTGGTTACGAGGAGACGAAACGTAAGCTAGTGGAAGCGGGCTATGAAACAATTGAATTGGACATGTCAGAGGTCCGAAAGCATGACGGTGGTTTAAGCTGTCTATCGCTTCGCTTCTAATTTGAAAGGGAGGGAATCGAATGTCAAACACAAGGGGAAACACCGAACCACTGGAATTAAACCGCTCGATGAAAAGCCGCCATTTGCTCATGCTGTCGCTTGGCGGCGTCATCGGGACGGGGTTGTTTTTAAATGTAGGGTACACCATTAATCAGGCAGGGCCGGGCGGAGCGATCATTGGTTATCTAATCGGCGGATTGATTTTATACATGGTCATGACATGTCTTGGAGAACTGGCGGTTCATATGCCGGTAACCGGATCGTTTCAACTTTATGCAACCCGCTATATTAGTCCTTCTGTCGGTTTTTCCTTGGGCTGGATGTATTTTGTCGGTTCGGCGGCTACAGCCGGTGTGGAGTTTACGGCAGCAGGAATTCTCATGCAACATTGGTTCCCCCATATACCCGTCTGGATTTGGTGTGCGGCATTCATGGTGTTGCTGTTCTTCCTCAATGCCCTGTCAACAAAAGGATTCGCGGAAGCGGAATTTTGGTTTGCAGGAATTAAAGTGCTTGCTGTTATCGCTTTTATTATTATCGGAGTGGCAGCCATTTTCGGATGGATTCCGTTAGCGGACCGGCCGGTGCCTCACTTGACGAATCTGGCGCCGAGCGGACTATTTCCAGCAGGGATAGCCATCATCTTTGTGACGATGATGAATGTGATCTTCTCGTACCAAGGCTCCGAATTGGTCGGCATTGCGGCAGGAGAAACGGATGACCCGGGAAAAAACATCCCAAGAGCCATTCGGACCATCCTGTTCCGGATTGTGATTTTTTATATCGCCTCTATCATCGTGCTGTCTGCGATTTTTCCTTCATCAGAACTTGGGTTGTTGGAAAGTCCGTTTGTTACGCTGATGAAGATTGCAGGTGTGCCGTATGCGGCAGGCATTATGAACTTCATTATCCTGACAGCCATTCTGTCTGTCGGAAATTCATGCTTATATGCATCTACCCGTTTATTATGGTCGATGGCAAATGAGGGAATGGCTCCAAAGCTTTTTGGCAAGCTGACGAAACGAAAAGTGCCTTTGAATGCGTTGTATTTTACAATGGCTTTCTCGTTGTTGTCTTTATTGACAAGTGTTATGGAAGCGGATGCAGTATTTGTTCTCCTCATGTCGATTGCAGGCATCGCGGTGACGATTTCGTGGATGGGAATTGCAACTTCACAGCTTATGTTCCGCAAACGGTATTTGAGAGCAGGGGGACGTGTAAGCGATTTAGGCTTTCGAGTGCCTTTCTATCCTGCAATTCCAATCATCTGTATCACGTTTTGTCTGTTGATTCTCATATTCTTGGCTTTTGACCCGAGCCAACGTATTGGCTTGTTCTATGGCGTAGGGTTTTTCATCGCTTGTATGATATTTTACAAAGTGAAATTGCAGAAGAAGGAGCAGGCACTTTCAGACATAAAGGCCAAGCCTGTGAAGTAATATAAATGCAGCTAAAATTTTCTAAATATTGAGAACTATAGGGGTGGCAGGATGAGGGAAGATAAGGGGAGTTATGTACAAACTCAGGAAACACCGGAGAAAGGGATTAATGCCTTTTTCCTTATGTTCATAGTCATCGTCGTTATGACGATATTAACTTATATTGTACCAGCCGGCCAATACGATCGGGTGGAAAAGGACGGCCGGACTGTTGTGGATCCGACCTCCTTCCACTTCGTTGATTCTTCGCCTGTTGGCCCATTGGAGATGTTCAACAGCGTCCATCATGGATTAGTGGAAGGTGCACCAATCATTCTATTCGTTTTTCTATTTGGTGGCGCTTTAGGAATTATGCAAGCGACCGGAGCAATTGATTCGTTCATCACTTTTGTGGCAGCGCGTTTTGGGACAAAGGAAAAACTATTAATTCCGCTGCTGGTCTTAATTTTTTCATTGTTAGGGACATTGATTGGATCAGCTGAAGACACGCTCGTTTACATTGCGATCATCGTGCCGATGACAATGGCGCTTCGAATGGATGCGTTGACCGGATTTGCGATTGTCATGCTTGGTACACTGGCAACCGGTTTTGTTACCGGGATTACAAACCCCTTCAATGTCGCAGTCGCACAAAGCATTGCAGAGCTGCCGATTTATTCAGGCATGGGGATGCGAATTGCGATTTATGTCGTATTTTATTTATTGACTGTCTTCTATATCTATTTCCATGCACGGAAAGTGAAAAGAGATCCAAGCAAAGGTGTTTATGGAAAGTTTAATCCGGACGAACAGATAGAAATCGATCGAAACTTTAAAATGAGCCTGCGTCATAAGCTTGCGTTACTCGTATTGCTGTTGAACTTTATTGCGCTTGTTGTTGGTGTAATTAAATTTCAATGGTATATCAGTGAAATCGGAGGGATTTTCCTCTTAAGCGCCATCATTATGGGCGTAATTGGAAAATTATCACCGAACCAGATGGCTAATGGATTCATCGCCGGAGCACGTGAAATGGTTGCAGGAGCCCTCATCATCGGGATCGCTCAAACTATATTAGTTATAACAAAAAACGGCGGTTTGCTGGATACGATTTTGTTCTATGCGTCTTCGCTAGTTGGGCACTTGCCAGCCTCCATTAACGCAGTCGGGATGTTCATTATGCAGCTATTCCTGAACTTTATCGTTCCTTCGGGCAGTGGCCAGGCAGCATTGACAATGCCGATTATGACACCATTGGCAGATCTGATCGGCGTGACCCGGCAAACGGCTGTTTTCGCATTCCAGATGGGTGATGGAATATCAAATATGGTTATTCCGACAAGCGGCGTCTTACTGGCCGGGTTAGCCATTGCCGGTATTCCGTTCACGAAATGGGTGAAATGGGTCTTCCCTTATTTTCTCATGCAAGTCGTGATTGCCATCATCTTTTTAATCATTGCACAGGCAATCAATTATGGACCGTTTTAACAACATGAGGAGGCGTTGGTGTTGAGTGAATCTACAGATTTACAACAAGAAGTGATCAAGTGGAGACGGCATCTACATGAAAATGCAGAGCTGTCCTATGAGGAATACAAAACCTCTGATTATATCTATCATCTTGTCAGTACCTTTCCGGGTGTATCAGTGACGCGTCCAACGAAAACTAGCGTCTATGCGGTACTCAAAGGTGGAAAGGAAACGGCGGACAAGACGTATACAATTGCGTTTCGAGCGGATATCGATGCGTTGCCGATCGTAGAGGAAACCGAAATCGATTTCAAATCAAAGAATTCGGGAGTCATGCACGCATGTGGGCATGATGTCCATGCAGCCATGCTGTTAGGTACAGTAAAAGCGTTGTCTGATAAACAAGATGAGTTGAGCGGCGAATTTCGTTTCATTTTTCAGCACGCGGAAGAAGTGACCCCTGGAGGAGCCATCGAGTTAGTGGAGAAAGGGGTTATGGAAGGCGTCGATTACGTATTCGCGCTTCATGTCTACCCATATGAAGAAGCTGGAAAGTTTTCGATGCGTGCCGGGGCTATGAATGCAGCGGGTGATGATTTTGAAATTAAAATCATTGGCAGCGGCGGCCATGCTTCAACACCTGAGTTGACAGTTGATCCGCTCATCATTGGTGCCGAAATTGCCACGAATATCTCCCATGTGGTTGCAAGAAAGTTGCCAATTCTAAAAGCGCCAGTCATTACAGTCACTAAGTTTAATTGTGGCAATTCCTTGAATGTCATTGCGGATACGGCCGAGCTTGGCGGAACAATCCGTTCTCTTGATCCCGAGGTCCGCGTCCAGGCAAGGGACTATTTGGAGCAAGTGGTAAGAGGAATTGCGGCTACTCACGGTGCGCAAGTAGAGGTGAAATGGGATATCGGTTGCCCAGCCGTCATCAATGATGAAAAAGCGACGGCTATTACAAAAAGTGTTGCGGAAGAATTGGTCGGCTCAGAGAATGTCATCCCGTTGGCAGAACCGATATTTGGAGCGGAAGATTTTGCAGCCTATTCGGAAGTCGTACCTGCCTCTATGCAATTCATCGGCGTCCATAACGCGGATTTTGGGCAAGCGTATCCTCTGCATCATCCAAAGTTTAAAGTGGATGAAAAGGCGATGCGGTACGGAATCGAATATTTTGTAAAGATAGCGGAAAAATTCTCAGAAGGTCTTTGCTGATTGTGCAAGCAGGACAATAGGGTAAGACGACAACATCTCGTACCCTATTAAAAATACGGGTTTAAATAAGGAGTTTTTGGTATGAATCAATACAAGTGGAACACATCTGAAACGCTGCGGGAATTATTATGCGAACTTGTCAGCTGGGATAGCCAAACATTAACGGATGGAGAGCGGACTTTTTCCGCAAAGTTGAAAATGAAGATGGAGCAGCTTCGTTACTTTCAGGAGCATCCTGAGCAGTTAGTATTACATGATGCAGGGCTCGGGCGTAGTACATTGACCGCGCTTTACAAGCATCCGGATGCTGTGGAAACAGTCGTGCTGATCAGTCATTTTGATACTGTCCAAACCGAAGAATATGGCGTGTTGGAGCCGCTTGCCTACCATCCGGAGGAATTGACTCAAAAGCTTCATGAATTCAAACATGAGCTGCCCCTCGCTGCACGGGTAGACCTCGAATCCGGTGATTACTTGTTCGGCCGTGGAACGATGGACATGAAAATGGGTCTCGCCCTTCATATGCAGCTGATAGAAAAGGCGAGTATCGAACAGTGGCCAATTAATCTTTTGCTGACAGCTGTTCCGGATGAAGAAGTGAATTCGGCAGGCATGCGTGCAGCCGTCAAGGCGCTTGTCCGCTTGCGAGATGAGTATCGCCTTACGTATAAACTCTTTTTGAACAGTGAACCGTCCTTCTCGCAGGGGCCAACGGATACTAAGGAATACATCTATTCCGGTACCATCGGAAAGATCATGCCTGCTGCATTATTTTATGGGAAAGAAACACATGTCGGTGAGCCGCTCAAAGGAATGACAGCCAATTATATTGCTTCTTTCCTGACGCAACGGATGGAATGGAATGAAAAATTCCGTGAGACAGACCTCGGAGAAAGCACACCGCTTCCGGTTTCATTGCAACAGAAGGATCTGAAATTCCAATACTCGACCCAGACTCCTTACCGGGCTGCGGCGCTCTATAATGTCTTTTTATTCAAACGGACTGCGGCAGACGTCATGGACTTGTTCGAGGAAGTTGCAAGGGAGGCCATGACGGCATGCAATGAAAGCTACCAGGCCATTTGTGAGCGGGAACAAGTGAAAGGCATCGGTGAAGTGAGGGTACTGCGTTATGAGCAATTGCTCGCTCATGCAGAAGAGAAACTGGGAACAGCTGAAGTGGAACGGCTGAAAGCGCAGGTGCTGGCGCATGATGAATGGGATGACCGGGAGAAATCTCTCCGCATTGTGGATGATCTGATGATTCAATGCCAAGAGCTTGCGCCGGCTACCGTGCTTTTGTACGCCCCGCCTTATTATCCGGCCGTCAACTCGTCTAATGATCCATTCATTCAAGAAGCAGTTCGTCTCGTGCAGGAGACGGGCAAGTCCTTCGACATTGCCCTGGAGCAAATCCATTATTTCAATGGCATTTGTGACTTAAGCTATGTGAATTATGACGATACAGCGAAAGGCTGGACCTCATTTGAAAGAAATACCCCTGTTTGGGGCGAGACGTACAGCATACCGTTTGAAGAGATGGGTGAATTGAAAGCGCCTGTGTTAAATGTCGGGCCATTCGGAAAGGATGCGCATCAGAAGACAGAACGGCTGCATGTAGAAAGTGCCTTTAAAGAAATGCCGTTTTTGCTGGAAACGCTTATTCAAAGGTTGTTTTGTAAAAAAATAGATGTCGCGTAAAAAATGAAACGGACAGTCACCATGTAAGAAAAATCCCCTCACTGCCACATAACGGCCGTGAGGGGATTCGTTGTTATTAAAACAATAGATGCGCTACACCTGCAACAATCGGCAGGGCAATGAGCGTTCGCAAGATGAATATGATAATGAGGTCTAAGATGTTGATCGGTATTTTCGTTCCAAGAATCAAACCACCGACTTCTGACATATAGATCAGCTGAACAACGGAAATCGTTGCGATCGTGAACAATGTTATTTGCGATGTAATGACACCATCTGCCAAAATGACAGGCAAGAACATATCAGCGAATCCGACCACCATGGACTGTGCCGCATTTGCAGCTTCCGGAATGCCGAGAACGGATAAGATTGGTTCAAATGGTTTTCCGAGAATCGTGAAGACGCTCGTATATTCAGCCAGCATCAGAGCGATCGTACCGAATGCCATGACGACAGGTGCAACGCCAAGCCACATATCAAATACATTTCGCATCCCGTCCGTGAAAATCTTACCGAGGTTCCGGTTTTTTGATGCCGTGACGAGGGCGTTCTCCAAGCCGTGGCTGAATACATTGTATCCTTCCGGCAGCTTTTCCTCTTCACCTGTATAAGCCCGTCCATCGATATATTCGTCCTTCTTGCCACGCAGCGGATAAATCCGCGGCATGATTAGCGCAAGGATAATACCTGTGCCAACCACAGTTGCGTAGAATGGAAGGAAGTAGCGATCAAGTCCAACCGTATCAATAATGACGAGCGAGAAGGTAATTGAAACAACAGAGAAAGTTGTCGCGATAATCGCTGCTTCTTTTTTTGTATAATGGCCATCCTCGTATTGCTTGCTTGTAAGCAGGACACCGATAGTACCATCGCCTATCCAAGAAGCGAGAGCATCAATAGAGGACCGCCCCGGTAATTGGAACAAAGGTCGCATTACTTTTACCATCATCGTGCCGAAGAACTCGAGTAGACCGAAGTTTAAAAGAAGCGGCAGCAGGAGCCCGGCAAATAAGAAGATGGTGAATAGGAAAGAAACAAGACCATCCGGCGCCAGCAAAAGACCGCCTGTATTTTCACTCCAAATTGCTTCAGGTCCCATTTTAAATGTGACCATGATGGCAAAAATGGCTCCCAGAACCCGAGTAATAGTCCAGAAAGGCGTTACCTTAAAAAGACTTTCCAATAAGGAAGGTTTATTTCCGTCTTTTGGAATGAATAAAAAGATGGCAGAACCAAGTGCTGCAATAGTAATGATGATAGTGGCTGCCATCGGCATAGCCGGTTCTACAATGCCTGAAAGCCAATCGGCCAACTTCGCAATTGGCACTTTCCAGCCGCTTTCAAATGGCCATGGAATCATGAATAAAATTATTCCAAGTATAGATGGAATCAAAAAGTAAAACCAAGTGGATAAGCGGAACTGATTCAACGTACTCTCTCCTCTGATGTATAAATATGATATTTTTATGAATGTTTATACATAATATAGTAGATTAGTTCGAATGTAAATGGTGGTGAAAAAAGTCCTACTAATCAGTCAATTGCATTGAGATAGTAGAAGGCTGCTGCCATGACCAATATGTTATAACCGTTTCTATCTAATCGTAAACTTCAAAAATATAGTTGTTTTATAAAGATATAGGGATGGAAGCGTTTGCAAATTAAATAAGGAAAGGAGCCGCCTGTTTCCGGGCGGCTTCTTTCTATTTATTCGAAATCCTGATCCCATCGATATGTGTAAAACCGTTCATAATGAAGCCATTTCAATGCCTCTGGGTCTTGTTCAGCCAAGCGTTTTTCCATATCCTGCATCATCCAGACCGTTTGGGATGCGTGGGCATTCATCGTTGCCAGTTTTTTCTTTGCAGCGCCTTCCACATGGTGAATTATGTCCGGATCCCCAAGCACTTCCTTCGTGTTATGGGCAAAGGCAATTGTATAGAGAGTCGGCCGTTCACTTTCCGGCATGCGCCGGATAGCCCGGACTACTGCTCTCGCCGTTGCATCATGATCAGGATGGACAGACAAATTCGGATAGAAGGAAATGACGAGAGATGGCTGGGTCTCGTCAATCAAATCTGCAACGAGCTTCACCATTTTTTCATCATCTTCAAATTCTACCGTTTTATCACGAAGCCCCATCATGCGCAAATCATCAAGGCCCATCGCTTCTGCTGCTTTCAACAGTTCCTTTTTCCGGATCTGAGGTAGCGTTTCCCGGTTGGCGAATGGGGGATTGCCGAAATTCCGGCCCATTTCTCCTAACGTCAAGCAGGCATAGGTGACTGGGATGCCCATTTCACGATAGGTGGAAATCGTACCGGACACGCCGAACGCTTCGTCGTCCGGATGGGGAAATATTACAAGCACATGGCGTTCTTGTTTAATCATAAGAAATCCTCCTTGCATAATTATAGTAACGCGTCCGCTGTGGTCTTAATATGTAAAAGGCGTTTCGCTGATTTCTAGCGATACGGCAAGCTTGCCGTCCGGGTCTAGGCCAGCCATTAGCAGCCTTCCATGTTCATCGAGTGTATAATGCGTGATCCCTTGGGCATAAACCCATCCGTACGGCAGTTTCAATCCGATCCGGTGCGGTGATTCGCCAGCCACTTTTCCAAGTTCGTATTTCACGACGACGTTACGGATAAAAGCCCCCGCATTGAAAAAACCTTCCTTGAAATGCGAGGCATAGGATCCATTGGTCGTCTCTAAATGTATATACACGTCTTTATTCGCAAAGGAATCAATCAGTTCTTGCAAATGAGCCGGTTGTACGAGTTCCATTCATACTCCTCCTACTTACATAGTCATGTATTTATTCAGTATAGCGAAACGTTTGGATGATTGCAGTATACGTGCTTGATGGGGCACGTCCACATGCATCTTCCGACTAGGGCCTGAAAGAATAAAAAAAGAGGAAGCCTCTGTGGAGAGACGGCTTCCCATCAGATTTAGATTTCTGTAGTCGTAATTTCGGGAGCTCCCAAACGGTTTTTCGCGCCATGCATCACTGGACCGACATACTCATTCAGCTTCCAGCCGTTCGCGATTGCCGCCGTGACAAACTTTTTCGCCTCGATCACTGCTTCGCGGACGTCAAGTCCATTCGCAAGGTTCGCAGTGATGGCAGCTGCAAAAGTGCAACCAGCGCCATGGTTGTAATGCGTGTCCGTCTTTTCAGCTTCCAGCAGCGTGAATGTTTGGCCATCATAGAACAAGTCTGCCGCTTTGTCATGCTGCAATTGCTTGCCGCCTTTAATAACTACATTTCTTGCGCCAAGTGAATGTATTTTTTCGGCGACTGACTTCATTTGTTCAATAGACGTCGGTGTTTTCATGCCAGCCAATTGGCCTGCTTCGAACAAGTTAGGTGTTACGATTTCCGCCTTCGGCAGTAAATAGTTCACCATCGCATCGACAGTGCCTGGATTCAATACTTCGTCTTCCCCTTTACATACCATGACCGGGTCGATGACAACATGATCGAGCCCGGATTCATTGATTGCCTCTCCAGCTGTCTGGATGACTTCTTCCGTGCTCAACATACCTGTTTTAATTGCGTCGATGCCTGTCGAAAGGGCTGTTTGTAGTTGCGCTTTCAATACGTCGATGGGCAGGGAATAGACATGATGCGCCCAATTGTTATCGGGATCCATCGTGACAATGACCGTCAAGGCGGTCATGCCATAGGTTCCGTGTTCTTGAAATGTTTTCAAATCGGCCTGAATGCCAGCGCCGCCTGATGTATCTGATCCCGCAATGGTTAGTGTCTTTTTCAACGTCATAACAGAAAACCCCTTTATGATGGTTTACGTACGTCTTTAATGGTAATCAAAACGAAGAAAAAATACAATTGTCGGAAATTGTCCCTTTCCAGGAGACTCCTGCACAGGGCATCTTTTCAGTTGTTGAATCGGAAACTTTTCGATAGGCTGAACGTACAGATTACTAGCGAAAATACGTGAAAAAGAGAGAAGTGGCGTATGGAGGAGGGCGAAGCCGGGTATGGGAAATAAGAAGAAGATTAAAGAGATGGAAAAGATACTGGAAGAGCTGAAAGCGGCGGAGGGAGAACAGGCTGTCACAATGGAAGCTGTGACAGGCAGAAGAAGTCGGACAAGCTTTTGGAGAATGGGGAAGGCTTTCTTTTCCATGTGGAGAAGATCGATACTTCTCGTTGCGGTCCTTGTTGTGCTTCTTGTCATCGCTTTACCGTTCATTACCTTCTACTATTTAAAATCAGGCAGCACCTTCACGGAGGACAAGGGTGTCTTTTTAGAGAGAATCCAAGATTTGAATGAAATCGCGACAGCGGAATCCTATACAAAAGTCATCATTGAAAGGCAGGATAACCAGCTGTTTGGCCAAAGTATCGGCGTTAATCTCCCCGGCACGAAACGCCAATTGCTCGTTGTCATTCCTGGCTCGGTGAAAGCGGGAGTGGACCTGAGCCATTTAACTGAAAAGGATATTACAATAAATGAAAAGAACAAAACGGCCACATTAGAGTTGCCGCCTGCATCCTTCCTGGGCGGGGCGGAAATTTACTTCGACCAGGTTGAAATCTATTCCTATGAAGGAGTCTTCCGGGAAAAGGCCGACATTCAAGAAGGCTACGAACTCGCAGAGGAAGCAAAGAAATTGATTTTGGAAGAGAGTGCAGGCCAAGGGGTATTGCAAATGGCCGAACAAAATGCAGAGAAGACGTTAAAAGAAATGTTTTCATTCGCAGGCTATGACGTAACCATTAACTTCAAGGAGTGATATGCGATGAAACAATTGTTTAAGAATGATTGGGACGAAGTGCTGGCAGAAGAGTTCCAGCGACCGTATTACTTACATTTAAGGGAGTTTCTAAAAGAACAATATGCTTCAGCGCCTATTTATCCACAGATGGAGGATATGTGGACAGCTTTTCAATTGACGCCGTTCCATCAGGTGAAAGTCGTTATTTTAGGGCAAGACCCTTATCATGGCCCCGGGCAGGCGCACGGCCTCAGTTTCTCCGTAAAAGAAGAAGTGAAACTGCCGCCCAGCCTTCGCAACATTTTCAAAGAATTAAAGACGGACATCGGTTGTGATATTCCAGTGCATGGCATGCTGACGGGGTGGGCAGAGCAAGGCGTTCTCCTCCTCAACACGGTGCTTACGGTACGGGAAGGCGAGGCCCATTCGCATCGGGGCAAAGGATGGGAGCTCTTTACGGCTGAAGTGATTCGTAAGTTGTCGGCTCGCCATGAACCGGTCGTTTTTGTGTTATGGGGGAAACCTGCTCAGACGAAAAAGAGTTTGATTGATACAAATCGAAATGCGATCATCGAATCCCCGCATCCAAGTCCGCTCAGTGCGAGCCGCGGCTTTTTCGGCAGCCGGCCGTTTTCGAAGGTGAATGAACAACTGCAGCAATGGGAAGAGCAGCCAATTGACTGGTGCCGCACTGTGTAATTTGCTCGCCATCCGTGATACAGTGGAAAGTGAAAGAGGGAGATGAACGTGGCGGTTAACTGTTTTCAATGCCGGCATTTCTTTGTGACGTGGGATCCCAAGCATCCGCGCGGCTGCAAAGTTTATGGGTTTAAGACCCGCGAACTCCCATCCGTTGTCGTCCGCCGATCTTCGGGGATGGAATGCATGCATTTTGCACAAAAGAAGGGAGAAGCCGGAAAATGATTTCGCATGAACAAGTGTTAGCTGAAATGGAACGTCAACTGCAACAGGCCAGAACGGCTCACGACGAACGGGCTGTCCGTGAAGCGCTTGCTGCCATCCGCTCGCTTTGTGAAGTGGTGCTCGGCGCTACTCCTTCAGTAAGGCCAGAGCGCACGGAGCTGCCAAAGGAACGAGTCCAGCAGCCAATAATCACGCAGCCTGTTTCTTCAACAGTACCACTGGAGGGCAGGCCGTTAGAGGAAGAGGATGCGAATGGCGGCTCGCTTTTTGACTTTTGATAGCTTGTTGAGACACCTTTGTTGTACTCGGATTTCATGTCAGTCGCTCTACATGCAAATTGTCGAAAACTTGTCATGCAATCCATAGGGTAAAACAGGTGGAAACGAGGTACGATAAGTAGAGCAGGGTCGGGTTAGGAGATGGACAGGACGACTTTTGCTGCATTTGTTCGATAAATCTCCTGCCGCAGACACCCCCTTAAAAGGTACTCGAATTGAAGGAGAGAAGGATACATATGCCATTTTTTATTATTGCGGGCGCAGTGAACGCCGCTCTTGCAGTCGCACTCGGGGCATTTGGTGCCCACGCATTAAAAGAAAAACTTTCGGAACATTATCTTGCCATTTGGGAAACCGCTGTGCAATATCAAATGTTCCATGCACTTGGCCTCATCGCAGTCGGAATTCTGATGAGCTCTTCCTTGCTCGGGCCTTCTGCGCAGCTTAGCTGGGCAGGATACCTGCTGCTTGCAGGCATCATCATCTTCTCCGGCAGTTTGTATGCATTAAGCCTATCTGGCGTAGGCATACTCGGCGCCATTACACCAATTGGCGGCGTAGCCTTCATCATCGGCTGGGTAATGTTTATCATCGCAGCAGTGAAGTTTGGTAAATGAAGTTAGGACAGCAGGACTCTTTTAATGGAGTCCGCTGTTTTTTTTATTTGCGTGGAAGGGGGGAGTTTTTAATTGTGCAGAGAAAGAGGAAGTTTTTTGCATTTAGCGCGAGTTGGAGCAGGCAATGAACTGTTCATTCCCGCGTCTAGCGGAAATGGACGAACCGCTCGTATACGCTTCCGTACCGCTCGTATAATCTGAATACAGCTCGTATCGCGTCTCGAACCACTCGTATCTTTCTAGAACCTCTCGTATATTCTTCCGAACCACTCGTATATTCTGATGACCGCTCGTATCCCGTCGCAAACCGCTCGTATAATTTGGGGACAGCCCGTATCTCATGATATTTTTAGACAAGAGTAAACCAACTATTAAATCAAATTCTTGATTGGTCAA
>NZ_BQYK01000014.1:17520-24867 GCF_023168145.1 Sporosarcina sp. NCCP-2222
CTCGTATATTTCTGGAACCTCTCGTATACTTCTAGAACCTCTCGTATAAATTTTCAACCACTCGTATATTCCGATGACCGCTCGTATCTCCGTTCGAACCGCTCGTATATTCCACTAATTACTCGTATCTTGTCCTAGGACACGCGACAACTTCTCTTGCATCGCTGTTATTGTATTATTTTTCGGATAATAGCCACAATCTCCCTACTGGCCATTTGATACACTATAGAAAAGGAGGCGTTTCCATGATTGCTAAACAATCCCGCTCCAAGACACCTATATTTGCAGTTCTTCTCACGGCCGTCGTTTTCAGCAATTATCTAGCGTATCGGTTGCCGGCGATTCCGTTGCCGCCGGATACCCGGGGGATGGTGATTGGCTCGCTCGTTGATTTATCGATTGTTGCACCGCTGCTCATTTTGGCAATGACGCGGAAAAAAGGGTTTACCCTGAAACGGTTTGTTACGTTCATGGTGCTTGGTCTTGTCGCGTCCCGGTTTATCATTCCATCCACCTACTTTGCGCCATTTGCCTTTATTCCGTACATTGCAATTGGCGGGGAGGCACTTTTCCTGTTAGCGGAGCTCAGCTTGATTTTTCTGCTGATTAAACATATCCCATCTATTTTTAGAGAGATGAAACTTCAACAAACGAGTGGATTATTTGCTTTTCCTACCCTAGTGAAACAGAAAGTATCCAGGCATCCGCTCGTTTCCATGCTGGCAGCGGAATCGCTTATGTTTTATTATGCTTTTGCATCGTGGAAGCGAAAACCGGAACTCGCTGAAAATCAGTTTACGTTGCATCAGAAAACCAGTTTAGTGGCGTTTTACATTATGCTGATTCATGCGATTGCCATTGAAACAATCGGCTTTCATTGGTGGCTGCACGAAAAATCCGTGCTCCTTGCGATTGGCTTGCTTGTCCTCAATGTCTATTCCATCGTCTATTTCCTTGCTGATATCCAAGCGGTACGGCTCAATCCGGTAACTGTTGGAGAGGACCGGCTATATGTGGCGCTAGGCATAGGGAAACGGATGGAAATTCCGTATCAAGCTATCGAGAAGATCGAATGGGGAGCAGAAGCTGAAGCAGTTTCGTTGAAAGATAAGGATGTCATCGACTTTATCGCCAGGGATTTTGAAGAGGGGAAAGCACATTGTGTCATTCACTTTAATGTTCCTTTGACGGCGACGATGCTCCTCGGAATGGAGAAACCATTCAGGAAAGCAGCTATTCGCCTGGATGAGCCGGTACCATTTCGGCAATTGCTTGAGGAAAAGATGGCTTAACAAAAACACTTCCGTCATCGTGTCTATGGACGGAAGTGTTTTTGCTTATCCTAATGGATTCTGATTAAAATAGTTCAGTTCCTCATTGAACTCCGCATAATCAAAATAGATCATCGGGAACAAATAGCGTTTGTTCGTGCCGACTTCACTTAAAATGACGTGATCCCGTCCGGCTGCTTCCACTCTTCCGACAACGGCCAATGTGTTTTTGCCCGGCTCAATGGCATGCTCGAATGAGAAGTGGAAAACTCCCGGCTTGCCGCGGTTTAAACGCAAAATGTTTTCAATGTAAGATTGCTCTCCCGTAGCTGGCGGCCTGTTGCTCGGCAACGTCACTTGTGGCGGAATCATCTGCTGTTGCGGGTAAGCCGGATTCCAATAATATTGGACCATGTTTCAACTTCATCCTTTCATCTTTAAATTTGAGGACAATTTTCTTCTGTTGGGGAAAAGAAGCAATGCGATTTGTATCGGCCGGTATTTGGCTGATTGTACCATTGGGCAGGGCAATCTCCGGTCGGTCTGAAAAACCAGAGGGAACGGGTCGCTGGATGGAAACGTTCTCCATTGATCACACGTCTGGCTCGCCGGAGATCTTGCTCCCGTGCACGCTGGTAAAAGTAACCCTTTTGGGTCGCTTCAAACCCGCCCGGCTGCTGGAACACCATCTGCTGTATCGACCGGATATTTTGGAAATCAAGACAGTCCCCGCGCACCCGATTAACCCCGACATTGCCGACCATCAGCATACCCAAATCCCCTTCACCCTCCGCTTCGGCTCGCATCAATCGGGCTAACAGATCTACTTCCTTGTCAGTGGCTTTAACAACGGCCACAGCAAAACCCCCTCACGACTACCATATGAAGACAGATCGCCAATCATACATAAAAAAGATTCGGATTGTGATAGAGTAGTGGGAAAGGGGGGAGCAATATGAAAATTGAAAATATCATTCCGGATTTTATTCACAAATACGAAGCGTCCGATCCGTTTGGACGTGAAGAGTTGGAAACATATATACAGAGCCACGCGAGTCTTTTTGAACTGTATTTTCCGGTCCATTGCCCTAGGACGGAAGAACGCCTGCAGCTTGCCTTGCAGCAATATCCAGCTAAGTTGGATAGTCTCAAGACATTCTCTGCAGCCATGCCAGATGTCTTGTCGAAAGTGGAACATGATTTTGAAAAGACATTTGGGCTCGATCTGGAATTAACATTTAAATTAATCGTCGGGACATTCGGTTCCAATGCATTCGTTACGCGAACTGAAAAGAGAACCATTTATTTCGCGGCAGAAAAGCTGTCTCCAATAAAAGAGCATTTGGAAGTGATTGCGGCCCACGAAATTGGCCATGTCACGCATTTTGCCCTTGGGACGAAAAATGGGATTGAATGGTCCAGTATAGATTGGACGAGCGGATTAACGACTCTTTACACAGAAGGCGTGGCAACGTACCTCTCGATGAAGATGGTGCCGGGCCTTCGCGAATCGGTCTATTACACCTTTGACAATGAAGGAGACCCATGGGCCGCCTGCTTCCATGAAAATAAAGCCGAAATCAAACGGCGTTTCCTCGAGGATGCCATGGCGGGATGGGATATGCCGAAGGAGAAGGAGTGGTTCCGTTTGTCAGGGGGTTCCTATTTCGGGTTGAACCGCATCGGCTACTTGCTCGGCGCTGCCTATGTCCAGCATCTCGTCGATAAAGTCGGTGAGGAGGAAGCCTTGACGTATTGGGTCGGACATGACATGAAGAAAGATATTTTGAAGTGGCTTGGGGAGGAATGAAATGGCTCAGTCTCCGAGGGCAGAATGATGATTAAAGAACTTCTTTCTACGAAAGAAATTCTGGGGGCATTTCCAATTATGAAGCAGCTGCGGCCTCATTTGCATGAAAACAGTTATGTTGAATTAGTGATGGCGGCCAAAGAGAGCGACGGATATAGGATGTTTGCTCTTTTCGAACAAAATAAAATGGCTGCGGTTATTGGTTTTAAACCGATGATCACACTTTCAAGCGGCAAGTTTGTCTGGATTTGCGATTTGGTTACAGATCAAACGATACGCTCGAAAGGCAATGGGGAAAGGCTGCTGTCATTTGTGGAGGAATGGGCAAAAGAAAACAAATTCGAAAGCATTTCTTTGTCTTCAGGCTTGGAACGGACGGGTGCCCATCGTTTTTATGAAGACAAAATGGATTATACCAAAACCAGTTATGTGTATAAGAAATATCTATAGACATTAAAAAAGACCGCCCAATCGGACGGTCTTTTTGTGTCATTAAATTTGGAAGAATGCAGCCTTTTGATCGCCGTCTAAAAGAGTTCCGACGAAGAAAGAGCCAAAGACGCCGTAGCGTGCACTCACTTCATCAAAACGCATTTCATAGACAAGTTTTTTGAACTGCAGGACATCATCTGAGAAGAGGGTGACGCCCCATTCGAAATCGTCGAATCCGACAGAGCCGGAAATGATTTGTTTCACTTTGCCTGCATAGCCGCGGCCAATCATTCCGTGGCTGCGCATCAATTCTTTCCGCTTGTCCATGTCGAGCATATACCAGTTGTCATCGCCTTCGCGTTTTTTATCCATCGGATAGAAGCAGACGTACTGGCTTCGTGGAAGTTCTGGATACAAGCGAGAGCGGACGTATGGATTTTGATATGGATCATCGTTTGATTCGCCAGCCAAGTAGTTCGATAATTCAACAACCGATACGTAAGAATACGCCGGCACAGTGTAGTCGGCAATCGTTAGTTTATTGAATTCAGCTTCAAGCTGTTGAAGTTCATCCATCGTCGGACGCAGCATCATGAGCATGAAATCCGCTTTTTGGCCAACGACTGTGTAGAAAGCATGGCTTCCCGTTTTTTCATTGTCAGCTGTTTGCAGTTTATCTAAAAATGCCATGAATTCAGTGACCGCTTCTTGACGCTCCTCTTTCGAGATCAACTTCCAAGAAGCCCAGTCCATCGTGCGGAAATCATGTAATACATACCAACCATCGAGTGTTATTGCAGCTTCGTTCAAGTGGATTCAAACTCCTTTGCGTTTTGAATTTATTCTACTATCAGTGTAGCATATTGAACCCGGGAAAGCGGCAACAGGCGCTTCATGTCATCAATTTGACAAGAAGTAAATGGCTGTTCCGAATCCCCTTGGCAGTGGTATGCTAAGAGGACAGAAGAAAAAGAAGGGTGGATGCCGGATGACAGATTTATTCAACCAGCTGCGACAACAACTGGACAACCGCGGAAAGAGGATTGTTTTGCCAGAAGGGACGGATGTCCGGGTTCTGACAGCTGCAGTGCGCTTACAAGAGGAAGGCATTGTGAAGCCAATTCTGCTTGGAAATGAACAGCAACTACAACAAGCGGCAGCGGATGCATCAATACAAATGGACGGAATTGAGTGGATTGATCCGGAACAAGCACCATATGTCGAAGAGCTGATCGAAGTGTTTGTAGAACGCCGAAAAGGAAAGGCGACTGTGGAACAGGCGAGGGAGCTGCTAAAGGACGCGAATGTCTTCGGTACGATGCTTGTCTACTCGGGACGTGCTGACGGACTTGTCAGTGGAGCAGCGCATTCGACTGCGGATACAGTAAGGCCGGCACTCCAGATCATTAAAACAAAGCCTGGTGTCACAAAGACGAGTGGTGCTTTTATTATGATAAAGGGCGAGGAGAAACTCGTATTTGCGGATTGCGCGATCACCATTGCCCCGACAGCCCAGGAGCTGGCGGAAATCGCTTTGGAAAGCGCGAAAACAGCGAAGGCATTCGGCATTGAGCCGAAAGTTGCGATGCTGTCATTTTCCACAAAGGGTTCTGCTGTCTCTGAAGAAACGGAGAAAGTAGTAGAGGCCGTCAAAATTGCTAAAACGCTCGATCCCGAATTAGCATTAGATGGCGAATTCCAATTTGATGCGGCCTATGTTCCGGAAGTGGCGGCGAAAAAAGCGCCGGACTCCGAGCTGAAAGGGGACGCGAATGTATTTGTCTTCCCATCGCTTGAGGCAGGAAATATCGGCTATAAGCTCGTTCAACGGCTAGGCGGTTATGAGGCAATTGGCCCGATTTTACAAGGGCTGAATGCGCCAGTCAATGACTTATCCCGCGGTTGTTCTGCGGATGATGTGTACAAGCTGTCGCTGATCACAGCGGCGCAGAGCTTGTAATTTGATGATGGAAAGAGCAGGAGACATAGTATGAAGTCAAACGAAGAACTATCGCTTCATATGCCAACATGGCGTTTTATCGATGAATCATTTTCGGCAAGAGGGCGTTCGGCATTGGAATCATTCGCCGCAGATGATACTCTGTGCCACTTAGTTGGACAGCAGATGAGCAGTCCGGCTGTTCGGACATGGGTGCATGATCATACAGTGGTTCTCGGCATCCAAGATCATCGGCTTCCCCATATCGAAGAGGCTGTTCCGTTGATTCACGAGGCGGGCTATCAGACCATTGTCCGGAATTCCGGCGGTCTTGCCGTTGTGCTCGACAGTGGGGTGCTGAATATCTCTCTCGTTTTATCGGAACAGCAAGGCTCCATAGATATTCCAGAGGGATACGAAATGATGGTCGCGTTTGTCAAACAGCTTTTCCCGGAAGCGGCAGACCGGATTGAGGCTTACGAGATTGTCGGCTCCTACTGCCCCGGCACATATGATTTAAGCATGGAAGGGCGCAAGTTTGCGGGCATCTCCCAGCGGAGATTGCGGCAAGGTGTGGCTGTTCAGGTGTATTTATGCGTGGAAGGGAGCGGTTCGGAACGAGCCAAGCTCATCCGCACGCTGTATGAGGCTGGCTTGCAAGGGGAGGCGACAAAGTTCACTTATCCCGTTATCCAGCCGGATGTCATGGCCTCCTTATCCGAGCTGCTGGAGACGGATCTGACTGTGAGCGATATTATCATCCGAACTCAGCTATTGCTGCGGGAATTGAGTGGTGATCTTCAAATGGGAGGATTCACGCCAGAGGAACTGGAGTTGTACGGGTTTTATTTAAAAAGAGTCGTCGAGCGCAATCAAAAAATGCTAAAGGCTTGAGATTGTGAAGATGATAGAATAAAGAAAACCGCCGGGTCAATTATTGGCCGGCGGTTCTTTTGATACGAGATTCCCGTTTTTCTCCATTGTAAAGACAGGGGCAACCCGATCTTCTGTATCTTCCAACGTCACGAGACGGCGTGCGCGGTTCATGATTTGTACAAACTGCTCGTAGTCATTGCGAAGTGTGGCGTTTTCACGTTGTAGTTTTTCGATTTCCTGCTCCAACATGTGCACTTTATCATTTGCCATCTTAGCTGTATGCTTCCAACGAAGTGATTCCGAGTCCCCTCCGCCGTTATGATGCAAGCGGATTAAATAGGCAATGATTGTGTCCAGGGAGAGAGCCGAAAGCGGAACAGCCGCTTTTTCTTCGCCTTCACCGTTCGTTCCGGGTGTAAACAGCTGCTGACTGCGCCGTTTGAAATCGGGACCGAGGACGCGCATCGCTTGTTTCCGTTCCTTTTTCGCTTCTGACAGCTCTTTCTCGTAATCTCTCCGCACGACAGCGTTCCATCTAAATCCACAAGCAGCGGCCGTCCTGTTTAGCGCATCGCCAACTTCTTCGAATGCGCTCAATTGTGTGCTTCCTTCGCGGACATGCCGCAACACCGTTTCAGCTAATAAAATATCATCTTGTTCTAACCAAGCATCTTGTCTGACCTTCACCATTTCCATGCCTCCTGCCAAATTCATAGTCTTTCTAACCTAAGGTCAGTGTGTACAACAGGGAATACTTTTATTCATTCAAACTGCAACACTTTATGAAAAACATTTGATTCAACTTGTTGTCGATAGTCTGTTCCAAATCACTACATTTGCCATCTTCCGTTCGCAGGACTTTTTGATATACTTAAGAAAATGGATGGACGGAGGTGCGGGAGATGGAATACAAAAATAAAAAGCTTTTGGAAGAGAAAGTATTCAAAGATCCGGTTCACCGGTATATCCATGTACGGGACCAAGTGATCTGGGACGTCATCGGTACACGGGAATTCCAG
>NZ_BQYK01000014.1:24998-44407 GCF_023168145.1 Sporosarcina sp. NCCP-2222
CTGAATGGAACGATGAAGAACGTCTTGTTACGCTTTGTGCTGCACTCCTTCATGATTTGGGCCATGGCCCTTTTTCGCATGCCTTCGAAAAGGTATTTAGCCTGGACCATGAACAATTCACGCAGCGAATTTTGGTTGGCGATACAGAAGTGAACGCCGTTCTACGAAAAGTGTCTCCTGATTTCCCGCAAAAAGTGGCCGATGTCATCGGCAAGACGTACCCGGACAAACTTGTCGTCAGCATGATCTCCAGCCAAATTGACGCGGACCGGATGGATTACCTGCAGCGGGACGCCTATTATACCGGCGTTTCATACGGACATTTCGATATGGAACGAATCCTGCGCGTCATGCGGCCTGCAGAAGAACAGGTCGTCATCAAGTTTAGCGGCATGCATGCGGTGGAAGATTATATAATGAGCCGATACCAAATGTATTGGCAAGTGTATTTTCACCCGGTTTCGCGTAGTGCCGAAGTCATACTGATGAAAATCTTGCATCGGGCGAGACAGCTGCACAACAACGGATACCAATTCACCTATGACCCTGTCCATTTCCGCTCTTTTTTCAATCAAACTTTTCAACTGGAAGACTACATATCACTGGATGAAAGTGTATTATTAGCGTATTTCCAATGGTGGCGCAAAGAGGAAGATGCCATTTTGGCAGATTTATGCGACCGCTTTATTAATCGTAGGCTGTTCCAATATGCCGAATTCGATCCCGCGAAGGAATACCGGAAGATCGGCAAACTGGAGCAACTGTTTAAAGAGGCGGGTTTAGATCCGGAATATTATCTAGTTGCCGACTCTTCCTCTGATTTGCCATACGACTTTTACCGTCCCGGCGAAGAGAATGAACGCGTCCCAATTTACTTGCAGATGCCAGGCGGTGAATTGCGGGAGCTGTCGCGTTCCTCGGACATCGTGGACGCCATATCAGGCAAACGACGCACCGACCATAAAATTTATTTCCCCGAAGATCTATTGCTCGAAAAGAAAGATGAAATACCGCTTTACGCGGACATGCTCAAGATGTTGAAAGAATGAGAGAGGAGTGGGCAACTTGTTGCAAGAACATGCCAGAATCGTACAGTTCATTTCACTGGCGCAAGAAGTGAGCGGTCGAAAAAAACTGCAAAAAATGGTATACATCGCGAAGAAAATGAACTTTGCATTCGCTGAAAAATACGAACTACATATGTACGGACCTTATTCGGAGGAATTGACGTTGCGCGTAGAAGAACTGTGCGCCATGGGATTCCTGTCCGAACAATGTACAGACAAAGGATCCTACGTCCAGTATCACTACAATGTCACTGAAGAAGGAGAACGCTTCCTCGAAACAGCCGAAACGCCCCATGAAATGCTCAGCATTTGCATCGGCAAGCTAAACGGAAAAAGCTCCCGGTTCCTGGAACTCGTCTCCACCCTTCTCTACTTCGACCATCTGCCAAAAGAAGAGCAAGTGGCCAAAGTACATATTGTCAAAAGCAAACTCAACTTCACAGAAGACGAAATGGCCACAGCCTTCGAATTCATCGAAGAACTGCAGCAATGTACAAGCATCCCAGCCGGCTAATTGCCGGCTTTTTGTGTGGCTAGGAGAAGGGGTAGACAACCTTGGTGGGTATGGCAACGGTAATAAGAAAAAGTAACACGGCAAATCCATCTGAATTGTAGTCATGCGGTGAACTATTCAGTTTAGGCGGTGATAGAATGGATTTACCCGGTGATAGAACGGTTTCAGGCGGTGATAGAAACTGTTTACCCGGTGATAGACCGGATTTAGACGGTGATCGGCGCTGTAAAGAGGATGTTTCCTGGCGGAAGGGCGTCTTAGGGGGGAATAACCGCCGATTTCTACATATCAATACACCGGGGTTTCTTAGGTACATCCCGATTTACCTAAACGTTCCCGCATTTCATTGCAAATAAAAAACCGGCATAGGCCGGTGGATTGTACAACTTATTCTGCGTCGCTCAAGCGCTTTCCAGCGACGGCGTAATGGTTTTTGGACATCTCTTCGATGAACACGACAACGTTTTCGACGGGAGCTCCTGTTGTTTCGGAGACAACTGCTGTCACTTTTTCGCAGAGCGCACGTTTTTGTTCTTCTGTGCGGCCTTCGATCATTTTTACGGTTACGTATGGCATACCATTTCCCCCTTCCTGCGATAATTCGGTATAGTGTATATAATAACAGAGTAGGAGAGGATATAAAAATGGCGAATGAAGAGAAACCTAAACAAAAATTGGGATTCACCATTATAAAGAATGATCCGACAGATGGCCATAAGGGCTTTGGCATCGGATCGTTGTCGCTTGAAAATATTTCGCCGGTCATCGTGGACATCGAGGCGGAAGAAGCCCGCATTGAAATAGGGGCGATGCATGCCCGCAGTGAGACGGAGCGCGGCGTGAAATTTACGACGAACCGGGAAGATTCGGAAGGCGGAAAGCCGTATTGGCTCGTTTGGGTTACGATCGATTTCAAGGAAGACGGTCCATATTATGCGGGAGTGACAGCCTGTGAAATGGTCGTCAATAAGGAAAAACGGCGCGGTTACAAAATTCTGGCAGATCATGTGAATAAAATGGATAAATCGCTGAAGCGGCAAATCATTGTGGATGAGATGGATGAAAAGTCAAAGCGCATCCTTGCTGATTTCCTGCAATCGCATAACTCTGAAATGTGGGAACGAAGTGAGCCTAAATTGCGAATCGATCTGGGTGCGGACTCGCCACATTTATGAACAAAATGTGAAATTTCCATCGGACTATTGCATCCGAGGTTGAATGTAAGCGAGAAAGGAAGTACACTAAAAATACAGCTTGCTATTGTAAGCTAGGACAACCGGAATAGCGCAGTCTGCGCCTGTATGTTTACAACCCAAGCATAATACGGGCGGGATGCCTAAACCGGTAAAAAAGCTATCCATCCTCTTAGGAGGACGGATAGCTTTTTTGATGGTTCCTCGTCTTTTATTCAAAGAAAGAGAATGGGAACAATTCGAAGGAACCTTCTTCTTCCTCGTTACCGGACAGCCGGTCCTCCCGCAAACTGCGATCGGTACAAAGTTTTTGCGGCATATCCTTTTCTTTCACATAAACCAATCGCTGTTTCGGACATTCATTGACCGCAATTCCACCGGTCTCCACATCCACAATGACCCCGTTCACTCCGCTTGGCGGGACGAACGGTTCTTCCGTCTTCCCTTCGTGTACCTTCTCCATGAAGTCGATCCAGATACGCTTGGAGGCAGCTTTGTCTTCAAACTCGGTCAAATTCTGCCCGACATCAAATCCAGTCCAAATCCCGGCTGTCAGCGAAGGAGTAAATCCGATCAAATATTGGTCTGAAATGGTCGTACCGGACTTTGCTGCATAGGGCCGGGTCTGCTTCGGCCGCATCGTCAGGCCGGTGGAAATCAAATAATCATTGAACACGGGATCAAACATTCCTGTCATCAAATGAGTGAGGACAAATGCATCCTGTTCTGTGATCACCCGTTTTTTTGTCGTTTTCGGTTTTTCATAAACGGTTCGGCCTTGCGCATCGGTTATGGATAATATAGTCGTCGGTTCCACTTTCAATCCCGTGGAGGCGACGCGGTTGTATGCATTGGTCATCTCTTTCAATGTGACGACGGAAGTGCCGAGTGCAACGGCCGGCGACTCTTGGAATTTCACATGCAGGCCGAGCCGTTCAGCCATATTATTGAACTTTTTATAGCCGACTTTTTCTAGTGTCTTGACCGCATAAATATTATCGGACAGAGCGATGGCCTGGGCCAGGGAAATCGGATGGCCGGCAAACTTTCCATTGATGTTTTTCGGTTCATACGTGGAACGCCCTTCGTCATATGTGAAAATGGTCCGCTCAGTCGACATGAAAGTCAGTGGGCTAAAGCCGTCTTCCAAAGCAGCCGCGTAAAGAATTGGCTTCATGGCGGAGCCCGGCTGACGTTTTGCCTGTGTGGCTCGGTTAAAGGGACTTACCGCATAATCGGTGCCTCCGACCATAGAGGTAATGGCTCCGGTTTCCGGTTCCATCGAAATGAATGCCACCTGCAAGTCGTTTTTCGGCATCCATTTGTCCACCATCTCTTCAGCAGCTTGCTGATGGTGCAAATCGAGCGTCGTGCGAATCGTCCATCCGCCTTCCCCAGGATAGCGCCCTTTTTCACTCAAAACCTTTTCAGCCTCACGCCACACTTCATCCAAGAAGTAAGGCGCTACCCGTTTCATTTCCGACCACTCGTCTGTCTTTAATGCGATTGGCGTATTTTTTGCTCGTTCTTCCTGCACTTCCGTAATAAACCCTTGTTCCTCCATCAAATGAAGAATTGTCAATTGCCGGTTTCGCGAACGTTCCGGGTTATCGATTGGCGAATAGATCGAGGGACCCTTGGCAATGGCTGCGATGACGGCCGCCTCCTCAAGAGTCAGGTCCTTCGCGGGTTTGGCAAAATAAAACTTGCTGGCTGCTTCAACTCCGTACATCCCGTGATCGAAGTAGACCGTATTCATATAGCCTTCCAAAATCTCGTCTTTCTCATAGAAAATCTCTAGCCGATAGGCGTACAGCGCTTCTTTTATTTTTCGGTTCCACGATTTCTCGTGTGTCAAATATAGATTACGGGCATACTGCTGTGTAATCGTGCTGGCGCCTTCCGCCATTCTCATCGTTTTCACGTCTTTCAGTACGGCCCCTGCGATCCTACGGTAATCAAACCCGTTATGTTTGTAGAAATTGCGATCCTCCGTCGCGATAAATGCATCCACCAGGAAAGGCGAAATATTATCCAAACCGACCCAATACCTGCGTTCAGCCGAATATTTATCGCCGATCTGCCGTCCGTTCTTGTCGAGAAAGACAGATGCCTTAGGTACGCTCAGTGAGGGGGCACCCGCAATTTGCGCATAGATCCGAAGACATAACAGGGCTGTGAAAAAGGCGGTAACTCCGGTGATGGCAAGCATAAGGAAAGTGCGCAGCAATCTCCGCTTCTTCTGTTTTTTAATAAAATCAGACCGTTTCATCGCATCGGAACCCCCTTGAATGTTTCATTACCAACAGTATGGACACGCATCAGAGGATTAAACGGGTGGAATTGGGAAAACTTCGTTGGAAAGTTTGCGGCAGAAACGATATAATGAATAGATATTTGAGTAGGAGGATGGTTCTGAATGGAAACTGCGAATATGGAACGTGCCGTGGATGTCAAACTGCGGTCAACGATCATTCATCCAGGCCAGCCGGCAGATAAACACACACTGCAAGCAAAAGGTGTCATCATTGAAAAAGCGGGCAACCTATATTTGCGTTTTGAAGAAAAGCAGAATGGCCAAATCATCCGGACAACTGTGAAACTCGGTGATGAGGAAGCGCTCATCATGAGGAACGGTGCGGTGCAAATGCGTTTGCCGTTTTCCATCGGAACACCAAGACCGGGTACGTACGGAAATGGCCCGGCGATGTTCAATTTGCTAGTAAAGACAAGAGAACTTCAAATGAATACGGATAAAGCAGGCGCGGCAGGGGACTTTCACGTCCATTACGAATTGCATGCGGATGGAGCGCTGCTCGGTACATATAAGCTTCAAATTTCTTTCATGGAGGGACTAAAATGAACGCTGTAGAAAAGATACAACAAGAAATTAAATCGGCTTTCCGAAAAGCGGTCATCGCCGCTGAACTGGTGGCAGAAACAGAGATTCCGGACATTCTGCTGGAAACACCGAAAAATAAGGAGAACGGGGATTATGCGACGAACATCGCCATGCAGCTGACGAAGCTGGCGAAAAAGCCGCCACGCGTCATTGCGGAAACTATTTTGGAGCATTTGGATACTACGGATACAGCAATTAAATCAGTAGAAATCGCTGGCCCGGGCTTCATGAATATTCGGTTGAAGACCGACTTCCTTGGTGATGTAGTAAAAGCGGTACTGGCTCAAGGAACGGATTATGGACGTTCTACATTTGGACAACACGAAAAAGTGCAAGTCGAGTTCGTTTCTGCAAACCCGACGGGCGACTTGCATTTAGGACATGCACGCGGAGCTTCACTTGGCGACTCCCTCTGCAACATTCTTGATTTCGCGGGCTACGACGTGTCCCGGGAATACTACATTAACGATGCCGGCAATCAAGTAAATAATCTGGCACTCTCAGTGGAAGCGCGCTACTTCCAGGCACTCGGCATGGACAAAGAAATGCCGGAAGACGGCTACCACGGCCAAGATATTATTGAAATCGGCAAGACACTTGCGGAAGAATACGGAGATCGGTACACACATATGCCGGAAGCAGAGCGGCTTGAGTTTTTCCGGAAGTACGGGCTTGATTACGAACTGGAAAAATTGAAGAAGGACTTGGAGGATTTCCGGGTACGCTTTGACAATTGGTTCTCTGAAACTTCCTTATATACCGATGGAAAAATCGGCATCGCGCTTGATAAACTACGTAGCAATGGCCACGTCTTTGAAGAAGACGGCGCGACATGGTTCCGTTCTACTACATTCGGCGACGATAAAGACCGCGTCTTGATCAAGAACGACGGAAGCTACACGTACTTGACGCCGGATATCGCGTATCATGAGGATAAAATCCGTCGTGGTTTTGACAAGCTCATCAATATTTGGGGAGCCGACCACCACGGCTATATTCCGCGAATGAAAGCAGCCATCGAAGCGCTTGGCTACGATCGCGATACACTTGAAGTCGAAGTTGCACAAATGGTACAGCTATACAAAGACGGCGAGAAATTTAAAATGAGCAAACGGACAGGGAAAGCAGTCACGCTGCGTGAACTGGTGGAGGACGTCGGCTTGGATGCCGTCCGTTACTTCTTCGCCATGCGTTCTGGCGACTCCCAAATGGATTTCGACTTGGATCTCGCCATTTCCCAGTCCAATGAAAACCCGGTCTACTATGCACAATACGCACACGCGCGCATCTCATCCATCTTGCGCCAAGCGGAAGAAAAAGGCATGGTCGCTTCTACTGACCACGTGGACTTACTGCAGTCGGAAAAAGAAGTCGAACTGCTCAAGAAAATCGGCGACTTCCCGAAAATGGTCGCGGACGCAGCACGCCTGCGCTCGCCACACCGTATCGCCACATACATCCAGGAGCTGGCGGCTACCTTCCACAGCTTCTACAACGCAGAAAAAGTGCTCGACCCAGACAACCGCGACCTATCCGAAGCGCGTCTGGCCCTCGTCACCGCAACACGTACTACTGTTGCCAACGCCTTGAAACTAATCGGCGTCGCAGCGCCTGAAAGAATGTAAGAAAAACCCCCGTCTTTCCCAGTTCAGTTTGGGACAGGCGGGGGTTGTTTTTTATTCATCAGAAGGGGGACCTTTGAAAGTAGGATGTGACTGCTTGATATTTATGTCCGGTCAGCAGGGGGGATTTTGTAATCATATGTATCTCGTTTGGAACCGCTCGTATATTTGATTAACCGCTCGAATCTCGTTTTGCACCTCTCGTATAACTAATTAACCGCTCATATCCAGTCCGGTCAGCAGGGAGAATTTGTAATCATACGTATCTGATTTCGAACCGCTCGTATATCCTTTGGAACCTCTCGTATATTTGATTAACCGCTCAAATCTCGTCTCGAACCACTCATAAAACTTTGTAACCGCTCGAATCTCGTTTCGAACCACTCGTATAACTAATTAACCGCTCATATCCGGTAGACCACTCGTATCCAGTCCGGTCAGCAGGGAGAATCTGTAATCATACGTATCTGGTTTCGAACCGCTCGTATTTCCTTTGGAACCTCTCGTATATTTGATTAACCGCTCGAATCTCGTCTCGAACCACTCATAAAACTTTGTAACCGCTCGTATCACGTTTCGAACCACTCGTATAACTAATTAACCGCTCATATCCGGTTCCGGACTGCTCATATATTTTCCATTTCACATGAAACCCACCCGTCCCCCTAATTAAATCGACCTCACTTCCACTCCGTGTATGCTCTCGCAGTATCAAATCTGCGCACATAACAACCCCTTAGATGGTGAAGTGCATTCAGCGCGCCATAAGCTTGTCAGTTACATAATCCTCTTCGCATACCAGCTGCTCCGTTCTCAAAATTTGAACGACAGGACAAACACAGGAAAGTCGTCATCCCTCAACTCTCGCCAACCCCTCTCCGACTTTCCATCTATCGACAAGGAAATGTTTTATAGTATAATGGTTGCGTACACAATTACATATCCGAACATGAAGGTGCCCCGCCATCAACGACGGGGTTAAAAGGGAAGCCGGTTCAAAGCCGGCGCGGTCCCGCCACTGTAAGTGCAAGCTATCCGCCTGATGCCACTGGATCTGATCCGGGAAGGCGCGGTATGCGATTGGAGCACGAGCCAGGAGACCTGCCTTTGTGAATCACCCGCAACCCTACGAGGATAGGTTTGGTGAAGAGTCGGTGCGCTTTGGCGCAGCCGAATTTTTACTAAGCGTTGTCCTCCGTTCATATGACGGGGGATTTTTGTTTGGAATCAATAGGAGGAAGACAAAATGAAGAAGTTTTGGCAGCTTTGGTTGACGGCTGTATTTGCCGCATTGCTTTTGACGGCATGTGGCACGTCGGATGAGCCGAAGAAAGAGGATGCAACAGAGCAAACGGGTGGGAAAACAGCTGGCGATGCCGAGCAGGCAGCTCCTGCGTTCCCGGTGACATTGACCGATGCGGTTGGCAATGAAATTACATTTGAGGAAGCACCTAAGAAAATTGTTTCCTTGCAAGCGAGCAACACAGAAATCCTTTTCGCTCTTGGTTTGAATGAGGAAATTGTCGGAGTCACAGATTTCGATAACTATCCAGAAGAGGCGCTTGAGAAGGAAAAGGTCGGCGGCATGCAATTCAATGTCGAGCAAATCATTGCCATGGGCCCGGACGTTGTCTTCGCGAATGAAATGGGACAAAGCTCCGGTGAAGAAGGCTGGCAGCAAATCCGCGACGCGGGCATTCAAGTATTTGTCGTCAAGAATGCGATGAACTTTGATGAAACATATGAAACGATCAAGACGATCGGAGAAGCAACAGGCAAGACGGAAGAAGCTGAAAAAATCGTAGCGGACATGAAAGCGAAAGTGGACGAGGTCGTTGCGAAAACTAAAGATGTCGAGACAAAGAAGCGTGTCTTTGTGGAAACATCCGATGCGCCTGACATTTATGCACCCGGCAAAGGGACATTCATGCAGGAAATGCTTGATATGATCGGTGCTGAAAACGTTGTGACAGCTGATGGATGGGCCTTGATTAGCCCGGAAGAAATCGTGAAGCAAAACCCTGACGTCATCATCGTCATGTACAGCTATGTGCCGGATATCGTGGAGAGCGTGAAAAATCGCGACGGCTTCAGCGATATTACAGCTGTCAAAGAAGACCGCGTCATTCAAGTTGATGAGAATATGACGAGCCGGACAGGCCCTCGCCTGGCGCTAGGCCTGGAAGAAGTGGCGAAAGCTATTTATCCAGAGGCGTTCGGTGAATAAAACAGGCATCGCCTACATCGTGAGTGCCGCCACACTGGCTGTGGCGGTATGGCTCGGTGTATCCATCGGAACCGTGAAAGTGCCGTTGAGCACGTTCTGGGATTCGTCGGATACAACAGCAACCAATATTCTATGGAAAATCCGCATGCCGCGTGTCATATTGGCGGGCCTTGTCGGTGCCTCGCTTGCCATCGCAGGTGCTGCGTTCCAAGGATTGCTGAAAAATCCGCTTGCCGATCCATACACCCTCGGAGTGTCATCCGGCGCCTCGGTAGGTGCGGTTGTGACACTCTTTTTTGGCTTATCCATTCCGATGCTGGGCGCTTATACGTTGCCAATCTTTAGCATGGTCGGCGCCGCGGTAACGATGTTCCTTGTTCTCGGATTTGCGAGACTCGTCGACCGTTCTATGAAGATGGAGACGATCATCTTGACGGGTATCATTTTCGGGTCGTTCCTCGGCTCAGTTCTGTCCCTGATGATTGCGTTGACCGGGGAAGAGCTGCGGCAAATTATCGGCTGGCTGCTAGGAAGCGTGTCGATGCGTGGCTGGAAATATATCGTCATGGTGCTGCCGTTTGTCGTTATCGGGTCCTTCATCCTTTGGCTCAATCGGCGGGAGCTGAATGCTATGCTGTTTGGTGAAGAGCGGGCGCATCATTTAGGTGTCAACGTTCGTCGCCGTAAATTCATGATTCTCATCGGCGGTTCCATTTTGACGGGTTCTGCTGTGGCTGTGTCTGGAACGATCGGTTTCGTCGGGCTCGTCGTCCCGCATATGACAAGACTTCTGTGGGGCGCAGACCATCGCCATTTACTGACGCTTTCTTTCTTCAATGGAGCAACGTTATTAATTATTTGCGATCTGATTGCACGCACGATTATTTCACCTTCAGAACTGCCAGTCGGTGTCATCACTTCGTTCATCGGTGCGCCAGTATTCGCATACATCTTTTATCGACAGAGACGGAAAGGGGCCATGTAATATGCTCAAGGTGCACAATCTGTCAGGGGGATACGGGAAGGAACCGGTCGTCCAGCACATCTCATTTGAAGTGAATAAAGGAGAAATCCTCGGCATATTAGGCCCAAACGGCAGTGGAAAATCAACCTTGCTGAAAATCATTTCCGGCATTTTGCCGAAGCAGGAAGGCACTGTTGAAATCGATGGGCAGGATGCCAGTGTTTATTCGCAAAAACAATTTGCCCAAAAAGTAGCGGTGTTGCCGCAGCTTCATGCCCATGCTTTTTCGCATACTGTCAAGGAGACTGTATCGCTCGGCAGGTACCCGCATCAGTCCGGGCTTTTCTCGACTTGGTCGAAAGAAGATGAACGGGCAGTGCAGGAAGCGATGGCATACACCGGTGTAACCAAATACGAGCACACAGCAATTGAAATACTGTCAGGCGGGGAGCAGCAACGTGTCTTCGTCGCCCAGGCGCTGGCTCAGGAAGCGCCGATTTTATTGCTGGATGAACCGACAAACCATCTCGATATTGCACACCAGCAACAACTGCTCGATACCGTGCGCAGCCATGCGGTCGAAAAAGGCGTTACGGTCGTCTCGGTCTTCCATGATATCAACCTGGCTTCTCTCTATTGCGATCGGCTTCTGCTAATGGAGAAGGGGCGCATCGCCATGATCGGCAGCCCGCTCGACGTCGTCAAGGATTCGATGATCAGCAGTGTTTATGAAGCGCGTGTCAAAACCCAGCCGCATCCTGAATTGCCAAAACCGCAGATGACGCTTCTTCCTGATACAATGGATGAAATGAAGCCATTCATCGTCACGAAAGAGCAGTTTGAGGTCTCTTCAAAACATGTTTCGCTAACAGCCGACCAGCCGCTAAAGACATTATCTTCTGCTGTACACAATGCTGGAATGGGCTGGTATCGGGCTTTCGTCAACCGTCATGTCGATGCGAATTACAATTGTGATGATGTTCAGGCGGAAAATGCGGCTTATCTGGAGCGAGAAGGATTCCATCTAACAGAAACGGTCGGCATGATGACGGCTGTCACGACGGAGCATGTAGAAATTGAAGAATTCATTGGAGAGTTTGGTTCCATTATTATTGCGGTGACTGCCGGCGTCGGAAATGCGGTGGATGTGTCAAAGACACTTACCCGCGACCAGAAGCAGCGAATTGGGACAATTAACACATGGGTCATTGTGAATGGACATTTACCAGACGAGGCCTTTATCCAAGCGATGATCACTGCGACCGAAGCGAAGACAAAAGCTCTTCAGGATGAAAAAGTCCTCGATCCGCTCACCGGGACAATTGCGACAGGTACGTCGACGGACAGCTTGTTGGTGGCAGCAACTCAAAGGGGAGAATGGCTGCCGTATGCTGGTCCCATTACGCCTTTAGGCAAACTGGTCGGTCACGGCGTGTATGAGTGCACAATCCGGGCGATCCGTGCCTACAAGATAGCGAAAGGATGGACGGTATGATTCCCGCGCATTTTATTGCCATCGCCATCGGCTTTGTTCTCGACCGAATTATTGGAGATCCGCCAAGTTGGCCACATCCTATCAGATGGATTGGCACGTCCATTTCGAAATTGACCCGTTTGTTGAATAAAGGACGACACCGCTTTGCAAAAGGGGCGATCCTGTTCGTTCTCATGATTGCCATCGTGACGGCTATTGTTCTAGCCATCGTCAGCATTGCTTACCAAGTTAACCTGTACATCGGGATTCTCGTCGAAGCCATACTGATAGCTATCGGATTAGCACAGAAAAGCTTGAAGGACGCCGCGATGGATGTTTACGAACCCCTTGCTGCGGGAGATATGGGAAAGGCGCGCGAAAAGCTGTCTTGGATTGTCGGAAGGGATACGGAGCATTTGCAAGAAGGGGAGATTGCCCGCGGTGCTATCGAGACAGTTTCCGAAAATACAGCGGACGGCGTGACATCCCCTCTATTTTGGGCTTTCCTCTTCGGGGCACCTGGATTATGGCTCTATAAGACAGTGAACACGCTCGATTCGATGGTCGGCTACCGGGATGAACGATATGAACAATTCGGCAAATGTTCGGCCCGTGCGGACGATGTGTTGAATTTCATTCCCGCACGGATCACCGGCTTGTTCATGGTGCTGGTGACCCGGGATGAATCCGGAACGCCTCTCTCCAAACGGCTTGCAGGGTGGCTCCGGGATGCCCGTCGCCATCCGAGCCCGAACAGCGGGTATTTGGAAGCGGCGACTGCATGGCAGCTTGGCATCAAACTTGGTGGAACCAATACATACAGAGGCGTTGTGTCGAACCGTCCGGAAATTGGGCCAGGCACGACACCGCTTCGAGCGATGCATATACAAATGGCCATCCGTCAAATGCATACAGTGGCGTTTGTTTTTTGGCTTGTGATGACCGGAGTAGGAGTGTTAATTTATGCGATTGCCTGATCATGGGGCGAACCCCCGTCAGCTTTATAAACGATTCGGACTGGAGGCGCCGGAGAAAATTCTCGATTTTAGCGAAAACTGCAATCCGGAAGGGCCGCCGCAAGCTGTGCTGGATGTATGGCCGGACCTGGTGGGTAAGCTATCGTCCTATCCGCATCCGGATGGTGAGCCCTTTAAGCAAGCGGCTGCTGCTTTTCACGGAGTGGATTCATCGAGATTGCTCGCAGGAAATGGAGCGGCGGAGTTATTGGCGCTTTTAGCGGCTCGCTATCGCGGCAAACGGGCGATCATTGTCCACCCGACGTTTTCAGAATATGAAGCAACCCTGCGGGCAAACGGAGTAAGAATCCAGCCAATTGTGGCATCGGAAGAGAACGGTTTTCATTTGCCAACTCAGCCGATATTGGACGCTTTGGAGCAGGCGGATGTTATCTACCTTTGTACGCCGAACAATCCGACGGGCGTCCTGCCGCCCCGGGAAGAATTGAGGGCAATCATTTTGCGGGCACAGCAAGTCGGGACTGAGGTCATTCTAGATGAAGCGTTTATTGATTTTGTGGATGAATCCTTGTCATTCATCCCCGAACTAGATGAATTCCCACACGTGATCGTCGTGCGTTCGATGACGAAAATGTATGCAATTCCCGGTATTCGCCTCGGGTATATCACAGCTGAGCCATCCATTATCGGAGAAATGAAGAAGACAGCTCCCCACTGGAACGTCAATGGAATCGCAGCTGAGATTGGCGCAATTTGCCTTGGTGAACAGGAGTACCGGGAGCGGGCGATCAAACATGCGAAAGTGGAACGTGAAAAAATGGCCGCCTTTTTAAGGGCGGAAGGATGCATGGTAACCGATTCCGTCTCCAACTTCTTGTCATTCTCCCTAAGAGAGGGCCAGGACGCACGTACATTGTATTCGGATATGCTTGCCAAAGGTATTGTGTTACGCCATTCGGAGAATTTCAATGGGATGGACGGCCGCTGGCTGCGAGTCGGCATGAAAAGCGAAACGGATTTGAATCTGTTGAAAGAGGAACTGTATCGATGGTTCGCAGCCAACTGACGTTCATCAGCGGCGGGGTCCGCTCGGGGAAAAGTTCGTTCGCGGAAGCATTGCTTGTGAAAGAAGCGGAAGAAGCGCACAGCCGCCTTGTTTATATCGCATCTGGAATAGCAACAGATGAGGAAATGGAGAGTCGGATTCGCAAGCACCAGTCGGACCGTGCCGGGCAAAATTGGCTGACGATCGAGCAGCCGACCCGCTTGGAAGAGGCGCTCAGCACGATCCAGGAAGGTGATTTCGTCCTTTGGGACTGCCTGACGACATGGCTTGCGAATGAATTGTACGATGGCTGGGAAACTGGTACTCCATGCATTGGACAAGCCGGTTGCATGGAACGAAAAGCGGATGAAGTGATCGGGACAATTCAGGCGATTGCGAAGCGGGCGACCCGTTTTATCATCGTGTCCAACGAAGTATTGGATGAACCGGCCTCCATCTATGATGAAACAAGGATCTATTGTGAATGGATTGGGCGGCTGCACCGGGAGATTGTCCGGCTGTCGAGTATGGCAATTGAAATGGATCATGGCATTGCGGTTTATTGGAAACGGGAGGAGGCAAGCGGGGATGAATGGATTAATGGTCATGGGAACGGCTTCTGACGTCGGCAAAACGATGATTTGTACAGCGTTTTGCAGATCTCTCGCGAATGAAGGTTTCAGAGTCGCTCCCTTCAAATCACAGAATATGTCCCGGTTTGCGGCGGTTCTCCCGGATGGGAAAACGATGAGCCGGGCGCAATATTTGCAGGCGGAAGCTGCTAAGACGGCGCCAATGATCGAGATGAATCCGATATTATTGCAACCTTGCGGCAATCAAACATCGAATGTCTTCATGAACGGAGAGAAATTCGGACCTGTAGAAGGAATGGCCTATCGCGATCAATTTTTCGAACGCGGCATTAAAGCGATCCGTTCCTCTCTTGATACGCTGGCCAGCCTTTACGACACGGTCATCATCGAAGGAGCGGGCAGTCCGGCAGAAGTGAACTTGAATGACCGCGAACTTGTCAATATGCGCGTTGCAGACATGGCGGACGTTCCGGTATTGCTCGTTGCGGACATCGAACGCGGCGGCGCGATTGCTTCCATTGTGGGAACGCTTCAATTGCTGGCGCCCGAACACCGGGCTCGGGTAAAAGCGATTGTTATTAATAAATTCTATGGAGACGTCGGACTATTTCAGGACGGCATTGAATTCATCGAGTCCTATACGGGAATCCGCGTGGCTGGCGTCATCCCGTATAAACCGGACCATGGCATCGAAGAAGAGGACATGGAACGCGCAGTGCAGGATGCACCGCCAGGAACCGACAGATATGACGAATGGGCAGCGCATATCCAGGCACATATCGATTGGCCGTACATCAAATTGCTGATCACGGGTGAAGCGCAATGACCGGACTGCTGCTGGCATTTCAGTTCTTCACATCTATCCCGGTGCGGAAAGAGCTGCCGCTCGGCAAAAAGGAAGTGACGGGCATGTACATGGTGCTCCCGTTCATCGGCGGGCTCATTGGAGCCGCCATGTTCGGGGCAGCGTGGCTCTGTACAGATATGCTCGGCATGGGATCCTTCCTGACAGCGGTCATCGTAGTAGTGACTGGAATCGGACTCACTGGTGGCTTGCATGTCGATGGATTTGCCGACGCGGGAGATGCTTTTTTCTCCTATCGGGACCGAAAGAAACGGCTCGAAATATTAGAAGATCCGCGCATCGGCGCTTTCGGCACGATGGCAATCGTCTTATTGATTGTCGGCAAGATCGCTTTATTTCAGGAATTAATTGCCACAGGGAATGTGAATGTGCTCCTTTATGTGGCAGTTCCTTTCCTCGCGAGGGCAGGAATGAATGTATACTTCGCGTCCATTCATACGGCGAAAGAGGAGGGGCTGGCGTACTTCTTCCAAGGGAAACTGAAGAAGGGTCCCCTCTACGGCTGGTCGATTGGGATTGGAATTGTTGTTTTGATTTTAATGGGGTACTACCTCGGAAATATTTTGCTTTCTGTCATTCTTTTAGCCGTAATAACACTCGGCCTATTGATTTACCGCCACTGGTCGGTCCGTAACTTCGGCGGCGTGACCGGAGATTTGGCCGGTGCGTTTGTGGAAGGGATGGAGGCGCTATTATGGTTGACGATCATCATGTGTATTTGATTCGCCATTTGCCGACTGAAGGGAATGAAAAGCGTCAGTATATTGGATGGACCGATGAGCCGATTTCAAGTGACCACGGCAGGTCCCGGCAGGATGTATTCGGTGAGGTCAAGACCGTGTACGGAAGCGATTTGCTCCGTGCCAAGGAAAGTGCGGCTGTTTATTTCCCCGAAGCGGCATACGTGGCAGATCGCAGATGGCGGGAATGCCATTTCGGAGAGTTTGAAGGGAAAACATATGCGGAGCTGGAAATGGATGAGGAGTATCGCATGTGGATAGACGATCCAATGGGAACTACTCCTAGAGGCGGAGAATGTTTGGCGGAAGTGGAAGCGAGAGTGCGGTCAGCGCTTTTGGATGTATCGTCCGGAAGCGTCGTTGTCACACATGGCGGGCCGATCCGGTCGTTGCTATCGCTTTTCTCGCCGGATGGCCCGGTAGATTTTTGGTCGTGGTCTGTTCCGCATGGATCTGTTTGGAAGCTGGCGTGGCGCCATTATGACGACTTGAAGGAGGGGTTGCCGTGCATATCTATATCGGAGGTGCCCATAACGGAAAGCGGGAGTTTGTGAGAAATTGGCTGGATGAGCCGTCTAAATGGGAGTGGATTGGTGATGGTCATGCATGGGACTTGGACGGTTTGGCGGATGTGCAGTCGGAATTTATTGTGCTGGATCGGATCGAAGAGTGGCTGGGGCGTTCAGAAATGGACGAAGCGGCTGCATGGGAACATATATTAAAAGGAATAAACGGCAAGGAAACCGTAGTCATTTTGACAGATTTAGGCCGGGGCATTGTTCCAGTCGAACCAGATCAGCGAAAACTTCGGGATCAGTGCGGACGCTTGTATCAATGGTTGATGGCGGAAGCGGATGAAGTGACCCGGATTTGGTACGGTCTTGCACAAACATTGAAGAAAAGGGGAGAGGCAGGATGAAAATTTATACACGAACTGGGGATAAGGGGAAAACAAGTTTAATTGGCGGACGCGTCGATAAGGACAGCTTGCGCGTTGAGGCTTACGGAACAATTGATGAGCTGAATTCATTTATCGGGAAAGCGATGACGGAGCTGGATGCAGATAAATTCAAGGATTTATTGGAAGACCTCGAAGCCATTCAGAACGAATTATTCGATGGCGGCGGGGACTTGGCCAATGTGATGAAGGAGCGCCATTATAAATTATCCGAAGAGCCGATCGAAGTACTCGAACAGCGGATCGATGCCTTGATGGAAGAAGCCCCGCCACTCGAGAAATTCATTTTGCCGGGAGGCTCGCCTGCAGCAGCCACGCTTCATATCGCAAGAACCGTGACAAGACGGGCAGAACGTCTGACTGTGACGTTAATGAAAGCGGAAGAAGACGTGCCGCCAACTGTGCAAAAATATTTAAACCGGCTTTCCGATTATTTATTCGTTGCAGCCCGGATTGTCAACGCGCGAATTGGCGTGCCGGATAATGAATATGTCCGCAGCGCAAAAGTGTTCCGGACAGGCAAAAAGAAAGAGGATTGAACATGCAACTGAAGAAACTGACGTTAACCGCGATTTTTGCGGCACTCTGCGCCATCGGAGGATTTATCAAAATCCCTTCCGGCATCGGCTCGCTCGCGCTAGACACGGTGCCGGCATTATTGGCCGCGGCATTTTTACCGCCGGTTTTCACCGGTCTGGCATCGTCGATCGGCCACTTGTCTTCTGCCATGTACGGAGGATTTCCACTCGGGCCGTTCCATTTGCTCATTGCTATCGAAATGTTTGTCATTTTGTATGTGTTTGCGAGACTTCATAAAAGCGGCCGGCACGTATGGAAATGGTTATTCTTCATTGTCGCAAACGGGTTGCTGGCCCCGTTGCCATTCTATTTCCTCATGTCTCCTGCATTTTTCATCGGTGCCGTTCCGGCAATTTTCCTGGCCACTGTATTAAATGCCGCTGTTGCCGGTGTCGTCATGCCGGCGGTTGAGAAGGCGATGAGCCGGAGGACTGGTTTGATTCAATGAGGGTTGTGGTGGAAATGAAAAGCGGTTGGATGAAGAAAACTTTGAACCAAGAGACACAACATTTAATTGGATGATTTAATAAGGACCTGTAGGGAAACTGAACTCTGGTTAGACGGAAGGTAGGAAGGCGGTAGGAGCGAATGAGAAATGCAGTCCAATTGGAAGGCGGTTTGATTCTTACGACCGATAATTCCGGAGGCATCGGAATGAAGGCGGCGGATGTCGTCAGCGTTCCCGATCGGACGACCGCAAGATTTGCCGCCCGCGTGGCACTGCTCGAACAATGGGCGGCAGGAGCTGAACCGATCGCCGCGCTCATCCATAACTTCAGCGGTCCGGAAAGTTGGCTTGCCTACGAAGATGGCGTTCGGGACATATTTGAAGAAGCCGGTATAGCAGTTCCAGCAATTACCGGAAGCACTGAGACAAACATGACTCTTCTGCAATCGGCAATTGCCGTTACCATGATCGGTAAACAGAATAGGACCGTGGATGAAGAGGGAGTCATCTGGTTCACGTATGGCGTTCCGCTCGTCGGAAACGCTGTACTCGAACAGGAACAGCACATCGCCTCGCTTAGGTCCATTCATGAAGCGCTTCAATCCGGGCTGATCAAGCGGCTATGGCCTGTCGGTTCAGGTGGCTTGCTGAAAGAAGTGCGGGATTTATTTGGGATTGATAATGTAACAATCCAATCTCCTCTCGATACAGCAGCCTCTGCCGGGCCAGCCACCTGCGTTCTCGTCGCTGTCCCGGTCGGTGGCGTGGCCGAAGCGAAAGCGCATTTTGGAGAAAACTTGCATGAGTTGTTTGTCGTGCGTTGAGTTGCAAAGTAGTTGGTTGAAACCTGTAAATCCTTTGAGAAAAGGATTTTGCAGGTTTTTTGTTTTGGTTGAACGTTGATGTTGGTTGGATTATCTGGCGTTCAATTTGATTTACTGGCGTTCGGGCGGGTTATCTGGCGTTCGATTTGATTTACTGGCGTTCAGGCGGATTATCTGGCGTTCAATTTGATTTACTGGCGTTCGGGCGGGTTATCTGGCGTTCGTTTCGATATATTGGCGTTTAGGAGGAGTTAATGGTATTCGTATTGATATATTGGCGTTCATCCGGATTAACTAGCGTTCCTACTTTATTTGGCGTTTTCCTCAGTAATTTGGCGTGCTCCCAGATTAAGTCCATATAATTGTGTAAATAGGAAAAAGCCACTTCCATCCCTGTGATAAAATGTTTTCAGCGAC
>NZ_BQYK01000015.1:0-5879 GCF_023168145.1 Sporosarcina sp. NCCP-2222
GGACACCCTTGCGTTAAGCTAACTGCTACTTCTGCCTTCACAGTTCGGGACTTGCACCCTATAGACTACGCCCATGCTGGGCGCACAACGAAAAAGCGACGGAGTAAAATCCCCGCCGCTTCTCTTCTTGAATTATTGTTTATTCAACAGTTCTTCCAATTCGTTTAAGCGTTCTTCAAATACACTGCAAGCTTCCTCGATCGGTGCAGTACTTGTCATATCCACGCCCGCTTTTTTCAATACTTCAATTGGGTAGTCGGATGATCCGGCTTTTAAGAAGTGATTGATGTAACGATCGACAGCCGGCTGGCCTTCTGTCAGGATCTGGTGGCTCAGTGCAACTGCCGCGCTGAATCCTGTAGCATACTGATAGACATAGTAATTGTAGTAGAAGTGCGGAATTCTCGCCCATTCAAGACCGATTTCCTTATCTTCTGCTATTGCCTCTCCAAAATACTTCTGGTTTAGCGCGAAATATTCTTCCGTCAATTTGTCCGCTGTGAGAGCCACGCCTTGCTGATCCAGCTGGTGAATCAAATGCTCGAACTCTGCAAACATAGTTTGACGGAAAACAGTTGAGCGGAAACCATCTAGCCAGTGATTGAGCAAGTAAATCCGTTTCTGTTCATCGTCGATCGTTTTCAATAGATGGTCATTCAAAAGAGCTTCATTCACAGTGGAAGCGACTTCCGCCACAAAAATGGAATAGCCGCTGTAAATGAATGGCTGTGTTTTCCGGGAATAATAGCTGTGTACACTATGGCCGAACTCATGAGCCAGTGTAAACATATTGTCCACATTATCCTGCCAGTTCATGAGAATATACGGGTTGGTGCCGTAAGCGCCTGAAGAATAAGCACCTGAACGCTTTCCTTTGTTTTCACGGACATCGACCCAGCGATTATCCAAGCCTTCTCTCACGATGGATTTATACTCTTCACCAAGCGGATGAAAACTATCGAGCATCGTTTCTTTTGCTTCCTCATAAGGGATTTTCATCTCCACATCTTTTACTAACGGTGTGAACATGTCCCACATATGAAGCTCGCTAACCTCCATTACTTTCTTTCGCAATGCGACATAACGATGAAGCAATCCAATATTTTTGTTAATGGTAGATACGAGGTTCTCATATACTTGCTCTGGAATATGGTTTGTCGATAGGGCGGCCTGACGCGCTGATTCATATTTGCGAATCCGCGCATTCACATTGTGGCTCTTTACATTGCCTGAAAGCGTCGAAGCGAACGTATTTTTAAACTCGCCATATTTGCTATACATCGCCTTAAACGCTTCTTCCCGAACACGTGGATCCGTGCTCTCCAAGAAACGAATATAACGGCCATGTGACAGCTCGACTTCCTCCCCGTTTTCATCTTTGATCATCGGGAATGTCAAATCCGCATTATTCAAAAGGCTGAACGTTTCGGAAGAGCTTGACGTCACTTCACTCATTTGAGCAAGCAATGCTTCTTGGTCGGCAGGAAGCACATGAGGACGGTACGCGTTCAATTCCTCAATCTCATGTTTGTAAATACGGAGATTGTCGTTCTCTTCCACCATTTTGTTCAACTGTTCTTCCGGAATGGCAAGCAGTTCGGGCATGAAATAAGAAAGCGCTGTTGACACTTTTACATATAGTGATTTTGCGCGGCTCTCCATAGCTTGATAAAAGCTATTTGTCGTATCCTGATCGCCTTTCAGATGAGAATACGTGTATAGCTTGCGCATTTTTTCAGCAAGCGTATCCCGATAAGAAAGAGCTTCGAATAGAGCTTCTGGACCATTCTCTAAAGTTCCTTGGAATGAACCTGCCTTCTCAAGAAAAGACTCAATTTCTTTGAACTCTGCTTCCCATGCCTCATCAGTCGGGAAGATGTCTTCCAAACGCCATGTTTCTTCCACTTTCACTTCGTCACGAGTTAATACCTTATTAGTAGTTTCAGCTGTCATTTTGTTTCCTCCTTCTCGCCTTTCTTCGGAAAGCGAATCAATTTCATTCTCTCAATTTCAAACGCGCTTTGCAAGAAATCTTTCTGAAATTAAACGCAAAATCTTATTTTCACCCAGTTCTACATGGTTCTGAAAAGAGTGTATGCCATTTTCCATTAATAATGCGAAATACTTGCGACAAGCGATGATCTGATCCTCTGGTTCTCCCCCATAACGCCTGCAGAAATGCTCAAGCTGAGTGGCACTCACTTCATTGAATGCCACGCCCTTTTGCGCAAGTTCGTAGAGAAGGCATAGCTGCCATTCACAATCATGCACACGGAATGCTCTTTTCGTCTGAACTGGCACTCCGATCCAATTAGGCAAGAGAACAGGTGGAATCCGAAGTTCGTAGCAGCAGCGCAGAAAAGGGTGATGGATCCCTTGCCGATTGTATTGGATTCGTGAACGGATATAATGGTCCCGAAGCTGTACGTAGCAAGACAAGTACTCCGTGAGCATCGAAGGGGCCGGGGATTTCGGCAGGGCAAACGGATAGCATTGATAAGTAATCGGCAATTTCGTGTGAACCCCGATGTACCGTTCACCATCAACGGGTAACAAATTGCTGTAATAATGGAATGTTTGAGTATACGTATTATAGGTGAGGAGAAAGGGATGTTCATAATTAGGGGTCGTAAAGAATTGTTCCTCGAACTTCGAAAAACGGAATACGTTAACGCCTAGCGGCAGCTTGCTGAGTTTTGCCGGAGTATGCAAAATCCAGATGGGTTCCATGCCGGCTTTCTGATAGCCTTTCGTTCGTTCTTCCATCAGAGCTTGGGAAATGCGGCTACATTGGAATTCAATCGGGGTGAGGGTCTTCAAATGCTGTACGAGCAAATCGGGCCGTTGTGACAACGCAGGCAGCAATGGCTCCATTACAACTTGGAAATCCAGGTTGCATAAAAAGCGGTACAACTGCTGTTTTCCGTTTACATGTTCTGCAGACTCCCCCTCTGAAAAAGCGCTTGTACAATGGGCTTCCTGAAAATGCGCGAAATGGGGTATCACAATGTCGCCTACTTTCAATTGCAAAGCTGACCCGCACTCAGGGCAAAAGAACCGTTCGGAAGCACGAAGTTGTTTCAACTGGCTGCGGGGCATGTCCGCGGAAAGAATGAAGAGCTGCCCGTTTCCAGTTCTGGCTGATAACATAGTTACTCCCTCCTTCCCCTCTATCATAAGAAGCTTGCTGGGTATTTGCAAGAAAAGGCGAATCACATTAACTTATGGAAAAAACCATAAAAAAAAGACCGCAGCTGGGCGGTCTTGTCATTATCAGCCAAAATAAGTCTGAATCGTATCAAATACATCCGATTCCATAATTACGTGCCCATACTCCTCTAATCGATGGATCGTTACGTTCGAGAGAGCACCATGCTCCGTCATCACACTGCAAAAATCGGTCTTGCGTGCATCATCGGAATCCTCGTCGTACTCGACGTAGAGATAGTATTTCTCTTCGAATTGATAAAGAGAGGTGTGGACCGTGTAATTGGAAAGTTCTCTTGACATGGAGATCAGTTCTTCAAAGTCGGTAAAAACGAACATGTCGGACGTCCACTCCTCCGGCTCATCATTCACTTCATCGGGCAGGGTATCTGCCTTGCCAAAGATCGCAGAATCCTGCTGAAACATCTTTCTAGGGTCATCCATTCCAAACGGCATTTCCATGTCATCTCCATCAGCCGGCATTTGAGCACGAGTAACGGTGACTTCAATACCATTGTTCATCGCATGGACTTGGATCCATAGAGGACCTTCAATTTCAAACTCAGTCTCATCGTTGATTTCGTCCATCATTTCCCAGAACAATTCTTCACTTTTGTCCCGGTTATACCAAACTTCCTCTCGGGTGAAACCGCGCTCTTCAATGTCAATATATGATAAGTAGAACTTTACGGTGTTTTCATTTATACGTTCTATTTCCATCCCTTTTCTCTCCCTTCCCTAAAACCGGCAGATGCCCGTTTTGTTTTATTTGCACTAAACCTGCAATGCTTATTCATACTATATGACCGTCCGGCAGGATATGAAAGGGTTCACCAAGGACGTATATTAAATTCATTTCAATGGAACGGGAGGGAAGCGTCAAATTATCCGATCCGCACATATTAACATATGATTACTAGCATTGTAGAGAACATCCGTCAAGAAAGCAAGGAAAAATCAAAAAGCTGATAGGTATTGGCGAGATGCCCTCGATTCCCTATCAGCTTCACCCTATATCTCAATCATTAATTTACCATACGCCGCGCTTCAAGCAGCTGATAGGCCCTTACTTTTCTAGGTAGGAAGCGACGAATCTCATCTTCATTGTACCCTACCTGCAGCCTTTTTTCATCTAGGATGATTGGTCTTCTCAAAAGTCCTGGATGTTCTTGAATCAATTCATACAATCTTTGCAACGGCAGACTTTCCACATCGACATTCAACTTTTGGAAAATTTTCGAACGTGTTGAGATAATCTCGTCTGTTCCGTCTTCCGTCATACGAAGGATTTGTTTAATTTCATCTATATTCAAAGGTTCCGAAAAGATGTTACGCTCTGAATATGGAATCTCATGTTCCTCCAACCATGCTTTCGCTTTTCTGCATGATGTGCAACTTGGTGAAGTAAATAATGTAACTCCCATTCGCTGACACTTCCTTTCAGTCGGCTTGCTATATTGGATAAATCACTTTTATATTAGAATCATTTTAAAGTACTTTCCATACTACCCATTATACACGTATTCATATTGAATGAATACACTTTTAGAAAAAAATTTGAAACACCTTATGAGTATGTCACATTTCCGCAATATTAGTGGGGTTTGCAACTCCTTTATGTATATGAAATGACCACTACTTCTGTTATACCCGTTAAGCAAAATTGTTAAACATCATTTTGTCAAATTATCTCCTTTCTCATTTAGGCTGATAAAAATGAAAAATAGATGTTCATATTTATAGTACGATTATGGACGAGGTAAAGTTTCATTAAACCATAAATATTGAAATATTATTTGTGATTTTCAATGGCACAGCTACTATTCAGAAGGAACGTATTAATAATTCCCTATTAGGGAACGGCTACCTAAGAAAAGAGGCCCAACCTGTTAAGTTAAAACAGTTTGGGCCTCTTGAATCATGATGGAACTTTCCCTATTCAAATGTCTTTCACTAGTCGCGGCTTTCTCATGGTGTATAATCGACATTTTCCGTATACGTATTGCCTGCATTCCATAATAAAAATTCATGGATGCCGTTATCTTGCAGCGCTTTGATTTGCGCCTCTACTTCCTTCTTGCCGTACTTTAAATAATTTCCGTTTCCAAGCCAAGAGGCTGTAAAATCCTGCAGCCATGGGCGGGAAATCGGAGGGGACTCCAGCTCACCCAGCTTCGTATTTTCGACTTTCGCATAGGCATCGACCAGCTCATACGGCGCCAGGTCCGGTTTCGCGATGCCAAAATAAGAAGTCCAATGACTCGGATAAATCATTGAAGAGATGACATCCACATTCTCCGAGATTTTCGAGAAGTTCTGTCCAATGCCAGGCGCTTCAGGCAAGGTCGCCGAGTAGCCAAAAATATCAACCGAAACATCTACGCCATAAGGCTCCAATTGTTTTTTTGCATACGCAACAAAATCTGTTACCGCCTCAACCCTCCGCTGCACCGGGTCGAGTTCCGAGTTCTCATAGTCTCCTAAAGAGTACTTCAATACATCGTGACGTTTTTCAAATCCTTCCGGAAAACGGACGTAGTCAAACTGGATCTCCTGGAACCCCATCTTGGCGGCTTCAATGGCAATTTCCACATTGTAATCCCACACTTCTTTCATAAAGGGATTCACAAAAGAATCCCCTCGCCTGTTTGCCCAGACAGCGTCACCGTCCA
>NZ_BQYK01000015.1:5984-10401 GCF_023168145.1 Sporosarcina sp. NCCP-2222
GGGTCTTTAATATAAGGCTTGCCAATGTCTAATTGCTTCAGCGGAGAATCCTCTGCTGGAATATACGTCAGATTACCCAGATCATCCTTAATATCGATGACCATGGCATTCAATTCTGTTTGTTCAATTAAGTTGGTGAGTCGCTCAAAACGGGCTCCACCTGCCGAATGCCCCGTCACATAAATGCCCCGGACAGCATCAGGGTACTCAAACGTCAAACCGGATTGATATGTAAATAACGGTGATTGTAATACCAATGCTTCATCAAACGTATCAAAACCATATGTACGTGTCGTCAAATCCGTGGATTTCTGATCCTCGGCATACGCGCTTGCGGGGAACCCCATGGCGGCCGTCAGCAAGAAGGCACATCCCCATTTCATCAATTTCATCGGCTCTCATCCTTCCTATCTTCATATCTTAGCAAACTGACTAGTAGAACGGTATCAAAAACTGTATATTCCCGAAAATCCATGTCGAAAAACCCCTGTTAGCCCGGTTCGAACGATTCCCCTGTTGCAATTCATAAAATGTCGTATTATAATCATTGGAAATGAAGCGCACGAGCGCAGAAAATGAAAAGCGATGACGGAGAGAGTACTCTTACATTGGTCTTCCAGAGAGTCTGTGGATGGTGAAAACAGGCGGCCGACTTTGAGGAAGTGGACTCCCGAGCTTATTTTGTGAAAAGGTTGCCTGTTTAACCTCGTAGCAAAGTACGTCTCACCACGTTACGGTGCTTGAGAGGCCTTCGGGCAATTCGGGTGGTACCACGGTTGATCAAACATCAGTCGTCCCTTTTTATAGGGATGGCTGATGTTTTTTTTATTTTCAAGGAGGAGAAGAAGATGACTACCATTTTTTCAGGCGTACAACCGACCGGAACGGTCACATTAGGGAACTATATCGGGGCCTTCAGACAATTTGTGGAGCTGCAACATACAAACGACTGTCTGTTTTGCATCGTCGATCAGCACGCTATTACTGTTCAGCAAGAGCCCGAGGAGCTGGCTAAAACAATCCGTTCCCTTGCAGCGATCTATATCGCAAGCGGAATTGATCCGAAGAAAGCGACTCTGTTTATCCAATCGGAAGTGCCCGCCCATGCACAAGCCGGCTGGATGATGCAATGCATTTCGTATATCGGTGAATTGGAGCGGATGACACAGTTCAAAGACAAGTCTGCCGGAAAAGAAGGCGTTTCTTCTGGTTTATTGACATACCCGCCACTCATGGCAGCGGATATCCTGCTGTATAATACGGATATCGTACCAGTCGGCGATGACCAGAAGCAGCATGTCGAGCTGACACGAGATCTGGCCGAACGCTTCAACAGCCGCTACGGTGAAGTTCTCACAATCCCGGACTTGCGCACACCGAAAAATGGCGCCCGCATCAAGTCCCTTCAAGATCCATTGAAAAAGATGAGCAAATCCGACCCAAATAAAAAGGGGACGATTTCTATTTTGGACACACCGAAAGACATCGAAAAGAAAATCAAAAGCGCAGTGACCGATTCGGACGGCATCGTAAAATTTGATGTAGAAAACAAGCCAGGTGTTTCTAACTTACTTGTCATTGAATCTTCCTTAAGCGGAACTCCGATCCAAGACTTGGAGACAAAATACGAAGGTGCGGGATATGGCGCATTCAAAGCCGGAGTGGCGGAAGCAGTCATTCAGCATTTAGCACCGATTCAGGAAAAATACGAGGAGCTTCTCGCCTCCCCATTGCTCGACCAATACTTAGATGAAGGCGCCGAAAAAGCGAACGCCATCGCAACAGCCACCCTCAATAAGATGGAGGCGGCGATGGGGCTCGGACGTAAACGGTCAAGATCAAAATAATTGTTGCTACGATAAAAATGAGAAAGTCCGTAGTCGATATGATAAAAAGCATGACTTGTTTCCATCCGTGGCCCAATGTGACATAGTTCAAATAAAAGATCATATTGGTCACTGTAATGACTATGAGTCCATAACTGATAAGGAAGAAGAAGATACGTGTCACTGATCATCGCCCTTTACCGTTTCTTCTATTCTATGTACAAGTAGCTCCCTTTTAGACGAAGGGGGCTCTTTTGTTTGCCTTTTGTAAATTAGTAAGTTCAGATGAAGTAGATCTGCTTCCGGGAAAATTAGGGCCGTTCTAGAAGAAAGTGAACAGGGATGGAATATACGAGCGGTAAGCGAAGAGATACGAGCGGTTGACAGAGAGATACGAGAGGTTCGCCGTATAATACGAGCGTTCATAAAGAGATACGAGCTCTTCCTGAAATATACGAGCGGTCGCGGGAATATACGAGAGGTTACCCCAATTATACGAGCGGTTGGTGGAATACCAACACAAAAACTTTAACGAACCTTTTTTTATCTTCAGCCCCTCTACTATGAGCTGCTCCTCCAGAAATAAAAAAAGAGCTGCTATGCAACTCCATGTTCCATGAGTGGTTGAAACTGCTCAAAATGCGTCTATAATAACAGATAATAGAACTACAGAAATACCTACAGAGAAGATAACCCACAATATATTTCGTGTTTTTTTATATTCGCGGATTCCCATGATAAATAGCATGACACTCATAAGTAATATAACGAGAGGCAGCAAGCTATAATTTTCCGTTATCCTGCAGTAGAGGCCTATTGAGATAACAAGTAAGGCAAAAATCATCTGGAGCCACATCAATACATCACACTTTTTTTCTTTCATTTCATACCCCCTGTACTAAACTATCATCTTAAAAAGTCATTTACCAGTTAAGCCTAGGGGAAATCCACTCTTTCGCAGTCAATAAACATCAAAAAACCGGCGATTTCAAATCGCCGGCAGTTCATCTTATATCTTTTTAAACACGAGTGATGCATTGTGTCCGCCGAAGCCAAGAGAGTTGCTCATCGCGTATTCGACATCTGCTTTGCGTGCTTTATTTACGATATAGTCCAAATCACATTCCGGATCTGGCGTTTCATAGTTGGTTGTTGGAGGCAAGATGCCTTCCTGCAACGCTTTCACTGTGAAAATCGCTTCCAGTCCGCCAGCTGCTCCTAGGAGATGGCCAGTCATCGATTTTGTAGAACTGATTGCAAGTTTGTACGCATGTTCGCCAAATACTGTTTTCGCAGCAATTGTTTCAAATAAGTCATTGTACGGCGTGCTTGTGCCGTGTGCATTAATATAGCCGACTTGATCTGGACGGATGCCAGCTTCGTTTAGCGCCTGCTTCATCGCGCGGGCTGCGCCTTCCCCTTCTGGTGCCGGGGCTGTAATATGATGGGCGTCTCCCGTCGAGCCATAGCCAACGATTTCCGCGTAAATTTTCGCTCCGCGTTTGACCGCATGCTCGTACTCCTCCAGGATGAGGATGCCCGCTCCTTCGCCGATAACGAATCCGTCACGGTTTTTATCGAACGGACGGGATGCTGTTGCAGGGTCCGGATTCAATGAAAGCGCTGTGTTCGCACAGAATCCCGCGACTGCCATCGTTGTGATCGGCGCTTCCGTACCACCAGTGATCATTACGTCTGCATCTCCACGCTTAATAACTTCAAACGCATCCCCAATGGAGTTTGTTCCGGATGCACATGCCGTTACTGTACATGAATTGATGCCTCTTGCTCCAAAATGGATTGATACTTGGCCGGACGCCATATCTGGAATCATCATCGGGACGAAGAATGGGCTGACCCGGCGATATCCTTTTTCCTGGAACGTCTTGAATTGCTGTTCATGCGTTTCCATGCCGCCGATGCCGGAACCGATCCAGACGCCTGCACGCGGCGCCAGTTCCTCATCTATTTCCAACTCGGCATCTTTCATTGCCATGATGGATGCTGCCAATGCATAATGCGTGAAACGGTCCATTTTACGTGCGTCTTTCCGAGGAATGTATTCCTCGATATCGAAATCCTTTACTTCCGCAGCCACTTTGACCGGGAACTGTTCACTATCCAACCTCGTCAAAGGACCGATGCCGGATTTTCCGTTAATTACTGCTTCCCAAGAAGCTTCCGCTGTATTTCCAACCGGCGATATCGCGCCGACTCCTGTCACTACTACACGTCTCATTTCCATCGTTCCAACTCCTCTTCTCAGTTACATTACTCTCATTCCTACCAACAGTATAACGGAGAGTCCGTTTATTTACCCCATTTTATACAAAGGGCGCCCCACGTCAAACCGCCGCCAAATCCTACAAGTACGATAATATCGTCGTCCTTCACTCTGCCTTCCGCCAAATCATCATATAGCGAAATCGGAATGGAGGCCGCAGATGTATTTCCGTATTTATGCACACTCTTTGACATCTTTTCAACCGGCAAGCCTAAACGCTCACGGGACGCTTCCATAATTCGGATATTCGCTTGATGCGGAATCAAATAATCAACATCTTCTTTTTCTAAACCGGCTTTCTCGATGA
>NZ_BQYK01000015.1:10511-13943 GCF_023168145.1 Sporosarcina sp. NCCP-2222
AGCTCGTATGAGAGGATTCCGCGTCCTTCAGAGACTTCACTGATGATCGCAGCGCCTGCCCCGTCGCCAAATAGGACAGCCGTATTCCGGTCTTCCCAATCTGTGATCTTCGACAGCTTTTCAACTCCAACTACGAGGACATGCTTATATGTTCCCGCTTCTACGAAATGTTTTGCCGTCACAACACCATACATGAAACCTGCGCAGGCAGCCGACAAATCCATTGCTGCGGCATTTACACAGCCCAGACGATCCTGGATCATCGTGGCGACGGAAGGAAATGGGCGGTCGGGCGTAACAGTCGCCACTAAGATCATTCCAATATCTTCCGGCTTCAGGCCAGCGTTCTGAATTGCTTCTTCCGCAGCAGCGAAAGCCATGTCAGATGTGTCCATATCATCTGTTGCAATCCGTCTTTGTTCAATTCCTGTTCTTGTACGAATCCATTCATCCGTCGTATCCATCCGTTTTTCCAAGTCCGCATTCGTAACTACTTGCGAAGGGACACATTTACCGATTCCAATTAACCCTGCACCCATCTTTGCATACCCCGTTCCTTGTCATCTATTATTAGTACCTGGTATTAATTATAAATTATGAGCTATCATTTTTCAATATGCTGACACATTTCATTCAGGATTCGCCTTCCAGCCGACAAAGTTGTTTCCCCTTTTAAATGCCTATGGTATGATGGACAATGATATTGGTATGCAGAGGTGAATTTTGATGAAATATATTATGACTTTTGTATGGTCTTTTCTTCTCGTCACGATGTTAAACTATGTAACTGGTTCGATTGCCGACATCCAAGGATTTGATTTCATGGGCGGCGTCATCGTATCAGTTGTTCTAAGTATCGTTGTGATTGCCATTTCGGCAATTATTCCGGACGAGCCAGTTGCAGATCATTCATGACACAAAAGAGCCACCCAGGTGAGAATACCTGGATGGCTCTTTTTTTATTCCTTATCGATTTTTACTTTTCCATCTTCCATCGAAAGATGAAGCCTTTCTCCTTCTCGCAAGTCCCCTTTGATAACTTCCTTCGCGACAAGCGTCTCCACATGCCGCTGGATGAACCGCTTCAATGGACGTGCGCCAAAGTCTGCATCTGTCCCTTCCCGGACAATCCAGTCGATAACCGATTCATCATAATCAAGCTCCACTTCTTGTGCATGCAGCCGCTTAACAAGATCTTCAAGCAATTTTTTCGCAATCAATCCGAATGCGTCGCCGGATAATGAATGGAAGATAATAATATCATCCATCCGGTTCAGCAGTTCCGGCTTGAAGTGGCGGCGCAATTCCGCCATGACCAAATCTTCTGCAGCATGATCCTCTGAATCGAAATGGCCTTCCAGCAAATAAGCCGAACCAATATTAGATGTCATGATGACGACTGTATTAGTAAAATGAACAAGCCGCCCTTGGCTGTCCGTAATGCGTCCGTCATCCAAAATTTGAAGCAGGATGTTCGAAACATCAGGGTGCGCCTTCTCAATCTCATCCAGCAAAACAACTGAATATGGATTCCGCCGCACAGCCTCTGTCAATTGGCCACCTTCTTCATAGCCGATATAGCCGGGAGGTGCCCCGACTAGGCGGGAAACGCTATGCTTTTCCATGTATTCGGACATGTCGATCCGGATGAAATGGTCTTCGGAATCAAATAATGTCGCAGCCAGCGTCTTCGCGAGCTCTGTCTTACCGACACCGGTTGGTCCGAGGAACAAGAACGAGCCAATTGGTTTGTTCGGATCTTTAATGCCTGCCCGGGCACGCCAAACGGCTTCCGTTACGAGCTGGACAGCATCATCCTGTCCTATGACCCGCTCCTCCAATGTTTCGCGGAGACGGAGAAGTTTCTCCCTTTCGCCTTCCACAAGCTTTGTCACCGGAATTCCTGTCCAGCGGGCGACAATCGCAGCAATTTCATCTTCGGTCACTTCTTCACGGAGCAAGCGATTGTCCTGGCTTCCTGCAAGCGGCATCTCCAGTTCCTTCACCTCTTGCTCAAGCGCAGGAATTTTACCGTATTGTAGTTCAGCGGCTTTATTCAAATCAAAACGATTTTGGGCGTCTTCCAATTCACGGCGGTAGCGATCCAGCTCTTCCCGTTTCTCCTGGATGTTGCGCAACGTTTCTTTTTCTTTATTCCACTGTTCCCGCATGCCAGCGGACGATTCCTTCAAGTCCGTCAGCTCATCACGCAGCGCTTCTAGCCGGGTCTGGCTAATTGCATCCTTTTCCTTCCGGAGTGCCTGCTCTTCAATTTCCAGCTGCATAATGCGACGTGTCACCGAATCCAGCTCTTGTGGCATGGAGTCGATTTCCGTACGGATCATTGCACTGGCTTCATCCATCAAATCAATGGCCTTGTCCGGCATGAACCGGTCTGTCAAATAGCGGTCGGATAAAGTCGCTGCCGCTACAAGCGCCCGGTCGTGTATTCGCACGCCGTGATGCAGTTCAAAGCGTTCCTTCAGCCCACGCAAAATGGAAATCGTATCTTCCACAGACGGTTCGCGCACAAGCACTTGCTGGAAACGGCGCTCAAGTGCTGGATCCTTCTCAATATACATCCGGTATTCATCCAGTGTGGTTGCACCGATGCAGTGAAGCTCCCCGCGTGCGAGCATCGGCTTCAGCATATTGCCCGCATCCATCGCACCGTCCGTTTTGCCGGCACCGACAATGGTATGGATTTCATCAATGAAGAGAATGATTTCTCCTTCACTCTCCTTCACTTGTTTCAAAACACCTTTTAAGCGTTCTTCAAATTCACCGCGATATTTCGCTCCCGCAATAAGGGCGCTCATATCCAGTTCATAAATTTGACGATCTTTCAGTCCTTCCGGCACATCCCCTTTAACAATACGCTGGGCAAGGCCTTCGACGATCGCTGTTTTACCAACTCCGGGCTCCCCGATCAGAACCGGATTATTTTTCGTTTTTCTCGATAAAATCCGGACTACATTGCGAATTTCTTCGTCCCGACCGATAACAGGATCCATTTTGCCGTTTTTTACTTCATCGACCAGATTGCGGCCGAATTGTTCAAGCGGTGTGCGTTGATCTTCCTGTACGCCATCCATTCTCATTAGCAATCACCTCTAAAGTTTGACTTTGACTATCTTTGATTAATTTAATTATAGGATGAAAGTGATATAAAGTAAAGTGTTTTGCACACGGTCTACACTGTTCTCCTACCCCTAGAGGATGCCTTAAAACATGGACGCCAGGCAGAACTCATTTGATCAAATTTCGGCTTGCAATCAAAACGCCATCCTCATCTGCATAGACAAAATGACCTGGGGTCCAGTCCACTTCTCCAAACTGGAGCGGGACGTCCCGGTCCCCTTTTCCTTCCTTTTTGCTGCGGATCGGATTGGTCCCGATTGCCAATATGCCCACATCCAGCTGCGCCAAGCC
>NZ_BQYK01000015.1:14028-27868 GCF_023168145.1 Sporosarcina sp. NCCP-2222
ACAGCGGGCCGAGCCGCTTCCATCGACTACGAGCACACTACCTTCGGGAATAGATTCTAGCGCTTGTTCCACCAGCACATTATCCTCGAGCACCCGCACCGTTTCAATCGGACCGAAAAACGCCCTTCGCGCTCCATAGTAACGAAAAGGAACGGTACAAAGAGTTAATTCACTTCCATAGGCATCATGTAAATCAGCTGTTTTGATCATAACAATCCACTCCTTTTTTTTATAAAAAAAGGCTGCATGACCTACACAAGTCATCCAGCCTTCACATGTTGAATATTATCGGACCCCTAGCGCCATTTTTGCATAACGGGACATTTTATCCCGCGACCATGGCGGGTTCCATACGATATTGACATTAACGTCCTTCACTTCCGGAAGCTCTGCCAATTCCTGTTTAATATTTGAAACGATTTGCGGCCCTAATGGACAGCCCATGGAAGTCAGCGTCATTGTGATCTCCGCTGTTCCCTCCTCATCCAAATTCACATCATAGACAAGGCCTAAATTGACGATATCGACGCCCAATTCAGGATCGATTACGTTTTCCAAGGCGCCGTAAAGGCTCCCTTTCATTTCTTCATCCATTCCGATTCTCCTCTCCGACCAGTAGTATTCCCATCATATCAAAGGTTCGGCTCGTCATTCAAATATCTTGCGAACCAGTCGCATGCTTCCAGCATGCCGCTTCTCGAAACAGCGTGTCCCGCGGACGGATCTGTCGTAAACGTAAAACGTTCTGGAGCAGAGGCATAATCCGCTTTTGCTGCATTGAAGAAATGATAGGTTGGCTCGTAAGGAACGACTGTATCCTTCTTGCCGTGCCAAAAATGAACCGGCCTGCCGTTTAACCGGTCGCGCTGCCGAGTGAGATCGAAAAATGCAAGCGTATCAAGCATTGATTTACGCTCTTCTGAAGAGATCGGTAGCTTAAATCCTCTCCGTTCGAATTCGGACATTTGTGCTTTTGCGAGTTCCACAAACCCTGGCGCTCCCATCATGACCGCAGCCACATCTATCCACTCATATACAGCAAGGCATCCAAGCGTTGTAATACCGCCCATGGACGTGCCGCCGACACCGATCCGCTCCACACCTCTTGCTGAAAGTTCTTCATGCAGGATTTTCATTTCTTCAATTGAAGTTAATACGATTTCCCAAAATCGCAAACTCAGTTGAACCTCATCCAATGGTTCACTGCGCACCCCATGTAAATGGGCTTCTGGCAATAAAACCTGAAAACCCTTTTTCGCCATATTAAAGGCATAGTGAAGATTATGCTCTTTCGCACTTGTAAAACCGTGCAGAAAAATGATTGCAGGCTTCTGCTGCCCCTCGTTTCCCTCTTCTTCAATATGTAATAAGGGGATGCCTCCCCACGCTTCTTCTTTGATTCTCATGCACAGCACCTTCTGACTTTTTATAAGAGCGTACCAAAGTTTTTCTAAAAAAACAAAAGGTAGCCACTCAAGACGGTTACTTTTGACTTGCTCTGGTAACTAAGGGTAGTATGAAGGAAATCATGTCCGCAAGTGTAAGGATTAAAATTGGGCAATAGGTGAAATACAGTAAGGTAGAAGAATTGTTCATTCGTAGGAGGAGTTGCATTGAAGCCGCATTTGATCGTACTAGATTTAGATGGAACATTATTAACCGATGAAAAGGTCATTTCTGAAAAAACCGCACATACATTGAAACAAGCAAGGGAACAAGGCCATCAAGTGATGATTGCAACCGGCAGACCGTACCGTGCCAGTGAAATTTATTACAAACAGCTAGATTTGATCACACCGATTGTCAATTTTAACGGCGCTTTCGTCCATCACCCGAAGGATGTAAAATGGAAGACGATCCATGAAACCATTTCCTTGCCTATCGTACGCGATGTGATCGATGCGATGCAGGATTTTGATATTCATAATATCATCGCGGAAGTAATGGATGATGTGTACTTGGAGAAACATGATGCCAAGCTGCTGGATATTCTCAGTTTCGGCGACCCAATCATTAAGGAAGGAGATATCCGAAAATCATTGAAGGATGACCCGACAAGTTTGCTTATCCAAGCAAACAGCAAAACAGTCGAGCCGATCCGCAAACATTTGGCGGAACTCCACGCAGAAGTCATTGATCACCGAAGATGGGGCGCTCCGTGGGATGTCATTGAAATCGTTCGCCATGGTTTGAATAAAGCAGTCGGTATTTCCCACGTTTCGAAATGGCTCGACATTCCTCGTGATCGGATCATTGCATTTGGTGATGAGGATAACGACTTGGAAATGATTGATTACGCAGGAGTCGGTGTCGCCATGGGCAATGGCATTGACCGCCTGAAATCCATCGCGAATGAAGTGACACTAACGAATAATGAAGACGGAATCGCTGAGTTTTTGAAGGATAGACTGCACCTGGCATAGAACTTAATACAGAGAAAAGAAGTACTAGCGAACGTACTATAGGGAGGAAATCGTATGCGAATTTTTGCTGATAGTGGCTGTGATTTGCCGAAATCTTATTTTGAGGAGAATAATGTCACACTCTTGCCTCTCCGTGTGCTCATTGATGATCAAGAGTATGATGATATTATCGAAATTGATTCCAAAGAAATTTATACCGCGATCCGCAGCGGAAAACACCCGAAGACATCCCAGGCATCCCCTGAACTGTTTCTCAACGCGTGGAAGGAACTGGCCGCTTCCGGTGAAGATGGCCTTTACATCGCTTTTTCGTCTGAGCTGTCCGGAACATATAATACAGGTGTCATGATGAAAGACCAAGTGAAAGAGACCAATCCAAGCATGAATCTTGTCGTCATTGATTCCCGATGCGCATCGCTCGGCTGTGGCCTTCTTGTGAAAGAGGCAGTCCGGCTGCGTGACAAAGGGGAGGACGTCCGGACGATCGAGCGAAAAATCCGTTCGATGGCTGCTCATATGGAGCACTTATTTACTGTGGAAGATTTGGACTACCTTGCAAAAGGCGGACGGGTATCCAAAGCAAGTGCCTTTATCGGCGGCTTATTGAACATTAAACCGTTGCTGCATGTTGAAAATGGACGGCTTGTGCCCCTTGAAAAGCACCGCGGTCGAAAGAAAGTGCTGAAACGGCTTACGGATCTCATGGCAGAACGCGGCGATCATTTATCGAAACAGACTATCGCCATCAGCCACGGGGATGATGAAGAAGCGGCGCTTCAAGTGAAGGCAGCTATTGAAGAACTCTTCCGCCCTGTCAAAGTCGAAGTCCACATGATTGGCTCAGCTATCGGTGCCCATGCTGGCCCGGGAACAATTGCCGTCTTTTTCTTGAATAAATTGAATGGATAAAAAAAAGAACGTCCCCACCTACGGAATCACTCCGTTACGAGGGCGTTCTTTTATTATTTTTGTTTCGCGTCTTCTCTCCGACGTTCTCTTCCCTTTTTAATGACTAGGAATAAGAAGCCAAGGAAAAGGACATATACGAGAATGGAAGCGATCAAATATGGTGTATTAAAGCCTTTATCTTCATCCGCAATATAGATTTCTTCTGTTTCACGGTCCAGCACGACACGGAAAAAGCCGTCGTCCGACTCTCGGATTAAATCGCTGTCGAGTATGCCTCGCAGCTTTTTATCTTTACCGAATGTTTCTGCAGGGATCGCCACATTCGCGGTCTTGTCCGTATTATTGATGGCAATTAACCATGTTTCATCTTCAGAAGAACGGGTGTATACGAGGAACCCGTTTTCGTTATGCAAAATCTTGAAATCTCCAGTGCGGAGTGCTTCGGATTGATCGCGCAAGCCGTTCAAATCGGCAATGCGATCTTTCAATTCCATATCCGTCTTAAAGTTCATCAACGGATGGCTTTCTGGCGCTTCTTTCCCGTTCACTGCGATTTCCGTTCCATATGGCATAATCGGCGTGCCCGGCATCGTGAACAGCGCTGTGGCAGCCAACTTCCAGCGAGTCGGCGGGAACATCCGCTTCTCCACGATATCATATGTGAAACGGGATCCAATCAAATCATCGAATTGAACAGGCTCATTATGCGGATTGTTCGAAAACTGGGACAGAACCGAAGTATCCGGATTCACTTCGATGAACGACTGGCGCAAAGCCTCCGTCCTCTCTGGATTCGGCTGCAAGTCAAACTCCGCATCACTCACTTCATGCGTTATGACATAGGCATCTGAATTTTTCTCTTTCACGGATTGGATGACGTCATTCAAATAATCTGTACTGAATCCTTCCAGCTTCGTCAGCCGGATGCCGTCCAATTTGTATGTAGATACAAAATCGATAACCGCTTGTTTCAATGCCTTTTGCACGGCAGGGTCCTGAGCATCCCAACGCACAACGCCTTCACCGGCTGGTGTTGACTTCAACTTGCCTTCTTTCACCCACACATGATTCTCACTCACTTCCCCTAACGGAAAATCAGCGATCACCTTTAACTTCTTTTTATGAATTTCAGCGACGAGGGCTTGAAGTTCTTCCTCTGTCCCAAAGTGGGGTTCGATTTTCCCGTAATCCAGCACCCGGCTTCCATCATACGTCTCCATCGAAAAAACAGGCCCGATCGACACAATGGTGAATCCCATATCTAAAATATGCTGCAAACGGGTGGCCACACCTTCAAAATCTCCCCCATTGAACGCATACGGATCGAGCGGGTTGACCCCTTCATCATTCGTTTGACTGGCATCATTATACCGGTCCACTAATAAATCATATATACTTTCATCCGCCATGGACCCTTTCGCCTGCACAGTTGCAGGCAATAGAAGAGCCAAGACCAAGGATGCAACTCCCAGCCTTCCGAACCATTGTTTTACTCTCACAAAAAAGCCTCCTCAACACGAGCTGTCTCTCGCCATTTTACCAAACCGTCCAACCGCCCGCCATCCTTTGAAATGAATATCGAAAATTCCAACTAGAAATGGGGCTAAATTGTGAAAAATGAAGCTTGTATAGCTGGATGATTGTATGTTTTATAGAGGAAGAGATGGTTTGGTACAGGTGAATGGTTGTATTTCTGGATGAGTGCTCGTATCCTCCCGCCAACCGCTCGTATATCGAAATGAGTGCTCTTATCCTCTTGCGGACTGCTCGTAAATCGAAATGAGTGCTCGTATCCACCTGCGAACCGCTCGTATATCGAAATGAGTGCTCGTATCCTCTTGCGGACTGCTCGTAAATCGAAATGAGTGCTCGTATCCACCTGCGAACCGCTCGTATATCGAAATGAGTGCTCGTATACTACTGCGAACCGCTCGTATATCGAAATGAGTGCTCATATCCTCCCACTAACCGCTCGTATCTTATTCCGGTCATCTCCCCCTCCCCATAAATCAACACGAAAAAACCGGAAATCAAATTGATTTCCGGTTTTCGCATAGCAGGCTCATCCCTTATTCATCATCAAATTGCGAGTCGCGCCGCCGTCTGTATGTGATAACGACTGATATGGCGAAGAGGGCCATGAGCAAAAGGATGACAGCGAAGAAAAGCATTCCTGATCCGATGGCCATCCTGATCCCCTCTTTCTCGTTTCATGTTAAACAGAATTTGATGTTTTTAGAAAAGTTCCCAGCCCATTGGCAATTTGAAGCCCATGAACATAGTGGCAAATAGGAAGACGAAGAACAATACCCAGAAGAGTGTAACGCTCTTGCCTTTTTCTGAACGGACTAAGACCATTTCCATCATGCCGATTGTCAGAAGTCCGAGAAGGAACTTGATGCCGTATTGGGCACCCATTCCGTAGTTCATTGATTTCGTGAACAACATGACGCCTGAGAATAAAATAAGCACGTAAAACAATCTTGCAATCATATGGGTAATTTTCTTACCCTTTGTACCATTCGCCAGCACTGCCGCCACTAGGAAGACAATAATGCCGACTACCCACGTGAAAATATGAAAATGGGTTGTGTTTGATAAAAAATCCAAATTAATTCACCTCAACTATAGTCAATCTCCAATTATCCTATCATAGATGGGACAATTCTTGATAGAAAATGGACTTAGACGAACCGATTGACGAGAGTCCCGATACCTTCGATTGAGATTTTCACGACATCGCCACGTTTTAGGAATGCTGGCGGGTTCATCCCTTTACCGACTCCTGCAGGCGTTCCTGTCAAGATGACATCACCCGGCTCCAGTGTGACAAACTTGGAGATTTCCGAAATGAGTTCGTCGATTTTGAAAATCATATCGGATGTATTGCCGTTCTGGCGCACTTCGTCGTTCACTTTTGTTGCGACAGTTAAGTGCTGTGCGTTCGGAATTTCATCTTTCGTCACAATATACGGTCCCATCGGACATGAGCCATCCAAGCTTTTGCCAAGGAAGAACTGTTTGTGGGCGGTTTGGATATCACGCGCCGTGATATCATTTGCAATCGTATAGCCGAAGACGTAATCATAAGCGAGCTGCTTTTGAATATTCCGGCCCTTTTTGCCGATCACGATTGCCAATTCACCTTCATAATCTAGCTGATCTGTCACGTCGTCATGTATTGCCAAGTCTTGTTCGTCCGCGGCAATTGAAGTTGGCGATTTTGTGAAAATCATTAATTTTTCTGGTGGTGCATCCGTACCCATTTCCGCCACGTGATCTGCATAGTTTTTCCCTACGCATAATACGTTTTTCGGCGTTCTTGGAATCGGAGACAGCCATTCGATCGCAGTAAAGTCATGTTTGAACCGTTCTGGCGCTTCCTCTTTCCCTGCCTGCTCAACCAGTTTGCGGACCTTTTCGACGAAGTCCATACCGAGCGCAATCCCATCGATAATCGTCTTTGGAAAGTCGGTTTCCCCAAATGACTCGGCGATTGCCAAGACATCCCATACTGCTTCTTCCTTCTTCACTTTTGGACCAAACTTAACTTTTCCATCATGTTGGAACGATAACAATTTCATTGTGTATGCCCATCCTTCCGTCGTATGTCAAAACTATTTTCCGCAAATAAAAGATTGTTTTTGCTTCCTGACAATCTCTTAGATTCATTTCTACAATGCTTGCACATTTCCTTCTTTTTTCGGCAAATTTTTTCCGTACGTCCCTTTTCTCCAAATCCACTCGAATGGACCCATTCGGAATTTCATTAACCACAACTCCGCAAAGATGACCTGAATAACAAAAATCCCGACCGCCATCCAAGTTCCCGTTGCAAGGTCAACTTTTCCGTACAATCCGAACCCATAACTGTTGAACAGCAGCGTGGCAATAATGGATTGAGTCAGATAGGTCGTAAGCGACATTCTGCCGGCCTTAGAAACCGGACGGAAAATAGTCCGGAACAGCGGGGCTTGGCAGAGGAGAAGGATGATACCCCCGTAACCGATGGCCAGCATTGGACCGCCAATCAATTTTTGAAGCATATCATAGTGAACCGTGGGTTTGTCGATGTATGGAATTGATTTAATTACAATGCCACCAACAAGCGCAATAACTGTCACAACGGCAATGCGCCCTTTCAACTCTGCAGCGCGTTCGAACAATTTCACTTTGGACAAGTAAGCGCCGAACATGATGAGCGGCAAGATCATAAACGGTGCAAGGAATACACTCGTTAAACCGAATGTCGCCCATTCTACCGCCCGGAACGCAAAGGCTTCCCAGTACGTGCCGTGGCCATAAGCGGTGATCGCCAACTCAATTTGCTGAATGTCCACATAGTCGTTCATCACCTGGTCGGGGCTAAGCTTGTTAAGCACATAAAGCCCACCTATTAGGATGATTGCCGGAATCAAATAAACGACTGCGGCTATTGGAACGAGCCATCGTTTTGGAATACGCACGGCTGCAATCATGATGAATCCCATTAGTGCATAAGTGAATAAAATATCACCTGACCAGATGAATAACGCATGAAGCAGGCCGAACAGCAGCAAGATGCCAAGTCGTTTTGCCATGACCGGAGCATATGGCTTTCCGGCAGCTTGTGCCTTCTCATATTGAAGATTCATTCCGTAGCCGAACATCATGGCGAAAATCGGGTAAAAACTTGCTTCTACAAAAATATTAATTATTTTAAACGTCTCTGCATCACCCGGTGTGCTGAACCAAGAATGAGGCTCCAAGTAAAAATAAGGGGAGTGGAACGTCAGCATATTCGCAATGAATATGCCGAGCAATGCAAATCCTCTCAACATATCCAGAGATTCGATCCGGTTGTTGAGCGTTGGTGTCAAATTCAATCTGATTCCTCCTGAACACGCAATGTCCTCTCGCTGTCAAATAAATAGAGGAGCATCTCTTTAATCTTAATTTTAGTAATCTCTTCGATCGCCTTTTTATACAGACTCACCTGTATGCCGTACCGTCTTTGCATTTCCTCAGAAAGCTCCGCATCCGAGTACCTGCCCCGCGTCCGATCGGTCTTGTAATCAAGCAGCACCCAGCCATCCGGCTCCTCAAAAAGACAATCGGCAATCCCTTGCAATATCTGATGATCACCGTCATCTCCATCGTGTGCGTACGTAAAAGGCAACTCTTTCAGAACTCGTTTCGCCTTTCGCAACCGATCAGCCAGTGGCGTTTCAAAAAAGCGGGTTACATTCCGGACATCCACTGCATTTGCTTCTTCAGGCGTGAGTAGCTGACGCTCCGCTAGCTCTGTCACAAGCCGTTCCACGTCTGCTACCGAATGATTTTTGTCTAAATCGATATGTTGCATGATCGTATGCATCGCGGTGCCGATTTCAGCCGCGGATAATGTGCGGGACTGCATGAAAGCAGGACGATCATGCAAATATGGAGTCGTCAGTTCATCGTCTCTTGTTGCAAACGGATCATCAAAATCCGGTTCATCATTCAATAGCGACAGCCGCTTCAACTCGCTGACCGTCTGCTTTGACCGTTTCTTCACAGAAGCCATATGAGGGTAGTTGAAATCAAAACGCCGTTTCACTTCCTGTACTAGCAATTCGTCTGAAGCTGTCTCCTGTAACTCCAAATTCTCAGATTCTTGCAGACTCTCCCCAAGCTCCTGCTGGAGATTCAACAAAGAAGATACCGGCAGTGCATTGATGTCCCAGACGGATGAATCCTCAACAAGCTGGCCTCCATACGAGACGCCCATCTTCTCAAAATCACGGTGCCTAGCAATGGCAGGTCCGATCCAGTCCAAATAACCGTTTGCACGGGAACGAACATATTCCGGCAGCATTTGACCGGGCGGGACCATCTGAGCGTCCTGCCACTGCCCGATTGATTTTTCCATATCCTTCACCGATGCAATCAATTCCAAATGCTCCTTCGCACGGGTCATCGCCACATATAAAATCCGCATCTCCTCTGCACGCATCTCAAGCTGCTTTTTCTCTTTCATTGCAAGGAACGGCAAGGATGTATAGGTGATTCGCAATTCCGGGTCAATCGCTTTAACGGCTAGTCCAAAGTGTTGGTCGAATAAATACGGCTCATTGAAATCCATTTTGTTAAATTGACGGCCCATCCCCGGCAGTAATACATACGGGAACTCCAGTCCCTTTGAAGCATGGATCGTCATAATCCGTACAACATCCTCTGTTTCGCTGACAAAACGGGCGGCGCCTAGATCATCTCCCCGCTTTTGCATCCGGTCGACAAACCGCAGGAAACGGAACAATCCACGGAAGGAAGTCTTCTCGTAATCGATGGCGCGGTCATGCAGTGCGCGCAAGTTCGCTTGGCGTTGTTTACCGTTCGGCATGGCACCGACCATTTCATAATAATGCGTGTCGGAATAGACCTGCCAGATCAGATCAGCTAATGAGCCGCGCCGGGCCAGGTTGCGCCAGTCCTCGTACATGATGAAGAACCGCTGCAACTTTTGCTGGGTCTCGGGTGCTATTCCTGCTCCCCCTTGATCAATGAATGTCCGAAGCGCATCATAAAATGGCACTTTTTTATGCGCAAGACGCACTTGGGCCAATTCACTTTCTGTCATGCCGATGAACGGCGCGCGAAGAACGGATGCCAGCGGGATATCCTGATAGGGATTATCGACGACCCGAAGCGTATTCAGCATGATCATTACTTCGATCGCCTCGAAATAGCCCTGCGATAATTCCGCATACACCGGGATGCCAGCGAGTTTAAATTCTTCTGCGATTTCGCCCGACCACGTCATTGACCGCATCAATATGACGATGTCCCGATATTCGAGCGGACGGCGTTTCTGGCTGAATGCATCGGTCACTTCCGCACTGGACGCCATCAGCTCTTGGATCCGCTTGATCATATAGCGTGCTTCAGCTTGAGAACTTTTCAAGCTCTGCCCTGTCAGGTCAGTCGCATCCTGCTCCTCACCCTCTTCCTCCCCATCGTAGAGCAAAGCGATACGGGCAGGCATCTCCTTATCAGGATAACGCGCACCGTACTTCAAAGCAGCCGCTTCGTCATATTCGATTTCCCCGACACGCTCGCCCATCACTTGGGAGAAGATGTAGTTTGTCGCATCCAGCACTTCCTTCCGGCTCCGGAAATTCGCGTTCAAGTCAATTTTCAGTCCTTGATTGCCATCTGTTGTTGTAAACCGATTGTATTTCCCAAGAAACAGATTCGGCTCAGCCAAACGGAAACGGTAGATCGACTGTTTTACGTCGCCAACCATGAAAAGGTTCCCATCTGATTCGCCGCCACGTTTCACGAGTTGAATGATGGCCTCCTGCAGCAAGTTCGTATCCTGGTATTCATCTACGAGCACTTCCGCGAAGCGGTTCAAATAATCAAGTGCAATATCGGAAGGCACGAGCTGGCCGTTTTCCTCCTTGGAGAGAATTTGCAGCGCATAATGTTCCAAATCGGAAAAGTCGACAAGTCCCCGGTCGATTTTCACGCGATGGTAGCGCTCGCCGAAGTCGATCACTAGTTCAATGAGCGTATGCATCATCGGAGCCATCAGGCGCATTTCATCAAGCAACCGTGCAGGAGTCCGGGTGAAATAAGATTCTTTCAAGCTGGTCACTAATTTTTTTACGGAGTCACGAAGCGCTTTCGCCCGTTTTGCCAATTCCTCATCACATGTATTCTTTCGGATTGTTCCGGCTTTCACCCATGTCAACGAAGCAAAGAATTCATACGTATCAACCCACGATCCTTCAGAAATTCGTCGAATCGCTTCCCGGATCCATAGTAAATCGGCTTCAGCAGTAGCCGCTAAAGGTTCTGGACCCTCGGGCATTAACGCTATTCTTCGCATGTCTTCCGTTAACGCAGCCGCTTCCTCGAGGGAATGCCGGATAGACAGCTTCAATGAATCAATGAAGCCGAGCTCATCTATCGTCGCATTTTCATCAATTTCATATTCTGCCGGGATCATCCGGAGCCACTGTTCTGGCGAAGGATGGACGCGTGAATAATCGTATAGCCGGTCAATGAGTGTTTCGATTGACTGGTCATTTCGGTCTGACGTGAAGCTGTCAGCAAGCCGGTACATCGGTTCTGGATTCTCGGCCTTGTAGGCATCCTCCAGCACGTCGCCAATTGTATCATCACGCAGCAGGGACGCTTCTGTGCTATCTGCGATTCGGAAGCCCGGGTCAATGTCGAGCAAATAGGCGTACTGGCGGACGACATTCAAGCAGAATGAATGGAGCGTAGAAATCTGCGCTTTATTCAATAAGCTGAGCTGCCGGCGCAAGTGAATGGATTCCGGCTGCTCGAGTATTGCTTCCTCCAGTGCTTCCGCCATCCGGTGCCTCATTTCTGCAGCGGCTGCATTTGTGAACGTCACGACAAGCAATTCATCGACATCAATTGGATGATCCTGATCGAGCACCTTTTCGATCATGCGGGTAATGAGCACCTTCGTCTTTCCGGAACCGGCCGCAGCAGAAACGAGCACATCCTTTCCAGTCGCCCAGATCGCTTTCCATTGATCATCTGTAAACGTCACATCATCCGGCTTAACGGGTATGTTCATCATCCATCACTTCCTTCCGCATTCTTTCGAGGGATTGCTCCGCATCTAAATTTTCATAGTTCCGGTACATGGAATCCGGGTCGGTCGGATCGAATTGGCACACGGCTCGATAGGAACAATATTCGCATGGCATCCGGTCTTTCAGCTTATACGGATAAACCCGCGTATCCCCGGCAAGCATACCGTCTCCCGCCATCTGATGACGCTTGCGGACATAGTTCCGGACAACATTCAAATCATCCGGTCCGAGCACCTTTGATGCCTTTGTAAAGCTCCCATCCGTCTTCAGCGCAGCCGGCACAATCGAAGACGACTTGCCGATGAGGTTGTCCATCCCACGCACAACCTCCGGATCTTCCAGCAAATAACCTCGCATCTTATACGATTTCAATAGTTCTTGTTCAATTAAATCCTCCGTCAGCTCCAGCTCTGTCTTGATCATCGGATTGTGGATATGCAAATAAAGGACACCTGCTGGATCCGCTTGAAAACCAATCCATTCGGCTGCATTCTCCACCGCCACATCCAAATACGTCAGCATCTGCAAGGATAGCCCGTAGTAGACATCAGTCAGATCCAAGTTTTTTGCCGATGATTTATAATCAACGACCCGGACATAGTTCTTTCCATCGATTTCAGTTGCATCGATCCGGTCAATCCGTCCGCTTAAATTCATCTTGTTGCCACGCCGCAGTGGGATTTCAAGCGGCGGCAACTTCTCGCCCGGTCCGAATGCCGCTTCGATTGCAACAGGACGGAACAAGCTTGTCGTCGCCTGCTTCGTCAAGGCAAAAATCGTCTTCTGTAAAATATGGGTAAGCTTCCGCCTGATATAGTGATAACGGCTCGTGGACAACAGGATTTGATTGAAAAAGCGCGGCGTAATTTCGTCCATCGCCGTTCTCGCCAATTGCCAGCATTGTTCTCTCGATAGGTCGGTCCAAGATTGTCCAGACCGAATCACCTCATCCGAAATCCACTTCAACGCCGCGTGAAATAAATCACCGATGGAAGGAGCCTCCAATTGGAATTCCATCCGATCATGCAACTCCAAGCCATACGATGCAAAGTGCTGGAACGGACAGCTGTAATACGATTCAACGCGGGAGACGCTGGACACGAACGACTGGCCATAAAGTCCTTCCGTCAGCTCCGGTGCCAGCCTGTCAGCCCGCTTCTGATTGTCTAGAGGTTTCATGATCACTTCAAGTACCGAAGACCAAAGAGGATCTTCGTCGTAATACGATTGGACGGCATGCCACTCGGGGTCCAGCGTTCCCGAATGTTCCGCTTCCTTTAATTTCATTGACAGATAAGACAAAGCGGCCCTTGGATGGCTCACATATTCCATTTGATCCATATCGGACAGCAATTCGGTCGGATCTGTAACAGCAAGCTTCTTTTCTATCCCAGGGAGCAGCTGCTCAATCCGGGGAATGTATAACGACGGAAGCAAGGATTTCCCTTCTTCGTCCGCGACCGGATAGGAAATGAAGAGGCGCTCCCTCGAAGCCGTGAACGCACGATACGCCATATACGCCTCGTCCATCAGCTTCATCTTTGCAGTCGGCGCAAGCTCCAAGCCATTTTTCGCGAACCATTCGCGGTCTGCATCGGAAAGCAGCCCTTCCGCATCGATCCTCTGTGGCAATACGCCATCATTCACTCCGATAACAAAGCCGACATCGATTTCCATCAAGCTGGCGAGCTCAATCGTCGTCACGGTCACTTGATCAAGTGACGGCGGAATCCGTGTGAACTCCAGTGTGTCGAATCCTTCATCAAGAATGCGGGCCGCTTCCTTCGGATCCAATTGTTGATCGCCGAACATGAGGACAAATTGATCCAGCACATTGATCCAGCTATCCCAAGCCTGCTCATGCTCCGTCGCCCCAAGCAATCTGCCAGCTCGTTCCTCTTCCATGCGAAGGTC
>NZ_BQYK01000015.1:28002-44136 GCF_023168145.1 Sporosarcina sp. NCCP-2222
GTTCCTGCTGCTGGGCAAGCTCCTCGTCGGTCTGGACTTGGCTGTACTTCTCCAGCCCCCGGTACCGCTTCACGACCCAGCGTGTTTCATCGAACCACCGAGGACCATAGATGCCATTGGCCAATACATAATTTTCTAGCCGATCTGCCCGTTCCCGCCATAAAAACTTGTCCTCACCATGCGGGAAAAACAAATCCGTCTTCACAGCCCGGAACACGGTTTCATACGACCAGTTGGCAAGCACTGCCTCCAAGACGGAACGCGTGAATTCAATGAGCGGATGGTGAAGCATCGGCTTTTTCCGGCTAATGAAAACCGGAATTTCATATTGCCCGAATATCGTTTCGATCAATTCGTCATAAGCTTCCGACTGCCTGTACAAAACGGAAATCTCTTTATACCGTTCACCCGACATGACCATTTCTCGGATTTTCCTTGCGACCGCATGCACTTCAGCTCGCCGGTCCGCAGCTTCAATCAGCGTGATGGCCCCTTCCGCTTCTCTAGACGGCATCGGATACCGTTCGAATGCCGACTCAAAGAAACGAAGCTCCTCATTATGGTAGCGAAGGGCTTGATCCAAATGAATGGTCTCTTCCATTTCAACCGATTCGGTTCTCGCAATCTCCCGCAGCCGGAGAGCCGTTCGTACTGGATTGAAAAACAGCTCATGATCGGCATGTCCAGTTAAATCCGATTCCATCGGGAGGACAACGGTTACCCGTTTTGCATGCTTCATCAATTCTGTTAAAATCTCATATTCCCGTGCTGTAAAACTTTCAAATCCGTCGATATAAATATCCGCTTCCTGAAGAAGATCAGAATGTTTGATTTGCGAAGCAAGAAGCGCCAAATGCCCCTCGCTATCCACATAAGAAGTGCCGAGGCGTTCCTCAATCTTTGTAAAAAGGAGCGTCAAATCATGCACTTTATCCTGCAGGGTTCTTGGTGCGTCAGTCATCTCTAGATTGGTCCCAAGGTCCGTCAAACATTGACGATCGAGACAGTAGCGGCTGAATTCCTTCATGAGATCCCCGACTTTCTCCACGAACCCTTTTTTATTCGCGGCCTGCCGGAACAATTTCAACTCATCACGGTTTTCCTCCAGCACGCTCCGTACGAGCATCCGATAACCGAAGCCATCCACCTCTTTCCGAGTGATGCCTCCGGTCTCCTGCAAAATTCGCCAAGCCAGCCGTTTAAACGTCGATACTTGCGCCCGTATGATACCCCTAAGACCGAAATTGACCGACAAACTGTGCTCCATGGAATACGACATCTGATCCGGTACAAGAAGGACAATCGCTGGCCCAAGCGGATCCGCCTGCAGTGCGGACGCAATCTCCCGCTCGATGAACGTCGTCTTTCCGGTTCCCGCCCGTCCTGTAATAAATCGCAAAGACATGAACGGCTCCTCCTCTCTATCTTGTAAAAATAAAAATGCCTGTTCTCTATCTCTCTATTGTACCGAAAGATGAACAGGACAGAAACTAATTGCATTGGGCCATATAGTGGAAGAGTGGATGGTGCGGGGAGGAAGGTATTAAGGGCGGGCATGCACATCACGGCGGGTTACACGAGCATACAGCCCCTCTACCTGCGCAGGGCCAACCGCGCATACGACACCCGCACACGCGCATAAGCATAAACAGGAGCTACCCGCGCATACAGCACCCCGTACCCGCGAATAACAGGGGCCAACCGCGCATAAACAGGGGCCAACCACGCACACCGCCTCCATACCCGCGCATAAACAGGGCCAACCGCGCATACCACCCGCGCACCCGCGCATAAACACGTGCCAAGTACCGCCCTCGCCCCGCACATGCGGACACCACAAAAATAGAGAAGCACCATTCCCTGGCACTTCCCAAAATGTCTTTCTATTCTTCTTTTCTCTCATTCTGTTCCTTGAAATAATTGCTCGATTCCTCTTCGACTTTCTTGTCCAATCGTTTTTCGAGCCGTTTGCCAATAAACCATAAAAGAAAGATGATGATGCCCACGATTGCTGTCCGGATCGGCTGGGTAAACAAGGCTCTCAGATCGTGTCCGATGAAACTCATCGTAAAGATCATCACAAATTTCCCGGCCATGAGGATAATCAAGTAATGTTTCTTTTTCATATTCGACAGGCCCGCCACCAGGTTGACGAGGGCGGACGGTGTAAATGGAAAGCAAATGAACAGGAATAACGGGCCGAATCCGTTGCGTTCCACCCAGTGGATCAATTGTTGAACTCGCGCATGTTTCGTCAAGAATCGGAAGAACCGTTTTTGGCCGAACTTCCGGATAATGAGAAACACTGTATAGGATCCGATAACCGTTCCTGCCCAAGATAAAAGGAATCCATACCATAAATCATAGGCGTTCACATTGGCTATGACAATTGCAAACAACGGCAAGAACGGCAAAAATGCTTCAATGACCGGCAACAGGATTCCAATCAGCGAACCAAGTAATTTATATTGCTGTGCTATCGCTTCAAATTTTTCTAAATCCAGCCATTCCGGCATCCCAAATCACATCCTCATCCGTTTGCAGCCAATCTCGTTCAGCTTGCTCGTTCCCTATTTAACCTATTCCTTTTATACAATACCACCAAAACAAAATTTTATAGTATAATCGCTAAGATACGCTAGAAAAAAGGTGACAAAATGTTAAAAAAACAATTCCATTCCGGACTAAAGGCCGGTACGAGCATTGCCATCGGGTATTTTCCTGTTGCGTTGACGTTCGGTCTGCTCGCAAAAACGACAGGGCTCTCCTTGATGGAAGCGACTGCCATGAGTCTCTTCGTCTATGCAGGGGCAGCTCAATACATATCGTTAAGCATGATAAAATTCGGAGTCGATCCGGTATTGATTGTCATGAATACATTTATCGTCAATATTCGTCACTTTCTTATGACGGCTTCGCTCAATGAAAAGATGCATCGCGCCCCAAAATGGGTGAAAGCAGTCTATTCATTCGGGATTACAGATGAATCCTTTTCAGTCATCGCCACGCAAAAGGAGGAGAAGGTGTCTACTGCTTTCGCATTTGGCGTCTCCATTATCGCTTACGGAAGCTGGGTCATCTTCACGGCGGTCGGCCATGTGATCGGAGCGAATCTGCCTGCATTTCTGCAAGCGGCGATGTCGATTGCGCTGTATGCCATGTTCGTCGGCCTCTTGGTCCCTTCAATGAAAGGAAACCGGAAAGTTGTAATGCTTGCGGGCATTGCGGCAGCCATCCATTGCTTCTTTTACTTCACAGGGCTGCTGTCGACCGGCTGGGCTATTCTTGTATCCACGCTCGCCTCTGCCGTCCTCGTTGAGATGTTTTACGCTCGTCGCGGACAAGCAGTCGCTGGCATGTATCCAGAAAAGGGGGATGAATAATGGGTTCCTGGTATTGGTGGATGCTGCTTGGCATGGCGCTTGTAACGTATATACCCCGCATGGTGCCTCTTACCTTTTTGGATGGAAAGAAACTGCCTCCGATCGTCAGCGGAGTATTAAGCAATATTCCGTATGCAGTGCTGGGCGCGCTTATTTTTCCGGCGATCTTATTCGTTCAGGAAGGGAATATCCTCTTCGGCGTCATCGGAGCGGCCACCGCCTTTCTGATTGCGATTCTCGGCGGCGGGGTTATGCCTGTTGTTCTTGGAACGATTGGTGTACTGGCGATCTATAGTTTATTTCTATAAACGACAAAACCGCAAGCCGGATGCGTATCCGCTTGCGGTTTTGATCATTCTACTGGATCCTTCTCCGACTGGTCATGGCCTCTCGCCTTCTTTACCATCCGGGATGCCAATGAAAAACCGACTGTCAGTGAAAGAGCGTCTGCCGCATAAAGAAGCCAATTATGCGTATACCCTGCGTAAACCGATGCGGCAATCAAAGCAAGCGTCAAAATAAGTCCTACAATATGGTGAAAAGTGACCCGGGTAAAGAAGAGGACGAGCAACCCAGGCAAAAAAAGGGCAAGTACAAGTTTAGTTCCGAGCGCTTCCATTCATCTTCCCCCTCTATCCGTAAAATTACCGGACGACCAGCAAGCCAAGCCGGTGATGATCATGCCGGTAGAGAACCTGCTGCATGAGGCGGACCTCTCCGTCCCGGCCAATCACTTGCAGCCTGCAATGCGCTGCGTTCACCTGAATGGCATCATACAGTTCTTTCTCGTTCGTCACATGAATCCCGTTGACGGCACGGATGCATTCGCCAGGCACAAGGCCAAGCCGTTCACCCGGCGATTCCGGCAAAACGCCCGCAATCATGACACCAGAAGAACGCGGCGCTGCAACATACCCGCCTTTCCGTTCTTTCATAGCTGTCACGATGGAGAGAGTCATCCGGGAGATGACCCCAATTACTACGGCTGCCCATCCTATAACAGGCATCCAAATGGCGCCAATGCCGATTGCCACGACCACTGCTCCGATTACCATGATAGCCCGTCCCATTTTCGGATATAAAATTTCAGGGAACGTCGTCCTGACAATTTGCGAGAATCCGATGACGACGGGAACAGGCACGAAGCTAAACGTCGCAGCACCTAGTGTCAGCTGCGGCCAGTACGGCACATAGGCAGAGATCATATCGCCCGGAACGAGGAACACAACCGGCAGAAGCCACAGCCGTTTCACTTTGAATACAGCCGCTTGCAGACCACGATTGGTCGGCTCCAGCAACGGCGACGGGCAGCGGGCAGCAAACCGCCTGACCAAATACCCTTCTGCCATCAAAAGCAATCCTGCAATAATGGCAACCGTCACAGCGAGCGATCCGTACAAGTCGACTTCGTCCGGGCTCCAGCCGTACAGTGTAAAACGGGACGAGTCAAATTGCATGCCAAATATCGCAAGTACTGCGATCGCCGCAAAATAAATGGGCGACATTGCCTGATAATAAAAGAATAAAAGTGCAATCAGCGATATGCCGATGAACAGGACGAGCCATCCCCGGTCGACCGTCAAACCAACACCGGATACGACAACCGATAACACTACTGCGGGAAGCCATGACTCGGAAACAATGCGCCGCCATTCCGTCAGCCCCGGAAGCAGTCGAATGTTAAAATGCCTCCGCTCCCGCTTCACTCTGAAATAGCCAACCCCCACAGCCGCTATCAAAGCTGCCCAAAACAACGGATTCAAGAAGAAATAACCGATCGCCTTACCGATATTCCACCAATCTTGTTCAGTCACAGTCCACACCATCCGTTCCCCTGCTACTATTTTGTTCTCTATTGTATCAAAAGATTCGACTCTGGTGTGAGATGCAGGCCAAATTTTCATAGAGTTGGTTCTCCCGTCCTGCTTTCAGGCAGGAAAAAACTCCTTGCCGGCTGCAAGGAGTTTTCCAATCATCTATCATTCGTTTTTTAAACCGAATAATCCTATTCGGTCAGCACATGATGCATATACCCAATCGCCATTTGGAGCTGGATGTCATTGGTACGGTCTTTTCGGTAATCCTCTACCCGCTCACGTAGCAGCGAATAGAATTTACGGTCCATAATATCTTCCGAATCGAGTTGGCCGTCTTGGCGGAATTGCTGGACGGCAGCTGCTGTAGATTCGTCAAAGAAACCGTCTGTCCTGTCTACTTTGTAACCGAGCCCGCCCAGCAAACGCTGTGCGTAGGCAATGTCTTCGTGATGGTTGCCTGGTGAATAAATATCCGTAACGATTCTAACGTGTTCAGTAAATAATTTATTCTGCTCCGCTTTCAAGTCAGCCTCTACACCAGACCCGTGAATCCACTGTTCCTTCGGCGTTAACCATTTATGTGTCGACAGTTTCATTTCACCGCCATTCGTCAGTTCCATCGTATCTTGAACGGTTCCTTTTCCAAAGCTTGTCGTCCCTGTGATCGTTCCTCTTCGTAAATCCTTTAGCGCACCGCTCAGTACTTCACTGGCGGAGGCGCTGCCTTTATCTTGCAGAAGAACAATCGGGATCTTCTTTAGCTTTGGATCATATTGATCAGACGGTTCTACGACTAGCGGCGTCAAATTCCCTTCGGCATCTTGCATATACGCATAAATCGAATTATCCTCCAACAAGCTTCCCGCGATTGCACCAACCGCCCGCAAATAACCGCCTGGATTGCCGCGCAAATCGATGATCAACCCTTTTGCCCCTTGTTTCATTAAATCATCCGTTGCGGTTTTCCACTCTTTAGCACTTTCATCTCCAAACATCGTCAGTGCTATGTACCCAAACGTTTCGCCCCGCTCCTTCATTATCTCTGAACTGACCGTCTTGACAGGAATTGCTTCCCGCACTATCGTCATTTCCAGATGCTTGGTCATCTCTGGACGATAAATCGTCAATGTCATCGATGAACCTTTTTCGCCGCGGATCAGCCGGACGACATCCTGCAGCGTCAAACCTTCCAAACGCTCGCCGTTGATGCGGACAATTTCATCATAAGGCAGCAGCCCAGCCTTCTCGGCAGGCGAACCTTTTACAGGTGCTACAATGATGAACTTTCCGTTCGATCTGGTGATCTCTGCTCCAATTCCGACCCGTTCACCCGCAAGAGATTCCCTGTGAGACGCCGCTTCCTCTTTTGATAAATAGGTGGAGTATGGGTCATTAATGACATCCGCCATGCCGCGCAGGGCTCCTTCAATCAGCTTGTCCCCTTCCACTTGATAGACGGCGTTCTCTTTAATCAGCTGATACGCTTCGTCAATAACAGGAAAAGAACTCTTCTTGGCCTGTTCGGCCTGCTTTTTCTCCGTTCCACAACCGTCTAACACAAACAAGAGTCCTGCGGCAAACACCGCCAAAATCATAAATAGAAAAAACCGGCTTCTTCGCACGTCGTATCCTCCTTCCTCCACCAATATATGAAGGGGATGTACACAATACGACTGCAAAAAACCGGCTTTTTTATTAATCCATTGAATCTACCAGATTGCGGATCATGTTCTCATCCATCGGTCCGATGATTTTCTGGGCAATGGTTCCGTCCGTTTGAATCATGTACGTCGTCGGCATCGTATATGCCTGATACTGATCCATTACGTCACCTTCCTTGTCCAGTGGAATCGGAAAGGTCAACCCATAGGAGTCAATAAAATCCTCAACCCCCTTCAACCCGAGTTTCTCTCCGGTCGTCAGGTTGACAGCGACAATCTCAACATTGTCTTCCTCGCTGTAATTTTTATAGTAGTTCTGCATATGAGGCATTTCCGCTTTACACGGCGGACACCAAGAAGCCCAAAAGTTCAAGATTACCTTTTTCCCTTTTAAGTCCGAAAGTTTGATGACGGTCCCGTCTAATGTCTCCAAACTGAAATTCGGCGCAAGATCTCCTTGGCCAAGACCTGTTTCTCCATCCGTTGCGATCGATACATCGTCCACAACGGCCACTTCCTTCAACGGTTTTGCATCATTCATATTTGACCGAATCATGAAAACGACCATCGATCCGATCACCAAAGCAGCAATCACATATCCCATTACTTTCTTGTTCATATCAATTCCTCCGTATTCGTTTTTCCATGTTCCATCCGATAATCAATCAGCATCCAAAAGCCGACGATCAGCAATGTGACAAGCAGTGCTCCATTCCATAACCCGGCCGGCTGGAAGGAGGCGGCGAATAGATGGACTGCAGCAAGGAGCAGCGGCTCCTGATTTCCAATCTCTTTCTTCTTTGTAAATCGCCAGATTGCAAGCAGAAGCAGTGCGGTAAATAAAACGACAGTAGTCACACTGACATAGATCGGACCGTCATTTAAAACTGCCATTCCCGCTTGGTAGGTGGACAATGTGAAAACCGCTCCATACAATAGCGAATCCCATTGCTCTTTCGTTATATTGCCACGACGTTGATCCATCCAGCTTCTACTAAACACATAAGCAACACCTAAACAAAATCCAAACAAACCCCCATTAAAATAGATGATTGACATCGGTGTTTTCATAATTAACGAGGCATGGGTCACGACGACAGATAATTTCCAAATGACTAAAATGGTGAAAAACTGATCAGCCCATTTATTTGCACTCTTTGCCTTGAAAAGGATCCGAACCAAACTATATGCCACTATAAAAGCAACAATGAGTGCAATCCATGATGAAGGAACTGTGATGTTTCCGATTAAAAAATATTTATTCACAATCATGCCGATTCTCCTTTTTCTACTTCCATCGTATAAGGAATTAGATTGGACTGCGACATATTTGCTTATTAAAAAATCCGCCTCCTAAGAGACGGATTTTAGAATGTATTAGAATGAAACGTAGCGAAGTGGGTTTACAGCACTCGGACCTGATGCCGAGAAGCTGCCAACATGAATTTCAAAGTGCAAATGCGGGCCTGTAGACGCGCCTGTCGTACCAATTGCACCGACCTGTGTTCCTTTATCAATGACTTGTCCGACATGTGCATCGATTCGTGACATATGTCCATAAACAGTCGTCAAAATTTGTCCGTCCGATGAGTGGGTAATCATAACACAGTTTCCGAGACCGCCCATTTTACCGGCAAAGGAGACGACTCCATCTGCTGCTGCCACAACCGGCGTGCCGATGGAATTGGCGATATCCACCCCTCTATGCTGACGCTTCGTGCCGTAAATCGGGTGTACTCGCCAGCCAAAGGATGACGTGAACGTACCGCTCGCTGGTCTTGTCCAGAATCCGTCCGAAACCGGAGGGATTTTAGTGGAATTTGCGCGTGCCGCTTCTCTCTCTTTGCGTTTACGCTCTTCTTCTCTTCGAGCAATTTCAGCAGCCCGTTTCTGTTCAGCGATTACTTTTTTCTCAAGGTCTGCTCCAATTTCAACTGTCTCGTGGAACTCATCTTCCACTTGTTTTTTCTCTTTCGATAAACGCTCTTCTTCTGCTTCGAGCTGATCTATGATTTTATGCTTCTCTTTTTTCTTGTCAAGAAGTCGTGCTTTCAGTTTTTCTAATTGCGCTTTGTTTTCTTCAAGCTCTGCCAATTTCTTCTCAACGAGCACTTTTTCTTTCTCTAGCTGCTCAATGTCTTCTTTTTGGCGTTTCATGATGTCGCGGTCCGCATCCATTAAAGTGGTTACAGCGGAAAACCGGTCGATAAAGTCAGCAAAACTATTTGCCCCTAGCAGCACGTCTATATAATTGACGTTGTTGCCTTTCGCCTGCATAGCGCGAACCCGTTCACGCAACACTTCATCCCGCTCAGCGATTTTTTTCTCAAGATCTTTGATGGATGCTTTCAATTCATCAATCTCGTCTTGTGTCTTATTGATTTTTCCGATGACACGGTTCATGTTGTCATTCGTTTCTTTAATTTCGCGGTTCACTTTAGCTACTTGATCCAAGAATTTCTGAATATCATTTCGCGTCGATTGAATCGCTTTGTCTTTATTCTCAATCGTGGCGTTCAAGTTCTTTTTCTTCTGTTCATTTAGTTTCTGTTCCTGTTTCAAATCTTTCAATGTGCTCGCCAATGCACCCGTTCCACCGAGAAGAGTGGAAAGGGCGAAAATGGCGATGAAGCTACTCACTACCCATTTACGTTTCAACAACTTCCGAGTTCCCCCTAACATTGAACTTTAGACTTTCAAGAATTTGCGTACAGACATGAAGCTGCCCCACATACCAATGAATACACCCATGAATAACAGGAGGCCGTTCACTTGAAGAATGAAAGGCATTGCATTCAGCAGCTGGAACAATTCGTTTTGCAATTTCGGTTCCCATTGTGCGTACAATTCGTAGTACGAGAACGAAATGACGGCCATCGGGATAATTGCTCCAAGAACTCCCAGCCATATGCCTTCTAGCACAAACGGAATGCGCACAAAACTATTAGTTGCTCCTACTAGCTTCATAATCTCGATCTCCCGGCCCCGCGCCACGATTGTCAAACGAATCGTATTGGAGATCAGGAACATCGCCGTGAACAATAAAGCCAAAATTAAAACCATTCCAATATTGCGGCTCATGTTCAGCACCTTGAAAAGCTTCTCGACTTTGCCTTCGCCGTAAACGACTTGGGAGGTATAGTCATATGTATCGATTTTCTTGGCGATTGCCGCAGTTTCATGAGGATCTTTCGCTTTTACATACAACGCATCACCAAGTGGGTTGCTTTGTTTGTAGAGGCTTAATTCATCCCCGAACGACTGGATCATTTTGTCCAATTCTTCATCCCTCGAAGAATAGACAACTTCCTGGACGCCCGCAGTGGAGCGTACTTGTTTTTCCAATTCTTTCACGGCCGTTTCATCAGCCGCAGGATCTGCAATGACTTTGATTTCGACATCATTCTCAAGGTTGTCCGCCAATTGATTCAAGTTCATCATGATAACAATGAATACACCGACCAACAGCAGCGTAACTGTAACAGCACTGACAGAAGCAAAGGTCATCCAGCTATTCCGACCTAGGCTTTTGAGGCTTTCTCTCACATGCCGGCCCATCGTTCTAGCTTTCATAACCATAAACTCCTTCATCTTCATCTCTGGTGATCATTCCGCCTTCAACGACAATGACGCGATGACGCATTGTGTTGACGATTTCTTTATTATGGGTTGCCATGACGATTGTCGTTCCAAGCGCATTAATTTGCTCAAAAATCTTCATGATTTCCCACGACGTATCCGGGTCCAAGTTACCGGTCGGCTCATCTGCAATAACGACTTTCGGTACGTTGACAATCGATCTTGCAATTGAAACGCGCTGTTGCTCCCCGCCGGACAATTCATTCGGAAACATCCTCGCTTTTTGCGTCAATCCGACAAGCGCCAATACTTCATTAACCCGCTTGCGAATCACTTTTGGCGATTCCTCGATTACTTCGAGTGCAAACGCCACATTCTCGTAAACATTTAATTTAGGAAGTAATTTAAAGTCTTGGAATACGACGCCAATCTGCCTTCTCAACAGCGGCACGCGTTTATTTCGAAGTGTCGCCAAATTAATGCCGTTAATCAGAATATCACCTTTAGTCGGTGATTCTTCTCGGTACATCATTTTAATAAAAGTTGATTTCCCTGCACCGCTCGGTCCAACGACATAGACGAACTCGCCGCGGTTAATTTCGACATTGATGCCATTTGCTGCAACGACACCATTCGGGTATTTCTTGTATACATCTTTCATCACAATCATTTTAAAACCACCTGGTAATTGTTATCTACAATTTTTTCACTCAACATGCCCATTATAACATGACTGTGACTGCTAAGTATTACAGATATGTTTCAAATCATCTTCCAGATGACTTGGTGTGAAATAAAGAGAACTCCATTTTTCTCCAATTTCCGTCGGGATTTGCGGCAAGCTACTTCGCTTTATTACAGGAAGGGATTGAATTGTAATATAAATATGTATTATTAATAATAAGTTATTTTTCGATAAAAACTTTCTATTTATATACATTATTTTTCTTCAAAAAAATGTATATAAAAAAACCGCAACGCGTCGTGGCGTTACGGTTTCTTCCTTCTTATTTCTTGTCAGCCAAATATTTAGCGACAGCTGTGATTTCTTCATCGCTCAAAGTGCCTTTGAATGGAGGCATTCCGTTTTGCCCGTTTGAGACGATATCGTGAATTTCATCTTGTGAAAGCTCAGAACCGATATTAGCGAGTGCCGGAGCCGCGCCTTTACCTTCCAAGTTTCCTCCGTGACAAGTCGTACAGTTGCTGTTGACGATTTTTTCTGCGTCAACTGAAGAAGTTGCCCCATTATCTGTACCTGTCGCATTTTGGTCATTGTCCGTCTTGTTACCGCCGCCACATGCACCAAGTACAAGTACAGCACCTAACATGACACCAAATAGCTGCTTTTTCAATTGATTTTCCTCCTATCGTCTAATGATGTACTTTCATTCCTAAGTATACCAAAGGATTGAAGTGTGTCTGTCTGTGGAAGCGCCTGATTTTTATCAAATTCATGACAATCGACAGCGACTCCTTCATCTAGTACTATACACATCTGTCCAAATTTAAAACCCTTTCGGACTTACCAAAAAATAAAAAGCGCACCGGAGTGCGCTTTTTTGTTTTCTGGCCATACTAGAAAGACGGCTTTTTTATGAAATTTTAGAGCGGAGATACGCGTTGATGAATGGATCAATTTCGCCATCCATTACAGCGCCGACGTTTCCAGTCTCTTCGTTTGTACGGTGATCTTTTACCATGGAATACGGGTGGAATACGTAGGAACGGATTTGGCTGCCCCAGCCGATTTCCTTTTGCTCACCACGGATTTCAGCAAGACGCGCTTCTTCCTCTTCCACTTTCAATTGATACAACTTCGCTTTCAACAAGTTCATAGCACGCTCACGGTTCTTGATTTGAGAACGTTCCGTTTGGCATGTCACAACAGCGCCTGTCGGAATATGCGTAATCCGGACGGCAGAATCTGTCGTATTGACGTGCTGGCCGCCCGCGCCGCTGGAACGGTACGTGTCGATTTTCAAATCTTCCGTGCGGATCTCGATATCGATATCCCCATCAAACTCCGGCATCACTTCTACGGATGAGAAGGAGGTATGACGGCGGCCCGATGAGTCGAACGGCGAAATCCGGACAAGACGATGAACTCCTTTTTCCGCTTTCAAATAGCCATAAGCATTATGGCCTTTGATGGAAAGGGTAACCGATTTGACGCCCGCTTCATCCCCTGCTTGGTAATCAAGCGTCTCGACTTTGTAACCTTGGTCTTCCGCCCAGCGCGTATACATACGCAGCAGCATCGATGCCCAGTCTTGTGACTCGGTGCCGCCTGCGCCGGAATGAATTTCTAGAATTGCATTGCTGCTGTCGAATTCATCGCTCAACAACATTTGCAAGTCAAAGTCTTCCATCTTCTTTTTGAAGTCCTTCAACTCAGCAACGAGGTCTTCCTGCAACTCCTCGTCCGCTTCCTCTTTCAACAATTCGAGCGTCATTTCAAGATTTTCGTGCGTGTCGTTCAATTCATTGAAGTCCCCCACTGTGGATTTCAATGCATTGGACTCTGAAATAACTTTTTGCGCTGCTTCCTGATCATCCCAGAATCCAGGCTCCAGCATAATTTCATCAAGCTCTTGTATTCGTGCCTCTTTGTTTTCTAAGTCAAAGAGACCCCCTGAAGTCCACTAATTTCTTAGCTGTTTTGTCGAGTTCGTTGCGAACATCGGATAATTCCATCATAATAGTTCCTCCTGAAAATTAGGTTCAGAGAAACGGCGGTAAGAGCCGCCGATCGTCTCATCAAACCAAGGGCTGATTATGCAGTCCCGTGGCAGTTTTTATATTTTTTGCCGCTGCCGCATGGACATGGATCATTACGTCCAATATTGACAGCCCGGCGAGCCGGTTTTTTCGTTACTTTTTCGCCGTCTTCCTTCGGATTGACGGCTTGCCCTTTCGCTACTTCCTCACGCTCCAGGTTGTTGCGGATTTCTGCTTTCATGACATATTTCGCAGCGTCGTTTTCGATAGATGTAACCATCTCTTCGAACATTGCAAAGCCTTCCGACTGGTATTCACGCAGCGGATCGGTCTGGCCGTAAGCACGTAAATGAATTCCGTGGCGAAGCTGATCCATCGCATCAATATGGTCAGTCCATTTCGAATCGATCGCACGAAGCAAAACAACTTTCTCAAATTCACGCATCCGCTCTTCGGACATTTCGGCTTCCTTCTCATCATATCGCTCGTTAATAGCGTCATTAATAAGAGCCGTGACGTCCTCAATAGATTTACCTTCTAGTTGAGCTGCAGTAATGCGTCCTTCCGGCAGCAGATTTGCTCCAAGGAAGTCTTCCAAGCCCTTGACATTCAACGTTGTGCCGTTTTCATCTGTATGCATAGCGATCACACGGTCGACTACATTACGCAGCATGTTTTCAAGCACTTCGCGGATGTTGTCGGACTCCAGCACTTCATTCCGTTCCTTATAAATGATTTCCCGTTGTTGACGAAGGACATCATCATACTGAAGCAAACGTTTCCGTGCATCGAAGTTATTGCCTTCCACCCGTTTCTGGGCAGATTCAACGGAACGCGACACCATTTTCGACTGGATCGGCGTGGAATCATCCATACCGAGCTTCGTCATCATATTTTTCATTTGGTCAGAACCGAACCGGCGCATCAATTCGTCTTCAAGAGACAAATAGAATTGCGTAATCCCCGGATCTCCTTGACGACCAGCACGACCACGTAGCTGATTATCGATACGGCGGGACTCATGCCGCTCTGTCCCGATAACCGCCAGACCGCCAAGTTCCTGGACACCTTCACCAAGCTTGATGTCCGTACCACGTCCGGCCATGTTCGTCGCAATCGTGACAGCACCGGGCTGGCCGGCTTCGAGAATAATTTCGGCTTCCCGGCCATGGTTCTTCGCATTCAATACATTATGCGGAATACCGTACTTTTTCAAGTAGTTCGAGATAATTTCCGAAGTTTCGATCGCCACCGTACCGACAAGAACAGGCTGCCCCTGCTTATGGCGCTCTTTAATATCCTCGGCGACGGCTTTGAACTTTCCTTCCATCGTCGCGTAAATTAAATCTGCCCGGTCATCCCGCGCAATCGGACGATTCGTCGGAACAGCGATAACATTCATGTTATAAATGTTACGGAATTCCTCTTCTTCCGTTTTCGCCGTACCAGTCATACCGGCCAGCTTGTCGTACATCCGGAAGAAGTTTTGGAACGTAATCGTCGCTAGAGTCATCGTTTCATTCTGAACTTCCAAGCCTTCCTTCGCCTCAATCGCCTGGTGCAGTCCATCACTATAGCGACGGCCTTTCATCAAACGGCCTGTGAAGGAGTCAACAATGACAACTTCGCCTTCCTGAACGACGTAGTCCACATCAATATGCATGCTCGCATGAGCTTTCAACGATTGGTTGATCGCATGATTGAGCGTTACGTGCTTTAAATCAAAGAGGTTTTCAATACCGAAAGCCTTTTCCGCTTTATCCACACCGGACTCAGTCAGAACAACGCCTTTCGTCGATTCATCATACGAGTAGTCCTCTTCCTGCTTTAAGGTGATGACAAAACGGTTCGCCAAACGGTACAGCTCCGCTGATTTGGAAGCTTGCCCCGAAATGATCAGCGGTGTCCGTGCTTCATCAATTAAAATCGAGTCAACTTCGTCAATGACGGCATAATGAAGCGGGCGCTGTACTTTATGCTCCGAATACAACACCATATTATCCCGTAAATAATCGAAACCGAGCTCGTTATTCGTAGTATACGTAATATCCGCATCATATGCCTCGCGTTTTTCTTCTTTCGAGAGGCTGTTCAAATTGAGTCCAACCGAAAGGCCAAGGAACTCATACAGTTGTCCCATCTCATTCGCATCACGGCTCGCCAAATATTCGTTGACCGTTACGACATGAACGCCTTTACCTTCAATTGCATTCAAATAAACCGCAAGCGTCGACGTCAGCGTCTTCCCTTCCCCGGTCTTCATCTCTGCAATATTGCCTTCATGCAGGGCAGCCGCCCCCATAATCTGAACGCGGAACGGATACATCCCAAGCACACGGCGCGACGCCTCGCGAACAACCGCAAACGCCTCCGGCTGAATCGCATCCAACGATTCGCCGTTCGCCACCCGCTCCTGGAATTCTCGTGTCTTTTCTTTCAATTGCTCATCAGACAGACGCTCCATCTCCGTAGCATGTGCTTCTACCTGATCTGCAATTTTTTCAAGCCGTTTCAAGTCTCGTTTATTGGAATCAAACATTTTATTCAATACGCCAAGCATATAGGTCACATCCTCATTAAGTTCACCCTTCATTTTACCATTGTAAAAAGCATGGTGCAAATGATGGACGGTTTTAGGAGTAGTAACTTTGGTATTTTGTGGTTTTAAGAGAGGGTAATGGTGTGTAGGTGGAGTTTGTGGATGGCTTAGGGAGGTGAGTATGCGCGGGAACTGCAGATTATCTGGTTGAACGCCAGATTACCGCGGCGAACGCCAGATAACCGTGGTGAACGCCAGATTATCCGTTTGAACGCCAGATAAACGTGGTGAACGCCAGATTATCGTGGTGAACGCCAGATTACCGTGACGAACGCCAGATTATCCGTTTGAACGCCAGATAACGATTAAGTCCATATAATTGTGTAAATAGGAAAAAGCCACTTCCATCCCTGTGATAAAATGTTTTCAGCGAC
>NZ_BQYK01000016.1:0-18653 GCF_023168145.1 Sporosarcina sp. NCCP-2222
GTACAATACCGAACTCATTTTACCCAAGCTGCCTGAAGCAATATCGTGTCTAACTTTTAGGGGTCACTTCACAATCATCTGGATTGATTGGGTTTGAGCTTAATGAATAGATGCAATGATCCCTTCGTTTCGATCGAAAAGTAGGCGAATGCCTGCGGCAAAGGGATCCTCTTGAAGCATGTCTTCGATCCATAGCCGGATCGCTTGAATCATTTGAAAAGACGTAAGTGAGTAGGTTTCCCCTTGGATAACAGCCTCGGCTGAGAAAACTTCTTCGTCATATGCCAATTCCACTTCGACGTCTTCCGGCTGGACCGGATAATTTTTTGCCGCATACAGGCAAATGGCATTGACGATATCCTGCTCAGACATCGTCAGCTCCGCCATGGATTAACTTCTTCCTTCCGCTTTTTGAATGAAACAAAAATTTTCCGGATGATACTGATGATCAAGACAATCGCCAACATATTGATCATAAATCCAAGAAGTGAGCCAAGGATCCCCATGTTGGCAAACAGACTGCCGAATAAGAGTCCCGCAAGACCGCCCACGAACAATCCTCTCATTAAGCCGCCGGAGAAAAATCCTCCCTTTGAAGAAGCGGGCTTTGCTTGTTTGTTAAAGGAAGCATTATCTTCTTGTTTCTTATCCACTTTAGCTGGTTTGTTATAAGAGTTGTTGTTTGTGTTAAAACTTTTCTTGCCAGACTTGTACCCTTTTGCCTCAACAGTTGTCGCATGGTCATTGAATAGGGTACTGCCGATCGGTGACATGATAATTGTTACTGCAAGTAGCGCCGATACTAGTTTTTTCAATTCATTTCCCTCCGTTTTGGGCACTCTTTTGTGCCTTAATGTTATTATAAATGACTTACCGCTAAAATAATAATCAATTGCTTTGGTAGAATTGTGAATAAAAATGGAAGGCAATAACTTGAAATTAATTAACAATGAAAGATAGCTTGATCCATAAATATGAAAGGGAATTGGTCTTTGTGGTGGAATATTAAAAATTTATAAAGATGAAAGGTGCCTATTGACAGAAAGGTTGCTGTTTACTATAATTCAAAAAAGAAATCAAATAGTACGGCATTGAAAAGGACATGAACCATTTCAAAAGCTTCACCAGAGAACAGGACCTTGGCTGAAAGTTCTGTAGCGAGTGAAATGGTTAACCACCTTTGAGCTATCATAGGGGACTGCGCTAGGCAGGAAACTATGTTCGGGAGACCGTTATCGCTAGAGCGACATGCTTTTTAAGTATGTCGGAAATTGGGTGGCACCACGACCGCATTCGTCCCTTCTTAGGGGGAAGAATGCGGTTTTTTTAAATTGAACAGGAAGCATGGAAAAGGATACGAATCATTTGGAAAGCTTGACAGAGAACAGGACCATTGGCTGAAAGTCCTGTAGTGGAACAAATGATTTACCGCCTTTGAGCTATCGCAGGCAACCGCAATTATGCGAAACTGCGATCGGGAGACCGTTATCGCTTGAGCGTCATGCTTTTTTGGCATGTCGGAAACAGGGTGGCACCACGACCGCATTCGTCCCTTACACAGGGAAAGAATGCGGTTTTTTATTTGAATAAGAAAGCACTGAAAAGGACATGAATCATTTTGGAATCTTGCCAGAGAACAGGATCATCGGCTGGAAGTCCTGTAGAAGAAGAAATGATTTACCGCCTTTAAGCTGTTGCAGGGAATCGCGAGATTTGCGTGAAACTGCAACCGGGAAACCGTTATCGAATTGAGCGTCGTTATTCTTGCGAATTGCGGCGGAATCAGGGTGGTATCACGACCGCATTCGTCCCTATATCTAGGGAGGAGTGCGGTTTTTATTTATATACAAAATAGGAGGAATTAGTATGTCAGTCAATCAGGAAATCGAAAAAAGGAATCACCGTAAATTAGGACAGGAGCTTGAGCTGTTCATGGCGTCAGAAGAAGCGCCGGGCATGCCGTTTTATTTGCCGAAAGGGATGATTGTCCGAAATGAGTTGGAACGATATTGGAAGCAAAAACACCAGGAAGCAGACTATGACGAAATTAAAACACCGATAATGATGAAGCAGGAGCTATGGGAACAATCAGGGCACTGGGATCATTATCATGAAAATATGTATTTTTCGAATGTCGATGAGCAGCACTATGCTCTGAAACCAATGAACTGTCCGGGAGCCATGCTCATTTTTAATCATAAACGGAGAAGCTATCGTGAATTGCCAATCCGCTATGCAGAGCTGGGATTAGTTCATCGCCATGAGTTATCCGGTTCATTAAATGGAATGTTGCGGGTCCGGGCCTTTACGCAAGATGATGCCCATCTGTTCGTTAGGAAGGATCAAATTGAAAAGGAAATTGACAGAGTACTGGATATGGTACATGAGATGTATTCGGAATTTGGTTTCGAGTATGAAGTTGAACTGTCGACTCGGCCGGATCATTATATGGGATCTCTGGAATTATGGAACGAAGCTGAACAATCGCTGGAATCTGTACTCAAACAGCGGGGCATGGATTATCGGATAAATGAAGCGGACGGAGCGTTCTATGGGCCGAAAATCGATTTCCATATTCTCGATTCGCTCGGACGCAGCTGGCAATGCGGCACAGTCCAACTGGATTTCCAAATGCCAGAGAAATTCAATTGCCGCTATGTGAATGAACTGAATGAACTCGAATACCCGATCATCATTCATCGCGCTATCTTTGGGTCCGTTGAACGTTTCCTTGCCATCCTCCTCGAACATTACGCGGGAGACTTCCCTGTATGGCTGGCGCCCGAACAAGTGAGGATTGTCCCGATCGCTGATCAGCATGTTGATTATGCAAACGACTTGCGACATAGGCTTGCTAAAGAAGGCATCCGAGTCAAAGTGGATGATCGTGCAGAAAAAATGGGATTGAAGATTAGGGAGTCCGAAAAACAAAAGGTGCCGTATATGTTGGTGGTAGGAGACCAGGAAGTCGAAAAACAACTTGTCTCTGTCCGGAAACGTAAAGAAGGAGATTTGGGGCAGATGCCGATGGATAAGCTGTTGGAAAAAGTACGAAGTGAACAGAAGAAATAGGAAAATAAGCTGTTTAATTGAAAGGGGATCTGCTACTATAGTGTGGAATACATGCCGAGGTATATGGAGTGATGAGTTTGTTCATACAAAATAGAAATGGCCGTGTAGCATAGGGGACGAATGCTGATGTCAGTGATCCAGGAAGAACACCAACTAGTGGGAGATGGAGAGGTCCGTCTCACAGTGGCTGTGACAAATTGAAAAGCAGCCGTGGTTCGGATGCCAGGATGGAATACGCCTGGCTGAAGCAGGAACTAGCAGTAATCGCCGGGTAGAGCCGGGCGGTGAAGGGGTCCCTTCTCCCGGAAAGCCTGAAACTACAATGTAGGAAAACAAAACGGAACCCTGCCTCCAAAGATGAAAAAACATCTTGGAGGAATGTACATGGGCCGGAAAGAAGAAAATACAGGATTTATCTGTGAGCAATGCGGAGCAACGATTGATCCCTTAACGAACGGGAGCTTTCGAAATCATTGTCCTTATTGCTTATACTCTAAGCATCTTGACGATAAGCCGGGAGATCGAGCGAGTGGTTGCCTTGGATTAATGAAACCCATAGGATGGGACTATTCAGCGAAAAAGGGCTATCAGCTGATTCACCAATGTGAAAAATGCGGGAAAATCGGGAAGAATAAAATCGCCCGATGTACTGTGCAGGCAGATGATTGGATATCCTTTTCATCAAATGGATTTACGTTCTAGTATGTATTCATTGAGAGCCAAGCGAATTGCTTGGTTCTTTTTTTGATTGAAATGACTGGTCAGACCCGTGAAAACGAAAAAAAGAGGTAAATGTGTTCTGTTGTAATGTTATAAATCCAAAAAAATCAGTTAACATAATTTTCTTATCAGTGTTACAATATGGGAAGGAAAAGGGGGATCATCATATGTGGAAGCAACGAATTATCGAAACAAGCAGAGGGTCTTTTGAGTTGTTTGAAAAAGGAGAAGGAGAACCTCTTGCTGTAACTCACCTATATAGTGAATACAATGAAAAGGGGAATACATTTGCAAATCCCTTTACTGCTCACTATCATGTCTTTCTCATCAATTTACGGGGAGCTGGTAAATCAGTAGAGGCGGAATCAGAAGCGCAGTACAGCATGAAGGAATCCGTGTTGGATCTGGAAGCAATTCGTGAAGCGCTACTACTGAAAAAATGGGGATTTGCAGGACATTCGACAGGAGGGATGCTGGCGCTAGTTTATGCGACGATGAAACAAGAATCCTTAACGAAAATCATTTGTGGCGGGGCTGCAGCCAGTAAGGAATATGCTGCTGATCCTGGCAGTATTTATTGCCGGGAAAACCCGAACTTTGAGCGGATTGTAGAAATTATGGACCGTTTGGATACGCCCGATGTTCCTCTAGAAGAAAGACGTTCGTTGGGACGTGAATGGAATTTAATGTCTTTTCACTCTGAAGAGAAGATGGATGCTGCAGTATTGAAACCGAACAGCGGAAGGACCGTAGGAGAGCGATTGTCATACTTCCGAAAAGTAGACTGCAAAACGTATGATGTTCGGGAGGCTTTGAAAAGTGTACATATTCCTGCCTATATTTACTCAGGTGTTTATGATATGCAATGTCCTCATAAATTTGGCGTTGAAATAGCGAATTGCCTGCCGAATGCCTATTTCACCAGCTTTAGCGAAAGCAATCATTATCCGTTTGCCGAGGAAGAAGAGAAGTTTGATGTATTTGTTGAAAGCACACTGCTAAAAGCAAGTCAGACAACTACATAATGTCTTGTTGAGTGGGGGAGGAGACGTATTATCCCCCGTTTCTCATGGTTGCTCCTAAGTCTGAACTCTAATTGATAAGTTTCCAATGCATATTCATTAGGAGCGAATGGAGTGGCTATGCTACATAGTCCATAGTGAAAGCTGAAGATTAATAAACGAGTCAAGTAGGGAAAGTAAGGAACCATTTTATTTGAGAGGGGAAAAAATATGATGGGGGCAAATACATATACACCTGCGAAGCATTTTGTTTCTGCGGCGACTATTGTTTTGAATGAACAGAATGAAATATTATTAATCAAAGGTCCGCGTAGAGGGTGGGAAATGCCGGGTGGCATTGTAGAAGAGGGGGAGTCGCTTAAAGAGGCTGCCATAAGAGAGACAAAAGAGGAAGCAGGTATTGAAATTGAAGTGATAAAATTCTGCGGAATATTTCAGAATGTCCAAAAATCTATCTGCAATACGCTGTTTTTGGCTAAGCCGGTAGGTGGCGAATTAACCACCTCGCCAGAAAGTATAGAAGTTGGATTTTTCCCGATCGAACAGGCATTGCAAATGATCACGATTGATAACTTTCGGCAAAGGATTGAGTACTGTCTTGATAACGGTAAGCATCCCTTCTATGTGGAGTTTTAGAGCTGTTTGAGTGTAATGAAGAGATGCGTATGACATGTCAAACGCATCTTTTTTTTTTAGAAATTCGGGACAGTCCAAGCTATGTTTTCTATATCAGTGACTCAGAAGGGAAGGGGGATGGGAGATGAAGTTTATTGAATTCGGAATAGGAAACAAATGGTTAATAAGAACAGAAAAAGAATTGTGTGATGGAACAGAAGTTGAGGAGAAGGGAATAACAAGCCCGATTCATATCGAATCAATTTATGTAAGAGTATGGTTATGGAAAAAAGTCATGATCGTAGATTCAGAGGAGGGAATCAAAGTTGGAAGGAAGAATAAAGCAAAAGTAAAAATAATCTTGGGAATCAAAAGCTTATCATGAACCAAGTTGGCCAAATTGGACAGAATAAACAATCTTCCCTGTCTTAGACATAAGGAAAAAAGTGTTTATTGAATAGGCTAGGCATCATTAATAATATTCCTCACAGCACAACGAAAAGTAGATACCACTACGCCCCAAGTCTTACCAAGATTACACCCTTAGCTTGTTTTGAAGAGAAGGCAATGCTGATAAACTAAAAACAATTAGCTGGCCCGCCTCTAATTGAAGGGTTTAGCGGAATCTTTAAAGATAAAGGGGTTTTTGTAGTGGTAATAAGACTTTCGATGTTGTGCTTGACTCTTGCTATAGCCATAAGTGCTGTCCTATTGGGCGCAAAATATCCAACAGGGCCAAATACAATCTCATTTGACCAGCCCATTCTCCTCGTGATATCGATTGGAATGGTTGTCGCGTTATTTTTACCGCCACTCATTTTGGCTTTTTTTGATCATCCGGTCGTTCGAATCATCTCAACTATTTATCAAGCATTTATCGTTTTGGCTTTTGTAGTTCTCATTCCAGTTGGGTTTTTCATTCCGAGTGTTTGGGTCATAGGGGTTGGGATCACTGGAGTGCTAGTTTCAACAGGCAGTGTCCTTGCTACAGTAATAACAGGAACAAAGAGAGATATCCAGACTTCGTCCTATTGATTGAAAAATTCACACAAGCAAACAAGCAGGCCAGCTCATTGTAAACTGGCCTGCTTGTTTTATTTTTTTGATTTTCTTGCCCAATACGTTGCGAGCAACGGTCCTGAAATATTGTGCCAGAAGCTGAAGATGGCGCTTGGCACGGCTGCAACCGGACTAAAATGGGCAGCAGCAAGTGCGGCTCCCAGACCAGAGTTTTGCATGCCGACTTCGATGGAAATTGCTTTCTGGTCCGGATAATCCAATTTGAACAACTTGGCGATCAGGAAACCGAATAGGTAACCGAGTCCATTATGTAAGATGACGACAGCGAAAATGAGCAATCCTGATTCCATTATTTTTTCCTTGCTTCCCGCGACAACAGCCGCCACAATCAATACGATTGCAATAACGGAAACAAGTGGCATGATATCAACACTCTTTTTTGCCTGCTCTTTCAAGAAGAATTGAACGATTAATCCGAGTACGATAGGGAACAAGACGATTTTCACTACAGACATGAACATATTGGCTGCCGATACTTCAAGCCACTCACTCGCCAAAACATAAATAATAGCTGGTGTAAGAATGGGGGCAAGCAAAGTGGAAACGGAAGTAACCGCTACGGACAATGCTGTATTTCCTTTCGCTAAGAAAGTCATGACGTTGGATGCAGTTCCTCCAGGACAGGCGCCGACCAATATGACACCAATCGCGATTTCTGCTGGCAAATTCAAACCTTTGGCAAGGCCGTATGCAAGCAACGGCATAACGATGAATTGAGACAAGACACCGATCAGCACACTCTTCGGCTGGCGGATGACTTCTCCAAAATCCTTTAATGTCAATGTCATTCCCATGCCGAACATGACAATACCTAGCAGGATGGAAATATACTTTCCGAGCCCTGCAAACTGGGCTGGCATGAAAAATGCGAGGGCTGCAAAGACTAAAACCCAAATCGCAAATGTCTTCCCAATAAACTGACTAAATTTGATAAAAGATTGCATAGTTTTTCACCTCCTATCGTTATATATTATCATGGAATATAAAAATGTCACTCTATTTTTTATATTGGGAGGTTTCTAGTAATTGATTTCTATCCTTGTCAGGATTTCACTTGAAAAAATGTCCTTTGAATTGTAGGTTCTTTAGTGTAGTTAATACCTTGCCTAATGCCAGCATTGTTTCTATAAGAACGGAAATAGATATAGCAAAAAGGACCTGTTCAACATGAACAGGTCCAATTCGTTAAATCATATTATATCCCCACAGCATCGCGAACAACGTACCGAAAATAGTAACGAGTCCGACGAAAAGGGCATAGGCGATGTTGGTCATGAGAGAGCGCTTATCTTCATTTTCGTTAACATGCATGAAAAGGAAGAGCTGCAAGCCTGCTTGAACCAATGCCGTAACGCCTAGGATAGTCATACCAGAAGCGAAAGTCAGGTCAAACTTCACAACAACGAGCGCAATCAGTGAAAGGAGAAGTGAAGAAACAAATCCGATCACATGCGGGACAGGAAATAGCTGTTTCATATCACATCATTCCTTTCAAGTAGACGAAGCTGAAGATGAAGATCCAGACGACGTCTAAGAAGTGCCAGTACAAGGAGAAGATGAATGACTTGTTCGCTGTTTCAGGGGTTAAGCCGCGTTTTTTCACTTGGAATAATATCGCGCTGCCCCAAAGGAGACCGAATGTAACGTGGGCTCCGTGAGTTCCGAGCAATGTGAAAAGGCTGGACAAAAATGCGCTTGTCTGAATAGTTGCCCCTTCATGTACGTACGTCACAAACTCTGTAATTTCTACACCGAGGAAGACGGCGCCGAGAACAAGGGTAATGCCGAAGAAGGTCATCATTGCCTTCTTAGCTCCGATCCGCATCGCATGGATGCCGAGACCGATGGTGAAACTACTTGAAAGGAGCACGATCGTTTCTACCATAACCGGTGTCAATTCAAAGATATGACTGCCGGCCGGGCCGTTCCCCGTCCGGTTCACAAGTGTGAAATAGACGGCGAACAACGTGGAGAACAAGACGATTTCCGCTCCTAGGAAAACCCAGAACCCGAGTATCTTCAGGCGATTTTCCTCTGTGCTGTATTCAAGAGGCTTAGCGTGATCTATTTTCATGACTGTTCACCTCGCAATGCTTTTTCAGTCCGTTCAATTTCCTCAACCGAAATGTGGTGGCCATGATCCTGCTCAAATGTCCGGTAGGCCATAGTGCCAAGGACAACGAGACCTGCGATGATGGCAGGGATCCACCAGCTGAACACCATGAAGAATCCGAAGAAGAAGAAAGCGACACCCATGATGAAAGGCTGGCCGTTATTATTCGGCATGTGAATCGGTTCATAGTCTCCATCATCCGTCAATGGAGTGTTTTCCTTTTTCGAGAACCAGAATGCATCTAGTTTTGTAACGACAGGTGTTTTCGCAAAGTTATATTCAGGCACAGGGCTTGGCGTGCTCCATTCAAGCGAACGACCATCCCATGGATCACCTGTTGTATCGCGCTTGGCGTAACGAGTGCTCCAGTAAATATTGTAAACGAGCAATAGGAACCCGATCGTCAATCCGACTGCTCCTACCATGGAAAGCATATTAAGCGGTCCGAAACCAGTGCTTTCCGAATAGGTATACATCCGACGTGTCATACCGTTCAAACCTAAGATAAAGAGAGGGAAGAACGTAACGTTGAATGAAATTGCGATAAACCAGAATGCCCATTTACCAAGCTTTTCATTCAAACGGAAGCCAAACACTTTCGGGAACCAGTAGTGGTATCCTGCGATAACCGCGAACACCGTTCCTGGAATCAATACATAATGGAAGTGGGCGACAAGGAACATCGTATTATGATATTGATAGTCGGCACTTGCCATGGCTAGCATAACCCCGGTGACCCCGCCAATTGTGAAAATCGGAATGAACGCCAGGGCATATAGCATTGGGGTAGAGAAAGTGATTTTCCCTTTACGTAAAGTAAAGAGCCAGTTAAAGATCTTAACCCCGGTTGGTATCGCAATTGCCATTGTCGTAATCGAGAACACGCTGTTGACCATGACGCCGTGTCCCATTGTATAGAAGTGATGCACCCATACAAGGAATGACAGCATGGAAATGGCGACCATACTGATAACCATCGATTTGTACCCATACAGATTCTTACGGGCAAATGTTGCAATGATTTCACTGTAAATACCGAATGCCGGCAAAATTACGATGTACACTTCAGGATGGCCCCATACCCAGAACAGGTTTGCCCAAAGCATATCCATCCCGCCATTTTGCATTGCAAAAAACTGAGTTCCGAATTGACGGTCAAGCATCATAAGAGCAAGAGCGACAGTCAAGACAGGGAACGCGAAGATGATGATAACGCTAGTGATCAAAATGGACCAAGTGAACATTGGCATTTTCATTAATGTCATGCCAGGTGCACGCATTTTCAAAATCGTGACGAGGAAGTTAATACCTGTCATCAATGTACCAATCCCGGCAATTTGCAGGGAGAGTGAGTAATAGTTATTTCCGACAGTCGGGCTGAATTCCGTGCTCGCAAGCGGGAAGTAAGCCGACCAACCTGCGTCAGGGGATCCCCCGATGACGAAAGACAAGTTCAGCAACATCGCTCCAAAGAAGAAGAGCCAGAAGCTGACTGCGTTCAAACGAGGGAATGCGACGTCGCGCGCTCCAATTTGAAGCGGGATGACGACGTTCATCAAACCGATAATGAATGGCATCGCCATAAACAGAATCATGATAATTCCATGTGTTGTAAAGATTTCATTGTAATGCTGTCCATCGAGCAGCCCGTTTTCAGGAACTGCCGTTTGTGCCCGCATGAGCAGGGCGTCAACGCCGCCACGGAACAACATAAGTAGCGCCGCGATAATATACATAACACCGATTTTCTTATGGTCAACAGTTGTCAACCAATTGCGCCATAGGTAACCCCATTTTTTAAAATAGGTGAGACCTGCCACGATCGCAACGGAGACAAGAACTATCGAGACCATCGCCGCGTAGATCATCGGCTCGCCGGTGACGAAAAATTCATCCCATTTCATAGATGTATACTCCCTTCGAGTAGATGATTATTTATGGTCTTCCATATCCATGTCCATGTCCATATGGTGTGAAGAGTCTGTTTCCTCATCGCTGTTTCCATGATGATGGCCAGCATGTTCGCCTTCTGGAGCAGGGCTAAACTCAAGATGTGTAGAAGAATACGTCTTACGTCCAAGGACGCTTGGCTCAATCAATTCATCAAATTCGGATTCAGTCAAAGCAGGAGCTGTCTCCTTAACTTCTTCCACCCATTTTTCATAGTCTTTTTCAGTCATGACTTGTGTTTCAAACTCCATATGGGCAAAATCTTTACCGTTAAAGTTTGAGTTTTTACCAATGTAGGATCCTGGTATTTCAGCAGCCAGATTGATCTTTGTGACCATGTCGCTCATCGCATATTTTTGGCCTGCTAATTGAGGAATCCAGAAACTTGTGATCGGTCCGAAAGAGTAAAGACGGAATTCGACTGGCCGATCTTCCGGAATGTTGACATAGTTGACTGTTTCAATGCCTTCCTCTGGATAGCTGAAATGCCATTTCCAGTTAGAAGATGAAGCATAAATCACAAGCGGTTTGTCATTTGCGTAAGCGACTGGCTTGCTTTCTACTTCGGATGTTGTCCGCACTGTTACGACAGATAGAACAATGACAATGATGATCGGAATAATTGTCCACGTGATTTCCAACCATTTGCTTCCTTCTTCATGCGGCGGCTCGTAGCTGTCGTCCATCTTGGATGCCCGGTATTTAACGAGCATGAATGTAAATAGGATATAGACAACGAGAAGGATGCCTGCCATCATGATGATCGAAAAGATAATCGTATCGGATAACGTCTTCGCTTGCGGTCCTTTAGGATCGAATACGAGCAACGAATTATCACAGCCTGATAAAATCAGAGAAAGCGTAAAGAAAATTGATAGTAAGAACCATTTCGCCTTCAATGGTTACTCCCCTCTCTTCAGTTAAAATGTAAGAAATCCACTTACTTAGAAGCTGGAAAATATTATTTGTGTATAATATTTAATTAGCTTTCGTTTACAGTTTAAGTAAGGGAATTCCCTCGTGTCACATATAATATTCCTTTCAACCTCTAAAAACAATAGTTTAGAACCGTTGTCACAAAAGGTTCTAATTTGGTTTTTATATATTAGTAAGAAATATAATTGATAGAAATAGTGCCAAATTGAAGGAAAAATGGAATGTGAAATTATTGTGAAAAACTATGTATTATAAGGTTTTAAACTTGACTTTTCGGTTGTCGTAATATTTTTTGCGCGAGGGGAAGTAGAGGAAATAAAAAAATCCCGTTCCGAAGAACGGGATTTCAGACTTTAGACTTGGAAATCGTTATGATTTCCGACCCTTTTGCGTTTTCTGCTTTTTAATCAACAGGGGAGAAACCGGCCGTTGATTTCCGTTCCGGGCGGACACTTTCCGGGGCGGCTTGCCCTCAGCCAAGCGAACAGGGAAGGGTTCGCTTTGCCTTAATTTCTGCGTAGTTTGCAGAAATTAAGGCATCAGTCTGCATCTAACGCTTCGCTTATAGTCGCATGAGCTGTTCTTCGTGGCAGCTCTTCCTGCGGGGTCTTCGCGCTTCGCTGATCCCCAGGAGTCTCCGCCTGCACTCCAATCAACTAGGTGTCCTCCAGGACACTTGGTTCGTATACGAGCTTTCTTGGACAGGTGGACTCCATGTCTAGCTGGCATGTTTCTTCAGATTTTGGGCAGCAAAAGAAAGCATCGCCTGCATGGACAATTTTTTAGACCCCTCAGGGTTGTCCAGCGCATCCCATGCTTTTCTTTCGCATCAGCAAAGACACGTTCAACCGTATCTTTGCGTTTCTCATAGATTTCTTAATCTTGTAGTGGTGTCTTAATTCTTCCTGATAGTCCTGTCAAATATGCCTCTGGATCATCTTTTGCTTATTTTTACTTTGCGTACATTGATCAATTACTGGGCATGCGGCACAGAAAGTAGGAAAAGAAAGTTAGATGAAGGAAAAGTCAAGGGCGGCATCCAGTTTACGGACCAGATGATCTAGTGGAACCAATTGTTCAATCGTCAGGATCTCTAACTGGTCGCGTTCATTGACTTGATTTTTTGTCATCATATCCATCACCTCATTGAGTAGTAAGAGACATCCGTTGATTGGAGCGGCGACTCCTGGGGGATCAGCACGAGCTGAAGACCCTGGACGGAGCGAAGCGAAAGCCGTTACGAAGAACGGCTTTTGCGACCAAAAGCGTAGCGTTGGGAGCACAGGAGGAGCTGCCTTAATTTCCGCTAAAATCGCAGAAATACGGCAAAGCGAACCCGTTGCAGTTCGCTTGGCTGAAGCCGTGCCCCCCGGAAAGCGTCCGCTCGCAGCGGAAATCAACAGTTTCATTGATGATTCCATTGTAAAAGAAAAAGACTGCAGGCAAACTCCAAATCTTTAGAGTTTGTCTACAGCCTGAAATCCCGTTTCGAAGAACGGGATTTCTCTCATTAGTACATTTTCATATAATGTTCTAACTCCCAAGGATGGACGGTTATTCGATAGCTTTCCCACTCGACATGTTTCGCTTCTGAAAAATTAGAGTAGATATGTGATCCAAGTGCTTCTCGAATTACTTCATCCTCAGAAAGTGCAGCTAAGGCATGATCCAAGTCAGTTGGCAACGTACCGATGCCACGTTCCTTTAATTCAGCTTGCTTCATTTCATAAATATTGCAGTCGACAGGCTGTGGTGGCTGTAAATTTCGTTTAATGCCATCCAATCCTGCCTTCAATATGGCGGCCATCGCCAAATATGGATTTGCAGAAGAGTCAACGGAACGCACTTCAATTCTTGTGCTCATTCCTCGTGAAGCTGGAATACGAATAAGGGGACTGCGGTTTTGTGCAGACCATGCTACATAGCAGGGAGCCTCATAGCCAGGGACAAGCCGTTTGTAGGAATTGACGGTCGGGTTCGTAATGGCCGTAAATCCACGGACATGATCCAACACGCCAGCCATAAATTGATAAGCTGTTTCACTTAATTTACGTTCTCCATTTTCGTCGAAAAACACATTTTCCCCATCTTTGAAAAGAGAAACGTTACAGTGCATCCCTGAACCACTTACCCCGTAGATTGGTTTCGGCATAAAAGTAGCGTGCAAACCGTGTTTCCTTGCAATCGTCTTGACGACGAGCTTGAATGTTTGAATATTATCACAAGCGGAGAGAACATCAGCATATTTAAAGTCAATTTCGTGTTGTCCAGGGGCCGCTTCATGATGAGAGGCTTCGACTTCAAAACCAAGCTCCTCCAGTTCCAAAACAATATCCCTACGGCAGTTTTCTCCAAGATCCATTGGCGCTAAATCAAAATAATCCCCATGATCATTTAATTCCATAGTTGGATTGCCGTTAGCGTCTAATTTAAATAAGAAAAATTCTGGTTCAGGCCCTAAATTGAACTCCGTAAAGCCCATTTCTTTCATTTCTTCAATAATTCGTTTTAGATTTCCTCGTGGATCACCTGAAAATGGGCGTCCGTCTGCTAATGAAACATCACAAATGAGACGGGCCACTTTACCCGTTCCGGACGGCCAAGGAAAGACCATCCAAGTATCCAAGTCAGGTATTAAATACATATCCGATTCTTCAATTCGAACAAAGCCTTCAATGGAAGACCCGTCGAACATCATTTTATTGTCCAAAGCCTTCTCGAGCTGGCTGACCGGAATTTCCACGTTCTTGATCATGCCAAAAATATCGGTGAACTGAAGTCGGATAAAATTCACGTTATCCTCCTTAACAAATCTCCGGATGTCTTCTTTTGTATAATTCCTCATCATGCCTCACTCCTTTATGTAACATTTTATTATGATAAAGCATGTCGAATGCCATTTTCAAGAAGAAATTTACTTTTTTTATCGAAAAAAATATATTTTTATTCATTTATCACTTTGTAAGGGTTTTCAACGGCGGAACTGATAATTCGAAAAGGGCAGGGAATGATAAAGAGGTAAACAAAAGGAGGGAAATTGATTAAGCAAAATATCGGTACAGTGAATGCGATGGTTCGAATCGCGGGAGGGCTGACTTTGCTCGCTTGGTCCATCGCGAAAATGGCAAGGGAAAAACCGACAGGCGCCCAACTGTTCGTTAGCATGATGGGAGCACAAAAAGTAGCGGAGGGCATGACGCGTTATTGTCCAGTGAAGGACCTGTTAAATATGGATGAATGACAAAAGAAACGGGAGTGCAACAGGTCACTTTGACCCCTGCACTCCCAAACAGGATTACCGATTTAGTCCTCCGGCTTGAACGTTTTGCAGTCCGTTTCTTCGCTGTCCGCCGCTTGGCTACCGTTTTGGCTCACGACATAGATGACTTCAGCATGACACTTGTTTCCGCTGCCCCAGTATGTGCAATTGTTTACTTCACAAAGAATACGCTGATCCAATTCGTTCACCTCCTGTTACTTTAGAATGCCTCATACACGAGGAATGATTCATTCCCTATGCATTCTGTTCAAGCATTTAATTTCATATTCGAATTTGTATATAATGAAGGGAATGCGTTAACAAATCGGAGGATGTAAAGGATGGAACGATTGACTGATCATGTAATTGTCATTTCTTTTGACTGCCTATCTGCAAAGGACTTTGAGCAGATTCAAAAGTTGCCGAACTTTCAACGGCTTTTGGAAGGAGCTTCGTACTGCCGCAATGTCAAGACGATTTATCCTTCCGTAACCTATCCGTGTCATACATCAATTATTACGGGCAACTACCCAATACGACATGGCATTACTGCTAATACACTTGTCCAGCCTGGCCGCCAGTCTCCCGATTGGTATTGGCATCGGCGCCACGTGAAGGGTACGACCGTATATGATGAAGCGAAAAAAGCGGGCATGTCGACCGCTGCATTACTGTGGCCGGTAACGGCGAGAGCGAAAATTGATTTTCATATTCCTGAGATTTTCGCCAACCGTAAATGGCATTCCCAGACTGCCGTTTCTTTACATAATGGCAGCTTCTTCTATACATTCGATATGAATCGCAAGTTTGGCCATCTTCGTCAAGGAATTCATCAGCCCTGGCTAGATGATTTCGTTACAGCGGCTGCTACTTATACGATCCGCGAGAAGAAACCGAATTTGATGCTGATTCATCTTGTCGACTTAGATTCGCATCGACACCAACATGGATTTGACTCACAGGAAGCCAAGGAAGCGTTAAAGAGGCATGATGCAAGGCTGGGCGAAATTTTGAATGCTATAGAAGAGAGTGGTATCAGGGAAAAGACTACTGTCGTTGCGTTGGGTGACCACAGCTCAATAGATGAACATACGGTTATTAAGATGAACGTTCTGCTTAAAGACAGCGGGTTAATTGGAATTGGAAAGAAGGGGAAAGTCACTTCGTGGAAAGCGTATTGCCAGAGCAATGACGGTTCATGTTATATCCATGTCAGCGATCCACTTGTGAAAGATCGCGTGCGAGCTTTGCTATATTCTTTGGTCTCAAACCCGAAGAATGGCATTGAAACGGTATATGATTCGGTGGAAATGAAGCAAATGGGGGCAAACGGGGAAGCGGCGTTCATGCTGGAAGCAAGGGAAGGATTCTACTTCTCTGAATCGCTGAACGGAGATGCTTATGAATTGATTCAAGATGCCGATGTAGCTGACGGTTTATACACAAGAGCTTGCCATGGCTATTCACCTAAAAAATCCGGTTATGAAACGGTCTTTATTGCAAAAGGGAAGGGGATAAAAGAAGGTGTCATCCTGCCTGCGATGTCACTTGTAGATGAGGGACCGACCTTCGCCCGTTTACTTGGCCTCGATCTAGGAGAAGTAGATGGCCGCGTGCTGAATGAATTGCTGACGGACTGAAAGCGAAGAAAATGACTTCTCCCCGGTTATAGGAGGAGAGAAGTCATTTGGTTTATTCCAAGGGGCGACGATCTCTCGCCAATTGTTCCTGTGCCAGCCGGATCATCTCTTTTACCATATTTCCGCCTATTGGCCCGCCGATTTTACCGGCTTGCCGGGAAGTCAAATCCCCATTATCCTCATTTGTTAAAGGGATGCCGAGTTCCTTTGCGATTTCAAATTTTGTTTGGGGAGCTTCCACTGTTCTGCCTTTATCTTTTACAGCTTCATTTGATATCTGATAAGGCCCAGTTTTTGCTTCCGGGAAAAGTGATTTTGCACGTCTCATCATGCTTTCCTCTCCTTTCGTCAATAGTATGTCCCTCAAGGGAGGAAAGCGGTGTGGAAAATGAAGTTGTGTTTTATCAATTCGAGACGACTTTGTATTTGTTTAACAGTTCTATGGGGATGAACAGCCCGACTTTGCCGTGTTCATCGTGTTCTAACGTGGCAAAAATAACACCAATTACCGATCCGTTTTCATTGATGACAGGACTTCCGCTATTACCTCTGTAGACGGGCGCTTTAATCATCATTACATCTTCATTCCAATCGCTTAACCGAGTTGGGCCGATCACTACACCTTCATTGGCAATTCCTTTAAAACTTAATGGATTACCTATGAAACGAATAGCATCCTCTTTCTCGATCGTCCCGTCCTTTTCAAGCGTCAGCTTTGGTAAATCTTTACCTTCGATTTTAAGAACGGCCATATCAATAGATGGTTCTGTGTTAACCACTTCCGCTGCATATCTTCCGTCTTCAGGGAAAACTACAGAGACGGTATCATTTCCTTCAACGACATGATAATTCGTCAAAATAGTTCCATCTTCCGAAATCGCAAACCCTGTTCCTTTTCCATCCTCTGTAACTACCACGACAACCGCCTTTTTGTAAGCTGCTATGTCTTCATGCTGCGATAATTTTGCGGAAGTTAATAGAAAGTCAATGGCTGGTATCGAAAACACTTGAAATAGCCCGGCAAATGTACTGCCAATCAGTACAATGGAAAGTAGCCATGCAAACCACTTCGGAACCCGTCTTTTTGGCAGATCAGGTTGTTCCCGCGCTTGTTCCCGCGCTTCCTCGCGAGCTTGCAGGGCAAGCTCATTCATCTCTTCCTCCGTTAAATCTTCATACAACGGATGGTCTTTTAAATCCTGATCTCGGTCCAATCCATCCACACCCTCTTCAAAAAATCCAAGGAAATTTTTATAACTTTATCTATTATAGTAGCAAGAGTGACACCTTTTTGAAAGGAAACCTTCTTTCTGAATTGACGAAGGTATTTCTAGAGTGAAATTGCTGAGAATATATGATGAGGTGGATTACTAGCTGTTGGAGATATTTGAATGCATATGCTATATAAAGAGACGGAACTTTTATTGGCTGCTTCTTCTACGTAACCAAAAATATCATTAAGAATGGGCTTCACGTAACCGCTCGTATATATGCTTTAACAACTCATATATTCTTTTAACCGCTCGTATCGGTGAACAGACAGCTCGAATAATTCTGGAACCACTCGTATATTCCAGCAACCGCTCGTATATTCTGAGAACCTCTCGTATATTCATTCATACCGCTCGTAACTATGCCTGCGCATCTGGCGTTCATTCGCGCTGCTCCATGCAAACCAGCATGTTTATCTGTAAACCGAACATGAATCACCTTTTTGTTTCACCATCCATATGTATAGGGAGGAAAGGGGCGGTGCAGATGGTGACAGTGACTCCGTTATTTTTGGATGGTCATCCGTTTACAGCGGTAACCGTATTTTTGCCGAAGACGACTTTACTGACAGTTTCCAATGACAAAGGGTATATTATGTGTGGGGCATTGGATGTGGGACTGTTGAATAATGTGCTGGCTGAAAGGAAAATAGTGGCTGGTCGTGCGGTCGGCGTAAAGACGATTGAGCAGCTGCTTGAAGCTCCGCTGGAATCCGTAACTTTGGAGGCGGAAGAAAAAGGCATTACGGCCGGCATGATTGGTAAAGATGCTTTGTTAAAAATGATTTAATAAGTGCGGGCTTGGTGGAAGATGCCAAGTCCGATTTTTTGCGTATACGGCTGATGTCACGCTTATTTTTCTTCATCTTCGGGTATACGAAGGGTAGGAAGGAGGAATTTTCGTATGCTTGTACATATCGGCGTGTTTCTAATAGCGATTTCGTTTGCTATTGTATCCATTTATATAGCCATCAT
>NZ_BQYK01000016.1:18766-42075 GCF_023168145.1 Sporosarcina sp. NCCP-2222
ACGGTCAATGACCTGGAGCTAAAGTTGGATTCGATGACCAGTGCTTTCTATGTGGTACGTGATGTTGCCGAAACGAGTGAAAATTTAACGGAGGGCATCTCGGATGTGACCCATTCGTACGAACAAGATGACACATTAAAAGGGACTGGCCCGTTTGTCCGCATCATTCAGTTTTCCGAATTTGCAGTAGGATTATTCAAATCGTGGAAACAAGGAGAACGAAAAGGGAAGAGCTATCAAGGAGGAGAGGGAAGTCTATGAGTTTAACTGGATTGGGTGTTTTATTGATCGGCGTAGCCTTTTTACTGCTTGCCATCTTTCTTGCACGTGTGCTGAACAGGCTTGCAGGTGTCTTGAGTGGTGTAAATGAAACCATGGCGGCACTGCCTAAGCAAATGAATCAACTGCTTGGCGAAACAGGAAACTTAATTCATACGAGTACGCAAACATTGGCGGATACGAATAAAAAACTGGAATCACTGACACCGTTATTCCAAATTGTCGGTGATATCGGTGATACGACAAGAACGTATTCTTCCTCGTTGGTCGATGTTGTGGATTCGGCTAAATCTAAAGTGGAGCAGGCCGACGAAGCGAAGCGGAATGAGAAAATCGGTGGTTTATATGGGATTGCGGCACTCGGGTATTATACCGTTCGTAAAAGGAATGAAATTAAAAATCAGAAGACGGTTCGTCCGAGAAAATTGTATGTGACGGGAGAACAGCGGGCTTTCGATATTGAACGGATGAAACAAGAAGCAAAGGAAGCAGCGACAATCGGGAAATATACAGCAGATGATAAATAAAATTAGGAAAATGTCCGTGAACATTCACGGGCATCTTTTTATGTTCAAAACGTAGAGAAAGGTTTTGATCCTCTCTTTGGCGAATTAATCATCAATCGTGGTTTAAGGGGAGTGTATGAGATGAAAGAAATCGTAACTTACTACAATCAATTTGATGAGTGGGGAAGGCTGGAACGGGAACCGATCGAATTTCGTGTCAACTGGCATTATATCAAAAAATATTTACCTCCGAGCGGATCTATCCTAGATAATGGCGCGGGCCCTGGAAAGTATTCAATGGAGCTGGCGAAAGATGGTTATCAAGTAACTCTGACTGATTTAACTCCCAGGCTAGTACAAATTGCAAGGGAGAAAGCTGCTAAGCTAGATTTAGTAAGCCAATTTGAGGAATTTCATGTAGCGGATGCGCGGAATCTTGCCATGCTTGAGGATGAACAATTTGAAGCCTCTCTTATGCTTGGACCAATGTATCATTTGCAAAATGAACTGGATCGAATCAAGGCAATCCAGGAATTGCATCGGGTAACTAAAAGAAATGGAATTGTGTTTGTGGCTTTTATGCCTCGAATTCGCCATCTACTCACCTCTCTTATCTATCCAGAGCATTGGAAGCCGAACGATACGATGAATACAATTACTCAATTTAGTGAATCGGGATGCTTCAATCATGCAGAAGAAGGGCGCTTTACAGGCGCATATTATTTTAATGTAAGAGATGTCAATCCTTTTATGGAGGAAAATGGTTTTGAATCATTGGAATTGATAGGTTCAAATATAGGTGCTATACTACCTCCAGCAAGTTGGACTTATTGGAAAGATAAGGGCGAGGAAGAGGTAGAAAAGGTCTTTGAATTTATTCTAGAAAGAGCAACAGATCCATCAATTTTGGGAATATCCTCACATTTGCTTTACGTTAGTAGAAGAAAATAAGGGGAAAATAAAACGCGTAAAGGCTTATGAGCCATTACGCGTTCTTGTCGTCCTTTGTATTCATTTCGATAGGTGTGTTAGTAATTTGCTTCCGTTCCTTTAAAAATTGAAAGAACGAAAGTACTCCGAGTAATCCCGCGTATCTTTCTTTCTTGACAAACTGTTTGGCGCCAGACGTCTTTGTTTTCCATTCCGTTGCCTTGTGAAGCGCGGTGGTGGTTAATTCTTGGGATGCTTCACCTACATCGCCAATGATCGTAAAATACGGGTCAATTTCTTTTACTGATTTGTTGACCTGTTTTAATGTTGAATTTCCATTATCCAGTAATTCAGCTGTCTTTAGAGAAACATCATTCATTAAACCGGGGAGCTGATTTGTCGTTTTTTCCACGTTATCCAGCGTTTCTGAAAGCTTGTTGATCGGTTTAATTAACAGAATAACGAGTACTACGAACGCTATGCCTATAATAAGTACTCCAATGCCAAGCCAGTCCATTTCATCACCTCTCTACATGGTTCATGCCGTTTTGGCTATACATTTCAATTTGCCGGGATGGCGGGAGGGGATCCCGAATTGCCTCTTCCTGCCTTGCTGCCGGTTCACTTGACCGTTTTTTAAAGATTGTATAAATGCGGGAAATGGTTTCGGTCAGCACGGTCGCTTTTTCCATCAAATCCACGTATTTTTGCGGAGGTGAAGCGATTTCTTTTGATAATTCGTTGAATGAACGATTCATATGTTCGGTCGTCTTGGATAGGTTGGCTGCTGACGCTTGCAAGCCATCCAACGATTTTACTTTCAACTCGACATCTGCCGCAATATCGTTAGTTTTATCCATCAGTCGTTCAGATTCGGTGGTTACTTTTCCAATTTTAGTTTCCACTCGTTTCATCGTTTCCGACATATCGCCCAGCATCTGTTTCGCGCTTTTCAATGTAATGATGACAAAGACGGCGATTAACAACAGAGACAGTGCGGCAATAATGGCGCTGACATATAAAAGAATTTCCATATTAAATTCCACTCCAATCTGACCCTATTCCTTCTATAGTAGTACCACTTATTGAATAAACCTAAACCACACATGTTAGTAATCCACAATCAAGCAACTCAAATTTAGAACAGAAAATAAAAATATTTTACTATTCTATTTATATTGTATATTATGAAACTACCATTCATAATTATGGATTAATCGAAGGAGGGGTGTTAAATGAACGAGTTTGTCAGTCTGTTAAACGATATTTTGTGGAGTACGCCAGTCATTTATATTTTACTAGGGGTTGGATTAGTATTTTCTATACTAACCCGGTTTTTGCAAGTGCGGCATATTAAAGAAATGGTTCGATTGATGTTCCAAGGCAAAAGTTCAGAAGCAGGGGTTTCTTCCTTTCAAGCGATGTCTATCGCGTTATCCGGGCGTGTCGGAACAGGGAATATTGCAGGTGTAGCAACAGCTATTTTCTATGGTGGGCCGGGTGCTGTATTTTGGATGTGGGCCATCGCATTTATTGGGGCTTCCAGTGCATTTGTCGAGTCAACTTTGGCACAGATTTATAAAGTGAAGCAAGATGGGCAATATCGAGGTGGTCCGGCCTATTTCATTGAGAAGGGAATTGGCTGGAAGTGGTTTGGCATGACGTTTGCAATCGCGGCGTTGATTGCAATGGCTGTGTTAATGCCAGGCGTTCAATCCAACTCAATTGCTGCTGGTATGCAGAACGCCTTTTCTATGCCAACTTGGGTAACAGGAGTGCTCATCATTTTGTTGCTCGGGTTTATCATTCTAGGTGGAGTCAAGCGAATTGCCAGCACGGCGCAAATCATTGTACCGTTTATGGCACTTGGATACATTTTGTTCTCCGTCATAATTATTGCAATGAATATTACCGCTCTGCCTGAAGTGATTGGACTGATTTTTAAAAGCGCTTTCGGCTTGGATTCCGCGTTTGGCGGCATTATCGGGATGGCCATTTCTTGGGGCGTCAAACGTGGCGTTTTCTCGAATGAAGCCGGTCAGGGGACAGGGGCTCATGCAGCGGCGGCAGCCGAAGTTTCCCACCCTGCAAAGCAAGGACTTGTGCAAGCGTTTTCAGTCTATATCGATACATTGCTTGTCTGTTCCGCCACGGCATTTATGATCCTCTTCACCGGGGCTTTCAACACACAAGCAGAAGATGGCAGCTATATCGTTCAAAACTTGGCCGATGTGGAACAAGGGCCTGGTTATACGCAAGCTGCAGTAGATACGGTCATGCCTGGTTTTGGTGCAGGGTTTGTAGCTATTGCGCTCTTCTTCTTTGCTTTTACAACAATTATGGCCTATTACTATATCGCGGAAACCAACATCGCATATTTGTTCCGAAATCGAAATTCCAAGACGGTCATGTTTGTACTCAAGATTATTATTTTGCTAACAGCATTTTTTGGCGCGATCAGGCCGGCTGAATTAGCATGGGCACTTGGTGATGTCGGACTAGGAATTATGGTTTGGCTTAATGTCATCGCGATTGTTATTCTCGCGAAACCGGCCCTTATTGCTCTGAAAGATTATGAGCGGCAAAAAAAGGCCGGATTGGATCCAGTCTTTGATCCGAAAAAACTCGGTATTAAAAATGCGGAGTTTTGGGAAACCGATTATATTCACAACGCTGACAGCAAGAATAAGCCTTAAAACAGAAGCCCCATCATCCATTGATGATGGGGCTCATTTTATGGCATGTAAAATTCTTCATGCTCAACCGAATCAATTCGTTTTTCACTGAGTAATCCGGATACAGTTCCAATGGCCAGTCCCTTTTCTTTAATGCCTTTTATGAGTCGATCCATACCTTCTGCCGTTGGTTTTGTAGGATGCATCAATATCATCGAGCCGTTTTCGACCTTGGATAGCACCCGGTTTACCATCTCATTCGATTCGGGTTGTTTCCAATCGACGGTATCCACGGTCCACAAAACAGTTAACATTCCTTCATCCCTTGCTATGGCGATTGTTTCATCTGTAAAACTGCCACTTGGCGGACCAAACCATGTCGGTTTCACACCTATCGTTTTCTCGATTATCTCATTCGTCTTTCTCAATTCATCTCTAGTTTTTGCAGAAGAGGACTTTGCAAGATCTGGGTGGCTATAAGCATGATTGCCGATTTCGTGTCCTTGTCGATAAATTTCTTTCACAAGATCTGGAGTTTTTGCAGTCCAGCTCCCATCAAGGAAGAAAGTGACCTTGACATCATGATCATCTAACACATCGAGCATAGGGCGTATGAACTCATCCCCCCACGCCACATTAATTAAAAAAGTGACCATTGGTTTTTCTGGATTTCCCTTGTAAATCGGGGCTGGTGGTAAATCTGCCAATCGTACAGCTGGCGGCAGCTCCTTGTAAACAACTAATGATTCATCAAATTTCCCATCTCGAATCATACGATTAAAACTGGCTTCGACGTCTACAGTAAGACCGTTATAGCCAGGAATTGCTTTCCAAACTGAATCCACGATGGCATTCTCCGGTTTAATCCTCATTGTCTTTGCATATGAATCAATAATTTGTCTCAAATCTTTTTCACTAGTGAAAGCTGTCGGCAATTTTACGGATTCCGTCTGTTCCAAACGCAAAGGGGTGGCTAAAAACACGATGGCGCAAAGCGTGAGAATAAAAAGAAACTGTTTCATACTTTTCTCTCCTCAATCATTTCGGTTAGCGTACCCCAAGGCACTCAAAACATACGTAAAAGCCCGAGATAAAAAGAAATCACGGGCTTCTTGAAGAGATTTTTTTACACGCTCTTAATCGGTTCTGGCATTTTCCTGTTTTCTACGCCATTTCGTGCCCGGACTTTCTTGATATCTGCTTTAATCAGAAGAGAGATGATGAATGCAACAGCAAAGAGTCCAGCGAAAAACAGTAGACTGCTTTCATAGCTTCCTGTCGTATCTTTCATCCAAGCAGCAAACATCGGACCAGCAATTCCTGCTGCTGACCATGCGGTTAAAATGTAACCGTGGATGGCACCAAGCTGCTTCGTTCCAAAAATGTCTCCGATATAGGCAGGTATGCAAGAGAAGCCACCGCCGTAGCAAGTATAAATGACAGCTAACATAACTTGAAAAATAATAGCGTTCGTTGTAAATGGCAACAGCGCGAACAAGGCAAGCTGGATAACGAAAAAGGCAGTGTACGTATGCTGTCTGCCGATATAATCGGAAATCGATGCCCAGCCCAGCCGGCCAGCTCCATTAAACAGGCCAAGGACTCCAACAAGAGCAGCCGCTTGAACAGTCGTCATGCCAATACTTTCGATTGCTAGCGGCTTGGCAGCAGACAGGATTGCAATACCGCAAGTGACATTGATGAATAGCATAAGCCACAAATAGTAGAATCGTTTCGTCTTAGCAGCTTCGTTTGCTGTCAATTGAGCCAAATCCTGTTTCGCTTCCACTTTTCCTGACTCCAATTTTGCTTTAAAGCCTGCAGGAGCCCAACCTTCTTCTGGCTTTTCTAAGTAAAGCGATGAAAGGACCATGATGATGAAATAGGCAATTCCTAGAATGAAAAATGTATTCTTTAAGCCGACCGATGTAATGAGAGCTTCCATGATCGGGCTGCTAATTGCTGCTGCAAAGCCAAAGCCCATGATAGCCAGCCCAGTTGCCAGCCCTCTTCGATCTGGAAACCATTTCACCAATGTCGAAACAGGGGAGATATAACCAACACCGAGCCCGATTCCACCGAGCACCCCATAGAATAAATAAAGCAAAGGCAGCGAGGAAGCGCTTACAGCAAATCCGGCTCCGATTACTCCCGTACCGAAACAGATCGCAGCAAACAAACCTGCTTTGCGAGGGCCGTATTTCTCAACGAAATGACCAAGAAATGCTGCAGATAGACCGAGGAAAAGTATAGCGATACTAAATGTCAATTGCACCTGGCTCGTTGACCAGCCAAATTGCTCGATCAACGGGTTTGTAAAATTGCTCCACGCATAGACGGACCCGATTGAAATGTGGATTCCTACGGCTGAAGCGGCGATCAACCATCTGTTTTTTGTTTTTTTCACTTTTCACGTCTCCTTTTTGATAAAAGTTATGGACAGAAAAGATGTCTCAGCTCGGTTGACAGAACTGGAAGATAGAGACATAGGTTTGTCACATTTCCGCCATAATACCACCAAAAAGTTTTCATGTCACTAAATATTTTTTAGAATTTGAATTATCCGTCAGTTATCCGTTCAGCATGCGAGTAGACATTAAACGTATTGCGGCGTATAAAACCAACAGCTGTAATGCCCAATTCATCAGCAAGTTCGATGGCTAAATCCGTCGGTGCTGATTTTGAAAGTACCACTTCACAGCCAATTTTAGAAACCTTCAAAAGGATTTCGGAAGAGATACGCCCACTGAAAACAACCACTTTATCTTTTACTGGAATGTTTTCGCGCAAACAATGGCCGTAAATCTTATCCAATGCGTTATGCCGCCCAATATCCATTCGCTGGACTACTGCTCCTTTTGGGGCGCAGAGGGAAGCAATGTGCACGCCGCCTGTCTGGTGAAATAAATCCGCGTTTTCATCCATCTGACTCATCAATGTAAAGCAATCCGATGCGGTGAGAAGTACATTCCTCGTAACCACTTTCTTTGCAGCAAGAGCATCATTGGCGAACACAAAACCTTGCCGGCTCATTCCGCAGCAGGAAGTAATGTATCTTTTGTTTTGCAGTTTTTCATAAAAGGGAAATGTTTGCTCTGTTGTTACGTGGACTATCCCCGTCGATTCCTCCCAGCGTATATCAGTTATATGGCGAATATCGGTAACGACTTTTTCGGATGCTAAAAATCCGATGACCATCTCCTCGATGTATTGAGGTGTGCAGACAATCGTAATAAATTCCTTGCCATTCAACTGTACAGTGATCGGGTATTCCACTGCCACTTCATCCATTTTTGAAACAAACTGGCCGTTAGAATATTTTACAATGGCCCGTTGACTTTGAAGATCCATTGGTTTTTCTCCTTCCTCACTCAATATTCCGATCGAATAAGAAAACGGAAACTGCAATGTCATCGTCTACTTTGATATCGGAAAACAAATGGACGAACTTGGCGCCAATTAGCTCTTCCAAACCATCTGGTGGAGCGATGTCATATACTTCCTGAATCATTCGAGTCCGGGCTGCGTGGACCATCTCTTTTCCCTCTGGTGTTCCGGCAATAAATTTTTCCGTTGGCGTCAAATTCCCATAGAGAGTGGAAATGACCATATTATCAACAATGACAGATTGTATCCGCTCCGGCCCCTTGCCAAACAAATCTTTGCGCAGTTTCCGGATAATCGCATTAAAGTCATGGATTTTCTTCGACATTCAACCACTCCTGTTCTTCGTAATTAGAATAATCAAGAAATTATAGAAAGACTAGTTGTATATTACAATTCCATGAACTATACTAGAATGCAAGAGGGTGCTTTTGTATGTCATGCATCGGCACTATCTTTCTCATTTATCTTAAATTTGGATTGGTTATTTAGCAAGGTCTGCTATTGGACTATTTCCACTATGAAAGTTTGTATGCCGGCGTTTTTGGCGTATTTTTCATAGTGGATTTTTTTATGAAAGGGGAATCGCAGGAATATGTCGATTAAGATTAATGATTCACGCCATGACTTCGATGAAGGCATGACCATTCTCCAAGTGATCAATCATGCAGGGATAGAACATCCTCAAATTTGCCATTTGCCAGAAGTCGATCCAATCGAAACATGTGATACATGCATTGTGGAAGTGGATGGCAAGTTGGTCAGATCCTGTTCGACACGTGCTGAAGCAGGGATGAAAGTACAATTGTCTTCCCCTCGTGCCAAGGCGGCACAGACAGAGGCGATGGATCGAATTCTCGAAAACCATTTGCTATATTGCACAGTGTGCGACAACAACAATGGGAATTGCAAAATACATAACACTGTGGACATGATGGAGATTGAGCATCAAAAATATCCTTACGAGCCGAAATGCACAAAAGACAGCGTCGATTTGACGAATCCGTTTTACAGATACGATCCGAACCAATGCATTGCCTGTGGCCAATGTGTGGAAGTGTGTCAAAATTTACAGGTGAATGAAACGCTTTCGATCGATTGGGAACGGGAGCGGCCAATCGTGTTATGGGATGGGGGCGCTAAAATTAATGATTCCTCCTGTGTCAGTTGCGGACACTGTGTCACAGTATGTCCTTGCAATGCGTTAATGGAAAAGTCCATGCTGGGCGAGGCTGGTTTCATGACGGGTTTGAAAGATGACATATTAACACCAATGATTGATTTGGTGAAAGACGTAGAACCTGGATATAGCGGCATCATGGCGATTTCAGATGCAGAAGCCGCAATGAGGGATACGAGGACGAAAAAGACCAAAACTGTTTGTACATTCTGTGGTGTTGGCTGTTCCTTCGAAGTGTGGACGAAAGACCGGAAGATATTAAAAATCCAGCCTGTTTCAGAGGCACCTGTCAATGCGATCTCTACTTGTGTGAAGGGGAAGTTTGGTTGGGATTTTATCAACAGCGAAGAACGGTTGACAAAACCTCTTATCCGGCGTGGCGAAGCATTTGAAGAAACGAGCTGGGAGGAGGCGCTCGATTTAGTTGCTGCCAAATTGGGTGGCATCCATCGGAAGCATGGCCGTGATAGCGTAGGTCTAATCTCTTCATCCAAAATCACGAACGAAGAGAACTATTTGATGCAAAAATTGGCCAGGCAAGTGTTCCAGACGAATAATGTAGACAATTGCTCCCGTTATTGCCAGTCACCTGCGACGGATGGCCTGTTCCGCACAGTCGGAATGGGTGGAGATGCTGGGACGATAAAGGATATTGCAAAAGCGGGCCTTGTCATTATCGTTGGCGCGAATCCAGCGGAAGGCCATCCTGTTCTCGCCACCCGTGTGAAACGGGCTCATAAAATTCATGGACAAAAGCTTGTAGTGGCAGATTTGCGAAAGCATGAAATGGCGGAACGCTCGGATATTTTTATCAGTCCGAAGCAAGGAACAGATCAAGTCTGGCTGATGGCGGTTACTAAATATATGATTGACCAAGGATGGCATGACGAACAATTCATCCGTGATAACGTTCACCATTTTGAAGAATTGAAAGAAGTATTGCATACGTACACAATGGATTTCGCAGAGCATATTACCGGTGTGCCGAAAGAGAAGTTGATCCGGACAGCAGAAATGATTCGGGATGCGGATGGAACATGTATTTTATGGGGAATGGGCGTTACGCAAAACACAGGTGGATCTGATACGTCCGCCGCCATCTCCAATTTGCTTCTGGCTACAGGAAATTATCGACGTCCTGGAGCTGGCGCATATCCATTGCGGGGACATAACAACGTGCAAGGTGCATGCGATATGGGAACGCTTCCTGGCTGGTTGCCGGGGTACCAGCACGTTACGGATGACGCGGCGCGAAAGAAGTTCGAGAGGGCCTATGGCGTTGAGATTGAAGGGAAGCCTGGACTTGATAATATTCAAATGCTTCATGCGGTCGATCAAGGAATTATGAAAGGGATGTATATTGTGGGAGAAGATATGGCGCTCGTCGATTCGAACGCCAATCATGTCCATGATGTCCTTTCCAAGCTTGATTTCCTTGTTGTTCAGGACATCTTCTTCTCGCGCACAGCCCGATATGCAGATGTCATATTACCAGCTGTTCCATCACTTGAGAAGGATGGAACTTTCACCAATACGGAAAGACGGGTGCAGCGCTTGTATCAGGCATTGCCGGAGCTGGGTGATGCGAAAGCAGATTGGAAAATCATGCAGGAGATCGCGAACCGTCTTGGAGCGGATTGGTCCTACAGTCATCCAGGTGAAATTTTTGCCGAAATGGCAAGCTTATCTCCATTGTTCGGCCAAGCGGATTACTCGGTCATGGAAGGGTGGAACAGTTTCTTGTGGGGCAGCTTGGGCGGGGAAAGTACTCCGCTCTTGTATATGAATGGTTTCAATTTCCCGGATAAAAAAGCACGCTTCGCCCTGTCTGATTGGGTAGAGCCGGCTCAATTCCCAGATGAATTTGATTTGCATATTAACAATGGACGTATGCTGGAGCACTTCCACGAAGGAAATATGACGAATAAATCTGATGGAATCCAATCTAAAGTACCAGAAATTTTTGTGGAGGTATCACCGGAACTGGCAAAGCAACGCGGTGTTGTCAGTGGTTCAACCGTGCGACTCGTATCGCCGTACGGTGCATTGCGGCTTCCTGCGCTCGTCACGGACCGAGTGAAAGGAAATGAACTGTTCTTGCCGATGAATTCAGTGGAAAAAGAATCGGCCATTAACTTCCTGACGGGACCGGCTGTCGACCAGAGAACGAACACGCCGGCCTTTAAGCAAACAAAAGTAAGAATGGAAGTAATCCGGAAAGAAGGCAAGAACCCATTGCCGGCATCCAATCCGCGAAATAAGAAAAGACATCCTCAAAATGGAGTGGAAGTGGAGCGGAAATGGGCAAGACCAGGCTATGAGCATTTAACCGACGTGGAGAAAGGGTGAGTATTGATGGCTGCGCCGATTACAACGATAACCAGACGAGAATTATCCCAGGAGGAAATTCAAGAAGCAAAATTAAATGAATTGCAATCACTGCTGGCAGAACAGGAGCAAGCTGTCAAAAAAATACTGGCCATCACAAATGAGTTAAATGAGGCAGGCATATTAGATGCAGTAAAAGCAATGGCGGAGGCGCGGGAAAAGCTGGCTGGAATTGCCGTCTCCCAAGCTTCCCGGGAACCAGTCACCAATATGATCAACCATCTGACGAATGCAGCAGGCATGCTTTCTTCCATTAATCCGGAAACGAGCTCCAAGCTGGCTGCCAGTGTGCAAAGCGGTTTGACAGAGGCGGAATTATATAGAGGCAGTGATTCGAAGGTTAGTGTATTCCAAATGTTGACCGCTCTGAATGACCCGGATATTAATGAAGCAGTTAAATTCTCTCTGAATTTCTTGAAAGGCATGGGGAAGGAATTGAATCGCAGTTAAGTGTTTTAGGGGAGGAGCCATCCTCCTCTTTTTTTGATTCCAAAGGACTGAATTTGGCTATTCTTCTCTATCGTTTGACCCTTTTTATAGAATGATTGAAACAATCCTAATGGAAAATCGTATAGAGATGGCAATACATAGAATATGGAGGTAGAACATGAATAAAACAGTAGAAAATCTTCAGCCAGTTCCTGAAAAGTTGAATCCTTGGCTGTCCATTTGGGTCCGGCCAAAAGTGACGGCCCGGTATGCGATTGAGAAAATACCAATGAATTACCTCGTTGTGCTAGTCTTAATTGGCGGCATCTTCGAAGTGCTGGACAAAGCCGTTGCTAAAAATATTGGAGATAAAATATCAACACCTTTTATCTTTTTGATCGCATTAGTAGCGGGTCCGATTTTTGGATATCTTGGCTGGTGGATTGGGTCGGGGATTGCATATATTATCGGTAAATGGCTGGGAGGCAAAGGTACCTATCGAGAATTGCGTGCTGTTTATGGAATCATAAATATATTTTATATTATTGGCGGCATTGTTTGGATTCCTGATTTAATTATAATAGGAAGCTCAATCTTTTCTTCTTATATAGAAGGAGGCATAGGTGCTACTATATGGCTGTTCATTTCAGCCTTCCTGAATATGGTTTTTGTAGTATGGGGATTCGTCGGAACGTTGTTTTGTGTTGCAGAAGCACACCGTTATCCGGTATGGAAAGCTTTGATTACTATTCTTATACCGACCGTCATTCTGCTTCTATTTGTTGCCATCTTTGCCTTCATTGTTATTTTAATCTTGTAATAAAAAATAGTTATTGAAAAGGAAAGACGAAGAAGTATACGCTTCTTCGTTTTTTTGTTCGAAACCGATGACTTTGATGTACCGTATATAATAGAAAGAACTCTTTAGAAAGGGAGTGAGTCTCTATGGGATTGAGCCTTCTTTTTTTATCTGTACCATTCCTTATTTTCGCCATAGTCCTTTCATGCGGTAAAGGCGCTGCCCTTCTTGCTGGTTATAATACGATGTCTGAGGAAGAAAGAGCAAGCTATGACGAACCGGCATTATGCAGATTCATGGGTAAAATTATGTATGGAGTCTGTTTTTGCATAATCATGATGGGAGTTAGTGACATGCTTGACTCACAAGTGTTTCTCATTGTGGGTGTTATTTTACTCTTTTTGTTAATTATCTTTGCCGTACTCTTTACAAACACAGGGAATCGCTTCAGAATTACAACATAAAAAGCCAGATTCTAAGGAATCCGGCTAGAGTAGCTTCTTACTGATCATCTTCTACAAATTTTCCGTGATCTGGCACAGCCAACTGACGGAAATCAGTGGCAAGTTTTGTTAAGTTTTCTCTCAGCCAGCTGCCATTCGCTGGCAGACCATGCCCCGTAATTGCGATATGTGGGTCTAAGGCTTGAAGGATATCTACGGATTGCTCGGATTTCTCCCAGTCGGTTGTCAAATAACGTGGCGGTCCACTTACTTCTTTCTCTTGTGTTATTACTTTATAGAGCGCATCTTGGCGAACTGTCACAAAGGCATCACCAACAATCATTGCGTGGTCAGCAGCACGAAAGAGAGAGATATGTCCTTCCGAATGTCCGGGCGTATGAATCCATTTCCATTCGGGCATAAAAGGCACCGTATGGTCATTTGCGAGTGGATGGACGCTCGGGCCAAGATCGATGCCTTCATGGGGAAACATGAACGACAACTTGGCAACCATTCCTCCCTCCACAGACACATCTGGTTTCGGATAATCCTTTCGCCCGGTTAAATAGGGAATTTCCAATGGATGGGCGTAAACGGGTACGTTCCAAACTTCTAAAAGATCTATCAGTCCGCCGATGTGATCAAAATGCCCATGTGTCAAAATGATTGCTTTTGGCGGATTGTTTTCACCAAATCGGTCCTCAGCTGCTTCTCTAATAGCATCCGCTGATTTTGGCATTCCGGCATCAATTAACACCCAGTCATTACCCTCGCCTGCATGCCCATAAAAAACGACATTGACGATTTGGATCGTCAGGCAATATAGATCCGGTGTTACTTCTAATCCATCTCCGCTGGAAATGGAGGTCAATGGTTGAAATCTTTCGGTAGATGAACTTCTCTCCATGGCGTAAAATCCTCCTATCAAATGTTTTATTCATCAATACCCCTTTTTAAGTGAGCGACACGTTATGAATCTTCCTGATCGCGTTGGTCTTCTGCTTTCTTCATCTCGCGGTATGAATCGATCATTGCGTTTCGGTAATCGCCCAAAGAGGCAAATTCATGAGAAAACTCTTCATAGCTTTTCAATCGCAGTTGTTCTTGTTTAGGCAAAAATTTACGTTTGTCTTGATCTGTCATCTGTATCGCTCCTCTTGCTTTTCGCTTCTATTAGTGTGCCTCACTTGGTTGTACTCATACTTAAAAAAACATAAAGAAATGATTTATCATATTGATTAAACGTAGAAACTGGTAGAATGCTAATATAAATAAAATAGATAAAATAGAATGGAGGCTAATTGAGTATGTACATACCCAAATACTTTAAAGTAACCGACATGCAGGAAATAAAAGATTTTATCGAAAAGCACTCGTTTGCCATGTTGGTTACTTCACACAATGGAAGACCCATTGCTACCCATCTTCCAATACTTTTTAAACAAAATGGAGAGGACTTTTTTGTGACGGGCCATATGGCGTATGGCAATCCGCAATGGAAATCTTTTAAGGAAAGCGAGGAAGTACTTCTCGTTATTCAAGGTCCGCATTCGTATATTTCTTCCTCATGGTATGAGGAGGAGAACGTTCCTACATGGAATTACCAGGCTGTCCACCTTTATGGCGTACCTGAAATAGTAACTCAAGAAGAACTTGTCCACGATCTAACGCATTTATTAAAGAAATACGAAAGTCATCGTCCAGAAGGTGTCGTATGGGAAAAGCTTTCAGACGGGTTAATAACGAAAGAGCTCAAAGGAATTGTTGGATTCAAGATTAAGGTAAATGAAATCCAAGCTGCATATAAATTAAGCCAAAATAGAAATGAAGACGACTATAAGACGATCATTGAGAAGTTGTATCTAGAAGATCAAGGAGATAGTCAGCAAGTGGCGGAAGAAATGAAAAGACAGCGGAAGTAGTCAATGATTTGATAAAGGGGATAGGTACTTGAGTAAAAAGATCATGACAAAAAATCATGGATACGAATGGCTGGAATTCATTCGGCTGTTTGAAGAAGATATGATGCAGTTTCATCCAATTGCCGGCTCATTTGCTATTGTCGAATGTGCTGGTAAATATCTAATGTGCTATAACACATGGAGGGAACAATGGGAAATCCCTGCTGGACAAAGAGAAGTTCATGAAACTGCCAGAGATTGTGCAATTCGGGAACTTTACGAGGAGACAGGGCAACGGGTAACAGATATGGAGTTTAAAGGATTAATGAAAGTGAAGAACCTGACAACTCAATCACTAAAATATAATCCCGTATACTTCACGAGTATTAATCGATTACAGCCCTTTCAGAAGAATGCTGAAACCTCAAAAATCATCCTGTGGGATGGTAAAGAAGATGTGGGGTTTGTCGATGAGGTCGATTTAAAACTTTTGAATTGGATAGGTAGAGAATGAGTTGGATAATATTATTTTAAGATGGCTTAGCATGATTAACGGATTCGGATCACGGGGAGAAATTATTAAATAAAATACCAATTAGGGACGCAATACGCACATGAATTGGTGTCCCTGTTTTTGTAGTTATATCCAGGTTGCGACTTAAAATTCTGGTGAATTGGCACAGCTATTAGCATGGTAATTCACAACATCGCATAAAATTCTGTGCCATTGCGATTTACAGTGCTAATTGTACTCATAAAACACATGTTAACTTGTTAAAAGCAGTTTGAATTTTTTTGAAATAGTTAATTAATTAAAGAGAAAGAGGGTCCTTTTACGATAGAATAGGATATAGTTATCGTATTCATTTAACATACGAGCCAGTTTGTTAAAAGACATTATTTAGCTACTGGAGGGGAATTTATGAAAAAATATTTCGGGCTTTTCATCATCCTTTTCACATTATTACTCGCCTCTTGTGGAGGAGCATCAACCACCTCGTCGTTTGTTGTGATTGAAAAAGGTCAGTCGAACAACAACAAAGAATATTGGGTCAAGGGATACAACCCGAGCATGCCGAACAAAGAAGATACGTTCAAGATAATGATAAAAGAGAAGATGGTTTGGAACCTTATCGAAGAAGAGGTGGATTATTTCGTCACGTACTCAAACAATGAAAACGAACCTCGGGTGTTAGAAAACATTCAGCGGTAATGGCTGGAAAAGGATAATGTTTAGTGCAATCCTCTTCCAAAATCGGACGCGATTGTAAGGAAGGTCTGGCGCATGGATCGTATGCCGAAGGTATATTGGATGAAGGTCATTTTGATCAATTCCACAGGGTCAATACTGGGTCTCCCAACTGTCGAATATAGGTCTTCTACCAATGGATAGATGAAGGAGAAATCAATGGCTGCATCTAACTTCCGAACAAGATGATCTTTCGGCACCAATTGTTCAATAGTCAGCATTTCTAGTTGTTCACGCTCGTTGATCTGATTCTTCGTCATCATATCCATCACCTCGAGTATTTTTTGGCAGACACCGTTGATTGGAGCGAAGGCTGGCGACTCCAGCGGGAACAGCGCGAGCTGAAGACCCTGGACGGAGCACAGCGAAGGCCGTTACGAAGAACGGCTTTTGCGACCAAAAGCGTAGCGTTGGGAGCACAGGAGGAGCTGCCTTAATTTCCGCTAAAATCGCAGAAATACGGCAAAGCGAACCCGTTGCAGTTCGCTTGGCTGAAGCCGTGCCCGCGGAAAGCGACCAGCCGTAGCGGAAATCAACTTTTCTAGTCGTTCTTTCATTGTAAAAGAAAAAAACTGCAGGCAAACTCCAAAATTCATGGAGTTTGTCTACAGTCTGAAACGCACCTAAAAAAGTGCGTTTTTTAATGCTGTCTATACTGTTACTTAATAAGCTGTGAAACGTATGCTAATAAGGGTGATATTTGAGGTGCGTTTTGGCGTTTTCTCCCCATTAACCGAACCCGTTATAGCACGATAGCCATCTCTTTTTTTTATATTTAATTTGACCGATGTGGTCAATTATTCTATACTGAAATTGACCGGTCTGGTCAAATTGGAGGGGTCTGATGAATAACTTGTGGGATATAGACATTGAAAAACGCAAAAAAATTATGAATGCGTCGTTAGAGGAATTTGCCTCGCATGGTTTTTCAAATGCTTCAACCAATCGTATTATCAAACGGGCAGGAATTTCGAAGGGCTTGCTTTTTTATTATTTTCAAAACAAACAGCAATTGTTTTATTTTCTTCTTGAGTTTGCGATCGATTATGTAATGGATCACTACGTTAAAAAAATTGATATAGATATTCGGGATTTTTTTGAAAGGTATAAGCAGCAGCGTAGTTTAAAACATGCCATTTATCAAGAAAACCCTTATCTATTTAGTTTTCTTTCTAGTTACTATTATCAATTTAGAGATGAAATTGAACTGCCGAAAACAATGGAAACACAGCTAGTCAAGCTCGAAAAGGATATTTTGAATAAGCTTCATGACAACCTGGATATGGATATGTTTAGGGAAGACATGTCCACCCATGAGGTGTTCACCTATATTAAGTGGTTGCTCAATGGGTATGAGGCAGATTTGTTAAAGGAAGTAGGAGATGATCTCGCCTCAGTTGATTGGAATTATTATTTTGAGCGCGATGCCAAATCTTTTTCAAAACTTAAGAAACTATTTTATAAAAAAGAATACCAATAGGGGGAAGTCATGAAGTTTAACTTATCGGGGAATTCGGAATGGGAAACGATTATTTTGCTGCACGGCGGGGGCCTATCCGATTGGTCGCTGAAGAGACAAGTTGATTATTTATCGAAGAACTATTATGTTGTCACACCCATTATAGATGGACATGGCGAAGATGGCGAAACTACTTTTAAAAGTATTGAAGATTCAGCAGATCAACTAATTAATTTTATCGATATGCATTGTAATGGGCGAGTATTTGCCATATGTGGGTTGTCGTTAGGTGCCCAAATTGTGTTAGAAGTCCTTTCTAAAAGAAAAGGAATCGCCAAACAAGCTGTCATTGAAAGTGGGTTGGCCATTCCAATTAGAACAATGACAAAAATTTCGATGCTAATGCAAAAAATGACCTATCGATGGATTCAACAGAAATGGTTTGCAAAGTTACAGGCCAAGACATTGAAGATTTCAGACGACTTGTTTGATAAATACTTCGAAGACAGCCAAAAAATCTCTAAAACATCTTTGTTAAATATTACAGAGAGCAATGGGAATTACCAGTTGAAAAGAATGGTTAAAGAAATCGAAGCAAATGTATTGATCATTGTTGGCGCAAAAGAGATTAAGGTAATGAAAGAATCAGCGCAATTGATTAAGAATACCATCCCTCATGGCACGCTATATATAGCAGAGGGAATGAACCATGGAGAATTGAGCTTGGTGCATACTGAAGAATATCTAGCACTGATTGAAGCGTTTTTCAAGGAAGAGACATTCCTTTTGGTATAAAGAAAGAAATGATGAAAAAACACAAAAACCGATTCATCGATCTGAATCGGCTTTTGATATGGAACAATTGAATTCCAATATTATTTATTTTTAGTTTTATTCCCATCCTGTTTAGCCTTCTCTAGCATTGGAGAATTTGATTCCTTAGAAGTGGACGGATTTCTTTTTACAGGATCGCCATAGGCTGTCCATGTATTGAAGTCTGTCTTTTTTTTATGGTCATCCTTTTTATCTTCTGTCATTCGTTCTAACCTCCCTAAAAATTAATTATTCAAAGGATATTTAGTATGTACACCAACAGGATAACTATCCTTCTTAACCTGAAATATGAGGTTGTAGAAGCTAATCTTTTATCAATTAGTACTAGCGATTCGAATGTACAATTAATAAGTTATTAATCGCCCTTAGAGAGAAATGCCAATGGATTCATCAACATGGTTCTGTAACCTAACGGCTATTTACCTAATATACTAAGGGGACCGCTGTATATAAAGGAGAAGCGAGAGGGAAATTACTTTTCCAGAAAAAATGTAACAGTAAGCTGGGATGGTTTTCTCACACCTAGAGTTTTGATTGAATCATACGATGGCGGATTATTAATTAGGAGGCATTTGATTGTTCTATCATGTGAAAGAGCTTCAATATCATGCGAAACCGGAACGGCCGGATCCACTTTTTGCTAAGCAATTACAAGAAGTGCTCGGCGGGCAGTTTGGAGAAATTTCCGTAGCGATGCAATATTTATTTCAAGGCTGGAGTGTTCGGGGAGCAAACGGAAAGTATAAGGATCTTCTGATGGATACCGGAACAGAAGAGTTAGCCCATATTGAAATGCTTGCTACAATGATTGCAAGACTTCTGGATGGAGCACCCGTTGGTGATTTGGAGGATGCGGCAAAAGATCCTGTTTTGGGGGCTATTCTAGGTGGGATGAATCCACAGCACGCAATCGTCTCTGGTCTTGGTGCAATGCCTGCTGACAGCGTGGGAAATCGATGGACAGCAGATTATATTATAGCAAGCGGCAATCTGCTCGCAGATTTCCGAGCCAACTTGAATGCAGAATCGCAAGGTCGCTTGCAAGTAACACGTTTGTATGAAATGACAAACGACCGAGGCGTAAAAGATATGCTATCCTGGCTCATTGCCAGAGATACTATGCATCAGAATCAATGGGTTGCAGCTATAAGGGAGCTCGAGGAGAAAGAAAATATAGTGGTTCCAAGTACGTTTCCAAGAAGTTTGGAGAAGCAGGAAGTTTCCTATACGTTGTTTAATTTCTCCCAAGGCAATGAAAGTGCGCAAGGTCGTTGGGCGCGTGGTCCAAGTATGGACGGACTTGGTACATTTAATTACGTTGCCACACCGATACCCCTTGGAGGGAAACCACACTTAGAAGCAGCTCCACCATATATATTCGACACGCCCCCTGCAGTACTCAATGCCAACATGCCACCGATGCCGCCCCATACTTGTTAATTATTATAGCTTCTATACAGAATAAGTATTGATATAAAAAGCATCCAATGCAAGGATGCTTTTATTAATTAATAATAAAAGTGTCAGATCTTGAAATATAGTTTCCTAGAGGCATGGAAGAACCGAAGCAAAAGGATTAAGAAAGCGACATGCTACATCCGCTGACTTGTTTTTAATCTATAAGGGAAGAGAGTTTGCTTCGTTTGCGCTTGCTTTTATCGCTATACTCCATTACAATACTACTGTTGTAGATAAACTAGTACGGTATATTTTATATAAACATGTCCTAGTAGCTCAGGGGATAGAGCGACGGCCTCCTAAGCCGTAGGTCGCAGGTTCGATTCCTGCCTGGGACGTCACGTGGAAACCTTGCAGACATTGAGTTTGTGAGGTTTTTCTTTTTTTTGTACTTACGGAGAAAAAATCCGTTTTGTGCCCAAAGTGTGCCCAATTTACTTTTTATTGATTGATACCAGTCCTCAAAGTGTTTTGCGGCAGTTTGATCTACTTTTTCTAACACATGGCCATACACGCTCATTGTAGTTCCCCGGAGCAGTTTAGTGCAACACGGATTATCTAAGTAAAGAAATGTTACCAAACGACGCTTTAAGGACTTTATTCGACAAAGCAGTTTAATCCAAGACGGGACTTTGGAGTAATTAAACAAGCGTACTTTAAGTTTCCTGAAAATTATGGGAGGATATAGAAACTGTGAACAATGTATTATTAGTATTAAATTGCTCCTATAATAAAAAGAGCGAGCGCTCTATCTAAATGGAAGGGGCAAAGAAATGATTGCAAATCAACAAATAGTTATAAATAATCTAGAAGAAAAATTAAGAATATTCACTAATGCGGTTAATGGAAATCTTATCAAAGAAGAAGATTTCGTTTTAGCAAATACAGAAATACCCACTGATACATTCAATATACTTTTGCCGAAATCTGCAGATATAAAAAATGCATCTAATATTAGAAGTAGCATCGAAAATATGTCTCTTAAAGAATATCCCTTTAGTACGTGGATTAACTCTCGGTATTTAAACGCTGGCTGGCAAGACCTGATGCAAGAATACGACCTAAATGAAGCAGAATGTAATGTGATGATGAAACTTGATAATACGCTTAATGTCCGTCAAGGAGAATCTCATCAGCTTATAATTACTCCTGTGAGAAATTTTGAAGAACTTAATGAATATAAAGAGGTTTTTTTAAGCCTATTTGAAGGTACAAGGGAAAAAGATGCGTTAGAAAAATATTTTAATAAATTATCTGTAGTAAATTTAGGTTCTGAAATTCAAATGTTTATTGGACGTGTTGGTGAAATAACTGTATCTACTGGTTTACTAATAGATAGCAAAGAAAGTTATGGCATTTATGATGTTATGACAAAAGAAACATTTAGAGGTAAAGGATATGGCAGTGAAATGTTTCAATACCTTCTTACACAAACAAAAGATAAACAAAAACCCGTTGTCTTACAAGCATCAGAAGATGGAAAAAAAATCTATAAGAGATTTGGATTTATAGATGTCGGGGAAATGATTGTATATGAATAACGATGTAAAGTATACAAAAATTAAGCTAATAACGTTCCAATTGCGTGACTGGCAAGCGGAGGACGTTCATATTGAACGGCCAGAATCGCCTGAATGGAATTCGGTTGCCCTGCAGGAAGAACTTGCTCTGGCATTCAAACGAAAATGTCAGGCGCGTAATAAAACTTGGAGTGACGGCCGAATAATTCCTCATCGCGGCATCGTGGTAAAAATTGATACACATAAACAAGCAATCATTCTAGCTGATCCATTCGGGGATTTTAAAATATCCATTGAAGATATCATATCAGTCCGATTAGTGGACTAAAAAAGAGGGGGGCGATTTGCCTCCTCTTTTACTTCCAAAGGATAGTTGGACACAAGATGCCCAATGTGTGCGCAAACTCATATCAGAATATAAAAAATTGTATTGCTCTATTTAATGTAATAGCCTATTATACTCGATAGAAACACGCTTTCTTTCACTTATTGATAAACACATACAAACTCATATATCCGTGAATACGGCCTCCTAAGCCGTGTGTCGCAGGTTCGAATCCTGCCTGAGACGTCATAACGCTACTAAACGCATCAGGCCGCGGTTTTTTGTCGTAACGTCACTTGCTGACTTATCGGCAGTGTACCATGGCTTTTCTTTTAGGCTGTTGGTAACTTTCCGGCTAAAACCTTCTACCATTTACGGAGGCGCAACCACGATGGTTCCTATCTATAAGTGTACTCCTATTGAAATGCGAAACGAAGTTAAATTAGGTCGTTCATCTGATACCCTCTTACCATTGCAGCGCTCAAAGCATTATTCACCCAATAATTGCGTATGCAAGTTACGTATGAGGTATTGATTTTGGGAGTGTGAAAGATTTACAAAATTATTGCAATGGAAAATGTCTAGAATGCGATTGGCGACAGGCATTAGAAAGTGTCCCTAAGGTATCGAACGATTACTCCCTTCATATAATGTAATTAACTACTTTACGACCCACAAGATACTTAGTTAAATAGTCGAAAATGCCGACTCCCAATTAAATGCTCTTGACATAACATAGTAAGCAGGCAATTTTAGGTTTCTAGGACTCTGTTAAACGATAGCTATTTAATTTACACAGTACTGTATTCGTCTATTACGGCAAACCAACGCATGCCCTGTATAAAATTCTCTCTTCTTTTTTTGGAATATTACGACTCTGTGTGAAAAGGGGAAACCAAATGAAAACAAAATGGCTTTTAAGTAGTAGTGCCTTAATGATGGGTTTATTGGGGTTAATAGGAACTTTTATCCCTGAAGAAATATCGGAAATTCTAGGCATTGGCTCTTCACCCATTAGTCTGATTCTACTGCAAATAATCGGCGGACTATATTTAGGGTTCGCAATGTTGAACTGGTTTACACGTTCTGCCCGGATCGGAGGCATCTATAACAAGCCAGTTGTATTGGGAAATCTAATCCATTTCGTTGTTGTTTTTTTTGCTCTGGTCCGGCAGTTGGCCGAGCAGTTTGATGTACTATTTGTTATTTTAACATTAGTTTATCTTGGATTTGCCATTTGGTTTGCAATGGTCATGCGCTCGAATCCTAGAAGAAATTAATCGGAAAGGTCTGTCCACTGAACTAGTCATTGAGCAAACTTAGTTTATTAAAACGATAAAATCCTAGCTTCACTATTGAAGTGAACTGCACCCCAATTGTTAGACACCATCTAACAATTGGAGGTGCAGTTTTTCTATGGCTAAATTTACTGCAGAAGATAAGTTACAAGCAGTTAATCGTTATTTAAATGGCAGGGAAAGTTCAATTGAAATAGCTAAGTCTTTAGAGACAGATCATAAAGCCATCTTTAAGTGGGTCAAACAATACGA
>NZ_BQYK01000017.1:0-6966 GCF_023168145.1 Sporosarcina sp. NCCP-2222
AAGTATAGTGGATTGAAATTAATTAGCTGGATACATTGAAAGGGAATTTACACAAGATTAAGGACTTGACTTGCTCCCAGGTTAATTTGGCGCGGCCCTCGGTTATTTGGCGTTGCTTTCGCTGATTTGGCGCGATCTCCAGTTGATTTGGCGAATTCCTCGATAATTTGGCGCGCCGCCCCCTAACTAGATGCAACCTACGGTTAATTTCCCATTTCCTCAACGTTTGACGCAAGCCCCAAGTTTATTTCCCCATTCCTCTCACCAACTAGTCACTACCAATCAACCCAACCCACTTTACGCATCACCATAACGCATCACCATACCAATCCTACCAACCATTTCAAACCCAAACCCAATGTCTCCACATCCCAATTATTCGCATCTCACAAAAACAAATTACCTACACATCAAAAAACTCCAACTTTCCTGAATGATTGAAAATAAACGTTGACTGAATGCTCATTCATATTTTAAACTAGAATCAGAATATCGACATCTGTATAATTTTCTACTACACTATTCGTAACGTTCATATGATTGGGAAAGGGGAGAACATGGATGAAACCGTTATTGATTGCCAACTTGGTTTTGTTCCTTGCTGTTACGGCGTATGCTTTGGCGTTGTTCACATATTTGATTCGCACGCGTGTTGAGTATATTAAGCTTGGCCGGAAAGAGGAGTTTGATAGCCGGGTTTCGGAGCGTTTGCGGGAAGTTTGGGTCAATGTGTTTGGCCAGAAGAAGTTATTGAAGGATAAGAAAAGTGGTTCGATCCACGTCATGTTTTTCTATGGGTTCCTACTCGTGCAGTTTGGGGCGATTGATCTCATTTGGAAAGGGCTGAAACCGGGGTCGCATTTGCCGTTTGGCCCGATTTATGGCGCATTCACTTTCTTCCAGGAAATCGTAGTTTTCGTGATTTTAATCGCGGTTGTATGGGCTTTCCATCGCCGTTATGTTGAAAAGCTTGTTCGTTTGAAACGCGGATGGAAGTCGGGGCTTGTCCTTATTTTCATCGGGACACTCATGTTGTCTACATTGGTTGCAAATGGCATGAATATGATTTGGCAGGGGCATGAAACGACTTGGACTGAGCCAATGGCGTCCGCAATTGCAAGCGCTTTCGCGTTTCTATCGCCAACAGCAGCGGCGGCCATTTTCTTCGTTGCCTGGTGGGTTCATTTACTAACATTGCTGACGTTCCTTGTCTATGTGCCGCAATCCAAGCACGCGCATTTGATTGCTGGACCGGTTAATACGTATATGATGCGCTTCGACCGTCGCGGGAAATTGGCGCCGATCGATTTTGAAGCGTTGGAGGAAGCGGAAGACGAAGATGATATGCCGGCTCTGGGAGTTGGAAAAATCACCGATTTCACGCAGAAGCAAATGATCGACTTTTACGCTTGTGTGGAATGCGGCCGCTGTACGAATATGTGCCCAGCAACGGGCACGGGTAAAATGCTGTCGCCGATGGATTTGATTACAAAGCTTCGAGATAACTTGACGAATACCGGCGCTCTTGTGACGAAGAAGCAGCCATGGGTACCGACTTTCGCCTTCAAGCAGACGAAGGGGAATCAAATCGCGCTTGCTGCTGGCATGGAAGGCGCTACGATTGACGATATTTACAGCCCGTCACTAATCGGAGATATCATTACCGAAGAGGAAATCTGGGCTTGTACGACTTGCCGGAACTGTGAAGATCAATGTCCGGTTATGAATGAGCACGTGGATAAAATCATCGACCTGCGTCGTTATCTAGTTATGACGGAAGGGAAGATGGATGCGGATGCTCAGCGGGCGATGACAAATATCGAACGCCAAGGAAATCCGTGGGGCTTGAACCGGAAGGAGAAGGAGAATTGGCGGGAAGCTCGTCCGGACCTCCAGATTCCAACGGTTAAGGAATTGAAAAAATCGGGTGAGGAATTTGAGTATCTGTTCTGGGTTGGCGCTATGGGTGCGTTCGACAATCGTTCACAGAAAATCGCCCTTGCGTTTGCGCATCTGATGAATGAAGCAGGCGTGAAGTTCGCGATTCTCGGCAATAAAGAAAAGAACTCAGGGGATACGCCGAGGCGCCTTGGGAACGAGTTTTTATTCCAGGAACTTGCGACAGCAAACATTGAAGAATTCGAGAAAAATGGCGTTACTAAAATCGTTACGATTGATCCGCACGCCTATAATATTTTTAAAAATGAATATCCGGATTTCGGATTCAAAGCGGAAGTGATCCACCATACGGAGCTCCTGGATCAGCTGGTGAAGGCCGGCAAGCTGGAACCGAAGCATGCGATCAATGAAACGATCACGTTCCATGATTCCTGCTATCTCGGCCGCTACAACGATGTGTATGATCCACCGCGTGAAATTTTGAAAGCTATTCCGGGCGTCAATCTCGTCGAAATGAAGCGGAACCGCAACGATGCAATGTGCTGCGGAGCAGGCGGCGGTCTTATGTGGATGGAAGAAGACGCAGGGCACCGTGTCAATGTTGCCCGTACAGAGCAGGCGCTTGAAGTGAGCCCGGGCATCATTTCTTCCGGCTGTCCGTTCTGCTTAACGATGCTTTCCGATGGAACGAAAGCGGTCGAAGTGGAAGATAAAGTCGGCACATATGATATTGCAGAGTTGCTGGAGCGCTCCGTTTTTGGTGAAGGCTGGCAGCCGGCAACAGAGGAAGAAGAAGAACCTGTCTTGCAATAAGATGATTGCAGATAGAACTGAACAGCGATATAATTAAGAAAATATGAAATACCAAGAAGACTGGTAGTTTCCAAAACCGAAGAGGGGGTGCGCAACACTCCCTCTTTTTATAAATGAACATCGAGCGAGCGTTCAGTCATCGTTGGCAAGTGAAAATGTAAACGCTATCAAAACAGGAGGGGTTGGAATGGCGAAGACAGTTATTCTCGAAGGGGCACGCACACCATTTGCGAAGTTGGGAGGGGCTCTTTCTAAGAAAACAGCAAGTGATTTAGGGGGCTTTGCGATCAAAGGGGCATTGGATCGCGCAGGCGTACAGCCGGATGAAGTCGACGAGGTAATTATCGGTACTGTATTACAGGCAGGCCAAGGCCAAATTCCATCAAGGCAGGCCGCGACAAAAGCTGGCATTCCGTGGAACGTCAAAACAGAGACAATCAATAAAGTATGTGCATCGGGCATGCGCAGCGTCACACTTGCCGATCAGCTCATCCGGCTTGGCGAGGAGGAAGTAATCGTGGCAGGCGGCATGGAATCGATGTCAAACGCACCGTACTATGCACCTGGCGTCCGGTTTGGATTGAAGATGGGAGATGCGTCACTTGTTGACGGCATGATTTACGACGGCTTATCTTGTTCGTTTTCACCTGAACGTGTTCATATGGGGACGTATGGCAATAGAACAGCTGAAGAGTTTTCCATTAGTCGCGAGCAGCAGGACGAATGGTCCCTTCGCAGTCATGAACGTGCGTTGAATGCAATCGATGAAGGCTTTTTCGCAAAAGAAATCATTCCAGTCGAAATCCCTCAGCGTAAAGGCGATCCGGTTTTAGTAGCACTCGATGAAGCGCCGCGTCGCGATAGTTCACTTGAATCATTGGCGAAATTACGTCCGGCTTTCGGAAAAGACGGCACCATCACGGCTGGGAACGCTCCGGGAGTCAATGATGGAGCATGCGCGCTCGTGTTAATGAATGAGGAGCGTGCGCTGAAAGAAGGAAAAACTCCGCTTGCCACTATTATCGGGCATGCAGAAGTGGCAGTTGAACCGCAAAACTTTCCGCAGACGCCTGGTTTGGTAATTAACGAGTTATTGAAAAAGACAGGAAAAACACTCGAAGACATCGACTTGTTTGAAATAAACGAAGCATTTGCAGCCGTGGCGCTTGCCAGTTCACAAATCGCAGGACTTGATCCAGAGAAAGTGAATGTGAACGGAGGAGCGGTGGCACTCGGCCACCCGATCGGTGCAAGCGGAACACGTATTATTTTGACGCTTGCCTATGAATTAAAACGCCGAGGCGGCGGAATCGGCATCGCATCCATCTGTTCCGGAGGCGGGCAAGGCGACGCCATCATGATTGAAGTGGCTAAGGGGCAATAAATTGTGTGCTGAACCCGATTTAAGTCTTTATTAATAAAGACTGCAGTAACGCAATGGAACCATGCCATAAGCGGATTTATGCTCGGCATAGACCCGGTTATGCGCGTTTGGCCTAGGGGTAAGCGCGGATTAGATTACATTATGCGCGTGTCTCGTGAATTAATGAGCGGATAAACGGTTTTATGCTCGGTTCCATCCCGTTTATGCGCGCCGGGTCGCTGAATACGCAGATCCAAGGACAAAAACAGATTTTATCTCAAAACTTCTCAGATTTAATCAAAATAGATTTGCAATCTAACAGATCAAGTAAGCGGAACGGAGGAAATGGACATGGAAATTAAAAAAGTGATGGTAATCGGTGCGGGGCAAATGGGGGGCGGCATCGCTCAGGTTTGTGCGCAGGCTGGCTATGATGTGAAGTTGAATGACATTAAAGAGGAATCGTTTGTTAAAGGGTTCGCGGTTATCGAAAAGAACCTATCCCGCAATGTGGAAAAAGGACGCATGACGGAGGAAGAAAAGGGAGAAGTGCTATCCCGCATTACGAAATCGCTCGACTTGCAGGATGCCTCGGATGTGGATCTTGTCATTGAAGCAGCGGTTGAGAATATGGATATTAAAAAATCCATTTTCAAGCAGCTGGATGGCATCGCTCCTGCGCATGCGATTCTTGCAACGAACACGTCATCCTTGCCAATTACGGAGATCGCTGCAGTGACGAATCGTCCGGGCAAGGTGATCGGCATGCATTATATGAACCCAGTGCCAGTCATGAAACTGGTGGAAATTATTCGCGGATTGGCAACAGAAGATGCGGTATACAGTGCGGTGGAAGAGATGACACGCAAACTGTCTAAGACACCGGTTGAAGTGAATGACTTCCCAGGATTTGTTGCAAACCGTGTTTTGATGCCAATGATCAATGAAGCGATTTTCACGCTATATGAAGGCGTCGCGTCCAAGGAAGCGATTGATGAAGTGATGAAGCTGGGCATGAACCATCCGATGGGACCACTCCAGCTTGCTGATTTCATTGGACTCGATACTTGCTTATACATCATGGAAACGTTGTATGAAGGATTCGGGGATTCCAAATACCGTCCGTGTCCGTTGCTTCGGAAATATGTGAATGCCGGCTGGCTCGGCAAGAAATCGGGTCGCGGCTTTTACGAATATGCCTGACGAATATTATGTCAGATTCTGAGAAAACAGGTCGGTATGAAACCTCAAGTAAACGGCAAAGGAGATCAATCAAATGGATTTACGATTCACCGAAGAACAACAGATGATGCGGACCATGGTGAGGGATTTTGCAAAGGCGGAGATTGAACCGTTCATTCCGAAAATGGAAGCGGGGGAATTTCCGCGGGAGATCCTGAAGAAGATGGGGGAGCTCGGTTTGATGGGCATTACGGTGCCCGAGAAATATGGCGGTTCGGAGATGGACTTCGTTTCCTATATTATCGCCATCCATGAGCTGTCGAAAGTGAGTGCCGTGGTCGGCGTCATTCTCTCCGTTCATACGTCTGTCGGGACGAATCCGATTCTTTATTTCGGTACTGAGAAACAGAAAGAGACGTATATTCCGAAGATGGCATCCGGTGAATACTTGGGGGCGTTCTGCCTGACGGAACCACAATCGGGTTCTGACGCAGGGTCATTAAAGACACGGGCCGTGCTGCAGGATGATCACTACATAATAAACGGCTCCAAAGTATTTATTACGAACGGCGGAGAGGCGGATGTGTATATCGTGTTCGCTTCCACCGAGCCGAAACTTGGAACGAAGGGTATTACCGCCTTTATTGTCGATAAAGACACGCCAGGTCTCGTGATCGGCAAAGATGAAGAGAAGATGGGCTTGCACGGTTCCCGGACAGTCCAACTGACTTTCGAAGACATGAAAGTGCCTGCTACAAACCGGCTTGGTGAAGAAGGCGAAGGGTTCAAGATTGCGATGGCAAATTTGGACGTCGGACGAATTGGCATTGCCGCCCAGTCCCTTGGGATTGCGGAAGCGGCTTTGGAAGCAGCGTCCGGACACGCGAAGGAACGCGTACAATTCGGTAAGCCGATTGCTGCCAATCAAGGCGTCGGCTTCAAACTCGCTGATATGGCGACGGCAGCTGAAGCGGCCAGGCTGCTTGTGTACCGGGCTGCCCAGCTGAGAGCGGCAGGGAAGTCATGCGGCAAGGAAGCTTCTATGGCCAAATTATTCGCTTCGCAAACAGCGATGGACAATGCAATCGAGGCGGTGCAGGTTTTCGGCGGCTACGGCTACACGGAAGACTACCCGGTTGAACGATATTTCCGCGATGCGAAAGTGACGCAAATCTATGAAGGCACGAGCGAAATTCAGCGCCTTGTCATTACAAAAAATCTAATCAACTACTAACATAGACAGCTCAAATAGGAGGATATGGAGATGGACTTTAAATTATCAGAAGAACATGAAATGATCCGCAAAATGGTTCGTGATTTTGCAATGAAAGATGTTGCCCCGACAGCAGCGGAACGTGATGAAGAAGAACGATTCGATATGGATATCTTCAAGAAAATGGCGGAGCTCGGCTTGACGGGCATTCCTTGGCCGGAAGAGTATGGCGGTATCGGCAGTGATTATCTCGCGTATGTTATCGCGGTCGAAGAGCTTTCCCGCGTCTGCGCTTCCACGGGCGTGACACTTTCCGCACACACATCACTAGCGGGATGGCCGGTGTACAAATTCGGTACAGAGGAGCAAAAACAGAAGTACCTTCGTCCGATGGCAGAAGGAACGAAGATTGGCGCATATGGATTGACGGAGCCAGGCTCAGGGTCAGATGCGGGCGGTATGCGCACAACGGCGAAGCTTGACGGCGATCATTATG
>NZ_BQYK01000017.1:7100-8997 GCF_023168145.1 Sporosarcina sp. NCCP-2222
GTCGGCAAGAAGGAAAAGAAACTCGGAATCCGTTCCTCGCCTACAACTGAAATCATGTTTGATAATTGCCGCGTGCCGAAGGAGAATTTGCTTGGCGAAGAAGGAGAAGGTTTCATCATCGCCATGAAAACACTCGACGGCGGACGGAATGGAATTGCCGCTCAAGCAGTCGGCATCGCACAAGGCGCGCTCGACGCAGCGGTCGATTATGCGAAAGAGCGTGTTCAATTCGGCAAACCAATTGCAGCGAATCAAGGAGTAGGCTTCAAGCTCGCTGATATGGCGACGGCGACGGAAGCGTCCCGCTTGCTTACGTACCAGGCTGCATGGCTGGAATCAAACAATCTTCCATACGGAAAAGCGTCTGCAATGGCTAAATTGATGGCTGGCGATACGGCGATGAAAGTAACGACGGAAGCGGTTCAAGTGTTTGGTGGCTACGGCTATACGAAGGATTATCCGGTGGAACGCTTCATGCGCGACGCGAAAATCACGCAGATTTATGAAGGAACGCAGGAAATCCAGCGACTTGTCATCTCCCGCATGCTGACGAAGTAACGGAGGTGTGTGATGCAATTGAAACGGGAAGTGAAATCATCTGTCAAAGATGAAGGGTTGATTGAAAAGCGTCGCGAGCAGATCATTGACGGCGCGGTGAAGCTTTTTAAGGAGAAGGGGTTCCACCGCGCGACGACCCGCGAAATCGCGAAAGCGGCCGGGTTCAGCATCGGCACGTTATACGAATATATCCGGACGAAGGAAGATGTCCTTTATTTAGTATGTGACAACATCTACCATGAAGTGCAATCCCGGCTCTCCTCCGTCATGCAGCAGGAAGGGACGCTGGAGGGGCTGCGGGCTGCGATTGGCGAGTACTTTAGTCTGATCGATGACATGGCGGATGAATTCGTCGTTATGTATCAGGAATCGAAGTCCTTGCCGAAGGATGCGCTTCAATATGTTTTGAAAAAGGAACTCGAGATGGTCGGCTTGTTTGAAAACCTGCTGGCATCCTGTGTGGAATCAGGTGAATTGAGGCTGGCGGACAAGGATATCAACCTAGCCGCCCACCATATTGTTGTTCAAGGGCAAATGTGGGCATTCCGCAGATGGACCTTGCACAGCCGCTATTCAATAGATGAATTTATTGAAATGCAAACCGAACAATTATTCAAAGGGATCACATCACGTTCGTGAAATGAAGCAGAAGGGGTGGTTCAGTAATGGCAACAGTAGATATTTACAAACCGAAGCATCATGTCCGCTTTGTGACGGCATCCAGCCTGTTTGACGGACACGACGCTTCCATTAACATCATGCGCCGCATCTTGCAGTCGACGGGAGCGGAAGTTATTCATCTCGGCCATAACCGTTCAGTCGAGGAAGTCGTCAATGCGGCAATTCAGGAGGATGTTCAAGGCATCGCTATTTCTTCCTATCAAGGTGGGCATGTCGAGTATTTCAAGTACATGCATGATCTTCTTCAGGAAAAGGGAGCACCCCATATCCGCATCTATGGCGGAGGCGGTGGTGTCATTTTGCCGAAGGAAATCAAAGAACTGCATGACTACGGCATCGCATGGATTTTCTCCCCGGAAGACGGCCGCAAGCTGGGACTCCAAGGGATGATCAACCGGATGATGGAAGAATGTGATTTTCTGACGGAGAAGGCGGATGAACTAGCGAATCTTGACCGCGTCAGCACAGAGTCGCCTGAAGTGCTTGCCAATTTGATCACGTATGCGGAAGAAATGCATGACAAAGGCAGCGAGGACGCGAAAGCTTTCCTCGAAAAGGCAAGAAGTATGTCGAAGCATACGCCTGTTCTAGGGATTACAGGGACAGGGGGAGCCGGGAAAAGTTCATTAACGGATGAGCTGATCCGCAGATTCCTCCG
>NZ_BQYK01000017.1:9131-18803 GCF_023168145.1 Sporosarcina sp. NCCP-2222
GTGGTTCGAGAACTGAACTGTCCGGTGCCATCCAAGATGTGCTCGATGTCGTGAAAACGGCCGGCTACGATTTGATCATCGTGGAAACGAGTGGAATCGGGCAAGGGGACGCGGAAATTACGGAAATCTCCGATGTGTCGATGTATGTCATGACAAGTGAATTCGGTGCGCCAACGCAGCTAGAAAAAATCGATATGATCGACTATGCGGATTTGATTGTCATTAATAAATTCGAAAGAAAAGGATCCGAAGATGCGTTGAGCCAAGTGCAAAAACAGTATCAGCGGAGCCATATGCTGTTCGATAAGGACTTGGATACAATGCCGGTGTACGGCACCATTGCTAGCCAATTCAATGACAAAGGCACAAATTCCCTCTTTGCAGCTCTTGTTGGGAAGCTGAATGAGAAATGCTCGCTTGACTGGGAGACGTCCTACACAGAATTCGTCAAGACACAAAAGCAGAACGTCATCATCCCGAACGACCGGACGCATTATTTGCGTGAGATTTCTGGGACGATCCGGGACTACCATAAAAAATCCGCCCAGCAGGTGGATCTTGCAAGACGTCTCTTCCAATTGGAAGGTGCACTTCAGACGGTCAAAGATTCTGCACCAGAGGATGCGCTCATTGCGTCACTAGAGTCGTTGGCTGAAGGAGTGCGTGAGGAGCTGACAGGCGAATCAAAACGGATTCTTCAAAACTGGAAAGCCTTGAAACAGACATATGCAGGCGATGAATTCGTCACAAAAATCCGTGATAAGGAAATTCGCACCATCCTTCGGACAACAAGCTTATCAGGACTCAAGATACCCAAAATTGCACTTCCGAAATATGAGGATTATGGCGAAATCCTGCGCTGGGTGTACAAGGAAAACGTACCGGGTTCTTTCCCATATACAGCCGGTGTGTTCCCGTTCAAACGTGAAGGGGAAGATCCAAAACGCCAATTCGCAGGAGAAGGAACGCCGGAACGGACGAACCGCCGTTTCCATTACTTGTCGAAAGACGACGACGCGAAACGCTTATCGACAGCCTTCGACTCCGTAACATTATACGGGGAAGATCCTGACGAACGGCCGGATATTTACGGAAAAGTCGGGGAGTCGGGCGTCAGCATTTGTACATTGGAAGACATGAAGAAACTATATGCGGGTTTCGACCTTTGTGCGCCGTCGACATCCGTGTCCATGACCATCAACGGTCCAGCTCCAATCATCTTGGCGATGTTCATGAATACGGCGATCGATCAGCAGGTGAGGAAGCTGGAGGAAGAGCTCGGCCGGACATTGACGCTCGAAGAATTCACGGATGTCCGGGAGAAAACGCTCCAAGTTGTCCGTGGTACCGTGCAGGCGGATATTCTGAAAGAGGACCAAGGGCAGAATACATGTATCTTCTCGACGGAATTCGCACTCCGGATGATGGGGGATATCCAGCAGTACTTTATTGACCATAAGGTGAGGAATTACTACTCCGTCTCCATTTCGGGGTATCATATCGCCGAAGCGGGAGCCAACCCGATTTCGCAACTCGCGTTTACGCTGGCAAATGGTTTTACGTATGTTGAATACTATTTGAGCCGCGGGATGAAGATTGATGATTTCGCACCGAATTTATCGTTCTTCTTCTCGAATGGCCTTGATCCGGAATATACGGTTATCGGCCGAGTGGCGCGCCGCATTTGGGCAGTCGCGATGCGGGAGAAATACGGCGCCAATGAACGGAGCCAAAAACTGAAATACCACGTCCAAACATCGGGCCGCAGCCTGCATGCACAGGAGATTGATTTCAATGACATCCGGACGACGTTGCAAGCTCTTATGGCATTGCAAGACAATTGCAACTCGCTCCATACAAATGCGTATGATGAAGCGATCACGACGCCGACGGAAGAATCGGTGCGCCGGGCAATGGCAATCCAAATGATCATTACGAAGGAGCATGGCCTGTCTAAAAATGAAAACCCGCTACAGGGAGCTTTCATTATCGAAGAGCTGACAGATCTTGTGGAAGAAGCGGTCCTTCAGGAATTTGACCGTCTGAATGACAGGGGCGGCGTGCTTGGTTCTATGGAGACACAATACCAACGCGGCAAAATCCAAGAGGAATCGATGCACTATGAGATGAAGAAGCATTCGGGCGAATTGCCGATCATCGGCGTCAATACGTACCTGAATCCGAATCCGCCATCTGAAGAAGACATTGATAACATGGAAATCGCCCGGGCGACGAAAGAAGAAAAAGAAACGCAGATCGCCAATTTGCGTTCATTCCAACAGCAGCATGAAGATAAAGCCGCGCAAGCGCTTCGTCATCTTCAAGAAGTGGCGACAACGGGCGGCAACATTTTCGCTGAACTGATGGAAACTGTTAAAGTGGCTAGCCTTGGCCAAATCACAAACGCGTTATACGAAGTGGGCGGCCAATATAGACGGAATATGTAAGGGAAGAGCTCACAGAAACTTGAAGGACGATCCACCAGCGGATCGTCCTTTCTTCCATGCCAAGTGACTAACCGATGAATAAATAGGGTACACATAACATATGTAAATACTTGGGCGTTTTTATGCGGTTTTATTGAGATGCTGAAAAACCGTAAATCCAAGACGATGGATTCATGGGACGACAAGACTAAAACATTTTCAATTTGTTGGATTCTTAGTGGATTTTGGATGTTCATCATCCGTATAATAAGGATACAAGCGAAGGGGGCCTGGCCGGCATGAAAACGTACCATCACGCAATCATCATTTTGATCATTATTGTCCTGATTTATTTCATGTACGGTGTCGGTTTGGGCGCGATCCCATTCCTGCTCGCAGCCTCGTATCTTTCGTGCCTGAGCATCAAAGAGTTCAGACGATTCAAGAAGAGTAAAAGATGGTAGCATAATAGGGACAGCTTTGTATATAATGATAAGTATGCTTATGTTCAGGGAAAGGACGTGCGTCTATTGAATCTTAAAGAAATGACAAAAGAAGAACTAGCTGAAGAATCCATGATTGACATTGCGTTTGCCATTTTAACAGACCGGCGCGAACCATTGACCCTTCAGCAGTTGATGGATGAAATCCGCGAATTGACGGGTATGAATGAAACTCAAATGCAAGACAAGCTCCTGCAATTTTATACGGATATGAACATTGACGGTAGATTCCTTGCCATCCACGATAATCGTTGGGGCCTCCGCGAGTGGTATCCAGTCGATCAAATCGAAGAGGAAACGGCTCCAGTCGTTAAAGTACGCAAGAAGAAAAAGAAGAAGGCGTATGACGATGAGGACGAGGAAGAAGAGGAAGATCTCGTAGAAGACGAGGATGAAGAATTGTTCGATGAGGAATATGATGAACTCGACGAAGAAGATGATGAGGACCTCGATGAGGAAGAAGAAGAGGAAGACATCATTGAAATCGAAGAAGATCTAATTGATGCGGATGACGAGCTGGAAATCATTCCGGACGAGGAACTCGACATTGACGAGGAAGAACTCGATGAGGAAGATGAAGAAGAGGAAGAGTTAGAAGAGGACGAGGACGATCTCTAATAATTATTGCTTGACTTCGAGCTCCTGAAGAATTAAGATTTAATTGGGCTCCTTGAAAAAGGACACATGAATTCATGTATATGCGCTCCTCTTGTAGATAGACTACAACGAGGAGCTTTTTTGTTGTTTCATATGCATCCAGTCACACCCCGAAAAAAGAAATGGAGGAGTTATCATGACAAAATACGTATTTATTACCGGCGGTGTCGTATCTTCGCTAGGTAAAGGAATCAATGCAGCATCTCTCGGACGGCTTCTCAAAAACCGCGGATTACAAGTGACAATGCAAAAATTCGATCCATACATTAACATAGACCCGACGATGATGAGCCCGTTACAGCATGGTGAAGTTTTCGTTACTCAAGACGGCGCAGAAACGGATCTCGACATCGGCCATTATGAGCGCTTTATCGATATCGATTTGAATAAGTACTCCAACATCACAATGGGGAAAGTGTACTCCAACGTTCTTCAAAAAGAGCGGAACGGTGAATACAACGGAGCGACTGTCCAAGTCATCCCGCATATCACGAATGAAATCAAAACATTGATCAAACGTGCAGGTCAGGAAATGAAAGCAGATGTCGTCATCACGGAAATCGGGGGCAGCGTCGGAGATTTCGAATCGCTTCCATACCTTGAAGCCATCCGTCAAATGAAAACAGACCTTGGCAAAGATGATGTCATGTACATCCACAACACGCTCATTCCTTATTTGAAGGCAGCAGGGGAAATGAAAACAAAGCCGACGCAGCATAGCGTTAAAGAACTTCGCAGCCTGGGCATCCAGCCAAACATGATCGTCGTGCGCAGCGAATACCCGGTGCCGCAGGAAATGAAAGATAAGATCGCTCTTTTCTGTAACATTAAACCGGAAGAAGTCATCGAGGCACGTGACGCAGAAACATTATACGAAGTGCCGCTCCGTTTGCACGAGCAGCGCATGGATGACATCGTTGTTGAGTTCCTTGGCCTTGAAACAAAAGCGCCAGAAATGGGCAGCGTCGAAGAAATCGTCAGCCTCGTGAAAAACTTGAAAAACAAAGTACGCGTTGCCCTTGTAGGAAAATACGTGGAGTTGCAAGATGCTTATATTTCCCTCGTGGAAGCATTGCGTCACGCGGGTTATGCGTTTGATGCTGACATTGACATTAAATGGATTAACTCAGAAGATGTGACAGAAGGCAATGTAGCAGAGATGCTAAAAGATGTAGAAGGTCTCATCGTTCCTGCCGGCTTCGGCGAACGTGGCGTAGACGGCATGATCCATGCAGTTGCCTATGCGCGTAAGCACAACTTGCCATTCCTCGGCATCGGCCTTGGCATGCAGCTGGCTGCTGTCGAATATGCACGTGATGTCATGGGCCTTGGCAATGCGCATTCTGTCGAATTCGACGCGCATACAAAAGATCCGATTTTCGTCATCCACCCGGATTTCCGCGGCAGAGAAGACGAAAGCACACTTCGCCTTGGCGGCTATCCTTGTGAAATCAAACAAGGTACAAAAACATACGAAGCATACGGCAAAGACTTCGTGGAAGAGCGTCATCGCCACCGGTACGAATTCAACACGGCATATAAAGAGCAGTTTGAAAAAGCGGGCATGGTCGTAGCCGGCATCAGCCCGGATCAGCGGCTCGTAGAAATCATGGAACTGCCAAGCCACCCATTCTTCATCGGCTGCCAATTCCATCCGGAATACGCATCACGTCCGACGCGTCCGCAGCCGCTCATTCGTGAATTCGTCAATGCTGCGCTTCACCATAATAAATAAAATCAATCCTGGCCGCATTGCGGTAAACGGGTTAATAGTTTGAACGATGAAAACCACCCTTCTACAGTTGAAAAATAGCTGCAGAAGGGTGGTTTTTACGTTGAAAAAGCCGGCGCGTTATTGGCGTTCATCTCGTTATATTGGCGTTCATTCAGATTTACTGGCGTTCAGCCGGAGATATTGGCGTTCAATTCGATTATCTGGCGTTCATCCGCGGTTACTGGCGTTCAATTCGATTATCTGGCGTTGATCCATGGTTACTGGCGTTCAATTCGATTATCTGGCGTTCATCCGTGGTTACTGGCGTTCAATTCGATTATCTGGCGTTCATCCGCGGTTACTGGCGTTCAATTCGATTATCTGGCGTTCGTTTCGATTATCTGGCGTTCATCCGTGGTTACTGGCGTTCGTTTCGATTATCTGGCGTTCATCCGTGGTTACTGGCGTTCAATTCGATTATCTGGCGTTCATCCGCGGTTTCTGGCGTTCGTTTCGATTATCTGGCGTTCATCCGTGGTTACTGGCGTTCAATTCGATTATCTGGCGTTCATCCGTGGTTACTGGCGTTCGTTTCGATTATCTGGCGTTCATCCGCGGTTTCTGGCGTTCAATTCGATTATCTGGCGTTCATTTCGATTATCTGGCGTTCATCCGTGTTTTCTGGCGTTCGTTTCGATTATCTGGCGTTCATCCATATGTAGTACCCATTAATAATAAATAACCCAGAATTAAAAGAAAATAGCCGTCTACGGCAGCAAGTCTTTTATTACATAATAAAACCCCACACCGCTACATCGCGATGTGGAGTCTTCCTGCTAACTTTATTCCTCGTCCGAAACCATTTCGTCATAGGCCATTTTCACGGCTTCATAAATGAACAACGCAGCCAAAGCATGCGGCTGGACAATCCGTTCGCCGGTCGGGCCAGGCAACAGGCCTTTTGTTAACCCGGTTGAAATATACGTGTATGCCAAATCAGAGAGCTCATTTTGCTCATCTGCTTTCTCTCCTGCTGTCACTGCAAAAGGAATAAACTGGTCCGCCAGATTCCGGGCCAGCGCCAAAGCGCGTTCATCTAGAGCAGATCTCGTCAAAATCCAAACGCGGTCGGCCGAGCGGATTTCCATATCCTCCTCGTAACGGACTGCTCCCTGAAACGGCTCCGCTCCAAGTTGGGCAGAAAGCAGGACGGCTTCCATTTCATCAAACGCGGCGAAAATGACACGTCCTTCTCCGATGGACGCTTGAGCGAGAAGACGTGCCGTCTCTTCGATGGATTCCTCGCCACCTGAACCGATACGCTGCAATAAACCGCCGATTTGGGTCGTCAATATTTTCATAAATACCACCTCGCGTTTTATTATAAGATGTCCGCTCCAAGAACAATAGCAATACATCCCGCTTTACGTGATATGATGAGTGGATACGGATGGTTCTCAAACCAGATTGTCTCAAAGCCTAGATAATTTGCAAGAGAAAGAAGGATTTACTCGTGTCATGTCAAATAAGTACTATGGGGGAGTAATAGTATAAAAAGGGGTGCTTCATGTGAGAAGTTTGTTAATTGTCGATGACCAAACCGGAATCAGACTATTACTCGAAGAAGTCTTTAAGCGGGAGGGGTTTGATACGCGGCTTGCAGCAAACGGGGCAGAGGCACTTCAATCCGTAGAAGAGAAAAAACCGGATTGTGTATTGTTAGACATGAAAATGCCTGGCATGGACGGAATTGAAGTGTTAAAGCGGATCAAAAAGGGATGGCCGGACGTTCCGGTGATTATGATGACAGCCTATGGGGAAATTGAACTGACGGAAAATGCCATCGATCTGGGGGCAGCGAAGTATTTTACAAAGCCCTTCAATATTTACGAAGTACGCGATGCCGTTCTCGGAATGTTTGAGCAGGATTGAACAGCCTCACGGGGGCGTTCAGTCTTTTTATTGAAAATGACAAATAGACATGAAACCAATGCAAACACGGACAGTAGTAAATACTGTCTGTTTTTGTTATGATTAATGAGGTAAATAACGTGAATGAAACAACTTTACAGCAAAGTTCATTTATCCAAAGGAGGAAAATTCCATGGCACTCGTTTCAATGAAGGAAATGATGATCAAAGGTAAAAAAGAAGGGTACGCAATCGGTCAGTTCAATTTGAACAACCTTGAGTATGCACAGGCGATTCTTCAAGCTGCGGAAGAAGAAAAATCTCCTGTCATCCTAGGAGTTTCAGAAGGAGCCGGACGTTACATGGGTGGCTTCACAACTGTTGTCAACATGGTGAAAGGCTTGATGCATGATTATAACATCACGGTTCCAGTCGCTATCCATCTTGACCATGGTTCTAGCTTTGAAAAATGCAAAGAGGCGATCGATGCAGGATTCACTTCCGTCATGATCGATGCTTCCTCGAAACCTTTGGAAGAAAATATAGCAATTACAAAACAAGTTGTGGAATACGCACATGCAAAAGGCGTGTCCGTCGAAGCAGAATTGGGCGTCGTGGGCGGCCAGGAAGATGATGTAGTAGCAGATGGCGTCATCTATGCAGACCCTGCGGAATGCAAGCAGCTTGTAGACGAAACAGGCATCGACTGCCTCGCACCGGCACTCGGTTCTGTACATGGACCGTACAAAGGCGAACCAAATCTCGGCTTCAAAGAGATGGAAGAAATTTCGGGACAATCCGATTTGCCGCTAGTTTTGCACGGTGGTACAGGTATTCCAACAAAAGATATCCAGCGCGCTATCTCGCTCGGAACTGCAAAAATTAACGTTAACACAGAAAACCAGATCGAGGGCACAAAAGCGGTCCGCGAAGTGTTGAAATCGGATCAGGAAGTATATGATCCGCGTAAATATTTGACGCCAATGCGCGATGCCATCAAAAAGACCGTTATTGGCAAAATGCGTGAATTCGGCAGCTCGCAAAAAGCATAAGCGAATCAAAAATAGGAGGAGAAGCATCATGGGGTGCATTCTCCTTCTTTACCATCGGAATTCATTTTCTGAACAATCATGAGAATTCAACAAGGAGGATTATGGAATGAAGTTTTTTATCGATACAGCGAATTTTGAAGAGATTAAGGAAGCGCATAGTTGGGGCATTCTATCGGGAGTGACGACAAACCCTTCACTCGTTGCGAAGGAGAATGTTTCATTCCATGACCGCTTACGTGAAATCACAGCGCTTGTGCCTGGGTCTGTCAGTGCGGAAGTGATTGCACTTGATGCGGAAGGCATGATCAAGGAAGGCCGCGAACTTGCGAAAATCGCTCCGAATATTACGGTGAAATTGCCAATGACGCCTGAAGGATTGAAAGCATGTTCCGTGTTCTCCCAAGAAGGCATCAAAACGAATGTCACACTTATTTTTAGTGCTAACCAAGCGCTTTTGGCTGCGCGTGCAGGAGCTACATACGTATCGCCATTCCTTGGCAGACTCGATGATATCGGCCAGGAAGGGATTCAGCTGATCAGTACGATCGCAGACATCTTCACGATCCATGACATTGATACGGAAATTATTGCGGCCTCCATCCGGGGACCTCAGCACATTACCGACGCAGCACTTGCAGGTGCACATATTGCCACGACTCCATTCAAGGTGCTGCAGCAATTATTCCATCATCCGCTGACGGATAAAGGAATCGAACAGTTTCTTAAGGATTGGGAAGCAAGAGGACATAAGTGATTCACCAAAAGGAGACAGTAATGGACGTTTACAAAATCAAAGGCGGGAAGCCTTTACGCGGTAAGATAAAGGTCAGTGGAGCTAAAAATAGCGCGGTCGCCCTGATCCCGGCTTCCATCCTGGCATCTTCTCCTGTAACGATTGAAGGACTCCCTGAAATCTCGGATGTGTTTACATTGCAAACACTCCTGGAGGATATTGGTGGGCAGGTTGAATTCAGCGGCGGCAAAATGGTCATCGATCCACGGGAAATGGTGGCCATGCCGATGCCGAACGGGAACGTCAAAAAACTTCGTGCTTCCTATTATTTGATGGGCGCGATGCTTGGCCGTTTTAAGCATGCTGCTATCGGCCTGCCGGGCGGCTGCCATTTAGGCCCCCGTCCGATCGATCAGCATATAAAAGGATTTGAAGCACTCGGTGCGAAAGTAACAAATGAACACGGGGCCATCTACTTGCGGGCGGATGAACTGCGCGGTGCCAAGATTTATCTGGATGTTGTCAGCGTCGGAGCAACGATCAATATCATGCTGGCAGCTGTACTTGCTAAAGGGCGCACCGTCATTGAAAACGCGGCAAAGGAACCGGAAATCATTGATGTGGCCACATTGCTGTCCAATATGGGTGCCAAGATCAAAGGTGCTGGCACGAATGTT
>NZ_BQYK01000017.1:18945-31127 GCF_023168145.1 Sporosarcina sp. NCCP-2222
CGGTGACGGCGAAATTGCGGGAAATGGGTGTCGAAGTCGAGGAAGGGGAAGAACAGATTTTCATTCCGAAAACCGAGAAGCTCCAAGCGGTAGACGTCAAAACGCTTGTCTATCCAGGTTTCCCAACGGATCTTCAGCAGCCGTTTTCCGTCTTGCTCACCCAGGCGGCCGGATCATCCGTCGTGACGGACACAATTTATTCAGCCCGCTTTAAGCAGATTGATGAATTGCGCCGCATGAATGCGGACAGCCGGGTGGAAGGCCAATCGGTCATTTTGTCAGGACCGACTAAGCTGGAAGCAGCAACAGTCCGGGCGTCCGATTTGCGCGCAGGGGCTGCCCTCGTAATTGCAGGGCTTTGTGCAAACGGCGAAACTGAAATCCAAGAAATCCAGCATATTGAACGCGGCTATGGCTCGTTAATTGAAAAGCTGCAAGGCATTGGGGCGGACATTTGGAAGGAGACGGTTCCGGAAGAAGCCGTCGTAAAAGAATAAATAGCATAGCATCATGAGAAATGGTGTAACGCAATTGATTCAGGAAGACCGTATTGTGCTATACTATTAGGTGACAAAACTTACGGATTGAATCAATAGACCGTAAACCCGGGAGGAACACTTACAATGGAACGCAGTTTATCGATGGAATTAGTACGTGTAACAGAGGCGGCGGCAGTATCAGCTTCCCGCTGGATGGGACGCGGGTTAAAAAATGAAGCGGATGATGCCGCAACAACCGCGATGCGCACTGTGTTCGATACGATACCGATGCAAGGAGTCGTAGTGATCGGTGAAGGGGAAATGGATGAAGCGCCGATGCTGTATATCGGTGAAGAACTAGGGATGGGCCACGGACCGGCAGTGGATGTCGCAGTCGACCCGCTCGAAGGAACGAACATTGTCGCATCAGGCGGATGGAATGCATTGGCGGTTATTGCAATTGCAGACCGAGGCAATCTTTTGCATGCGCCGGATATGTATATGAATAAAATCGCAGTCGGCCCAGAATCAGTCGGCAAGATAGATATCGACGCATCTGTTACTGATAATTTGCGTGCAGTCGCAAAGGCGAAAAACAAAGATATCGAAGACGTAGTCGCCACGATTCTTCATCGTGATCGCCATTCGAAAATTGTCGAAGAAATCCGTGCAGCAGGAGCAAGAATCAAACTCATCAATGATGGGGATGTGGCAGCTGCCATTAACACGGCATTCGATGACACGGGCGTCGACATTCTGTTCGGCTTAGGTGGAGCACCGGAAGGCGTTATCGCAGCAGTCGGCTTGAAATGTCTCGGAGGAGAAATTCAAGGACGTCTCGTACCTACGAGCGACGCAGAATTGGAACGATGCAAGAAAATGGGTATCGACATTAACCAAGTACTTCGCATGGAAGACCTCGTCAAAGGGGACGACGCCATTTTCGCAGCAACGGGCGTTACAGATGGCGAATTGCTTCGTGGGGTTCGCTTCACAGGCGGATACAACGAAACTCATTCGCTTGTCATGCGTTCCAAATCAGGAACCATCCGCTTCGTCGAAGGGCGTCACAGCATGCAGAAGAAACCGAAACTGGTGCTTTAATTAAACGAAAAAGAGATAAGGTACGAGTTATCCACGGTAGTCTCTTAGGAATTTCCTAGATAACAACCTCAACTGCCCGGCTTTCTGGCCGGGCAAACTTCTATGAAAAGGATCGCCTACCCAACTGCAACAACCTCACATAACCTATCAATTAAAAAAAGAGTGGTGCCAAACTTATGACAGTAATGACAATCGCTGAACTGGAGAATATGACACTGAAAGAGTTGTATTCATTAGCCAGGCAGTACAAGATCACGTATTACGGCAAGCTGACGAAAAAAGAGCTCATTTTTGCTATTTTGAAAACAAGAGCCGAACAAGAAGGCTTTTTCTTCATGGAAGGAGTTCTTGAAATCATCCAATCGGAAGGATACGGATTCTTACGTCCAATCAATTATTCTCCGAGTTCAGAAGATATCTATATTTCAGCTTCCCAAATTCGTAGATTTGATCTTCGGAATGGGGATAAAGTGACAGGGAAAGTCCGGCCGCCAAAAGAAAATGAGCGGTATTATGGACTGCTCCAAGTCGAAGCGGTAAACGGGGAAGATCCGGAAGTTGCACGGGAGCGCGTTCATTTCCCGGCTCTTACGCCTTTATATCCAGACCGTCATATTAAACTGGAAACAACGCCGAACAAACTATCCACACGGATTATGGATCTTGTTTCTCCGGTCGGTTTCGGCCAGCGGGGATTGATTGTGGCACCGCCAAAAGCCGGTAAGACGATGCTGTTGAAGGAGATTGCCAACGCCATTACAACGAACCACCCGGACGCGGAATTGATTGTGCTGTTAATTGACGAACGTCCGGAAGAGGTGACGGACATTGAACGATCCGTAAAAGCGGACGTTGTCAGCTCGACGTTTGATGAAGTGCCGGAAAACCACGTCAAAGTGGCGGAGCTTGTACTTGAACGGGCGATGCGCCTCGTCGAACATAAACGGGACGTCGTTATTTTGATGGACTCCATTACACGTCTGGCAAGAGCGTACAACCTTGTCATTCCGCCAAGCGGACGTACACTTTCAGGGGGGATCGACCCGGCGGCATTCCACCGTCCGAAACGGTTCTTCGGGGCAGCACGTAACTTGGAGGAAGGCGGCAGTTTGACTATTTTGGCTACGGCATTGATTGATACAGGCTCCCGGATGGACGAAGTCATTTACGAAGAATTCAAAGGGACGGGCAACATGGAGCTCCATCTCGACAGAAGCCTTGCCGAACGCCGTATCTTCCCGGCGCTCGATATCCGCAGATCCGGAACGCGGAAAGAGGAATTGCTTATTCCTTCCGAACAGTTGGAGAAGCTATGGGCGATCCGGAAGACATTCTCCGACGCGCCAGATTTTGCGGAGCGTTTCCTGAAAAAGCTGCGGCAATCCAAGTCGAACGAAGAGTTTTTCGAGAAGCTCAATGAGGAAATGAAAGCTCATCGCAATGGCAAAGGATTGCTCTGATCGGAAATATTTTTTCGAATCAACTAGTTGCATGCGGACACCTGTTTTGATATAATCTTAGAGTATGGTTTCGACCATCTGCTGCATATACGGCTGGCATATCGGGTCGTGTAAGGCATCAGTCTTATAAATTTGTTGCCAATCTTAATGGTTGGACAACCCCTACAATAATACTCTGTTCCAGATGGTTCAGGGCGAGAGGAGAGAGACCGATGAGAGCAGGAATTCATCCAAATTACAAACTTTCAAAAGTAACTTGTTCATGTGGTAATACATTCGAAACAGGTTCTGTAAAAGAAGACATCCGTGTCGAAGTTTGTTCAGAATGCCACCCATTCTACACTGGACGCCAAAAATTCGCTGCAGCGGACGGCCGTGTCGACCGCTTCAACAAAAAATATGGCATCAAAGAAGAAGGCCAATAATAAGCTCGACATTACAAAATCCGTCGTGTGCCACCGCACATGGCGGATTTTTGATTTTGTATAGGTATCGAAAAAATTGGAAGCAAAAGAATGCCAAAATAATTGCAGTTATTGAGGGAAAATAAATTCGTTTTTCCACAAACTATGCACAGTAATATGCACATTTTTTAAAACCATACCAACAACTTATTCACAATATGTAGTAGGTTACTAACAAGGTTATCCACATTTCCGGTTTTATTTAATAGTTATCCACAAATAGCGAAAGAATCGGTCTGGAAAACAGGCTTATCCACATAACATATTCCTCGGGCAAAGAAAAGACGTCAATTCAAATTGATTTTCGGGTATGATATACATTCGACAACTAATGACAGACAACGATACATATTAAGCGACTGGAAGGGGAACGACATGTACGTAACAATGCAAGGCGGATGGATAGAAGTGATTTGTGGCAGCATGTTCTCGGGAAAATCGGAAGAATTGATCCGGCGCGTGCGGCGGGCACAATTTGCAAAGCAGAAGATCGCAGTCTTCAAACCGGCAATTGATGACCGGTATAGTGAAGAAGCCGTCGTCAGCCATAACGGTTCAACTGTAATTGCGACACCGGTCGCCCATTCATGTGATATAAAAGAATACATTTCAGAAGACTTAGACGTCATTGCGATTGACGAAGCCCAATTTTTCGACGAAGCCATCGTCGACATCGTTACGGACTTGGCGGACGAAGGATTCCGCGTCATCGTAGCCGGACTCGATCAAGATTTTCGCGGTGAACCGTTCGGTCCGATGCCCCGCCTCATGGCTATCGCCGAAAACGTCACCAAACTGCAAGCTGTCTGCACCGTCTGCGGATCCCCGGCAAGCCGGACGCAGCGTCTCATCAACGGCAAACCGGCAGGCTACGACGATCCGATTATCCTCGTAGGTGCTTCCGAAGCATACGAAGCCCGATGCCGAAAACACCACGAAGTCCCAAGCGGTGTTACCGCTGCCAAGCAGCTAATCGAATAGAATGAAAAAGCAACTTAATCCATGGGGGGTGAGTTGCTTTTTTGTATGGGATTTGGGGGGAATGGAAGACCGTGCATGAGCAGTGCAGTCCGGCTGTGTAAACCAACCTTTGATTTGTAAAGGGCATTTAACGCGAAATGGAATATTTGATCGTTATTATTCTGCCGCGAATTTTTTATTATCCCCTTTTACACACCGTTCCTAGAGAATGAGAAAACACATAAGTCTACCCGGTGATATTAATAGAGCGGTTCAGACAGATATACGAGTGATTCGCAGCAAGAAACGAGCGGTTGCTTGATTATACGATCGGTTCAGGGGATAAACGAGAGGTCGCCGGATTATACGAGTGGTTCAAGGGGATAAACGAGCGTTTACCAGAATATACGAGCGGTCCGAAAAAACCAGGTAGGCAATGAACGGTTAAAAAGAAGTTTTCATTGATCACGGGAGCACAGGGAAGAAGTCGAAGCCCATATTTTATATTCGCAAGCTCGCACAAACATAAAACCTCATCGAACAACTCAAAAATCCCTCCCATCCTCCCTGAAAAACGGGGAAAGGCGAATAAATCACTGTATTTACGCCGTTTTATCCCGTACAATAAACGTACAAAACAGTCCTGAATAATGAGGTGTCAATATGTTTGATAGGCTTCAAGCAGTGGAAGACCGGTATGAGCGATTGAATGAATTGCTAAGCGATCCGGAAATTGTTAGTGATATGGAAAAGTTAAGGAAGTATTCGAAGGAGCAGTCCGACTTGCAGGATACGGTTGATGCGTACCGTGAATATAAAGAAGCGACCACGCAGCTGAAGAGTGCGAAAGGCATGCTGGACGAGCCGCTCGACGATGACATGAAAGAGCTTGTGAAAATGGAAGTCGGCGAGCTGGAGGATTCGATAGAGGAGCTGGAGGCGCGCCTGAAGCTATTGCTAGTGCCGAAAGATCCGAACGATGATAAAAACGTTATTATGGAAATCCGCGGCGCTGCGGGCGGTGACGAAGCCGCTCTATTTGCTGGCAATTTGTACCGCATGTATAGCCGTTTTGCTGAAATGAACCATTGGAAAGTGGAAGTAATGGACTCCTCACCGACTGAGCTTGGCGGTTTCAAGGAGATCATCTTTATGATCAACGGCTCTGGTGCTTACTCCAAATTGAAATATGAAAACGGGGCGCATCGTGTCCAGCGTGTACCGGAAACGGAATCAGGCGGGCGGATTCACACATCTACTGCTACTGTTGCAGTACTTCCCGAAGCAGAGGAAGTGGAGATTGAAATTCATGACAAAGACATTCGAACTGATACCTTTGCTTCTTCCGGACCTGGGGGGCAGTCGGTCAATACGACGATGTCTGCCGTCCGGCTAACGCATTTGCCTACGGGAATCACGGTTTCATGCCAAGACGAAAAATCGCAGATCAAGAACAAAGAGAAGGCGATGAAAGTTCTTCGCGCCCGTGTCTATGATAAATTCATGCAGGAAGCGCAGGCGGAGTACGATGAAAAGCGTAAATCAGCTGTAGGGACAGGGGATCGGTCGGAGCGGATTCGTACGTATAATTTCCCGCAAAACCGCGTAACGGATCACCGAATCGGTTTGACGATTCAAAAACTAGACCAAATTATCGAGGGGAAAATGGACGAAGTGATCGACGCATTGATTATGGAAGATCAAGCCCGCCGATTGGAAAGTTTGGATCAGGCATGACCGAAAAAATCTTCGAGGCGCTGAAAAAAGCGGAGTCCTTATTGGAATCCAAGGAACTTGATGCCCATGCAGCACAATGGCTCATGCGATTTATTACGGGGAAATCTAGCGCCGCCCTGCTTGCGGATATGCAGGAACCCTTAACGCCTAAGCAAAAAAGCGATTTCTGGAACGGGTTGAATGAATTGCTGGAAGGAAAACCAGTCCAGCATATTATCGGTGAAGAACAGTTTTACGGATATTCCTTTGAAGTGAACGAACATGTGTTAATTCCAAGACCGGAAACTGAAGAGCTCGTTTATGGCGCCTTACTCCGAGCAAAAAAACTTTTTGGCGCAGGACCAATCCGGGTGGCGGACATTGGAACAGGGAGCGGGGCCATCGCGGTTTCATTCAAAAAAGAGCGGCCGGATGCAGAGGTAACAGCGGTCGATATTAGCGAAGAGGCACTGGCGGTTGCCCAAAGGAATGCCTTCCGGAATCAAGCGGAAATTGTCTTTATTAAAGGAGATCTAACAGAGCCTCTGGCTGGGAAGACATGGGACGTGATCTTATCCAATCCGCCTTACATCGCAATGGAGGAAGCGCAAACGATGTCCAAAACCGTTCTCGACTTTGAACCGCATCATGCGTTATTCGCGGAAGAGAACGGCCTTTTCTTCTATAAAAGACTGGCGAAGGAGCTGCCGGATCTTGTGGGAAAACGGGCTTTGATCGGCGTTGAAATCGGGCATCAGCAAGGGGAATCTGTACACGCGTTGTTTTCGCACGCATTCCCGGATGCGTTTATTGAAACGCTAAAAGACATTAACGGTAAGGACCGAATGATATTTTGTGAGATTGTATGAATAAACTCTTCTGACGCTGGCGACAATGAGGTCAGGAGGGGATTGACATGTTGCAAGACTATAACATTATTAATTCGGAAAACAAGAAAAATAAATGGGTTTCCATTATCGAATTTATTCTTATCTTATTTATGATCCAGTCAGCAATACTTTTCTTAACTGGGGAAGATATGCCGAAAGATGCACTTCGCGTCAGAATTTTGGCAAATTCCAACACACCGGCGGACCAGCAAGTGAAGGAATCCATCAGAATGGAAATCGAGCCGCTCATTAAGGAAGCTTATACGCAAGCCTCATCACAGGCTGATTTTATAGAGCGCATGGACAGTTTAGAAGATGAGATTACTAGAATCGCGGAATGGAAAGCGGAAGGCAAATCGATTACATTCGAAAAGACAGCCGCTCTTTTTCCGGCAAAGCGGTCGGGATTTTATATCACACCGCAAGCCCCCTATGAAGCATACATTTTAACGATTGGCAGTGGCCGTGGGGATAACTGGTGGTGTGCGTTATTCCAAAATGTTTGCTTTCCGGATGAAAAGGCGAAAGAAGAACAACAGGAAGAAGAAAAGGTCACATTTTTCCTCTGGGAGTGGATAAAAGGTTTATTTTCATAAAGTTATCCACTGGAAATGTGGATAACTAGTGTGAATTGTGTATAAACGGGGGTTCGAACAATGGAAACTTTAATCATCAAAGTGGATAACTTGTTGGATAACGAAAAAAGTTATCAACAGGCGGTGGATATTTTGAATGAAGGCGGAGTGGTCGCATTTCCGACAGAGACGGTTTATGGTCTCGGGGCTCTTGCAACAGATGAGCAGGCCGTAAGGAAGATATTTGAAGCGAAAGGCCGTCCTTCTGATAATCCACTCATCGTACATATTGGCAATCGGGAAGCGGTAGAACAATACGCTATCCAAATTCCGGACGATGCCTACAAGCTCATGGAGAAATTCTGGCCAGGCCCATTGACGCTTGTTTTCCATAAACGGCCGGGTGTCATTGCGCAGAGCGTGACGCCCGGTTTTGAAACGGTCGGATTGCGCATGCCGGATCATCCGGTTGCACTTGAATTGCTTCAGACTTTGGACGGCCCGCTCGCCGCGCCTAGCGCGAACCGGAGCGGCAAGCCTTCCCCGACGGAAGCGGGCCATGTGTTAAAGGATTTGCACGGCCGCATTCCACTCATTTTAGATGGCGGTGAAACGGGTGTCGGCGTAGAATCGACCGTACTGGATATGACCGTGTCGCCCCCTGCGATCCTGCGTCCTGGTGGCGTTACAAAAGAAATGATCGAGTCCGTCATTGGCCCAATTCATACGGAAAGCGGTGTGGCTGATGATCAAGCCCCGCGTGCTCCTGGGATGAAATACATGCACTACGCGCCAGAATCCCCGTTATTTGTCATCGCACCGGATGAAGCAAAAATAGCGGAAGCGGTTCGGTTATTGCATGCAGAGGGAAAGAAAGTAGCTGTCATCGGTCCGGATGAATTTACTATCCCTGAAGCGGATTGGTACTTCGCGGTTGGCCCTCTCCATAAGCCGGAGGCGATGGCCTCTACTTTATACCGGGCGATCCGCCAATGTGATGTGACGGAAGCAGATATTATTCTTGCAGCCGAGACCGAGATGTCCGGCGTCGGTGCTGCCGTCATGAACCGTTTGACAAAAGCTGCAGACGGAAAAAGATTTCCCTTGTAATGAAAGATGAATGACCTCACTGGCAGTCGCATAGGATGGACAGATGCGACAGGCAGGGGGGTCTTTTCTTTGGTCGAATTAATCGCGGCATGTATTACAACAATTGACGTCATCGTTATCTACTCTTTATTGCAATTGCGCAAGGGAAGGCTTATGCTCGCTCTATGGACAGCCGTCTTGAATATGGCATTCCCGTTTATGGGTTTTTTCATGGGTCATTTGACGCTGAATCTATTTTCAGTCTGGAGCAATTTGCTTTCGGGTGTTTTACTTGCTTTGATTGGAATACAAATGATTTTGCAAAATGATGACAATGAATTGCTGAAACGGCAGCTTCACCCGTTTTTCATAGCACTGGCGGTCAGTTTGGACACGTTCTCGGTAAGTGTTTCGTTTGGAATGCTTCAACTGAACAAATTGTTATTTATAATTGCCTCCGGTTCCTTGTCATTTTTCTTTGCTAGCTTAGCTCTTTTGATTCGGGGGAACTTTGGGACACGCTATCGCAATATATTGAGGAAATTGGCGGGTGCCGCGCTGTTGATTATGGGAATATTGTCATGTATTCGTTAAATTTTTTGTTTCTTTCTACATGGTTTTCGGTTATTCTAAATATAAGCAGGTGATTTATATGAATATTTATTTGATTTGTACGGGTAATACTTGCCGCAGCCCGATGGCGGAAGCGATTTTGCGTTCCAAAAACATTCCAGGCATCTCGGTTCGATCAGCAGGGCTGCATGCGGCAGATGGTTTTCCGATTTCAATTCATTCGGAAACGCTCATTCAAGAAATGGACATGCCGTATACCGCTCATTCCAGAGCAATTTCACGAGAAGATGTGGAATGGGCCGACCTCATTTTAACGATGACGGAAGGCCATAAACAGGCCGTGCTGCATCGGTTCCCTGAGGCAGATGGAAAACTGTTTACGCTGAAGGAGTATACAAAGCCGGAAGGGGATTTGGACGTACAGGATCCGTTCGGCGGAAATTTGCTGGTCTATCGGGAAACGTATGAGGAACTGACTGTGTATATGGATTTATTAGAGAAGAAGTTAACGGAGGAGTAAGGCATGAACAGACAGAAGGGGAAAAAATTCGGATTGCGGAAAAAACTCGTCCTATTCGTTACGATTTTGGCAATCGTCACCTATTCAACGAGTGCTGTGTTCATTAATTTTATCGGCCCGCAATTCTTTCCAAACATCAAGCCATTTTGGTTTGACATCATTACATATGCTTTAGGGATTATGTGGTCGGGAATTTTGGCTGGATTATTCAGTACGATTCTGACAAAGCCGCTGCAAAGACTAGAGAAGGCGGCCATTCAAGTGGCAGATGGAAAAATTGGCACTGATATCGAGTTGCCGCGTTCTTCGGACGAAATCCGTTCGGTTGCGGAAGCGTTTCAACAATTGGTGCTGAATCTCCGGACGATTGTCGGACAAATTGAAACGAACTTTGAAAAAACTGCCCATACGGTTGATCGGTTAACAACTGAAACGGGTGCAGCCGCAACACAAGCCGATGCGGTCGCGACGACCATCGCCGAAATTTCTGCTGGAGCAGAATCATCCGCAGTCGCCATCCAGGAAACAGCGGAAGCGATTGAAGACGTTCGGATGTTGGCAGCCGAAGTAAGCAGCCGTGCAGAAGATTCATCTGTCCGCTCTGCTGAGATGCTCAAAGAATTGGAACGGACAACCGATGTATTCCGCATTTTAGTGGATGGCATCCGGAACATGTCCCTGCAGAGCGAACACTCTTTGACTACCATTCGTCAATTGGATCAAAACGCGCAAAAAATTGGTGAAATTGTTCAATTGGTCGGCAGCATTGCGGGACAGACGAACTTGCTCGCCTTGAACGCATCCATCGAAGCGGCCCGTGCCGGTGAACATGGAAAAGGCTTCGCCGTCGTCGCTGAAGAAGTCCGCGTCCTCGCTGACGAAAGTGCCAAATCCGTTCACATGATATCGGAACTGGTCCAAACCATCCAGTCCGACGTAACCAAAGTGGTGAAGGAAATCGAACAGCAAGTAAAAACGGCTGCAGCGGAAGCGAACCGTGCGAACGAAACGAGCGGCAATGTAGAATCCATGGCAGACAAAGTCAATGGAATGGCCGGCGCCGTCGTCGAAATCACCAAACTCGTCGAAAACCAGCTCGCCAACATTGAAATGACGGCCATCCAATCACAGGAAGTCGCCGCCATCGCCGAAGAAACATCCGCAGGCGCTGAAGAAGTACAAGCCGCCACGGACGAACAGGTCAAATCGATCGAACAAACCGATCACATGGCCATCGAGTTGAAAAAACAATCCGAAGACCTCTACGAAGTTATCAAGCAGTTCGACCTTACCCGTTAATTTAAATAGACTATACTAAAGAGGATACTATGTTCAGCTGATGAGCATAGATCCTCTTTTCTTATGCATTATATAGCCGAAAACGAAGGAGGGATAACAGATGCATGAACCCGAGTGGTTAAAGGGCGGTCCGTTTCTTGAAATTAGTTTCTTGGTGGAACTGGGAGAAGAGAAAAAGGAAACAGTACAGGATATTATTATGAATTTGTCAAAGGTCAGAAGTAAGATAGAAATCTATGACAAAAACGTCGGTGAAATGCTTGATTTGTTTGATAGAGGGTATCCCTGTGATGAAAAAGACCCTCAATCATCTTACATGCATTCATTGCAATTGAGAGTCTACGTCAGTTTGTCCAGGAAACGAAGAGCAACGTTACAAATAGAAAGGGTCTCTTCAAATGCAGTACTGGTTAATTTTTGGTTTTTTGGTTCGATCTTTGATGCCTCGGAATGGGCTCAAATCGGAATAAAAAAAGAGGAAATGCCGGACTTCACAAATTTCCTTAAACAGTTATATTCCGTGTATGAGTTTAAAATTGGCGGCATGGCAATTGAACAAGATGTTCTTGAATTATTGGGGTTAGATGAAACATATCCTAACGAATGTTATCGATTCGAGAACATGGTTCCTGAACGTCTTCTTCTCGATTCATCTCATTTTATTGAGATCATTTGGAATGAAAAATACGAGAAATTGAGCTCAGTTCCTTACAAGCACACAAAGCTTGAGAAAGAAGGAAACCTTATTACGATCGGGAGCTTTCATGATCTATCATGTTGAACGGATGCTGTTAGTAAAACAAGGTAGTATGGGGCGGAGTGCTCGTAAATAAAATTAGAAACAATCCGTGTAGATCATAATTTCGATTCCAAGACCAACCCCTTGAATGGTCAAAAGCATTCGGCGCGACGTTGAATATACAATTATTAGGAAATCCCCGCGGTTCAGATGCCCTATTATTCCCGAACCGCTCGAATCCGCAGTCAAGTCCTTAATCTTGTGTAAATTCCCTTTCAATGTATCCAGCTAATTAATTTCAATCCACTATACTT
>NZ_BQYK01000018.1 GCF_023168145.1 Sporosarcina sp. NCCP-2222
GCTCGAGTTTCTTGCTGGCATCATTTAAGATGTCAATTTCGAATCCGAAGATTCATGTTTGTCTTCTTCCCGACAGGGCCGGGTTCCGACTTTATTGTTGACGTTTTGCTGTTCAGTTTTCAAGGTTCATTTCGTTGCCCTCTCTCAGCAGCAACTCTTATATCTTACCACACTCCCAAACCGGAGTCAACAACTTTTTTTAATTTCTTTTGTTCAAGTTGTTTTTCTGTTTAGCAGAAGTGGAACGTTTTCTATATTACCAGCTTGGTTGCTTAAATGCAATACTTATTTCAAAAAAACTTTTTCGCCTATGAAGTTTATTTCCTTTCAAATAAAAAACCCCCTGCATAGCAGGAAGTCCTTTACTTCATTCATACGATACCCAATCCTGTTGCGTGAATGATATTATCCAGTAATACTATTATGCCTACTACTGATAATATGGTTCGTCCAAAAGCATGCCTGCTTACACTTTCATAGGAAGTGATTCATTCCCCATAGCTAATTTCATTCCTTATCGCTGCAATAAAGCATGCCAGGTATGTCCGGTTTAACTCATAAGTCCATCACAGGAATAGGGCAAACGCACATAAAGCCGCCAACCCGGGTATGCCCAAAACGGCCAGCAATAATCCGGAGGCAATGTTAACCGGAAAATAGATCCCGACAAATCCTCCAGCTATATTTAATAAGAACAGCCCGAGAAATGCAAAAGCCAATCGGAACCAGAAGATGGACAGTTTTTCGAACATGGCTTTGACTTGTTTTTTATCTAACATTAATAATAGAAGAAGAAATGCACCTACTAAGATTAGAACTATGATTTTCACGGAAAACGCTCCTTTCGGATGGATGCTACAATATATGCGTCTCCGTGAAAATATATCAGTCTATTCCCAGTCTTCGTATCTTAGCTTCTCTAAATAAATGAAAATGCTTGCTCTCTGCTATTTTCCGCCGCACCATCACTTCTTGGTCGTAGTCGTTTAAATACTTCTCGATTTCCTTTGCCTGTTCCCAATCTCTTTTTGTTTCTATCATTAAGGTTCGCAGGCGGTCATCAAATTCTTTTTTTATCTTTCTCTTACGCCCGAACATGGCGCTGCCCCCCTATAATTCCCGTCGTCCCTCCAGAGCTTTGGATAACGTCACCTCATCGGCGTACTCCAAATCGCCGCCAACTGGCAACCCATGTGCGATCCTCGTTGTTGTAATACCGGATGGTTTTACTAATCTTGAAATATACATGGCAGTCGCTTCCCCTTCAATTGTCGGGTTCGTTGCCAAAATCAGCTCCTGTACTTCCTCATCTTGCAATCGGCTGAGGAGAGAAGGGACATTGATATCTTCAGGACCGATTCCATCCATTGGCGATATCGCACCATGCAAGACATGGTATAGCCCGTTATAATCGCGCATTTTTTCCATTGCAATTACATCTTTCGGGTCTTGGACGACACAAATCATCGAGCGATCGCGTGATTGATCCTGGCAAATATGGCATGGATCCACGTCCGTAATATGTCCGCAGACAGAACAGAAACGCAAATTCCGTTTGGCATCCACCAGCGCTTTCGCAAAGTCCAGAACTGTGTCCTCTTTCATGCTAAGTACAAAAAACGCCAGACGGCCCGCGGTTTTCGGGCCGATGCCTGGCAGTTTCATAAAACTATCGATCAGTTTAGATATTGGTTCAGGATAGTGCATATTCATTCCTCCTAGAACATTCCAGGCAGGTTCAATCCTTTCGTGAATTGCCCCATCGTGGAGTTCGATAATTCTTCCGCTTTCGCCATAGCCTCATTTGTTGCAATCACAATAAGATCTTGGAGCATTTCAGCATCTTCAGGATCGATAACGGATGGATCGATGTTCACTTCCAATACTTCTTTATGTCCGGAAACGACTACTTTCACCATACCGCCGCCTGCTGTACCTTCCAATTGCTTTTCGCCTAGTTCCTCTTGGGCTTCCGCCATTTTCTTTTGCATTTTTTGCATCTGTTTCATCATGCCTTGCATATTCCCCATACCTCGCATATCAAATTCCTCCTCAATAATTAATCATCATGTACTGTTATGAATTCCTTGCCAAACATCTTTTCCGCTTCGATAATCAGTGGATCTTCTGCCTGTTGTTCCGCTTCCTTCATGAAGGATAGCGGCTCATCCGCGTCTGTTTCTTCCGCATCGTCACTTTTCGGCTGGCTTAGCCCATTCGATCGGATGAAATCCTCCCTGACTTTTAGCCAGGATTCTTCTGGAATATAAATTACTTCATATTCTTTTCCTGTTCTGGAACGCAAGGCTTCCGATAATCCGGATCGAAGCGAAGTATTTTCGGATGCCATCAAGCAATGAATTTCATATTTGAATTTTAACACAAAAGCATTATCGGATGCCGCTACCGGTTCGGTTTCTTCCAGAAGAGCCGCATGTGACTTCTGCAAGGTTTGCATCATGCCGGCCCACTCTTCGCGGATCGTCTGAATATCTTTTCGCGTTGCGTTTTTAAGTATTTCATGGATTTTCCCGGTTGGCACACGCACCGTTTGGCTAGTTTTGGACGCACTTCGTTTCGGTTGGCTGCCCACAGATTCCGCAGGACGCACACCGTTTTCCAATTGAGCCTGCAACGAGGCAATCATTTTCTCCATGGCTGCTATTTTATTCCCAATAGCAGGATCGTCCATTGCCCCGCTTGCACGGGATGGAACAGGCGCGCTCTCCAGATGAATCATTTTGAGTAGGGCCGCTTCCACATAGATTTTCGCATGATTAGAAAAACGCATTTCCTGCTGTGTTTTCGATAGGATATCTATATAGGAATAGAGCGTATCCATTTCAAATGCATTCGCCAGCGAAACAAAACGTTCATCTCCCGGGATCAACTCAAGCAGATCCCGTAACTGCGGAGCGGAACGGAGCAAAAGCAAATCTCTGAAAAAGGTGATCATGTCCTCTGCCAGCCGCGCTACATCCTTGCCTGCTGTTACGAGCTGTTCCAGTAAAGACAGGGCAACCGCCGCATCTTTAGATAAAAGCGACTCCGCCAATTGATAAAAGACGTCTTCTCCGACCGACCCTGTCACAAGTAAAGCACCATCGACAGTAATCTTGTCACCGCTGAAAGAAGCGACTTGGTCCAGCATGCTGAGCGCATCTCGCATCCCGCCGGAAGCTGTTTGGGCAATGACCTTCAGTGCGGCTTCCTCTGCCTGTACATCCGCGTCGGCTAATACTTGCTTCATCCGTTCTATTATTTCGACCGACGTGATCGGCTTAAAATCAAAACGTTGACATCGTGAAATGATCGTCAGGGGCAATTTGTGCGGTTCTGTCGTGGCCAAAATGAAAACTGCATGGGGAGGCGGTTCCTCCAATGTTTTCAAGAGGGCGTTGAACGCAGAATTTGAGAGCATATGGACTTCATCGATAATATACACTTTAAAGCGGGCATTCGAAGGAGCAAAACGGACCTTTTCAATAATATCCCGCATTTCCTCGACCCTTGAATTAGAAGCCGCGTCAAACTCGATTACATCTGTATTGGATCCTTCTGTAATACTGATGCACGTCGCACATTCATTACAAGGCTCCTTCGCTGGTCCATTTTCACAATTAAGCGCTTTGGCAAACACTTTGGCGGCACTCGTCTTACCCGTTCCGCGAGGCCCTGAAAACAAATACGCATGCGTCGTCTTCTGATGCAGAAGGGCATTCTGAAGGGTCTGTTTCACATGATGCTGACCAGACATCTCTCCGAATGATTGTGGCCGATAGACACGATAAAAAGCTTGATAAACCACCCGTTCCGACTCCCTTCCGAAGCAATGCAATAGTACTCTTAGTATATCACAAACGCCCTGCCCACACGACCTTTAGAATCGGATAAAAGCATATGTTATCCTTCCCGGGTCATTAAGGAGATGAACACTTGGCCAGCACAGCTTCTATAAGCTAAAATGCAAAAACCCTCCATTCACCGGAGGGCTGGTGCTTATGCAAATACTGTCGTCCACTCGTTCTTTTTCGCAAGCATCTTCCGTGCAATTTCTTTTGCACCTTCCAAGCTGTGGCTTGCTGCCCATCCGCACTGCACTTCGTTGCAGGCTGGAACTTCCGTCGCCTCCAGCACATCGTTTAAGGTTTTCTCTAAGATAAGTAACACATCTTCATAATCCTCATGATTGATCAGAGCGAAATAATAGCCCGTCTGGCAACCCATAGGACTAATATCGACAACCTGATTCGAATGGTTGCGGCTGAATTCCGCCATCATATGCTCAAGGGAATGGATTGCAGGCATTTCCATATGCTCTTGATTCGGCTGGCAAAACCGGATATCGTACTTGAAGATCCGATCCCCATTTGTACCCTCGGTTACCCCTGCGAGCCGGACATAAGGGGCTGCCACTTTCGTGTGGTCCAAATTAAAACTCTCCACATTCATTTGCTTCATTGTCACTTCCACCCTTCTTTTCTCTATTTGAGTACAAGTATACGGGATTCGTCAGAATTAATGAATTTTTATTTTAAATAAAAATAAAAACCCGCCCACCGAAATGGACGAGTTTGATATGCAAGTTAATTGCCGTGCACCTTCCTTTGACTGCCGCACATAAGCGTTACTCCTGTCGACAGCTCGGCCTAGGCGACCCCGCGGCACATGAGAAATACCACTTAATGCTGCTTCCTTCCGGACCTGACATGGTTCATGGGTTCCCATTGCGCAGGACCCAGACGTCAACACTACGTGCAAGAGGCAGGCCCTACAATACGGACAGCCTCAGAGAAGGGATTCAGTCTTGCTAGAGCGGGTTGCAAGTTACAGGGCACCGCTACCTCCCCACCTAGCACGGCTCTCTTAGTATACTCATTCTAGTGTCAAAAATCAAGTCTTCTCCTTTCACACAAACTGGAAATCCTCTCATATGATTCAAAAACGACTGGGGCGCCTTGTAAAAAACAGATTTACGGGAATATATAAACTACAACAAGTTAGTGTGTTTTTTATTGACACTTCCCCTGCAGTCATGATAAATTATGTTCTGTTGAACACGGAGGAATACCCAAGTCCGGCTGAAGGGATCGGTCTTGAAAACCGACAGGGGTGTTAAAGCCCGCGGGGGTTCGAATCCCTCTTCCTCCGCCATTTCATTTAATCAATGCGCATAAAAGTTGGAGATAAAATTCGTTACTGCTTGTAACGGATTTTTTTTATGAAAAAAGAGCCTGCCAGCATATTAATTGCTGGCAGGCTCTTTTATTTTATTGAACATAAGTTCCTTTTGGTGCAGTGGCTGTCGCCAGCGCTTTATAGAACGGAAATTTCTTTTCCAATTCTTCCGCCACCGACTGCTCCGTTCCCTTTTCCGCAGCAATGAAAATGGAGGGTCCTGCTCCGCTGATTGTCATGCCATAAGCGCCAAGCTGATGACAGGCTTCACGCACCAGGTCAAAGTCCGGCAACAACTCTTTCCGGTAAGGCTCGTGGAATATATCCCTTTCCATCATCTGCCCAGCCAGCTTCCAGTCGCCGACTGCGAGAGCTGCCGACAACACACTGCTGGCCGCACTGCCCGCCGCCGCCTCTGCGTGCGAAAGATCACTCGGGAGCAGCTTTCTCGACTCCGTCGTTTTTAGCGCATGGGGCGGAACGAGAAGGACTGCCCCGATCGCCGGGTTCGGCAATTGAAGAAAATGCAGCTCCTTGTCGACGTAATACGTTATGACAGCACCGCCGAGCAGAGCCGCCGCCACATTATCGGAATGTCCTTCGAATTCACTTCCAAAGCGTACCTTTTCATTTGAAGACAAAGAAAGATCGAGGAGCTTGTCGGCTATTTCAATTCCTGCTGCAATTGCCGTTGCGCTGCTGCCGAGTCCCTTTCCAAGCGGAATCTCAGAAACGATACGCAGGGCATGAGGGGAGACCTTTCTGCCAAAACGGTCTGCCACCTTGAGAATCGTCTGGACGAGTAGATTGCTTTCATCCGTCGGCAAACTTGCATATTCATCTCCGATGTAGCAGACTTGCCATTCCGCCGCCTCGGATACTTCCACGGTCATATAGAGGGACAACGCGAGCCCGATGCTGTCATAACCGGGCCCCAGATTGGCCGTCGTAGCAGGTACGACTACTGAAAACAACGGCCCACCCATCACATTGCCTCTTCCTTGAGCCCGTTCAGGAATTCATGGAATTGCTCCATGGACAAGAACGGCTTCTCTTCATTGACACGGATGGCTGTTTCCGGATCCTTCAGCCCATTTCCAGTTAGGACACCCACTACAGTTGATCCTTTTTCAATCAAGCCAGCATCCAGCTGCTTTTTGATACCTGCAATTGTCGCGCAAGATGCCGGTTCTGCAAAAATGCCGTCTGTCGATGCGAGTAAGCGATAGGCTTCCAGGATCTCTTCATCTGTTGCCGAAAGAATGGCACCGTCCGATTCCACTAACGCATTCTTTGCCAGATGCCAGCTTGCCGGGTTTCCGATTCGGATGGCCGTTGCCACTGTCTCAGGCTCCTCAAATACTCGATCATAGACAATCGGAGCCGCTCCGTCCGCTTGAACGCCAAGCAATTTTGGTGTACCGGATCCTTTCTTTTCAGCGTATTCTTTAAACCCTTTCCAAGCAGCCGATATATTTCCTGCATTGCCGACCGGAAGCGCAAAGATGTCCGGCACTTTCCCTAATTGTTCAATCGTCTCGAAAGCGATTGTCTTCTGTCCTTCCAAACGGTATGGGTTTACCGAGTTGACGAGGGCGATTTTTCCTTCGCCGACTTCACGGACCATACGGAGCGCCTCATCGAAGTTCCCTTCGATAGCTACAATTTCAGCACCGTACATTTTCGCCTGCGCCAGTTTCCCGAGCGCAATCCGACCTTCCGGGATGACAACGATTGTTTTCATTCCAGCTCGCGCGCCATACGCTGCGGCAGACGCCGACGTATTGCCGGTCGAAGCACAAATAAGAGCCGTCTTTCCTTCTTCTTTCGCTTTGGCGACAGCCATCACCATGCCCCGGTCTTTAAAGGAGCCAGTTGGGTTTGTCCCTTCTGTCTTCACATATAGATTAATGCCCCACTGTCTCGATAAGTTTTCCAGATGAATTAATGGCGTGTTGCCTTCCTGTAAAGTAAGCGCTGGTGTTTGATCTGTCACAGGCAGCCATTCTTTATATTCTTCAATTAATCCATTCCATCTTCTCATCGTGTTTCCCCCTCGACCCGGTAAAAACTCAACACTTCAATTACCTCAGGTGTATTTTGTAGTTCATTCATAATATCAAGATGCTGCTGGCGGGAGATTTCATGCGTGATCATAATTAAATCTACGCCGCCATTATTCCGATCTGCGTGCTGGATCACCGTTGCAAGACTTGCTCCATGATTGCTGTAAACGGCGGACAATCTCGTCAGCACGCCCACTTCATCCTTAACAGAAATGCGATGGAAGTAGCGTGCGTATTTCTGGCTGTCACTTTTAATTTTACATTTAAATTGCGGGGCATGAAGCCTTTTCCCATTGACACCTAAAAGCAAATTGCGGCATGCCGCGACAATATCTCCCGTGACAGAAGTGGCAGTTGGCAATGAACCTGCTCCCGGTCCATAGAACATCGTTTCGCCGACGGCATCACCGTATACGTAAACTGCATTGAATTCGTTGTTCACCGAAGCCAATGGATGGGAATTCGGCACAAACACAGGTTCCACAGCTACTTCAATGCCGGCCTCATCCTTCTTTGCTGATCCAGCCATTTTAATTGTATAACCGAATTGATCTGCAAGTTCCAAATCGCCTTTCCGTATTTCTTTCATTCCACGTACGAAGACATCCTCCATTCGAACATCAGTAGAGAAGGCCAAAGACGCTAAAATGACCATTTTACGCGCCGCATCGATCCCATCGACATCAGCGGAAGGATCCGCTTCAGCAAATCCAAGTTCCGTCGCCTCTTGTAGCGCTTCCTCATATGTCTTCTTCTCATGTTTCATTTTAGTCAAAATAAAATTCGTCGTGCCGTTGACGATCCCCGTAATGGCGTGGATCCGGTCCGAAGCCAGTCCATCCTCCAATGTACGGATCAAGGGAATTCCGCCCCCGACGCTCGCTTCGTAAAACAGATCGCAACGGTTTTCATCCGCCAATTGAAGCAGCTCTAATCCGGATTGGGCCATGACGTCCTTATTGGCTGTCACGACTCCTTTCCCAGAACGCAATGAGCGTTCAATTGCCTGCTTGGCTTCGCTCGTTCCACCGATTACTTCAACAATGAGATCGATGGTAGGATCTGCGATGATTTCATCCAAATCCGTAGTGAAAATGTCTGCTGACAAATCGGTGTTTCTTTTTTTATTTACATCTTTCACTAACACTTTATTTATTTTAACAGGTACTCCCAGTTTGTGGCTCAAGTCGTCACGGTGTTCGTGCAAAATTTTTGCAACTCCACTGCCGACCACGCCAAAACCAAGCAAACCAATATTGATTTCATTTTTCATTGACGAATCTCCTCACTCTATGTACACTATGAAAATACATTCGTACTCTACATAAGGACATTATAGAGAAATAAATCTTCAATAACAACCCCATTTATGTTAAAGTTCAATATAACACTGAATTGTCATTCTACTAGAAGAAGGATCTGATGAAAATGAAGGTATGCAAATTCGGCGGAACTTCCGTTGCATCTGCTGAGCAAATACGAAAAGTTGTAGATATTGTAACAGCTGACCCACAGCGTCGAATTGTTGTTGTGTCCGCCCCCGGCAAGCGTTTTTCCGATGATATTAAAGTAACCGATCTGCTCATCCGGCTTGCAGAAGCGGCATTACAAGGGGAAGAGACAGAATCCCACTTGAAACGTGTCGTGGATCGATTCCGGGATATTGCAGAAGACCTTGGCCTTTCAAACGATGTTTCGAATGAAATTGAAAAGGATTTGCGCAGCCGATTGACTTGCGACAAGACCGATTCTTTACTATATATGGATACAATGAAAGCAGCAGGCGAAGATAACAATGCGAAAATGATCGCCGCTTACTTCAATCTAATTGGTGTAGAGGCAAAATACGTCAGTCCTAAAGAAGGCGGACTTCTCGTCAATAATCGTCCTCAGGCCGTCCGTGCATTGCCAGAAGGCGATGAGCAGCTTGCCAAATTGCGGGATGAATCTGCTCTTATTGTGTTTCCCGGATTTTTCGGCTATACAAAAGACGGAACACTCCGTACTTTCAATCGTGGCGGTTCAGACATTACCGGCTCTATCGTGGCAGCTGCCGTGGAAGCGGATCTATACGAAAACTTTACGGACGTTGACTCTGTTTTTGCAGCCAACCCGACTGTCATTGAAAATCCAGTTCCCATTAAGACAATGACGTATCGGGAAATGCGGGAGCTGGCTTATGCAGGCTTCTCTGTGTTCCATGATGAAGCGCTTATCCCGGCTTTCCGGAAGTCGATCCCTGTCAGCATTAAAAATACGAATAATCCCGATGCACCTGGCACATCGATCGTCAAAGAACGGGATTATCATGAGCAGCAAGTAATCGGAATTGCAGCGGATAGTGGGTTTACAGCCATTTATGTTGATAAATACTTAATGAATACAGAGATTGGCTTCGGTCGCAGACTTCTGCAAATTTTCGAGGAAGAAGATATTTCGTACGAGCATACACCATCCGGCATCGATAACCTGTCGATTATCATCCGCACTTGTTATTTGCCGCTAGACAAAGAACAACGAATTGTAGAACGGATTCATAGAGAATTAGACCCTGACGCAGTCATCGTAGAACATGATTATTCGATGATCGTCCTAGTAGGAGAAGGCATGCAGTATACAACTGGTCTCGCTGCCCGTGCCGCCAGCGCGATTGCGAGCACTGGAGCGAATATTGAAATGATCAATCAAGGCTCTTCTGAAGTAAGTCTCGTGTTCGGTGTAAAGGTTCCTGATGAGGATAAAATTTTGAGGGCATTATATGCGGAGTTCTTTCAGAAGACTTCTGTTCATTCCTAATAAAAATCAAACGCAGCTGGATGTGTGATATCCGCTGCGTTTTTTATTCATCGTATCAATTTTTTAGCAGGCTCGATAAGTTCAGCATATTGCCGATTCGCTCAACAATGGCTTCCACTTCTTGAGGACGTTCCACCAAATCGTAATCAGTAATATCAATTCGGAGCACCGGGCACGCATTAAAGGAATCAATCCACTTCGCATACCGGTTATATAGCCCTTCCCAGTAGGAGACTGGCGTGTGCTGCTCCATATCACGGCCACGCTCCTGAATTCGGGAAAGAATGGTTTCAAACGGTCCATCCAAATAGATCAGCAGATCCGGATGCGGGAAATATGGCGTCATGACCATCGCTTCAAACAATTTCGTATATGTATCGAAATCGACCGGGTCCATCGTCCCTTGATCTTTATGCATCGTGGCAAAGATGCCAGTATCTTCATAAATGGAGCGATCTTGAATAAAACCGCCGCCATATTCAAAAATCCGTTTTTGTTCCTTAAAACGTTCCGCCAGGAAATAAATCTGAAGATGGAAGCTCCATTTTTCAAAGTCATCGTAAAATCTATCCAAATACGGATTTTCATCGACGTTTTCCAAAGATGTGCGGAAGCCAAGTGCTTGTGCAAGTGCATGAGTCATCGTTGATTTTCCGACACCTACAGTACCTGCAATGGTAATTACCGCATTTTTAGGAATGCCGTATGTTTCTCGTAAGTTCATCGTACTGCTCCTTTTTGTATCGTCTTTTCTACTTGTTCTAAAATGAATTGAAGATCTTTTTCGCGGCTGACAAAATCAATTTCATCTCCATTGAATCGAAGGACGGGAATATCCGGATGCATCTTTTCAAAGTCCGCAATGAAATGCTCATAATCCTCTGAAAGTCTTTCCAAGTAGGATGGTTCAATCAACCTTTCAAAATCACGGCCTCGCAGCGCAATCCGTTTCATCAGCGTATCCAACGAAGCATGCAGATAGACGATGACGTTCGGAACAGGCATGTCCCTCGTTAATATATGATAAATCTCTTCGTATTTCGCATATTCCTCTGGCGACAGTGTGCGACGGGCAAAAATAAGATTCTTGAAAATATGATAATCCGCCACGACAGGCCGCTCGTGTTGCAAGAAATGTTTCTGGATATCACTTAATTGCTTATATCGATTACAGAGGAAGAACATTTCCGTTTGGAAACTCCATTCCTCAATATTCTCATAAAATTTATCTAAAAACGGATTTTCATTCACAATCTCACCTAATTGGTGAAACTGGAATTTGTCCGCAATCGCTTTCGAAAGCGTCGTCTTTCCAACGCCAATTGGCCCTTCCACCGTTATAAACGGTACTGACATGTCAAGCTCCCCTTCAACTCAATTTCTGCTCTTCATTTTACCATAGCGGCATTCGGAAACATAGCGTCTGCAAGCAAAATAGCGCGAGGCATTCCAATGATGATACACTAGGGGCAAGGAGCGATAGAGGATGGAAACAAACAACGATCAAACATACATGAACTTAGCAATAGAAGAAGCAAAAAAGGCGGAAGCCATTGGCGAAGTGCCGATTGGTGCAGTTATTGTCAAAGACGGAATCGTCATCGCACGGGCACATAATTTGAGGGAAACCACTCAAAACGCCGTGACCCACGCTGAACTGTCCGCCATTCAGGATGCGTGCAGCGAAGTCGGCAGCTGGCGGCTGGAGGAAACGACGTTATATGTCACACTGGAACCGTGCCCCATGTGTGCGGGCGCCATTTTACAGTCTAGAATCCCCCGGGTCGTCTACGGTGCACGTGATCCAAAAGCGGGCTGCGTCGATTCGTTATATCGATTGCTGAACGACAGCCGATTCAATCATGAATGTGAAGTGACAGAAGGCGTACGGGCGGAAGAATGCGGGGCACTGCTAACAAACTTCTTCCGAGGATTGCGCGAACAGAAAAAGGCAGCAAAAAAGGCCATGCGTGAAGTCGAATGACTCGCATGGCCTTTTATATTACTTAATGACTTCCACTCCACCCATATAAGGACGAAGCACTTCCGGAACGATGACAGAGCCATCTTCCTGCTGATAATTCTCTAAAAGAGCGGCAACCGTACGTCCAACCGCAAGTCCGCTTCCGTTCAATGTATGAACGAATTCAGGCTTGGCGCCTTGTTCTCGGCGGAAACGGATCGAAGCGCGTCGTGCTTGGAAATCTTCAAAGTTAGAACAAGAAGAAATCTCGCGGTACGTGCCTTGCGTCGGAATCCACACTTCAATGTCGTATTTCTTAGCCGCTGTGAATCCTAGATCCGCTGTGCACATTTTGAGTACACGGTACGGCAGGCCAAGAAGCTGAAGCACCTTCTCTGCATGGCCTGTTAATTTCTCCAACTCATCATAAGAATCTTCCGGCTTTACAAAACGGACCAATTCCACTTTATTGAACTGATGCTGGCGAATCAAACCGCGCGTATCACGGCCCGCTGATCCCGCTTCAGAACGGAAATTCGTGCTGTACGCTGTAAAAGCAATCGGCAGCTGGGCACCGTCGATAATTTCATCACGGTAGAAGTTTGTTACAGGCACTTCAGATGTCGGAATCAAGAAATAATCTTCTTCTTGAATTAAGAAAGCATCTTCCTCAAACTTAGGCAGCTGGCCAGTTCCCGTCAAACTTGTCCGGTTGACCATATACGGTGGCAGCATTTCCTCGTAGCCATGTTCACTCACATGCAAATCTAGCATGAAGCTGATCAAAGCACGCTCAAGTCGTGCACCAAGACCGCGATAGAATACAAAACGGCTTCCTGTTACTTTTGCGGCACGTTCAAAATCAAGCAGATTCAATTCTGTCCCGATCTCCCAATGCGGCTTCGGCTCAAAACCGAATTCAGGGACCTCTCCCCATTTGCGGACTTCCACATTATCATCTTCACTGTCCCCGACAGGAACACTTTCATGCGGGATATTCGGAATACGCATCAAAACGTAATTCAGATCCTCTTCCACTTGGTTAAGCTGCTCATCCAGTACTTTAATCTCATCCCCGACTTCACGCATCCGTGCGATTACATCGTCGGCGTTCTCTTTGTTGCGTTTCATTTCCGCCACTTTTTGCGAAACTTCATTCCGCTCCGCCTTCAGCACTTCCACTTTAGAAATCAATTCTCTCCGTTTTTCATCCAAACCGAGAAACTTATCAAGATCCGTTAAATCTTCTCCACGCTTTGTCAATTTTGCTTTCACTTCATCAAAATTGGCGCGCAATACTTTAATGTCCAACATAATTGCTTCCTCCTTTTTCTGTTTTGACGATGGGAACCGAGCCCAGCTTAGTTTTGCGCAATAAAAAAAGCCCTCCATCCCCTATACAAGGGACGAGAACTACCCGCGTTGCCACCCAAATTGACCGGCTCAAGCCGATCCACTCTTTGGAATAACGGTCCAATTACCGGCGTAGGCCTACTTCATTCAACCCAGCTACTCAGGGACGGATTCACAAGTGTCTTTACCGGCTTGCACCACCCGCCGGCTCTCTGGAAAAAACGGACTCGCTACTGCTTCCCATCATCGTCTTTAATTATGGAACTAAATGTACACTTACTTTACTACACCCTAAACCATTTGGCAAGACTTAGCCAAAATACGAGGCCACCGCTTCTAAGTAACTTGTTTCATGTGGAACAAAATCATGTAATTCAATTGTTTCAAACAAGTCATTCTCAATATTTCTGACCTGTACCGTACGAGCTGTCCTTCTGAAAAGTGCCTGCAAATCCGTAATAGAAACAGCGTGGATGCTTGCCACTTCTTCCTCTTGCAATGAAAAATCCGCGGGGTTGAATGAGGAGCTATACAAAAAGACATTCGTGAATTCCCTGTCAATAAAATCAGGAAGTTCAATGACATCTCGTACGACGCCCATCCATTGCAGCTTTGTTTCATCTACTGACAATCCAAGTTCTTCCTCAACCTCACGAAGGCCATCCATTACATTTTCATCTGAAAACAAGTGACCTGCCGCCGTTATATCAAAAAGGCCAGGGAAATCTTTCTTTGCAGCACTTCTCTTCTGTATCAATACCTCATCTCCATCTACTAGCCAGCAATGAAACGTCTCATGCCATAGCCCTTTCGCATGGATGACATCCCTTGATTCCTCACATACATAGTTATACTGCTCATCGTAGACTTTCAACTTCTCCATTAGTATGACCCTGCCTTCCGTAAAAATCCTTCCTAGTTATGCGATGCTTTAGCGTCTGCCTTCTTAGAGCCTATCAAAAGGAAACGAAGAAATCAAAATGGACAGGAACAATCTCGTGTCCTGTCCACTCATTCATTATACGCCGCGTACGGCCATCAATTCACTTTCTGCCAGCTTTCCGATTTCCAGTCCTTTCATCGGCGTGCCGATATCCTTCGATAACTCGCCAATCAATGTATAGTTTCTGAAATCCTCTGTAGCCTGAACGATGGCACGGGCAAATTTTCTAGGGTTGTCGGACTTGAAGATGCCGGATCCGACGAATACGCCGTCAGCTCCAAGCTCCATCATGAGCGCCGCATCTGCTGGAGTTGCCACACCACCTGCCGCGTAATTAATGACCGGAAGTCGTTTTGCCTCCCGGATCGCCAGCAGCACTTCGTAAGGGGCACCCATATCACGGGCTTCGACCATCAATTCATCATTGCTCATGTGGATGACCTTATTCACTTGCGCATTGACCATCCGAAGATGACGGACCGCTTCGACGATGTTCCCCGTGCCTGGCTCTCCCTTCGTCCGCAGCATTTTAGCTCCCTCACCAAGCCGGCGGGCCGCTTCCCCTAAATTTCTTGCACCACAGACGAAGGGCACGTTATAGTCGCTCTTCAATAAGTGAAACTCTTCATCTGCCGGTGTCAGCACTTCACTTTCGTCAATATAGTCGACACCCATTGCTTCGAGTACTCGTGCTTCTGATATATGTCCGATTCTGACCTTTGCCATCACTGGAATCGAGACCGCCTTCTGCACTTCTTCAATTATGCGCGGGTCCGCCATTCTGGCCACGCCCCCTGCCGCACGAATATCGGACGGTACGCGCTCAAGTGCCATAACAGCAACTGCGCCAGCGGCCTCCGCCACTTTCGCTTGCTCTGCATTAATGACGTCCATGATGACGCCTCCATATCTGAAATCCATTGACTCTTCCCCCTATTCGTTTTTTACAGTATACTTGATAATGACCATAATGAAATGACCAGTTTTGACATAATCAAAGTGGTCAGATGGAGTGGAAATATGGAAATGCTCTTAATTGAACTGGACAAACAAAGCCAAGTGCCGCTATATGAACAAATTTATAATCAAATAAAAAACGATATAACAGATGGAAAGTTGGAAGTTGGAGCGAAACTGCCTTCCAAGCGAAAACTGGAAGACTTCCTGAACGTGAGTCAAACGACCATTGAGCTGGCATATAGTCAATTAGTGGCGGAAGGGTTCATTTCTACAAAGCCTAGGCAAGGCTACTACGTGCAGGCGATTGAGGAATTGGCGTATGTTCAGCCCGTAAATCAAGAAAGGATTTCTGTTGTTCCCGAAAAGGAGAAGATGCAACTAGATTTTTCTCCAGGGCAAATCGATATGGATTCCTTCCCGTTTACAAAGTGGAAAAAATACGCGAAAGAAGTTATGGATGATTCGTCCAAGCATTTATTATCTCTTGGGCATCCCCATGGCGACTTGGAGCTAAGACGGGAAATCGCACGCTATTTATATCATTCGAGAGGCGTCGAGTGTACGCCAGAACAAGTTATTGTCGGTTCCGGAACAGAGCAGCTGTTGCCTTTGCTCATTCGGATACTGGGGCCGGCAGCTGTCTATGCCATTGAGGATCCGGGATATCCGCTCACTCACCATGTGTTCTACCATAATAACCGGGAGGCTGTTCCTATCCCAGTTGATGATGAAGGGCTGGATGTCCAAGCGTTGCAGCAGACAGCTGCTACCGTTGCCTATGTGACGCCTTCCCACCAATTTCCGACCGGAACCGTATTATCGGCAGCACGCCGTACCGCCCTGTTGAACTGGGCGGCAGCCGAAGAGGACCGTTACATCATTGAAGACGATTACGATAGTGAATTTCGTTATACAGGACGGCCAATCCCATCCCTGCAAGGCATGGATAAGTCGGGGAGCGTCATTTACGTCAGTACGTTTTCGAAGTCGCTCATGCCCTCGTTGCGGATTGCCTATATGGTTTTGCCGCCGCGCCTGCTCGAACACTATTCCAAGGCTTTTATCCATTATGCCTCTACTGTTCCGCGGTTTGACCAGCACATTTTAGCCCGCTTCATGGAGGATGGCCAATTCTCTCGTCACCTAAATCGAATGCGGAAATTGTATAAGCGCAAGCTTTATTTAGTAACCGACACGCTTGCAGCTTATGCTCCCGATCTCTCCTATTCAGGCGAAGAAGCAGGCATGCATATTATTATCAATGTACAAATCGGCAAAGACGAAGAAACCTTGATCGATCAAGCCAGGAGCAAAGGCATCCGTGTGTATGGATTAAACGGCTACATGAAAAAGCAAACAGGACAGCAGCCTGCGATCCTCCTCGGCTTTGGTGGACTGCCAGAGACCGGTATAAGGGACTCCATACACCGCCTGATGGACGCATGGCAAATTCCCCTTTCCCGCATATAAAAAAGTCGATGGATCCGAAACGATCCATCGACTTTTCATTTCAATCAAACCAGCCTTTTACAAAGCCCGTAACACTTTCCCAAATACCAACAAAGAAGTTGCCGATCGCACTTAACATAAGTGAGAACCAGCCTGCCTTCTCGACAGTTGTCGTTGTAACAACATCCATCTTGGCATCCTTGGAATCAATATAGCCGTAATCGGTTCCTTCCGTTTTCGCCAGCTTCACATGTCCAACGACTGTGCCTGCCTTAACGGGTGCATCGATTTGGCCATTCTTGACCACTTTCTCATCGAGCACAAGCTCCGGTACGTATTGATCTTTTTCATTAGTTTTTACCATCATCTTGATCGGTTCTTTTACTTCGATGGCAACTGTTTTTTCTTTACCTTTATTAATATCCACGGTCTTTTGTTTTTCGAACTTATAGCCAGCCGGCACAATTTCCTGCTCGGAGAATTGGCTGAAACCGTAGTCGAATAATGCACGAGTTGCATCAAACCGGGCTTTATAGGATCCAACGCCCTTTGCATCGACCGCCTTCATAACAACCGCAATAAGGCGTTTGCCGTCACGCGTAGCCGTTCCTGTGAAACAGTGGCCCGCAAAGTCAGTCGTACCCGTTTTCAATCCATCGACGCCTTGATACTCATACACCAACCCAGGCAGCATGAAGTTCCAATTGTGCATTTCAATAGCATCTGTCGTTCCTTCACGGAATGTCTTCTTGCTGATTTTCGTTGTTTCGAGAACTTCTGGATAATCATGGATCAAACGGTACGCCAAAAGGGCAACCGATTTAGCTGGCATAACGTTTTCATCTTCCGGGCCTGTCCCTTGCGGATGCATGCCTTGCAGATCTTTATTATTCAATCCTGTCGAGTTGACGAATTTATAATCTGTAAGTCCAAGTTCTTTCGCTTTGGCATCCATCATCTTCAAAAATTCTGTTTCCGTGCCCGCAATTGTTTCTGCAATGGCAATCGTCGCAGCATTTGCAGAATAGATGGCAAGCGCCTCATACAGCTCCCGAATCGTATAGGTACCATCTTTACGTAATGGAACATTACTTAAACGCCGATCCTGGGAAATCGCGTATGTATAATCAGTAACCCGGTACTCCTGATCCCAGCTGATCTTCCCTTCGCTAATCGCTTCAAAAAGAAGATACTCTGTCATCATCTTCGACATACTTGCGATGCCAAGTGGAGTTTCGGCATTTTCTTCATATAGTATTTTTCCACTTTCCGCGTCAATCAAAATGGCGCCGTCCACATGCAAGCCAAGTGCCGACTCAGCTTTTGCAACGGGGGCTCCGAACGACATTAACAAGAGCAACGGCATTAGCAAAACCGCCACCCATTTTCTCAATTCCTTTTTCACCCTGTTACCTCCGTTAATACTATTTCCTACGATATATTTTAACACAATGCCCAACCAATAAGGACAGGAACTTGAAAATGGCACAATCTGCTCAAAAAAAGCACCTTTCCAACTGTAATAGGGACGATGGAAAGGTGCCGAAGTTCCTTATATTAACGAATAATTCAGCAGATGCATTTAAGAGATTGAGTAATTTGGCGCCTCTTTTGTAATTTGGACGTGGTGTGGATGGCTTTCACGCAACCCTGCTCCCGTCATACGGATAAATTGGGCCTTCTCACGCAGATCAGTGAGATCTTTCGTTCCGCAATATCCCATACCAGCGCGGATACCGCCAACCAACTGATGAATAGTGTCAGGAAGCGGCCCTTTGTATGGCATCCGGCCTTCAATTCCTTCAGGAACCAGTTTCTTCGCTTCCTCTTGGAAATAGCGATCTTTTGACCCTTTTTCCATGGATGCCACAGAACCCATCCCGCGGTACACTTTGAATCGGCGGCCTTGGAAGATTTCTGTTTCTCCCGGGCTTTCCGTCGTGCCTGCAAGCAAACTGCCGAGCATGACAGCATGTCCGCCAGCTGCAAGTGCCTTCACAATATCACCAGAGAACTTAATGCCGCCATCTGCGATAATTGACTTGCCATGCTTACGTGCCTCAGTCGCACAATCGTACACGGCAGTGATTTGAGGAACACCCACACCCGCTACAACACGAGTCGTACAGATAGATCCAGGACCTATACCAACCTTCACTACGTTCGCTCCTGCTTCATACAATGCAGCTGTGCCTTCAGCTGTGGCTACGTTGCCAGCGATAATATCAAGGTCAGGATACGCTTTGCGAATTTGAGCGACCGTTTCGATAACACCTTTAGAATGGCCATGAGCCGTGTCCAAAACGATGACATCCACTTCGGACTCCACCAACTTTTGAACGCGCACCAACGTATCAGAAGTGACACCAACCGCAGCCCCTACAAGCAGGCGGCCTTGAGAATCCTTCGCGGCATTCGGGAATTCAATGACCTTCTCAATATCCTTGATTGTGATCAACCCTGTTAAAATGCCTTGCTCATCCACGATTGGCAACTTTTCAATCTTATATTGCTGCAAAATCTTTTCAGCGTCTTCCAACGTAGTGCCAACTGGTGCAGTCACAAGATTGTCCTTCGTCATCACATCATTGATCATCATGGAGTAGTCCTGAATGAAACGCAGATCCCGATTCGTCAGGATGCCGACTAATTTACGCTCGTCCATGTTATTGACAATCGGCACGCCGGAAATGCGGTATTTCCCCATCAGATGCTCCGCATCATACACTTGATGCTCTGGAGTAAGGAAGAATGGATTTGTAATGACCCCGTTTTCAGAGCGCTTTACAGTAACAACCTGTTCCGCCTGCTCTTCAATACTCATGTTCTTATGGATGATCCCAAGACCACCCTGACGCGCCATAGCGATCGCCATTTTTGCTTCCGTCACAGTATCCATCCCCGCACTGATGATTGGGATATTCAACGTAATCTTGTCTGTGAGCTTCACAGAAAGAGATACATCCTTCGGCAACACCTCTGATGCTCCAGGTACAAGCAAGACATCGTCAAATGTCAGTCCTTCACGCGTAAATTTCGTTTCCCACATTCCATTTGGCCTCCTCATTGTTGATATAGTTCAGTAAATATTATTAAATAGGGTATCAGTGCCCCAGATGACTGTCAAGAAGGCTCCATTAAGTAAAAGTATTCCTATTATTCATTGAATGAGCTTCTCGATCGACTTCTTCATCTTAAGCGGCGGCGTATTCGGAGCAAATCGTTCCACCACTCGTCCTTGGCGATCAATCAAGAACTTCGTAAAATTCCACTTGATGCCTTCCACCAAAAATCCCTTTTGCTCAGACGTCAAAAACGCAAATAAAGGATGCTGCTCCTTTCCTTTCACGTCAGTCTTCTGGAACATCGGGAAGGTAACACCATAATTACGCTGGCAAAAAGCCAACGTATCCTCCATATCTTCGAATTCCTGATTATTAAAATTATCCGAAGGAAATCCGAGAATGATAAAATCTTGATTCTTGTATTCCTCATATAAGGACTGTAACTCTTCGAATTGTTTAGTGAAGCCGCATTTACTTGCAGTATTGACAATCACCATCACTTTTCCTCTATAGTCTGCCAAAGATTCCTCAGTTCCATCCGGCTTCATCACGGAAAAATCATAAATTGTTGTCATAGGAAAGACTCCTCTCCAGTTTCTTATTATTAACAATAAGACAAAAACAAACCGTTTGCAAAAAGCTGAAACGAACTAGGAGGCTTTTCTCTTCTTTTATGAGTATTTTGGCGAGGAATCATTAATTGCGATAGTTAGGCTTCGTTGGGAGGATTGGACAACCTTTCGACTGATGTAGTGATAAGGAGTGAGGGGTGATTTATGATTTAAGTACAACCTTGTTCGGTGGAAGGGTTATTTTTTATGTGGGACTCAGCATGGGGCTGTGGAATTGAAGAAATATCGTGGCAAACCTACTTGAATTGTAGTCAAGCGGTGATCAATTTAGGTTAGACGGTGATAGAATTCGTTTAGGCGGTGATAGAACTCGTTTACCCGGTGATAGGACGGTTTCAGGCGGTGATAGAAAGGAATTCAAGGAGATTGGCGATTTGATCATCTCTCAGGATCTCGCTCCAAAGGGAAGCCTCTGTGGCAAAGCCGCTTTACTAACCATCGGTTCCTGCTTACATCAAGTGTTTCTTAAAAGATTTTTAAAGATACCTGACGGTATCGATTATATTTAAGCATAAAAAAACCATCCCCCACAGGGGATGGCCTTTGCCCGGCGACGTCCTACTCTCACAGGGGGAAGCCCCCTACTACCATCGGCGCTGAAGAACTTAACTTCCGTGTTCGGTATGGGAACGGGTGTGACCTCTTCGCCCTCAT
>NZ_BQYK01000019.1:0-14011 GCF_023168145.1 Sporosarcina sp. NCCP-2222
CCACGTCACCATGGACACCCTTGCGTTAAGCTAACTGCTACTTCTGCCTTCACAGTTCGGGACTTGCACCCTATAGACTACGCCCGTGCTGGGCGCAAAACAAAAAAAGCCGCTTTGCAGAAGCGGCTTTTACGCAAATCAGAATGCAAGTAGTGAACGTGGGTTGACGGAGACGCCGTCTTGCTGGACCTCGAAGTGCAGGTGGGTGCCGGCTTGGGCGTTCCATTCGTTGCTTGTCGCCGTGCCGAGTGGAGCACCTTGGAGCACTTCGTCGCCTTCTTGTACGAGGACGCCGGTGAGTGATCCGTAGATGGTCTTTTTGCCGTCGGCATGGGAGATCGTAACTTCGCTGCCTTTGAATTGGTCAACGATGACTTGTTCCACTGTACCGCTCATGGCTGCGACGACTTCAAATGGTTCGTCGTTTACGGAGATGGAGATTCCGCTGTTTGTGACATAGGTTTGATTGAATACAAGCAAGGCGCTTTCTCTCATGTCGTCGTCGGCTTCCGCGTCATAGTACTCTTGTAAAATGGCCACACTTTCAAGTAGGTCTTCGTTGAATGGATATTTGAGTACTTCCTTGGATGCGTTGGTCTCGATGATTGTGTCGTCCTCGTTGTTGACAACTTCGGCCGTTTCGGTCTTGTCTTGTTTTATGATTGCGTTGTAACCCCAGATCATGCCGACGAATACGACGGCAATACCGGAATAGATGGCTGGCCAGAGCCAACTATTTTTCTTTGTACTCTTAGTCTTTTGAGAAGGGAATTTCGGTTTTTCTTCTCGCATGGTCATCACCTCACTTGCTATTGTTTGCAAGTGGAGGAGTTTTTAAACATTCCGATTCACTGTTTTCAAAATTATTTATCAAGGTGCCCGTATAGTAGTGGGCGAGGATCTGTTCGGCGGTCCAACCTTTCTGGGCGAAGGCCTCCGCTCCATATTGGCTCATGCCGACGCCGTGCCCGTAGCCTAGTGTAGTCACATGGACGATTTGGTTGGTGACGTCGTAGGCGATGTTAAAATCGGTGGATGGCAGGCCGAGTGCGTCTCGCATGTCGCGTCCGCTCATTTCGAAATTGTCGGATACGGCTTTTTGAACGCGGCCGGTTTGATTCCGGACAAGCTGAAGATTTTTGAAACGATCCGCTGTCCACGTCGAGCCGATGAGACGATTCCATTCAGTTAAGGTCATTTCCTTGCGGCGTTCGACTTCCGGGGCTACTTCCGCTTCCCCTGGGCTGTCTACGCTTTGCAAATATGGAATCGGGTTGCCGCTATAATTTTGGGAGGCTTCTGTTTTGCCGTTTGACGTGGAGAAAAACATGGCTGTGATCATTTCCCCCTCGTATTCAATCACTTGGTTGCTCGTCGCTTCCACTGCTTCGCGAAGCTTTTGTTCGTTCCGTTTAAACTCCTTTCCCCATCGTTCTTTCCGCTCCGCTTTGTTTTTGTACACTTGCGCGGAAACGGTGGCGGCGATTGTTTTTTTGCCGTTGTCGGTTGACCGGAGAGCGTATGTTCGTGCAGCGATCGCTTGGGCTTTCAATGCCTCTTCCTGGAACGTAGCAGGCATTTCACCGGCGACTACGCCGAGAACGTATTCTTCAAGGGGAAGGGGCTCGTCCATCCCCTCCACCGTGATCCAGACGGTACACGGATCGTCATACGCCACTTTGGCCGTTTTGTCTGCTGTGAGTGCGGGTTTCAATATGATTGGCATAAAGAATAAGAGAATGATGAATAAAACGGTTAGTAGTTTGTCCATAGTTAACTATATGAGATGGTGCATCAATTATGACCGGTCCGGGCTGGTGAAATGAAAAAACCGCATTCCCGGAAGAATGCGGTTCGATTCGAATGAAACATGGATAAATCCGTTGCTCAGACGAGTTGTGTTTGTTTTTCAGTTGTTTCAGAAGATACGCGTTCGATGTCCGCGCCAAGCGCTTTCAGCTTCTTATGGAAGTCGACGTATCCTCTGTCGAGATGATCCAATTCTGTGACACGTGTGATGCCTTCCGCATGGAGACCTGCCAGAATCAATGCGGCGGCAGCACGCAAGTCAGTTGCGGCTACTTCAGCCCCTTGTAACTTTGACGGACCCGAAATGATAACCGAACGTCCTTCAATTTTGACATTGGCGTTCATGCGGCGGAATTCTTCCACATGCATGAAGCGGTTTTCAAATACCGTCTCTGTCAAAACACCCGTACCAGTTGCTGTCAGCATAAGTGCCATCATTTGCGACTGCATGTCAGTCGGGAATCCTGGATGCGGCATTGTTTTCAAGTCAACCGCCCGCAATGGGTACTTTGCGGTAATCCGCAGTCCTTCATCCAATTCCGTAATATTGACGCCCATCTCGCCTAATTTTGAAATTAACGCAGCATTGTGCTCAGGAACTGCATTTTCAATGATGACATCGCCGCCTGTAATGGCTGCAGCCACCATGAACGTTCCTGTTTCAATACGGTCTGGAATAATATGATGCGTTGTCCCATATAGTTTTGAAACGCCTTCGATCCGAATAACATCTGTTCCGGCACCGACTACCTTACCGCCCATTTCATTGATGAAATTGGCAAGGTCTACGATTTCCGGCTCTTTTGCCGCGTTTTCGATAATCGTTGTGCCTCTCGCAAGTGCTGCGGCGGTCATGATGTTTTCAGTTGCACCGACACTTGGGAAGTCCAAATAAATTTTCGCCCCGCGCAGGCCGTGTGTTGCTTTCGCTTCCACATGCCCGTTGCCAAATGTGATTTCTGCGCCCATCGCCTCAAAGCCCTTTAAGTGCTGGTCGATTGGACGAGAACCAATGGCACATCCGCCTGGCATCGCTACGCGCGCAAAGCCGTGCCGTGCAAGCAAAGGTCCCATGACCAGGATCGATGCCCGCATTTTACGTACATATTCAAAATGCGCTTCTGTCGCAAGCTGTTTGCTCGAGTCAATAATCACTTGACCATCTTCAGGGAAATATTCCACTGCAGCGTTCAAGCTCTTCACTACTTCATTTATTGTTCTGACATCCGAAAGGTTCGGAACATCGCGTATGATATTGGGACCCTCAGACGCGAGTAACGCAGCAGCCAATATTGGCAGAACCGCATTTTTTGCTCCTTCCACACGAACATTTCCGCGAAGAACACGTCCACCATTAATTATGATTTTGTCCACAAAAAGCCCCTCCGACTCCAAAGTTATACTCTTAGCCTTATAGTCACTGTACATTTTATTCACATAAATCAAGCATAAAAACACATACTATTCTACAATGCCCCACCTTATTAAACAAGTAACCGCAGAGCTATTTTCCCTCTATCGATAAGATAGTCTATAATATGTACCCAATTGGCGATTTGTGTCATCCGCTTTTTTGGGCGAATGTCGGCGATAGTATGTAATTTCCTCAAACGTGGATAATTAAACCTGTTTTTGTTTTCATGCCATCGCCCCGTATATGAATGACCATACACGCGGCGATAGCATGGAGTTCACTGGCAAAAAGTTACAGTTTACGTTATTCATGACAGATGTTTTTCGGCCTACTAACTCTCTACCCGCTCTCCCCGGAAGTATGCCTCTTTTCCAAAATAAATTTTATTGGAAGTAGGTCGGGATCCTTCCTGACCAATAGGATATGTCTAAAAAGAAATTTGATACGGTTGAACCTATCGCAAAACTCAATAAAATGAATAAAAGCTGTGCGCGGAACACTTGATTCTTTTTGATGATTTTTTCGGGCATGATGGCTTGAAGGGCGTAAAACGAAAGTCCGATGAAAAAGATGTGGGAAAGGATCGCTAATAAAGGATTATACAATAATATATTGGTCAATTTTCAAGCTCCTTACTCAAACACTAAAAGGGAAAAAACGGGCAGAAAAAGACCTCTGCCCGTCATTCCTACGCACTTATCTCATTTCGTGAACGTTTATCCGGTTAATGGCCCGTTGCAAATCGAGTTCGATCAGCTTGGCTTCCAGATTATCCGCTTTCGCTTGTAGCGCTTCTTCTGCCCGTTTGGCAGCACGCTGTGCACGAGAGAGATCGATATCGGAAGCCTTTTCCGCTTGTTGTGCCAAAACGGTAATGACATCCGGACGAACTTCGATGAAGCCGCCGTGAACAGCGATCGCTTCAGTCGAATTGTCCTTTTTCAGGCGGAGAGCACCGATTTTCAAAGGTGCAACCATTGCGATATGGCCGGGAAGAATCCCGATTTCGCCTGTTTCTGTGGCGGCAATGACCATATTCGCTTCGGTTTCACTAACAGGGCCGTCGGGAGTGACGATATTTACTTTGATGGTACTCATTTTATTCCCTCCTGAACCCTTTTATTAGACCTCTACGCCCATGCTTTTCGCTTTTTCAATAACTTCTTCGATGCGTCCAACGAGACGGAATGCATCTTCCGGAAGGTGATCGTAACGGCCTTCCAAGATTTCCTTGAAGCCTTTGATCGTTTCAGCAACAGGTACGTAAGATCCCGGTTGTCCTGTGAATTGCTCCGCGACGTGGAAGTTTTGTGATAAGAAGAATTGGATACGGCGGGCGCGTCCTACAACTAGCTTATCTTCTTCGCTGAGCTCATCCATACCAAGGATCGCGATGATGTCTTGAAGCTCACGGTAACGTTGCAAAGTGGATTGTACTTGACGAGCTATTTCATAGTGCTCTTCCCCAACGATTTCAGGGCTTAGTGCACGTGAAGTAGATGCCAATGGGTCAACCGCAGGGTAGATACCCATTTCAGAAAGTTTACGCTCAAGGTTCGTTGTCGCATCCAAGTGAGCGAACGTCGTAGCTGGTGCCGGGTCAGTATAGTCATCGGCAGGTACGTAGATCGCTTGGATAGATGTTACGGAACCAACGTTTGTCGAAGTGATCCGCTCTTGAAGCTGACCCATCTCTGTTGCAAGTGTCGGCTGGTAACCAACGGCAGATGGCATACGGCCAAGAAGGGCTGATACTTCTGAACCCGCTTGTGTAAAGCGGAAGATGTTGTCGATGAAGAGAAGAACGTCCGCGCCTTGCTCATCACGGAAGTACTCTGCCATCGTAAGTCCTGTAAGTGCAACACGCATACGTGCGCCAGGAGGCTCGTTCATTTGACCGAAGACCATCGCAGTTTTGCTGATTACTCCGGAGTCAGTCATTTCATGGTACAAGTCGTTACCTTCACGTGTACGCTCACCAACACCCGCGAATACGGAGATACCGCCGTGTTCTTGTGCGATGTTGTTGATCAATTCCTGGATAAGTACGGTTTTACCTACACCCGCACCTCCGAAGAGACCGATCTTACCACCTTTGATGTATGGCGCAAGCAAGTCAACGACTTTGATGCCTGTTTCAAGAATTTCAACTTGAGTTGAAAGGTTTTCAAATTGTGGAGCTTGACGGTGGATCGGGTCGCGGCGTTCGCCAGCAGGTACTTCCTCTCCAAGGTCGATTACATCTCCAAGTACGTTAAATACGCGTCCTAGTGTCGCTGTTCCGACCGGTACTGAAATAGCCGCGCCTGTGTCAATGACCTCAGAGCCACGTTTCAGGCCGTCAGTCGATGACATCGCAATGGTACGGACTGAGTCGTCACCAAGGTGGAGTGCCACTTCAAGCGTGAGCGTTTCAGCTTCTGCATTCGGACGTTCGATTTGAACCTTCAATGCGTTATAGATCGATGGAAGCTGTCCGTCTGCAAATGAAACGTCGACAACCGGACCCATAACCTGAAGGATTTGTCCTTTATTCATGCTTTTCCCTCCTGTCTTACTTTTCCCGTTCAGTTCGTTCCTCTATTCGAGTGCGGCTACCCCGCCGACAATCTCAGTGATTTCCTGAGTAATGGCAGCTTGGCGAGCGCGGTTGAATACGAGTGTCAACGAATCGATCAATTCGCTGGCGTTATCTGTTGCAGTCTTCATCGCTGTCATACTGGAAGCATGTTCGCTCGCTTTTCCATCCAGCACGGCTCCGTAGATGAGGCTCTCCGCGTATTGCGGAAGAAGCGTTTCGAGAATCACTTCAGCTGAAGGCTCGAATTCATACGAAGACATTGTTGACGCTGGTGAAAGATCCGTGAGCGGAAGTAGTTTCTTTTCCGTCACTTCACTGGAGATGGCGGAGACGAAGTGGTTGTAGTACAAGTACACTTCATCGTATTCGCCTTCTGTGAACATGCCAACAGCACGTGTCGCGATTGTTTTTATTTCATCAAAAGAAGGGTGGTCCGATAAGCCGACAAGGCTATCGACAACGTTGTATCCAAGGCGGTTGAAGAAATCAAGGCCTTTCCGCCCGATTGCGACGATTTTCACGTCGTCTTTCGAGTGACGGGATTCGATCGCACGTTTTACCGCACGCAGCACGTTACTGTTGTAACCGCCTACGAGTCCGCGGTCGGATGTCACAACGATATAACCTGTCTTTTTCACGGGGCGGCTGACTAGCATCGGGTGTCCGGAATCGGATGTCGCTCCTGCGATTGCACCAACAACCTCCTGCATCTTATCCATGTAAGGAACAAACGCTTTGGCGTTCATTTCCGCACGGTTCAGCTTGGAAGCGGAAACCATCTGCATCGCTTTCGTGATTTGAGACGTCTTCTTCGTTGAATTAATACGGCTTTGTATATCGCGTAATGATACCACTGGCAATTCACCACCTTATCGTTTATTTAGATCAAAACCCGAGAATCAATTAAGCTTCAGACGGAACAAATGTCTTCTTGAATGCGTTGATGGCTTCTTTCATCACGTCATCGGACGGAAGATCTTTTGTCGTACGGATATGATCCAACACTTCAGTGTGGTTCGATTCGAGCCAGTTGTTGATTTCGCTTTCGAAGCGAAGGATGTCATGTACAGCAACGTCGTCGAGAAGTCCGCGTGTGAGCGCATAAAGGATCACAACTTGGTATTCGACTTTAAGTGGCTTGTTCAAGTCTTGCTTCAAGACTTCAACGGTACGTGCACCGCGGTCCAATTTCGCTTTTGTCGCTGCGTCAAGGTCCGAACCGAAAGCAGAGAACGCTTCAAGTTCACGATATGCCGCAAGGTCAAGACGAAGTGTACCCGCAACTTTTTTCATCGCTTTGATTTGCGCGGAACCACCTACACGGGATACGGAAAGACCAGCGTTGATCGCCGGACGTACGCCCGAGAAGAATAGATCCGATTGCAAGAAGATCTGTCCATCTGTGATGGAGATAACGTTTGTCGGGATATAAGCGGAGATGTCCCCTGCTTGTGTCTCAACAAATGGAAGTGCTGTAATGGAACCTGCACCTAATGTATCGTTCAGTTTTGCTGCACGCTCGAGTAGACGGGAGTGCAAGTAGAATACGTCACCAGGATATGCTTCACGGCCTGGAGGACGGCGAAGTAGCAAGGAAAGCTCACGGTAAGCCGCTGCTTGTTTCGAAAGGTCATCGTAAACGACAAGAACGTGCTTGCCATTAAACATGAACTCTTCTCCCATTGTTACTCCTGTGTATGGTGCCAAGTATAGAAGTGGAGCCGGTTGAGAAGCGGATGCTGTTACAACGATTGTGTAATCAAGCGCACCGTTCTTACGAAGTGTTTCGACAACCCCACGGACTGTAGATTCTTTTTGGCCGATTGCCACGTAGATACAAATCATGTCTTGATCCGCTTGGTTCAAGATTGTATCGATCGCAACAGTCGTTTTACCTGTTTGACGGTCTCCGATGATCAATTCACGTTGTCCACGGCCGATCGGTACAAGAGCGTCAATCGCTTTGATACCTGTTTGCAATGGTTCATGAACGGATTTACGAGCCATAACGCCTTGCGCCGGGCTTTCAATCGGACGAGTTTTTGTTGTAGCGATCGGACCAAGTCCATCCACTGGCATACCAAGTGGGTTTACGACGCGTCCAATCAATGCCTCACCGACAGGTACTTCCATAATACGGCCTGTACGACGTACTTCATCGCCTTCTTTAATGTCTGTGTATGGTCCAAGGATAACGATACCTACATTGTTCGCTTCCAAGTTTTGCGCCATACCCATGACACCGTTTGAGAACTCAAGCAGTTCTCCGGCCATGACGTTGTCGAGGCCATGAGCAAGAGCGATACCGTCACCGATTCGGATAACCGTACCGACTTCGCTTACTTCCATCTCAGACTGATAGTTTTCAATCTGCTGCTTTATCAGCGTGCTGATTTCTTCAGCTTTGATGCCCATGTATGTCACCCCTCAAAATTCAGATTAGGATCCGATCAATTTACGTTGCAATTTCTCGAGCTTCGCGCCGATGCTGCTATCGTAAATTTGATTGCCGATCTGAAGGCGGATGCCTCCAATCAAGCTTGGATCGATGATATTTTCAATACGTAAAGCTTGTTTGCCAACTTTATGTGCAAATGTTGTGGAAATCGAGTTACTCTCCAGATCCGTCAATGGACGTGTGGAATATACTTTTGCATCCGCGATACCTGCTGCGTTGTTCGCAAGTTCATGGAATTCTTCAAACACGTTGAGCACTTCATCCATGCGCTTTGCGTCAAGCAGAACATAAAGCGTGTTCAGGATCACCGGATTGGCACCCTTCAGGATGCCTGAAAGCAATTCTTTTTTCTTTGTTGCTGTCAGATCCGGAGAAGTCATTAACTGTCCAAGACCTTTATTTTCACGGAACGCCTTGTTCAATTCAGCCAAGTCTTCCTGAATGGAAAGGGTTTGCCCGTTTTTTTGCGCCAGTTCAAACAATGCTGTCGCATAACGCTTTGCTACAACCGATTGGCTCATCGGCCTTCGCCTGCCTTCACAATCGTTTCTTCAATCAAAGCACGGTTGTCTTCCTCGGAAATTTCTTTGCCAAGTACTTTGGACGCTGCAAGGATCGATAGGGAAACGAATTCTTCACGTACCGCAGCAACTGCTTTTTCTTTCTCAGTTGCGATTTCAAGAGCTGCAGATTCCTTCATGCGGTTTACTTCCGCACGAGCTGCCACGATCAATTCCTCACGCTGCGATTCGCCAAGCTTCTTCGCATTGTCAACAATCGATTGTGCGTTATCACGCGCTTCTTTCAATAGGGCGCGTTGTTCTTCAAGAAGTTTTTCAGACTCAAGACGGCTTTTTTCAGCCGCTTCGATTTCATTGGCAATCAACTCGGCACGCTGATCCATCACACCCATAAGCGGGCCCCATGCGAACTTTTTCAAAAGAACCATAAGGATTGTGAAGAATAGGACCGTGACGATGATATCGCCAAGATTCAGCCGGTCGTTCAAAGCTGCCAAAAATCCAGCGTCAGCTTTCGCTGACAAAAGGACGAAGGATTCTCCAAACACGATTGTTTCACTCCCTTCAAGAGCTTATAACTTTTTCATTTCGATTCGTTATAGAAAGAACACTAATTCTTTATTTTCAATTTCAACTGCCGACGAGCGACATAAATGAATGGCGAAGGACAAACTAGCGTACTTCGCCATTTAAATAGTATGGACCTATTCTTATTTGTTCATAACGATGAACGCGATAACTGTTGCGATGATCGGAAGGGCCTCAACTAATGCTACCCCGATGAACATTGTAGTTTGAAGCATACCGCGTGCTTCTGGTTGACGTGCAATACCTTCGACTGTCTTAGAAACGATCAAACCGTTACCGATACCTGCTCCAAGTGCACCTAGACCGACTGCTAGTGCTGCTGCTAATAGACCAACTGAACCTATCATTGTGTAATATCCTCCTAAAAATTAAATAGTATGTTTTTACTCCCGTTTCCCGGGTTATATATGTTTAATGGTCCGTGTCCACTTTATGTGCCATGTAGACCATCGTTAACATAACGAAAATGAAAGCTTGGATCGCTCCGATGAATATCGAGAACCCTTGCCAAGCAAGTGCAGGAATCAATGCTCCGGCTAAGCCGAATGCGCTTGAAGCCCCAAGTGAAGCGAGAAGTCCGATTAGGATTTCCCCAGCGAAAATGTTACCGTAAAGACGAAGACCGAGCGTCAGCGTATTCGCAAACTCCTCAATGATCTTAAGCGGTGCCAAGAATGGCATCGGCTGAAGGTATGTCTTGAAGTATCCTTTTACTCCAAGCATCTTCACACCATAGAAGTGCGTCAATACTACGACCATGGTTGCAAGTGTCATGGTGATTACCGGATCGGCTGTCGGTGATTTCCACCATAGCTTATGATCCACGACAACTGCCATTGGTAACCCGAGCATGTTGGCTACGAAGACGAACATGATCAACGTAATACCGAGTACATGGAATCGCCCGCCTGTCCTCCAATCCATATTGTTCTTGATAATTCCTTTGACGAAGTCCATGACCCATTCCATGAAATTTTGCATACCTGTCGGTTTGACCTTAAGGTTGCGAGTTGAGAAGAATGCAATCAGGAATACAATCAGGCATGTGATGAATAACATCATGATGTTGGCTGGGTTAAAGCTTAATCCGAATAAAACGAAAGACGGATTTTCATGGTTCACGTTTCGTTCACCTCCCTTTTGCAATCAGATTAAGGATTCTTTGCGTGAAATAGTATCCTATCAATCAGCAACCAGGCATAAGGGATCATAAGGCCGATCACCGTACCGATCAGATTGAATGTTTCGGGCATGGCAAGCGCAATGGCCGCCGCCGCAACTCCGGACGCGAAACGCAAAGGCGTCCCAAGCGAGCTTCTTCCCTTTCCTTCCGTTATAGAACGATCAAATCTTTCCATTCTACGGACAAGTATCCAAAAATTATACAATCCTAATAGAGAACCGAGAATTAAACCCGCAAATATTGTCTTGAAGTCAGTAAAAAACCATCCTAACATAAACAAAGCGAGCAAAAAAAAGAGAGCCTTCTTTTGTCTTATAAAGATTTCTCGCAGCGTATGCATGATAGGTGATTCTCCCGGTTTTATTATTTTGGATGTAATTTTGGCAATGGCCATGCGGCATACCGACGGAACAGGGTGTGTGGATGTGCGATGCTTGGGGGATCGGATCCGCCAAGCTTGTACCAACGCTAGGACTCCGAATAAAGGCCGGAACCTGTAAGTTAAGTAAATTGAATAGCCAATTTCGATTCACCTGGACACGTTGCTATTCACGCAGACGTGACGAAGCGAATATCGAACGATTTGGCATCCAGTGCAAGGATGATAGAATCCATCCGATTGGATGGCAATTCCGCTCAACATATGTACGAATTCCTATCATTCTTACCCTTTGTTAGCATACAATAGGGGCATTTTGATGTCAATTGATTCCCGTGAAATTCTTCACAAACTCTTCTTATTGTCAAACAATCGACATATTTGTTTTAGCAAAAAAAAGTTGCATTTGATAAGGGATTCCCCTAGACGCCCTTCCCTTGCGAATCAATTGAAAAAGACGAAGGAATCGGCTGTACCCCTTCGTCTCATCGTTGCAGTTGCCGCGGTATTTTTTTCATTCCTTTCAAGCCCGTCTGCCAATCCCACGGTTTGTAGTACGGAACGACGCGTTTTGTGAATTCTCTCCGGACCACCTGCTCAATCGCCCCTTCGACATCTGACTTCAACTGGCCGACATAGGCATCCATCTGTTCTATCATCCGTTCAAACTGCACTGTATCCGTCAACAGCTCCGACACTTTGTTCCTATCAGTAATGGCAGTGGCCACACCGCATTCCGTCAAATGCTGTAAATTGATCTGCTCCTGTCCTGGAAGATGATTGCAAATCATAATCGGAATCCTCTTATAAAGCGATTCTGCAATCGTCACTCCGCCAGGCTTTGTTAAAATGGCGTCCGCCTGCTCATATAAGGCATTCATCTCCTCACAGCTTTCGATATACCCTTTCACCGTTACATTCGGGAAGCCGAAGTGCTCCAGCCGCTGCTTGTATTCGATATTGCGCCCGCATAATAACGTAAAATGGATATCTGGAAATGCATTCACTAGAGAAGCGATCGACTCAATATCGAACAAGCCCGTATTCCCTCCTGCCACAAGAACGTTCCGAAGCGGCAGACTGCGCCGGCGCAAATGGCTTTTAAAGATCTTTTTGACTGGAATGCCTGTGACAAAAATATTTCGTTCAGGCACACTGTACGTTTCCATTAGCGTATCCCGGACGCCGGGATGAGGCACGAAATGATACATGACTTCGGATTTCGCCCATACATCATTTAGAAAAAAGTCCGTGTACGCGTTAATGGCTGGAACGCTCGATATCTTCCGTTTGCGGACAAGCCTGCCAAAGATGCTCGACGGGAAGGAATGGGTGAACACCAATAGATCTGGTTCCTCTTCTTCAATCAAACTGCGCATCTTCCTTTCAAAATAAAGGGGGGAAAAGCGGCGAACATGTTTCTTTCCGCCATTTTGCTCTTTCATAATAAAAAAACGGTACGCCTTTTGATAAAATTCCGGAGTTGTATTGATCATTTTCATATAGAAGGAGGAGACAAATCTTCCGAGCAAGCCGTTGCAATACGTTAAAAAATCGACTGTTTTCACAGTGGCACCCGGATACATGTCCAGTATCCGTTCCTCAATCGCCTCCGCCACCTTCGAATGACCTGAAGGGAAACGGAAGAAAGGAAAAATAACAATTTTCAAGTTGAGGCACCTCCATTCCTTTTTTTCTTATAAGCTGTGCGGATCAGTTGGATGAGTAAGATAAGAAGAAAAGCGAGACCGATGTAGGGCACATATTCTGCTTTAATCGGCAAATAGGTTGCGGAGAGAATCCCCAGGCCAAAATAAAATCCGATCCATGTCATTGCCCCAACGATTGAGATTAGGATAAATTGTTTGCCTTCCATCCTCATCATGCCGGCAATGTAGGGACTCGCTTGACGCAGGCCAGGCAAGAAAAATCCTAAAAACACTGTCCAGACAGCCCTTTTTCGAAACCTCCCCTGAAACACCGCCACTTTCTCGTCGGTCAGACCAATATATTTACCAAACTTCCGGATCAGCGACATGCCGAAAAAACGTCCTGCCAAATATGCGATGATCATTCCCGCCAGAGCACCTGCCACTGCAGCGAGACTACTTGTTGCGACATGCAGCTGATTGCTGGCAACCATCATGCCGATCAGGAATAAAAACGATTCCTCTGGAGCTGGAATACCGACAATTCCAAAAAACAAAGCTATGAAAATGACGATATAACCGTATTGGACGATATATGCTTCAATTGCATCCATGGACATGGGAACACCCCCCACTGAACTTTACGAGGTGACCAGACTTTTAATTTATGCTGCCAGTTTCATCTGCTGTTCACCTCTAGCCTAAAGAAGAGCGTCTTCCCGCTAACAAGAGAACTGTTTATTTCAACGCCTTAGCTCCATCTCTTTGCACAGCACCGGAACACAGCCCATAATAGCCTCTCTCTTCCTATTAGATAACCTCTTCATCTGTTGGACTGCCACGTAATCTACCTGCACTAGGTAATCATTAAATCCCTAGCGTGTCCCCGCACTCGTCTTGCGCTACCGTTCGAAAACTATCTTTCTCGGTTCATATTTTTCTGAAATCAGAATGCAAGCTGGGTGAACTCCCGTCACAAACAGCGAAGGATACGGATTATTGCTCCAGCCATCCGCCATCCATCTTCTTACACACCTATACCCCAAATTTCTCGAATTAAAAAAGGATTGTCCGGGGTAGGACAATCCTAGCGTGTAGACCGTTTTGTAGGGCTACACGTTTTACATGGAATCTCTCATTAACCTGTGCGCATTTCAGCATCAGTGAAATTCACAAATTCGAAACAAAGGAAGGCAGCTGTCGCCTCCCCTGCATGCCGAGCGATTCCAAGTACTAAATTCTATTCTGACTGGGACGGTCTATGAGAGACCTTCTCGATTTTATTAAATAGAGGATAAATAGCCTTTCAACGCCTCAACAATCCGCTTCGAAGCCTGTCCATCTCCATAAGGATTGGACGCTTTCGCCATTTTCGCGTACTCCTCTTCGTCCGAAAGCAGAGCATCTGTCAATTCAAAGATCGCTTCTT
>NZ_BQYK01000019.1:14108-19057 GCF_023168145.1 Sporosarcina sp. NCCP-2222
CTTCTTGAATGCCGCCTGAATCCGTCAAGATAATATGGGACCGTGCCGCAAAATTGTGGAAATCCAATACTTCAAGCGGTTCAATCAAATGAACACGCTCGTTATCCGCAAGTATTTCCTGTGCCACTTCACGGACAGCCGGATTCATATGAATCGGATAGATGACCTGAATGTCGTCGTGTTTGTCGAGCAGGCGAATGATGGCGCGGAACATGTTGCGCATCGGATCTCCAAGGTTTTCCCGGCGGTGAGCCGTGAGCAGGATAAGACGATCGTCGCCGATTTTATCAAAAATCGGATGATGGTATTCTTCTTTCACTGTCGTCTGCAGTGCGTCGATGGCCGTATTCCCGGTAATGAAGATCCGGTCTTCCAGTTTGCCTTCATTCAGCAGATTGCGAGCCGATTGCTCAGTCGGTGCAAAATGAAGATCCGCAAGTACACCAGTCAATTGCCGGTTCATCTCCTCGGGATACGGGGAGAATTTATTCCCAGTCCGCAAACCGGCCTCGACATGGCCGACTGCGATCCGATTGTAGAAGGCCGCTAAACTGCCGATGAATGTGGTTGAAGTATCTCCATGAACGAGCACGATATCCGGCTGTGCTTCCTTCATGATTTGGTCAAGACCTTCCAATCCGCGCGTCGCGACATCGACAAGCGTCTGGCGCTCCTTCATAATATTCAGATCGTAATCCGGCGTTATGCCGAATGTATGAAGTACTTGGTCAAGCATTTGGCGATGCTGCGCCGTAACGGTGACAATCGATTCGATATCCTCCGTATGCTTTTCCAATTCCAGTACAAGCGGTGCCATTTTGATCGCTTCGGGACGAGTTCCGAAGATCGTCATCACTTTCCATTTCCGTGTCAAACCACTCACGCCTTCCCCGTTATTTCGTTCCGAAGAGTCGATCGCCAGCGTCTCCTAAACCTGGAACGATATATCCTTTTTCATTTAATTTTTCATCAAGTGCAGCGATGTAAACGTCCACATCAGGATGAGCTTCCGTAAAGATTTCGACGCCTTCCGGTGCAGCAATCAGGCACATGAACCGGATATTCTTCGCACCGCGTTTCTTCAAGGAATTGACCGCTTCTACAGCAGTCCCGCCAGTTGCCAGCATCGGATCCACCACGATGAATTCGCGTTCCGACACATCAGACGGCAATTTTACAAAATACTCATGCGGCTGCAAAGTTTCCGGATCGCGGAACAGACCGATATGACCCACCTTCGCGGCTGGAATCAATTTCAGAATGCCATCCACCATTCCGATGCCTGCCCGTAAAATCGGAACGATGCCAAGCTTCTTTCCTGCTAGCACCTTCGATTTCGCCATGCGGACCGGCGTTTCCACTTCCACCTCATCCAATGGCAAGTCGCGCGTAATTTCATACGCCATCAACGTCGCCACTTCATCAACAAGCTCGCGGAATTCTTTTGTTCCGGTATTTACGTCCCGGATATGTGTCAATTTGTGCTGAATGAGCGGGTGATCAAAAACGTGTACTTTCGCCATATAAATCGCTCCTTTTCGAATGTCCTGTACATTATAACAGAAACCTCCGCCAAGAGGCATTGTCAGTAAGCGCTTTGTTAAAGTTCATGAATGTAGAATTATTTGAGCATTTCTCTGCTGAACCAACACCATGCGCCAATTATGCTTATCGCCTGAATTTGTCGTTTTTTCGCTCTTCATACAATAGGACGGAACGGATATGAGTTGGGTTGCTTGCTAGGTTGGAAATATTTGATTCGAAATGAAAACAAGCCGCACAGAGGCGGCTTGTCGCATGGATTACTTATATAGTGGGAAACGGTCTGTCAATGCTGCAACACGTTGCTTCACTTCTTCTTTTACTGCTTCGTCTTCGTGGTTTTTCAGAAGCTTTGCAATGATAGCAGCAACTTCTTTCATTTCTTCTTCTTTAAATCCACGAGTAGTGACCGCCGGCGTTCCGATCCGAACACCCGATGTGACGAATGGGCTTTCCGTGTCAAATGGAATCGTGTTTTTATTCACAGTAATGCCGACTTCGTCCAAGACATGTTCTGCCACTTTTCCAGTAATGCCAAGTGATTTCAAATTAATGAGCAATAGGTGATTGTCAGTACCGCCAGAAACGATATCGACCCCTTCTGCCAATAATCCTTCAGCTAGCGCATGCGCATTTTTCTTCACTTGCTGGATATATGTTTTGAACTCAGGTTTCAACGCTTCACCGAAAGCCACCGCTTTTGCTGCAATGACATGCATGAGTGGGCCGCCTTGTATACCAGGGAAGATGGTCTTGTCGATTTTGCGTCCGAACTGCTCCGCAAATTCTTCATTGATCATAATCAAGCCGCCACGTGGTCCACGCAATGTTTTGTGTGTGGTCGATGTAACAAAATGAGCATGCGGCACTGGGTTTGGATGCTCTCCAGCTGCCACGAGACCCGCGATATGCGCCATATCGACCATGAGATACGCGCCCACTTCATCAGCGATCTCACGGAATTTCGCGAAATCGATCTCACGAGGATATGCACTCGCTCCAGCTACAATCATTTTCGGCTTGTGCTCTAGCGCCTTCTGACGTACGTCTTCGTAGTCGATGCGCTCATCTTCCTTGCTTACGCCATACTCCACAAAGTTATAAAGAATGCCGGAGAAGTTAACCGGGCTTCCGTGTGTCAAGTGTCCGCCATGGGACAAGTTCATGCCAAGCACTGTATCGCCCGGCTCAAGCACTGTGAAATAAACAGCCATATTCGCCTGTGCACCGGAGTGGGCTTGCACGTTCGCATAAGCAGCGCCAAAAATCTCTTTCAGACGGTCACGTGCGATATTCTCTACTACGTCGACATGCTCACATCCGCCATAATAACGCTTGCCCGGATAGCCTTCAGCATACTTGTTCGTCAAATAGGAGCCTTGCGCTTCCATGACTGCTTCTGTAACAAAGTTCTCGGATGCAATCAATTCAATATTGGCATTCTGGCGTTTCTTTTCAGCCATAATCGCCTCAAAAACCGCCGCATCTTCACGCTTCACATTGCTCAAATCCATGTGTCATTTCCCCTTTGCCTCAAATTTATATATGCCCGGTGAAGTGCCTGGCCTCATAACAAAGCCGGCAGCCCGACCGAAGCCGAGCGTCCCTTTCGCTCCAGATGGAAAGGTGCGCTTGGTTTCATTTTCAGTTATTGCTGTAAAGGTTTTGTCGTTTAGAATTATGTAGCCTGATGGAAGTCTAGCAGTCCATTGATAGTGAATAGGTCCCTCGGATTTCACATCTTTATTTCGTTCTCTTGCGAATATACGAGTGCTTGGTAGGTTGTGTAATGAATGCCAAGCCTCCCTTCCACTCTTGGCGGAAAGGAACACCTGGTTTTATTAATATCTTAACAATTCTCATCCAAGTCGCTTCGTTTATATACCGCCCGCTCGCCGCCAATTAATTTCGGGCGAGTCGTCGCAGCAGTCACGACAGCATCTCCGATAGTTTTAATCGAAGTCCGGATCGGAACAGCAACCGGTTTTAAGTGCATGCCGATGAGTGTCTGGCCAATATCGATCCCCGCATTTGCCCGAATGGATTCCACAACGACTGCGTCTTCCAAATGTTCAAATGCATAAGCGGACATAGATCCCCCTGCATGAATCACAGGTATGACCGATACAGGATCCAAATTGAACTTCTCGACAGCCTTACGCTCGATCGTCAAGGCCCTGTTAATATGCTCGCATCCTTGAAATGCCAAGTAGAGCCAATGTTTTTTCGCAAAGGCTTGCAATGGCGCAAATAATGCCTCTGCCACTTCCAATGCGCCGCCTGTGCCAATTCGCTTGCCGGCAATTTCGGACGTGGAGCAACCGACAACAAAAAATGTCCCCGGAACCGGTTTTGCTTGTTCTTCAAACTCCGTTAAAAGCTGTTCCAACTGCAGTTTCCACAAATGCAATGCATCCATTGTTCCACCGCCTTATTTATCTTCTAATTCCGCAAGCTTCGCGATGCGCCGTTCATGACGCCCGCCTTCAAATGGAGTATCCAGCCAAGTCGCGACAATTTCCCTCGCCAGCCCAGGCCCGATGACTCGCTCGCCCATCGCCAATATATTTGAATCATTATGGCCACGCGTCGCTTTTGCACTAAATACGTCATGCACCAAAGCACAGCGGATGCCCTTCACTTTATTCGCCGCAATCGACATGCCGATCCCTGTACCGCAAATCAGAATGCCACGGTCAAATTCCCCGCTGGCCACACCATTGGCCACAGGCGAAGCATAATCCGGATAATCCACCGATGCATCGGAATCCGGTCCATAATCCACATATTCCACATTCAATTCATTCAATAACTGCATAATTTCCTGGCGAAGCCGATTGCCGCCATGATCTGAAGAGATAGCGATTTTCATACCGATCCTCTTTTCGTAATTTACTCACAACTCATTCTATCATTGTTCAACAAAAAAACACAGTCCCCGCCATTTATTTCGGTGGCGGAAAGGAATGGAAAGCCTTGAGAAATAGGGGTGGTTTTAATGAGTGAAAGTGCTGCTTAGAAGGATAGGAGTAGTTCTGGGAACGGAAACGATTGGTTTGGACATTATACGAGTGGTTCGGTAGCGGATTCGAGCGGTTCATGAATTATACGAGTGGTTCGGAAGCGGAATCGAGCGGTTCGAGAATTATACGAGTGGTTTGGAAGTGAATTCGAGCGGTTCAGGAATTATACGAGTGGTTCCGAAGCGGAATCGAGCGGTTCGAGAATTATACGAGTGGTTCGGAAGCGGATTCGAGCGGTTCGAGAATTATACGAGTGGTTCGGAAGCGGATTCGAGCGGTTCGAGAATTATACGAGTGGTTCGGAAGCGGATTCGATTAAGTCCATATAATTGTGTAAATAGGAAAAAGCCACTTCCATCCCTGTGATAAAATGTTTTCAGCGAC
>NZ_BQYK01000020.1 GCF_023168145.1 Sporosarcina sp. NCCP-2222
GATAAACATTTGGAGGAATGGAAAGTGACTCAATTTAATTTTACTTTAGATATGGATATTTTAAAAGACTCTGTTATGAATTCAAACATTGACGCTGTCGTCAAATCAACTATCGTTCTAGTCCTAAATGAATATATGGAAAAAGAACGGGACGAGTACTTACAAGCGGCTTCCTATGAACGTTCGAATGACCGGGTCGATTACCGAAACGGCTATTATGAACGGGAATACACCATGAGTCTTGGGAAAATCAAACTAAAGGTCCCGCGCACGAGACAAGGAGATTTTGCGCCTTCCGTGTTTGAAAAGTATGCCCGCTGCGATCAAGCTCTCGTCCTTTCTATGTTAGAAATGGTCGTAAATGGCGTGTCGACAAGAAAAGTAACTAATGTCGTGGAGCAGTTATGTGGCAAGAGCGTATCCAAATCCTTTGTCTCTTCTTTAACATCCAAGCTGGATCCAATTGTCAACGAATGGGCGAGCCGGCCATTGAACACGAAATATTATCCTTATTTATTCGTGGATGCCATGTACATCAAAGTACGGGAGCACCATCGTGTAGTTTCCAAGGCAGTCTATATTGCCCTCGCAATTGACGAGGACGGTCGCCGGGAAATCCTTGGCTTGAAAGTCGATCACAATGAAAGCTTCAAGAGTTGGTCGGCCTTTTTCCAATCCCTCATTTCGAGAGGTCTCCAGTCACCCAAATTGATCGTCTCCGATGCCCACGAAGGGCTGAAGAAGGCGATTCAACAAGACTTCGTCGGCACGTCTTGGCAACGATGCAATGTACACTTCAAGCGTAATATTGTCGAAGCCTTGCCTAAGAAAGGCAGCGAGGATGCCATCAGTCTGCTAAAAAGTATGTTTGCAGCCGAAAAGATGGATGCCTTGCGAAGTCTAAAAGATATATTCTTTAAAACGTACGAAGAGAATCCTAAGTACCAAAAGGCGTTAGCTATACTGGACGAAGGGTTCGAAGATTCCATCCAGTATATGAACTTTCCGATTGCCCATCGAAAGTCCATTCGGAGTACGAATAGCGTAGAACGACTAAATGAAGAAATACGTAGGCGAGAACGTGTGATTCGGATTTTCCCGAACACCCAATCTGCATTCCGGCTCATAAGTGCCGTATTGATCAGTTATGTAGACGCTAATAAATACTGGAATAGAAAATTGTTTTCAGTTGAAAAGTCGTAAGACTTGATGCGTCGTCAAGCAACTTGACATGGAGCCTCTACGGGCATGAGTCCCAAGCCAGGAAATCCAGCACATACAGCTGGCTTTTCCCGCCAAGGCTATCATGCCCGCCTCTCCAAATAAAGTGGCGAGTAGTAGAATCGTGGGCGATTCCAGTATTGCC
>NZ_BQYK01000021.1 GCF_023168145.1 Sporosarcina sp. NCCP-2222
CTCATGCTGATTTTGCACTGCTTCTCCGTGAGGAGGGCAATATAGTCATGGGATGCATACTGTGACCCTTGGTCGGAGTGATGGATCAATCCCTTTTCTGGCGAGCGAAACTGAAAGGCCCGTTCTAATGCCAAGAGCGGCAGCTCCTTGCTTAAGGTGGTAGCCAGATTAAAGCCAATGATTTTTCGGGAGAATAGGTCCATGACGGTCGCCAAGTACAGCCAACCCTCGCTTGTCCAAATGTAGGTGATATCCACGACCCACACTCGGTTGGGTGCTTCCGCATGAAACTCCCGGTTTAACAGATTGGGATAGATGGGATGTTCGTGATTGGATTGGGTCGTCACGGTATATTTGAACGGAACCGTCGCAGATAGTCCAAGCTCGTGCATGTAGTTCGCGACAGTCTTCTCGGATAAAACCATGCCTACTTTCTCCAGTTCTCTCTTGATTCGTGGACTGCCATACACTTCTCTTTTCGCATGGAAGATCCGTTTGATTTGGGCTTGTGCCTTCTCCTTTTTGAGTTGCGTGTCGCTTTTCTGTCTGCCAAGCCATTTGTAGTAACCGCTTTTTGACACACCGAGCACTTTGCACATCTTATTCACGCGGTATTCTTCCGAATGCTTCTCGATAAA
>NZ_BQYK01000022.1 GCF_023168145.1 Sporosarcina sp. NCCP-2222
CCGCCGTGCGCCCTTTCTAACTTAACCTTTAATTCGGCTTTCAATAAGCTTCGCATTGCGTTGTCAGCTCGGTCGTTCAGTCAGTCACGTACGTTAGTACGCTCCTTCCTTCTCTCCGTCGCTTCCTAGCACTACTCGCTTTTTGAAACCCTCGGGTGATTATTTGTACTTAGCGATAAGCACAAAATAATCGTTAAAAAGTATTGCATGTTCAATCACAAAGTGATCGACTCGGTTGATTACTTGATGTTTTGTTGCTTTCAATGTCGTTTTATCCAGTTTTCAAGGAACAAGATTGGTGGAGCCTAGCGGGATCGAACCGCTGACCTCCTGCGTGCAAGGCAGGCGCTCTCCCAGCTGAGCTAAGGCCCCGTAAGAAGTATATATGGTGGGCCTAAGTGGACTCGAACCACCGACCTCACGCTTATCAGGCGTGCGCTCTAACCAGCTGAGCTATAGGCCCCTTAAGGGTAATTATAAAGTTTCAAAAGGACGGTATATACCGCCTCTTCATGAACCTTCAAAACTGAACGCAAAACGTCAACGTATGAACCAGAGGTTCATATTCCGTAATTATCCTTAGAAAGGAGGTGATCCAGCCGCACCTTCCGATACGGCTACCTTGTTACG
>NZ_BQYK01000023.1 GCF_023168145.1 Sporosarcina sp. NCCP-2222
TAACTTAACCTTCATTCGGCTTCCGATACACTGCGCATTACTTCGTCAGCTCCGTCACTGCGGTCCTCACGTGCCTAAGCACGCTCCGGTCCTCGTTCGGTCGCTTCCTCGTCCTGCTTGCGTCTCGAAACCCTCGGGTGATTATTAGTACTTAGCGATAAGCACAAAATAATCGTTAAAAAGTATTGCATGTTCAATCACAAAGTGATCGACTCGGTTGATTACTTGATGTTTTGTTGCTTTCAATGTCGTTTTATCCAGTTTTCAAAGAACAAAATTGGTGGAGCCTAGCGGGATCGAACCGCTGACCTCCTGCGTGCAAGGCAGGCGCTCTCCCAGCTGAGCTAAGGCCCCGTAAAAGTGTATATGGTGGGCCTAAGTGGACTCGAACCACCGACCTCACGCTTATCAGGCGTGCGCTCTAACCAGCTGAGCTATAGGCCCCTAACGGGTATTTTATGAAGTTTCAAATACTTGAACCTTCAAAACTGAACGCAAAACGTCAACGTATGAACCGGAGGTTCATATTCCGTAATTATCCTTAGAAAGGAGGTGATCCAGCCGCACCTTCCGATACGGCTACCTTGTTACG
>NZ_BQYK01000024.1 GCF_023168145.1 Sporosarcina sp. NCCP-2222
TAACTTAACCTTCATTCGGCTTCCGATACACTGCGCATTACTTCGTCAGCTCCGTCACTGCGGTCCTCACGTGCCTAAGCACGCTCCGGTCCTCGTTCGGTCGCTTCCTCGTCCTGCTTGCGTCTCGAAACCCTCGGGTGAGTAGTTGTACTTAGCGATAAGTACGACATACTCGTTAAAAAGTATTGCATGTTCAATCACTAAGTGATCGACTCGGTTGATTACTTGATGTTTTGTTGCATTTCAATGTCGTTTTATCCAGTTTTCAATGAACAAGGTTCGGCTTTTGATAAGCGGCGCATTGGGGTGTCAACTCAGTCATTCAGATCCTCACGTGCGCTAGCACGCTCCGGTCTTCATTCCTTCGTTTCCTACCACTGCTTGCTTCTCAAAACCCTCACAGTTTTGAAAGATCATCCGAAGATGAACCTTCAAAACTGAACGCAAAACGTCAACGTATGAACCGGAGGTTCATATTCCGTAATTATCCTTAGAAAGGAGGTGATCCAGCCGCACCTTCCGATACGGCTACCTTGTTACGA